>CAYVIB010000001.1:0-357875 GCA_964451365.1 uncultured Cellvibrionaceae bacterium
CCGTGAAGGCGGTCGTACCGTGGGTGCCGGTGTTGTTGCCAAGGTGATTGAATAAATCGGTCACTGA
Source organism: uncultured Cellvibrionaceae bacterium (assembly GCA_964451365.1). GTDB lineage: Bacteria > Pseudomonadota > Gammaproteobacteria > Pseudomonadales > Cellvibrionaceae > CAYVIB01. Next base: position 68 of record CAYVIB010000001.1, read on the forward strand.
CACAGGAACCAAAAGGCGCTCACATGAGCGCCTTTTTTTTGGCTGTCGTTTTGCCGGTTGCGCGGAATCTTTGACAATTTTGTAACCCGGGCTGGGATATACTCCTTTAAACCTATACTTGCACAAGTGTATCTGATTGAAACCGTGGGATTTTCTGCAATAGGCAAACAATTGATTTACACTTGATAACGGTAATCTTAAAGCCGGCGCGAAAAGTAATACACATCCGCATTAGCCGGCCGCCCGCCATGTTTATCGCGTAAAAAGTTTCCGGAGCGTTTATGAGCAGTAGATTTATCCTGACCAGGCCAATGGTATTGGTCAGTTTCGTGTTGGCCTGTGCGCTTGCCACTACCGGGCAGGTGTTGGCGCGGGAAGACGCCAAAGTCACCAAAGTGTTTGTTTATGAGGTTGGCGAACAATCCTTCTCCAGCACGCTCCAGGCATTGGGAACCCTGCGCGCAAACGAGGCGACCACCATTTCGGCCTCGGTTACCGAGGTCGTCACCGCCATTCATTTCGATGACGGCCAGCGGGTTAAAAGAGGCGATATTCTCGTTGAAATGGCCAGCGGTGAGGAGCGCGCTCTGCTGGAGGCCGCCGAACATGCACTGGTGGAAGCCGAGCAGCAATATCGTCGCGTCCAGTCCCTGGTGAAGAACAAACTGGCCACCCAGGCCGTGTTGGACGAGAGGAAACTGGCCTACGATTCCGCCCGGTCGCAGTTGGAAGCCACACGCTCGCGGCTCAAGGATCTTTTGATTATCGCTCCGTTCGATGGTGTTGTCGGGTTGAGGAACATCAGTCGCGGCGCTCTGGTTCGTCCGGGTGATGTAATCACCACCCTCGACGATGACAGTGTGATGAAGCTGGATATGTCAGTGCCTTCCGTTTACCTGCCTCACCTCAAAACAGGAATGTCCGTCACTGCCTGGGCACACGCGCTGGGCGATAAGCCTTTTGTCGGGGAAATCGCGAGTATCGGCACCCGGATCGATCCGGTGACCCGCTCGGTCCAGGTGCGGGCAATCGTTCCCAACCCGGAGAGGATACTAAAGCCCGGCCTGTTGATGATCGTTGAGTTGGAGGAGCCGCCACGAAATGTCGTGGTGGTGCCGGAGAAGGCGCTGATCCAGCAAGCGGCTGAGACTTATGTATATGTAGTCGCTGACGGCCAACAGCCGTGGACCGTTCAGCGCCGCCAGGTAACCACCGGCGAGCGCAAGCCCGGCATTATGGAAATCATCGACGGCTTGAGTGTGGGCGAAAAGATCGTTACTCACGGCCACCTTAAACTCAAGGATGGCAGTAATGTGGAAGTGGTTGCCCGCGACAGCGGTTCGGACCGCCTGAGCACCTTGCTTCAAAACGGCAACGCCAACCAGATCCGGAACAAAGTGGTTAATACCGACAGGCATTAAATCCCGACCATTCAACTGGCAGGGTTCAGGCGAGATGCATGGATGCATCACTATTGGCTGAAAGCCAATGCCAGGCTAATTAATACGAGAAACTTCCATGTTGCTTTCTGATGTCAGCATTAAGAGGCCGGTGTTCGCATCGGTTATTTCGCTGTTGCTTGTCGCGTTCGGCATATTGTCGTTCGACCGCCTGCAGTTGCGGGAATACCCGGATATCGACCCGCCTGTCGTATCCGTGCGCACGGACTACCCCGGCGCGGCCGCCAGCGTGGTGGAAACCCGCATTACCCAGGTGATCGAGGACCGCATTTCCGGTGTGGAAGGCATTCGTTATATTCAGTCGAGTAGCCGTGATGGCCGTTCGGATGTCACGATCGAATTTAATGTCGGGCGCAATATCGAGGCCGCCGCCAACGATGTGCGCGACCGTGTCTCCAGGATATTGGACAACCTGCCTGAGGAAGCCGATATCCCCGATGTGCAGAAGGTGGACTCCAACGATGACGTCATCATGTGGATGAACCTCACCAGCAGTAATATGAGCCTGCCGGAGCTGACCGACTACGCCGAGCGCTACCTGGTGGACCGCTTCTCCGTTATCGACGGTGTGGCGCGCGTGCGCGTGGGAGGGGGCCTCAATTTCGCCATGCGAATCTGGATCGACCGCGCCAAACTGGCGGCGCACAATCTCACGGTGGCGGATGTGGAGCGCGCCCTGCGGGCGGAAAACGTCGAGCTGCCGGCCGGTAATATCGAATCCATCGACCAGAATTTCAGCGTCCGGGTGCAACGCAGTTTCAGGGAGCCGGAGGATTTTCGCCTGCTGGCACTGGCCAAGGGCGAGGAAGGTTACGTGGTGCGCCTGGGCGATGTGGCGCGGGTGGAGAAAGGCACCGAGGAGGACCGGCTGTTCTTCCGCGGCAACGGCGAGGCCATGGTGGGCATCGGCATCACCAAACAATCCACCGCCAACACCATTGATGTGGCGCGGGCAGCCAAGGAGGCATTCAAACGAATCAACCCAACCCTGCCGGATGGCATGGTGATTCACCAGAGCTACGACTCCTCGGTATTTATCGAGGAGGCCATCAAGGAGGTTTACACGACGCTCGCCATTGCCATCGCGCTGGTCATCCTGGTTATCTACCTGTTCCTTGGCAGCGTTCGCGCCATGCTGGTGCCGGCGATCACCGTACCGGTCTCCCTGATAGCAACCTTTATCCTGCTGGCCGTGTGGGGTTTCTCGCTCAACATTCTCACTCTGATGGCGCTGGTGCTGGCCATCGGACTGGTGGTGGACGACGCCATTGTGGTGTTGGAAAACATTCACCGCCGGATGGAAGAGTACGGCGAGACGCCTTTGGTGGCGGCATTTCGCGGCACGCGCCAGGTGGGTTTCGCGGTTATCGCCACCACGCTGGTACTGGTTGCGGTGTTCGCGCCTATCGCGGTGCTGCAGGGGGATATGGGGCGCCTGTTTTCCGAATTCGCCCTGACCATGGCCGCCGCGGTAATTTTCTCCAGCCTGGTGGCATTGACGGCATCGGCGATGATTGCCTCCAAACTGCTGCGTCACCAGGAAAAGCCGACCCGGCTGGTGGCCATTGTCGATCGCTTCTTCGCGGCATTCCAACGCTCTTACAGGAAATGGGTGATTGCCTGCCTGGCTCATCCGCTGCGCATTACTGCAGTTCTGGTCGGGATTATCGTGGCGATGGTCGTGCTGGCGGAAAAAATTCCGTCGGAGTTTGCACCACAGGAGGATAGGGGAGCCTTTTTTATTATCGTCAACGGTCCCGAGGGCGCGAGCTTCAAATATATTGAAGAATACATGAATGAAATTGAAAAGCGCCTGATGCAGTATGTGGATTCGGGCGAGTTCGAGCGCCTGCTGGTGCGCGCGCCACGTTCGTTTGGCGGCGCCGTCTCCACCTTCAATACCGGCATCGTCATTGTCGGGCTTAGCGAGTGGGGCAAGCGCCGCTCCGCGTTCGAGATTATGGATGAGGTGCGGGTCGAGCTTGAAGACCTGCCGGGCGTGCGCGCGTTTCCCATTATGCGCCAGGGCATCGGTTCGGGCATTTCCAAGCCGGTGCAGATTACCATCGGCGGCGGCACCTACGAAGAAATGGTCCGGTGGCAGGAAAAACTGTTCGAGGAAATCGAAAAGAACAATCCCGGCCTGGAAGGGCTGGATTCCGACTACAGGGCGACCACACCCCAGGTACATGTTGAAATCGACTATACCCGCGCGGCGGAGCTGGGCGTTTCCATTCAAAATATTGGCCGTACACTAGAAACCATGCTGGGTGGCAAGCGTGTAACCACTTACATCGATAATGGCGAGGAGTATGACGTCATTGTGGAGGGCGAACGCGACCAGCAGAACCGGCCAAACGACCTGACCAACATTTACGTGCGCTCCGATCGCACCGGCAGCTTGATTCCACTCGCTAATGTGGTGAACCTGAAGGAGTTCGCCGTTACCCAATCGCTGAACCGCTACAACCGCACACGCGCAATCACTATTGAGGCCAACCTTGCGGAAGGCCTGAATCTGGGTGACGCGCTGACCTATCTGGAAGACCTGATCGACGAGCACCTGCCCGAGCACGTTATCGTTGATTACAAGGGTGAGTCCCAGCGCTATAAAAACGCGGGCGGTACGGTGGCGCTCACTTTCGGCCTGGGCATCCTGGTGATGTTCCTGGTGTTGGCCGCGCAGTTTGAAAGCTGGGTCAACCCGATGATTATCCTGCTGACGGTGCCGATGGCGATTGCCGGCGGCCTGTTCGGTATCTGGGTGACCGGCGGCACGCTTAACCTGTACAGCCAGATCGGATTGATCATGCTGATCGGGCTTGCGGCCAAAAACGGCATTCTTATCGTGGAGTTTGCCAACCAGCTAAGGAATGAAGGCAAATCCATTTACGACGCGATTGTCGAAGCCTCCGCGATTCGCCTGCGGCCGATCGTTATGACCAGTATTACCACCATCGCCGGGTCGATACCGTTGATTCTCGCCACCGGCGCCGGCTCGGAAACCCGCGCGGTACTGGGAGTGACGCTTTTCTCCGGCGTTGCGGCGGCGACGGTGTTTACCATTTTCGTTGTCCCTGTTGCCTATAACCTGTTTGCCAGGTTCTCCAGGCCATCCAATGCCGTGGAAGAAAAACTTGTTTACGAATTGGAGCTGGAATCGGAAACCAGTAGCAAATAAAAATTACCTTCTCTCAGGTGTGGTTTAGCGGAGTGCTACCTGTGCAACAAGCCCAAGGCGTTGTTGCACAGTCTTTTTTCAAATTGGCTTGACACAAAGCCAAATATTCGGAAAATTGGCTTGACCACAATTGGCTTGTCGCCTTTTCTTCTATAGAATGGCGCTACTTCTTGTATACCAGTGCTTTCCACGGTGAATAATAAATGACAAAGCTTTCCAAGCCGCTGCTGGCCCTAATCCTGGCCCTGTCCCTTGCATCGTGCTCCAAACACAGTGATGTCCGCGTGCTGAAAATGGCCCACGCACTGCCGACCGATCACCCCGTTCATGCCGGCATCGTCTATATGTCCGAGCGTCTCGACGAATTGTCCGACGGCACCATGCGCATCGATATTTACCCGGGCGGCCAGTTGGGCTCCGAGCGCGAGCTGATGGAATTGCTGCAAATCGGCACCCTGGCCATGACCAAGGTGTCCTCAAGCCCCATGGAAGGCTTTGTTCCCTCGATGAAAGTATTCAGCATGCCCTACGTCTTCCGCGACAGCGAGCATTACTGGCGGGCGCTCAACAGCGACCTGGGCAAGCAACTGCTGCTGGAAGGCGAAAAAGTCCGCCTGCGCGGGCTGGGCTACTACGATGCCGGCAGTCGCAGTTTCTATATGGTCGAAAAGCCGATTCACACACCGGAAGACTTGAGCGGAATGAAAATCCGCGTGCAGAAAAGCCAGACATCGATGCAAATGGTGAATGCTTTGGGAGGGGCCGCCACCCCGATTTCCTGGGGCGAACTTTATACGGCGCTGCAACAGGGTGTGGTGGACGGAGCGGAAAATAATCCTCCCAGTTTCTATACGTCCAAGCACTACGAGGTAGCCAAGTACTACACCTTGAATGAACACACTTTCGTTCCCGATATCGTCCTGATCAGCAGCTACATCTGGTCATCACTGGATAAACGACAGCAACAGTGGCTGCAACAGGCAATGGACGAGTCGATTGAATACCAGCGGGAACTTTGGGAGAAGGCGTCCGAGGAAGCCCTGCGGGAAGTGGAGGAGGCCGGCGTTGAAATTATTCATCCCGACAAAACCCTTTTCGCGCAACAAGTAAAAGAGATGCACGAAAACTATAAAGGCACGCCCGCCTACGACCTGATGATGAAATTCAAGGCCATGTAAATTGGTTGGGGCGGGCCGCGCGGGCTGAGGAAAGAACCCGAACATTTTTCTCCGGAGTTCACGTTGGGATTCGCATAGCTCGGCCTGCGCGACCCGTCCCAACCCACGATTCGGAAAATGCGTGGTTATACGGAAGCAACCTGAGCGAATTAAGCGTGGCATACGGAAGTGAACCCGGATAAAAAAGACCACGAGCAACACGAGAATAAAATTGTAATGAAAAAACTGTTGGACAAACTGGAAAGCGCGCTGGCGGCAGTGCTGGCCGCTCTAATGGGAGCTTTGGTGCTCGATGTCACCTGGCAGGTGGTTTCCCGTTTTGTATTGAACAACCCCAGTTCCTACACCGAGGAGGTGGCGTTGTTCCTGATGCTTTGGGTGGCGTTGCTCGGTGCCGCTTACGCGTTTCGCCGGGGCGCGCACCTGGGGTTGGATATCGTGGTGGCAAAACTGGAAGGCAACAGGAAAGTAATCGCGCAAAAACTGGCGGAAATTATCAGCCTGGCGTTTGCCTGCATCATTTTGATTTATGGCGGGCTCAAACTCGTACTGCTCAATTACGAACTCAAGCAGACTTCCGCCGCGTTGGAAGTGGAAGTCTGGATCGTCTACAGCGTCATACCGTTGAGCGGACTGCTGATCGCCATATTTGCGATTGAACGAATTGTGTTCGGCGCACCTGAACTTAACGCTCACGAAAAACCAGAATAAAAACCGAGGCCAGGCTGATGGAACTTTCCGTTGTTGTTTTATTGCTGACTTTTGTTGTCCTGCTGTTACTGCATGTGCCCATTTCCATCAGTATCGGCGTGGCAACCTTCGCGGCCATGCTGTTCACCATCGATTTCACGCCGGCGACAATTACTATTGCGCAGCGTATCGCCAGTGGCGTGGACAGTTTTGCCCTGCTGGCGATTCCGTTTTTTATTCTCTCCGGCATGTTGATGGGGCAGGGCGGCATCGCGCACCGCCTGATCGAGTTCGCCAAGGTATTGATCGGTATGCTGCCCGGTGGTCTCGCTTTTGTGAACGTGATCAGCTGCGCGCTGTTCGGTGCGATTTCCGGCTCATCGGTGGCGGCCACGTCGGCCATCGGCGGCTTTATGATTCCGACCATGGAAAAGGAAGGTTACGACCGGAATTTTAACGCCGCGGTCACGGTAACTTCTTCCACTACCGGGCTGCTGATTCCCCCGAGTAATATCCTGATTGTTTACTCGCTGGCCAGTGGCGGTGTGTCCATCGCGGCGTTGTTCGTTGCCGGTTACCTGCCGGGCCTGCTCGTGGCTTTGTGCCTGATGGCGGTGTGCGCGATATATGCCAGAGTCAAACATTACCCGGTGGGGCCGGTGCCGGCGTTGTCCGATGTGGTAAAACGCACCGTCGATGCCATTCCCAGTTTGCTGCTGATCGTGATTGTGATCGGCGGCATTATCGGTGGCTATTTCACGGCGACCGAGGCCAGTGTGGTGGCGGTGCTCTATGCGATGTTTTTGTCGATGGTGATTTATAAGGAAGTCAAGCTGTCGGACCTGCCGGATATTTTTGTTCGTTCAGTGCAGACCACGGCCATTGTCATGTTGCTGATCGGCACATCCACGGCGCTTTCCTGGATGCTGAGCTATGAAAATATTCCGCAAACCATCAGTGCGGCGCTGTTGTCCCTGAGCGACAATCCGTTCGTTATTTTGCTGACCATCAACCTGATCCTGCTCTGTGTCGGTATCTTCATGGACATGACGCCGGCGGTGTTGATCTTTACGCCGATCTTTCTGCCGGTGGCGATCCAGATCGGGATTTCCCCACTGCATTTTGGCATTATGATGGTGCTCAACCTGTGTATCGGGCTGTGTACACCACCGGTGGGCAGCGTGCTTTTTGTCGGTTGCAGTATCGCAAAAACATCCATCGCCCAACTGATACGGCCGCTGATGCCCATGTACGCCGCCATGCTGGTGGCGTTATTGCTTGTCACCTACGTGCCGGCCATCAGCGAATTTTTGCCGGTGTTTTTCGGCTTGTACGAAGTGCCCTGATTTTTTCCTCGCTCCTCCCGCCGCGACCGGTGGCGGGTGGCAAGTTCAAACTTTTTCACAGCATGAAGGTTGGCTATGACTACATTAGTTCTTCATCCGGATCGACTGTTCCCTTCCGACCCCGACACCCGCAAAGTGGCGCGTCGGTTGTACCAGGAAGTGAAGGATCTGCCCATTGTCAGTCCGCATGGTCACACGGACCCGCGGTGGTTCGCGGACAACGAGCCGTTTGGCAATCCGGCGAACCTGTTGATCAAGCCGGACCATTATGTTTTCCGCATGCTCCACAGCCTGGGCGTGCCGATGGAATCCCTCGGGGTTCCCACCATTGATGGCACGCCGGTGGAGCAGGATACGCGCAAAATCTGGAAAACTTTTTCCCAGTATTATCCTTACGCCTTTCGCGGTACACCTTCGCGCATGTGGCTCGACTATGTATTCAAGGAAGTGTTCGACCTGGAGGAAAGGCTGACTCCGGAAACCGCCGATGCCTACTACGACCACATCGACGAGTGCCTGAAAAAGCCGGAATTTTCGCCGCGCGCACTGTTCGAGCGGTTCAATATCGAATACCTGGCGACGACGGAATCGCCACTGGATGATTTGCGCCACCACAAAAAAATTTGCGAAAGCGACTGGCAGGGGCGGAAAAAAGTCATTACTGCGTATCGTCCCGATCCGGTGCTCGATCCGGAGTTCGAGGGCTTTGTCGCCAATGTTGCGAAATTCGGTGAAATGACCGGTGAGGACACTTCGACATACGAAGGTTACCTGAACGCTCACAGAAAACGCCGCGAGTTTTTCAAATCCATGGGCGCGACTTCGACGGACCACGGCCACGCCACGGCGGTTACTGCGGATCTGCCGCGCGCCGAAGCGGAAGAACTTTTTGCCAGGGCGCTGGCGGGCCAATGTTCTCCGGTGGAAGCCGAACAATTTCGCGGCCAGATGCTGACGGAAATGGCGGCGATGAGTATCGACGACGGCCTGGTGATGCAGATTCACCCCGGCTCCGTGCGCAATCACAATCCGGGTGTGTTTGCCCGCTTCGGGCGCGACAAGGGTGCCGACATTCCACGCCAGACCGAATACGTCCACGCATTAAAACCACTGCTGGACAAGTTCGGCAACGAGCCGAAGCTTTCGGTGATTTTATTTACCCTGGACGAAACAGTTTACAGCCGGGAGCTGGCAACACTCGCCGGCCATTACCCTGTGCTTAAACTCGGTCCGCCGTGGTGGTTCCACGACAGCCCCGAAGGCATGCGCCGTTTCCGCGAGCATGTCACCGAGACCGCCGGTTTTTACAACACCGTCGGCTTCAATGACGACACGCGCGCATTCCTGTCCATTCCCGCGCGGCACGATGTGGCCCGCCGGATGGATTGCGGCTTCCTGGCGCAACTGGTCACCGACCATCGTTTGCCGGAAGACGAAGCCCGCGATGTGGCCGTGGACGTGACCTATAACCTGGTAAAACAGGCTTACAAGCTCGCATAAAATTGAAGGGCAGGTAAGCGATGGTCCGACACTTCGGGCGCCACCTGCCTTTAATCTCCCAAATTTTATTTTCACCCGTTCAACGGATTCCTTGGAAATATGAAAAGACTGAGTAACGCAACACTCGCCGATGTTAATCGCGATGTCATCAAACCGGAGTACGATCGAAGTCAGGTAGAGCCGGGAATCGTTCACCTGGGCATTGGTGCGTTTCACCGCGCCCACCAGGCCTGCTATACCGAGGCGGTATTGAACCAGTTCGGCGGCAGCTGGGGAATTATCGGCGCGAGTCTTCGCTCGCCCACGGTCAAGCAGCAACTGGCGGAACAGGATTGCCTCTATACCATCGTCGAGCGTTGTCCCGACGGTGAGCGCCTGCAAATTATCGGCGCGGTAAAATCCGTGTTGGTGGGGCCGGAAGATCCCATTGAACTACGGCGATTGATGTCCTCGGACAATATTAAAATTGTGTCGTTGACCGTCACGGAAAAAGGTTACTGCCACGATCCGGCGACGGGCAATCTCAACGTCGATCACCCCGATATAAAACACGATCTGGAAAATCCGCGGAGTCCACGTTCGGCTGTCGGTTACATTGTCGCGGCATTAAAGAATCGAAAGGAAGCGGGCGTGCGTCCCTTTACGCCATTAAGCTGCGACAACCTGCCTCACAACGGTTCCGTTCTGCAAAACGTGGTAACGCAATTTGCAGAACGTTACGACGCGGAACTGGCCAACTGGATAAAATCCGAAGTCACCTTCCCCAGTACCATGATCGACCGCATTGTTCCCGCCACGACGGAGCAGGACCGCGAAGCGCTGGCGGAACAACTGGGTTTGCGTGACGAGGGCATGGTGGTGGCAGAGCCGTTTTCCCAGTGGGTAATCGAAGACAACTTTTGCAACGACCGGCCGGAATGGGAACAGGTTGGCGCGTTGCTGACGGACGATGTGCAGCTGTTCGAGAAAATGAAACTGCGCTTGCTAAATGGCAGCCATTCCACATTGGCCTACTGCGGTTATCTCGCCGGCTTTGAAACCGTCAGCGACGTGATGCGGGAGCCGGCCTTTGTCAAACTGTGCCGAACCTACATGGATCGCGAAGCGGGTGAAACACTGAAAGTCCGGACGGAATTTGATGTCGGGCGATATAAAAAACAGCTGCGTGAGCGTTTTGCCAATCCCGGCCTGCGCCACCGGACCTGGCAGATTGCCATGGACGGATCGCAGAAGCTGCCGCAACGGCTGCTCGAAACATTGCGCGAGCAACTGGCGGGCAATGGCCACATCGAGATTATCTGCATCGCCGTCGCCGCGTGGATACGCTATGTTTCCGGCGTCGATGAAAAAGGCAATACCATAGAGGTGCTGGACCCCTACGCGCAAAAGCTGAAAGCCATATGCGATGCAAATAAAAATGAGCCCGCCGCGATGGCGAAAGAGATAATTTCCATCCAGGAAATATTCGGCAGCGATCTCGCCGGCCAGGCTCGTTTTGTCGACGGTGTAACGAACTGGCTGACCCGGTTTTACAGCCAGGGTGTGCTTCGCGGTATCCAGGAAAAGTTTGCCTGATTGTTCAACTGGTAATATTTACAATTTCCTGCAAGAGTTGTTCGTAGCGCCACATTCAAAGGCCGGACCGTATTCCAAGGCCGGATAGCTCCGGCCTTCCTTGCCTTGATTCAATTGGTGTATCGATTGCATAACCTGCCCTGTTGAGGTGGGTCTATGAGCGATGCTGAAAAATTCCTGGCGGGACAAACCGCGCTGGTCACCGGGGGTGGCTCCGGAATAGGCGCGGCCTGCGCGGTGGAACTGGCGTTCAGGGGCGCCAATGTTGCGATTAACTACCTAAAGTCGCAGGACGAGGCGGAAGAAGTCGCGCAACGCTGTCGTGAACACGGCGTGCAATCCCATATATTCCAGGCCGATGTTTCAAACGAGCAGGACGTGAACGACATGTTCGCGGCCGTCCTGGAGCGATTCGAAAAACTGCATATTCTTATCGCCAACGCGGGTATCCAGCAGGACGCTTCCTTCATTGATATGTCCTTCGACCAGTGGCAAAAGGTACTGGCGGTAAATTTGACGGGGCAGTTCCTGTGTGCCCGAAAAGCGGCTCATATTTTCTGCTCCCAGGGAGTCGATCCTTCCATCTCCGGATCCGCCGGAAAAATTATTCATATCAGTTCCGTACACGACGAAATTCCTTGGGCGGGCCACGTCAACTATGCCGCCTCCAAAGGCGGTATAAAAATGCTGATGGAATCCGCCGCGCTGGAGCTGGCCGCGCAAAAAATCCGAATCAACGCCATCTCGCCCGGTGCCATTAAAACCCGGATCAATCAACCCGTGTGGAGCGATCGCAAAAAAGAGAAGGAACTGCTGCAGTTGATTCCCTATGGTCGTATCGGCGAGGTGGAGGATGTGGCGCGACCGGTCGCGTGGCTGGCTTCCGACGCGGCGGACTATATTACCGGCACGACGCTGTACATTGATGGCGGCATGACGTTGTACCCCGGCTTCTACGAAAACGGATAAAATTTTATCCCACTCCTTGGAGTTATCCATGCAGTATGGCCAGCACTACCGTGAAGATTATTTGCCAATCGAAAACTATGGCGTTATAGGCAATTTGGAAACGGTTGCCTTGATCGGCATGCATGGCTCCATTGATTTTATGTGTGTCCCCTCGTTTGATTCCCCCTCCGTTTTCGCGCGCCTGCTGGACAAGAACAAGGGAGGTTACTTTCAGATAGCCCCCCTGGAGGAAGATATGACCACCAAACAGATGTATCTTCCGGACACCAATATTCTTGTCACCCGATTTCTGTCGAAAAACGGTATTCTGGAAATTATTGATTTCATGCCGTTACTGGACGGAGAGCGACAAAACGAGAAAAGCAAACAGCAGCTGATCCGCATCGTCAAATCCGTTCAGGGCCGCATGACCATGCAGCTTGAATGTGTCACCGCTTTCGATTACGCCAGGGGAAAAACGCGGGTGGAGCAGGACATTGACGAGTATTCCGTGCTATTTACCTGCACGGATAAAGAATTTCCTCCCGCCAGGCTAACCGGCGATATTCCTTTGCAACTCGGGGAAGACGGCGTCGTGGCGACTTTTTGCCTGGAGGAAAACACACAGGTGGTATTTACCTACAACTGCTGTGCGGACGCCGGCAAAAATAATAAAGCCGCCCAGGAAGACATCAACAAGTTGCTCGAAGGAACGGCGGCTTACTGGCGAAAGTGGTTGAACCACTCGAACTATGACGGCATGTGGAGTGACCAGATAAGGCGCTCGGCGCTGGTATTAAAGCTGCTGTTTTCGCGGAAGCATGGTTCCATGGTGGCCGCGCCAACCTTCAGTCTGCCGGAAGCGGTTGGCGGGCAGCGAAACTGGGACTACCGGTATTGCTGGATTCGCGATTCCGCATTTACCGTTTACGCCATGCTGAAACTGGGATTTACCGAAGAAGCCACCCATTATGTTGAATGGATAAGCCAGCGTTATGAGCATTCCGAGGGAGGGCCGTTACAGTTAATGTACCGGATAGACGGCGGCAGCGACCTTGAGGAGAAGGAGCTGAAACACCTGGAAGGATATCGTCGCAGTGCGCCGGTTCGCATCGGCAACGCCGCCAAACACCAGTTACAGCTGGATATATACGGCGAACTCGTTGACAGCATATTCCTGGCGAATAAATACAGTACTCCGGTTACTTATGACGGCTGGAAAAATCTGACCCGTACCGTTGAGTATGTGTGTGAGCACTGGGATGAACCAGACGAAAGCATTTGGGAATTTCGCGGTGGTAAAAAACACTTCCTGCATTCCCGGCTGATGTGCTGGGTTGCCATCGACCGCGCGATACGCATCAGCGAGATAGGCTCTTTCCCCGCGCCAATCGCGCACTGGCGGGAAATTCGAAATGATATTTACCGCGATATCCACGAAAATTTCTGGCACGATGGTCGGCAGACGTTCATCCAGCACAAAGACGGGGATAACATGGACGCGTCGGTATTGCTGATGCCGTTGGTAAAATTTATCTCCTCGCGCGATCCACGCTGGACTAAAACCCTCGCGGCACTGAAGGACGAACTGGTGACCGACGCTTTCGTCAGGCGCTACCGCCCGGACCCGAATCTCGAAGCGCTGGATAATTCGCAGGAAGGCAACTTTACCGTTTGCTCATTCTGGTACTGCGAAAACCTCGCCAGGGCGGGCAGGGTGGACGAAGCGACATTGCTGTTCGAAAAAATGCTCGGCTATGCCAATCACCTCGGCCTGTTTTCCGAAGAGCTGGGTTTCCAGGGCCAGCACCTGGGCAATTTTCCGCAAGCCTTTACCCACCTTGCGCTGATTTCAGCGGCGGTTGCCATCGATCGCGCGCGTAAAACGGATGGACATCCGTTCTAGCTACAGCGTGTTACCAGATTTGTTTCATCCATACCGTTACCGTTTGTAGGGGCTAGCCTCTGCCCAGGCGACCGCCGGAATCGCCCCTACAACATCTGTCCGTAGGGCGGGTAAATAAAACGCCACCCGCTAGTTTATTAATGCCGGACTCAATTAACGGCAGATAAATGCTTAATTCTTCACTTGCTTCATCCCTGGCGGTTCATTCGGGTATTTTTAACCGACGCCATATCCAGCCGGCATTGGTGGGTATGTTTTTAAAAAAATATAACGATATAAGTATGTAGTTTAAATCGATATAGCGACCCCGGGATGTGGCATGGAATAACATTGTTCGAGCAAAAAGGCGGCGTTATAGTTTTCCGCCGTGGGCATATGCAATATTCATTATTTAAATTTACTGGAAAAAATAATATTTTTTCTGTCGTCCACAAACACGCAATGTATCCTGTGAAATTTTAGATACCCCATTTCTAATAAGGAGAAAAAATCATGCGACAAGAAAAATCAACTATTTTCAAAAAACTTGCCTTAATTTTAACTTTCCTGACATTTAGCACTGCTTACCATGCAATGGCAGATCAAAAACCATCGATCTATTACGACTCCGCCGGGAACGTCGCCAACTATTGGACGGTAACTTTCTTTGATGACACTTCTCCGGCCCATAATCAATGGGCGACTCAAGGACTTTGTTTTTCGCCGGCAGTGCCACGTGGGACGGGTTGGGAAGGGCGTGTAGTCTCATTAACTTTCCCAAACTGGAGTGGTGTGTACTACACCGACACCGGCGACGTTTATGAATTAAAAATGAACTATGCGCCGGTAACCTCACAACATTTCGCCGGTAATGACTTTATTTCATTTAGCCTGCATACAGCCAATCGCGGCGCCGGTGAACGAGGATGGGATGAGTGGCGGGACGGGCTCCCTTCTTCCTGGAATGTCTGGGGCAATACCGAAGTTAATCGTGTCGGCCGCTGCAGGCAGTTTTTAAATGTTAAGGAAATTCCGCAAATCGAAGAAATAATATTGAAGGTTCAAGGTGAAATTGAGTTAAGGCAAACTGATCGCGGTGAACTGGCTGTTACACCCATTTCCAGTTTTCAGGGCGATCCCCGGGAAGTATTGCCTACACCGGAAGGCGTGGAATACTTCGATAATAAATAGTCCTGCTTTATGGCTATAGAATCTTGAATCAAAAATCCGGCGCTCATTGTAGCGGTCGATTCGCGTGTAGGGGCAGACCCATGTGTCTGCCCCAGGGGCAGTACCTGGATAATGTCCCACAGGCTTTTACCGACCTTGCTTTAATTTCCCCCGGTGCCGGCCATCGATTGATCACCCAAAGCGGATGGACATCTTTTTTGTTAATACCACAAGCACACGCGTATATCGACTGTTGTATCTAACTCATATAACCACGTAAGACGCATAAGCGGAGCGCCAGCCGCAACCGGTTATAAAAAATTTCGCACGAATAAAACCTTCCAAAATTTAACACTGTTTCCACTTCCTCATCTCCCCTCATTCCCGATATTTGTCGTCTATAATCACATAACCAGCCATTGTAGTTACCACTTTAATGCTTAAAAACCGTTATAACAAAAAGTTATTGCCTCTGTTCGCAATCGCGCTTTCCGTTTTTGCCCTGTACGCTTACCGGTTTTTACCGGAAAAGCGCTATGTAGTCACCGACGACCCGACCGCGAATATTTTTATCTATGGCACGGATCTTCCAAACGGCCAATCATCGGCGTTGTGGCTCAACCAAAGTGAAAGACAATTTCGCTGCGTCTATCCGGAAGGTATCGCCGATTACAGTTATTACTGCAGCTTCAATGTCGGTTACCCGTTCGGCGAAGGCAAAGGAATAGACCTTTCGCAATTCCAGCGCATTAAACTGTCTGTTGAGTACAATGGCGCTGCGCCGAAAATGCGGTTCTTTGCACGCAATTTTAGCAGTGCCTACTCCAAACCCGACGATTTCAACAGCGCGAAATACAATGCCATTTTTCTCGCAACCAAGGATCTCGACAACGAAATAACACTAAACCTTAGCGAATTTGTCGTCACCGAATGGTGGCTTCTTACCTACGACATTACCCGAGAGAATTCCTTTCCCGAACTGAACAATGTCGTAAACCTGGGCATTGATTTCTCGGATTCGATGACCGTGGGCAATCATGATATTCGGATTAAAAAAATAGAACTTGCCGGTGTCTGGATCACCCGGGAGAACTGGTACCTCGGCATCATGTGCCTGTGGTTGGCTGGCGTTTTTGCCACCACGATCAGCCAGCTTATCAAAATACGAAAACAATTATTGCGAGACAAAAAGTTGATAAGCGACCTGAACGAGTCGAATCAAAAACTGATAAAAGAGTCGGACAAGTTCAAAAAGCTCTCTACCATCGATACGTTAACCCAATCCTACAATCGCTTTGGTATCGACCAGATTGTCTCCACGTTAATGGCGTCCGCCCGACAGGCCGTGCGAGGTAAACCGCCGTTTGCCCTGATCCTGCTGGATATTGATCACTTCAAACAAGTCAACGACAGTCGCGGACACGACGCTGGCGATAGAATTCTGAAAAAACTGGCGGAAATCGTACGGAAAAATACCCGGGAGGGTGATTACGTCGGCCGCTGGGGCGGCGAGGAATTTATTATTATTCTGCCGTTCACAAGCGACGAAGTCGCCCTGTCCATTGCGGAAAAACTCCGCCTGTCGGTTAGCCGCTCAAGATTCGAGCCCAATGATCCGCTGGTAGTGACAATCAGCGCGGGGGTGGGAAGCCACACCGACGGGGAAGTCTTCGCCGATGTATTTAAGCGCGTGGACGACGCGCTTTATGAAGCGAAAAACGGGGGCAGAAATCGTTGTGTTCTCGCCGAACCGGAATTAACAAGTCATATGCCCGTTGCCCGGTAAGGCCGTTAAAGAAGCGGGACGTTTCCTCCCGGGATTGTGGCACCTCTTTCCGTAGGGGCAGACCCGCGTGTCTGCCCTTAGTTCTGCCAAGCAAATGAGGCAGAGCAAATAAGCGATACCATACTTTCCTGAGGTGTTCCCGGAAAAATATTCTCGGGCGTGGTCCCGGTTGTTTCTGTGACAGGGTATGGATTCGATTTTCCGGCTGTCCAAGCCGGAGGAGAATCTCGACAATCATGGCTTTGGACGCATTGGTCCAAACCGCCTGTTCAGCTCTTGGATAAGATAGCTGAAAGTTATTTGTTCCTGTTCCAGGCGCAGCGAGGTGGCGTATCGATTCTCAACCAAAGACAGATAAAGGTGTTCCTCGTCGGGCGTTAGACTGTGTAGCACCCGCCGCTCGGGAACCGGTTCGGCTCCCCAAAATTCCCGATGTTCCAAGAGTGTCGTCTCATCCATCAAAAGGCTTTGCACATGACCAATCCTGCTTCTTAGCTGGTCGAGTATAGCAAAGCCATGTGTATCGATATCCCCCCAATAAAAAACGTCCACTGCCCGAAGCCAATCTATGTCGGCAAGCATACTGAAACCATAACCTGAACCAAAGATAACGAGGCTGTTTTTCAACGGAGGAAACGACAAATAATTAATTTCGTTTTCCGTCATAAAGACGTGTTTTAGCGAATCGATAAATTCCGGTTTTTTCCCCAGCGCCTGAAAATCCCCGGTCGTCATACTGATATCGCATTCCAGGCCGGGCAGCAATGTCAGCGCGGGGTCGAGTGGGCGAAAGCGAATGCGCTCCGGCTTATTCAAAAAGCCGTACCGCTGTTCGAAACGCCGGCTTCCCGCCGCCTCTTTATTGACTTCTTCCTCGGGCAGGCTCAGATCCAATAATGTTATCAGCAGGCTTTTGTGCCTTTCGATAAATTTACTGTCGATACCGGCGAGGCTGACCTGTCGCAGGTATATACCTGGTTGCGTGTGGTGCTGCCGCCATTCGACAAAATCCAGCAATCGGGGCCAACGGTCGGCCACCGCGAGCAGCTTGAGCGGGTTTTTCCGGACCCATTCCATCAGTTGGGGCACACGGTTTCGGGTAAGGGCGACCAGATGCGAAAAAACTTCGGCATCATGTTTCCTGCCCAGCAGTTTCAGTGCGATGTCCAGTGAATCGACCCAAGCTTGGTCGGGCAGCGGATTTTCACCGATGATCCGGTGGCGCACGGTCCGGTAAACAATGCGAAAACCCTCGAGCTGCTGTATCTCGCCCACCCATTTGCGCACACTATCGAACTGGTTTGACAGCGCCTGGTTGTCGGGCGATTTAAACACCAGGCGCTTGGGGAAAAGGTTGCACATCTGATTCTGATCCATGAGTAACTGCTCTTCCAGCAGAAGCCCCTTGTCCCACAGCTTTTCCAGTTGCGCCAAGAGGCTTTTTTTATTGCTCCAGTTCAAGACGATCCTCATCCGGGTGCTGTTGCAACTGCGCTTTTTCCCGCCGGTAGGCTTCAATCGTCAGGTTGCGTATCCGCGAATCGCGACCTCCGGAATTGTGGACGAAGCCGACGCTGGCGAGGTAGGGTTCGATGATATGGATTTTCTGTAAGGGCGTGACGATCAGCAGTTGCAGGTTCAATTGTTGAAACAACCTGAGTCCGTACTCGGCGGACTCATCCGAGCCACGCCCGAACGCTTCGTCGATCACCACAAAACGGAACGAGCGCGAGCGAACCGCGCCCCATTCCAGGCCGAACTGGTAGGCCAGGCTCGCCGCCAGAATTGTGTACGCCAGCTTTTCCTTTTGCCCGCCGGATTTACCGCCTGAGTCGGAATAGTGTTCATATTCGTTGTCGTCTTCCCGCCAGCGGCAGTAGCTGCGTGTATCGCCGAGGCGCGAGCTTTGCAAAATGCTGTTTTAGAATAGTTGAGTAAGAACAGACCAGAGTTACTTGATCAGAGGCTCCCTAAGCCGTTTATGCAGCCAAACAGCGGTGACCGTACGGCGGGCGGACGCCAGTGTGTCATTCCCCAAATGGGAGACAGTGTCTCCCGAATGAAATGGGGTTGAAAACTCTGACTGCAGCCGGAGCCAGGAATATTGATTTGGTGGATTATTCGTAATACGTTTTGGCGGATGACCCGATAGCCGCTGCTATATATTTTTCATCGGGGGAGGGTAAAAGCGGCGGGTGGCGCCCGAAGTGTCGGCCATCGCTTCCCCGCCCTGTAACCATGGTTAACATTTTCGTGCTACATATGAATTCCGCCCGCCACTTCAATACGCTGCCCGTTAATCCACCCCGCCTCTTCCCGTAACAGCAATGCAACCGCACCACCGATATCCTCCGGCAGACCCACCCGGCCGAGTGGGGTTTGGGATGCAATTAAATTGTTCAGGTCCTTGTTGTCCCGCACGGTGCCGCCGCCGAAGTCGGTTTCAATTGCCCCCGGCGCAACGGTGTTAACGCGAATGCGGCGCGGCCCCAGCTCCACTGCCAGGTAGCGGGTCAGCACCTCAATGCCGCCTTTCATCATGGCGTAAGCCGCGTAGCCGGCCAGGCTGAAGCGCGCCAAACCACTGGAGATGTTAACGATGCTGCCGCCGTCTTCGATTATCGGCAAAAGAGTTTGGGTAAGGAAGAAGGGGCCTTTCAGGTGCACGCGCATCAACTCGTCGAATTGTTCCTCCTCGGTTTTGCTGATGGAAGCGTAGCGACCGATGCCGGCGTTGTTGATTAAAAAGTCGAAGCGTTCGCGTTGCCAGTTGCTTGCCAGCGATTCGCGTAGATTATTGGCAAAACCGGCAAAGGAGGCGCTATCGCCGGTATCCAGTTGCAGTGCAACGGCGTTTGCGCCCACTGCTTTTATCTCCTCCACCACCTCGGTGGCGGCGCCGGCATTAGCGTGATAAGTGATAACCGAATCAATACCCTTACGGGCCATACTCAAGGCCATATTTCTGCCCAAGCCCCGGCTACCGCCGGTAATCAGTGCAATCTTGCTCATTGAAACCTCCCGTTGTTTGTTGATCGACGGGTGCAGGATAGGGCGGACATTGGTCTGGATAAACATACCAAACCCGACTACATTGTTCGCTCAAGGCGAACAAAAGATAAGGTAAGGTTGGGCAATGGATAGACTGGATGCGATGCAACGTTTTATTCGAGTAGCGGAACTGGGCAGCTTTACCCGGGCGGCCGACAGCCTGGGCTTGCCCAAGTCCAGTGTTTCCGGCGCGGTGCAGTGGCTGGAGAATCGGCTGGGCGCCCGACTGTTGCACCGGAATACCCGTAGCGTGACGCTGACCGGGGATGGCAAGCTTTACCTGGAAAAATGCCGCGCATTGTTCTCCGACCTGGAGGAAATGGACGGTCAGTTCCAGCGCAGGCCGGAGGATATCAGCGGCATCCTGCGGGTTGATATGCCGAGCCGGTTCGCGAGCAATACCGTAATTCCGCGCCTGCCGGTGTTTTTTGAACGATATCCGAACCTGAAACTGGAAATCAGTAGCGCGGATTATCAGGTCGACTTGATTGCCGAGGGGTTCGACTGCGTGATTCGGGTTGGAACACTGAAGGACTCCTCCCTCATCGCGCGTCCATTGGCCACCTTTAAAGTGCTCAACTGCGTTAGTCCATCGTATATTGAAAAATTCGGCGAGCCGAAATCGTTGGAGGACCTGGCCAACCATCGCCTGATTCACTACACGCAAAAGCTTGGCAGCCGTCCCGAAGGTTTTGAATATGTCGAAAACGGAAAGGTGCGGTTACTGGAAATGCCCGGAGTAATTACAGTGAACGGTACCGAGAGTTACCTGGCCGCCTGCCTTGCGGGGTTGGGTATCGCGCAGATTCCAGTCAAAAATGTGGACGATATCGAACAGGGTCGATTGATCAGCGTGTTACCGGATTACCTCGCCGAGCCGATGCCAGCCAACATGGTTTACCCGTCGCGGCGCAACCCTTCGCGGAGGCTGCGGGTATTTATGGATTGGTTGACGGAAGTTGTGGGAGAGGCGAGAGCGTAAACCTCACGATCTTTGGATCTTCGCTTGCGCGCCTACTGTCCGGAATAATTTAATTAGGGCACTCACTTACTACGGCCTCCATTCTTCCTGTACCTCGTATTCGCGTAGCGGCTTTCAGGATGATAATTTGCCGTCACCTCCTGAAATTCCTGGATCTTCGCTTGGCGCGAAGATGACTACGTTCCGGTTTTCCTTTGGCCCCGTGAAGAAGGCTGCGCGCTGGCTTTTTCACATAAATCCACCTGGCGCCGTATGAAAGCCATTGGCGACACGGACTCCTGTGAAACAGGTTATTTTTGGCGCCAGAAGTCATTATATTTTGTGATCCGTTGTGCGCAATTTAACAGGCGTTCGAACGTTTTTCCTTTAATGTACGCGCCAAAGAAAAATGATGGATGTACCTGATGACAACGCTTTTTTCCGGCAAGGAAAATTTCACCCAAGCCGACCGGGCTCTTCGAATCGATACCCCGCTGGGTGAGGATGTTCTGCTGTTGCATAAGTTCGAGGCCTGGGAAGCCTTTTCGCAACCATACAGTTACAGCGTCGACATGCTGTCGCGCCGGGACGACATTCAAGCGGCGGAAATTTTAAGCGAACCTGTCACCGTGACTGTCGGGGCGACGAGTTCCGCGCCACGTTTTTTTAACGGTCATGTTGTCGGTTTTGAATTTACCGGTTTTCAGGAGCGCGGCCTTTGTGGTTACCGGGCGGAAGTGGTTCCGTGGTTATGGTTTCTTGGCAAAAGCTCAAACTGCAGGGTATTTCAGAACCAGTCGGTGACGGAAATTCTCGAATCGGTATTTACCGACCTGGGGTTTTCGGATTACACCTTATCCAGGCTGTCCGGCACGTATCCGAAACTCGAATACTGTGTGCAGTACCGCGAAACCGATTTGAATTTTGTCAGCCGCCTGCTGGAGCAGGAGGGAATTTTCTACTATTTCCTCCACGAGCGGGGCAAGCACACGCTGGTGCTGGCGGATAACAGCTCGGATTATGTGTTTCTCGATAACAAGACGATCGAGCACCGGCCCGGTTCCTGGAAAGGGGACTTTATCAGCCAGTGGCGCCATCGATTCCGCTTCTTCTCCGGCCGGTGGAGCCAAACGGATTTCGATTTTGAGAAATTCGATCATTCCCTGGTTACAAAAAGTTCCACTGTGGTGACCGCGGCAAAAAGCGGTAACTACGAGCAATATGAATATCCCGGTTACTACAAGGAAACCGACCGGGGACGCGTGCTTACCAACCTGAAGATGGAACTGGAAGAAAACAGTCACGACACCGTAACCGGTACCAGTAGTGCACAAGCGCTCGATCTCGGGAAAAAATTTGTCTTCCATTCCGACGAATGCCCGCGGGACCATAAAAAGAAATTCGTTGTTACCCGACTGCACCATCGGATATTCGACAACAGCTACACGGGGTCGGAGAACGGCGCGGATGAAAAGGATAACGCCAGCGAAGGCTATCAAAATGAATTTGAATGTATTCCCGACACGGTAACCTTTCGGCCGTCGCTGAAAGCCCTGAAGCCCAGGATTGAGGGCGTGCAGACCGCCGTTGTCGTGGGCAAGGCCGGCGACGAGATTTACACGGACAAATACGGGCGCATCAAATTGCAGTTCCACTGGGACCGCTACGGCAGCAAAAACGAAACCAGCTCCTGCTGGGTGCGTGTGGCCACACAGTGGGCCGGAAAAAAATGGGGTACCATCGCCATTCCACGGGTGGGGCAGGAAGTGGTGGTGACATTCGTCGATGGGGATCCGGATCAACCCCTGGTTATCGGCAGCGTTTACAACAGTGCGCACAAACCGCCTTTCACCTTGCCGGGGGCCAAAACCCAAAGCGGTATAAAATCGAATTCCAGCAAGGGCGGCGGCAACTATAACGAAATCAGCTTTGAAGACAAGGCGGGTGCCGAAAGCATTACCATTCACGCCGCCAAGGATTTTAACTTCAACGTTGGCAACAACCTTGGCGGCTCCACCACGGGCAACGCGTCGACGAGTGTCGACGGGAACTCGTCCGACTCGGTCGGCGGCGATCAATCCCTGTCAGTAAGCGGTAATCAAACGCTCAGCGTCACCGGCACTCAAACCGTGAGTGTTACCGGCAACCGCACAGCGGATTTCAGCAGCAATGAAACAGTGACTGTCGGCGGCAACCAGGACCAAACCATTTCCGGCGACCAGTCCGTTACCGTAACCAACCAGACCCATAACATCTCCGCCAAACACACCGTTAACGCCGCTGACCAGATCTTCAGCATTGACTCCGCGCAGGCGTTTTCCGCGTCCACCCAAACTTTCAGTATCCGCGGTAAACAGAGTTTCCAGGCGGGCAGCCAGGAGTTCAATGTCGATGGCAAGGCGAGTATTTCCGCCGCCGAGATCGAGCTTTCCGCCACCAGCAAAATAACGCTCAGTGTCGGGGGCAGCGTTGTCACGATTGACGCCGGAAAAATAGAAATTACCCTGGGCGCCAGTTCGGTGAAGGTCGACCCTTCGGGTGTAACGGTCATGGGGCCGATGGTTAAATTGAACTAGTGTCCTCGAAAAATCCAATCGAAAAAGAAGTCGACAAACTGGGTGACCAGTGGGAAGAATTTGTCGACCGCAATTTGCCCATACTGCGTTGGTTGATCGACCCTGACGCCAACCAGATCGCATTCGCCTTTGTGAAAATTCAGGAAGAATTTGGCGAGGAAACCACGGATTTTTTTATTTCTCTTTACAGCGATTTTCAACAACCGGATTCCCACGGTATGACGTTGGCCGAGGAGCTTAACAAAGCGATTGTTTCCGGTCTTGCCGAGATGGGTGAAGAGAGCAGGGGGTTTAGCTGGCAGGCGCCCGACCTGTCCCGTGTTAGCAGCGGTTACGACGCGCTGATAAAAAGCAGCCAGGCCGTGATCGACGGTTTTGGCGGATATTTTGAAAACCTGGTATTGGTTGTTTCACCTGTGAATGTTGCCGACGGAAAAAAATACTTGGAGTGGTGGGCACAGGTTTGTCGCGTTCATCGCGATTACCGGGTATGGCCGAAAAAACTCAAGCTACTGGCGTTCGATAATGCGCGCTCACCGTTAATGAGCGAATTGGCGGATGCCTGGCCGAATGAAATATGCAGTTTGACTCCACCGCTGGATTTGCGCGGCGCTATCAACAAGGTGCTGGCGGAGGCTGACGACGGTACCCCCGGAGCTGAATTCCGGCAGCATTTCGTTGATCTGAATTACGGCGTGCAGGAAAGCAATCTCGCGGCAATCGAAAAATCATCCCAGGCGGCATTGGATATAGCCGGCAAATACCAGTGGTACGACATGTGGGTTTCCGTGCTGATGTTGCGCGCGTCGGGCCTGTTAAACCTGGGTTACCCGGAGCGCGCCCTGCAGGATTACCGTCAGGCGCAACGATTCGCGGAAATGGGCGCACAGGCGAATAAATTGGGCTGCGACAAACTGTGGTTGCAGGCTCTGATCAGCGAAGGTAGCGCACTGCTGAGCCTGCGCCGGTACGAAGAAGCGGCGGTGGTATACAGGGCAAGTGCGGAACTGGCCGACCGGCAGGGCGATGCCATGATGTGCATGGACTCCTGGCGCATGGAAAGTTTCTGTTACGAACAACAGAAAAAACGGGATCTTGCCTGGCAAAGCGCAGTTAATGCGCTGCGGGCGGCGCGCAAGATCGATCCGCAACAGGTTGCCAATACCACGGCCTTTTATGTTGGCGAGGCGCTGTTGCGTGTCGCTCCGGACCCGCATCAACGGCAACAGGCGGACGATGCCATGAAGCGGCTTCTCGGTCCATCCTGGCGGGAGATGTTTAAACAGGACGCGGCATCGTGATCCCCATTGCCAAACATTTTGATCCCGTACTGGGAATTGATATTCATATACTGACCATTCCCCCGGTTGGGCCTGTCCCTATTCCGCACCCGCACATTGGCATTGTTTTCGATCCTATCGACTACATACCCATCCTGGGTTCCACCGTTAAAGTCAACGGCGTCCCACGCGCCACCGCCGGTACTTCCGGCAAACCGATACCGCATATACCGCTCGGCGGTCCCTTTGCCATGCCGCCGGGTAATGAAGACGAAATATTCATGGGCAGCACCACCGTGCTGGCGGACGAAGCGCCGCTGTCATTCGCCGCGCTGCCGGTATTGAGTTGCCAGAGCGTGGGCATGATTGCCCCCATTCGCAAGAAGCCGAAAAAGACTTTTGGCATGACCCTGCCCACCACGGTTGTCATGCCCATCCCCGCCGGCATGCCGGTGCTGGTTGGGGGCGCGCCGACGATTGATATGCTGGGTGTTGGCATGGCGCTCGGCCTGGCCGGCCTCGGCAAGGCGTTCAAGAAATTTAAAAACTCCAACCTGAGCAAAAAGCTGGGCGCGAAATTCAAGAAGGCAAAACAGAAAGCCTGCAAAAACATGAAGCCGGGTTTTTTGAAATGCAAAGTGCTGAGGGCCGAACCGGTAAACAGCATTACTGGCGAGGTTGTTGTTGAGCAGTCGGATTTCACTATTGATGGCCGTATTACCATTGAATGGAACCGCTACTACAGCTCCCGGAGCGAGTATCGCGGCGTGTGCGGCAACGGTTGGGAAACACCAGCCGATATTCGCCTGGTTATCGACGCGGAAGGCCAGGCCCTGTTTTATGAAGGCGGTCCCGGCGCCAGGGTTTTTCCCCATCTGCCGGATGACCTGGCGACGCCCCGTGAAGAGGAAACCGGCAACCCGAACAACCGCAGCGTGATGGAGCTGGTCGATGGCGCGGTCCTGACCCTGAATAACGGTTGCTTTACCGTTCGAACCAAGGAGGGCAGGTACTACCAGTTTCAGCGCAGCCGGATAAATTTCAATAAACGCCAGCGACAAACCGCCACGCTGTTAATTGAAAAAATATTCGATGACTATCACAACAGTCTCAGCTTTGTACGCGACCAACATGGAGAACTGCTGCGCATCGAGGAAAGCGCCGGGCGCACGATCATTGTTACCTCGCGTGAAGGGCTGATTCACAAGCTGGCGTTTTATCATCCGCGGGAAAACCAGCTCAGGCCGCTTGCTCGTTATGAATACGATGCCGACGGTAACCTAATAACGGTTTTCGATGCGCTGGATATGCCGTACCGGTTTGAATACCGGCAAGACCTGATGACCAGGCACACGGATCGAAACGGTTTATCCTTTTATTACGAATACGACCAGCAGACCAAAAACGGAAAATGTGTTCACGCTTACGGCGATAATGGGCTCTACGATTATCGCTTTGAGTACCAGCCTCGAATTACCGTCTTCACCAATTCATTGGGGCACAAAACGTCAATTGAGTTCGATGAAAACAACCTGCCGTTAAAGGAAACCGACGAACTGGGCCTTGTGGAAGCATATGAGTATGACGACGCAGGGCGGACGAAAGCGGTAATCGGCAGCAGCGGTGGGCGTACGGAATACCAGTACGATTTACGTGGTAACCTGATAAAGCTTACCAGGCCGGACGGTAGCCTGATGCGCGTGGTGTACGACCGTGACGATAATCCGGCCCAGATAACAGACCCGAATGGTAACGTTTGGAAGCAGGTTTGGAACGATAGACACCGGCTGATTCGGCAAATAACGCCCGATGGGCAAGCCAACTATTTTTCATACGACGGTTACGGCCAAATATCGGCCTACACCAATCCGCTCGGTCATCAAACTGTTGTCGTACTAAATTCGGAAGGAAGCAACATTCAGTCCTTGCTCGACCCACTCGGGAATAGAAGGTTATTTAGCACGGACATATTTGGCAACATTATCCGTGAACGAAGCCCCACCGGTCGGGTAACCGGTTATCAATACGATTCCAAATGCAGGTTGACCGGTGTAATCAATCCATCGGGGACATCAAAAAGTTACGCTTACGACGGTGAGGATAACCTGATTCATGTCCAGGATGAACTGGGGAATATCACACGCCTGGAATATTCTGGTTTGGGTGAAGTTTCCAAGCGTATCAACCCGGACGGAACCAGCTTGCACTATGAGCGCGATACCGACGAGCGACTTATCGGGGTCGTTAACGAACGGGGCCAGAAAGTCAGTTTGCTGCGGGATCCTCGCGGCAGGCTGATTGAAAAAATAGACTACTGGGGAAACCCCACTATCTATCGATACGCGGGGGATGCTTGCGAGACGGAGGATGCACTGGGGCGAAAGACTGCCTTTGAAATGGATACGCTCGGCCGCATTATTGAGAAAACGCTGCATGACGGCACCGTCGAGCGATACCAGTACGATGCTTCCGGAAACCTGGTTCGGCATGAAAACCCGGACCTCGTCTGCACAAGAAAATACGACGCGCAGAACCGGCTAATAGAAGAAAAACAGGGCGAATTCCTGGTCTGTTATGAGTACGACGCGCTTGGAAACCGGACACGACGGACATCCTCACACGGTAACGATATACAGTATAAATACAATGCGCTAAACCAGGTTGAAAGCATCGCAATAAATAATGATCCACCTTTTCAAATAAGTCGCGATGCCGATGGTTACGCCGTCAAAGAGAGGTTTGCACAGCAACTGACCCGGGGCTATCGTTATAATGACGATGGGCACCTTGTTCAGCAGAGTACATCCACCGCTATTTCGACAATTTTCGATTTTAAGTACGAATACGATGCCGCCGGCAATCTCGTTTCAAGAACGGATTTCAGGAAGGGAACATCCTATTTTTCCTACGATCCCATGGGAAGGGTGAAAAAAAGCGTCGACCCGAAAGCGCATGTGGAAGAGATGTTATATGATCCGGCCGGGGATTTACTCAGATCCGATCATCTGTTCAATCCTGAAACCGGTTTGCGAAAATCAACTTACAAGGATGTCGAACACGCATACGATGCTGCTGGAAATTTGGTGGAGAAGAAAGGGAAGAATATCTTTTTCCACTTTGAATGGGACAGTGACAACCGGCTGATACAATCCACTGATAAAGATGGCCGCACCACTTTATATGGTTACGATGCGCAAAGTCGTAGAATATTCAAGAAAACCGGCGGCAGGAAAACAGCTTTCTATTGGGATGATGATTGCCTTATTGGGGAGGCGAAAGAGGGGGCTGAAGCCAGAGAGTTTGTTTATTACCCCGGCACATTTGTGCCGTTGGCACTTATCGAGGCCGACAGGCAAGTCTACTATTATCAAAACGATATTAATGGCGCGCCCCTGGGTGTGTGCTCATCCACGGGCGTGGTCGTTTGGTCTTCAGATAACGATGTACTGGGCAAGGCACACCTTTCTCGCGACAATGCGATCGACAACCCATTACGGCTGCAAGGACAATATTACGACAATGAAAACGGATTACATTATAATCGCCATCGCTATTATGACCCGGACGTCGGCGCTTTTATCACACAGGATCCGATTGGGTTGTTGGGTGGCGTAAACGTTTATCAATATGCGCCTAACATCATGGGATGGGTGGATCCCTTGGGGTTGAAGTGTAAAACCCTGGATAAAAAACAGATCGATGAACTGAAAGACCTTGTTCAGAATGACCCGGAAAGAGCGTTTTTCAAACTCAAGGAAATGATTCGTAAAAATGAGCTGGACTTTGGTACGGAAAAGGATGGCGCAGTATTCTGGGGAACTTCCAGGCACGCAGGGACAGATAACATGTCAATTGCCCAAGCCTGGGCGAAAGCCAACGGCAAAACGACGCTGGAGCAAACTGCCGGTGGCCGTGTGCTTGAACAGCTGAATTTATTCGATAAATCAAACGACTTCGATCCCGCGAAAGCGGCCAAGCTTTGGAATATGGCTTCAACAAAATTTGCCGAGGGGGCAAGCGGCAATGTGAATGTTTTCAATACCGGTGCTAACCGGTTTGGGCCGTGGGGTGAAAGGACCTGGTGGAGAATAGAGAAACCCGCGTTACTGAGAAACCAGGCGGTTGACTCCATCACGCGGAGAACCAAGGACGGGACGATATCCAAAATCGGACATGTTAAAAAATGACCAGACCAGACCTGAATATAAAAGTGAAAGCAGTTAAGCCGCCAAACCTAAAGACAGCGGTACATATAGTTCGAGGATACTCAGATGATCCTGTGGGATCTATCCTTGGAAAGCTAAAAGAGGAGGAGCCTTTTTATTGCACCACGCTTTTGGCTTCCGAGTTCTATAGCGGCTGGAGAGATTTGTACGGACTGGTCCATGAATTGGACGAAAACGATATTACGGTTGAATTGATTGTCAATGGAAAAGTTCGTGGTATTGATTTTGTTGAGGAGGTCAAGGAAATTGTTGAAAATATCAAGAGGAGCGATATTTATTAAGCGTGTATTGAATGTAAGTGCCATGGGGGCATGTTAACCAGTAAGGACATTGTAGGGAAAACCAGGGCGGCGTTGGAGCAAGAGCACTCCAGAAAATTTACCAGCACCGCAACGAAAATACTCCAAGTAGTACAGTGGCCAGGTTCTCGGCCTGACTACCCTCAGCGTCGCCAGTAGCAGTAGAAAACTTTTTTCATGGGGGATTAGCCCACCCGGATGGGGGTACTTGTAAATAAGCGTAGCATTGATGTTGATCGTGAAGATGATCTGGATCAAAAAGTGTTCCATCTGCTTTGCGGTTATTCATCTTTTTTCAGTACATACAAAAAACTTCCTGCCATAATGCCTCAGTTGCTCGATTTTTGCTTCAAAAAGAAAGGTGCGCAACGTGTTTATGCGGAGGACTGTTCGATGAAAGTGGAAACATTGCAGGACCTGATCGACTGGACCAGGCAGACCCATCAACATCTTTCCCAATGTCTCGAAAGCAGCCGGGCCGGGCAGCGGGAAAACGAGGCGAAGGAGTTGCTACAGTATCTGGCGGATCACGAGAAGGCACTTGTCCGGGCTGTTGAGCAAACGGAAAAGGAAGCTGCCCCCGAGGTGTTGAAAACCTGGGTGCGCGACTATGTGGGCGAAACGCCCATCGACCCTCATCTGGCCTGTTTGGCGCCGTATGGGAATATGAACGCCGACGAACTGATCGACAGTATTGTGGATGTGCACAACCAGGTGATTGACCTTTACCGCTATTTATTCAGTCGGGCGGATAGTCCCGAAGCGCGCGGCCTTGCGGAGAATCTTTTGTCACTGGAAGAGCATGCGGCGATGTTGTTGGCAGAGGAAGAGCCGGTTGAGTAGCTACAGAGTCCCAACACCCCCGGCGCATTAACCTCCGTTTGGATTGCTCCCTTTATCATCGATGGTATGCGCGATATGCACGATGGTTTTGTCCCTGGCGGCGGCTTACTACATGTAGATGGCGTGTCAGGCGGTTCACCCGGAAGAATATTTCATGCCCTTCTTCTTAACATTTCTCGGGCTTTTTGTCGCCAGCGGCGTGGGCAACGGCTCCACGTTCCGGTCGATCGCCAATATTTTCCCTTGAGAACAGGCCGCCCCGCGCTGGGATGGACATCGGCGGTCGCGACTTACGGGGCATTCTATATTCCTTACGTGTTTGGCGAACAAATTGAAGCGGCCAAGCCGGAACAGGCGATGATGAGGTTTGCGATTTTTTATCTGGTGGTTTTATTTGCGGCGGGATGGAGAGTTTTATAATCCTTGAGTGTGGGGGCGGCCGATTGTGTGATCAAACTCTGTTGATTGGTACATTACTTTTGCTTAAACCAGCCCAATAAAAAGCCACCGTTTGGGACGTCTGCAGGTGCTGAGAGTCCGGGCGGGGGAATTGACTCGGGCTTTCCATGCCCTCGGTCCTGCGGACCGCCGTCGCTTCGCTCCCGCGCCCAAAATTGCGGGGGTCTACTGAAAAGCTGCTATAACCGATTGAATTTAATGATTTATTTTGTTTTTTGATGCTGCGGATACCCCCAAAAGTACCCCTGTTTTCAATTTTGTGCAGTATAAAAAGGTGATTCTCTAATTATATCTGCGGCGATAAATTGGGTTAAAAAGAATCCTTGCCACACTCGCTCAGGCTCCGTTTCGATTTCTGTATATCGCTTCCCGATGGCCGGGAAAACTGAGAGTTCAGGAAGTATCCAGCGCCAATGTTCTGGAGCCCCAACCTCTAACGCTCTTCCTAACGCGGTAGGTAGGCAATGACCAATCTTTTTAGCTTCTTTGATCGTAAGACCTTGTTTCCACGCAATATAGGATTTTAAAAATGACTCCATTGCTAACCCGCATGAAAGGATCGCTCGCGAACAGTGTTTTTGTTGTTTGAGTATTGATACCGACGCCGTTAATTCCTGGTCGCCAGCTGAAAAAAAATCTCTTGCAGTACTGTTTGTGTTGAGGTGTTTTAGCAAGCCACCTCGGTCAGTAGCGTATTCAAGAACATTGAACCAGTGAGTCAGATAGGCCTGAAATTCGTTTGTGTCGGATGTCAAGTCTATCTTTGTGGCATCCGGCATCTCATGCAAGCTTTCCAAAGGGTCCAAGTCAACAGTTCCAAAAAAGACGGGGATTGAAACTGACCAAAACTGAGCATCATAAAAGAACATTGCTTCGTATAATTCCACAGGCGCTGTGGCGCTTGGGCCGGTCCTGGCCTCAAACCAGGCGAAAATCTTCTTTGCCGTATCAGACCCTATTTCGACAGCAATTTGAAATTCTTGCGCGTATCTGCTGATAGCCTCCCAAGGCCGCTGTTGTGGCTCAACATTTTGCTTACGAAAGTCCTTGTTAACCTGGTCTAACCATTCGTCGGAAACCATCATGCACTCCAGATAATTGATCGATGGGAGTTATATAACCTCCGATTGACCACGACAACCCCTCATGTAGTCACACCTTTAACAAAAGTTCGCGGGTTTGCCCACCGTATTTTCAATATAGGCGGGAAGGACCCAACAGGAGGGGGGGTGGTCGAATACCCCCCTCCCAATTTCCCGCTTATACAAGAAAATAGGCGAGACCGGTCACGGAGCTAGAAAGTTTTGAACTTTCTGACCCCCTACCCACCAATACTGGACATTACCCCCCATAAAAAAATGACTGATGAAAACAAAACAGCCACACATTATCCCGCTGAGCCGCCAGGCGCTGGCGATTCTGGAAGGCTTGCGGCCGATAACCGGTAGAGGCAAATACGTCTTCCCGAGCGCCAGAGGATTCAGCCGGCCGCTAAGTGAGAATGGCGTCAGGACCGCGTTAAGCTCTCTCGGATACGACAACGACACCATGACACCCCATGGCTTCCGGACAATGGCGCGCACGCTGCTGGATGAAGTTCTCGGGTTCAGAATCGAGTGGATCGAACAGCAGCTTGCCCACGCCGTGAAGGACGCAAACGGCCGGGCATACAACCGCACTTCGAAAAACAAGGCTCATCCCCTCGGTGTCCGAGGCGTTCAAAAAAGATAAATAGACCCCCTATCCCCCAGGGATCAGCGCGAGAAACTATTAAACCGGATTTCTACTGTCGTACCGGCCACCTACACAAGGCAAACGGTTAAGGGCGACCCTAAAACCTGCCGGGGAAATGATTCCCTCACGAAAAGCAATCTCCCGATGTCTAGGGAAAATGAGATTTGGTTGAACTCGTTTACGGTGGTAAAAAAGTGTCCATGCTGGGGTATCTGGATCGTCGCAATATGCGACCAGGTGCCAATACCTCTTTAATCTAAGCTCATCAAGCGCAACCCCGAGCCAGAGTAGATATGGATTGTCTTCAGGAATATTCAGCCGTTGGGCGATCAGCGGTTTGGCGAACTGTGAGTCAGGACAGAACTTAGGATAGGGGGTAAGCGGAATATTGAGGCCGAACATGTCTTCAGTCATGCGTCACCTCTTTTTGGCATTTTCCTACGTCGTTAGCTTCAGCTTCTATCTGGCTGATAAATTCATGGATATCAGCTCGTTTCCAGACGGTAACCCTTGGGGTAATTTTTATGCCTTTGGGAGCTTTACCCCGGCTGACCCAAAGCCACCAAGTGCTTTTGGAAATTCCCAGGAGCTCAGTGACTTGCGGCAGGCGATAGAAGCCAATATCGGTAGTTGCGGGTAGGGTTGAATGATTTGTCATGGCTTCACGTCCTCCACATGGACGTTTGCCTTTATGAAGTCCTGAATGTCGGACGTGCGATACCTGACTAGCCGGCCTACTCGAACATATGGAATGTTGACGGTTTTACGACTACGCCAAGTGGTCAGGGTGTGGGAGGTTACGCCTAGTTTTTCGGCCGCCTCTTCTGTGCTTAGCAGCGCTGGCGATTGGTTTTCGTGCATTGGTTATGCCCTCGTTTGAATGAAGTACACGGGGCATGATAGAAGGCGGGATTCTCAATAACCTGGTTATTGAGACTAAAATTTTACTTGTCTCTGGTTTTCTTTCTTGCGTCTGTGAAATATCTACTGAAGCTTTTTCTAGATAGGCTTTTTACTCCATCCGTTTTGTCAGTATGCAACCTATCACCTTGCCTCCAAACTAAATAATCACCCGGGATTTCAATTGGTTCGTTGGGGTATTCAGGGATAAGCGCCCACAGAGCGTCAGCGGTCCATCTTTTACCGTTTGTGTCTTCTTCAGAGAGCTTTTCACGAAGAAATAAGTGTAGTGGCTCCATTCTTGTTTTGGACCTGCCACCCTTTTTTCCGGTGGAACTTTTCGTGAATTCATAACTGTAAGTGGCCGATGCTGTTTCTACTCTGGCAAAGAAAATTTCAAACTGGTGCGCACATAGAATATCGGCTGGCGAAGCACTACCGTAACGGAAAAAATCATTTAAGAACTGGTACGCACCGTGTTTATAGATAACTAGAGCTGAGAGAGCCGAATTTTGCATTTGTTCCCAAGCCGCCATCAGCTTTGTATTTTTGCTGTTTGGCTTGTTGTGCGCCGGCGAGGTCAGGTATGCGAGGAATTTTAACCGCCATTCAAGAGTTGCCAGGCGCATGGCCTTCCGTTCTATTTGCTCCGGACAGAAGAAATGGTTTGTTAAGCTGGAGACGATACCACCTTCTGGTTTGTAAGCGGGTTTCCTTTCATAAATTAGGGTCTCCCACTTGTCGATATCGGGATACTTGCTTGGCTCATGCCATGCCCCTGACGGAACTTCGTCTATATCGGTGGAAGAAAAGACTTCAATCCCATCAGACCAAAAGTAGTATGCATGCTTGGCGAGCATTTCTTTATTAATCAGTCGTTGTCTCTCAACGAGACTGAGAAGAGTTTCGCCTTCGGAATTTTGCACAACCGCTCCCAAACGGTACCCAACCTGAATCACCAAGCCAGGGCGGGTGGGTTTCCCGCCCGTTCAGGAGCTACCCTAGGCTTGGCAAACTCTGCGATTAATAACTAACTGGTTCTACCCCAAAGCATTTATAGATTGGGTCCAGATCCTGTGCCGCTTGATTTCGGAGTTTCTGGACATATTTCCCCATCGATTCAACCAGGCAGTCCACGTTATTTCTGGTGTCGCATTCGTTTTCGATCGTGTACATGGCTTGGGCTAGCTGCTGAATCCCCTCCGCTGCGTACAACAATTCATCCATAGTTCTAGATACTACTTTGAAGTGGCTTTCATCCAATGAACCAGATGCTTTAACGCGTTTCCCAATGCTTCCGAATTCGCCACGTGTCATAGTGCCACCATCTTCCTTTAAATCGCTGTTTTCTAAGCTCATTATTCAGCCTCGTTTTTTTATTGGTTACTTTTCCCAAATGCGCCAACCAAAATGTTGCCGCTAATTGAATTAATTCGGAGGGTGTCCAGATAATCCGCCCATTTCTGCATCATGTCGTGCCGTTTATCCAGGTACTTGGTGCGGTTGTAAGCCCGCCCGTTTGCGTCCTTCACTGCATGCGCGAGCTGCTGTTCTATCCACTCAATTCTAAACCCGAGGACCTCATCAAGCAGCGTCCGCGCCGTTGCCCGGAAGCCGTGAGGCGTCATGGTGTCGTTGTCGTATCCGAGGGAGCGCAACGCGGTTCGGACGCCATTCTCACTTAGCGGCCGGCTGAATCCTCTCGCGCTCGGAAAGACATATTTGCCTTTACCGGTTATTGGCTGCAAGTCTTCCAGTATCGCCAGCGCCTGGCGGCTCAGCGGGATAATGTGTGGCTGTTTCATTTTCATTTTTTCTGCAGGGAGCTCGATTCGCTTTTCCTCCCAATTGATTTCACTCCACAGAAGGTGGCGAAGCTCGCCCTGCCGGCAGAACAAAAGCGGCGACAATTTCAACGCGGCCTTAACAACGGGTGTTCCTTGATAACTCTCAATGGAAGCCATCAACCGTCCGACCTGATGCGGGTCTGTTATCGCTGCGAAGTGGGTTTCTGTGGGGGTGGCAAGCGCTCCCTTAAGGTCAACGCTAGGGTCTCGATCCGCCCGCCCGGTTGCGATGGCATAGCGAAATATTTGACCGGCATATTGCTTCGCTCTATGGGCGGTTTCCACGGCACCACGGGATTCAATACGCCTTAAGGCTTTCAAGAGTTCCGGGGGTGTTATTTCGGCCACAGGCCTGCCGCCAAGGGAAGGGAAAAGGTCTTTTTCCAATAAACGTTTAAGCCTTTTATCGCCGCTTTCCGACTTCTCGCCACGCTTGCTCAGCCATTCGTAGGCGATAACTTCAAAGCTATTTGCCGCAGCTTCTGTTTTGGCCTGCTTAAGCGCTCGCTTTGTTTCCATAGGGTCTATTCCATTGGCAACGGTGTTCCGTGCTTCATCCCTTGCTTTGCGAGCCTCAGCCAACGAAATATCCGGATAGACTCCCAGGGCCAGCAATCTTTCCTTGCCTGCAAACCGATACTTGAGCCGCCAGTATTTGCCGCCGTTCTTTTTTACCAGCAGATAAAGGCCGCGTTCGTCAGTGATCTTGTAATCCTTATCGGTCGGCTTGGCGTTGCGGGCTTTGGTGTCTGTGAGTGGCATGGATGCTCCGATAGCTGGGGGTACGTGCTTTTAAGCTTAGTAAAAGTACCCCAATAGATACCCCTAAAACTGCTGGATGTTGGGGTACCTTATCGGACTATTCTGGACACAAAACAATAAAAAACCCGCGTGGTTAGCGGGTTTCTCGGATGTTGCTGGATTGTCTTGGACTTGGATTTGGTGGAGGCGGGGGGATTTGAACCCCCGTCCGTCAGCACTCCGCCCTCGGCTCTACATGTTTAGTTTCCGTCTATTGCTTTAACCCTTAACAGCCCGGCGGGCAGGACGTTAAGCGCGAGCCTGCTTTAAGTTTAGCAACGCCACCACAGACCGAATGACGAGGCGATCCAGTTCTGTATGACAGTCAACTTCGCGGTACTGGCACCTTGGAGCTGACCGCTAGCAGGGTTTAAGCTGCTAGAGCGTAAGAATCGTCGTTTGCGACTATTCAGTTACAGCTTTGGATTAAGGTGATTCGCTGCCATCACCACATGCACCTTGGGTTTTGTTACCGGCGTCGAATCCTAATCGCCCCCTGAACTCTTGGTAATTCTTCCTGCTGGTTGGACCCGCTTTCTGGCGAGCCGTTCAGTATACCGGAATATGATGTCTTTTACTGTTTATTCAAGCCCTATTGATTGTGGCTTCTGAGCAGTCGTTGCTTCTGGAGGTTCCAGTCGCGCTCTTTTTCCGTATCGCGCTTGTCGTGCAGTTTTTTACCCTTGGCAATGGCGATTTCGCATTTAACCAAATGGCTTTTCCAGTACAGTGCCGTTGCGACCACGGTATGGCCCTTTTGCTCCACCGCTTCCTGCAGTTTGTTCAGCTCCCGATGCTTAAGCAGCAGCTTGCGCGTGCGGGTCGGGTCGGTCACGAAGTGGGTGGAAGCCTGGGGTAGCGGCTGGATCTGGCTGCCGAACAGCCAGGCTTCGCCGTTTTTGAAGATCACGTAGCTTTCGGTGATTTGCCCTTTTCCCGCGCGCAGGGCTTTCACTTCCCAACCGGCGAGCGCAAGCCCGGCCTCGAACCGCTCTTCGATGAAGTAGTCGTGGCGGGCCTTTTTGTTCAGGGCGATGGTGTTGCCCTGGGGCTTTTTTTTCTTGGATGCGTTCATGGCGGCGCATTATATCGGGGTCGGGCGGACCTGTCTTGTGATCGGGGTTGTTGGCGCGGCATTAAAATTGATTTGGAAACACTATACAATTCGCGTTTGTCCTGCTGGGGGTGGCTATGTCGGAATATACCGCAAAGGTGGTTTGGCGGCTGAACGAGGGGTCGTTCAGGGACCGGCGTTACAGCCGCGCTCATAAATGGGTGTTTGACGGCGGGGTTGAGGTTGATGCGTCCGCGTCGCCGCATATCGTGCCTTTGCCGTTTTCGGTCGAGGAGGCGGTTGACCCGGAGGAGGCGCTGGTGGCGGCGACTTCCAGCTGCCATATGCTGTTTTTCCTGCATTACGCCGCCGACGCCGGTCTGGACGTGGAAACATATACCGATCATGCGGTGGGCACTATGGGAAAGATGGCGAATGGCCGTATCGGGTTCACCCGCATTGTATTGAGCCCCGATATTGAATTTGTCGGCGTGACGCCGCCGGATGATGAATTGATCAGGGAGTTACATCATAAAGCGCACGGAAGCTGTTTTATCGCCAATACGCTCAACTGTCCTGTTGAGGTAATTGATACGCCGGCGATTGCTTAATCAATAAAAACATAAGAATACCTGGGGATTACACTATGGACCTGCGAAAACTACATGGGGTCTGGGCAAACCGCTGGACGTTCGTACTTGCTGCCACCGGCTCGGCGGTGGGTTTGGGTAATATCTGGAAATTTCCCTATATCACCGGTGAGAACGGCGGTGGGGCGTTTGTACTTGTCTACCTGATATGTATCACGCTGATTGGTATACCCATCATGGTGGCTGAAGTCCTGATCGGTCGACGCGGCAGGCAGAGCCCTGTCAATTCCATGCGTTATCTCGCCGGGGAGGCCGGCGTCCACCAGGCCTGGTCAGGTATCGGCTGGATGGGGGTTCTGGCGGGGCTGTTTATTCTTTCCTTTTACAGCGTTATTGCAGGCTGGGCGCTGAATTACGTTGTCGAAACGGCCTCCGGCACATTTAACGGCGCCGACGGCGAGATGGCCAATAACGTGTTTGGCGGCCTGTTGGCGGACCAGGGCAAGCTGATTCTGTGGCATACGATCTTTATTCTGATGACGATTGGCGTGGTGGCCGGCGGTGTCACCCACGGATTGGGAATTGCCGCGCGGGTGCTGATGCCGTTTTTGTTTGTCATGCTGCTGATGTTGCTGGGGTACGGCTTGGCCACCGGGGATTTTACCCGGGCGGCATCCTTTATGTTCAGCTTCAAATTCGACGCGTTGACCTGGCAGGGCGTGCTGATCGCCATGGGGCACGCATTTTTTACCTTAAGCCTGGGGATGGGCTCGATTATGGCTTACGGTGCCTACATGCCGGATCACGCCAACGTGGGGCAGACGGTGATTGCGGTTGGCCTACTCGATACGTTGATTGCACTTATTGCCGGCATGGTGATATTCCCCATCGTGTTCGCCAACGGCCTGGAGGCCGGCAGCGGGCCGGGCCTGCTGTTCGTCAGCCTGCCGGTGGCATTCGGCAATATGCCCGGTGGGGTGTTGTTCGGCACGGTGTTTTTCATACTGGTGGTGGTGGCCGCCTGGACCTCGGCGGTGTCGCTGATTGAGCCCGGCGTGGCCTGGTTGATCGAAACCGGGAAGTTCAACCGCATAACAGCCAACCTGTTGCTGGGCTTTATCTCCTGGGCTTTGGGTATTACCGCGGTGTTGTCCTTTAACAGTTGGGAATCGTTCAAACCGTGGTTTTTGTTGAACCGGACTCCATTCGATTTTCTCGATTTCCTCACGTCTCAGATTATGTTGCCGCTGGGTGGCCTGCTGATTGCCATTTTTGTCGGCTGGCGGGTCAAGCGGGCAATTATTGAACAGGAAATGGATGCCGAAGGCCATCCGGTACTGGAGATATGGTATTGGGTGGTCAGAGTTGTATCGCCGTTGCTGGTTGCGCTCGTGTTTGTGACGACACTGTGGGCAACCTTTGCCGGTAGTTAATCCAAGGGCATTTTAGTGAGAACCGTTGAACGAAGTGCGCTGGTCAATTATTCCGCCCGGCAGATGTTTGACCTGGTCAACGATGTCGAGGCCTACCCGCAATTTATGCCAGGTTGCGCCGCTGCTGAAATTTTGGCCGGTGGTGTGGATTGGATGGAAGCGCGTCTCGAACTCAGTAAGGCCGGCCTAAAGCAGTCAGTGGTGACGGTCAATCAACTGGACCCGCCCAATTCCATCACGCTGGCGCTGCAGTCCGGGCCGTTTAAAAAATTTCACGGCCAGTGGCTGTTTCAATCGCTGGCGGAGAATGCGTGCAAGGTGGTTTTCCGGTTGGAGTTTGAATTCTCCAATAAATTAATTGGTCTCGCCGCCGGAAAATTATTCGAACAGGTCGCGTCGGAGCAGGTTGACGCGATATGCAAAAGAGCGAAAGCGCTTTATTGATATGGGAAAGTTGAAGTGGAAACCGTTGAAGTGGAGATAGCCGTTTGACCGATATAGAACCGATTACTGTTGAGGTGGCCTATGCCCTGCCCGACAGGCAGAAAATTATCGAGCTGTTGGTGGAGCCGGGTACTACTGCGTATGTGGCCGTGTGCAAATCAAAAATAACCGACATTTTTCCGGAGATCGATCTGGATACGGCAAAAATGGGGATTTTCGGCCAAGCCCTGGGAACGAAGGGGTTAAAACCGCCGCGGGAGTATGAGTTGCAGCCGGGAGACAGGGTGGAAATTTATCGCCCGCTTATTTCCGATCCAAAAGAGGTGCGGCGCAAGCGGGCGGAGAAAGCGGCAAAAGCCAGGGAAAACCAGGATTAGATTAGTAGCGGTGCCCTAACGCCTGTTACTCGGAAAGTTCATCTTCCCGTTTTTCCAGGTGTTCTTCTTCCCGTTGCTCGTCTTCGATTCGGCCGGTTGGGTCATCGCGATTGGCTTCGTTGTTCAGGTTGCTCTCCCAGCGAGCGAGAGTGTCCCCTTCAAAAAATACTGTTACGCGTCGCTCCTTCATCTGGAAGTCGCCACGCTTAACGGTAAAATAATAGTCCCAGCGGTCGGGGGAAAAGGTATCCTGAACCAACGGAGACCCCATAATGTATCGCACCTGCGACTTGGTCATGCCCACTTCGAGCTGTTCGACCATGTCCCGTTCCACCCAGTTACCCTGCTGCACCCGCACTTGGTAAACCCATGGGAATTCCAGCGAGGAGCAGGCCGTAATCCATGTGGCGCAGGTAATAAGGAGAATGAGTCTTAAAACTTTTTGCATTACAGGGGTTTCCGAATTCGTTTTGGCCGGGGATAATACCCGATTGTTTAGCAAGCTGAGAAGCCCCGGAGGGCCCGAGAATGGCTGTAGAAAACCAGGAGCTTAAAAAGGCTGGTCTCAAGGTGACCCTGCCGAGGGTTAAGATTCTTGAAATTCTGGAAAATTCCGCGGATCGGCATTTAAGTGCCGAAGATGTCTACAAGGCGCTGTTGGAGGCGGGTGACGATGTGGGACTGGCGACTGTTTATCGTGTGCTGACCCAGTTCGAAAGCGCCGGTCTGGTGGAGCGCCACAACTTCGACGGCGGTCATTCGGTGTTCGAGCTGGATCGGGGAGATCATCATGACCACATGGTGTGTGTGGAAACGGGCAAGGTGATCGAGTTTCACAACGAGCAGATCGAAAAACTGCAGGAGCAGATAGCCGACGAGCACGGCTACGAGATCAAGGGCCACAGCCTGGTGCTTTACGTTAAGCCGAAGAAAAAGCAATAACGCGTCGGCTTTAACTTTCCTTATTTAATTTCCTTTGCCTCTTTATATACCCTTGTCCGGTCGTCCTCTTTCCATTATTGGAAAGAGCGCGCTCTCAACAGCAAAACCGGAGGGGGAGTGTAAAGGCTGAACCGGATTACGAAACCTGTAGCATCTCCCTGGCATGGGCAATAGACTGCGCCGAATCAGTATCTCCCCCCATCATGCGCGCAATTTCGGCAACCTTATCTTCATCTTTCAGT
Source organism: uncultured Cellvibrionaceae bacterium (assembly GCA_964451365.1). Classification (GTDB taxonomy): domain Bacteria; phylum Pseudomonadota; class Gammaproteobacteria; order Pseudomonadales; family Cellvibrionaceae; genus CAYVIB01. The sequence continues at coordinate 40,846 of CAYVIB010000001.1, forward strand.
ACCACCACCGTTGAGCTGGCGGCATTTTTGGATACGGTTTTGCTGACCAGCAGGTGACGATGACCCTTGCTTGCCACCTGTGCAAGGTGGGTCACGCAAATCGCCTGGCCTTTTTCGCCCAGCTCCCGCAGCAGCCGGCCAACCACGTCGCCGGTGGTGCCGCCGATACCCACGTCCACCTCGTCAAAAATCAGAGTGGGAATCGTGGAAGTTTGCGCGGTAACTACCTGAATGGCCAGGCTGACGCGTGACAATTCACCACCAGAGGCAATCTTGATCAGCGGTTTCGGCGCCTGCCCCGGGTTGGTGGAAATCAGGAATTCCACTTCCTCATTGCCGTTAATGGTGGGCTCACCGGATGTCGCATGCAGGGCCGGCTCAAAGCGGGCGTGCTCCATGGCCAACTGGTGAAGTTTGCCGTTTACCGCTTTTGCCAGTCGCGTGGCGGCAAAGCGTCGCTTCCCGCTCAGCTCATCGGCCAGTTGCCGGTAAGCCAGCAGGTGCCCGGCAACCTGCGCTTCCAGCATCTCTATCTGCTCATCGCTGCCCTGCAGTTGTTCGAGTTCGTTTTGCAGATCAGAATGCAGCTTCACAAGGTCTTCCGCCGGAACGCGATGCTTGCGGGCGATCTCGTAGATCGCACTCAGGCGCTCCTCTATTTGTGGCAGACGATAGAGGTCATCATCGCCTTGGCGGTCCAGGTAGCGGTCAATTTCCCGCTGGGCTTCCTGCACCTGGATAATGGCGTTGCGCAGCAGTTCCCCCGCTTCGTCCAGGCTGGACGGTTTACCCTCCAGGTCGTCGAGCAGGTGGATGGCGCTGTGCAAGCGGCCCAACAGGCCTTCGTCGTCGTTGCTGCAGATGTCGCTGACCTGCTGGCAGTTGCGGTTGATCTGCTCCGCGTTGGCCAGGGTTTTTTGCTCCTCTTCCAGTTGTTCCAGTTCGCCTTCCTGCAGCGCCAACTGATTCAGCTCTTCCACCTGGTAATTCAGCAACTGGAAGCGGGCGTCCACCTCGGCGCTTCGGCTTTGTAATTCGGCCAGCCGCTGTACCGCGTCGTTCCACTGTTTATACGCCTCCCGCACTTGGCGGGCCAGGGGACGCAGGCCACCGAACTCGTCCAGCAGGCGTTGATGGGTACTGGTTTTAAGGAGTGACTGGTGTTCGTGCTGGCTGTGGATATCGATAAGCCGGTCGCCCAGGGTGCGCAGTTGGGCCAGCGTTACGGTGTGGCCGTTGATGTAGGCCCGCGACCGGCCGTCGGAAGTGACAACACGGCGCAGAATACACTCGTCGCCATGGGCAAGTTCGTGTTCTTCCAGCCAGCGTTTGGCGAAGTCGAGGGAGGAAATATCGAAGCTGGCCTGGATGTCCGCCTTTTTGCTGCCTGGCCGCACCTTGTCGGCATCCGCCCTGTCCCCCAGCGCCAGCGCCAGCGCGTCCAGCATAATGGATTTGCCGGCGCCGGTCTCGCCGGTTACCACGGTCAATCCCTTGTGCAGTTCCAGTTCCAGTTTGTCTACCAGAGTGAAGCCTTTGATGTGGATATGAGTAAGCACCGACGGAGCCCTCCCGCTGACAGAATATCTGTTTATTTGTACAGTATTCTGTCAGGCGCCAAATATACCGTCAACGGCTTTCTGAAGGTATTCGACCAGCCACTCTTGATTTCGTACGACCCAGCCCCATATCGCAGGCTGAATTCCCTTTTTCGAGTCAGATACTTTTTTCGAGTCAGATACAGAGAAACACTGGAGTTTTGGCGTGGCTAACGATAATCAAGATGAAAACACTACAGCTAACGGACTGGAAGACGACCAGGTAACACTGGAGTCCCGCCCGGAGGAACAGGGGCAGCCGCATACCGGCGATGCGGGCGAGTCTGCTCTGCAGGCCCAGATCGACGCACTTAAGGAGGAGCTGACGCTGGCCCAGGAACAGGCGTTGCGCGCTGCCGCCGAGGCGCAGAATATCCGCCGCCGCGCGGAGCACGACGTGGAAAAAGCGCACAAATTCGGCCTGGAAAAATTCGTCGGCGACCTGTTGCCGGTGGCGGATAACCTGGAGCGGGCCATTGCCGCGGCCGAGTCGTCCGGCGCGGACATTAAAGCCGTGACCGAAGGCGTTGAGCTGACGCTCAAGTCGTTGCTCGATGCGTTAAAGCGGCACAACGTAGAGTCGGTCGATCCCCAGGGCGAGCCATTCGACCCGCAACTTCACCAGGCCATGACCATGGTTGAAAACCCCGACGTCGAACCCAACACCGTGGTTAATGTGTTTCAGCGCGGTTACACCCTGCACGGGCGCCTTGTTCGCCCTGCGATGGTTGTGGTTTCCAAGGCGCCGGCGGAGCAGGGCAACTGAGGGTGGCGGCAGATCCAATCCCTCTTGAATAATCTGGGATAGAACCAATATTGGAAGTAAGTTTGCGGGGCCGGAAAAGTCCCGACTGTAAAAAATTTGATTGCCGGGCATTGTGCCGCGGCCAACACACTGGAAAGCGATTCTGGAGAAATTTGAAATGGGCAAAATAATAGGCATTGACCTGGGTACCACCAATTCCTGTGTATCCATAATGGAAGGTGGAAAAGTTAAAGTGATCGAGAACGCCGAGGGCGATCGCACCACGCCTTCCATCGTTGCGTTTACCGACGATAACGAAATCCTCGTCGGCCAGAGCGCTAAACGCCAGTCCGTCACCAACCCCAGCAACACCTTGTATGCCGTCAAGCGCCTTATCGGCCGGCGCTTTAAGGACGATGTGGTGCAGAAAGATATTTCCATGGTGCCGTACAAAATTATCGAAGCGGACAACGGCGACGCCTGGATCGAGGTGAAGAGCGACAAAAAAGCGCCGCCGCAGATTTCCGCCGAAGTGCTGAAAAAAATGAAGAAGACCGCTGAGGACTACCTTGGCGAGAAAGTCAGCGAGGCGGTTATTACCGTACCGGCCTACTTCAACGACTCACAGCGCCAGGCCACCAAGGACGCGGGCAAAATTGCCGGCCTGGAGGTCAAGCGTATTATCAACGAGCCTACTGCGGCCGCGCTGGCCTACGGCCTGGACAAGGCCAAGGGTGACCACACTATCGCCGTGTACGACCTTGGTGGTGGTACCTTTGATATCTCCATCATCGAAATCGCCGACGTGGACGGCGAGCACCAGTTTGAAGTGCTTTCCACCAACGGTGACACCTTCCTTGGTGGTGAAGACTTCGACCTGCGCCTGATCGAGTACCTGGCGGCAGAATTCAAGAAGTCCAACGGAATCGACCTGCACAACGACCCGCTGGCCCTGCAGCGCCTGAAGGAAGCGGCCGAGAAAGCGAAAATCGAGCTGTCCTCCAGCCAGCAGACGGAAGTGAACCTGCCGTACATTACCGCCGATGCCACCGGGCCGAAGCACCTGGTGGTCAAGCTGACCCGCGCCAAGCTGGAGTCCCTGGTGGAAGACCTGGTCAAGCGCTCAATGGAGCCGGTAAAAATTGCCATCCAGGACGCCGGTGTATCGGTTGGCGATATTAACGAAGTGATTCTGGTGGGCGGGCAGACCCGTATGCCGATGGTGCAAAAAGCCGTGGCGGAGTTCTTCGGCAAGGAGCCGCGCAAGGACGTCAACCCGGACGAGGCGGTCGCCATGGGTGCTGCGATTCAGGGCGCCGTGCTGGCCGGTGACGTGAAGGACGTGCTGCTGCTGGACGTGACCCCGCTGACCCTGGGTATCGAAACCATGGGTGGCGTGGCAACGCCGCTGATCGAGAAAAACACCACGATTCCAACCAAGAAATCGCAGGTTTTCTCCACCGCGGAAGACAACCAGACCGCGGTGACCATCCACGTGGTGCAGGGTGAGCGTAAACAGGCTTCCCAGAACAAGTCCCTGGGCCGTTTTGATTTGGCGGATATTCCGCCGGCGCCGCGTGGCATGCCTCAGATCGAGGTAACTTTCGACATCGATGCCAACGGTATTCTCAATGTATCGGCGAAAGACAAGGCCACCGGTAAAGAGCAGTCGATTGTAATCAAAGCCTCGTCCGGCCTGTCCGACGACGAAATAGAAAAAATGGTGAAAGACGCGGAAGCCAACGCTGAAGCGGACCGCAAATTCGAGGAACTGGTCACTGCGCGCAATACGCTCGAGGGCCTGATTCATGCGACGAAGAAAACTGTGGAAGAAGCCGGCGATAAGGCCACCGCGGAAGAGAAATCCGCCATTGAAGCGGCGATTACCGAGGCCGAGGAAGCCGTTAAAGGTAATGACAAGGAGAAAATCGAAGCTGCTACGAAAAAGCTGACCGAGGCCTCCAGCTCACTGGCACAAAAACTTTATTCCGAACAGGCGTCCCAGGCGCAAGGCGGTTCGGCGGGTGGTCAGGAATCCAAAAGCCAGGAAGAGGGTGTGGTCGACGCCGAATTTGAGGAAGTGAAAGAGGACAACAAGTAGTTGTTATCTTGCACGGCCACGGGCATACGCAAGTAAAGTGGTTTAAAGTGCAAAAGGCAGTTTGATCCTCTATTTATTACGCGGGCTTCTGGCCCGCGTTTGTCGTCATCAGTCAGGGGCAGACAAGCAGCAGTAACATTGAGCGAAAAAAAATGGCAAAACGTGATTATTATGAAGTCCTGGGGGTGTCCAGGGGCGTTTCCGAGCAGGAATTGAAAAAAGCCTACCGTCGGGTCGCCATGAAGCACCACCCGGACCGCAATCCGGGAGACAAGGAGTCCGAAGATAAATTCAAGGAAGCCAGTGAGGCTTATGAAATTTTATCCGACTCGCAAAAACGCGCGGCTTACGACCAGTTCGGTCACGCCGGAGTGGAAGGCGCCGGCGGCATGGGCGGCGGTGGTTTCGGCAGCTTCTCCGATATTTTCGGCGATGTTTTCGGCGATATTTTCGGCGGAGGCGGCGCGCGTCGTGGCGGGCCAATGCGCGGCGCGGATCTGCGCTACACCTTGGAACTCGACCTGGAAGACGCGGTAAAAGGCACCACGGTAAAGATCAAGGTTCCCACCCTGGTTACCTGTAACACCTGTAGCGGCAGCGGCGCCAAACCCGGCACCAGTCCAACCACTTGCTCCACCTGCGGTGGCCATGGCCAGGTCCGCATGCAGCAGGGCTTCTTTTCCGTTCAGCAAACCTGCCCCACCTGCCGGGGCAAGGGCAAATCCATTTCCGATCCCTGTCGCGATTGCCACGGCCAGGGCCGGGTGGAGGAGACCAAGACACTCTCCGTCAAAGTACCGCCCGGTGTTGATACCGGCGATCGTATTCGCCTGGCCGGCGAGGGCGAGGCCGGCGCGGAAGGTGGCCCGGCGGGCGACCTGTACGTTCAGGTGGCGGTGAAAGATCACGAGTTTTTCCAGCGCGATGGCCGCAACCTCTACTGCGAGGTACCCATCAGCATATTTGATGCCTGTCTCGGCGGCGAACTGGAAGTGCCCACACTGGATGGCCGGGTCAAACTGAAGGTTCCGGCGGAAACCCAGACCGGCAAATTGTTCCGCCTGCGCGGCAAGGGCGTTACGCCCGTTCGCGGCGGTCCGGCGGGAGACCTGTTGTGCCGGGTTGTGCTTGAAACACCGGTCAATCTGTCAAAAAAACAAAAGGAGCTGCTGGAGGAACTAAAGGAAAGTATGAAGGGCCAAAAAAACTCCCCCCGCCAGGACAGCTGGTTCGAGGGCATGAAAAACTTTTTCGGCGACCTGAAAATGTAAATTAATGTAGGCGCTGTTGTATGCGAAACCCCGTTCTGGGGATAATCCGCAGCTTAAATAATCCCCCGGAAATGGAAATGAAGCGCCTTGTCCTGATTTTGCCGACCCTGCTCTGCACTTCCTGTGTTTTTTTTGAACCCAGGCAGGTCGTAAAATACGACGAAGACTGTGATATTCACTACAGGCAGTACACTGTCGGTATTGCCGATAATCCCGGAAGGGGCGTTGTAATCAGGGAAGGGCGTGATAATTCCATTCTCGTTTCTCCCGATATCTACTCCGCGCTTTACTCCTGCGGTGGTGGTGACTGTGTGAGGCTGTTGCGCGACGTGATGAAGGTGGTCGCTGTCGACACACTGTTTGCCAGTTCGGTCGCGATTGCCGGTAATACGGTACAGTGGCTGGAAAAAGAAAAGGATTGCAAGGAAGTCAAACCTTCGAAAAAAGAGATTATCGAGGAAGATCTCGGTAAGATAACTTGAAAGTAATGGCACCGGCTTTTCTCCATGTTTGATTATCTTCTCTTGCTGACGGGCGCCCGGCGTACCTGGGACCACACATGAAAGCGATAGCAAATACCTTTTTGAAAGGCCTGATCTTTACCCTGCCACTGGTTATAACCTTTGGGCTGCTCTATTGGCTTTTTGCCGCCGCCGAATCCCTGCTCAAGGTACCGCTTAGATATATCCTGCCGGAGGGGTGGTATGTGCCGGGCATGGGAATCGCTTTTGCGGTACTGATTATTTTCACTCACGGCGTGCTGGTACAACTATATCTGGTCAAACACCTGATGCGTTTTGTCGAGCAGGGAATCGAGCTTGTGTTGAGCAATATTCCTATAGTAAAAACCCTCTATGGCAGCGCCCGCGACCTGATGTCCTTTATCACCGGCGGTAAAGGCGACGAGATGAAGAAAGCTGTCGCGATCACGTTCGATAACGATGTTCGACTGATAGGTTTTGTCACCAATGAACATGCGTCTCTCAATGGCGAGTCGGACCTGGTGGCGGTTTACCTGCCAATGAGCTACCAGGTGGGTGGATACCTGATCTATGTGCCCAAAAGCCGCTGCACACCGCTGGATATTCCGGTCCAGGATGCCATGCAACAGGTTTTGACCGCGGACATTAAAGGTAAGCGGGTCAAACAACTAAAATCAGTAGAAGAAGTGGATATGCAATGACAGTAAGAATCGCTGTGACCGGCGCCGCCGGACGAATGGGGAAAACCTTGATAGAAGCCGTTTCGCTCGCCGAAGGCGCGCAACTGACGGTTGCCCTGGAGCGCCCGGAGAGTTCGCTTATCGGCGCGGATGCGGGTGAGCTGGCGGGCATTGGCAAAAACGGTGTTACCGTGGCCGGTAATATAGAGGGCGTCATTGACAATTTTGACGTGCTGATAGATTTCACCGCGCCGGCCGCGACGGTAAACAACGCCAAAGTCTGCGGCAGTGCCGGCAGGGCCATGGTGGTGGGAACCACGGGGTTTTCCGGGGAGCAAAAAGCGGCATTTGAACAGTCTATAAAGCCGATTGCCGTGTGCAGGGCGTCCAATTTCAGTACCGGCGTCAATTTGTGTTTTAAATTACTTGATGTCGCCGCGCGAGTGCTGGGTGACGATGTGGATATCGAAATTGTGGAAGCGCATCACCGCCATAAAGTGGATGCGCCTTCGGGCACGGCCTTGCGCATGGGGGACGTTGTCGCTGACGCCCTGGGCCGGAATTTGAAGGAGGTGGCCATTTACGGGCGGGAAGGCCAGACCGGTGCGCGCAAGAGGGAAACTATTGGTTTTGCCACGGTGCGGGGCGGTGATGTCATTGGTGACCACACGGTTTCATTTATGGCCGATGGGGAGCGGGTGGAAATTACCCATAAGGCATCCAGCCGCATGAGCTTTGCCCGGGGTGCCGTGCGCGCGGCAGTATGGATCGCCGGGCAGCAGGCGGGACTTTTTGACATGCAGGATGTGCTGGGTTTGAAATAACGGGTGGTTTGGTCTTGGTAGAATGGTACTGCTTCAGCGAAAATCTTTAATAACATGCCAACGAATTCAGTCGATTATCCACGGGGCTCTACGGATGCTTGCCGTGCGTGCAACCATTCCGGTCCGGGCTCTATGTGCGAGGTAACGAGTCGGCTGTCGGCGTGGCCGGCTCGGCAAAGGTAACGTTCATGTGCGCTTTTTAAGTGTTTTTTGTGGCCGGGTTTTCTGGCTTTTGTTGCTGATCTGCGATCTTCCCTGTTTTGCTGAGCCCGATCAGGCGATGGAGTATAAGTTGTGGGGAAGTCCGAAGGGACGCCATGAATATCAGGTCGAATTGTTTAAGCTTGCCATGGAAAAAACCGCCGGCGACTACCCTCCCTATACGCTTTTGCAAAACAGTGAATCCCTGGGCTCCCTTAGGGGGCGCCGTGAAGTCGCGAGAGGAGAGCTGATAAATTTCTACGCGACGCCGTTTCGTTCCGGGGAAGATCCACAACAGTCAAAACTTATTGCGATTCCGGTTCCGCTACTGAAAGGCCTGCTCGGTTACCGGAAACTGATTATTCGCAGGAGTGAATTCACCAGGTTTACCGGAATAGACGAAAGCGCGCTTAAATCCCTAAAAGCCGGGCAAGGAAGAGGATGGCCTGACGTCGCGGTTTTTCGTGAAAACGGCTATAACGTTATCGACTCGGGTTTGTTCCCGGACTTGTTTTCAATGCTTGATCAGGGCAGGTTTGATTTTTTGCCGCTGGGGATAATGGAAGCCGACGAAGCACTGGCTAACTACGCGCAAGCACTCGATTCTCTTGATACCTTCGATTCAATTTATCTGTATTATCCGTTACCGGTGATTTTTTACGTGAGCGCGAGGGAGCCTTTGTTGGCGGAACGTTTGCAGAAGGGGTTGGAGATGGCAGTAATGGATGGCTCCCGCGATGCGCTTTTTAATGAGCATTTTGATCGGTATCTGGTGGAGCTGAGCCGGCCGGGCCACCGGTTGTTTATTCTCAAAAATTCAACACTCGAAAATGCCATGGGGTTGTCGCAACCGGTGTTGTCGCAATCGGTATTGTCGCAATCGGTATTGTCGCAACCGGTATTGTCGCAGCCCGCAGCGGTACAACCGGAGCTGCCGACAAAACAGTGATTTAGTGGTGCGTGGTATGGGAAATGACCAACTGGTGGGGAATAGCGTTTGAGTGCTGATTTGCCTGCAGGAATATTTTTTTCAGCAGGTCAAAAATTTTGGTGCCCTTAACAATCACCTGATGCGCGTAAATACCCCGGTAGTTTAAGTCCAACACTTTCATCGCGGCACTGAATGTGTCAGCCTCCAGCGACTGCAGATTAGCGGGGTCGATATTGCAATAGCTGGGGAAACAGCAGGCGAGTAATACTTCGGTCGCTCCCGGGGACTGGTAATCATCCTCTTTGAATGCGGTGATTAATAGTTTTAACACTGCTTCACCTTGGGGGTCGTCCACCCAGTTAGGCAAAAGCTCAAAAACAGGCATTGAAAAATCCTTGCCGGAAAAAATCCGATTTTAGTCGATTGTTTATATCAATCACCGTTTTAAAATCATTATTGCAAAACGGAATGACGATAATTGGTGCGAAAAAAGACTATTTGGTATGTGTCACTGATAATTATGACAGCGGTGTGACCTTCGCCAAACCACTTGCGACTTTGGCCTAAAGATCACATTGTTGTCAAGGTGCGGCGCTCGTCACGTCGGTTTAATTTTAACGTGCTATCTTCTTCAACGGGAAAGCGGCCCTGCGCCGCCGGCGTCCCGCGCTTTTTTTGTTCAGTCGTCATTAGGGTTGATTAGGTGATAGTGGGTATGAAGTACTGCCGGTTCGGAAAGTAGCGATTTATTTGAATACGAGGTCAGTCGCTTTCCGCTGTCCGAAAATTTTTCGGCTAACAGGCGTGATTGGATTCAGGGAGAAAATATGTTCCGTCTTGTAATGTTGGTTCTTATAGGCGCGTTTGCGTCAACATCATCGGCGAAAACATGCCGGTAACGGCGTGACACCGGGAGCGGACTTTCACTATTCCAGCAGTCATCTGCAGGTGGCCAGGACAATACCAATAAGCGCTGGAGGTTATACAGCAGCGATAACCGAATTAGTGTTAACAGGCCCTAAGTGATTGTCGGGTCGAGCAGGCGTTTTACATCGAGTTAATATACGGGGGGAAGCTTGTACAAAGGGGAAAGATTTAACAGTATCAGTCATTTGATTGGCGCGGTAGTCGGGCTGATGGGGTTGGTGATACTCGTGGTCCTGTCGGTGCGGGACGGCGACCCGTGGAAAATCGTCAGCTTCAGTATTTACGGCGGAACGCTTTTGTTTCTCTACCTCGCCTCCACGCTTTATCACAGCTTGCGGGGAAGGGCGAAAATTTTTTTCATGGTGTTGGACTACCATGGTATTTATCTGTTAATTGCGGGTACTTATACGCCTTTTACCCTGGTAACGCTTCGTGGTACCTGGGGATGGACGATTTTCGTTATTGTTTGGACGCTTGCGGTTATCGGTATCATACTGGATTCCATCCCGAAAATTCGCAAGGGACATCGACGCCTTCCGTTAACTATTCATTTGGTAATGGGTTGGCTGATTGTGGTTGCCCTCGTACCATTGCTAAAGTTGCTGACGCTCCCGGGCGTTCTGTGGCTGCTGCTGGGAGGACTGTTCTATACCTTCGGTGTTTATTTTTATATTCACGATGCACGAGTGCGGCACTACCACGGCATCTGGCATTTGTTCGTATTGGCCGGCAGCGTAACGCATTATTTTACCGTGCTGTATTATGTTCTGTAGCTTGGTTGGGTATGTGTTGATAGCTGCTGGCCCGGATATCTCGCCAGAACGTTGCTAAACTGGCCAAAAAGTACGGTCGGGAGTGAGTGGATGGGGGCGACGACATTTTGTCACCGCCCACGCTTGCCGAACATTGGCTTGCCCCGGCGTCGTCAGGTCGGCGTTTGTTGAAATCAGCTGGCCAATGCCCGAGGGCGGGACATTACATTGGTGATAACTTTATTCTTGCCACTGTTCTTCGCATCATATAAAGCTTCATCGGCCTGTTTGAACATGTGATCGAGGTTCGGCTCCGACATGGTGGCAACGCCAAAACTTGCGGTAATGCGGATGTTGGAGTGGAGCGACTTTTCGGCCAGCTTTTTTCTCAATGTCTCCGCCACCGAATGGGCTTCATCGAGATTGGTACGCGGGCAAACCAGCATGAATTCCTCCCCTCCCCACCGTGCCAGTAAATCTGATTTGCGTATATTTTCGCGCAACAGTCGAGCGGCGGCGACGAGAATGGCGTCTCCCGAGTCGTGACCGTGAAGGTCATTAATTTTTTTGAAGTCGTCGATATCAATAAGAGCAAGGGAAAAAGGTGTTTGGTAACGTCGCCAGTTTTCCAGGCCTTCCCGTAATGCGTCGCGGATACCCAGGCGATTCAGGGCACCGGTGAGTAAATCTGTTTTGGCGAGATCTTCGAACTGCTTATTTTGCAAATTCAACACACGGTTTATCGCAACCAGCTCGTTCTCGTTTTTCCGGTGGCGGGAGAGTTCTGTACTGAGTTTGACAATGTGATAAACGAGGATACAAAAAATCGACAAAAGCCAGCAGATAACAATGTATTTGTAAAGATCCTTCTCGGTAATGAGCGGGCCCTGCCAACTGATGCTGTGCAATTGGATATCGTGGACTCCACCTCGAAGACCCGAGCCGGTTTGCAGTTCGACAAAGACCACGTCATTAAAATCCGGATGCGAAAATTCCAGTGGTATATTTTTATTGATCAACCACCAACTGGCTACGCGAAAATCCTGTAACGAAAGCGACAGTCCGTCTTGTAGTTTGCTGACTGGAAGTTCGACCTCGTTGTATTTTGTGGTGGTGACATCGCCGAGCACGTAGTATTTCGGATTGCGGTTGCGCAGGTAGAGGCGCAGGTAATCCCCCTCTCCCCGATAGCTGACTTGCATCCGCATGGTGTCGTACTTGCGCAAATCAAGCCCGCGCCCTTCCTCGTCCAGTACAGCGATCTGGTAACTGCAAAAGGGGTCGCTGAACGCAGGGCCCAGCTTGCAGGACCAGGAATGATTCTTCCTGTCCAGCCAACTTACCTGGCTATTGCCTCCCATCCCGTTGTCATCAAAAAGCTGCGCTTGATAATCCGTGGGAGTGAGGGAGTAAGTTCGGGTAATCCACTCGCGCGGGATGGCAAGCGCGATAATGGACAACACCGCCATAACGCCCAAAAGCGATTCTATGCGCAATATAACGTGCAAAATTTTTTTCTTTACAGATGGCTTCACTGGTTACAGGGATTAATAAAGGGTGAATTGAGCTAAAACAACGGCTGGCAGCCTGTTAAAAATGAGACGAAAGTATTTGCCTTGTATAAGTTTAGCAGGCGGTTGACAAACTGGTGGTCAAAAATGGTTAAGGGGCGTTGTTGCGGGAGGAGCGGATTCGATTGGCTATGTATTTTAACGTTTGCCAAACAAAAACGTATATCGAAGAGTGTGTATAGCGTTTAAAAAAACCGCTTCCGACCCTCGACGAAGGCGGTATACTGCCGCTTTCCAGTACCTGGTGGAGAAACCATGAGAGAACTGAGCTTATATGAAACGCGTGTTATTGGCGCGCTGATCGAGAAAAAGCTGACCACGCCGGATCAATACCCACTGTCCCTTAACGCGCTAACAAACGCCTGTAATCAGAAAAGCAACCGTGAACCGGTACTGGAGCTGGAGGAGCAGCAGGTGCGGCAGGTCGTCGATGGGCTGATCGCCATCAACCTGGTTGGCGAAGTCACTTACGGCAGCCGGGTGCCCAAGTACCAGCATCGCTTCTGCAATACTGAATTCAACCCCTTGCACTTGTCTTCACCGGAGCTGGCTATTATCTGCTGCCTGTTCCTGCGCGGTCCGCAGACGCCGGGAGAGCTGCGCACCCGCACCGGTCGGCTCTATGACTTTAAGGATCTGCAGCAAGTGGAGTCTGCCCTGCAGGATTTGATTGACCGCGAAGATGGCCCCCTCGTAATGAAGTTACCCCGGGAACCAGGAAAGCGCGAGTCCCGACTTGCCCACTTGTTCAGCGGCGAGCCGGAACTGCCGGTAGAGGAACTGCCGGTAGAAGGGTACCCGGAGCAGCCAGGCCCGGATTCAACATCGTCTTCAACATCGCCCGCCACGGCTACGTCGCTTAACGCACGGGTTGACGCGCTGGAGGGGCAGGTAGCGCGGATGCAAGCGGAAATCGAGCTGCTAAAGCGGCAATGGGAAGAATTGAACTCGTAGGGAGTTGCCGGATCCCGCCAATAATCGAATTGGCTGGGTTGTTGCAAACTGGCGGGCGCGGCCCGGGTTCACCCAAGCCGGTTGCTTCCAATGCATACAAAAGTGGGGGTGTCGTTACAAGCTGAGCCGCTTGAAAAGAAACTCCGGTATGGCGCAAATTATCGCCATGATGGGTCTCCAGAACCACGGCGTGTAAAGTTCATTCCTGCCTTTCCGCTCTGCTTTAAAAATGTCCGCCGCCACCCGTTCCGGAGAGGCAAACAGGCGGGTCTTTTTAAAGTCAGCTGTCATCGGTGTGTCAACCATCCCGGGTTTTACTGTCAGCACCTTTACCTTGGTCTTGAAAAGGCGATTTCTCAGGCCCTGAAGATAGCAGCTCACTCCCGCCTTTGTGCTGCCATAGATGTAATTACTTTGTCTGCCCCGATCACCGGCAACCGAGGAAAAAGCGATGATGGATCCGCGCTGCCTGTTTTCGAACACTTCCGCAATGGGTTCCAGAATGGAGATATAGCTGAGGTAGTTGATGAACAGTAATTCTTCGGCAAGGGAATAGGAGCGCTGCGCGGCGACTTGATCACCCAACAGTCCGTGGCCAACGATGGCACTGTCGATCTCGGGTATTTCAGAAAAAATCTGCTTTATCGTCTGGTTGTGGGTGTGCGGGGCCTGAAAGTCAAGGGTACATATTTTCTCCACTTTTCCGCCGAGGCGAGACAGATCATTTGCCACCGCCTCAAGCCGTTCGGAATCCCTGCCAACAAGGGCAAACCGCGCCTGGTTCCTGGCGTAGAGGCGTAATAAAGCTTGAACGATGGTGGAAGTTGCTCCCACCACTAAAATGGTTTTACTCATACTTTCCTCTGGTAAATGCCTTATGTTTGTTATTAAAGCGTGACGTATTTTAAATTAAGTATTAACGGCAGTTGTTGCTTAATCGGGAGTCTTGTTATTATCTCTTGCCTTTACGGATCTGCGTTTTTGCATTGTACACATAACAAGCAGATTATTTAAAACAAAACAGAAGTCAAACCCGTTTTCACCGGATGAAATCGTCCGGCAACTATAAAAGATAAAAGAACAGACAAAGGGTAATGGAGTGACTATAGAGTCATGGGGGCGAATCACACGTTGCCATCCGACAATTTACCATCCGTCGCAATTGTCAGCGGAGATTTCTGCCTACCTGGTAGAGCACAGTAATTTACTTCCCTACGGCTTTGGGCGCAGTTATGGGGATGTCTGCCTGAACGATGACTACACATCTGTTTTAACCCGAAGTCTCAAGCAGATTATTTCATTTGATAAGGCCACGGGAGTCATTTGTTGCGAAGCCGGTATTTCCCTGGCGGAACTGCTGGCGGTTTGTGTTCCGGAGGGCTGGTTTTTGCCGGTCACGCCGGGGACGAAATTTGTCAGCGTGGGAGGCGCTATCGCCAATGACGTGCACGGCAAGAATCACCATCGAATGGGTACATTCGGGCGTCATCTAAACCGTTTTCAACTGATTCGAAGTGACGGTGCCTATATATGCAGCCGGCAAGAGAATTCCGATCTTTTTAGCGCCACGATCGGAGGTCTGGGCCTTACCGGATTAATCGCCTGGGCGGAACTGCGGCTCAAACCCATAGAGTCATATTATGTCGATGTCGAAACGGCAGTGTTTGATGACTTCGATGCGTTTTTTTCTCTTGCGGACGTGGCAGACCGACAATATGAATACACCGTTGCCTGGGTGGACACCTCCAGGCAGGCCCGTTCACGGGGAAGGGGAATATTTATTATGGGGAACCATAGTAAAGCCCAAGTGCAAAATGAACTGGCGTCCCATCGGGTAAAATCGCCGCTTTTCCCGGTGCCTTTCGATCTGCCGGCGTTTTTTTCCGGAGGCATATTTGCCAATTTGTTCAACCGTACCTATTTCAATTTAAATAAAATCAAAAGCGGCCGGTCGAGACAGCATTATGAACCTTTTTTTTACCCGCTTGACCGGGTCGGAGGGTGGAACCGGTTTTACGGCAGGCGAGGTTTCTACCAATTGCAGTTCGTTGTGCCGAAGCAGAATAAAGAAATACTTTATGCGGTGCTGGAGGAGTTTTCCCGATCCGGGTTTTACTCCTTTTTGTCGGTGTTAAAGGTATTTGGACAACAGTCCTCGCCGGGTTTGTTGTCCTTTCCCATGCCGGGCTACACGCTCACAGTGGATTTGCCCAATCGGGGAAGCCATACCATGGAAACTCTCCACAAGCTAAATCATATGATTTTTGAGGCTGGGGGAAGAATTTATCCAGCAAAGGATGCGAGCATGACCAGGCAGATATTCTGTGACAGCTATTCTGCCGGCCTGAGCAGGTTCGAGCAGTTTGTCGACCCTCATTTCACTTCCTCTTTCTGGCGGCGGTGCGGGAGAGGTAAGGGAGACCGCGCATGAAGCACATATTTGTCGATTTGGATGGCTGCCTGGTAAACGGCGATACCTTATATGAGAATATCCTGGCATTGTTTCGCAAACGGCCGCTGATGGCGTTGTTGATTCCGCTATGGATACTAAAAGGTAAGGCTAAATTCAAGCATTTGGTGGCCAGGGAGGCGGAGATTAATCCGCGTTGTCTGACTTATAACGCCGATCTGCTGGCGTGGCTGAATGACAAGAAAAAAGAGGGGCATTCGCTTTATCTTGCCACCGCGGCAAATCAGCGGATTGCAAAAGCGGTTTGCGATCACCTGAAAATATTTGACGGGTATATTGCCTCCACGTTGGACCTTAACCTGTCCGGCAAACTAAAAAAGAAAGCCATTAAAGCGATCTCATCAATATACGGTTATGTGGGAGATTGTGCGGTGGATCTGGACGTTTGGGATGAGGCCGCGGAAGTCATTGTGGTCGGTAATAAAAATAATGTTCGCAAACGACTTGCGAAAAACGAAGCGAACAAAACATTTTTTCAGCAGAAGAAGCTTTCTCCAATCGTTATATTGAAAGCCATTCGTATCCACCAATGGGCGAAAAATCTTCTCGTGTTTGTACCGTTGCTTCTGGCGCATCAGGTCAGTTCGACGAGTGGCGCACTTTATGGTGTGCTTGCGTTCATAACATTTTGCCTGATGTCATCGGCCGCTTATTTGATAAATGACTTGCTCGACCTTGAAGCGGACAGGCTGCACCAGCATAAGCGCTTGCGTCCATTGGCCGCCGGTGAATTATCGCTTCTTTTAGGCGGGGCGATGGCCGTGAGTTTTATTTTGGTTGCGCTTGGTTTGGCTCTTTGGTTTGCGCCTCCGCTGGCCGGAATGCTCCTGGCGTATTTTATTTTTACCCTCCTTTACTCTTTCAAGCTCAAGAAAATTGTCATGCTGGATGTTCTTGTCCTGGGCTCCCTTTATGCGTGGCGGCTTTTGGCGGGCGCGGTTGCCACAGACGTGGAAGTCAGTCCGTGGCTGGTGTCGTTTTCCACATTCTTTTTCCTTTCACTGGCTTTGTCGAAGCGAAGTTCGGAGCTTTTCGATCTGGGAGAGGAGATTTCGAACAACCTCACGCGACGAGGCTATATCCGACAGGATCTGCCCATGATAAATGCGATGGGAGTAACAACCGCCATGGCATCGTTGGTCGTGTTCAGTTTGTATATTTACAATCCCGGCGTGTCATCACTGTACGTTACGCCCCAGATTCTATGGGGTGAAGTCCTGTTGCTTACCTATTGGATAGGGCGTATCTGGATATTAACGGGGCGGGGGCAGCTCCATCAGGACCCGGTTATGTTTGCGTTAAAGGACGGGCAAAGCTATATCGTCGGGGTTTTAATGGCATTGCTTGCAGTTGTCGCCGCCAGTCCACTCGAGTTGTTTTAAGTTCAATTCAATAAGGAGTTTTCCATGCTGTCCCGCTCGGCATTACCGCAGGCCTCCATCGATTCCATCGCAGGCGGTGTACGTGGTTTTTTCTTCTTCTTCGCGTCCATTGCAGTCATACTTCTCACCGAAAAAGTGGATATTGAGTGGAAGTGGGCACACCTGTTTTTCGACTACGACTATGGTTTTCTGAAAAGGGGATTGGTGGGAGAGTTAATCGACTGGACGCCCATTGACCCTTCACTGGAGAATTTCAAAGCCATTGCTGTGTTGCTGCTTTTGGGTGTGGCGGTAGCTTTTTACCAGTTGATAAAGGATATGCCTAATAAGGAGTTTTTTGGTTTTTCCTTTCTTTTCCTGTTTTCTCCGCTGTTGTTCAGGAATTACGTCTTTGATTGGGGGCGCTATGACCAACTGGCGATAATCTTCGTTTTCCTGCTGATTCGATTCTCCGAGGACGATTCGAAATCCAGGTGGTTTTTATATGCAAGTCCGCTGTTGCTGTTCATTCACGAAGGATTTGTTTTTTGGGTATTTCCCATCATTTTGACTATCGCCCTGTTGCAACAAAAAAGTACCCTTTATAAGTTGTTGCCCATTCTTTTATTCAGCGGTGTATGTATCCTGACCTGGGGAGGGTTGGATATCGATCCCGACGAATATTACCTTCACCTGCAGGAATGGGCGAAGCCCCACTCCATTCATCAGGCAATTGTATTCACTTTTACTCCGGGTATTTCGGATGTCATATCGGAGTTTTCTCTTTACGCCGGCAAGAACCTGACTACCGCCAAAGGATATAAGGCGATATTCTTTCTTTTCCTGTCCGTGCTTCCGCTGACTTTGATCGCGGACAAGCGATTGCTTTTGCTCGGTCTGCTGGGTGTGGTATCGTCCGGTGTTTTGCTTATCCTTGGTGCCGATATCTGGCGGTGGGTATCTTTAATGGCTACAAGCGCGATGTTCTTCCTGCTTTATGCCTACAAGAAATCAATGCTTAGAACCTCACCTGCACTGGGTTACTACCTGATGCTGGCAGGTTTGATTGGGCTGGTGTCGGCACCTATAGGTATTCATATTTTTCACTAAATAATTCGATGCCAATTGAATTCTGCGCTGGGATAAAACGCTATCGTCCGGAACGATAGCGTTACTTGAAGGCTTACAACTCCCGAATCTTGATGTTCCTGAACCAAACTTCGTCGCCGTGATCCTGCAGCACGATGTGCCCGCGACGAACAGTTCCGAATTCCGGCATGTTTTTGAATTTGCTGTTTGCCACCAGTGCTTTCCATTTCGGTGTCCACATCTGGGTTTCAATGATCTTGTAGCCGTTGAGCCAGTGCTCCACCTTGCCATTGGTAACGATTAAACGGCTGCGATTCCACTCGCCGGCTTCATTGACACTCACGAACCTGCTTTCGATTAAATCGTAAAGATCGCCGGCGCGGTGTTTGTCAATTTTCCCGTCCGGGTGGCCAATGTTATCGAGCAGTTGATATTCCGGACCTGTTTGCCAAGCCTGGTCATAGGCGGCATCTTCCTTGACGTTGTAAATAATTCCGCTGTTACCATTTGGCTGAACTTTCCACTCCAGATACAACTCGTAATTTTCGTAAGGCTTATCCGTGATAATAATATCGCCGCCGGTGCCGTTTTCCCCGGAACCGAGGGCCAGGTGGAGCGTGCCATCTTCCACTTGCCAAAGTGTGCCGAGGGTGTCGGAGTTGAGGGTGTCGGAGTTGAGGGTGTCGGAGTTATAGTTGCGCAGGCCGTTCGTGGTTTTACCGTCGAACAATAGTTTCCATCCTTGCGCTACTTCATCGCGTGTTAATTCGTTGTCGTGCCTGCTGTACGAGAGATTGATCATAACCGGCTTGTCGCTGGGAATGGCGTTAAGTGTGTACCAGGCTTCGGTGGTCCACAGTTCGTGGTAAAACTGGCTTTGAAAGGGGCGGATCACACGGAAATACACCACATGATTTTTCTTCAGGCCCGCCAGCTCAAAAGCGATTTTTGTCCTGTCCCCGGACAGGGAAAACCCCTTGATCTCCAGCTCTTCCACTCCTTTTTTTGGACCGCCGTATTCCGCCGTAGGTTCGTAATACCATTGCTGGATCAGAAAGTCTTCGGCTGAAACATTCTCCCCGGCGGCCAGCGGCTCGGTGAACTCGATTTCAAAACCGTTGGAGCGGGCGCTGACGCTCAACATCTCAAAGGTTGAGCGGCCGTTGTAAACGAGGCGCTGCAGGCCGTACCAGAATTTGTTTGGCTGAGCCCAGTTACCCGGATTGCCGATGCCGCCGACAATCAGTGAGCCGTCCGGCGCCCAATCAAGGCGGTTGACTCCCGCTTCCAGCCCCTGGGTAAAGCGGAACACCGCCCCTTGCAGCCGTCCGTTCACCCGCTCGGCAAAAACCCGCTTAATGCCGCCGTGGGTGACATCGCCATGGATCATCTGGTTCTGGTAGGGCCCCAGGTTAAGCGGGCCCGGTTCGGTGGGAGAGTTACCGATTTCGTCCTGCGGCAGCCATACCATCGGCGGCGTTTCAATCAGGTATTTTGTGGCTTCAAAGTTTACCGACCGTGAGCCGTACCAGGCGCCGGGTGTCAGCTCGATAATTTTGTTGGCGGGCAGCCAGTCGCCCTGGTTGTCGGCGATAAAAAGCCCATTATCGACGCCAGCACCGATGCCGTTGGGCGTGCGCAGGCCGTGAGCGATAAAATCCACTCGACCGGAATCCTTTTGAATCCTCATCGCCTTGCCGCGGTCGGGCGCCTGAGGCTGCGCGCTGGCGCCGCCGGGCAGAATGGCGGTGGCAAGCGCGGCATAAAAGTAGCCATCGCGGTATTCCAGGCCGAAGCTGAACTCGTGGAAGTTATCGGTCACGCTCCAGTCGTTGGCCACCAGCATGTATCGGTCGATGATTTCGTCGCCATCGTCATCCACCAGCCGGGTGAGCTCCTGCTTTTGCATTACATAGATTTCGTCGTCCACCACCTGGATGCCCAACGGTTCGGCAAGGCCTTTGGCGATAGGTTTTACTTTGATATTGTCCGGATTACTGTCGGTGTAGTTTTCAACGATGTACACCGTGCCTTCGGGGTCCCAGGTGGAGATCACCATGCGGCCGTCGGCGAAAAAGTCGATACCGCCCACCATCGCCTCAAACTCCGGCGGGCGCGCCTGGTAAAGGTCGAATGACGGATGGACTGTTTCAAGGGGCCGGGTATCGCCGGGAATGGATTTGATCTGCTTGTCATCCCGAATAACGATTTCGCTTTTGCGGTAGTCGTCGGGTTTTACCAACAGCGCCGCGGGGGGAACCAGTTCGAACCCGCCGGTCTCTTCGTTGTACCATTGCAGCGACAACGCGGCTCCCGCGGTGCCCTGGAAATAGAGAATTTCCAGGGCGTGGTCGCCAGCCTCAAGCTCCACCGTGGCGTCCACCGGGTCGGGGCCGTGGAAACCCCAGTTGTCGATAACCCTCTCTCCATCCAGGTAAAGGTAGGCGCCGTCGTCGCTCACCAGTCGCAAGGTTTTGGTGGTGGGTTCGGTAATGCGCAGGTTCGATTTCACCTGGTAGGCAAAACGCTCCTTTTCCGCGGTAAAGCCATCTACATCGCGAATATGAATCTGTGGCGCCAGGGCGGCCATGGCAGGTGCCGCTGCCCGCAGATCATCGACGTTCGGTTGATCGCCGCTGAAATAGTGAAGATAAAAAACTGCTCCAGGTGTTTCGGTATGGATTTCCGGCGTCGACGTATCGAGCGGAACCGGCACGGACTCCTGTCCCGATGCCCAGGCCTCGTCGGCGGCGGGTGCGTCGCTATCGTCCAGGGACAGGATATAGCTGATCATGCCGATGGCGTCTTCACGGTCGAGGGTTGGATGGGGCGTCATCATCGCGTCGCCCCAGACGCCGGAACCGCCTTCGATTACTTTGTCCGCCAATCTACTCCTGGTGCCTTCGGTGTCCGGATAGCGGCGGGCGATATCGAGGTAGGACGGGCCAACCGTTTTCACAGTTTCGTTATGGCAGGCCGCGCAGTCGCCGGCCTCTATCAGCGCCGCGCCAAGATGCTCCTCGCTCGCCGTTTCCGCTTCCTCGGGTGGCGGCGGCAAGTAAATCAATTTTACCTCGCTTATGCCGTTGTTCAACTGTATTCGTCCCTCCAGAGTGTTGTTGGGGTCGTGCCTGTCCCGGCGGGAAGCGGTGGGCGCAAAGCCACCATTGCCGGAGACGTCAAACCTCTTCGGGAACAGCACGGGTTCGATGGAGAGCGTGGTGTCGGCGGGAAGGCCGTCGACGGTGAATTCGCGAATCAGGATCGCTCCCGATTCGCGTGGCTCGTGCCGGGGTGTTTCCTCGATATGGGCGGTCCAGCCTTCATCGGACCGGTATTGGTACAGTAGTGTGACTCGATCTCCTGATACCTTGTGACCACGGAACTTCACCTCAGCCGGTTTTACCGAATCCTCTGTGCGCAGCATCCAGTGCGCGTTGTCGTCCCGATAATAGGCCGGGCCCTGCGTTGTGGGTTGGGCGCCGTGGGCCTGGTCAAACACCGGCCCCGCCAGCGAGATTTCTCCCGGCCAGGCTTTGTACAGGCTGGCAGTCGTCGTGTCGTAGGCCAGCCACAGTGAATCATCCAGCGGCACCGTCAGCACCCTCGGCTTGCCGTCCAGCACGGAGCGAAAGGCCGGTACATCCAGGGTAAGTTCGGGCAGGGTAAGTTCGGGTTCCTGTATGGAATCGGTTTGTTCGTCTTCCACCGGCACCTCGACGACCTCTGCCTGCTCGGGTTGATGCTGGCAGGAGGCGGAAAAGGCAAATACAACAGCAAGGCTCAGCCTCGCCAGCAGGCGGGGTGTGGAGATCATGCGAGTTTCCCAATTAGGACTTTTATTTATATATTTTCAAAAAATTAACGTCTGAGCTGAGAGTTTAATGGAAGCAGGCCTGTTCCGCGAGCAACCCCTCACTTTAGGGGCGATGGTTCGTGGACAGCCCGGAACTTTTTCGCGTACAATTCGCCCTCAGATTGGGCGACTACCGCCAGACCCTGAAACTGGTCCGAAGGCTGCGAGTCAAAGGCTGCAAGAAGTTGCGCGAGGCTTGTAAATGCGAGGCTCACAGCTTGTGAAAAGCAATGCCGATGCAATGCCGATAGTACCGCGGGGTTTCACGATTTAGAAAAAGCGAGGTGAGCCTGCTCATCTCGCTTTTTTGCAAACTACCGTCCGACTACCTTGCCACTTTGTTTTGGCACCGTGCAGAAAAAGCGCGGCTGTTTCGTGCGGCCTGTTGCAGGACAACCTGCGACCTTGAATAGACCTCGGCACCGTTATGTCGTAAGGGTGTCGAACGATTGCGGAGGAATCTGATTTGTTTAATGCGGCACAACGTCCGGCAATACTCGTACTGGCAGATGGCAGTGTATTTCGTGGCAAGGCAATTGGCGCGGATGGACACGCCGTGGGGGAGGTGGTTTTCAATACCGCCATCACCGGGTATCAGGAGATTCTGACCGACCCCTCGTATGCCAAACAGATTGTTACCCTGACCTATCCCCATATTGGTAATACCGGTACCAATACTGAGGATGAGGAATGTAATACCGTCTGGGCCTCCGGCCTGATTATTCGCGACCTTCCCTTTGTATCCAGCAATTTCCGCAATCAAAAGCCGCTGGATGAATACCTGAATGAGAAAAATATCGTCGGCATCGCCGATGTGGACACCCGCCGCCTGACCCGTTTGCTGCGCGACAACGGGGCGCAGAACGGCTGCCTGATGGCCGGCGACATCGACGAAGACAAGGCGCTGGCCCTGGCCCGCGAATTCAACGGCCTGCAGGGAATGGACCTGGCTAAGGAAGTTACCACCGGCAAACCCTACCATTGGGAGTCGGGCTCCTGGGCGTTGGGCAAAGGCTTTAACGGCCGGCCCGATGGGAACGCGTTCAAGGTCGTCGCCTACGATTTTGGCACCAAGCGCAACATCCTACGCATGCTGGTGGACCGCGGCTGCGACCTCACCGTAGTGCCAGCGAAAACACCGGCCGACGAAGTACTTGCCATGAATCCCGATGGGGTCTTCCTGTCCAATGGTCCCGGTGATCCGGAGCCCTGTGACTATGCGATCGAATCCATCGAAAAAATTGTTGAGAAAGAGGTTCCCGTTTTCGGCATATGCCTCGGCCATCAGCTCCTGGCGCTGGCCAGCGGGGCGAAAACCCAAAAGATGAAGTTCGGCCACCACGGTGCCAACCACCCCGTGCAGAATCTGGCTACGGGGGAGGTGATGATTACCAGCCAGAACCACGGCTTTGCCGTGGATGAGGCGACGCTGCCGGAAAATCTCGAGGCAACCCACAAGTCCCTGTTCGATGGATCGCTCCAGGGCGTGCACCGAAAAGACAAGCCGGCGTTCAGTTTCCAGGGCCACCCGGAGGCGAGCCCGGGGCCGCACGATGTGGCGCCGCTGTTCGACCATTTTATCGAATTGATGCAGGCCCGACGTTCAAAATAATTAGTCAAAAAAAATTAAATCCAGGTAAAGATTAAAGATGCCCAAACGTACCGACATCGAAAGCATATTGATTATTGGCGCCGGCCCGATCGTGATCGGCCAGGCCTGCGAGTTTGACTATTCCGGCGCCCAGGCGTGCAAGGCGTTGCGGGAAGAGGGATACCGGGTGATCCTGGTCAACTCCAATCCCGCCACCATCATGACCGACCCCGCCATGGCCGATGCCACCTATATCGAGCCGATCACCTGGCAGTTTGTGGAAAAAATTATCGAGAAGGAGCGCCCTGACGCAATTTTGCCCACCATGGGTGGACAAACCGCGCTGAACTGCGCGCTGGCATTGCACGAGCATGGCGTGTTGGAAAAGTACAACGTCGAACTGATTGGCGCCACCAAGGAAGCCATTGAAAAAGCCGAGGACCGCGAACTTTTCGATAAGGCCATGAAATCCATCGGGTTGGAATGTGCCCGCGCGCGCATCGTCCACAGCCTCAAGGAGGCCAACGAAGTGCCGAAGGAATTCGGTTTTCCCTGCATCATCCGTCCGTCGTTTACCATGGGCGGCTCCGGTGGCGGTATTGCCTATAACTGGGAAGAGTTTGAGGAAATCTGCACGCGCGGCCTGGACCTTTCGCCCACCAACGAATTGTTGATCGATGAATCCCTGTTGGGCTGGAAGGAATACGAAATGGAAGTGGTGCGGGACAAAAACGACAATTGCATCATTATCTGCTCGATCGAGAACTTTGACCCGATGGGTGTGCACACCGGTGACTCCATTACCATCGCGCCCGCGCAGACACTCACTGACAAGGAATACCAGGTGATGCGTAATGCCGCCATCGCCGTGTTGCGTGAAATCGGCGTCGAAACCGGCGGTTCCAACGTGCAGTTTGCCGTAAACCCGGAAAATGGCCGCCTGGTGGTGATCGAGATGAACCCGCGCGTATCGCGCTCCTCCGCGCTGGCTTCCAAGGCCACCGGTTTCCCCATTGCCAAAGTTGCCGCGAAACTGGCCGTGGGCTACACGCTGGATGAACTGAAAAATGAAATTACCGGTGGTGCCACGCCCGCTTCCTTCGAGCCGACTATCGACTACGTGGTAACCAAAATCCCGCGCTTTACTTTCGAAAAATTTGGCGAGGCCGACGCGCGCCTGACCACCCAGATGAAATCCGTGGGCGAGGTGATGGCCATTGGCCGAACTTTCCAGGAGTCCGTTCAAAAAGCTTTGCGCGGTCTCGAAGTCGGTTCCGCCGGCTTTGAACAAAAGGTGGATTTCGCCTCTGACGAAGCCCTGTCGCAAATCCGCCGCGACCTGGCCACGCCGGGCGCGGAAAGAATCTGGTATCTGGGCGATGCGTTCCGCATGGGCATGACGCTGGAGGAAATTTACGAGCGCTCGAAAATAGACCGCTGGTTCCTCGCGCAGATCGAGGACCTTGTGAATACCGAAGAGCTGGTGAAGAGTAAGGCGCTTTCGGATATCAGCGCCGACGATATGTATCAGCTAAAGCGCAAGGGTTTTTCGGACAAGCGGTTGGCGACCTTGATGAACATAACCGAAAAAGCCGTGCGCGATCATCGCTATAAACTGAATGTTCACCCGGTTTACAAGCGGGTGGACACTTGCGCGGCGGAGTTCGCCACATCGACCGCCTATATGTATTCCACTTACGATGAAGAGTGCGAATCCCAACCGAGCGACCGCCAGAAAATTATGGTGCTCGGCGGCGGTCCCAACCGGATCGGCCAGGGCATTGAGTTTGATTACTGCTGCGTGCACGCCGCGCTGGCCGCGCGTGAAGACGGTTTCGAAACCATAATGGTCAACTGCAACCCGGAAACCGTGTCCACCGATTACGACACGTCCGATCGCTTGTATTTCGAGCCGGTGACACTGGAAGATGTGCTGGAGATCGTCCGCAAGGAAAAACCGAAAGGCGTAATCGTCCAATTCGGTGGCCAGACGCCGCTGAAACTGGCCAACGCCCTGGAGGCGGAAGGTGTGCCGATTATCGGTACCAGCCCGGACGCCATTGATCGCGCGGAAGACCGCGAGCGCTTCCAGCAGATGATCAACAAGCTGGGCCTGCTGCAGCCGCCCAATGCCATCGCCCGCTCACTTGAAGAGGCGTTGAAAGTTGCCGACCAGGTGGGCTACCCCCTGGTGGTGCGGCCATCCTATGTATTGGGTGGTCGCGCGATGGAAATCGTCTACACCGAAAACGAACTGAACAGTTACATGCAAAGCGCGGTAAAGGCGTCCGAGGATGCGCCGGTGCTGCTCGATCATTTTCTCAATAACGCCATTGAAGTGGATATCGACGCGGTGTCCGACGGCAAGCAGGTGGTTATCGGTGGAATCATGCAGCACATTGAACAGTGCGGCGTGCACTCCGGCGATTCCGCCTGTTCGTTGCCGCCGTATTCCCTGCCGGCCCACGTGCAGGATGAAATGCGCGAGCAGGTTCGCAAAATGGCCGTCGAGTTGGGCGTGGTCGGTTTAATGAATGTGCAGTTGGCCTACCAGGATGAAAAAATTTATGTCATCGAAGTAAACCCGCGGGGTTCGCGCACGGTGCCTTTTGTTTCAAAATGCATCGGTGTGTCGCTGGCGAAAGTGGCGGCGCTATGCCAGGCGGGCAAAACCCTGGAAGAGCTCGGTTTTACCGAGGAGATTATTCCCGACTTTTTCAGCGTGAAGGAAGCGGTGTTCCCGTTCAACAAATTCCCCGCCGTTGATCCTATTCTCGGGCCGGAGATGAAATCCACCGGCGAGGTGATGGGTGTCGGCGATACCTTCGCGGAAGCTTATTCCAAGGCACAGTTGGCCAGTGGCACAGCCATTCCCACCGGCAAAACCGCGTTTGTCAGCGTGCGCGATTTTGATAAAGCGGGCGCCGTGCATATAGTGAAGGAATTGGTGGATATGGGCTTTAATATTGTCGCCACCCGCGGCACTGCTCAAGTACTGGAGGACGCTGGCCTGCGGGTGGAGGTTGTCAACAAGGTGGGCGAGGGGCGTCCGCACATTGTCGATAAAATCAAAAACGAAGAAGTGCAATTGGTAATTAACACAACGGAAGGAAAAAAAGCGATCCGCGATTCGGCGTCAATCCGGCGTAGCGCGGAAAATCATCACGTTTACTACACCACGACCCTTGCCGCCGGCAACGCTATTTGCATGGCGCTGCGTTTTGGCAAGGACCAACAGGTTCGACGTTTGCAGGACTTGCACCAGCGCATTGCGAACCGGTCGGCCGCACGGACCAAGTGATAGCGAGGTAGACAGACATATGCAAAAATTTCCGATGACCCTGGATGGCGAAAAGGCACTCCGTGACGAACTCGATCATCTTCGCAAGGTTGAGCGGCCGAAAATTGTTAAGGCCATTGCCGAGGCGCGCGAACACGGCGACTTAAAAGAGAACGCTGAATACCATGCGGCGCGGGAGCAGCAAAGTTTTTGCGAAGGCCGCATCCAGGAAATCGAATCCAAGCTGGCGCACGCCCAGGTAATCGACGTGCGTTCCCTGCCGGAAATGGGCAAGGTGATTTTCGGCGCGACGGTGGGTTTGATTAATGTTGAAACCGACGAGGAGATTGCCTACCAGATCGTCGGTGAGGACGAAGCCGATATCAAGAAAAATAAAATTTCCGTTACTTCTCCCATCGCCCGGGCGCTGATTGGCAAGGAAATTGGTGAAGTTGCCGTGGTAAAGGCGCCAAGCGGTGATGTCGAATATGAAATCGATTCAGTCAGGCATCTCTAAGATGGCGCTGAACCGCTGATTCTCAGCCACAAACTCTCAGTCACCTAAGCACTAAGAGAGCCGTTAAGCGCGCTCAAAGTATCCTGAAAACGCATGAATATATTTTTGGAATAAAAAAAGCAGGCCATCGGCCTGCAAAGTTGGGGTTATGACTGAGAGAGCAAAAGGTGGTTTGCTTGATTAGCGGGTAACCAAACCAGCAACGGCGTCCGCGGCCATTTCGGCAAGGTCAGCGGCGGGGGTGGCTATCTCCAGTCCGGCCTTGGCTTGCTTTTCCAGCATGTGAATGGTTGCCGATTGCAGGGCCTCTTCCATTCCCGCGAAAGTTACCGTAACCGACTCCGTGAAAATGGATCGCGGCGTCGGTGGTTGACTGGGTTCTTCTGCGTTGGCGACACCGCCGACTGCCATGGTGGTGAATACAAGACTTGCTAAAAACTTTTTCATTTGAGCATTCCTCGGGTGCAATTCCGGATTCGATTCTTGAAGCCGGTTCGGGCTTCCCGATCATTGCAGCCATTTTGCTTCCGGAATGGTCAAGGAATATGACCGAAATAAGGAAAAATCTTGCAGGGACACTTGTGTGCGAAGTTAACTTTCCGTCGCTACCAAGTCAGCAGGGTGTCGGGGTAGCGGCTGCGGTCCTCCGGGGTGGCCAGGTCGTGACACTCGCCGCGGATATAGGGTGAGCGGTCAAAAGGATCGGCTTTCAGGATCCAATAGCCCTCGCGGCAGTAGTCGTTCTGCTCCATGATCTCGGCCAGTGTTGCTTCCAGTCTGGCTACCAGTCGCTCACCTTCGCGCTCTGTCTGAGGAATGGTGGACCGGCGCGGTCGGGGGTTCCGGCTATAAGGATTCTCCACTTCAACCAGGCGCTGGGGCCGGTTGTTCCGCAGGCGCAGTTCGAAGTGTTTAAGGCCGGAGTCGGTAATGCGGGTTTTAAAGGATTGAGTCGTGCCTTTGGGCAAACCGGACGAACAACCAACCGTGAGAGAAGACAGGATCAACCAAATAGAAAGTGAACGGATTTGCGGGATATTTTTTATCATGACTGTTTTTATATCATTTCATATTTATACCCCGCACCATACACGGATCGAATGATTTCCGCATCCGGATACGCGGCCTGCAGTTTTTTTCGCATCTTTTTTATATGGCTGTCCACCGTGCGGTCGCTGACTACCCGGTAGTCCGTATAGATGTTGTCCATCAGGTACTGGCGGGAAAAAATCCTTCCCGGGTGGTCGTAGAGAATTTTGAGCAGGCGGAATTCTATCGACGTCAGTGTGACCGTCTGGCCATTGAGTGTCACGCCATGGCTGTGTTCGTCCAGGACAACCTGGTCCGACGGCGCGTCGGCCTGGTTCAGTTCGTAGCGTCGCAGTACCGCCTTCACCCGCGCCACCACTTCCCTCGGGCTGTAGGGTTTGCAGATATAGTCATCCGCACCCAGTTCCAGGCCCAGCAGGCGGTCAATTTCCTCCACTTTGGCCGTCACCATGATGACCGGCACCTGGGAGCGCTTACGAAAGTTTTTGCAGATTTCCATTCCGTCCCTGCCGGGCAACATGATGTCCAGCAGGACGAGAAGCGGCGTGTTGGCCTGCAGCCAGTTATCCGCTTCGATGCCGTTGGCAACAACGAGGGATTCATAACCCGCCGCTGCAAGATACTCTTTCAGCAGCTTGGCCAGCTCCGGTTCGTCTTCGACGATTAAAATGGAATTGGAATGTGCAGTATCGTTCGTCATGATTTTTTATATGGCAGTTCAACGAGAATGTGCAGTCCGCCCATATCCGAATTGGAAGCGGAGACGGTGCCGTGGTGCGCATCAATAATATTTTTGCAGATACTCAGGCCCAGGCCGGCGCCGCCGGTTTCGCGGTTGCGAGACGACTCCAGGCGAAAAAGCCGGTCAAAAATCTGTTCTAGTTTATCCGCCGGTACGCCAGGGCTGCTGTCCTTGACGTGGATCTGCAGCGAGTCGTTCAGCCGGCAGGTGATAACTTCAATTATTCCCGGCGCGTCCGTGTAGCGCAAACTGTTTTCCAGGAAGTTGCTCATCATCTGCACCAGCCGGTTGCTGTCCCCGAATACCTTGTCTTTTTCCGAAAGCAGGTTTTTAACTTGTAGCTTGAGATTTTTTTCCTCGGTGCGGATTTTATATTCCTCGGTCACCTGCTCGACGATTTCGGTCAGCGGCAGTACCTCTTTGCTGTAGGTCATTGCGCCCAGGTCGGACAGCGACAATTCGTAAAGATCGTTGATCAGCACGTTGACGGAATCCACCTTGTCCTTCAATACGGCGAGGTTTTTCTCCGACGGTTCGCGAATGCCGTCCTGCATCGCTTCGATCTGCGCCTTGATTACCGCCAGTGGCGTACGCATTTCGTGGGAAATATCCGCCACCCACTGCTTCCGCGCTTTTTCATTGGAAGAAAGCGTGCTGGCGAGTTCGTTAAAATTGTTACACAGCTGCCCGAGTTCGTCTTCCGACTGCGGCTTGATACGAACGCAGAAGTTACCGGACGCGAGCATCTTGGCGTTTCGTGACAACGCGGTCAGCGGATTCACCAGCCAGCGCGAAATCAGCAATACCACGACAAAGGAAACAATTACAAGCACGATGCCGATCTGGGACAGCGTTTCCAGTTGCTTTCGAATAAAGTGATGGTCGACCGCGCGCAGGAAGTCTGTTGGCGTTACGTAGCCGATGTAGGCGATATCCCTGCCGTCCAGGACAACTTCCCGCCATGAGTAACTCTTTTGTGATTCCATCTGGCCGACAATAAGCTGCTTGTCCGCATTGGTCAGCACCAGGTGATTAATAAAGTTTTCCTGGTGTTTGGTCAGGCTCAATGGCGGTGGTGACGTCTCGACGTCGCGCTCGCGCATGCGCTGGTATTCAATAAATTCCCGGAACGCCTGGTATTTCAGGCCATTCCACAACGACTCATTTTGCTCAAGCAGGTTGAGTGAGCCGGAGGCGCGGTAAATATCGAGCACGGCCTTATCCAGGTAGTCGAGCTTTTGAATGGTCTGCTGGTTCACGTATTGCAAAAAGCCCTGCTTCATACTGGCGTGAGTGAGCAGCAGCATGGTCATCATGCTCACGGCGAGCGTGATCAGGAAGGTAAGCCAGATTTTAAACTTGATACTTTTAATCATGTATTCGTTACGGCATTGGATACCGGCAGTATTGTCCCGCGTCGGCCTTTATTCAATCGGACTCACGAAGGTTGCCAGATATTTGCATAATTATCCGGCCGCTAACCCGGTACAGTTCCGGTTGGAAAGAGCAACACTTAACGAAGGTTGGACTTGCGCTCGTCGCGTTTTTTGGCCTGGCGGAATATCAGCGCGATTTTGCCGATTTCCTGTATCAGCTCAGCCCCCGTGCTGGAACAGAGTTCTTCAATGCACTGTTTCCTGCTGTCCCGTTCGGCCACGGCGATTTTTATTTTTATAAGCTCGTGATCCTCCAGGGCGCGTTCGGTCTCGGCCAGCACCCCCTCCGACAGGCCGTTGCCGGCAATGGTGACAACCGGCTTAAGGCCGTGGCCGAGGGTGCGGTACTGTTTTTTCTGTTGTGCGGAAAGCGCCATGAATGATCCCAGGTATTACTGAATAAAGAATATTGCCGAATTATTGCAAAGCGAGAAAAGATTGCTATTGTACCCGCTTTACACAGCGTTGGTTAGCAGGCGTGCCGATGGCAAGATCAAAAAGCAGCCATAAATGGCTGAAAGAACATTTCAATGACCGCTATGTCAAAGAATCGCGTAAGGACGGCTACCGGTCCCGCGCCAGCTACAAGCTGCTGGAGCTGGACAAGAAAGACAGACTGTTCAGCCCGAGAATGACGGTGGTGGATCTCGGTGCCGCGCCGGGTGGCTGGTCACAGGTGGCAGCGAGGGCGGTGGGCGAAAAAGGAATGGTTTTGGCATCGGATATTCTTCCTATGGACGCGATAGAAAATGTTGAATTCATCCAGGGGGACTTTACTGATAAAGTCGTGCTGGACAGACTGCTGGAGGCCCTGGGTGCGCAGCGGGCGGATCTTGTAATTTCGGATATGGCCCCAAATATGAGCGGTATAAGCGATATCGACCAGCCCAAAGCCATGTACTTGGTGGAGCTGGCGCTGGATATGGCGGCGCAAGTCCTGAAGCCGGGTGGCACATTTGTCAGCAAGATCTTTCACGGAGAGGGTTTTGATGAACTGCTCAAGTCCTGCCGGGATAGCTTCCGGAAAGTTTCTGTACGTAAACCGGACGCTTCGAGGGCGCGCTCCAGGGAGTCCTACCTTGTGGCAAAGGGTTTCCGTGAAAGTTGAGGATTTCAATACAACTTGTGAACATATCCGTGGTCTGACGGGAGCGCGGCACTATACTGTCTATATGCCACACAAAACTGCTTCTATGAAGGCCGGGAAACCGGCGAACCCTGCGGCTTGCGCAGCCAGCGCCGCCGTAACTGAAGG
The DNA here is from genome assembly GCA_964451365.1 of uncultured Cellvibrionaceae bacterium. GTDB lineage: Bacteria > Pseudomonadota > Gammaproteobacteria > Pseudomonadales > Cellvibrionaceae > CAYVIB01. The sequence goes on from CAYVIB010000001.1 coordinate 72,530, forward strand.
TAATATCCGGGAGATACGCCCTTGAACGACATGGCAAAAAATCTGATTCTCTGGCTGGTGATCGCCGCCATTCTGTTTACCGTTTTCCAAAACTTCAGCGCCCCGGAGCGGGTGAATGAGTTGACTTATACCGAGTTTGTCAATCAGGTGCGAAATGACCAGGTGCGGGAAGTGGTAATCAGCGGTCGGACCATCCGGGGCGTTCGCAACGATAACAGCTCCTTCATGGTTATCCGACCCGAACTGACCGACCTGAAACTGGTGGACGACCTGCTTGCGCACGATGTGAAAGTTGTTGGTTCCGAACCGGAGAAAACCAGCCTTTGGGAGCAGCTACTTGTAGCGAGCTTCCCGATCCTGCTGTTTATTGCCGTGTTTATCTTCTTTATGCGCCAGATGCAGGGTGGTACCGGTGGTCGTGGCGGCCCCATGAGCTTTGCCAAGAGCAAGGCCCGCCTGCTGGGCGAGGACCAGGTCAAGACCACCTTTGCCGATGTGGCAGGTGTGGATGAGGCCAAGGAAGAGGTTCAGGAGCTGGTTGAATACCTGCGGGATCCTTCCAAATTCCAGCGCCTGGGCGGCCGTATTCCGCGAGGCGTGCTGATGGCCGGCCCTCCCGGAACCGGTAAAACTCTGCTGGCCAAGGCGATTGCCGGCGAGGCCAAGGTACCGTTTTTCTCCATTTCCGGTTCGGACTTCGTTGAAATGTTCGTGGGGGTGGGTGCCTCGCGGGTGCGCGACATGTTCGACCAGGCCAAGAAACAGGCTCCCTGTATCATCTTTATCGACGAGATCGATGCCGTGGGCCGTCATCGTGGCGGTGGCCACGGGGGTGGGCACGATGAGCGCGAGCAGACATTGAACCAATTGCTGGTGGAAATGGACGGCTTTGAGGGCAACGAAGGCGTTATCGTTATCGCCGCCACCAACCGTCCGGATGTGCTGGACCGCGCGCTGCTTCGTCCTGGCCGTTTCGACCGCCAGGTGTTTGTCGGCCTGCCGGATATTCGCGGCCGTGAGCAGATTCTGAAAGTGCATATGCGCAAGGTGCCGATGGATGACAACGTGCAGGCATCGATTATTGCGCGTGGTACGCCAGGCTTCTCCGGTGCCGATCTGGCCAACCTGGTGAACGAGGCGGCCCTGTTCGCCGCTCGAGCGAACAAACGCCTGGTTACCATGGAAGAATTTGAGAAAGCCCGCGACAAGATCATCATGGGTGCGGAACGCAAATCCATGGTGATGAGTGAAAAAGAGAAGGAAAATACCGCCTATCATGAAGCCGGCCATGCCATCGTCGGCCGCCTCGTTCCGGAACACGACCCGGTGCACAAGGTTAGTATTATTCCCCGTGGCCGGGCTTTGGGTGTCACGATGTACCTGCCGGAAGAAGACAAATACAGCAGCAGTAAGCGCTCACTTGAGTCACGTCTTTGTTCACTTTTTGGTGGACGGATAGCCGAAGAGATGACTCTCGGCGCGGATGGTGTTACCACGGGTGCATCCAACGATATCGAGAGGGCGACGGATATCGCGCGCAGCATGGTGACCAAGTGGGGCCTTTCGGAAAAACTCGGGCCGCTCCATTACGGTGAGGATGAGGGCGTCTATCCGGGTACGGGCACACCCCAGTACTCGGCGGCCACATCACAGGCAATCGACGAGGAAGTGCGCCGTATTATCGATACCTGTTATGCCAAGGCACACAATATTCTGGAGGAAAACCGGGATATCCTGGAGGCCATGAAGGACGCGCTAATGGAATACGAAACCATTGATGCCGAGCAGGTCGACGACCTGATGGCGAGGAAGAAAGTACGGCCGCCGCGTGACTGGCACGATGGCAACAGCTTTGGCGGCAGATCCGCCGGCAAGGATAAAGAGCGCGGAGGAAAAGAAGGTGCGCCCGAGAAACCGACGGTAGGTGGTCCCGCCAAGGAACATTAACCCGCTATTTTCATTTATGAAGGCCACTGCCTCCGGGCAGCTGGCCTTTCTTGTTTTTCCTGCTGTGATTCCCGTAAAGAGTTTTCCGTAGAAAATATGTTGGTTCAGTTCGGTCCACGCACGCTCGACCTTCACCGGCCCCACGTGATGGGTATTCTCAACGTCACCCCCGATTCGTTCTACGACGGCGGACGCGTGTTCGGAAAAACCGGTGTCGATCTTGACAGGGCTGTGCAAGCCGCGGAGAAAATGGTGGCGGAAGGCGCCGCGTTTATCGATATTGGTGGCGAATCCACGCGGCCCGGCGCCGACCCGGTATCGCGACAGGAAGAATGTGACCGTGTCCTGCCGGTGGTGGAAGCGCTCGCCGGCAGAATTGATGCCGTGATCTCGATAGACACCAGCTCCCCGGAACTGATGACGGAAGCTGCTCGCCTGGGGGCAGGGCTGATTAACGATGTGCGGGCGTTGGAGAAAGACAGCGCCCTGCAAGCAGCTGTAGCCACCGGCTTGCCGGTGTGCCTGATGCACATGTGCGGCACGCCGAAGACGATGCAGGCAAAGCCCGAGTACGACGACATTGTTGCAACCGTGGCGGAGTACCTGGCGCAACGTGCATCACAATTTATTGCAGCGGGTGGCGCGCGGAACAAAATTATTGTCGATCCGGGGTTTGGCTTTGGCAAAACAGACGAGCATAATCTCGCCCTGCTGAGAAACCTGGCGGAATTCATGGAGTATCCGGTGCTGGTGGGATTGTCCCGCAAATCAATGATCGGCCGATTGCTCGGCCGCGAAGCGGATGCCCGTTTATCAGCCAGCCTGGCCCTGGCCATGGTGGCGCTGGAAAAAGGGGCTAAAATCCTACGGGTGCATGATGTGGCCGCCACGGTCGATGCGGTAAGGATTTTTGAATTTACACGATAATAAAACCTGCATCCACGCCGAAGTCACGGATTCAGGTTAAATTCAGGCAAAAGGTCAAAACGAAAGAAAATGAGTCGCAAATATTTTGGTACGGACGGTATCCGAGGGCTGGTCGGCAAAGGGTCGATTACGCCGCAGTTTTTTCTCCAGTTGGGTTGGGCCGTGGGCCGGGTGCTGGCGCAACAGAGCAACGGCAAGGGCCCCGGCACGGTTTTGGTTGGCAAGGACACGCGCATTTCCGGCTATATGTTTGAGTCAGCACTGGAAGCCGGGCTTATCAGCGCCGGTGTCAATGTCGGCTTATTGGGCCCAATGCCGACCCCGGCGGTTGCTTACCTGACGCGTACTTTCCAGGCCAGGGCGGGCATCGTTATCAGCGCTTCCCACAACCCTTACACCGACAACGGTATCAAGCTGTTCAATACCGCCGGCACAAAGCTGGCGGACGAAGTCGAGCTGGCTATCGAGCGACAACTGGAAAAGCCAATGAAAACCGAATCCCTGTTGGGCAAGGCGCGCAGGATAACGGACGCCAACGGCAGGTATATCGAATTCTGCAAGGGCTCCCTCCCCTGGGGTTTCAACCTGCGTGGCTTGACTATTGTGGTGGACTGCGCGAACGGCGCTACTTATGAAGTGGCCCCGAAGGTGTTCTCGGAGTTGGGCGCGACGGTTATCCCCATTGCGGTTAACCCGGACGGATTGAATATTAACCTGGATTGCGGTTCAACCAAGCTCAACCAGCTGCAAAAAAAGGTGTTGGAAAGCAATGCCGACATGGGAATTGCTTTTGATGGCGACGGCGACCGGGTTATGTTCGTCGACCACAAGGGCGAAATTATCGATGGCGACCAGTTGCTGTTTATTATCGCTTCCTATCGTCAGAAATACGCGGGCGGTTGCAATGGTGTGGTGGGCACGCTGATGAGCAACTTTGGCTTTGAGCAGGGCTTGAAAAACCTGGGTATTCCCTTTGAGCGGGCGAATGTCGGCGACCGTTACGTAATTGAAGCCATGGAGAGAAACAGCTGGAAAGTGGGCGGCGAGTCCTCCGGCCATATTGTCTGCAGCGATGTCACCACCACCGGTGATGGTATTGTTGCCGCATTGCAGGTGTTGCTGGCACTTACCCGGGAAAACCAAAGTCTGTACGACTTGAAGCAGCGGATGCAGAAGTTTCCGCAGGTCATGGTCAACGTCAAGGTTATCCAGCAGGTCGATCTCGATCAGCACGAGCAGGTGCAGAAAGCGCTGCTGGAAGCGAAGACGAAACTGAACGGCACCGGCCGGGTATTGTTGCGCGCATCCGGCACCGAACCGGTGATCAGGGTGATGGTCGAAGGACAGCAACACGAACTGGTTTCCGGCCTGGCGAACCACCTGGCGGAAATCGTTGGCGAAGCGGTAGCCTGACCTCGCGTAAATTCTTTATGGAGGGCGTTGTAACTGACAACGTTCTCGGCTACCATTTGCGCCCATTTTCAGCGCTGGCCCGGCTTGCCGGGGCGGGTAAAAACCAAACGAGCCGGAACAGACAGAAAAGGTAGCTGTTATGCGTCGTCAGATCGTGATCGGGAATTGGAAAATGAATGGCGATTCCCAGACCAATCGGGAATTGCTGCAAACCCTGGCGGAAGTCTGGAGTGGTGTTCACCAGGCGGAAGTGGCGGTTTGCCCGCCTTACCCCTACCTGGATGCGGCGGCGCAGATTCTGGAAAACACGAATATCGGTCTGGGTGCCCAGGACCTGAGCCCACACGGCAACGGCGCTTATACCGGTGACGTATCCGCCAGTATGCTGCTGGATGTGGGATGTCGCTACGTTATTGTCGGCCACAGCGAGCGGCGTGAATATCACGAGGAAAGCAATGAGCTGATTGCCACCAAGTTTGAAGTGGCTTGTAAAAATGAGCTGATTCCCGTGCTGTGTGTCGGAGAAACACTGGAGCAACGCGAAGCGGGAAAAACCTTCGACGTAGTGGGCAAGCAGTTGCTTAAAGTCGTAAACCACTGCGGCCTCGAAGGCATGGCCAAGGGAATTGTTGCCTATGAGCCGGTTTGGGCCATCGGCACGGGTAAATCCGCAACGCCGGAGCTTGCCCAGGATGTGCATTCCTATATCCGGGAAATTCTCGGTCCGGAAGGCGACCAAATAAGAATTTTGTACGGCGGCAGCGTTAAGCCCGAAACGGCCGAAGCCCTGTTCAGCCAAAAAGATATTGACGGCGCATTGGTGGGTGGAGCTTCACTGAAGGCGCAAGACTTCATTGCTATCTGCCGCGCGGCGGAATAGGTATTTAAGAGAGTTAACAATGGAAAACCTGCTGTTATTAGTACATTTGATTACCGCTGTGGCGATCATCGGCCTGATCCTGTTGCAACAGGGCAAGGGCGCGGAAATGGGCGCTTCGTTCGGTTCCGGCGCGTCGCAAACCCTTTTTGGCGCAACCGGTTCCGGTAACTTTTTTTCCCGCATGACGGCCATTTTTGCCACCGTATTTTTCATCACCAGTTTTACCCTGGCGGTTATTGCCAAGCAGAAAACGCAAGTGGATGAAGATATTCCGGTTGTGCCGGCGGTTGAACAAATGCAGGATATTCCGGCCGGGGAAGACACAAGTGATGTTCCCTCTGTCGAATCGGACATTCCCACGGTTCAGTCGCAATTGGATGCCGCTGAGGAGAATGACATTCCGGAAGCACCTGGAAGTGACGTGCGGGAAGACCCCGAGACCGAATAAATTTCTAAATTGCCCAAGTGGTGGAATTGGTAGACACGCTATCTTGAGGGGGTAGTGGCGCAAGCCGTTCCGGTTCAAGTCCGGACTTGGGCACCATCTTACAGTTCACTGGAATCCAGTGATGTCCTGAAGGCTCCGTAAACCGGGGCCTTTTTTGTTTCTATACTCCAAATTGGTCTAACAGCGTCCATTGTCATCTGGTGCTATTTGGTGCAACATTTGGTGCAATATCGGTTCAATTTGAAGATATAGCACCTATGCCGCTTACCGACGTTCAGATTAAACAGGCCAAGCCGCGTGAGAATGACTACTGGCTATCGGATGAAAAGGGTCTTCGCTTGCTCGTACATTCGAACGGCTCCAAATACTGGAGGCTGAAGTATCGGTTTGCCGGAAAGCAAAAGACATTGGCTCTGGGGGTTTACCCGGAAGTCAGCCTTAAAGCTGCCAGGGCGACCACCCTGGAAACCAGAGCGCTGATCTCCCAAGGGGTCGACCCAGCACTAGAGCGCAAGAAGAACAAGCAGAAGGCTGTCCTGGAGGCCGGCGGTATCTTTGAGGTGATAGCTAAAGAATGGTGGGAGCATCAAAGTGGAACCTGGACGGCAGATCACGCGCATCGGGTTTGGCTTCGTCTGAAGGACAACACATTCTCAGACCTCGGTTTGCGCCTGATCACGGAAGTGAAGCCGCAGGATGTCATTTCAGTTATTCGGAAAATAGAAAAGCGGGGAGCGCTCGATGTGGCACAACGAGTCCTCCAGGACGTGCGGCGAGTCTGCCGCTATGCCGTCCAAACCGGTCGGCTCGAGGTGAATCCAGTAGGTGAGGTTACCGCTGAGGTTCTCAAGGGCCGTATCCAATCACATCGGCCATCTCTCCCCCGGGAACAATTACCCGAATTCCTAAAGCTTCTCGACAGATACCACGAACAAGGTCGGCTTCTTACCAAGCTGGCGATTCAGCTTTTGATTTACACCTTTGTCCGACCGGGTGAACTGCGAGGTGCCAAGTGGGAGGAGTTTGATTTTGAGGAAAGGGTGTGGCGAGTCCCGGGGGAGCGAATGAAGATGGGTACAGATCACATTGTCCCCTTATCAAACCAGGCGATGGATGTGCTGAATCAGATTCAGCCAATTACGGGACAGTACGACCTCGTTTTTCCTTCGGAGCGAAGGCGCAACGAATGTATGAGCGACAACACCATGCGCCGTGCAATATTCAAGCTTGGCTATGACGGCACAAACCCAGGCAAAAGCAAAGCGGTTCCTCATGGGTTTCGGGCCACCGCCTCCAGCATCCTGAACGAAACCGGTTTTAATCCCGACGCTATCGAACGACAGCTCTCACACATGGAGCGCAATGGGGTGCGCGCGGCATATACCCACCACGCCCGGTACCTGGATGAGCGTAAGAAGATGATGCAATGGTGGGCGGACTATCTGGACGAGTTAAAGAATTCGGGCAAGGTGATTCCCATCTTTGCCCAAAAGAATTAGCCAATCGGCTAATAAATCGGGGGTGCTCGTTCGGCCTGAGAAACCACGGCCACCCCCTAACCAAACACCAAACCTGAATAGGAGGTTTAATCATGGCTGATAAAGATTCTAACAATATCGCAAGCGGTATTGATACAAAACAAAAGGAGGTCATCTCAACTGCGGTCCAGCGGAGCGATTCTCTTCAAACGGTACTTGATTCAATCCGTATCGCCTCCAACAACAATCTGACTCCAGATCGAGTTTATCAACTCGAAGGCATGAGCCAGCTTTGTGGTGAATTAGTCAAAGCTGGGATTGAAGTGCCGCCGATGTTGTACGGATTCATCGTCGCTGACTTAGACAGGGTAAAGAGTCACGCATCCAAAAAGGCCCCAAGCCCGCTAAGCGGCATCCGGATGGCGCAGCGGATCATGCAAATCCTGGATAGCAAGCATAAGGTCCGGCTTATCGAGGCGGGAGACGCCGGCGACGAAGTGTTGTCCTACCTGGAAAAATATTCCCGTCTGCCGGAGTTTTCCCGCTTTGCCGTGTCATGCCAAATGTTCATCGGAGACGACGACACACCAGCAGATACCAACATCACCGCGGAAGAAAAAAAACGTGAAATAGCGTCCCTCCGGAAGGAAATCTTCGGAAAACTGGTTGAGTGTGATGAAGGCGATCAGCTATTAGTGCTGGCGTTTGTCAAAAGCGCCGTGAAATTGAAGGATCACCCGCAAGAAGACACCCGCGTGAAAGCCCTGCTGGCCGAATTCAAAGACATGTCAAGTGAGGCGAAAGCATACTTGTTCGACCTGCAGAAGGCGTACCCCAGAACTTTCCACATTGTTTTTGGTGCGCCCGTACCGGGTGAGGAGGCGGCCTGATGGACAAGCTAACTACTCCTGTCAACGACACCGCCAAGGCGTTAACCGTCTTGAAGCTTCTTGATAGCACCACTTTCCACAAACAACTTGCCGCAGATGACGACGCCATAGCCTTCCTGGCGGAGTTCGCGACCCTTCCCGACTACGCCCGGTTTTCGGTGGCTAGTTACCTTAAGATACTGGGTGAACCGCGCAAAGATCTCTCTGGCAAAACGATGGAGGAGAAGAAAAGCTATTTGTTAGCGCAGGCACACGACTTGCCGGAAGACGCGCTGGAAGAGCTTATAGCAATCGTTAAGGCCTTTGAAAAACTGAAAGAACACCCGAGAATTAACGACCAGCACAATAAGCTGACTGAGCAACTGGAGTCCCTTCCAGAGCACACCCAGGCTCTCCTGAAGCGGATCAGGGAAGCATACCCAACTAATTTTCATCTTCTCTTTCAGAGGGCCTAAAAATGGACGAGCCAACTACCGATGAGTTAATACTAATTCACAAGTTCCGCCTGATGACGGCAGAACAGAAAAAAGAGATTATGGCTCTAACCCGCAAGGCTCAAGGGAATGACCCGGCACTGCTCGAGGAACTGATGACGCGGTGGGAAAAATGACGCATAACGAGCGGATGGAAGCGCTCGAACGACTTCCAAACTGATAAGGGACTACGACAACGTTTAACCCCAAACCTAGCCCGACGGGGCGAAAGAGGCGGCTACCCACCGCCTTTGGTTTGGGTTCTTAATGGGTTGCACGGGGGTGCAAAAAAATGAAGCTACCAAAAAGCCCGCCTCCCAATTATCTTAAAAGTGCTCCAGCAGAGTTGATTACACTGAGCAACCAAATCAGAGTCGGAAGAGATATATTATTACGACTATTAACTGACAAACAAATGTCACGCTCATGGAGCGAACTGTCAAAGCGGATCACGAAGAGAGGTGATTGGCATTGCCTCTGGACAGAAATTGCTTACGCCGTGCGGAAAGCTAAAAAGCACACTGCAAGAGGCACGTACGAGCCAACAATGCGACAGAAGCAGCGGGAAGAATTTAAGAATATCCAAACAAAAGCGAACGCACTTCTTGAAGCTCTTCGAGATGAAGGGCCCTTGGACTTGAGGAGCTACGAAATATTTCCAGACGATGTGATGGGAATTTTGGGTATAAGCGGTTGGAGTTCTCGTGACCCATTAGAAAAATCAGATTTAGCCCATACCCTATTAACAGAATGGCCAACCATTAAAGAGTTAATTATAGAGCTGGCTAATAAAGCAGGGAAACTTGAAGAGGGGTTGCGTGCCTCGAAGCAAGTCCGTCGTAGAGGCAATAACGAACGTGAGAGATACTTCGCCACTCATATCAGCGATTACTTTAAACATGCTGTCGGCTCTCCGCTGTATGGTACCGTCGCTAACATTACCAATGCCACATTTGGCAGTAGTATACAAAAAGAACAGGTAGAAAAGTGGGTATCCCGCAGCACCAACTAACCTAAAAAGCCCCCCATAACGACCCTTAGAATTTCTTCATTAAGGGGACTCTTACTAAATCATTCAATCGCCTTTAATACTCCTGTTGGTCATCTAACCCAGTACCAGGAGTATTAAGCAATGGTGAGAGAAACTAAAATCCGCTATTTGAGAATTAGCCATATCATCGGCGATCCGAAAGCAACCCCCCCAATTGAACCCATTATCCCGATTGGACGTAGTACCTGGTGGAAGTGGGTAAAGGAAGGGAAAGCTCCCAAACCCATCTACCTTGGACCAAAAACCTGCGCATGGACAGCTGATTCAGTTTACCAGTTGGCATCTGAGCTGTTTAACCAAAGCGAAGCCGCGTAAGGGAGATTGGATATGGATAAGAAAAAGGCCACCCCGAAAGACAGCCCTAAGAAGCAGAAATATATTGTCGCACTCTACTATCTATTCCACGCGGGTTACAAAGGGATAAATACCTTTGAAGCAAAAAACCTGTATGGAGACACTTGCTTACATTCCGTGGTTAGCACACTAGTGAAAGAGTACGGCTTCAAAATCCCCAGGCGGCGGGAGTATATCGGCGACTCGCCAAGGCCATTTTGCCGCTACTGGCTCTGTGAATCAGACAGATCCAAGGCAAAGAATCTGCTCGAAGCTCACTACGGGAAAGAATCATTGAGTGCTTAAAGAAAAGGGCGCCCACCTTCCGCAAGATTAAGCGCCCTTCAATCAAACATTATCGGAGGCCAATTATGGTCAAGACTCAGAAGAAAATCAATTCGAATAATCATCCAGCTACTAAAGCATATCGAGACCTTCGCTGTGAGCATTGCTCACGAGTGCTACTCCTGGATGAATGCAAATACTGCCGCCTTTGTGCTGGCCGTATAGCCGTCTACGGCAAGGCGACAGCGTAATGGCGAGCCTTCGAAAAGCAGTAGACGCTATGTGCAAAGACTGCATTTATGATCCCCTCGCCAAGGGGACGTGGCGGGAGCAAGTTTTTAACTGTGGGTGTTCAGGATGTCCCTTGTACGATGTTAGGCCGCTACCTGCGGCCACCACCTCAACAGCAGAGGTAAAGTCTAAAGCCTCGAAAAAGGCCGAAAAACAGAATAGCCGCCCACCCGCCAGTAGGGCACTCTATCGATGGCCAATACAGTTGGTTTTGGGGCCAAAAACTGCCCAAAAACAAGCAAAGTTGCCCTTCAGGGACAGGGTTATGGACCTCGTTTTGATGGAGGTGCGCAGCAATGACAGCGCAAAGCGCAAACGTATTTGATTTTCCGAATGAAACTGTCGAACTAGACGGCCTTCGACCATTGGTCACGCCGGGGGTCTACGAGTTGAAATATACACACTGTGAGACAGGGATTTACTTCAACAAATCGCCAAAGGTCAAGCTTGTCTTTCGGATCATTACTCCAGGAGAGTTCTTTGGCGTCATTGTCGAGCGTTTTTATAATGTAAAAAAGCTCAAAGGCAAGCCCGGCAAAAACGGCAAGTTCGTTGTTGCGGCGAGGGGCGACTTCGCCAGGGAATTCTTCACCATTTACCCAAGGAGAGAACGGCTGGACCGGCTCCCGCTGACATACTTGAAAACAAAGATAATCCTTGGTCGAGTAGTTACGGTGAAAAAAGATTCGAAACAGCGGGATATACCAGACCCGATTCAATATTCCGTTGTGACGGAACTGCTGAGGGTTCAGGAATGAAACAATTGCTCTATTCCGCTCTTGCTTGCTACCGATTTATTTCCTATCGGTTGGGCTATGGATTGATGTATTTAACCTTACCTACACCCATACCTATACCTTACCTACTAAAAATACCTGCCAAGGCCAGTAAATACAATGGCTCCAGCCATTCGGCATGGCAGACAGAATCACCCTTGAGAGGCGGTGAAACGAGAAGCCCAAAGACTCTCGGAATATCCGCTGTAGTGGGAGTGATAACTACCCATCTATATGACTACACCGGGGGACTTGTGCCCCCGGTTCTCAAATCATTAGGGGGTGCAATATGGAAACACCAGTAACCGTTAACGACGTGCTTTCCATTTGGGGAATTTCGGATGATCATCCGTTAGTGAATCTCTGCAGGCGGCACCTTTTGGATCAGGTGTTCCAATCCTATCTTGACGACTTTAATGAAAACCCGGACGAGGTGATAAGCTTTTTTATCGATGTTCATGACAAAACCTCCAGCGACATAGCCGACTTGACATGGATAATCATTGAGTCACTTTGCGATGAAGCGGATTGCAAAGCTAATGCTGGTTATATTATTGCCTTGGCAGGCAAAACATTAAACACGCTTGCCGGGATAGTAAATCAATCAGAAAAATTCCAAATCCATGAATCAGCTTTGGGTGAAGCGTGGGAAATTATTATTCAACGGCTTGCTGAAAGCTACGGAGTCAGCATTCAGCGGGCGCTAAACTGTTGTTAGCAGTAGAAGGTTTAAAATATAATCAAAATGCAAACAGAAATCACTTTTCGAGAACGATGCCAATGGCCGGACTAATAAGCGCAAACATGAACAAAGATAATCCTTTATCTTCTGTTGCAGGATATGATCCTGAAAAGATCACACTCGACGAAAACAAGGATACGGTCGAGGGTCGCGTTGCGGGGCTGATAAATAAAAATTCAGCACTGATGCAAAATGCTGCCACGAAAGCACGCCAGGCGTCGAATTCAAAAGGGCTTATTAATTCCTCTATGGCAATCGGAGACGCCCAGCGAGCGGTTTATGATGTAGCGTTGCCTATCGCCTCTCAGGATGCAAACACTTCCTTTCAGACCAAAGCGCTAAATCAATCCGCAGGCAATCAGGCGCTGTCGCAAACCGCTGATGCTCAGACTCGCGGGTCACTGCAAGAACGGGCCGGACAACAAGCCGTTGATCAGATAAAAGAGCAGGGAATCATTTCCCGCCAGTTGGCCGAGTTCGATCGGGAGACAAGGGAGCGATTACAGCAAACGCAAGGACAGCAGTCACTTGAGCAAATAGGTGCCCAAGGTGAAGTACAATCCAAGTTGCAAGCCGAACGAGCAGAGATAGAAAAGCAGCTTCAGACTTCTGATTTCGCTGGTCGGCAAGAACTTCTGGCAAGGCAAGCGGAAATAGATAAGCGGTTGCAAGAAATAGCCGGTCAGCAATCGCTTGAACAAATCGGTGCTCAAGGTGATATTCAGCGTGAATTGGCGCAGATGGATATTGCCGCTCGAGAACAATTCCTCGAAAGGCAGGCTGTTCTTGATCAGAAGATGCAAGAGTTGGTTGGCACCCAGGCTATGGCGCAAATCGGTGCTCAGGGCGATATTCAAAGCCGCCTGCTTGCGGAAAGGGCTGTAATTGATCAACAGATGCAGGCCGCAGATGCAGAGACACAAAAAGAACTGCTTGGTATCCGCGGCGAGATTGACCGACAGTTGCAAGAATTAACCGGTGAGCAAGCAATCGAGCAACTTGACCGGCAGGGCCAAATCAACGCCGCTTACCAGGAGGCACAATATGGTTTCGACCGAAATATGCAAAATCTTCGCGGTGAGCAGGCAAACGAACTGGCGAGAATCAATAACGCCTCCAGCGAATTGATGCAAACAAGTCAGTCCGCGTCCATGATTATGGCTAATTCAATGCAGGCCATAGGGCAGATACTTTCCAACCCTGACATCCCTGCCACGAGCAAAGAGGCATTGATCGGTCACCAAATGCGGATGCTTGAATCAAGCCTAGCGGTAACCAGCAGTATTGCTGGTAGCGGCGTTAGGGAGAGGTTACAAACACGGCAAGCCGAACTGGAAAGAGAAATGCAGACAGCAATTCAAAACAACGACGTTGAAGCTCAGGAATTAATTCGTGGTCAGCAGGAGGAAATCAGCCGGCAGATTCAAGAATTGCCGCCACATGTAGACCTTAGTGACGTTCTTGACTTCGGGCAAAACAATACCGGTGGAAACACTGGAGGCGGAAACCAGACCGGAGGCAACCAACAGTCCGGTGGACCGCAGGACTTCGGCTACGACTTCCCGCAGGATAGTGATGCGGGAGTTAGCTGGACCCAAACTATGCGCGGCATATTGAATAATTTCAACGGATGGGACAATAACCGGTACGTTGTTGGCGGGGGTATTCCGATTCCAAAAGATCCAACAAAGCAATCGTCTATTGATGAAGCGGTAGCTGCGTGGAACGGAACAGGCGAACCACCAGAAGGTTACGCTCAACTAACAAGAGACGGAAAAGTCAGGCTTTGGCACTTAGGCGAGTGGGTGTATGAGTAACGCCGCATTATCAATAGTGAATTCAAAGGTGATTCGCCGAGCAGTGCCGGCTGACAATTCCGGCAATTCTAAAGGATTCACAAAGCTAACTTGGGCTGTGATCGATTCCTTTAGCAACATTGATCAGGAGAAATTATGGGTTTTCGATTGAGTAAATTTATGGCTGGCGCCGCTGGTGGCGCCGGGCAGGCATTGCAGGTCGAACATCAAAACGATCTGGCTATGGAGAAAATGGAGAAGTGGGAGAAGACAAAAGCTGAAATCCTGGATGCCAGAGAGGCGAAGCTTGCTGAAATTGGTGCTCAGAATGGAAAAATTGGTACTTACAACCCCCGCGACTATACAACAGATTCATGGGCTGAATTTGTTAAAACTAAAGATCCATCCACTCTCAAGAGATACGCAGAGTTTGATAGCGTCATGGTTGGAGATGTTCCCTATTCTCGAAACCCTGTTACAGGAGTGTTTGAGCCCGCGCAAATCTCCACTAACGATGGCACCGATGAAATCACGCCGGATGATGTGGCCGAAAACAAAGGTACGGTATCCAGGGGAGGGAAAGCAGGAGAGCTTAATGCCAGCTTGGAAATTCAACCCAAAATTGAAGAGGCAATCACCAAGGCGCGAAAGGAAGCGGAAGCAGCCGTCAGCAAAAAAATATCAGAAATGGGCCAGCTCAATAAGCTGGAAGATGCTGATGCTATTTACGAAAACCTGAGCGGCGCCAACCTGGAAAATATTTATGGGTACGGTGAAAAGTGGTATCCGGATTTCCTTCGATCGCAGGAAGGCATCGACCTTATAGCACAACGCGATCAATTGGTTTCCATGTTAACAATCGCCGCAAGGGGTGAGCTTAAAGGCCAAGGCCCAATCACCGACCAGGAGGCGGGAACACTTGAGAAGGCTGCCACCGGCCTATCCAATCCAAACATCAGCCCTACCCTGGCAAGGCGGTACTTGGATAGCGCCATGACTACGCTTTATCGCAATGCCGGCCAACGATTTGAACCTGGTGACACAGGACAAGCAACACCGACCAGCAATAACAGTTCACCCCCGGCAGCAGGAGCAAGACTCGCGCCCGATGGCAATTGGTATGTGGAGCGCAATGGTCAGTTTTTAAGGGTGGATCAATGATGGCTACTTTAACCCCTGTTGATTACAACCCTTTTGAACAGTCGGTCAAGTTAACTCCGGTTGATTTCAATCCGTTTGAACAAGAACGCGCTCAGCCACCGGAAGACAATCGTTCACTCATCCAGAGAACCAAAGATTTATTTACCGGCAATAATCGGGAGACCGAATACACTGAATCCATGGATGAATTCGACGTGCCGGCAAAGTTTGCTGTTACCCGACCGATAGCGACCGCCAAAACAGCGCTTGGACTGCTCACAACGTTCGATCCGCTGGAGCAGGTATCTATCCTCAAAGAGAATTTCCCAAAGCTGAAATTCTACGAGGATGAAAAAGGCAATATTGTTGTGGACGGTACCGAGGAAGACGCCGGCACGGGAATACTCAATCAACCCGGTATTAGCGCCCGCGATTTGCTTCAGGCTGGCTTTCAGGTGTCGCTTTACACTCCGGCTGGCCGAGCGGGGGTGGGCGCTGCAAGCAAGCTTGGCGCGGCTGGCCGGGTCGGTGCGGCCAGCGGTGCCACTCAATTGGTTCAGGACATTGCCGGCAGACAATTGGCTGGTGGCGAGGCTTATGATGTTGAACGTGTCGGGGATGGAACAATCGCCACAGAAGCGCGCGACAGAACAGCCGGCGATGTTGTCACTGATGTGAATTATGGTGATGTCGCCCTGGCTGCCGGTCTGGGTGCCGGTTTTGAGGGGATTGGTCAGGTAGTAGGACCGACATTGAAATCTCTGATCCAGAAGTATCGTGGTAATCAAGCAAAAATCACCAACGAGATTCGCAACGAATTTAGGAAAGTAGCAATCGAGGCTGGGCGCAATCCTGAGGAAGTGACAGATGAATTGATCCAGTCGTACATCCAGACCGGGGACGATGGACTGACGCCACTGGAACGCGAATTCAACGTGACACTTACGCGTGGTGAGCGGCAAAGCATGCTGGCGGCTACGCCAGAGCAAAAAGCGAAGGCACTGGAAACCCTAAACGTGGAGGACTCCCTGCGCGCTGGATCGCTTGGAGGCGACAAGGTAAGGCAAGCCTACCTTACCGAGCAATTCCGCCGACAGCCGCAAATAGAGGCCGCTGCGCAGAACGTCCAGGGATCGCTTGGCGGTGGTCGGCTAGTGGAAAGCATGGACGAAGCAGGACGAATCATCAAAACATCCATCCAGGACCAGGCGGAGGGTGCCTTAAGTGCTGTTGATCAGGCATACAGCCAGATCGGCGAGGCGTCATTGCGATCCGCCGCCGCCAAAAATTTATTTTCCACCACCAGGAAGGTGCTCACCGACAACATCGATACCATTGTTGACGATCAACTGACACCAGCCACGCAGGCAGCGGTAAGGAAGCTGCAGCAATACGAGAAGTACCTCGCTGAACGTCCGGAGTCTCTGTCAGTCGGGCGTATCGACAACATCAGGAAGGTGCTTAATGACCTTTGGAAAAGCGCCGGCAACAAGACCGACAAAAGCCAAGTCCGGAAGGTGGTTAAGGCGTATGACGACTATGTAGACCAGGCCGTTATCAAAGGCATGTTCGAGGGCGACCAGGAGGCCATCCAGCAGCTCAAAGGAGCCCGCCAACTGTCCCGTGCTTACTTCGAGAAGTTCAGCGCGCGCGAGGGTCAGGTAACGCGAGGATCAAGCAGCAGGATCGCAGACCGCCCCGGGCGATTCATTGAAAAGATCATTGAGGAAAACCCGACTGACAAAGAAGTGATTAACACCCTGTTCACCGCCAGTTCCTTCAATGGCAAAGCCGCGTCCAAAATGGCCGGTAGGTTTAAGGAAATACTGGGGCCTGAGTCGCCCGAATGGCAGACAGTCAAGCAGGCTGCATTTCGCAATATGCTGAAGTTCAAGAACGAAAGCGGTGAAAGCATCCTGAGCCCCCAGAAGACCTCCGAATCGATCAGAAAGGCCATGGAGAACACTGAACTGATGAAAGAACTATTCAGTCCGCAGGAGCGAACCAAGATCATGCGGTTCGGCAGCCTGATGCGCGGTATTGACCCGAACCTCGGCGCCCTGAAAAGCCGTGTGACGCCTTCCGGCAAGGCCGCAGTGAACTCTGCAGGTGAGGTGCTAAAGTCGCTGTTCCCGGCAATGGTAACCGGTGAGCCTATTACTCTGACCGCGTATGGTGTATCGGTGCTGTCCGGGTTTGGAAAAAAAGCCAAAGCCAGAAGCGTATTCAAGCCGCAAACCGCCACCACGGGGGTGACGATACCGCTCCCAATGGGCAGGGAAATCCCGGTTTCGGCGGCGGGCGCAGGGGCATCCATGAGCGCAATGGCCGACAAGAATTAATTAAACGGTCTCGCGTTCCTGTCCCAGTATCCGTGGCGGATGCGGAATATAACCTCCTTCAGGATGATCAGGCCGAACAGGACGTAAATCCCGGTCGGCCCGAATAGCCCGTAAATTACAGCCAGGACGGAGATAGAAATTATGGCGGTGAGCAACCCAATCATTCCTGAATAAACTCCCGATTTTTCGCAGGTCGTTTTAACAATGGCACGGATTACAAAGGCTCGGGGATTAATCTTCCCTTTTCGCCAGGCAATCAGCGGAGCCGGCTGCGTACCCGATATGGTATCCCCTGGAATAATGTTCATCGTCCCAATCGCCTTCGATCATGGTAGCCCTTATCTTGCATGTCGTGTTGTAGCCTGCCGCATATCCATCACTATGCCCAGATTCATACCGTGAATCGGCGCTTGGACCACAAGCAGCCAGGGCACATATCACCGGCAAAACGAGGAAGAGGACAAAGGTTATTGGTTTCATGGTGTTGATGGTAGGGCCTAAACCAAGGTGCGGCAATGTCTTCCATAGAGAGATTTTTCTAACCTCACCGACCACCAACGCGAGAGCGAAGCCGGATGTTCAAATATCACCCAAATGTTAAGTAATCTTAAGGTTGGGCCGCTGTTTGAACCAGCAGTGACACTGCGCCCAATGCTAAGTAAATGCTAAGGTAGCGATAGCGCCCCTGGCAGGCGAAAGTCTGAGACATCTCCACCCGCTCTGATTATTTGAGTTTTTAAAACGGTACGAGGGGCGAGTATCATGGAAGAGTTTTTTTATTTTCTAGGGGTCAAAAGGGGGGCGAGAGAATGGCCAGGCCGACCAAATATAACCGCCAAGCACTGACAACCGCGCAGCGGTATAAGCGATCCAACAAAAGCAAGAAAGCATGTGTCGAAGCGCTGGGAATCACCATGCAAACCTGGTGTAACTGGGTGAAGCGGTACCCTGAGTTCGCTGATATGGATAGCGACTGGTTTCACCGCTGGAAGTGGCGTACCCAGGAAGAAACACTTCGGCTTATGGGTGGCAGATCTGTCAGGGTTACAAAAACTTCCCGGCCAGGTGCTTTCACGCGTTAAAACCAACCCCGCCCCGGCGATCAATCGCATAGTCCCTGGCTTGGCTTCCAGCTCGCCGGTGGGGCGGCATCAGTTTGGGTACCATCATAAAGCCCAGGTTAACGATCGAATAGTGGCAGATGTCCGCAATTGCCGTGCGATATTTCCTACATCCTGTTATGAAAGCAGTGCAAGCCTAACTGATCCAAATATCGTAAGACAGGGGGGATAATATGTACAACAGGCTTTTGAGCCTCCTAACTTTAATGCTGTTATCTCTAGGAACCACTTCGGCATTGGCGGAGACGATTACCGGTAGAGTGGTTGGCGTTGCCGATGGCGGCACACTGACAGTATTAGATCCGAGTCGCGTTCAGCACAAGATCCGCATGGTGGAGATCGACGCCCCCGAGTCAAAGCAGCCTTACGGCAGTCGTTCGAAACAGGTCCTTTCAGAGCTAGTTTACAACAAGCAGGTCAGCGTCAAATCCAGCGGCAAAGACCGTTATGGCCGCGTTCTAGGCCGGGTTTATTTGGGGGATCTGGACGTAAACCGCGAGATGGTGCGACTTGGTTCAGCTTGGGCTTATCGTGAATACCTAACCGACAAGACACTATTGAAGGTCGAAGCCGAAGCCAAAGCGAGTAGCTGCGGACTGTGGGGGCTCCCCGAAGCGGAAAGAATGCCGCCCCAGGAGTGGCGCCGCAAGTCTCGATCTACAGCAAATCTCATAGCGGCGCCGGCAGCATGCGGCACTAAGCACTCTTGCAAGGAGATGGTTAGCTGTGAGGAGGCTAAACACTACCTCGTCTGCGGCGTCGCCACCTTGGACGGGGATGGGGATGGAATGCCTTGTGAAGCACTCTGCCGCTGAGCGATTTTGCAATGGTTAAGGCAGTTACTGAGAAAGTCATCCCGTCAGCAGTCTCTGAATGGAACTCCAGTTGAAGGCGCGGGGTATTTCACTATTAGGATCAGAAGATGTGCCGGCATGTGTCGAAGATAAGCAGGGGATCACCACTACGTTGCTGGTGTCCAATTTGAGACAGGCGGTATATGCCAAGTGTTGACAAAATGCTATACTGTTGATCTAGATGTTTATAAGCTGTTAATAACATGTGAACAACTAGCTTTTTATGAGGGTAGGCCATGCCGGTTACTAGAGCGCGAGAAATTCTACAACAGTTTGGAACCAAGTTTCCTGTTGATGTGCTTGGTATAGCCCAGCGTATGGGCTTCTTGGTTATTTCTGAGACGAATCCGCCCTACGGCGGGATGGCGGAAATATTAGACGGCAGGAGAATCATTCGTTATAGGTTGTCAGATCCCTTTCGACGCCAACGGTTTACCATTGCACATGAAATTGGACACCATGAGTTAGGCCATACGCGTGATGGTGCGTGCTGTCGCGATGATGACTACACACCAGGTAGCGACCCGAAAGAGCGTGAAGCAAACGCCTTCGCAGCAGAGCTGCTGGTACCAAGCAAGTACCTCCAGCTTGTGATGGAGCACGCTCAATACCAGTCCATACAGGATATAGCGGACCGATTTGATGTATCCGGTGCTGTTATTGAGTACCGACTAAAGGATTTAGGATACATCAGTCAGTATGCAGGATAAGCAAGAAGACGCTCTACAAGAAGACGCTCTAAAAGACGCTGAAGATAAATACGGTTCAGCAGCTTATAGCGATAGCCCATTGGAACTCGGTGAAAAGAGCGCTGGACCTTTGACAGAATCCGAGACAAACCACCTACGATTAATGCGGAACGTAACGTTCTGGGCAAGAATTGTAGGTTTAGGTTTAGGGTGGGCAGCTTCGATTTTTTTGTTTTACCAAGCTGTATCAACATTTTGTTTTGCAGTGTCTCTCATAAGCGAGAATTTCGGTTCAACTCTCGCCCTGCCTGGACTAAAACTCACACTGCCGTACCTGGCTGGCGCCGTTACGCTTTTTTCTTGTCTCGGATTGACCATAGCTATTGCCCTCCTGCGCTACTCACTAGATCACGGCAGCTATCAAGACAGCAAACGCGTCGACCTTCCCTCGCCAGTTGCCTCATCCATACAAGAGTTGATCTCGCAACTGATAGCAGCTTTCAAAAAATAATTCCCAGCGCCAAACCCTCACCCACTGATAGCTTTTTTCCCGCCCCCGAAATGCTAAACTTTACCAATAATCTATAAGAGGATCAGGCGAATGACTAGAAAGAGCAACTCCAACGGGGGCTCCCCAAGCAAGAACACTCCCCAACCCGCCAGATCACGGCCGACGCGGGACTCGATCGGCGGTGACTATACGCCAAAACCGCAGCCTGACACTATTATGCAGACAAAGCCGGCCCCGCCGCCTAACAAAAAGAAGTAAGCCCAGTGCAAAAGAGCCAGCACGAATTGCTCTACAACGTCCGCGTGGGCGTACGCTACCACATGCGCCGTCAGGCGTTCTTTGAGCGCTGGCATCGGCTGACTGGAATTATATCGCTTATTGGTGGTTCAACAGCAGTGGCCACCATTACCCACGAGTTTGAACTTGCGGGCCTTATTGCGGGAGCGGTTATTGCCATCGCACAATCTATTGATCTTATGGTGGACACCCGCAAATACGGAGAGCTACACAGGGATCTGCGTTGCAAGTACCTAGCGCTGGAGCCGCGACTAACTCTTGTGGATTTGCCACCGGAGAAGTGCCACGAGATAGACGAGGCAATTAAAAATATCGAGGCGGAAGAACCGCCTATAAGAACGGCGCTGATGGATATAGTGCAAAACGATACTCTGATCGCCGAAGGGTATACTAAGGATACGGCCGGCGATGCGTGGAGTGAAATAAACTTCTTCCGCCGAATTTTTGCGCAGGTTTGGTAATAACTTTTTTCACTAAAGTGGTTAGATAGCAGAGATGACCGAGCATGATAATGGAAGACCTCCCAGCCCGATCACAAACTTTCGGTTTGGTCGTTGGTTCGACAGTATTTCGCCAGATTTTATCTGTGAGGTTTGCAAATCCAGCAAATTTCAGATGTACAGTAGTGAGGATGATGTCCCGTACCACTTGAGCTGCCGTATACCGGAAGTGAGCGAGGGATGGCCTTGCTATTTCCTCATTTGCTCCAAGTGTTGCAACACCAAACTATTCTCCTCTGTACTTGTTGATAAATTAATTAGGGAGTTCGAAAAGGAAAAAAATAGAGAATCTCCTGAAGGAAGTAAAAACAATGAGTAATATCTATAATTTAAAGTCACTTCCGAATGGGGGAGGTGGGAAAAACGAAAACTCCGGATCCGGAGGAGGCGATGGTATGTTGGAAGCGCGAGTAGCTAAACTCGAAAGTGACGTGGAATACATTAAGCGAGACGTGGGCGAGATCAAAGGCGACTTGAAAACTTGCACCATTCAAATCTATGGCATCAAAACATGGATAGCAGTTGCAACAGCCGTCACTGGGCTGTTCGTTGGCGCCATCGCTTGGATCTTTGATAGAAAGTTCGAAGCCATAATGAATTTGCTCAGTCAGTAGCACTTGTTGATCATTGAAGCTGAACCTATGGATTCAAAGCTTTATGCCGTTCGGCAGCTTCCTCCTTAATCTCATCCAGATATTCGCCAAAAGCTTCAACGGCCACCCGCCACTCCGATTTTTGACCTTTCGTCCGGAACACCGGGAAAGGGTATTTTTGCTGCCGGGCATATTGTTGCATTTTCTGCTTGTCGTGGTTGAAGTACTCAGCTGCGATCTTCGCCAACGGAAGGGTTTCGGAGTCATAGAGGACCGCGAGGAGGAGAGCTGTTTTCATTTTGAGACCTGGATTGGAAGATTTATATCATGGGTTTATACCAGAAATCCTAAGTAAACCTAAGGCTGATTGTCTTGGGGCAGCAACCCAAAAAAGCCCTCCTATCGAGCTTATTGGGTGCTACATCGGGTGCTATAAGTAAAAATTAAAAAAATAAATATTATTTGAAATCAAATAGTTATAGGTTAAATATGTGTCCGGACTTGGCACCATACATAAAAAAGCGCTCGAATGAGCGCTTTTTTTATGTCCGGCCGATTCCGGATTTTGATCAGGCCTCATAACGGAGTTTCGAGTCGCCTTCCCTGGTGAGGCACGCGAATTTCTTTATTTCCTCCGGCCAGCCATCCCGGCGTGTCGTAAGTGCGCTGCGATCACTACATAGGCGACGCCGCGGATAGGCGTGTTTTTGCCCCCTATGGATGGCATTTCGAAGCAAAAACCAGCCAAAGCGCCGCCGATGTGTCGGCCCAGCCTAATCTCAAACGCCGTAAGTCAGACGCTATTCAGACTTAATCAGAGGCTCCCTGGTAGTCTGCCTGAGATCTAAAGACTTTCCCGGCGACTAACTTTTCAGTTGTCGATCGGCTATTTAGCCGGGAGGATGACGATCCGAGAGAATGGATTAACGCGCTGTATGCGCGTTCAAATTCCTCTGTATCGTTCTGGTGGTCGTAGAGTTTAGCGATATTGCCTGAGTAGTCGGAGTAATTGTTTTGAATCGATCTTATCGCGTTTATCAGGGACGGTATTGTTGCATCTTCGGCTTGCAGGGCCTTTCCGATACCTTTATTAACCACAATACCGGCATTTTTGAATTGATCAAAATAAAATGGTACGACGATCATAGGAACTTTGGAGGTAATACATTCTTTCAACGTTCCGTAACCTCCGTGAACTATGGCGAGATCACTTTCCGCCAGTGCTCTAGCCTGATCGAATGTGTAGTCAACATCAATAAAGTCAGCGATTGAACGGCCAGATTCCATATTCCGGATATGTCCGGAGAGTATCAGGCGACAGTTGTCAATCTGCGAGGCCGCAGAAATAATATTTTCGATAACTTTGCATGTATCACTATATCGGCTACACATGCTGCCAAAGGAAACATATATGCATAGCTTGTTACGTCTTTTAAAACTGGCAGGTTTGTTCTGAATGCTCCTGGATAAAAACGATTCTCCCAAACAAAAGCCATAATATCGGTCCTCTGGCAAAATGTTGTCAGACAGGATGCGTGGGCCAAGCAGTAGCGTATCTATATCCACAACGCAGACTTCATAGAAGAAGCCGCGGGATTTCAGTCCTCTCTTTTTAAATTGATATTCCAGGTACAGCCGCCGTTTGAATACCTGCAGGTTGGCAATCGTTGCAAGTCCGTTTTGCCAAATGCCGAAGTATAGCCACGACAACACATTGCCAATATGTGAGATGAACGAGTTCCTGCCTTCCCTCATGCTGTGATAGGGGCTTGCGTGAGCCTGGCGGCGTCGGCGACGGCCAGGTAGGTTTTCACCTCTATTTTCCTGTCCAGTGCGACCATGGAGTACGCGGACAGGAAAAAGTCAATCAGCACCAAAGTCGGTTTTAGCCTGACAAACAGCTCATCAAATTGACCGGAGATTACCGTGTACCGACCTCTCCAGTCCGCCTCCATCGATATACCGGACGACGGAAAAGCTTCTGTCCCGAAACCCTCATTCTCCAGCCAGTCCTGAAACTTCTCTTCGACAAGATAAGTTACTTTGAATCCGTCATCCTGAAACCGCTTGGCCAGTTTTAGCGTCGGAATGATATGTCCGAACTGTTGTAACGGTACGATTAGTATCACTGTCTTTTACCAATGAAGTTAAGCAGGCAGGTCATGATTTGGAAAAGCCTATAGCATTAAAAAACCTGCACAACTGTGACTTCTTACAGTCAGCTTAGGTGGCCCGGAAATGGGCGGAACGTGAGTTCTCACTAGCTATCAGGGAGTGGAAAACCGGGACGAGCGGTACGGAAAAAGCCTTTCTGGCATTGCGTTCATCCGTAAAGCCCGATTTTCCGCCTGTTAATAGTGACAGGCGTATTCCCGGCGCTTCGTTGATATATTCATCCCGACAATGTCTCAACGCCGGTCAGGTGAGTCGGGTTGGGTAAACCGGTTTTAGTGAACATGTATTGGATAGCTCACAGACCTTATATTCACTGATCCGGCGCGTGACCAAGGCAGACTCTGCCCGGTGATATGAAAATAGAACATTATTATAGGATGAAAATAACATGCATATCCTGCGTAATTCCAACTCTGACTTTGATGTCGGCTTATCGTGGGAAAACATCGTAGAGCGCCTGCTATTGGTTCTGAGAGCGAGTGTAAGTACCGACATAAAAATAACACTGATAATCAACGATGAAGAAACACATGATTTGTTGTTAAGAGCTGATTCACCAAATGCAGGACTGGTCAGAATGCTACAGGGAGAGCCGGTTACAGCCAATTTATCACTGCCTGTAGAGGCTCTCAAAAAGGCGCAAAGCACCAGGGAAATCGTCTTGGTAGACAACTTTGTAAGCGGGAATCTGCAGGAAATCGGTTTTCCTCCCGGTGTAAATAAAGGTTCAGCCGTATGTTTGCCTCTCATAGATGACGCCGGCTGCATTGGTATCATCTATATTAAGAACAACAGCCATGAGAACATATTTAATCCGCGGAATATCGCAGCGCTGAAAAAAATTGCGGCACATTATTCGATTCTGATATCCGCCGTGCGGAGTTCAAAAAAAGGGCACAAAAAAAAATCAACAATAGATGAGCAGTTGAATTCCGAAGTGGCATTTTTTCAGTGGAAAAACAGTGATGAATACTCAACTTTGAACACGATCATAGATGTTGTTGAGAATATGTTAGACAGGAGCAGGGAAAAAGCGGGCGAAGAAACACATAGGAACCTATCCCTGGTCCTTTCAAGTGCCAAGCAACTGCACACATACTTGCACGAAGTAAAAAATCCGCTACTACCAAAACACCAGGAAGTGCGTCTGAATAAAAGACCGGTTGACCTGCGTGAGTTGGCAGAACTGGTAGTTAGTATACATAGGCAGATTATTCCCAATGAGCAAAGGGCGTTTAAAATTATTAACTCCATGCCGGAGGATATACCTCCGGTTGTGGCGGACGAATCCAGGATATACCAGGTATTGCAAAATCTGGTAGCAAATGCAATCAAGTATTCAGAATCAGGAACTGTAGAAGTGACTGGTGCAATACTGCCAGGGGGACGAGAGTTACAAATTACTGTATCGGATAACGGCTGCGGCCTGTCAGATGCAAAATGGAATCATCTCGTCCATACTTTCGAAAACGGCGCGCTCTATAGTGGCAACGTCTCCGGCGATAAAGGAGCGGGCCTGATGATATGTATGGATCTGATAAGAATGCACGGTGGAGATATCTGGTTCGAACCCAATGTCAAGTCGGGCTCCCGGATAAATTTCACTCTCCCTTTTGGTTCGAATGCCTCACCCGGGCAAGAACTTCCAAGGTCAATTGGTAGTAATCGCAGTGGTTTAAACAGTGCGGGCTATCATCGGCAGCTAGATAATAACCATAAAATATTAGTATTGGATAACACCAGACTTACTGGGCAGGTCACTCTCGAATACTTGGAGGGAGAAGCTTTCCGGACCGATCTGGCTAAACCGGATTCGAGAGCCTTGGATCTCATCGACACGGATGCTCCTGATATCTTGTTACTAAATTTGCCTGAAAATCCCGAAAGTGAAATTCGCTTTTACCAGGAGTTAAAGAGCGACTATATTCACAAGTACATGCCGGTTATATTAATGGCGGGAAAAAATCAGCTGTCTTACGTGCCGGAACTGCTGGACGCAGGAAGTACGGATTACCTGCTTAAGCCCTTCTCTAAAACAGAGTTGCTTGCCTGTGTGAGAAACCACATAACGAATGTCAGGGCAAGAGAACTTATGAGCACGCTGCGGACGTTTGCCAATCAAATTTCCAATATCAAGGATATTGACAGGCTTATACATAGAACATATGCCTTCCTGGCAGAAGACAAATATGCGTTGGAGGTTGCTATATTCAAGGACGGTAATGTTCTACACCACTTTGGTGAAAACAAGGACGAATTTGAAGATCTGTTTTTAAGAGAGTCAAAAGTGTTTGACCAGAACCCGAACTCATATTACTCAGTCAGGAAAAGTAGCTTCGACTATCTGATGGCGCAGCTGAAGGGAGTCAATATTTGGACCTTTATTGTTAAGTGGCCCAAAGGGATCAGTGAACTGGAAAAGGAGTATGTCCATAACGTGATACATCAGGCAAGACTGATACAGGATAATCTCCATCAAATTTTGTGTGATCCGTCTGTACTCGCAGACTTGCATAGAATTCTATCAAATGCGGACGACATTCTGTTTATCCAGTCTGCTAATCAGTATATTGAGGTTCATGCCAGTGCGAGAAAGGTGGAACTGCTGAAAATGTCTCTGCAACGAGTGTCAATGTACTTGAAAAACGTATTTCTCCAGGTTCATCGCTCCTATCTTATCAACCCTGTGAAAGTCAGGGAGATAAGGCGCAAAGCTAATTCCGGTCACTACGAGATGGTTGTTGGACAAAAAACGGTGCCCGTCGGCAGTAGTTACCTCGCTGGACTCAGGGCGGAATACCCTCATTGGTTTAGATCGCGTAATCGCGTCTGCGCTTAATAAGCGAAAATATTTCCACTATCTGTCACGGCTTTTCAGTTCGCATCAGCGAGCATCTTCAAAGCCGATCCGGCAACGTGTCAATTGGAAAACCACTTTCATCGTAAAATCCTATCCTTCCTTCTTCACCTCTACGCCAGAGTACTTCAGTTACAAATACCCCTTCCCAGAGCAATTGGGGGGCTCGATAATCCGCTGGTGTTGACTGAAATTAGCTGTCCCGTTCACGCGCCCGGAAATAAAAATAGCATAACTTTTTTTAGGTTGTTCTGAGAGCTTATGTGGTCTAACCCATTGAAATACATAAATATATTTTGTCTGCCGCCATAGGTTATCCAAATGCCCGTCCCGTTCACTCATTAATGGTTGTCTATGCCGTGGATGTGCGGGATATTACCGTTGAAGTAATCAAGAGCAGTCGTTACAGGCGGCTTTTTTGCAAAAGTAAATCAAAGAAGTTGCGTTGTGAGAGCCATACTCACTGGCGGCAGCGTGACGAGAAGAAAAATTTTATCTGCTTTATGGGAGCCAAACTCATGGGCGGAAGCGTGAATAACACATCATACTGAAGCTACAACTGGTAACACTTGATAGAGAACAGTGTTTGATCTCCAGTTCAAAAAATAACGAGGAGCAAACAAAATGAGTAAATGGTATCTGTTGCGTTGCAAACCTCATGAAGATAAAAGAGCCTGCAATTGCCTGGAAGATCAGGGTTATACCGTATATTGCCCTTATCTTTGGGTAAATAAATCCAGAACACTGGAAAAAAAGCTGGTGTACGAGGCATTATTTCCCGGATACATATTTATTAATCTTGATAAAGTTCATTCGAACTGGGTCGCTGTTCGCTCTACAAGGGGGGTACGGGACTTGGTAAGGTTTGGCGATCACACACCCACTGTTGGCGATAGTGTTATTGCCAGTATCATGGATCAGGTAAAAGATCTCGAGCAAAGCTCAACGGCTGTTTGCGGCTTGGCAAAG
This sequence comes from uncultured Cellvibrionaceae bacterium, assembly GCA_964451365.1. GTDB lineage: Bacteria > Pseudomonadota > Gammaproteobacteria > Pseudomonadales > Cellvibrionaceae > CAYVIB01. Next base: position 100,308 of record CAYVIB010000001.1, read on the forward strand.
GGCGATAAAGTCAAAGTAACCTCGGGTAGCTTCGAAGGGCTCACGGCCATCTACCAACAGAGTTCAGGGAAAGATCGAGCGAGAGTGCTAATTGACTTTATGGGCAGACAGGTCGAAACCAATGTCAGGAAGCCATTTCTTTCAAAGATTTCCGGAAGCCACAATACTTTCGCGATGTCAATCGGATAGCCCTGACTGTAGAATCCAAGTGGTTGTCAGGCTGCTGTTTTTATCCCTTCCACGAGTAGTAAATCAGTATTGCTCGATAGTGAGCGCACAAGAATATAAGGAGTTAATCATGAACCGTCTTAAGATCGTCACAATAGCTACGGAAGTAAATAATAGTTTTATATCACGTTTCCTTATTCCTTCCTGCGCAAAAAATAAACTTAGCCTAACCATTCTTTCGCCTGACACAAGAGAATGGAAGGGTTACTCATCGAAAACAGTTACGATGGCGCGATATCTCCAGAACGTCGACGAAAATGATCTGTTAATGTTTACCGATGGATACGATAGTTTGTTTCTCAAGGGTGAAGATGAAATTTTGGCTGCCTATGAAAAATTCGATAGGGATCTGGTGTTCAGCGGAGAGTATAACTGCTGGCCGCTGGGTATGGTGGGGCAGACACTTTATGGCGATTATTCGAGTTCGAAATTCCCCTATCTTAATAGCGGCGGATACATTGGCAAGGCCGGTATGCTAAAAAGCCTGATAGAGAAATACGATACGCCGCCGGTGGAGGAATTTCCGGTTCTAAAAACACTTGAATCGCACGGACACAATTTCCGGAACGAGTTTAACTGGAGTGATCAGTTTTACTGGACTTTAATATATTTGCTGGAACGGAATTCGATATCAATTGATCACGACGGGGATATATTCGAATTCTATGGTCCGGAAATTTCAAATGTCTTTGTTCCGCTGGTTAATGAGCGGGAAAAGGAATTTGCCGCTTTGGGATGTGAGTCCAATTTGTACAAGTCCGAGTATCAACGCCTGGAAAAGCGCCTGCCTACCAGGAGTAAGGCTTCGCAGATTCACTTTGCCGGTCTGATCACCAAAACCATATTTAGTGACATGCATGACTCAAGTGTACTGCCTTCATGGATAACGGATAATTTGACCTCTCCCGCCGATCGGGAATACGCTGAAATTGTACCGGTATAAACTCCATTGATTACCCGACGATTTTAATTCAGTAAGCTGTTCACTGCACAGGTGCTGCAAGTGTTGGAATCTTCAGAATCATTTCCCAAATACCCATGGAACAGTCGTGAAGACTTAAGTTGCCGTCCTGTTCCAATAGCAGTCGGTGCGCAAGTGACTGAATGCTCTTCGCGGACGCTGGATCAGGATGTGGATGCGAGCTTGCGCAGGTCGCTGACTGCGTTGAGTTCCCAGGTTGACACCAGTCTTGAAACCCTTTTAAAAACGATATTGTGTGTTCTGTTCTGCAGAATTACCAATGCCACCGCTTTACCCATTGGTATCGTAGAGGCATCGGAATACCCAGTGTCAACGGGGTTCCACGGGAAGAAGGATGACGGGTACAGAAGATTGTCCGAGGGAAGTTTTGACATTGCCGATGACCCCATTTTTCTCTACGTCGTGCAAAAAGCAAAACTGAACAGGGTGATTTCAGCTGGTGGTCGGGAGTTGTTGGTTAAACTTGAGAAAGGAGCGGCGTCATCCGTTGTATCCACGGCGTTACCGGCGGATTTCAATATCTGTATCCAGCTTGCTGAGATGGCCGAGTCCGGGCAAATGGTTGCGAAGTTCGAGCCAATTAGCAGTTCCCGTAGTATCGAGTCCAAAAAAATCGCCTTGATCATCATTTCGGACGATAACAAGCTAAGACTCCGCTGGCAGTACGATGAACATTGTTTCGAATCGGATGCTATACCACGCTTAGCCACCAGCTTCGAAGAGTTTATCAACAGTGTAATATCCGAACCGCACCAAAAGGTGAGCGCCTACCAGCTACCGAAACCTTACGTCGTCGGAAATGATTCCGAAGGGGTTGACGATTTAAGCCGCAGCAAGCGCTACCCAATGTGCTTACATGAGCTGTTTGAAGATCAAGTTGTAAAGACTCCTGGACGTGTAGCGATTGTTGAAGGTTTAAAATGTGTCAGTTATCAGGATTTGAACTGTACGGCCAATGAGTTTGCCCGGAAACTGGTTAAACGGGGTGTCGGTCGAGGAGATTTTGTGGGTATCTATCTCGATCGATCAATAGAGTTCGTTACCTGTCTGCTCGCGGTGATTAAGCTGGGTGCCTGTTATGTGCCCCTGGATCGTCAGCTTCCGTTGGCGCGGCTGAAATTAATGATCAGGGAAAGCGGTATGGCGACAATCGTCACCAACAGCTTTGGGGAGCGAGCGCTATCCAGACTTGGTGCGGAACCGGAAAATATACAGGTTATTGATCTCGAGTCTTCCTTTTTTGTCGAAACAAATCCAGCTGTTGATAGTGAAAACCTGTCCGTGAGTATTAGTGAAAATGCGCCGGTGAGCTTGCTTTTTACCTCGGGAACGACAGGGTCGCCAAAAGGCGTGGTTTGTACGCATAAGGGAATGGTAAACAGAGTCAACTGGATGAAGAAGAGCTATCCAGTTCTTGATGATGACGTGTATCTGCATAGAACCGCCCCTGGATTTATAGATCATATTGCCGAAATATTTGAACCGCTATCGAGTGGGGTCAGGTTGGTAGTGGCCAAGGAGAGCGGCTGTAAAGACGTGTTGAAGCTTGTCGATATAATCGGTCACTACAAGATAAGTCGAATTGCCCTTGTCCCTTCCGTATTGGGTAAATTGCTGAGCGCGCGAAAGCTCCGCAAGTTGGAGACCTTGAGAGTTATTGTCAGTAGCGGTGAAACCCTGCCCTGTAAACTTGTCTCTTCAGTTGGTAGGAATTTGCCAAATGTATCATTGTTGAATCTTTACGGCTCTACCGAGATCAGCGCCGATGTAAGCTGCTATGAAGCCACCATCGCAGGAGGGAATGGTCTCCTCAGTTACTTTAGCTACGGAGATAAATACCCGGAGGGCGAACGCGACAATGAGAGTCGACTGGCCCCGTTTTCTATCGAGGATAAAATTACTTTCCCCGATGCAAATATTGAAGACCTGAAAAAAGAGTTTGTTAGCACGGGCATCCCGGCCAACGGCATGGTCATAGACGAATACATGGGCCTGATCAGCCGTAATGTGATTCCTTACAGTGTAAATGTGTCCTCGCCTCACTACATCGGACATATGACTTCGGTACTGCCCAACTATCTACCTGAACTCAACAAGTATATAGCGCAACTAAACCAAAACGTTGTGAAGGTAGAAACATCCAAAAGCCTCACTCTCGTTGAGCGTCAGGTTCTTGGAATGATGCATAGACTTTTCTATGGGTATAGCGACCAGTACTACAATAACCATACTCAGGATCCCGCATACATGTTTGGCGTTGTAAGTAGCGGCGGAACAACAGCCAATATTACGGCAATGTGGTGCGCGAGAGCACTGGCATTGATTGGACAGGGAGTAAGTCGGGAATATCTCACCAAAAAAGGGGTTAACAAAATCCTGTGGGATCTTGGGTATAAGGATACTGTCATTATTGGGACCCGACTGCTGCACTATTCATTCAGGAAATGCGCTTCGCTGATGGGGATAGGAGAGGAGAGCATACTGATTATAGATCAGGATGAAAATCAGAGAATCTGTCTGCGATCCTTAAATGAAACCATTGCGCGATGCAAAAAAGAGAAGAAATTGATTCTGGCAATAGTAGGTATCGCCGGTTCCACGGAAACCGGCATTATCGATCCACTGAATGATTTGTCGGAAATTGCTGATGAGTACGGAATGCACTTTCATGTGGATGCTGCTTGGGGCGGCGCTTTGATGTTCTCGGACAGATACCGGGACAAGCTGAAAGGTATTGAAAAGGCGGATTCCATCACGTTCTGTCCTCACAAGCAGCTGTACACCACTCAGGGAATGAGTCTTTGCCTGTTTCGCGAGCCAAAAAGTCTTTCCAGTATCGCCACTCATGCAAATTATCAGGCTCAGTCCGGAAGCTATGATTTGGGACAATATACTTTGGAGGGGTCCCGCTCAGCTATCTCACTATTGCTGCACGCCAGCCTTCATCTACTGGCAAAATCCGGTTATACCTGGCTGATAGATCAAAGCATGTCAAAAACCGACTATTTCGTTGAGCTTATTAACAGGTCGGAGTATTTTGAACTGGTTTGTGAGCCGGATATGAATATAGTTAATTACCGATACCTGCCAGCGGAACTGCGATCCAGGCATGGACGGGATTACAGTGACGAGGAAAATGCCTACATGGATAATGCGGTAGAGACTATTCAGCAACAACAATTTTCGAAGGGAGATACCTTTGTATCGAAAACGAAAATATTGAATAGAAGTTATTCTTCTGAACCGATCAGTGTATTCCGGGTGGTAATATCCAATCCATTGACTACCGAAAAGCATCTGAGAGAAGTGCTTGATGATCAACTGGAACTGGCATCGCTCTATGTTGAAAATGGCGAGGAACCTGTTCGCTACTTTGAGAAAGACAGCCGGTCGACAAGTCACAAAGGATACGAAAGAAGCAAATTGTTATCCGCCCCAGTGGGCAGGGCAATTTCAAACAACAAAGTATATATTCTTGGTCCGGATTTAAAGCCGGTAAAAGGCACTGATGTAGGAGAGATATGTGTCGCGGGCAAAGGTCTTTCGATCGGTTATCACGGCCAGCCGGCAATGACTGCCGAAAGGTTTATTCCAAACCCGATGGGTGATGCGGGATATAGCCGACTTTACTGTACCGGTGATAAAGCGCATTGGTTGCCGGAAGGTGATATCAGGTACATAGGAAGAAAGGATTCCCAAATCAAAATCGAAGGTAATCGGATAGAACTGGAAGAAATCGAGCTGGAACTGCAAAGTATCGAAACGTGTCAAGCCGTTGCTGTGTGCAGCTACGTTGATTCGGAAGATCGCTGCACGATTGTGGCATACGTGGTTCCCGTCCGGGATGAGCTAATGACCAACACCGATTGGCCGGAGCAATTGAAGGAAGAGCTCAAGTTATCGCTGGCTGATTATATGGTGCCACATAAGATACAGCCGGTGAAAAATCTACCTTATACACCGGGGGGCAAGCTGGACCGAAAGAAGCTTTTCTACACTTCTTTCGTTGCTCCGGCCAATCAGGAAAACAGCTGGCTATAATTGGAACCCATCTCATAACTACCGATTATGGGAAGGGCGGCCCTTGCGGCTGCCCTGGTAATCGTAAGATTACCCCTACCAGATTCGTTCTTGCCAGGGGCAAGTGGTTGGCAGGGCGACGCGGGAAGCCAGGGTCGAAGCCACAGGAACTTGATCAGAGGCTTCCGGGTACTCCCGTCGGTCGCTTATCTTGCTAATGGTGCCATCTCTCAATCTTCAACTTAACAGTGTGGTGAACGTGATTAAAAATGTGATAGAAGCGGAAAATCTGCGTAAATCGTACAAGGATACCCGGGGTCGCAGGGTAAACGCAGTCAACGATGTTTCCTTTTCAGTGCAGCAGGGAGAAGTACTTGCATTGCTCGGTCCCAACGGTGCGGGAAAAACGTCGACAATCAAGATCTTGTCCGGTTTGCTCAGCCCTACCACCGGGTTGGTCAGAATAGTGGGCAGGGATCCCTACGAAAGTAGCGATGCGCTCAGGTATATCGGATCTGTTATGGAAGGCAACAGAAACCTGTATTGGCGCATGACCAGCTTTGAGAATCTTGTTTATTTTGGCGTGCTAAAGGGAATGAGCATAAGAGACGCAAGAAGAAGATCAAAACAGTTACTGGAAGAGTTTGATCTTTCCGAGAAAAAAGACATACAGGTTAGGAGTCTTTCGCGAGGAATGCAGCAGCGAGTGGCTATTGCCGTAAGTATGGTTCACGAGCCGTCAATTCTGCTTTTGGACGAGCCCGCATTAGGATTGGACGCGCAGTCAACCATTGAAGTGAAGAGAATGATTCGTGGATTGGTCGACAATGGTGTCGGCGTTCTGCTGACAACACATCAGTTTGATATTGCGGAGGATCTGTCAGATCGGGTTGCGATCATAGATAAAGGGAAAATCATTAAAGTGCAGGAGACTAAGGACTTATTGCGCCAGCATGCCAACAATACTTATGAAATTTATATGCAGGAAAAGATCAGTAGCGAACAGAAGTTTCAGATTGTTCAGCTGCCGTTCAAGGTGGAATGCAATGATGATTACGCAAAAGTGGCGTGTCGGCCGGAAGATTTATATAAAGTGCTAAAGGTGCTGGAGCCAATACCTCTGCAGAAAGTAATCCGTCATAAGTCGGATTTATGTAGTGTCTACCTTAAGCTTACAGGTGCGGTGGAACCGGAAGAGGAGCTATATTGTGCTTAGATTACTCGTGGTAGAACTATATCGAACGATTGTGTTGCAGATTAGATATCCCGTGGAATTTGTCAGCGGCATGATTCTGTTGACCTGTTTATTCTATGGATTGCTGATAGGTGCCCAACATATAACTGGTGCGGAATCCTTTAATGCTAATTTAAATGGAATTATTATCGGGTATGCCGTATGGATGATACTGTATGGCGGTATGAACTTCATTCCCGGCACAATACAGGGAGAGGCACAACGTGGCACACTGGAAGCAATTTTCCTTTCCTATCTGAGTATCATCAAAATATTTATCGCACGGGCATTAACCTCGTCCCTGGTGACGGTTCTTTTTACCAGTATCATTCTCGTTGTTTTATTGTGGATGACCGACCGCCATGTAAGCTTCTCCTTCGCCATAATTCTTCCCGTACTAGCGACAGTTATCGCGGCAATCGGGCTGGGTTTTATGCTTGGAGGCCTGGCTCTGGAATTCAAGCAGATAGGGCAAATACTGGTACTGATGCAATATCCGTTACTGTTTTTAATGATGACGCCTTTCGAGACGATGGACAGCCTGATTCTACAGTACAGCCTGTTCCTGCCTGTGGTTCCCAGTGCGATCACGCTAAGGGAGCTGATGGTCGACAACCATTCCATTTGGGATACGTATTATCTGGCTTCACTTTTGAACGGTATATGCTATCTGCTTTTGGGAGTCGGCGTGTTCAATATTCTCGTCAAAAAAGTCAAACGCAAAGGCCTGCTGGCCGGATACTAAATAATTCAGACTTACTACCAAATCTGTAATGACAGGAGAAAGAAATGTTCGAAGATAACGAAAATATTGTTTACAAAGTCGTCGTGAATGATGAGGAGCAGTATTCGATCTGGTGGGCGGACCGGGAGATTCCGCTGGGATGGCATGAGGAAGGCAAAGTGGGCACCAAGAAAGAATGCCTGGACCATATCGAGGAGATATGGACGGATATGCGGCCCTTGAGTCTCAGGAAGCACTTGCAGGAAGTGGAAAGCAGCCAGATTTAAGTCGGGTTTCTAATTATGACTGTTCAACCGCTTTATCACCCTGAATGGGGACTGACTTTCAGGAAAAACGAACAAGCGAAGCTGCGCCTGTTTTGCTTTGCATACGCGGGCGGTGGCGCTTCCATATTTTCCCGTTGGCATGAAAAACTGCCGCGGGAAATCGAAGTTGTTGCTGTCCAGTTACCTGGTAGAGAGAATCGTTTCAAGGAACCGTTGGAAACCCGTTGGGAAAAAGTCATTGATGGGATATTGGGACTGATTGAAGCGCGAAGTAAATTACCTTACCTTTTTTTCGGTCACAGCCTTGGCGCGCTTCTGGCTTTTGAGGTGACCCGAATGCTGAGGCGCAGGCAAACTTCCTTACCGCTGCATCTGATGGTTTCGGGAAAACGCGCTCCAGCCATGCCTTCGCGCATACCACCTATATACAATCTTCCGGACGAGGAGCTTGTTGAAGCAATGATCTCGTACAACGGAACCGATAAAAGCATATTGGAAAACGAGGAACTTCTCTGCCTGGTTCTAAAGCGCATGCGTGCCGACGCAACGCTTTTTGATCTCTACGAATACAGATCAGAGGAACCGCTGGATTGCGCAGTGACGTCTTTTGGCGGGGACAACGATCCTTTTGTTAATGCAGCCGAAGTGCGTGGTTGGGAAACAGAGACAACCTCGACATTCGAAGACAGAATGCTGCCCGGAGATCACTTCTTCATTCACAGTGCGGAGGATCGCCTGCTCTCGCACGTTACCGAGATTGTTAATCGATACACCGGGAGTGACTTAGCTTCCACCCGAATGGCACTTACTTAAGCCGGTTTTGCTAAAAATGACCATGGAAGATCGCCGGATCGGCTGGATTCGTCGGTACGTTATCTATAAGAGTTTTTGCTCATGTAAGTGCATTCACTTCCAACACTTTCCAAAAAAGATGTGAACTATGAATACTAACAGTATGATTGATGTACTCATCAACAAGGCAGAGAGGCACGGTGAGAAAACCGCATTCCGTTACCTTGTCAACGGTGCAACCGAAGGTCGGTCGCTGTCTTATCAAGGCCTGTGTGTTAACGCGATGGCGGTGGCGGCATTCCTGCAAAGCCGCCGTCTGGCCAACCAGCCGGTGCTGTTGCTCTATCCACCGGGGCTTGAGTTCGTAGAGGCTTTTTTTGGCTGCATGCTCGCCGGTGCGATACCAGTGCCCGCCGTGCCGCCTCGCGCAAATCGTAATCTGCCCAATCTGGATGCCATAATGGGCGATTCCCACGCGGATACCATCCTGTGCTCAGAGAAACTTCACCAGAAATTCAGCTATTTGCTTGACGATAGCGGCCGAAGCAAATTTTATTACTTGTTGAAAACCGATGATATTGAATCTTCCATGGCGGAAAGATGGACCGCTCCAAAAGTGGATGAAAATTCTATCGCCTTTTTGCAATATACCTCCGGATCTACAAGTGCTCCGAGTGGTGTAAAAGTCAGTCACGGAAATATTCTTTATAACCAATATCTCATGGGGCGTTCGTTTGGAATAAACGATAATGATAGCTACGTGTCCTGGTTGCCGCATTACCATGATATGGGATTAATCGGAACCATCATGTCACCCCTGTTCTACGGATTGTCCAGTACCCTGATGGCTCCAACCTCTTTCATCAAAAAACCCATCTGCTGGCTCGAAGCGGTTAGCCGCTATCAGGCATCGATAAGTGGTGCGCCCAACTTTGCTTACCAGTTGTGCGCGGATTCAATAGCGGACGATCAGCTTTCCGGTCTGGATCTGTCTTGTTGGAAAGTTGCATTTAACGGTGCGGAGCCAGTCAGGCATCACACTTTAAAACAGTTTACTCACAGGTTCGAAGCATGTGGTTTTAAAGAGGAATCATTTATACCCTGCTATGGCCTGGCTGAGGCGACGCTAATGGTGACGGGCTCGCTACGCGGAGAATCTCCAGTATCGATGAGTGTAAATAAGAGCATGCTGGAGAGAGACGAAATTGGCCCTACAGAGGAAGGAACGGATAACAGCCAGATGCTGGTAAGTTCCGGCAGGTCCGATGAAAAATCCATGGTAACGATTGGCGATCCGGAAGCCGATATAGAATACGACGATATGAAAGTGGGAGAGATATTGGTCTGCAACCCCTGTGTGTCGGACGGATACTACAAAGATGGCAATCGGGTTTTGACGTTTGCCAATATCGACAGCGCACGTTTCGGTGCGCTGTCGGGCGAGCGGAAGTTTTTACGGACCGGTGACCTCGGATATCTTGATAGCGATCAGAACCTATACATCACCGGCCGAATCAAGGATTTAATTATCGTGGCCGGCAGAAATTACTACCCACAGGATATTGAAGCCGTTGTTACAAATAGCCATTACGCACTGACCAACGATAACTGTGCGGCGTTCACTATGGATACCACTTCCGGAGAAGGTCTGGCTATCGTGTGTGAGGTGAGGCGGAAATACGCATCCAGATATGATTTTGACGAGATAGTTGAAGCGGTTTGCAGTGCGCTGTACGAGCAGTTCGAGCTAAGCGTTAATGAGCTTGTTTTGATTCGCCCCGGGCGCATACTTCGAACTTCAAGCGGCAAATTACGGCGGTCAGCGATTAAAAAAGCTCTGTTGGAAGGAGACATGCGCATACTTTCCTCCTGGAAATCGCATACTCCCGAAGGTCGGGATTACAAGGATGGAAGTCAAAATGTGCCGGAAATGGAAAATTTTCAGGACATGGAAAGTCTTCGGGAGTGGATTGCGAAGCGAGTCTCCTATTATCTCGGTGTGCCGGGAAGTGATCTCAAAATGACCGAACCGCTGGCCATTTACGGGCTGAATTCCACCACTGCTTTGCAATTAATTCAAGATCTGTCCTCGCAAATCGGCGAAGAAATAGATCAGACGCTGCTGTGGGAATATCCATCGATCGATTCCCTGGCTGAAAAAATATTTACACTTGTCGATTCCTCTGATCTGGTGGCTTGAGGTGAGCTGGTAAGTTATGCTGAATCAACTTGTGGAACAGGATTCCTTCGAGTTTAATCCCTATTCGGCGGACTTCGTCGAGAATCCTTATCGAACTTATCGGATACTAAGGGACAGGTTCCCGGTTTTCAAGTACAAATCATTTTCCAACAAGTTGTATCTTGTATCGAGATACGAAGATGTACGAAAAATTCTGGTCAGTAGGGATTTCCTGAAGGAAAACCTCGCACAGTGCGTTCCGGCGAGCGGCCGTTTTCTGCAGTCTTCCAGGCAGTCAATGGATCTCCTGAGGGAAAGTCTTAAGCCCTGGCTCTTTTTTATCGATCCGCCGGACCATACCCGGCTTCGCAACAGTGTTAGTCGGGAATTCACCACCACCGCAATTCAAAAGGTCAGGCCGTACATTGAAGAGCGAGTGCAACACGTGTTTGCGAAGTTGAAGGAAGCTGGTTCCATCGACATTGTGCAGGAGTTGGCGAGACCGCTCCCCGCCTACGTATCGGCACAGCTGATGGGTGTACAGAATGACAACATAGAGGATCTGGTACATCACTCCGAGGTACTATTCGGTATATTCGAGCAGCCGCTGACGATCTCCCAATACGAAGCCATGTCCACCTCGTCGCTCTATTTCCGAAAACTGCTGGCAAAGGAGATACAAAAGCGGAGAGCTTCTGGCGACGCATCCCGACTGTTGGGTAAACTCATATTCGGTGCTGCGAATGAACTTCGGGATGAAGAGTTGATCAGCTTTGCCGGCATGCTGTTCAGCGTCGGCCAGGAAACAACAGAAAATTACATCACCAATTCCATATATGCGTTGATGGCCAATCGGGATCAGTTCGAGTTACTGTGTGCAAATCCGGACCTTGTAGGTCAGGCTACGAAAGAGCTTGCCAGGTACGACACCTCGGTACAGTTTCTCAGCCGGATTGCAGACAGGGATATAGAACTGCACGATGAAAAAATTGAGAAAGGCAGTCTTGTCCATATTGTACTCGGATCAGGTAACCGCGATGAGCGCCGGTATAAAAATCCTGACGCATTGGACATAACCAGAAGTGATATTGACAATTTACCTTTTGGGTCAGGTATTCACTTTTGTTTGGGCGCCGCGCTCGCCAAATTACAGTTAGAAGTCGTACTGGAAAACTTAATCGAATATCCCTCCATAAAAATTAAAACCGATAGTGTGCAAAGACGGAAAACCGTGGTTATCCGCGGTTTGAAGAAGTTGCAACTTTATCTCTAATAGATCAGCAGTTTACCTTCAGTTACCAAACTCCAGGCTTTCCCGCAGGGTAAGCTCTTTCTTGTTATTCATTCAGAGCAATTATATGACGGAATCAGCAACCGGAACGTCGTCGGCGTGTAAAGAGGATATAGCCATCATCGGAATGGCGTGCCGTTTACCAGGCGCCCACAATATTGACGAATTCTGGACAAAACTGGTTAACCGCTCGAGCGTTTTTTCCCCCGTGCCCGAAGGCAGATGGGAACCTCTGTCTGGTGATATCCGGGGAAGCGAAGTAGGAGGCTTCCTGAATGATATCTATGGTTTTGACCATGGTTTCTTTAACATGTCGGAGAAAGAGGCGGTGTACTCCGATCCTCAACATCGGTTGCTTCTGGAGATGGCCTGGGAGACGTCGGAACATGCGGGAATTAACCTGTTGGATCTGGCGGGCGAAAATGTCGGTGTATTCACCGGGTCGTGTAACCACGATTTTTCCATATCGCTTTGGCCGAAATGCGATGGCGTATATACCTCTACAGGAACGAGCGCGGCTGTCGCCGCGAACCGTATTTCGTACACATATAAATTGACCGGTCCGAGCATCAGCCTGGATTCGGCTTGTTCGTCTTCTTTATCGGCGGTACATTTTGCGATCCAGAGTTTAAGAGCAGGTGATTGTGACATGGCTTTGGTGGGCGGGAGTAACCTGCTTCTGCTTCCAAGCGTTATGTCCAGCCTCGCTAACGCGGGGCTGGTATCGAAAAGCGGAAACTGTAAGCCGTTTGAGGATGACGCGGACGGTTTTATTAGAAGCGAAGGCGCTGCGATGGTAATGCTGCAGCCACTGGAAAAAGCACTCGAAAATGATAGTAATGTTATTGCGGTCATTAAAGGTTCCGCTATTAACCATAATGGTGCTTCCAACGGTCTGTCCGCTCCGAACCCGGCAGCGCAACTCAATCTGTTGGAGAAAGCCTGTCGTTGCGCGGGTGTAACACCTGACGAGGTAGGTTACCTGGAATCAGCTGCCACCGGCACTCGCATTGGAGATGCGATAGAAGCGAAAGTTATAGCCGAATTTTACGGCAAAGGCAGGTCGGCCGACACGATGGAATTGAAAGTAGGTTCGCTGAAAGGTTCCTTCGGTCACCTTGAAGGTCTGGGAGGAATTGTTTCTCTGATAAAGGCCGCTATGGCCTTGTCGATGAAATACCTGCCCGCCGGAATAAGCAAGGAAAACAGAAATCGACTTATTCCGATAAACCACAACATTTCCTATGTTGATGAACCTGGGGAATGGAGAGGTGGTAACAATGCCAAACGTATTGCCGGCGTGAACAGCTTTGGCTTTGGCGGAGCAAATGCTCACGTCATTCTAGAAGAAGCCCCGTCCGTGCAGATAATCGACAAGCCTGATTTGGATACTTATGTTCTCCCTATCTCCGCCAAATCCGAACCCTCACTGTTTGAATACGTAAAAACATACAAGAACTACCTTGAGAAAAATGCAGATACTTGCGAAGGCGCACTGTTTTTCAACTCGACCGTGAGACGGGCGCATTTTGGCTACCGGGAGGCTTTTCACTTTTCCTCTTTGCCGGACCTGAGAAAGCAGCTGGCTGAATTCTTATTGAAAAAGAACAAAATAAGAATCTGTTCCAGTACTCGACCATTGGCATTGTACCTGAACGGCGGTCGGGCTTCGGGCTTGAAAATCTTCGGTGAAGGAAGTCCTCTTTTCCAGCGGATACTGGAGGAAGCAGCCCGGCTTTTGGCCTCTTCGGCAATCAAGGACTATTCAAGGATCGCAAAGAAAATTCTGGATAAAAAAGCGCCTTGCGATGAGGTAATAACGAATTTTGTTTACGAAGTGTGTTTGGCCAGGTGGGTGAAGGAAATTGCCTACCCGGTCAAAGCGCACTTTGTCGAAGGCGCGGGGGAACTAAGCGCTCTTGTAGTGCTAGGGCATCTGGGGCTGATCGAAGCTCTGGAATTGTTAACGGGAAGAAACCAGGAACCACTGGAGATTAACGTTAAGCTGCCCATCGTGCATTTGAATAAATCTCCGCGTTATATTTCAGGAATGGGAGTGAACAAAAGCTACCAAGCCGCAAATCGTAGCCGCGGTTTCGACGGACGCGAAGATTTTTCTGATACAGTCGTAGTCGGCGCCAGCATAAATATACCTTCGATTTGTGCCCTGATGGAAGCATCGACGGAAGACTATGATATCCATGCGTTTGATACAGAATTTTATGGTAATTCAATGTCAATGCTCGCCGGCCTATACAAGTCCGGTGTGGATATATTGTGGCGTAATAACTTTGCCGGAACTCGAGAGGCACACCTTGCGCTTCCGCACTATCCTTACGAGCGCAGGAACTGCTGGCCGGTAGAGCTGGTGGATAGTGGGGAAGGCCCGGAGAAAAATAACATTTCCGTCCACCTGGCAGTGGATCATGTGGAAAGGTATTTGGAAAGCACCCTGTCGAGAATACTCGGAAGAGCGGTATCCAACCAGGAGTGTGAAGTTGGTATGACTTTAATGGGATTCGACTCCATGAAAGCCGCGGACTTAAAGCACACGCTGTACAACCAGATCGGTTTTGAAATTTCGTTCCCGGAAATACTCGGAGGCGATTTAACCCTGGCCGAACTGATCGTCCGTATCAGGGATTTTTGCACGCGCGGTGAGCGGAACAAGGAAATGACTGAACCTCCTTTTCGGGCAACCCGGAAGAGCGAAGATTTTATCGAGGTTAAAATATGATTTTGCAGAATCTGTTGGACAGACTGGAAGACAACGGTATAGATATCCGGCTGGAAAGCGGGAGTATTAAGCTTAGTGGATCGAGATCCGCCATAGATGATAACACTCGTACCGAAGTAACGAAGTATAAAAAGGAGATTGTTAGTTACCTGTCTGATCCAACCAATGCAAATAAATACGATCTCGCCAGCCCACAGCAGTCGATGTGGAGTCTTAATCAACAATGCCCGCAGAGCGCCGCCTATAATGTCGGAGTTGTCATATCCATAACCGGCTCTGTTAATGTTGATGCGTTAAATACGGCTTACCAAGTCCTGCAGCAGAGACATGAGATTCTGAGGGCGCGTTTTATGGAATCCGGCACCAGGGCAAAACAGGTTGTAAGCAATGTACCCTTATCAGTCCTGGAAATGGTAAAACATAAAAACGACAATGTTGACGGGATTATCCGGGAATATTTCGACACTAGTTTCGATTTGGAAGCCGGACCTGTATGTCGGCTGAAACTGATCGAACGAAAAGGCGGAAATGACGACATTCTCATTTTTGTGGTGCATCACATCGCAACCGATTTCGGTTCAATAGAACTGCTGATTGATGACCTGTCCAAACTCTACGGGCGCGCGTGCAACCATGACGAAGTACAAGCGGTGGACGGTGCGGGTTCATACCTTGACTTCGTTAAGGCACAAAAAAAATATTATAGGTCCGGCCAGTATGCTGAAGACAAACAATTTTGGACGGATGAGCTGGCGGGGGAACTGCCGGTACTGAATATTGGGTTTAAACCCGCTGATTCCCGACGTGGAGATATGGCAGGGGGATCCTGTCATATTGAGTGGCCGCTGGAAAAATTCAACGTTATTAAAGAGTCCGCCCGGCACTGCGGTGTCACACCGTTTACTTACCTCTTAAGTGTCTATTTCCTGCTGCTGTCCAAATATTCCGCCAGCGATGAAGTTGTCGTCGGCGTGCCCAGTACTTTCCGTACCCAATATGATTTCAGGAATGTCGTGGGCAATTTTGTCAATACGCTGCCGGTACGACTAAGCGCTGCGGAATGTTCCACTTTCACGGATTGGCTTAAAACAGTTAATAAAAAGATACTGGACGTTCTTGAGCATCAGCTATATCCGTTTTCAGAGATGGTAAAGGACATCCCGGTAAATCGGGACACCACCCGGGCACCGGTTTTTCAAACGATGTTTAACTGGACTCAGGAAGGGCCTACGGAAGTGACCGGGGAAGCCAGTAAACTGGGTGACGTGGTAATGGGTCTGGCCAATGGAATATCCGGGGCAACACACGATATTACTCTCAATATCAGAGTCGGTGAAAAGAAGGTCCTGTGCAGCTGGAACTACGCTGACGATATGGGAGACGAAAGTTTCGTTCGCCAGATGGCTTCTTCGTTTGACTTTTTGATTGCACAGTTGGAAGACTGTCCCGGCGTCGATATCGGGAAGCTTATGCTATCTCCAATAGATGACTTTCGTGTATTGGCTCGAACCGATGTTACTCAAGATCGCACAGACAGCGGACTGATACATGATCGAATCCGACAGCAGACTGTTGAAACGCCCGACCGCATCGCGATTCTTGACAACGAAGGCAGTCTGACCTACAGGGAATTGGACGAGTTGAGTGACAGCCTGGCGGAAGTTATTACAAGGAAAAGTACCTGGGAAGGGCCCGGTACAGTCGCGGTACTTATGAATCGCAACCGGAGTTTAATTGCAACGCTGTTGGCTGTTCTTAAGACCGGTGCCGCTTATGTTCCTTTGGACACGCGATTTCCACCTTTGAGGGTGAAATCGATCCTCGAAAGCGCCCGGGCGGATTTCTTTATCTACGATGAAGAATATGAGCACTATGCGTCTACTCTACACATCAAGAATGCCACATACGGCGAGCTTTTGAGCAAAGCGGAGCGGGTAACACTGGCGTCGATTAACTTGACTGCGCATCACGAAAGTCAACTCGCGCATGTCATTTATACTTCCGGGTCCACCGGGGTGCCAAAAGGCGTGGCGATAGAGCACCGAAATACTCTTAACCTGTTTGACTGGTTACAAAAGCGGTTTGGTAAGCAGAGTTTTAGCGGTGTGTTGGCGGTATCTTCCGTGTGTTTCGATATGTCGATTCTGGAAATATTCCTGCCATTGATGTCGGGAGGAAAAACCATCCTTATTGAGAACGGCATGCATCTCGCCGAATCTCCCCACCAACATGAAATTACCTTGATCAATACCGTCCCTTCGACTCTCGAACTAATGTTGCAGCAGGATGCTATTCCTCCGTCTGTAAAAACAATATTTACCGCGGGTGAGGCCATGTCGCGATCATTGGCCACCCGTATTTACCGACAGACATCGGTTAGCGAAATATACAACCTCTACGCGCCGTCGGAAGTTACCATCCACGGTACTTCATCCCTGGTGTCCCGCAACGATAAAGAACGGATATTGATCGGAAAGCCTATAGACGGAAATTGTTTGTATGTTCTGGATAAACACGGCAATCCTGTACCTCCCGGTGTTCCCGGTGAAATGTATTTTTCCGGTCGAGGGGTTACCCGCGGTTATCTGCACTCACCCGCACAGAGTGCGGACGCGTTTGTTCCCGACCCGTTTTCTGCGGTCCGTGGCCAGAGAATGTATCGCACCGGGGACATCGGTAGGTACATGCCCGATGGCGAAGTGGAATACCTGTGTCGACGGGACCACCAGGTGAAGCTTAGAGGCTACAGAATTGAATTTGGTGATATTGAATCCGCATTGAGTCGTTATCCAGGTGTTGCGGAGTGCGCGGTAAAACTTCAAAAGGATAATAATCAGGAGGATTTTCTCGTTGCTTACATTGTGCCAAAGGAAGGTGACCGGTTTGACGGCGAGCGCATTCAGCAGTTTCTCAAGGCGCAGTTACCGTATTACATGGTTCCGGATTACTATCAGCGCCTTGAGTCTTTCCCGAAAACCAATAGTGGTAAGAAGGATCGGAAGTTACTGCCAAAGGTTGTCGTCAATGGAGACAATGAAGAACGTGCCGGAACTGTCGGAGATAATCGACATTCGGAGGCGGCCCGTCTGGTAATTTCAGTTTGGGAGAGCGTGCTCAATAGAAAATCGGTCTCCACGAGCGTCGACTTTTTTAAATCCGGCGGCCATTCTTTGCTGGCCGCGCTGGTTGTTTCCCGCCTGAATAAAATTTTCGGCATATCATTAAGGCCACAGGTGCTTTTCAATTATCCCGTTCTCGATGATTTTATCCGCCTGGTGATCGACGCTTTCAGTTCCGGACATTACGGAAACGAGACGTTCCTTGTAAAAAATCCATCCAGCCGGAGAGGCGAACTGTCCTCTTTTCAAAAAGGAGTGTGGTTCGATATTATTCGAGAGCAAGCTGGCCAAATGCCAGTGGATGCCCGCTATAGTTCGTGCGTATGTATCGGGATAAACGGCGAGCTCGATGAAACTCGACTCCTGGTGGCGTTAAAATTTTTGATGAGGCGACAAGCCGCCCTTGGAACAATTTTCCGCCACGCTGGGGCGGAAGTTATTTGCGAATCGGCTGATTCGGGCGATATCCGATACGAGAAAATTAAAGTCGCTTACGAAGATCTGAAAAAGGAAGTGGATCATTATATAAAGCAGCCTTTTAATCTCCTGGACGAGCCCCTTTTTGAAGCTAAATTGTATGAGCATCAACACGGACAATATACGCTGGCCCTGAAAATCCACCACCTGGTCTGCGATGGTGAGTCCCTGAAGCGTATCGTCGAAGAGCTGAAATCTTTTTATGTGAACGGCGGAGACTCAGCACTGGAACCCCTGCAGTATAGTTACCTTGACTATACCTTTTCCCAGAAAAAATGGCTCGAAACGGAAGAATGTGCAAAAGAGCTGGCGCATTGGATGAGCCACCTGTCGGGGTACGGTTCGGTGCTGGCGCTCCCCATCGACAATAAGCCGTTTGGCGATAAGGCATGCGGAGATATTCTTACTTCGTTTTCCATACCAAATGAGACATCGGGGAAGCTATTGGATTTGGCCAGAATGTTAGACGTTACGCCATTCATGCTCTTTCACGTTGCATATTCCGTTCTTCTTCATAAATACTCGGGAAACAGGCAAGTCGTGGTGGGAACGCCCAGCAGTTCAAGGTCTCATCCCGAGTTGCAGAACATGGTTGGCATGTTTGTAAATATTCTGCCTATCAAAATCGAGGTTGACGGCCACAACAGCTTCACCTCTGTTTTGAAAGACGCGCGGAGCGTAATGATGTCGGCTTTGTCCAATTCGTCGGTGCCGTACGAAAAAATTCTCGGTGCAGCGAGGAAAAACGGCTATCCGGATACCGCTGATCTGGTCCAGACCACCTTCGCTTACGAGTATGTGGAAGACAATGCTTGCGAAGTCGATGGCGGTAGCTGGCAACCAAAAGCCTGGCCGGAGCGTGTCGCCAAGTTCGATATCTCGGTGCAGATGCTGGATTCCAATAATGATCTGACCTGTAATATGGTATTTAAGGGAGACAAGTTCAGCGAGGATCGGGTAAGGAAAATAAAGGATGCATGGCTTAATGTACTTGCGGAAATAGCCAACAAACCCGAGGCGCCGATTGGTGAACTGAGTCTGCTGTCCAAGGAAAAAGTGCGGGAGCTAACTCGTTTGCGTGTACCGGATGCCGTTCCGCGGGAGACAGCGCTGGACATGTTCAGCCAGGTTCTGTCCGTGTTTCCGGAAGGAAAAGCGCTCGTTTACGGGGCGGAAGATGTTACCTACGAGGAGCTCAGCCATCAGGCGCAGCATTTGGCCGCTGTGATGAAAGACAAAGGCGTACGCTATGGTGGGCGTGTCGGTATATGCATGCAAATGCAAATACCGGCTGTGGTTTCAATGTTGGCCGCATGGAAATTGGGAGCCGCCTATGTCCCCATGGACAGTAAGCTGCCGCCTGACAGGTTGTCATATATTTACCGGGATGCCGGACTGGACATTCTCATTACCGATGTCGATAGTGGAAAATTCGGTTTCGCAAGTGACATCCGTGCCGCCCGTTTTACTGCTCTGATGGGAGAAAAGGCAACCTCCTCCTTATCCGGGCAAGGCGTGAGTCCTCTCAATATTGCCTACATTATTTACACATCCGGATCGACCGGAACGCCAAAGGGTGTGGCGGTCTCGCATGGTGCTCTCGCAACTTTGGTGCATTGGCACGTTAAAACTTATGGGGTTGCTTCGGAATCCAGGGCAAGCCAGATGGCCGGATTCGGGTTCGATGCCAGTGTCTGGGAGTTGTGGCCTTACCTCTGCTGTGGCGGAACCATTTATATTTGCGATAAAGATATATTGCTGGACACTGAGCGCACGAGGTCGTGGTTGGAAGGCAACGCTATCGAATATTGTTTTATGCCAACCGCGTTGGCGGAAAATTTTCTCAAGTCCGGTGGCTATAATGATCTGGCCCTGAAGTATCTGTTAACAGGCGGTGACAGCTTAACACTGGGCAAACCAAAAGAAGCCCGGTTCGACTTTGTCAATCATTACGGCCCCACCGAAAACACTGTAGTAGCCTCCGCGGCGCACGTTAAAAGCGAAGACTATAGCCCGTCGATCGGCACGGCCATCGGAAACACCCAAATTTATTTTCTGGATGAAAACCTGCTTCCTGTTCCAGAGGGTGTTGAGGCCCAGATGTTTCTTGCGGGCCCGGCTCTGGCTTATGGCTATGTTGGCAGACCGGCGCTCACAGCGGGGAGCTTTATACCGAACCCCTATGCATCGGGGAGTGGAGAACGTCTTTATTGCACCGGAGACTACGCCTGTCTCAATAACGGTGTGATTCAATTTAGGGGTAGGAAGGACAGCCAGGTTAAAATACGCGGTTTTCGCATTGAGCTGGGTGAAATTCAACATCTGGTGGATCAATGCGTAAACGTCCGATCATCGCTGGCCACAATTTACAGACCTGACGGCGATCCGCAAATAGTGGTTTACATCGTCCCGAGCGATGCATTGGAGAACCAGGACGCGCTGCGGGAAGAAATTGAGAAAGCTTTGCGGTCCAGGCTTCCCGCCTATATGATGCCGTCGGCGTATATGTTTGTAGACGCTATACCTTTGAACGCCAACGGCAAGGTCGATTTGACGGCGTTACCCCAGGTACAGAAAAAATTGTGCGAAGAGAATCTTTATCTTGCCCCGACCATCCCGACGGAAAAGCAGTTGGCAAATCTCTGGGAGGGCCTTTTTGGGCATTCGCCGATTGGTACCAGTCATAATTTCTATCGCCTTGGTGGACACTCGATCTTGGCGATGACACTGGCGGACAGAATCAAAAGCGAAATGGGAAGTCCGTGCAGTGTAAAAATGATCTTCGAAAATCCCACCATCAGGGAGCTCGCAGTCGTTATTGACAACGGCGGTATACAAGACGCGTCCGGAATCGAAGCGCTACCGTCGATAAAAGAAAATATCGATGAAAAATATCAGCCATTCTCGTTGACGGACATTCAGCAAACCTATTTTGTAGGGCGATCCAATCTCTACGCTTTGGGCGATATCGCCACTCAGGCTTATGCCGAAATCGACGTGAACAATCTCGATCGGCGTCGATACGAACAAGCCTGGAATGCCCTGATTCAACGCCATGATATGTTGCGAATGGTGGTAACCCCGGACCACCAACAGAAGATTCTGGAGAATGTACCCGCCTACGAAATTCCGTTCACCGACCTGACGCAATTTAATGTCGATGAAGCCGAAGATGTATTAATGCGGACCAGGAATGAAATGAGCCAGAAGGTTGCGAAAGGTTATGACTGGCCTCTATTCGAACATCGCATTACTAAAATGCCCAACGGGAAATACAGAATTCACGGCATTATTGATGGCCTGCTGGCAGATGGCTGGAGTGTTCAGATATTACATATCGAACTGATGCACTATTACCTGAATATCGGGCATCTGTTGTCGCCGCTGAAACTTTGCTATCGCGATTACGTGCTGACGGAGAAAAAAATCAAGCAGACGGCTCTTTATGAGAAAAGTAAAGACTATTGGTTATCGCGCCTGGATTCATTGCCTGGCGCACCCGAGCTGCCGGTTAAAACTGATCAGTCCGGTAACGCCAGAGGGCGCTTCCACCGTCGCGCCGCAGTTTTTAATGAAAGAGACTGGGAGCGCATGCAACGGTATGCGCGCAAACTGGAGGTAACGAGCTCGAACCTGTTGCTCGGTGCCTATGCGGCAGTCCTGGCCAATTGGAGTGCCAGCAACCATTTCACTCTGAACCTGACCCTGTTCAGTCGATTGCGTGTTCATCCCGATGTCAATGCCATCGTTGGTGATTTCACTTCCCTTGTGCTGCTTGAGATTCCGCCGGCGAGAGAAAATTTTGTCAGGTTTGTGCGGGAGATACAGGCGCAACTGGTAACCGATCTCGAACATCGTCACTACTCCGGCATCGAATTACTGCGGGAGAAAGCCAGGCGAAATGCTGATGCCCAGGCGAGTGTAATGCCGGTTGTATTTACCAGCGGCATCGGAACCACCTTAAACAACGATAGTTGGGAAAGTATATACGCTGCCGCCAGTCAGGATGATTTGCAGTTAATGGAATACGGTTATACCTCGACCCAAACATCACAGGTCTGGCTCGATAACTCCGTTCGAACACAGAACAATCAGCTACACATTGGATGGGAAGCGATAGACGACCTGTTCGAGGAGGGCGTACTGGACAGCATGTTCGACAGTTACTGCCGCCTTCTTCGCCATTTCGTGGAAAATTCAGCTGAGCCCGCTCGCGAAGACATGCATTATCTGCCGGATTCCCAGTTGCGGGTCAGGAAAGCGATAAACAACACCAGGGAGACCCTGCCGTCAATGCTGCTGCATGAACTGGTTGAACAGCAGGTGGAAAACCATCCCAATGCATTTGCCTTATTGTCGGAAAAACAAAGCGTCACATATCGCCAGTTATGGTCGGCAAGCGCAAAGGTGGCGACTGATCTGGCGAATCGGGGAGCAGGTGCAAACCGGAATATCGGAATAGTGATGCACAAGGGATGGGAACAGGTGGTGGCGTGCCTGGCGGTACTTCGTTGTGGTGCGTGTTACGTGCCTGTCGATCACAGCCTGCCTGTGGCACGGCAACGGCAGCTGCTGGAGCAGGCAGAGATTCAATGCGTTATCGCACAAAAGGGCTTTGATACCAGCGTGGCAAGCTCGTCGATCGATGTCATCGAGATTGACGACAGTGTACTTTCAGCCGAAGCGGAATTTACCTCGCCGGAGGCAATTTCCAGAGGCGACCTCGCCTATATCATTTTCACTTCGGGAACCACTGGCGTACCCAAGGGAGTAATGATTGATCATCGAGGTGCGGTAAACACGATTCTGGATATCAGCAAAAAATTTGCCTTAACTCACGGCGACCGAATACTTGCCTTGTCGTCCCTGAGTTTTGACTTGTCGGTATACGACATATTCGGACCACTTGCCCAAGGGGGAGCGGTAGTGATTCCGGATCGCAGCCAGCTAAACGATCCCGCGGCGTGGTACCGGCTGACCGAGCGGTTTGATGTCACAGTTTATAACGCGGTACCCGCCCTGATGCAGTTGATGGTGGACTATCTGGAAAAAAATAAAACGTTCTACCCCGATTCCCTACGGTTGATCATGATGAGCGGCGATCGAATTCCCGTTAATCTGCCCGACAGGATACGTGCCAGAAGCCATGGCAAACCGAACATATACAGTTTGGGAGGCGCTACCGAAGCCTCAATCTGGTCGATCTATTATCCGATAGGAGAAGTCAGCAAGGAATGGAAAAGCATACCCTATGGGCGCCCGCTGGCTAATCAAACTTTCCATGTTTTGAATAACGATATGTTGCCCTGTCCCGATTGGGTGACCGGTGAATTGTATATCGGGGGGATTGGCCTGGCGCAGGGCTATTGGTCGGACGAGAAAAAAACAGCCCGCAGCTTTGTTACTCATCCGACAACGGGCGAGCGCCTGTATCGCACCGGTGATCTGGGACGTTATATGAGTAACGGTGATATTGAGTTCCTCGGTCGTTGTGATGCGCAGGTGAAGATTAACGGCTATCGAATCGAGCTGGAGGAAATAGAAAACTATCTGGCAAGATATCCCGGAATAGATAGCGCGGCGGCGACAGTACATAAAGACGAAAACGGTAATTTGCAGTTGTGCGGATACATCACCCAGCGCCAGGAAGATGAAGCCGATCTGGCAAAAAAACTGGCCCTGAAAATCGATAAACCGGCTGTACAACGGTCCCATGCCGAAGAGTTGAAATTGTATCGTCCGGAAAAAATCTTTTACAGTCGCATCGATAAGGGTAGTCATTCCTCTTTTGATGAAAGTGCGCTGGGAAATTGGCTGGGCTGTCTCGCTCAATATAAGATCGAGGACGCCTTGCTTCCCAAATATTATTATCCTTCGGCGGGAAGCCTGAATCCGGTTCAGCTTTACGTTGCCGTCAATGCCGATGTGGGCGACAGGATAAAACGCGGAATATATTATTATCATCCGGTTAACCATACTTTATGTCCAGTACCCGATGTCGGATTGCCGCGCCGGCGGAACGATGGCGAAGGCAAGGTTTTTTCCCTGATTTTCGTTGCGGAACTCGGCGCAATAAAGCCGGTTTATGAAATGGAATCGGAAGATTTCTGCCGGCTGGAAGCGGGATATATGCATGAACTGCTGGTCGGGCATGGACGGTCCGTGGGCTTGATGAACGATTTGGCGGACACGGAGGACGAGGTTTTTCGGGCGGCTCTGCCGTTAAAGGAATCCCAACGTTATTTGATGTGCCGTTCATTCAGGGAAAGCAGGAACCAGGAAAAGACCTGGGACAGTTTCCGCGAACTGAATCTGCTGGCAAGACAAAGTTATCGACAATTTCTCGGTTCCACGGACCAACTGCTGGATCTACCCGATATTCTAAGGGAATCGCTTTCAGGAATTGCCCGTGAGGAAGAGGGGTTGGATATTTTTCTTCATGTGAAAGAATCCAGCGCACAGCTCAAACAGGGAATTTACCGGTATTCCATCAGTCATTCCTCCCTGGAATTCCTGCAGGCGCTGGAAGCTGAGCGAAGCAGCTATCACGGCCTGAATCTCGATATATTCGCGTCCGCCCATTTTGCAATTTACTTCGTATCCGATATCGATCGCAAAAATATCGCTCTGTACAATGCCGGTCGCATTGTTCAGGCGTTAATGTCGACAGCAGAAGAGAAACGACTGGGATACTGTCCCATCGGAACCATGAATTTTTCACCGATTGCAAAGAAACTGAATCTGCCGGAGAACCGGGTGTTGGTTCACAGCGTACTGGGTGGCGCCATAGATAAGAGCCAATGTGGAACCTGGATGGAACTGAATGATTCCAAGCCTGCAAACCTGGAACAGGAACTGATTGCGTATCTGGCCGGACACCTGCCGCCTTACATGGTGCCTTCAAGGATCATATCGCTGAAAAATCTGCCTCTGTCGGGCAACGGCAAACTGGCACGGGACAAATTACCCAAGCCCGAAAGGAGTGCGGCGAATATAGTTCATTTTGAATCTCCGCAATCGAAGACTGAATCCGGTATCGCCGATATCTGGCGTTCCGTTCTGGGATCCGGGGATATCAGTGTTCATGCAAATTTCTTCGAGCTTGGTGGAAATTCCATGTTGCTTATCCAGGTTCATACGCGACTGGAAGTGGAATTACAGCGCCAGGTACCCATAGTTGAATTATTTAAATATCCCAATATAAGGGCGTTGGCCATGTACCTTGATGGAACATGCGATAAATCGAAAGACGATATGGCTGGTATCCAGGCCCAGGCGGAAAAGCAGCGGGTCGCGCTCAAACGATTACAGCAGCGCACTGGACGATCATCGGGCCGGGGAGTTGCATAATGAACGAACTTGATATGAATTCAATTGCTATCGTTGGCATGTCCATTCGTGTCCCGGGTGCCGCGTCGCTGGCCGAATATTGGAACTGTATTCGCTCCGGCTTCGATCCGGCCATTGAATTAAACGAAGAGGAATTGCAACTGGCGGGCGTTCCGGAAAGTGTCTATACACATCCGGCTTATGTCAAGCGAACGGTTAAACTGGAAAACGTTGAAAGCTTTGACGCTGACTTTTTCGATATCCTGCCAGCGGAGGCGGAGATAACGGATCCCCAGCACAGGCTGATGCTGGAATGCGCTTACGAAGCTATCGAGGGCGCCGGTTACAATCCACTCGATTTAAAGGACCCGGTTGGCATATACGCGGGTGTTGGAATAAGCAATTACCTGCACGCCAATATTTTTTCAGGCAGTGAATTCAATAAGCATGTGAGCGACCTGCAGGTACTGCTGGGCAACGATAAGAGCTACGCGTGTACCCGCATTTCGCATAAGCTCGATCTCAGGGGACCATGCATGGCGATCGACACCGCATGCTCCACTTCGCTGGTGGCGGTACACCAGGCCTGTAAGGCGTTGCTGCTTTATGAATGCGATATGGCTCTGGCGGGCGGTGCCCGGGTAATCGTGCCGCACGGCTGCGGTTATCAATACCAGCCTGGCAGTATTCTCTCCCGCGATGGCACATGCAGGCCCTTCGATGCGCAAGCGTCCGGTACTATCCAGGGCAGCGGGGCGGGAATGGTTTTATTAAAGCGTTTGTCCGACGCACTGGAGGATGGCGATGTCATCCACGCCGTAATCCGGGGTTCCGCCGTCAATAACGATGGTTCGGAAAAAATAGGGTATTCCGCTCCCGGTGTCCGCGGACAGGCAAGTGTTATCACCCAGGCGCTTGGTGTGTCGGGGGTGGAACCGGAAACAGTCGGTTATATCGAAGCGCACGGAACCGGCACGGCGTTGGGAGATCCCATTGAGATTAAAGCCCTGGGACAGGCGTTCGACGCGACCCGTCCCTCAAACGGATTTTCCTGCGCCATCGGTTCATTAAAAGCAAATTACGGGCACCTGGATGTGGCAGCGGGTGTGGCAGGTCTTATTAAGACGGCATTAATGCTGAAGCATGAAGAGATTCCACCCAGCCTGCACTATACCGCGGCTAATCCGGAAATTGATTTCTCGTCCTCTCCTTTTTATGTCAACACAGAGTTAAAACCCTGGAAGCGGGGCGAACACAAGCGCCGCGCGGGCGTGAGTTCTTTTGGTATCGGTGGAACCAACGCCCATGTGATTCTGGAAGAGGCACCGGCGCGGCTGAAAAACGAAAACCGGCCGGATCGTTACCAGGTGTTTTGTCTTTCAGCCAAATCACCGGCCGCGCTGGATGAACTTAGGGAAAAATTTGCGGACGCCCTGGATAACGACGATTTACCGTTGTCCGATATTGCTTATACACTACAGACCGGGCGTCCGCACTTCAATTGCCGTCACGCTGTTGTAGCCGAAACTCGCGACGAATTGCTTTCCAGTCTTGGTAGTCAGCCGTCCGGCAACAAAATTGATTCCACGTTTCCGCGTTCCCGGACAGGCATTGCATTTATGTTTACAGGGCAGGGCGCCCAGTACACAGGTATGTGCCACGCCCTCTATGATCAATTCAAATCGTTTCGCACCACTCTGGACGAAATAGATGAGTATATGCGCGAGTTTATTCCACACTCCCTGAAGGATATCCTGTGGAATGAAACCAACAGGGAAAGAATCAACGAGACGCGCTATACCCAGCCCGCGCTGTTTGCGGTTGAGTACTCTGTTGCCATGCTGTGGCGCAGTTTTGGCGTGAACCCGCATCGTGTTATCGGCCACAGCGTCGGCGAAATCGCGGCGGCGTGTTTTGCCGGCATGTTTAATCTGCGCGACGGGGTAAAACTGGTTTGTGAACGGGCCCGGTTGATGCAGGAATTCGGCGAGGCGGGTGGCATGCTGGTTGTGCTGGAGACTGCGGATGTCGTTACCGGTCTTTTGAGCGGTACTAATAATGAAATATCGATTGCCGCAATTAACGGTCCACGGCATGTTGTTGTCGCCGGTGCCAAACAAGCTCTTGTCGGGTTCGCTAATGATTTAAAGAAACGGAAAATAGCCACCTTACAATTGGACGTTTCCCATGCGTTTCATTCGAAAGCGATGGATACGGTTACGGAGCCGCTGAGGGCGGTAGCCGAAACCGTGGAATTTGTCAGACCGGATATTCCCGTTGTTTCAAACCTGTCAGGCGATGTTACTTCGGAGGAACAACTCTCGGCGGATTACTGGGCGCGACAAATGCGTGAGCCGGTGAATTTTCTCAAAGGAGTGGAGTCGCTGGCGACAGTCGGAATTGATACGTTTATAGAAGTGGGGCCGGGAACAACATTGTTAAACCTGGGGCAGGCAGTTCACGGAAGTAAAGAGGCGCTCTGGTTGTCATCCACAGAACGTCTTGATACGGAAGGAAAACTCTTCCGCCAGGCGTTGGCAAAATACTATGAAAATGGCGGCGATATTAATTGGGAGGGCATGCACGATCACGAACGCTGCGGTCGGGTTTTATTACCCACTTATCCTTTTCAGCGTCGACGTTACTGGACGTTACCGGAGAAGGCGGCTTTCCGCGACGGTCAATCAAAAGTTATAGAACCGCATCCCGCTTACGATACGACAGCCGGGGAAAGCGATGTTCAGCCGCTTAACCCCTCAAGCCAAAGCCTTTCCGGTGCGGGCTTTTCCACTGCGCTGGATACGGTAAGCCGCATATGGAAGGAACTACTGGGAATTCAACAAATATCACCGGAAGATAATTTCTTCTCCCTTGGTGGACACTCCCTGTTGATCGTGAAAATGTACGATAAACTGAAACAGGCACTGTCTGTAGAGTTGCCTCTGTATAGTCTGGTCGAAAATCCGACTCTTGCTGAATTCTCCTCGCAAGTGGAGCGGCATAGAAAACCTGAAAGCGAAGACAGGGATTCTCCGGATTGCGTTGCGAATATAGAGGACCGGTTTAAACCTTTCCCTTTGGTGGAAATGCAGCAGGCCTTTTTGGTGGGTCGGAAGACGGATTTTGGTTCAGGGGGGGTGTCAACTCATCTCTACTTCGAACTGACACCTGAAAATTTCGATTTTAACCAGTTTGAAAATGCAATTAACACTCTCATCCACCGCCATGACATGTTGCGCGCAATTGTGTGCAGCGAAACGGAGCAAAGAGTGTTGCCGGATGTCGGTCGGTATAAAGTTGAATATTACGACCACTCCCACAACCCGCAGCAGCTTTCGCAACACCTGTCGAACCTGCGTGAGTCCATGTCCCATCAGGTTCTGGACGAGGGAAAATGGCCTCTGTTCGATTTCAGGGTAACCCGCACCAGCGAACTGAATTATATCGTTCATGTCAGCATTGATTTGCTGATGCTCGACGTTCGCAGTAACCAGGTGCTGTTTCGCGACCTGGATTTAATCTATCTCGAACAGTTGGAAAAGTTGCCGAAGCTCAATATTCATTACCGTGACTATGTTCTGAAACGACAGGCAATTAAGTCCGGTCCCGCCGCGGAACGGGCCCGGGAATACTGGTTGAGTCGCATTCCCGGGCTTCCCATGGCGCCGGACCTGCCTTTGGCGCAAAACCCCGGCGAACTGGAACGCCCCCGATTTGTACGGCGGTTAAAAGTAATGG
This sequence comes from uncultured Cellvibrionaceae bacterium, assembly GCA_964451365.1. Taxonomy (GTDB): domain Bacteria; phylum Pseudomonadota; class Gammaproteobacteria; order Pseudomonadales; family Cellvibrionaceae; genus CAYVIB01. Next base: position 129,445 of record CAYVIB010000001.1, read on the forward strand.
ATGTGGAATTGTCGAAAAATCTCCGCGCCAGGGCGCTTGCCATGGGAGTAACGCCTTCGGTGTTGTTGATGACTGCCTATTCGCTGGTATTATCGCGCTGGAGTAAACAGCCGGCGTTTACCCTGAATCTGACGATGTTCGATCGCATGCCCCTGCATCCCGACGTTAACGAACTGGTGGGGGATTTCACCACCGTCAGTTTATTAGCGGTGGACTTTGGGCATAGCCACTCGTTCCGGGATTATGCTCACCGGATACAGCAGCAGCTGTGGCGCGATGCGGAACACAAGGCCTTTGACGGCGTCGACGTATTGCGGGAAATGACGCGTTTCTACAAGGGTGAACAGCAAGTTGCAATGCCCGTTGTTTTTACCAGTGCGCTCCCGCTTGACAGCGATGCATCCCGGGAATTACCCGAAAACTCCCTGCTCGCGGGGCTGAACGCGGACTTCTCTGTTTCCCAGACTCCGCAGGTGTGGATAGATCACATTGTTTCAGAAGAGGCCGGGCAAATACTGTTGTGCTGGGATGCGATTGAAGACCTGTTTCCGCGGGATATGCTGGAAAACATGTTTAATACCTATACCGGCCTCGTGGACAAGCTCGCCCGTGATGACAGCATCTGGGATCAGGCATACATCGACTTGCTACCCGCGGAACAGCGAAGGCTTCGCGAAGAAATAAACAATAGTACGTTTGTGGAAAATGCCGATAGCAATCTGGTTCGGATGTTTATAGACCAGGCGGAAAGACAGCCGAAGTCCGTTGCGGTCATTGACGAGGAAGTGACACTTTCTTTCGAAGCGTTATATCGATACAGCGCGCATTGGGCAAAATACCTGGTGGAAAACGGGCTGGAGCCGGGCCAGACTGTTGCCATACTGCAGGAAAAAGGTTGGCGTCAGGTTGTTTCGGCCTATGCCGTATTGATGGCCGGCGGGGCCTATGTGCCGATTGATGCGACCCAGCCGCGGGACAGACAACTTAAGATTCTGGAATTGTCCGGCAGTCGGTTTATGCTCAGCCAGGATTCCATGACCGATGATGTTCAATGGCCGGACGTTATTTTAATTGGCGCGGTCGAAAAATTTTCCGATGGCCTGCCCGTCGTAGAATTTCGACCGGTATCCACCCCGCCGGACCAGGTAGCCTATGTCCTGTTTACTTCCGGTTCGACCGGCGTCCCCAAGGGAGTGGCGATAGGTCAACAAAGTGTTTACAACACCATGCTGGATTGCCAGGAGCGGTTTGCTATCGGGCCGGGTGACCGGGCGCTCGCTTTGTGCGCCTTTAATTTTGATATGTCGATTTTCGACATATTCGGAATGTTAACGGCCGGTGCGGGTATCGTCATACCGAGGCAGAGTGAGCTTTTCTCGATGGACCGCCTTATCACGCTTATGCAACAGCACAACGTCAGTGTCATCAATAGCGTGCCCGCAATGGTCCAGATGATCATCGACGGTTACGAAGTGCTTGACGAAACTATGCCTGAGAGCATGCGCCTGATTATGATGGCGGGGGATTTTATACCGGTCACCCTGCCGGAGCGCATATGGGCGCAAAATAGGGACATTTCGGTACAAAGCCTGGGCGGACCCACCGAAACCACGATATTTTCAATTGCCTATCCAGTTGAAGAGGTGGATACCTCGAGAGCTTCCATTCCATATGGGAAACCAATGCGCAACAGGAGTTGCTATGTTTTTGATGAAGCAATGAATGACTGTCCCGACTGGGTTGCAGGCGAGATCTACATGGGGCGCAATAATTATATAGCCCAAGGTTACTGGAATGACGCCGACAAAACCGCGCACAGTTTTATTACGCATCCGCACAATGGAGAACGTTTGTTCCGCACTGGTGACCTGGGTAGATACTGGCCGGATGGAAACATCGAAATCCTCGGCAGAAAAGATTTTCAGGTAAAAATAAACGGACTTCGTGTTGAACTCGGAGAGATAGAATCCGTTCTGCAGAAATCGGATTATGTAAAACGAAGCATCGCGCTGGTGCGGGAGGGAGAAAACAACAGGAAGTCGCTTATTGCCTATGTCCAGATAGATAAAGCGAAAACGCCGCAGGATTACGATTTTTCAACAATTTCGAATTCATTAAAGGAGTCGTGCCTGTGCGCGCTGCCGAAATACATGGTGCCGCATTACTTTGTTGAAATAGGAGAGCTGCCACTGAGTGCCAATGGGAAGGTGGACAGGAAAGCATTGCCAGAACCGGTGTTGCAAAATACACAATCGCACGATAACGGCCTGGCAAAAACGGCAACTGAAACCCAGCTGTTGGAAATATGGCGGGATCTGTTCCAGGCGCACACGTTGAAAACGAGCGATAATTTCTTTGAGATCGGTGGCCATTCCCTGATCGCCGCCCTGCTGGTTACCCGGATCAAGCAGGAACTGGGAACGAATGTTTCCGTCAGGCAGATATTCGATAACCCTACCGTATCGGGACTGGCGAAAGTTATCGGTGATATCTGTGGCAAGGAGAAGGCGTTGCCTGTGTTCGGAAAAACAGACCGGGTGGAAAACTTTCCTCTTTCCTATGCGCAACAACGACTGTGGTTTGTCAACCAGTATGAAAGTGTGATGGAAGGGCACGCCGCCGCCTACAATATGCCGTTGTTGTGGCACCTGAGAGGCCGGTTGGATAAAGAAAATTTACATCAGTCTCTTCAGGTTTTGTTGAACCGTCACGCGGTTTTACGCACGAAAATTGTCGCGCGCGACGGTATTCCGGTGGGTGTTGAAACAGCTGACGTCGAAATTCCCTGGCAAGAGGTGGATTTGACGCACTCCGATACGCCGGAAAAGTACTTTAGTGAAGCAATACAAAGCGAACGTAAAAAACCGTTCGACCTGACGCATTCGCCCTTGTTGCGTGCCATTCTGTTTAATTGGGGAGGCGATCGATACAGTCTTTTCCTGAATATGCACCATATCGTTACCGACGCCTGGTCGGCGGGAATTATTTCAAGAAGTATCGCTGAATGCTACAACCAGCTTGCCGGGGGCGATTCGCTCGTGCCGGAGTCGGGGGTGTTCCAATATAAAGACTACGCAACGTGGGAAAAGGAAGTTTGGGACAGCGGTTTGATGGAAACATGCGAAAACTATTGGCTGGAAGAGTTGAAGGACCTGCCGGGGCCTCTGGCGCTGTTCCACGATCAACCTGCACTGGTAACAGATTCCCACCTCTCCGATGCAATTTCGTTTCAATTTGATAATCACTTGACCGCTAAGGTAAAGGCGTTCTCTCAAAAGCAGCAGTTGACGCCATTTATGTTGTTGTTAGCTAACTTCAAATTACTTCTCAGCTTTTACAGCGGTGAAAATGACATTATTGTTGGCACAGATACAGCCAATAGGAACGAAGCTGAGTTGGCCGATATTGTCGGCTACTTTATTAATCAACTGGCGATTCGGAGCCGGGTCGACCAGAACATGAACGTGGGACAGTATCTGGATGGTCTGAGGGAAAAAGTACTGGCTGCATATGAACATGAGTCCATGCCTTTCGACCGACTGATAGATAAACTGAATATTTCGCGGGATCTGGTGTCGACGCCAGTGTTCCAGGTGAAAATGAATTTTCATTCGGTTAAGGATGAGGACGTTTCCCTGCGCGACCTTGATGTCCGTGTGGGCAGTATCGACTACGACACCGCCCACTATAACCTGGTGTTGACCTTCAAGCAGTTGGGCGAGCGGTTGGTCGGCACCCTGCAGTTTAAAAAGGAGCTTTACGAAAGATCTTCCATGGAATCGTTTGTCGGGCATTACAGGCAGTTGCTGACTCAATTGATGGAATCGGCCGATAGGCCCCTGTCGCGTTTGAACTACCTTTCCCGTGCGGAATATATCAAGACTCTCGAATATGGTCGTTCAAAGACCACCTATCGGATCGCGGATACCCTTGACGGTCGCTTTTCCGAGGTGGTTGACGTTTTCAGGCACAGAACCGCTTTAACCGAAGGGGAGAAGAGTACGTGTTACGAGGAGCTTGAAACGCGTGCTAATCAACTGGCGACCCATTTAAGAGAACAAGGGGTAAACCAAGGTGAGAAAATCGCTCTTTATCTGGATCGCGGCGCGGCGCAAGTAGTCGCAATTCTGGGAATACTGAAAGCTGGTGCCATTTATGTGCCGTTGGAGGCCAATGCGCCCCCCGATCGGCTACAGTACATACTTGAGGATGCCGAGCCCGTTCTGCTCCTGAGTGAAAGCGAAACCCTGAAACGAAAAAACCTGAATTGCAAAGCACGTTGTTTGTTGCTCGACGAGCTGGATCTAAGCGGTTGTTCTGGTGAAAAGCCCGACCATGTTCGCCACGGGCCGGATTCGCCGGCGTATGTAATCTACACATCGGGTACAACGGGTCGCCCAAACGGAGTGGTTATCACTCACCAACAGGTGTTGCGTTTGTTTGAAGCGTGCCGGAACCACTTCAATTTCAATGAAGAAGATGTATGGACACTGTTTCACTCGTATGTATTCGACTTTTCCGTGTGGGAAATCTGGGGGGCTTTACTGTTTGGGGGGCGCCTGGTAATTGTTCCGAGGGAAACCGCACGGTCCGCCGATGCCTTCTGGAAACTGATAAAAGCGGAAAAAGTCACCGTTCTGAATCAAACCCCTTCCGCATTCAAAGCACTAACGCGCGTGGCACAAGCGGATAACAATGCCTGGCTGAGCCTGAGAAAAATAATCTTCGGTGGTGAGGCATTGGATTCGAGCGCGGTTGAAACCTGGTTTGAGAGCTTTGGCGACTCGAAGCCGGAACTCGTCAATATGTATGGCATTACCGAAACCACTGTCCATGTGACCCTGCACCCACTTAACCGGGACAATATAAAGCGGTTAAAAAATAGCATCGGTAAACCGCTGACGGATCTCGAAGTGTATGTACTGGATAAATATCAACGCCCCGTGCCCGTTGGCGTGGCAGGCGAACTATATGTAGCCGGACCGGGAGTAACCTCGGGATACCTGAACAACCCGGCGCTGTCAGCCGTCCGTATCATCCCGAGCAACTTTCCCGGCGTACATGACAGACTGTACAGAACAGGTGATCTCGTTGCCTGGACCGAAAGTGGAGAGCTGGCTTATATCGGCCGAATAGACCACCAGATCAAGATCCGCGGCCATCGTATCGAGTTGGGGGAAATTGAAAACGCAATGCTACGGCATCCGCAAGTTACAAATGCTGTGGTGCGTTGTGACCGCGATGTAAAGGGCAATCCTGTTCTAACGGCATTCTGGCAGTCCTCCGAATACGGAGCGATCAACAGTATTGAACTAAGGAACTGGTTGAAAACCTGGCTTGCGGATTACATGCTGCCGACCGTATTTGTAGAATTAAAAGAAATACCTCTTACCGTCAATGGTAAGGTCGACAGAAGAGCGTTGCCCAAAACCAACATAAGTGAAATAAACAAGGAGCGGTATAAAGCGCCGGAAACCGAGACGGAAAAACAACTTGTTCGGACGATAGAAAAGTTACTGCAAGTGGATAATGTCGGCGCAAATCATAATTTTTTCGAACTTGGCGGTCACTCATTATTGGCGACTCAGTTGGTTTCCCGTATTGAAAAAACCTTTTCCACAAGACTGGAAATCAGGGATATCTTCGAGAACGAGTCCATTTCTGATTTGGCTGCTCTTATTACTGACAGGCAAAGCACCGCCCGAAAACGGGAAATTCTTTTCACCGATCAGGGTGAATCTCACAATAAAGAGGAATTCCTGATCTAATCCGGAAATTCTCCCGGCTGCCCGCTGCTTCAGCGAAGGCCCATACCTATAACCGGTATCTGACAGATAGATCATTGTCGGCGATAAATTCTATTCAGTCAGGTTTCCGGACAAAATAACCAGAGGCAAATGTGAACGTAGATTCTTTGATAGAAGAGCTCCGCGATCTCGGAATCAAAATAGCGCTTACCGGAACCGGTGATCTCAAGCTGCTCGCCGATCCGGGTGTGATGTCGGAGTCCATCAGGCGGTCGATACGGGAATCCAAGCCCGAGCTGATCGAATGGATTCTGGAAAATGGCGAAACCAATAAAAGTATTGAGTTTGCAAAAGTAAAACGCGAAACCTTGGAAAATATTCCCCTGTCTCATGCGCAACGAAGGATGTGGCTGGTCGATCATATGGGCGGAGGAAGTGGCGCATACAATATAGCTTCCGCTTACCGGATTAGCGGTCCGCTGGATGTTGACAGGTTGACCCGTTCTCTCCATTTTATCGTTGACCGTCATGCCAGCCTGAGAACAACCTACCATGTCAAGGATGGTCTTCCCTGCCAGAAGGTACATGACCAAATATCATTGGACATCAGGGTCATCAACCAGTCGCCGGGCAGTATCGATAGCTTTCTCGAAGCGGAAACTGCCAGGCCGTTCGATCTTGATGCCGGGCCTGTTTTCCGATGCAGGATCATAAAAGTAAACAGGAATGAACATATATTCTATTTCTGCGTTCACCATATCGCTTTCGATGGTTGGTCGAATGCGGTTTTCATGGATGAGCTCTGGACGTTCTACATGCATCCGCCAGTCGGAGAGAACGTTTTGCTACCCGACCTGCAATACACCGACTATGTTTACTGGCAGCATTACTTGCTGGCTTCGTCCCGCAGGGAAAAATCCCTGCAGTTCTGGCGGAACAAATTGCGGGGTTGTGAAAGATTGAGTTTACCGACAGATCGGAGCCCCTCCGGTAACATGGTGCGTGGAGGGTGTCATTGGCACACCGGGTTTGACCGCTCGTTGGTGGAGCTTATTAAAAGTAGATCCCGGATACATGGCGTTACGCTTTACACATGGCTGCTATCGGTTTTCTATGTGCTACTTCAGAAATACTCGGGACAAAAGGACATCAGTATCGGTACCGATGTGGCCGGTCGTTCAACACCGGAGCTGGAAAAACTGATCGGGTATTTTGTAAATCAACTCGTACTGCGTTTAAAGGTTAATACCGAGTCGAGCTTTGATGAGCTGTTGAAGGAAGTGAAAAGCCTGACCTTGGATGCGTATTCTCACCAGGATTTGCCGTTTGATATTCTGGTGGAGGAGCTGGCGGAATCGAGGGATATGTCCCAGTCGCCTTTTTTCCCGGTCAAGTTTACCTTTCAAAATGCACCGCATATGGAATCTCCTGGCGACGGAGTAAAAGTGGAAAATATTCCGGTACGTTTTAACTATTCCAAGCTGGACATGACCTGGTCATTTATTGATTCAGAAGACGGACTGAGGTTGCTGGTTGAATACGATACCGATCTGTATGATGAATCCACCGTTGAAGATATGTTCAGGCATTACGAAAGTATCCTGAGGACCGTGACGGATGACAGCCGAATCAGAATCAACCGTATACCGTTCATCGCGGAGGAAAACTCGCGGGAAATTTCCTCCAGACTCCCCCCGGTAAAGCCCCTCGCCAAGCTGCTTGAACAGCAGACCGATATTCACGCGGACAAACGTGCGGTGTTTGATTCCGTTAAATCCTACAGCTATGCGAAGCTGAATGCGGCCTCCAATCGCCTTGCGAGATATTTGCAAAGACGGGGGATTACATGCGAAACAAACGTCATTACCTGTATGCACTCAAGCGTGGATTATATCACCACGGTTTGTGCGTTAAGTAAATTAGGTGCGGTACTGGTCCCGGTAGACCCTAAAATTCCAGCTGACAGGTTAGCTACTATCAGGCGGAGTGTGAATGCCGGATTCATTATTAGCACGGCAAATATTCTCGCTGAAATGGGATTTAGCGATTTTGAATCCCATCATCTGGTCGATATGAACGGTGTGTTTGCAGAAGCAGAAAAAGAAAGCGAACAAAACCTGAATTTGCCCTGGCATCAAAACCAGCTGGCTTATATCGTATTTACATCCGGTACAACCGGCGCGCCTAAAGGTGTAATGGTCACGGTAGCCGGTTTGAATTCCCTGGCGCGGGAACAGGAAGAGCGCTTTCAGCTGGGGCCGGACTGCACGGTCCTGCAATTTTCCTCCATTGGTTTTGATGCGAGTATCTGGGAGATCCTCATGGCGCTCGGAAGCGGCGCCAGCCTGGCCTGCGAGCAAAAATCGAAAGTTATGCCGGGGCAGCAGCTGGCCGAATTCATCGCCCGGCATCAGGTGACTCACATTACCCTGCCTCCCTCGGCACTGGCGGTGATGAAAGACTGTGAGCTTTCGAGACTGAAGGTAATGATATTGGCGGGTGAGGCCTGCCAGGACGGGCTGTTAAAACCCTGGTGTGGAAAACTCCGGCTCTTTAATGGCTATGGTCCCAGTGAAGCGACGATATGCGCGAGTATCGCGGATTTTAACGAACGTTGCGGTGGATTCTCTTCATCTGTTGGTTTTCCCGTGGCGGGAAACCGAATTTATATCCTGTCAGAATGTGGAGAAAGACTGCCGCAAAATGTGCCTGGTGAGCTATGTATCAGTGGTATTTCGTTGGCGACGGGGTATTGCAATGATCCGGCGAAAACCGCGGAAAAATTTCTGCCCGATCCGTTTACCGCCGAAGCGGGCAGGAGAATGTACTGCACAGGTGACAGGGCGCGTATTAGATGGGACGGGAGCATTGAATTCATGGGCAGAATCGATACCCAGGTTAAATTGCGTGGATACAGGATTGAACTGAAAGAAATTGAAAGCCAGTTATTGGCGAGCGAAAAAGTCGTCCAGGCGGTTGCCACGCTTAATCAGCAGGAGCAGATGCTGGTTGCCTATGTTGTAACGCATGCCCCCGTTGATGAAATAGCGCTGAAAAACAGTCTTCGCAAGTCTATTCCCGAATACATGATACCCAGCCGGATCCACCCAATTAAAGAGGTGCCTGTAACGGTAAATGGAAAAATTGATTACTCGGCCTTGCCAAAGTGCGTGGAGGAGGAAGAGTATCAGATCGCCCACAGGGAGACCCTGAATGTAATAGAAAAGGAACTCAGTGAATTGTGGCGGAAACTGGTCGGTCGAACGATCGGGAAAAATATCAATTTTTTCGATGCCGGCGGAAATTCCCTGTTGATGGTTAAGCTCCAGGAGAGTCTTCGCAGGGAACTGGAAAAGGTGGTGAGCATCGACGATTTATTCCGGTATTCGACAATTGCCAGCCTGGCTTATTTCCTGGAAACAGGGGAAAGCAACAATGTCTTTTCCGGGCAGGATGAGCGCCTGAGCAAAAAAATGCGCGCGCGAAATAGTAGATCGCGGCGCGATACCAGAAAACTGAATCGAGCCGGCTTATGAAGCAGGATGAAACCAAAGAAATGTCTGAAATGATCGCTATTATAGGCATGTCCTGCAGGTTGCCGGGAGTCGATACTATCGACCAGTACCGGGAAAAACTTTGCAATGGGGATAATCTGATCAGCTATTTTTCAGACGATGAACTATTGGAGGCTGGTGTCGGCAGGAATACGATTGCGCTTGAAAATTATGTTAAAGCCAATTCCCGCCTCGCGGAGGTGGAATACTTTGATGCACAGTTCTTTGGCCTGACTCCCCGGGAGGCGGAAATCCTGGACCCCCAGCAAAGAATACTGCTGGAATGTGCGTATCACGCGTTGGAACAGGCGGGTTATGCGACCGCTGCCGATCAGGGTGACATAGGCGTATTTGTCAGTACCACCAACAGCGCCTATGCGGAAAACATAAGCTCCAGACGCGACATCATCGAAGACCTGGGGTTAATGACCGTTTCCATGTCCAATGAGCGTGATTTTGTTGCCAGCCAGCTGGCTTATCGGTTGAATTTTACCGGGCCGGCGGTAAATATCTGCACTGCCTGCTCCTCATCGTTGGTGGCGGTTCATCATGCTGTGAATGCGTTACTTAATTACGAATGCGATATGGCGCTTGCCGGTGGCGCAACGGTAAGAGCCAGGCAAAACGAAGGTTATCTATTTCAAAAAGGCGGTATTCTTTCTCCCGATGGCTGTTGCCGGACATTCTCCGCCGATGCGGAAGGAACGGTTGATGGCAGTGGAGGGGCGCTTATTCTTTTGAAGCGCCTGGAAGACGCAATCGCCGATGGTGATCGAATAGATGCGGTAATAAGCGGGTCCGCCGTGAACAACGACGGCAGCAACAAAGCGGGCTTCGCGACGCCGGGTCTGGCGGGCCAGGCCCGGGTGGTTCGGGAAGCGATTGTTGCCGCCGGAGTCGACAAGAGAGATATCGGTTATATAGAAGCGCATGGATCCGGTAGTCCCATGAGCGACTCCATTGAAGTATCGGCCTTGAACGAAGTGTTCAAGGATGATATTTCTGGGGAATTAGCCTGGAATTGTCCCATTGGCTCGGTCAAAACAAACCTGGGAAACTTAAATGCCGCGGCAGGCATTGCTGCTCTGATCAAGGCGGTGCTTTCGGTAAAATACGGGAAAATTTTTCCCACTCTACATTTTGACCAAAACCATACGGATATTAAATTTGAGCAGATGCCGTTCTATGTTGAGACGAAGCTGGCCGATTGGCCGCGGAACAGAAAAAAACGTATAGCCGGTGTAAGTTCGTTTGGGTTAAGCGGAACAAATGCCCATGTGATAGTTGAGCAGGCGCCGGATATACCTCGGTCCGTGCATGCGGCTGCCGCTTATTTGTTCCTATTTAGTGCCCGCGATCCGCAAGCATTAAAGGATAACCTGACGCTGTTCCGAAAATACCTTGCGCAGAAGGTCGTGTCGAACGACGAACTTCCAATTGCGGGTGATATTGCCTATACCTTGTCCCAACGACCGGCTCATGAATACCGGCTGGCCTTCGTTTGCCACTCCCTGAATGACCTGGAAGAGGCGATTGATAGAAAACTGGCGAACCATGCGTTTAACAACCTAACTGACAATGATGGACGAAACGCCGTGTGGCACGTCGTCGATGATAACAGAGACATTTCCCTTGGGTATTTCTCCGAAGCTGCCTGGAAATCCTGGCTGGAGGCAATCGCGCTCACATGGAGTACCGGTGCGGACATCAGAATCGATAACCTTTACTCATCCATGACTTTTACCAAAGTCGACTTGCCGTCCTATTGTTTTCAGAAAAAGAGATATTGGGTAGACAGAGCTCCGGATAGTCCCTCTAATCCTGAGCAGGGGATTTATCACTTTCTACCGTGTGATTGGCAAGATGATCAACTGGATAATGTAGCGGTGAATATTTCACGGCTCGTATACGGAGATCAGTCGGGGTTTGATATCGATGCGATATTCGGCAACTCCAGTGTGGTCGCAATGCAGGATCCGGAAAGCGAAGAACGGGTCAGACAGCATGAGGAGATCAGGGAAAGGCTTTTCACAGATGAAGCTCATCCGACAGTTGAGTATTTGCCAACGCTGGCAGTTTCCAGATTAGATTTAAGACAGCTGATTGATATCCAATATGATCTTTACCGATTATGCGTCAATTTAAGCACTGGAGATAACAAAGGCGTTTTAGCCACGCTAAGGATATATCTGGATTTATCCGCTTCTGAATCGAAAAAATGCCACGGCATAGAATTGGTTCAGACCCATGTCAAAGCGCTGCGGCAGCAGTTTGAAGGTATTCATATCTGCGCTGTCGAATTGCCGGAACGGCTCGATCAGAAAAAATTGGCTAATCTGGTGAATTACCTGGATAAGGATATTATCAGCCGCGAGGCCGCCTATCGCTATTGTGGCAGTAATCTTTGGGTGGGACGACTTCCTCCGGCCGTTGATAAACACACAGCCACGGCGGAGTTGGACGTTGATAATATCTGCCAAAAGGTAAAACAGATATACAAGAGCCTGATTGGTGTCAAGTCCGTAGCGGACACGGATAATTTTTTCCTTCTCGGTGGAAATTCGATAACTGCTGCCCAACTGGCGGCTTTGCTTGAAAAAGAGTACGGCGTTCCACTTGATATAAAAACCGTATTTGAATATCCGGAGGTGAATGAGTTGAGTCACCGGGTGCTCGGGTTGTTGGGTGATAAGCCCGAACGCGAGGACTCACTCAACAAACTTCTGGAGGAAATTGAGGCAATGGACGATGAAGCGTCCGCCGAACTTCTCTACCGCTTGATTTAGTCTCCGTTACCGCTCAATTTACCTTTTGATATCGCCGGATATCCTATTCATTTCTGGACCTGCCAATATGCATAATCTTGAAGGAAAGATTAAAAACCTGTCGCCGGAAAAGCAGGAGCTGTTCAGGCAACTTGCCCGCAAGCGTAACCTTCATATCGCCGACCTGGAGTATCACGATATTCCGATCCTGCCCCGCGATGGCAAAGGTTTCCCTCTTTCCTCTTCCCAGGAAAGACTTTGGTTTCTGGAGCAGTTCGGTGATCTGAGGGAGATTTTCAATATATCAGTTGCTTATAGAATTGGGGACCAGCTGGATATTTCAGGATTGAAAGCCGCCTGCGAAAAAACTGTACAGCGTCACGAATCCCTGAGAACCGTATTTACCGACGTCGATGGAGTACCGTTCCAGCATATCAGGGAAAATTCGGATTTTCTGTTTGAACATGTGGAACTGGCAGGTGGCGGCAATGAAGAGCTGGATGCGGTTCTCCGGCAATACCAGAAGCGGCCCTTTGATCTGGCTAATGGTCCCTTGTTCAGGGTTTTGGTTATATCCCTGCCAAATGCCGAACAGGTACTTTCGTTAACGCTCCACCATATTATTTCCGACGGATGGTCGATGGATATTCTGGTCAAGGAACTGTCGGCAGTCTATTCAGCGATTACTCGAAATGAGGAAGTATTATACGAACCGCTTCCTATCCAGTATGTGGATTATGCAGGTTGGCAGAAATCGAGACTTCGCGGAGTTGAAATAAAAAAACAACTCGATTTCTGGCGCCGCGAGCTGGCGGATTCACCCCAACAGCTGGATCTTCCCTGTGATTACCCGCGCGCCAGACAGTTGGATTATAGCGGCTCGGCGGTGCGTTTCGCTGTGCCCGGTGCATTGGTAAATGACCTTAAGGCACTCGCCAGGGAGCTGAACTGCTCGCTCTACATGGTTTTGCTTTCGGCCTATGCGCTTTTGCTGTACCGGCATACCGGGTCCAGCGATATTTCCGTCGGGACCGACGTGGCAAACCGAAGTGAACTTAAACTGAAGCCCGTCGTTGGCTTTCTTGTCAATCAACTGGTTATCCGATGTCGGTGGGGCGGGGATATCACGCTTCGCGAACTTGTGAAGGTGGTTCGCGGTATTTGTCTGAACGCCTTTGCAAATCAGGATGTTCCCTTTAATTATCTGGTGGAACAACTGGGTGTGGAACGGGATGCCGGAAAAACCCCGCTTGTCCAAACCAAATTTTCACTGGACAATTCCGCGGACGCAGGTGCAACGGAAACGAGCGACTCTTATATAGAGACCGAAATTTCCGCGACGGAATTTGACGTTGAACTTGTGCTAAAGGAAATTTCCGGTGAGTTGCAGGGGGCGTTCAAATACAGAACGGGTATATTTGCGAAGCAAAGTATTGATCTGATGGTGCTGCAGCTGGAAAGAATTTTGCGGACGATCGTAAACAATCCCGATTGCAGGCTTTCCGGTCTTGAGCTCATTGAGGAATCACAGTACGAAAAGCTCGTCGCGTATAATCCGGTAAGCACCGCCGTAGGTTCGCACTCATTGATTGATTTACTGCTGGAACACGGCACGGCCAGCGAAAACCGAATAGCGGTGACCGGAAAATCCGGGCAGCGCAATTACAAGGAGTTGAGAGAGGACGTACACAAGCTGGCCGGTTTTCTGGAGAGCAGCGGAATCGGGCGGGAAGATGTATTGGCGGTTTGCCTGCCCAGGGGAATTGATCTTCTGGTGGCCTATCTGGCTGTGATGAGAATTGGAGCGGTATATGTTCCGATCGATGAGGGATATGGTTCGGAGAGGAACAGCTACATCATTCGCGATTGTGGCGCCAGGAAAATACTCGTCAGTGAAGAGACGGTTGGGAATTTTTCCGCCAGTGACGCCGAACCTCTTTTACTGGCGGACGGCTGGCGCGAAACATGCGCGCTGTTGAAAACACAATGGCCCATTAGCGACCCGGAACAGCTGGCTTATATCTTGTATACCTCGGGATCGACCGGAAATCCAAAGGGTGTGTCGGTTCGCCTGTCCGGGTTGTGCAACTTTTTGTTCAGTATGCGGGATTTAACCGGAATCTCGCCAGCTGATAATCTGTTGGCCGTGACAACGGTCGCCTTTGATATATCAGGTCTGGAACTTTACCTGCCACTCCTGGTAAAGGGACGTCTGACAATAGCATCCGAGGAGGAGGCCAGGGACAGTGCGTTGCTTTGGGATATACTCGATCAAAAACAGATTTCATACATGCAGGCGACACCCGCCACCTGGAAAGGATTGTGCACTGTTGCGGGTGAAAGAAAACTGCCGGGACTGAACGCGCTTTGCGGCGGTGAGGCGCTTTCTACCAGCCTGGCTGCAGATCTTCAGCAACTCTGTAAGTCGGTGGTCAACCTCTATGGTCCGACTGAAACCACGATATGGTCTTCCGCTCAGTCGCTGGACAAAGAGGTAATCCGCGATTTGCCCAATGCTCCGTTGGGCCAGCCTATAGCCAATACCGCTTTTTATATCCTGGATAAAAACGGGTATTTACAGTTGCCTGGTGTACCCGGGGAACTATGCATTGCGGGTGAGGGCCTCGCCAGAAATTATTGGCAAAAGCCGCGGTTGACGGCAGGTGCTTTTATCCCGGACACGTTTTCAGGTAAACCTGGTTCACGTTTGTATCGTACCGGGGATTGCGTTCGCCTGATGAGCGATGGCCGGCTTGTTTACCTGGGACGATATGATGACCAGGTAAAAGTGCGGGGTTACCGGATAGAAATTGGAGAAATAGAAACTGCGTTGCGCAAGCACGATCTTGTTGACCAGGCGGTGGTTGTCGCCAGGGAAGACTCCCTGGGCTTTTCCGAGCTGCACGCGTTTATCATAAGCAAACATGGGACGGAAAATTACAGCCCCCGGGACTGGCAGGAAAAACTATCAAAGCATGTCGCAACGCACCTGCCGCCATACATGATTCCAGGCACGATTCAGGCGCTACGGGAATTTCCATTGACCTCCAACGGCAAGGTCAGTCGAAGACACTTGCGCGATATGGTCAGCTCCGATTCGCACAAAACCTACGCAAGCAAGACCGCGCCGCGCACGGCGTTTGAAAACACCATTGCACAAATTTGGAAAGAGGTACTGAATGCGGAGGAAGTGTTCGTCGAACAGAACTTCTTTGATTTCGGTGGACATTCGCTGATTGCGGTACAGCTCCTGAATAAAGTGGAAAAAGCGACAGGCAAAAGAATTTCACTGCGGGCCTTTTTTGAGGAACCCACACTAAGTACTTTAATCAGCCTGCTATCCAATGAAAATGAGACGGAGCAGGTCTCCTTTGAGGCCAAGCCGGACCCGGATAATCGTTTTCAACCTTTCCCCCTGACCGACCTGCAACAGGCCTACCTCATAGGCCGCCAGGCCGATTTCGATCTGGGCAGCATCGCCACTCAAAATTACACTGAAATACTTATGCGGGATCTGGATGTAGAGCGTTTCACAAGATGCTGGAATATTCTTGTGAATCGACATGAGATGTTGCGAGCGGTGTATCTTTCAGGGGCCAGGCAGCGGATATTGCCGAGGGTTAAACCCTACGTTCCGGCGTTCAATGACTTCTCCAGCATGAGCGAGCAGAGCAGGGAAGCCGCGTTGGTGGAAATACGCCAGCAAATGAGTTCACAGACCTTGCCCGAAAAAACGGGGCCACTTTACGACATTCGAATATCCAGGCTCGACAGCGATAACTATAGACTCCATATTTGCATGGATCTTCTGATATCGGATGTCATGAGTAACATGATTATCTTTAACGAATTGGGGCAGTTATATTACGACGAGAAAAAAGCGCTTCCGGAACTTCAACTTTCTTTTCGCGATTATATTCTTGCGGAAGAAGCGTTGAAGGAAAGCAGCCACTATGAAAAGGCAAAACAATACTGGCTGGACCGGCTGGAAGATTTCCCAACCGCGCCCGACCTGCCCCTGGCGAAAAACCCGAAAGAACTTGGCCAACCGGAATTTCGCCGACGCGAATTTCATATCGAACGGGAAGCGTGGCAAAAATTACAAATCTTTGCCCAAGGCAGGGGTGTTTCTCCCAGCGTTATCATACTGGCGGCATTTGGGCAGATCCTCGGTAGCTGGAGCAAGAACGACAGGTTTGCCCTAAACCTGACGCTGTTTAATCGCCTGCCCCTGCATGAAGAGGTGGATCAAATTGTAGGTGATTTTACATCCTCCTTATTGCTCGAAATTAATTTTGACTCCAGGAACTCCTACCTGGAACAGGCGAAAGCGGTACAGGAAAGACTGTGGAAAGATCTGGATAACAAAGTGTACAGCGGCGTGAGCGTGATCAGGGACCTGACCCGAATCAACGGTGGGTATGATCAGGTCTATATGCCGGTTGTTTTTACCAGTATGTTGGGTATGTCCATGGAAGGAAGGGATCAGTATTCATCGGATCGTAACGAAACGTCCAACCCATTGGCGGAGGTCACCTATAGTAACTCCCAGACCTCCCAGGTCTGGTTGGACAATCAGGTAATTGAGCTTAACGACGGATTGACAGTCGTATGGGACACCATAGATGGATTGTTTCCGGAAGGCATGCTCGATGATATGTTCGATGCCTATAAAAACATTTTTACCGACCTGCTGCAGGAAGCGTGCTGGGAGAAAATCCCCCGTGTCGTTCCGCAAAAACAACTTGATATCAGGGCGGTGCTGAACAACCAGTCGATGGACCTGGAAGAAGCCTTGTTACATACGGCATTTGAACGTGCGGCGGCGTCCGATCCGGATAAAGTGGCGGTGAAGCAGGGAGAAATGTCGATCAACTATGGCCAACTTAACCGGTGGAGCGATGGCCTGGCGCTTGCGCTGCGGCAGCGTAATGTAAAGCCCAACAAGCTGGTCGGCATAGTGATGCGCAAAGGTTGGGAGCAAGTCGTGGCCTTGCTGGCGGTTCTTAAATCCGGCGCGGCCTATCTTCCCATCGATGCGGAACAACCTGCCCAGCGTATACAGGAATTGCTGTCACAGGGAGACTGTAGTGTGACATTAAGTCAAGCAGGAAGCACGGGCGCGCTGCCGGCCGATATCCATAATATTGTGGTAAGTAAAGAGATTCTTGAATGTAATGATACCGGGCTCAAAGAACGGATATTGCCTCCGGCGATAAACAGCTGGAGTGATATCGCCTATGTCATTTTTACTTCCGGTTCCACCGGCAAACCGAAAGGAGTGGTTATCGATCACCGGGGCGCGGTAAATACCATCGAGGATATCAACCGACGCTTTGAGATTTCCTCCAGCGATAGCGTTTTGGCTTTGTCATCCCTGAATTTCGATCTGTCGGTGTACGACATTTTTGGAATGCTCTCGGTCGGCGGAAGCATTGTTATACCGGAAGATAACGTTAAAAAAGAGGTGAAAACGTGGTTTCAACTGGTTAAGCAGCACGGTGTCACCGTTTGGAACACCGTGCCGGCGCTGATGGGGCTGTTTACCGAGTACTGTGAACAGGTAGGTGAACCGGCTATCAACCAGCTGCGTCTCGTCATGATGAGTGGCGACTGGATACCGGTGGATTTGCCCGATCGGATTAAAAACCTGAACGAAGAATGTAAAGTGGTCAGTCTGGGCGGAGCAACGGAAGCGTCTATCTGGTCGATCATCCACGAAATTAATTCATCGTGTAAAAACCTGAACAGCGTTCCCTACGGCATCCCGCTTACAAACCAGAGCTTCCACGTGTTGGACAGGAACCTGCGGCCGTGTCCCGATTGGGTCATTGGTGAACTTTATATCGGAGGAATTGGACTGGCAAAAGGCTATTGGCGGGACAAGGAAAAAACCGATAGCAGCTTCGTCACCGATAGCAGTGGTAAACGCCTGTATCGTACCGGCGACTTGGGGCGTTACACACAAGACGGTGTCATAGAGTTTCTCGGTCGGGAGGACAGCCAGGTTAAAATCCAGGGTTACCGGGTTGAGCTGGGCGAGATCGAGGCAGTGTTAAATCGACATGACGAAATTTCGCAGTCAGTGGTGAATGTTTATCGGGATGAGGCTGGAAACAAAAATCTCGTTGCCTATGTTTCATATGAAAGTAAAACCTGCGATGACGAGCCACAGTCCGGTGTTGAATCGGCTGGCATTTTAGTTGAAGAACAGGAGAAGGCCCTGTTCAGGCTGGAACAAAAAGCAGTCCGGCATTTCAGCGAGAATTATCCGGCCGTAGCCCTCAAGGCAATCGACAGAGTTGGCGACAAGAGCAATGTGTGCGATGAGAGCATCGACAGGATAAGCACACTGCTGTCAGGTCTGCGCCAAACCAAAATTGAAGGTGCCGCGCTACCAAAGTACTTCTATCCATCCGCTTCCAGCCTCTATCCCGTTCAGGCATATGTCAGTATTGCCAGGGAATATGACAATGTGGAGCCGGGATTTTATTACTACTCCAGCGGAAAGAACACACTGGTAAAGTTATCAGAGTATCGACAACGTCCGGAGCGTGACCAGCAAGATGACCTGCGCATCTATTGGATTGCCGATCTCGATGCGATTAATCCGATGTACCCGGAAAACCTGGTTGAAAAATTCCTGTTCCTGGAGACCGGACATATCAATGCAATCATAAAATCGCAAGCCCGGCAGCTGTCGACGGCGGCGGATTATGTTTGCGACAGGAATTCACCGGCAAACGACCTGGACAGGAGCCTGCTGCCGGCAAACTCATTCTTTCTGGGGTATACCGATATTGGAGCGAACCAGGATTATGATTTGATCAAGCCGCAAAAAGTTATGACTGATCCAACCATGTTGCCCGCTGAATCCAGTAGCGGGAAAACATACCGTTTGCCTCAGGAAAACCCATCTGGCTCCCAACAGTACGACTGTCTTCAAAGACAAAGTTTCCGTAAGTTTATTGGCGGGCAGTTGGCAGCACATCAGCTGGCAAGTGTTTTAAGCAGCCTTGTTGCGAATATTCCCGCGCGATTGGACATCATTATTCACTGCTATCAGGATTTTACCAATTGGGGTGGACAGGGGTGGTATCGCTATATTCGAGACAGTCACAGCATTGAAGCGCTGGAAGCCGGGCAGGATGGCAGTATTTTTCGCGAGATGTTGAACGGGGAAAACATCCGAATATTCGAACGATCAGGTTTCGCGCTTTTTATCGTTGATCATAATAAAACGTCCCAATCAATCTGGATGGAGACACTGGTTGCCGTCGGCGAGTCCTGCCAGCAAATGATGAGTTCCTCCTGGCGGTTCGGCGTGGGTCTATGTCCAATAGGCGATTTGAATAACGAGGTATTCAACAGCAAGCTTAATTTCGATGGCGCATCCAGGGTCCTCTACGCCTTCCTTGGCGGTGCGATCGAAGAAAGCCAAACGCGGTACTGGGATGAAGGTGAAAGTTCAACTGCCGGTATTAGCCGGGAAGATGGACTGGTTGCCTACCTGCGGGAAATCCTGCCGATCTATATGGTGCCCAAAGTAATCATTCCGCTTCGGAAAATTCCGTTAACCGGTAATGGCAAGATAGACAGAAAGTCTCTTCCGGTACCCAGGATGGAGCAGCCGCATAAAGTTGCCCGCGAGCCGAAAACGCCACTGGAAATAAAGATTGCCGCCATTTGGAAGGAACTGCTGTCGCTTGACGTAATCGACACGAGCGACAATTTCTTTCAAAAAGGTGGGAACTCTCTGGTCGCCATGCGAATTGTCTCCAGGCTTGAGATTGATCATGGTATCGTCGTGACGCTGAGAAACCTGTTTGAGTATCCGACCATTGCGGAACTGGCTCATTTCCTGGCAAGCGACGTTAACGAAATAAAAAACCAAAAGCCGGATATCTACCGGATTGCCGGGCGGCAGAATGTCGAGAACCGCAATGATGTATTTCCGCTTACCCAGGCTCAGCGGGACTTGTTTGTTCACAGCCAGGTAAATGACGGACAGACTGCCTACAACATACCGTTTGCCCTGCAGGTGACTGGTGACCTGGATGTGGAGACGATGCGTCGGTCTATCCAGTATCTGCTGGAACGACACGATGCATTGCGAACGAGATTTTCTTTCAAGGACGGGGAAATTTGCCAAAGAATCGAACAACATCAAGACCTTTTTTTCAAACAGGTAAACATCGATAAAACATTATCGGAAGAGAAAATTCAGGCATGGATAACGGAATTTTTGGAGGAGGAGTCCAATCACCAGTTTGATATGTTTAACGGCAAAATGATGCGCTGCCATCTTTTAGTCATTAACGAGAGCAGACATATCCTGATGTTGAACGTTCATCATATCGTAGCGGATTACATGTCCGTGGATATTCTGATTCGGGAGTTGGGACAGATTTACTCCGGAATGGTCGAGAGCAAGCCGATAGAACTGCCGCATCTTTCTTTGCAGTTTAAGGACTATGTTCTTTGGCGGGAGCATTATCGCCAGAGCGATGAAGGACGGGAGGAACGGGATTATTGGAAGCGTTTGCTAAAAGATCTGCCCCCACAGGAACTGCCGAAAAATCCGGATTATGTGCGGGATAGCGCCGATGGGTGGAAGACCTACTCGATTGAAAACAGATTGACGGATGCAATCAGAGCGCGGTACCAGGGAACGGGAATTACCATGTTTACTGTAGGCCTGGTGGCGGTGCATCAACTTGTCAGCGCGTTGACAGGCCAGCGGGACCTGGCGATTGGCACGCCTATAAGCACGCGATTTAACCCGGATCTCGAAAAGATCGTTGGTTTAATGCTCAACACGCTTGTCCTCAGGATCGATAGTTCCGCCACCCGCTCGATTGGCGAGCTGCTGGAACAGGCCAGGTCACATGTTGTTTCAGCCTTTGCGCATAAAGAGCTCGCACCGGAAAATAATAACCTGTATCGGGTACGCTATGTTTATCGAAGACTAAATACCGGTATAGAGGAAAAAGGAAAGGTGTTAAGCATCGAAACCCTGGAGCTGGGTAAAAAGCAGGCCAAGTTTGATTTACTGGTCACCGTCAACGAGACGGATAAAGAAGTATTTGGAGAGTTTGAATACCGGTCCTCGATATTCAGCAGCGGTACTGTTGATCTAATGAAAATACAGTTCGCTAAAATCCTGGAAGAAATTGCATTTAACGATGGTGGCACCCTTGAAAGTCTCAGCAATTCTCTCCAGGATCTGAATCAAACTGCCCAACGGGAAAAAATCACCACCCTAAAACAGCAAAACCGCGACAGATTGAAAAGCGTGCTGAGTAAAAAGCACGCTTAATTATTCGATTTTTGTCATCGATATAATTCCACTTCTCAAATGCTATTGTCTTCTCTTAATCAATTGAGTGATACCCATGAACAGCCACAATTCAGATCTCACCGTCTTGACCGATATGGGAAAAGGAGCTCCCCTGATTGCGGTTGAATCCGGAAATCGACGGTTATGTATTATCGACTGGGTGAAAAATAACAAGGACAAGATAGATGATATTTTGTTGTCCAGGGGCGGTGTGTTGTTTCGGAATTTCAGGATAAACGGCGCCGTGCATTTCGAGCGCTTTATCCGGGAAGCATTTGGATATGACTTGCTAAGCTACGAAAACCGTTCGACCCCACGTTCCAGTGTGAAGGGCAATGTATACAGTTCAACAGAGTATCCAAAAGATCAGCATATTCCATTGCATAATGAAAATTCATATACATTAAGCTGGGCCCGTAAGATCTTCTTTTACTGTATCAAACCTGCCGAGTGCGGAGGGGAAACACCCGTAGCCGATAGCCGGGAGATATATAAACGCCTCCCCGAGGTCGTGCGAAAGGAGTTTGTCGAAAAAGGACTGATGTATGTCAGAAATTATCACGATCTCGACCTGTCGTGGCAGGAGGTATTTCAAACACAGGACAGGAAGATGGTGGAAGATTACTGCGAAAGCAATGCCATGGAATACGAATGGCTGAGTGAAAATCACCTGCGCACAAAGCAGGTGGCACAGGCTGTGATTGAGCATCCTGTTACGAGTGAACCCATCTGGTTTAACCAGGCTCACCTGTTTCATATTTCCAATCTCTCCGGGGATATTCGGTCAACCCTGGAAGATAACCTGGGCAAAAATATGCTCCCGAGAAATGTCTACCATGCGGACGGTAGTGATATTAATGAAGAGTATCTTGACATAATCAGGCAGGCATACGAAGACTGCCAATTCAGCTTTCCATGGAAAAGCGGGGATATCCTGTTGTTGGATAATATGAGGGTTGCACATGGAAGAAAACCGTTCGAAGGAAGCAGGAAGGTGGTTGTGGGAATGATTGATCCCTTCGTTAATAATAATCTTCGGAAATGCGCATAAAAGGTATATCGATAATGGAAGAATTTATGGTCGAATTTCCAGTGTCCCTCCGACAGAAGTACCCGATTGAGTTGTTTATCAAACGTCAACAGGCAACCTTTTGTCAAATCGTGGCGCCTCTCAAACATGATCTTCACTCGTGGGACGTGCGGCGTTTGTTACCAGCGCTCTGCGATCGACACGATATACTATACAGCCGGGTTTTAGCCGATGTTGAAGACGTTACGTGTGCAATAACGCCCCATGCCACGGTTACAGGCAAAGTCTTCGGCAAGGGTGAGTTTACGAACCTGGAAGATGCGCTTGCACAGATAAACAGTCAGGTTATAGAAAGTTATTTTGAGTATTCGCTCTATGTGCATTTTGTCAACGACGACATTGTTCTAACCATGCCGGCCTGGAGCGGAGACGTTCGGAGCCTGGAATTGATATATCGTGATCTGTTTAAACCCGTTTCGGATAATGAATGCGATGCCGAGGTATTGCAGTATTCCGATGTCTCACAGTGGTTGAACGATACGTTCCAGGATGCCGACGCCCAGGACCAACGAAGCCTTTGGAGGCAAGTCCTGGCAGCCAATGTCGATCAAAAGAGCTTTTTCGCCGGGAAAAAAATCACGCATCACGAACTGACATTCAATCTTGATGAATCGCCGGATGACGGCACACTGACTTCCCGGCTATTACTGGCCTGGTCCCGAGTGGTTGCCGATAGGCACGGACTTAAACACAGTCTTGTCGGAATTTATAGCCCTGGCAGGCAAATAGAAGAACTTGGGGACATTGTCGGGCCTTTCGGCAGGCAGCTTCCATTCTCATTGAGGAGTGAGAGTCAATGCTCGATCGAGAATTATGCCAGTACGTTAGAACAAGATATCGCCGAGTCGCGGGACGTCGAGGAATATTTCGATTGGACCCTCGCCGGAGACGACCCTGGATATTGCGCCGTCGGATTTAACAGTATTTCTCTGTCCTCCGCCGGGAATACCGAGAATACACCCCCCGCTGGAACCCGGTATCTGAGCTACGGAAGTTTTAACCTTTTGAGCCTGGATGTGGTCGGGTTCCACAGCAAAAACCGTCGGGTGACCTTAAAAATTAAAGCCAGTACTGAAAATTTCAGCAAAGAAGACTGCGCGGTAATCAGAGATCAATTCCTGCACGTTTACCGTCAATGTGAAAATGACGGAAAAGCGATGCTGAGTGATATCTCCTATGTGAACGATGATCATCGCAATTACATTGGTATGTGGAGCCAGGGTGTCTCAAAAGCACGCAAGCATTCGCATTTTGTGGAAGCGTTCGAATACGTTGCCCTGCATGATCCCGGTCGCGCCGCCGTAAAATGCCGGGAAGCCGCACTGAGTTACGGTGAACTCAATGCACGAAGCAACAGGTTTGCGAATCTTATGCTGGAAGCGAGGTTGGAGCCCGGTGGCCATGTGGGAATCTGCCTTCGACGATCGCCCGAGCAGATTATCAGTATGCTGGCGTGCCTGAAACTCGGTTGTGTATTCGTACCGCTTGATCCGGCTCACCCGCAGGCTCATTTGAACAAAATCATAGAGCTCGCTGATCTTCAGGCCATCGTCAGCACCACGGAGTTTATTGACAAGGTCAGTGACACGCCTTATGAGCTGACGCTGTTGGATTGGGAAACGGATGCCAGGGAGCTGGGTGATTATTCCGAAGCGATTTTCGAACCGGTTTCCGTCAGTCCGGCCCAGGGCGCGTATATTGTCTTTACTTCCGGAACGACGGGCGAACCGAAGGGAGTGAAGGTCCCACACAAGGCGCTGCAAAACTATATAGAAGGCGTGGAGGATTTTCTTCCCGCGGCAGGGAATGCCAGCGTAGCCGCTCTGGCAACGGTTGCAGCGGACCTCGGATTTACAGCGGTCTTCGGCGCACTGGGTACCGGACGCTGTTTACGCATTCTTGCAGAAGAACTTACGCTGGATAGCGAAGGGCTGGCTGCCGAACTGGCAAGAGAGCCGGTGGATTGCCTGAAGATCGTGCCGACCCACTTAAGTGCACTGCTAAACTGCTCAAACCCATACAATATTCTTCCGTCGAAAAGCCTGATTCTTGGAGGCGAAAGCGCTGGATCGTCATTGATTAAAAAAATCCGTGACTTAAGGCCGGATCTTCGGATCATAAATCATTACGGTCCGACCGAGACTACGATAGGTATTGCGTGTAATCGTCTCGACGATAATAGAAAAGAAAATTCAGGTATTCCGATTGGCGTGATTGGAACAGCGCTACCCAATAACCAGTGCTATGTTTTAAACGAAGCGTTGGATTTTGCAGGAGTAAATATCGAGGGTGACCTTTACCTGTCCGGCGAAAATGTCGCGGATGGGTACTACGGCAGGGCTGCGGCAACTGCCGCCGTATTTGTTCCGAACCCGTTTTCCGGAATCGCCGGATCGAGAATGTATCGAAGCGGTGACAGAGCACTTTACAACGCGGAAGGAAAACTGGTGTACCTTGGGCGTAAGGACGCGCAGACAAAAATAAGAGGGCATCGTGTAGAACTGCCCGAAATTGAAAATGTTGTCAAGCAGCAGTTTGAGTTGACTGAATTCGTTGTTGGCGTAGTGGACATTGAAGGCACTCGCCGTTTGGTGGCTTATCTTCTGGTTGAAGATTCGGATAAAGAACCTGAGATAAAAGCCTATCTTCATCAACGGATGCCGGATTATATGCAGCCTAATGTCTGGCTCAGGCTGGAAAAACTGCCGATAACCGCAAATGGCAAACTGGACAGGAAAAATCTGCCCTTTCCGTCAGAGGTCGGGGATTCAGTTGAACAGGAAACCGGAAAGCGTGAAGACCGAAATGATACTGAGCAGGCGCTGGCAGGCCTGTTCGAAAACCTGCTGCATATAAATAGCGTTTCCCTGCGGGACAACTTCTTTTCCCTGGGTGGTGATTCAATCACCGCCATTCAACTGGTCGCCAGAGCCAGGCAACTCGGCTACCAGATTAAGCCAAGACAGGTATTCGAGAATCCAACTATTTCCCAACTCGCTCGTATAGCAATACCTGTATTGAATAATAGTGGTTCATCTTCTCTGGTTACAGGAAGCGCCAGTCTCTCCCCGTCGCAGTGCCGGTTTCTCCATAATGTGGACGTTGACAGACACCACTACAATCAGGCGATGATTTACGATATAAGCGATGGCTTTGACGATTCGATTTTGTATCGGTCGCTGGAAGAAATCCTTAAACATCACGATGCACTTCGAACCTGTTTTACCCGGAACGAGCAGGGAGAGTGGCGACAGGAGTTTGCCGGGTATTCGAGGGAGCTGCTTGATGCCTGCTATGAAAAAGAAACCATTGACAGTTGCTGTCTCCATCAGTGTGCGGAAAAGATAAAACAAATTGTTTCTGACAGGCAAGCCCGCTTTGCACTCGATCAGGCTCCGTTGGTACGTTTTATTCATGTCAAATTAAACAATCAATCGATCAACAAACTTATTGTCATTGCTCACCACCTCGTGGTCGATACTGTTTCGTTTTCCATTATCGAGGGGGATCTGGAATATCTCATCGATAATGAGTTAAGCGGGCGGAATATAACTCTTCCGGGGAAGTCGGATTCCTTCAAATCATGGGTTGAAACCCTGGAGACGAAAGCTGAAGAGGCGTTTTGGCGGGAGGAAGAGCCGTATTGGCATAAAACACTTGGGGAAACAGTCCTGCTGCCGATGAACAGGGAGGCACGCAATAACGTCGGCAACGCTTCCAGTCGGATAATCGTGCTGAATAAGGAGCTTTCGGCAAATGTACAGTATCGGGCGCCAATTGCATTTAATGGCCAGCCTCAAGACATCCTGCTAACTGCATTATGCCTGGCGGCCAGAGACTGTAGCCAAAGTAATACCTTAAGTCTGGTGCTCGAATCGAACGGTCGACACAGCGGTAAAATTGCGCACGATAATTCCCGGACAGTGGGTTGGTACACCAGTATGTTTCCGGTAAACCTGACAGTTGTCGGCGATGATTTAATGGGCCATATGCTCTCGGTGAAAGAGCAGCTTCGAGCCGTTCCGGATTCAGGTATTGGTTACACCGCGCTCAGATTTCTCGCGAATTCAAATTTTCCTGGCGCGCGGGAACCGGACATTTGCTTTAATTATTTCGGCAGTTTTCGCGGTAGTTCGGAAAAAAACCGGTATTTGAATGCATCGGATTACGAAATTGCCCAGACGAACTCAAGGTCCGCTGTACAGGAAAGAGCTTTTGCCCTGGAGATACTGGGAGCCCATACGCCTGAAGGACTGGCTTTCAATTTTATTTATAACGCCTCAATGCTTGATGACAATGATATCGAAGCCTTGTGCAGCTCCTTTGAAACGCACTTGACAAGGCTGGCTGAAGCTTGCCTGAACTCCGGTAGGAAATATTCTCCTTCGGACTTCCCGGAATTGGATATTACGCAGCGTGAACTGGACGCTATACTGCAAAGCACAAATATTACGGCTGATGACATTCACGATATATATCCGGCAACCCAGGTTCAATGTGGAATACTCTATCACTCGTTAGCCATGTCCGGCACCGGCGTTTATGTTCCCCAGCATGCCATAGAAATAAATTATGATCTGAATGTTTCGGCATTTAAGGAAGCATGGGAGGCCCTAATCGCCAAACACGCCATTTTCCGCACTTCATTTATTACGCTGGATTCCGACACCCCTTTGCAGCTCGTGACGAAAACGGCGGCTGTTCCTTTTCTGGAGCTCGACTGGAGTGGCAAGGATCCGCTGCAGCTGGAAGAGGCGTTTTCCGAGGTGCTCCGGCGGCAGTGGCTGGAAGAATTCGATGTTTCCAAAGCGCCGTTAATACGACTGTGCCTGGTAAAGCTTTCGTCGCAGCGTTACCGCTTTATCTGGACGTATATGCACGCGATCATCGATGGTTGGTCCGGCCCGATTATTCTAAAGGAGGTTTTTGACGTTTACGATCGAATCGAGAAAAACCTGCCGTTGGAAAGACAATCCACTGGCGATTATGTTGAGTATATCCGATGGCTCAAAACAAAAGACAATGATGTCGCGATGGGGTTCTGGCGCCAGTATCTCACATGTTATGAGCAGCAAACGCGGTTGTCGGATGTTTTTGGCATTGCAAACAATATCCCATTTGAGGCGAACAAATACGAAGTAAGCTTACACTTATCGGAAAACGTCTGTGGCGAAGTGGAAAGCCTCAGAAAGCAAACCGGTGTTACCACCAGTGCCATCTGTCAGGCAGCCTGGGCTCTATTGCTAAAGAAATACACGCAATCCACGGACGTCCTGTTCGGTCTTACGGTATCGGGCCGGCCGTCGGAACTGGAAGGCGTTGAAACCATGGTGGGCCAGTTCATCAACACGCTTCCAATGCGAGTCAGGATTGATGGAAATTCTGACATCGCCAATTTTCTCGCGTACATACAACAATCGTATGTTAACTGTAACGAATACGCGCATATCCCGATTGCAAAAATCCGCGTAGCGGCAGAGGATAAGACTATTACCGAGTTCGACACCATAGTCGTATTCGAGAACTATCCTACGGGACAGTTCGCGGACGAGGTTGAAGGACAGGAGATATGCAGGAGTTTGCATTCGGTTTCGCAGAACAATTATCCGCTTTCACTGGTAATTGTGCCGGGAGATAGACTCAAGCTGACCCTGAAATATTCACCGGAAAAATATTTGTCTGCCCAAGTGGAAGAGATATTAGACAGCTACGTTATCATTCTTGAAGAACTGGCTGGCTCCGGAACGAAAACACAAACGCAAACGAAGCGATTGAACGAACTTTCGCTGGTCAGTCAACAGGACGCCGAACAGGCATTGTTATGGTCCCGGGCGGCGAGAAAAAAAATAGACAACGACACTTTTATCAAAGCGTTTGACCATTGGGTTAAGGTCCATCCGGGCAATACCGCTATTCAATATGTGGGCGATCAGGGTTTACGCGAACTCAGCTTTGCCGAACTGGATATAAGAGCAAACAAGTTTGCCCGGTATTTGCTGGAAGAGGAATTTGAGAGGCGCGCACAGATAGTAATCGCGCTACCCCGTGGTGTCGAACAGGTTGTCGCTATTGTTGCCAGTTTAAAGTGCGGCTTCAGCTTCGTGCCGATAGACTCCGCCATTCCGAAGTACAGACTCGAGCAGGTACTGTCGCAGGTTGGGCCGGTTGCAGTTATCGGAGACAGTGAATCGCTGTGTGCCGTCAGTGACGGGCTGAACGAAATAATCCAGATCAACCTCGACCTGGAAGGACAGGTAATAGAAGAGAGCGATCAAACGAACCCGGGGATAGATATTCATCCCGCCCAATTGGCTTATACGATATTTACTTCCGGGAGTACCGGCGAGCCGAAAGGCGTCAGTGTGTCGCACGGTGCTCTTTCCAACTATATCGCTGGCGTAAATGAGCGACTCAAGTTGCCGGAAGCGGCAAACGTGACCGCATTGGCGACCAGCGCCGCCGACCTGGGATACACGGCTCTTTTCGGGGCGCTTGGCAGTGGTCGTTGCCTGCGCTTGGTGGATGAAAGTAAAAGCCTCGATGCCGAAGCGATAGCGTTGGAATTTGAACAATTTCCTGTTGACTGTCTCAAGATCGTTCCGTCCCACCTTTCGGCTTTACTGGGTGTTCCAAATCCGCAACGTGTTTTGCCGGAAAAATGCCTGGTCCTGGGTGGGGAGTCGACGCCGCGTGATTTGATTACGAAAGTCAGAGCGCTCGCTCCAGGTCTGTCCATTGTCAATCATTACGGTCCCACAGAAACAACAGTAGGTATCTGCACATACACCTATGCGGAGGAAATATCGGGAACCAATACTATTGGCAGGCCCCTGAATAACTGTTCCAGCTATGTGCTCGACGACTGTTTAAATCCAGTGGGCACCGGAATTGAAGCTGATATTTATCTGGCCGGGGTAAACCTTGCGCAAGGTTACCACAACAGCCCCCGCAAAACTGCGGAAAATTTTCTGCCTGATCCTCATAGTGAAATACCAGGGTGTCGTATGTATCTAAGCGGTGACCGAGGTAAATTTAACTCCGATGGAAATCTCGTATTCTGTGGACGCAGGGATCACCAGATAAAAATACGCGGCTATAGAGTGGAGCTGGAAGAAATCCGGGCTTGCCTGCTTTCCCTGTTTCAGGTTAATAACGCTTATGTCAAAGTGATTGAAATAAACAGCAGGATGCATATTGTTGCCTATCTTTGCGGAAGCACGGAAGGAGAAAATGAGATCCGTGAGCGTTTACGGGAGGTGTTACCGGACTATATGCAACCCGGTTATATCGTGTGCTTGGACAGCTTGCCCCTTAAAGGCAACGGTAAGATTGACCCTGCCGCCCTGCCCGAACCCGGAGCCGAAAAAAATCCGGGTTCCCTACCCGCGACGGAAACGGAAAGGAAGCTGGCGAAGATATGGCAGGAAAAGCTTTCCCTGGCGGACGTTTTCAGGGAGGACAAATTTTTTGAGATAGGTGGCGATTCGCTGCTTCTTATGCGGGTGCATCAAACAATACTCGCCCAGGTGGAATCCACAATAAAAATAACCGACCTATTTAAATACTCCACGATATCCGCTTTGGGAAAATATATCGATTCCATTCAAATGTCCGATGACATAACCACTCCCGAGCTATCGCATGACAAACAGAAAAAGCGGGCTTCCCGTATGGCACGCAGCAAGCAAGCTGCGGCGGCCAACCGAGCGATGGCAATCAAAAACAGCATAAGAAAGGAAGTTATATGAACTGCGATAGCGACAACTTTATCGAAATGGCAACCAAAATTGCCATCGTCGGAATGTCCTGCCGGTTGCCTGGCGCAAATGATCTGCGGGAATTCTGGCGGAATCTGGTCGATGGGATCGAGTCAGTGCGGGCCAGTACCAGCGAAGAGTTACAGTTATCCGGCCTGCCGAGGGAGATTCTCGAAGACTCCCGATTTATAACCGCCTGTGGAAGGCTCGACGGTGTTGAGGAATTCGATGCGGCATATTTTGGTATGACCAAGAGTATCGCTGAAATTACCGCGCCGCAGCAGCGTCTGCTACTGGAGCTGTCACAACATGCCTTGGATGATTCCGGATACTGTCCGGAAAATTTTTCAGGACGAATCGGAATATATACGGCAATTGAATCGAGTGATTATGAGCGGGTGCATTTGCTAACCCGTCCCGATCTGTATGACAGCCTGGGGGAAAAAAACCTCCAGCTCGTGAATGACATTCCCTTTTCAGCAACACAGGTGGCTTACAAATTAAATCTCAATGGGCCGGCGGTGGGGGTGACCACTGCCTGTTCCTCATCTCTGGTGGCGGTGCACATGGCTTGCAAATCGTTGCTGGCCTATGAGGCGGATATGATGCTGGCGGGTGGCGCATCCTACTCCGTCAACCAGCACACGGGATACCTATACCGGGATGGAGGAATCGCCTCTCGCGACGGTCATTGTCGCCCCTTCGACAAGGACGCCAGTGGAACGGTAAACGGAAACGGCGGCGGAATGGTTGTACTGAAGCGCCTGGCAGATGCAATCAATGACGGAGACAGCATTTACGCCGTGATAGAAGCGTCTGCAATCAATAATGATGGCGGAGACAAAGTCAATTATTCTGCGCCGGGAATTGCGAGTCAGTCTGAGGTTATATCCGAGGCTCTCGACCTGGCCGGCATAAACGCGGACCAGGTAAGTTATGTCGAAACTCATGGTACTGGCACACTGCTTGGTGATCCCATTGAGATAGCCGCCCTTACCGAGGCGTTTCGCGAACATACACAAAAGCGGCAGTATTGCGCGCTCGGTGCGGTAAAAGCCAATCTTGGACATCTGGGCTGCGCGGCGGGCGTCGCCGGTTTAATAAAAACCGCCCTTGCCCTGTATCACAGGCAGATCCCTCCGGCCATTAATTTTTCGTCTCCCAATCCGAAACTCAATATAGAAGATTCTCCTTTCTATATTACCAGCGAAAATCGATATTGGAGTTCGGAAAGTAACGAGCGGATAGCCGGCGTCAGTTCATTTGGGATGGGAGGCACCAATGCCCATGTAATACTGAGCGGAAGGGAGCAGCAAGCATACTCTGATTGCGGAAAGCCGGTACACGTCATTCCCATATCCGCAAAAACGCAACGCTCGCTCGATGAAAACGTTCGCGCTGTGAAAAAATTTATTGAAGAAAATGATGCAGTATCGATTTCCGATGTGGCGTTTACTTTGCAAAGCGGAAGAAAATTGCATCCATTTCGGCAGGCTTTTACGTTGGACAGCAGAAGTGATATCGGACAGCAAATTAAGAAGACCGTCCTTCCTGAAACAGGTGCGACAACCGCTCCCAAGCGTTTATTCATGATGTTTCCAGGGCAGGGAAACCAGTGGGCGGGAATGGCCAAATCACTCTATGATCACGAATCCGTCTTTCGAGACGAGGCTGACCATTGTTTCCGGTATTTGCAGGATAAACACGACCTGCAATTGCGGAGTATTTTATTCGATTCCCCCGTCAGCGATACCGCAACAGACAATAAATTAAAATCCACCCGGTTTGCACAGATTGGTCTCTTTGTCGTGGAGTATGCACTGGCAAAGACGCTTCTTGGATATGGCATCAAACCCGAAGCCATGATTGGCCACAGTATCGGTGAATACGTTGCCGCTACGCTGGCCGGTGTGTTTTCCCTGGATGACGCTTTAACGGTTGTGGTGCGCAGGGGACAGCTCATGCAGGCGCTTCCCGAAGGTGGAATGGCGGCGGTCGCCCTGGCGGAAACGGAGCTGAAAGCCAAACTGCCGGACCTGGTGGATGTGGCGGCGGTTAACAGAAATGATCAAACTATCGTATCGGGGCCGACGGAGGTTATTACCGCTTTCATCGAATCTCTCGCAAAAGAGGGAATCGCCGCTACCCGTTTACACACGTCGCACGCATTCCATTCCCGCATGATGGACGGATGCCTGAATGATTTCAGGCAACTGATGAAAGGGATCAAACTGAACAAGCCGGCGATATCATTCTTTTCAAACGTCCATGGTCGTCTTATAGCAAACGACGAAGCTGGCAATCCGGAATATTGGATTACCCACCTTCGGCAGCCGGTGAAGTTTTTCGAAGGTTTACAAAATATGCTTCAGGGAGGAGAGGCCGTTTGCCTGGAGGTTGGACCAGGTAACAGTATCGCCACGGTTTTCAGTTCGCACTCCGGACTGCGGGACAAGAGCCAGGTATTTAATTGCATGTCAAGCCATAACAAGGCTGAAGCTGATATCACGGTGTTTACCAAGTCGCTGGCAATGTTGTGGCAAAGCGGAATCGATATTTGCTGGGCCAGCGCTTATCGTGGGGAAAGGCGACGAAGGGTGCACCTGCCGGGCTATATATTCGATAAACAGCGCTACTGGATAGAGAAGAGCCTTTCCTCGGCAGAACGTATAGAAACAAAACCAGCCCTTTCCAGCGCTCATACAGAGGTAAGTGGTAAATCGACGGTTGAGGATAACTGGCTGTATATCCCATGCTGGGAACAAACGATTCTACCATCGGCAACGGCGTTGCAGGATGAAACCTGGATGCTGGTTGGTAACAACGAACTGTTACACAACGCTCTGGAGGCGCAATTGCAGTGCGGCGGAAAGAGCCTGGTGCGGGTAAAATTCGGCGAACATTACAGCCATGAGGAAGAAAATCTTTTTCTTGTTAATCCGGAAAGAGTTGATCATTTCAAAAAAGTGCTGACGGCATTACCGGCAAACACACACAAGAAATTAATCTATGGAGTGGATAACGCCGAATCCTGCAATCCTGGACAGGAGAGACAAAATTTCTACCATGCCGTTAACCTGTACAAGGCCATTGAAGAGACAGATTCGAGGGAAAACTCCAATCTTCTGGTCATTGGCAGTGGCACAACCAGTCTGTCAGACGAAGACCGAATAAAGCCTGCAATGAGCATGATGGTGGCACTTTGCAGAAGTGTAAATGCCGAATCGGGCAAAACCAAATGGGCCTTTGTCGATGTCCAGGATAATATCTGGCGGAACTCTGTGAGCAGTGTGTGGCAGGCCAGGCTATTGATAACGGAATGTCGGGGAGGCCTGGACGATGCGTATGTTAGTTATCGGGGCAGCGGCAGGTTTGTAGTGGCGTACAAGGAAGTTGAATCCGTTCCACACGAACAGTCAATCCCGGCTTTTAAAACGGGCGAGGTATATGTAATAACAGGCGGATTGAGCGGAATTGGTTATGAGATAGCAAAACACCTCGCTGAAAAATATAGCGCCCGTCTAATTCTGCTGAGTAGAAATGCGCCGTCCTATCCCGGTCCGGAACACCTGCCGAAAGCGGGCTCTGATTCAGTACAGAAAATTGCCTGCCTCGAATCCCTGGGGGCAGAAGTGTGTAGTTTTCCCGTGGACGTTTCCAATAGAAAGAAACTACAACTTGCGTTCGCACAGGCAGAAGAGCAACTTGGCCGCATCGCTGGAGTGATACATGCGGCAGGCGTCGCGGGAGGCGGTATGCTGGCGATAAAGGACAACGCGGATTTCGAAGCGACCTTTGCCGCAAAAGTGGAGGGAACCGAATCGATAATCGATTACCTGCGGGATAAACAGCCTGACTTTATTTTTCTGTTCTCCTCATTAAATGCTATCAAGAGCGCTCCTGCAAGAGCGGATTACGCGGCCGCGAACGCATATATGGATGCGATGGCTGCCAAATATTCGATCGAGTCCGGATTGCCAGTTGTTTCGTGCAACTGGGGAGGCTGGAAGGAGACCGGCATGCTGCACGATTTACTGGAAAGTAAGGGAAATTCCCTGAGCGATGAAGTAGAGAGCTTATACTTTTCGATAGACGAGGGAATCAGGATTTTTGAGAATGCGATGGGACTCGGGTTGGCCAATGTTGTAGCCTCCAAAACCCCGGTTTCGCGGTCATTGCAATATCCCGTCGTGGATAAACCCGAGCAACCTACTACCGTGATAACAGGATCGGAAGACGTCAAGTCCGATAATATCTGCAGGTTTGAGTCCGGAATAAGGCGGACTCTGGCCGGTATATGGTCGGATACTCTGGGTACCGCACCGGTATCCGATACGCAAAATTTCTTTGAGTGCGGGGGAAATTCCCTGTTGGCATCACAGGTTGTATTTCAGATACAACGAAAGTTTGATATCAGTTTTTCACTCTCACAGTTTCTGCAAAACCCGACTATCTCCGCCACGGAGAGAGAAATCATAGAAATAAGGGCCGGTCAGGAAGACCTGGATGTTCTTGAAGAGATTCTTTCCACCCTCGAGCAAGCCACCGGAACGAACTGAATAAATCCACCAACTCAATAAAGCGATGCGTATGAACAGAAAACAAGCGTTGGTTGAACGAATAAACAAACTCCCAGAAGAAAAAAAAGCGCAGCTTTTTGCCCAACTCGCCAGAACCAACGAGAATCGTGGTGTTCCCCGGAGAGTGAATCTGGATAAGTACCCGGTATCATACGGTCAACTGGGGCTGTGGAATATTTTTGAAACAGAGGGGCCGTCATCGATCTATAACATGCCAAGTGCTTATCTTCTGGAGGACCTAGACGATGTTGATGCCTTGAAGAAAAGTATCCTTGAAGTAGTAAACCGGCACGCTTCGCTACGAACCTCTTTTGAAGTAATGGATGGAGAAATCTACCAGAAAATTCATCCCGCTGATGTTGTTGAACTGGGTTATGTGGACCTGTCGAAACTGGACGAAGATGAAAAAAAAGAAAAGCTTTTTGAGCAAGTTGATAAAAACAGTTTACATGTATTCGATCTGACCCGTCCGCCCCTCTTTATCGCCTCGCTGGTCAAGCTGGACGAAAATGTTTTTGCTCTCTGCATGAATGCTCACCATATTATCTTTGATGGTTGGTCGAAAGGAATCCTGCTGCGGGAAATATCTCACTATTACCGGGTTTATAGTAACAAGTTGGATCCGGACACCGGTAAGTGGGAGAATTCATTGCCTGAACCTGAATTGCGTTATGTTGATTTTTCAAACTGGGAAAGAAGCCAGGATGCGATAGAAAAACAGGTGAATTATTGGGTGGAAAAACTGAGAGATGCTTCTCACCTGCTTAATATTGGCGACAGGGCACGTCCGAGACAAAGCAGCGGTGCCGGGCGTTCGATTCCCATCAAAATTGACTCTGATTTGGCTTCGGATTTGTTGGGTCTGGGTAAAACATGCGGTGCCAGCGCTTACATGACAATGCTGACTACCTACGCCATTATGCTGTCCAGGTATGCACGGCAGAGCAGGGTTCTGGTAGGCACGCCGGTGAATAACCGTCAGCAGGACGCTTTCCGTCACATAATCGGATACTTTCTGAATACTTCTGTAATGGATTTATCTGTCGACGAATCAAAAACGTTCGTTGACCTTCTGGAAAGCGTCAAGCGAAGCTGCCTGGATACGTATGCCAACCAGAACGCCCCATTCAACCGAATAGTGGAGGGGATTAACCCACCTCGTGTAAAAGGAATTTCTCCGCTTTTCCAGGCCATGTTTGTTTTTCAGGTTCCGGGAGCCAGTGACTTTTCTCTGTTGAAAACAAAAATTTCACAGATAGCCAGTGACAAGATAAACGCCAGGCAGATTGAAAAACTTGCAGAAGCTGACGAGGAGGTGGCAGAGGGCGAACTGGATTCTTACGATGGACAATCCAAGTATGATCTTTATCTAACCTTCATTGAAAACTCGGAGGATAGCAGTCTGGGCGGTTGGCTGACCTACAACAGCGATTTGTTTAGCCCGGGATTCATAAAACAGTTTCTGGTTAACTATATCAAGCTGATAAAAGAAGTTGTTCGCAAGCCTCGGGTTCTGTTAGCGGATATAACGTTCAATGAGGCAAACCATGCGCGAACATCTGAGTTACCCGCCGCGTATCAGACTGTAAAATTGGAATCGATAAGCCGGATATTTGAGAAACAGACCGCGGCGAGTCCCGACGCTTTAGCCCTTTCCAGTGGAGCTGAAAGCTATACATTTGCCGAGCTTAACGTGATGGCAAACAGGGTTGCCAGGTATCTGGCTTCCGCGGGCGTTGCCCAGGGAAAAACCGTTGGCCTCGGTTTTCCTCGCGGTGTGGATATGATTGCCGGCATGCTGGCGGTATTTAAACTGGGCGCGGCTTATGTTCCGCTGGAGCCGTCACTGCCGGCGCAACGGCTTAAGTTATATGTGGATATTGCCAAGCCGGATGTTGTCCTGATATCCGACGATTTCCCACTTTTGCCGGATGGTGGTGGCTATTACATAAGACTCAATAGCATTCGGGAAGAGTTGAATTTGCTTTCCGGCGATGATCTCAGCCGAAAGATCAACATTAAAAACCTGGCATATATTCTTTTCACCTCGGGGTCGACCGGCCAACCGAAAGGTGTAATGGCTACCCAGGAGGGAGTGCTAAACAGATTGCAGTGGATGTGGGACACCTATCCTTTCAACAATGGCGAAGTGGTTTGTCATAAGACAACATGCGGTTTTGTGGATTCGATTGCCGAGATATGGGGTACGCTGTTAGCGGGAATTCCGCTTGTTATCGCGTCGCAGGAAACGGTGCTCGACCTGTTCGAATTCGTGGAGTTACTTCGGAAATCCAGGGTCAGCCGATTGACTCTTGTGCCGTCTCTGCTGCTGTCGCTTCTCGATCATTATCCGGAACTGGGCGAAATCATTCCAGACCTCAAGTTGGTTGTCAGCAGCGGAGAGGCTCTGGACAATGACCTTGTGCGGAGATTTGTGGAGGCGCTTCCCCAAGCGACGCTGTTGAATTTGTACGGCTCAACAGAGGTCGCCGCTGATGCAACAGTTTATCAAGTCGCCGGGCAGCGATCGCAGGAAAATATCCCCATCGGTCGCGCCATTCAAAATTGCGAAGTCCATATTCTGGATCCCTACGCCAATCCCTGCCCACGGGGAGTGACCGGGGAAATACATGTATCCGGCATTCCGGTATCGCTTGGCTACCTCAATAATCCATCCCTTACTGCGGAAAGATTCGTACCGGATCATATTAACGGGAATGGCGGGAGAATGTTCAAAACAAATGATCTGGGCAGGTTGGACCAGTCCGGCAACATCCTATACCTGGGAAGAAATGATAATCAGGTAAAGATCCGCGGTTTCAGAATGAGCCTTGACGAAATAAAGCACGTGATACGTTCACATCCAGCAGTTAAAGATGGGGCTGTCATTACAAATAAAAGTCCGGCCGGAGACGTACAGCTGGTTGGATTTTTTGTAGCCGAGGAGGAGTGCGATCAGGTTCCGGACCAGCAAGCTTTGAAAGAGCATCTGAAAGCGGCTTTACCGGATTACATGATTCCCAGGACGATACATTTAATCGATGACATTCCCACACTGTCGAATGGAAAACTGGATCTGACCCGCTTACCGGATCCCAACACGTTGTCGGTGGAAGAATCAAGATTTGAAGAAGCCCGGACCGAGACCGAGAAAAAACTGACACAAATCTGGAGCGAGGTTCTAAAGGTGCGGGAAATTAGCAGGACAAGCAATTTCTTCGATCTCGGCGGGCACTCCATCTCCGTGACCAATGTAGTTTCTCGAATCAGAAGTGAATTCAATCTGCTGCTGCCCGTGGAGGATGTCTATTCCTTATTGGTTCTCAGAGAGCTGGCAGAACATATAGATATGTTGCTGGCACTGGAAAAGCTGGCCTGCACGCAATCCGGTAAGGCGGACGATGCCGGCCATGCATTCGAAGTGATGGAAATTTAGCATCCGGCGTTTCTTTCTCCCCAGCATTTTCAATTCTCATTTCCGCTCTTTCACAGAAAAACAGGTTACCGTTATGTATATACTCGGCTTGCAGATTGGTGATGGTCTCGAAACAGATATCAACCGAGAAGTTTTTGCCGCTCACGATTCGGCGGCAGTACTCCTGAGGGATGGCGAAGTCGTTGCGGCAATAGAGGAAGAGCGGCTTTCGCGGGTTAAGCACTGCAACTTCTTTCCCAAGCGGGCAGTCGACTTTTGCTTGCGGGAGGCCAATATCGGGCTGGAGGAAGTAAACTATATCGCGGTGAACTACAGTGCTTACGATGCACATCTGGCCGCGACAAAAAGGTCCTATGAAAACTGCAGTATTAAGGCGATGACAGGACGGGAGTACATATCGCGAAACTTCCGGCTGTTTTACGATATGGATGTCTCTGAAAAACTATCTTTCTGTGGGCACCATGAGGCCCATGCGTGGAGCGCATTTGTCCCTTCCGGGTTCGATGAGAGCCTGGTGGTCATTCTCGACGGGAGCGGCCCTGGGGGGGATGGCACGACTTTGTCTGGCGTCGTAGGTGTTGCCGGAAAAAGTGATTTTGAGGTGATTCGAAAGTTGAGCGCGGAAAATTCGCTTGGCATTATGTACACCGCACTCACAAAACTTATTGGTTATGACTACTTTGACGAATACAAAGTTATGGGACTGGCTCCTTACGGAGATCCGGCCCGGTTTCGCGATGCATTCAGTAAAATTTATCGTTTGAATGACGATGGGGAATTTAATTTCTCCAGGAATTGTGTCATGGATTTGTGGCAGGAGCTCTCGTTCATGGAGGAGTTTAAGCTCCCCCGGAGGAAGGGAGAACCCTTCCTGCAAGCCCACAAAGATTTTGCCGCGGCACTACAAGAGACCCTCGAAAGCATAGTCCTTCATATTCTAAAGGATGCTCAGAAAAAAACCGGAATGGGCAATTTGTGCTATGCGGGAGGTGTGGCTCACAACTGCACACTTAATGGAAAGATAATGAGTTCAGGCATATTCAAAAAAATTTTTGTTCAGCCCGCAGCTCACGACGCCGGTTGTGCACTGGGAGCCGCGCTTCACGCGAATGCGAAATATTCCAACAGCACTTCCGTTGATGCGATGAAGCACCTCTACCTGGGAAAATCCACTCCGGATAATAATACTATTCAGAAGGAGCTGGCTGGATGGGGAGCCCTAATCAACTTTGAAAGATCCGCCGATATCTGCAAACAGGCAGCACGTTTACTATCGGAGGGAGCGGTAATTGGATGGGTACAGGGCAAATCCGAATTTGGTCCGAGAGCGCTTGGTAATCGAAGTATTCTTGCCGATCCGAGACCTGCGGAAAACAAAGAGCGAATAAACCGTATGATCAAGAAGAGGGAAGGCTATCGCCCGTTTGCGCCTTCCGTGCTTGAGGAGTGGGCAGACGATATATTCGAAATCGACCGCAAATATGACAACTATCTGTTTATGAACCTGATAACAAAGGTCAGGCCGGATAAACGGGAATCGCTGGGTGCGATAACGCATGTGGATGGAACTGCGCGAGTGCAGGTGGTTAAGCGGGAGTATAACGAGAAATACTGGAACCTGGTAAATGAGTTCCGACGGTTTACGGATACGCCGTTGGTGTTGAATACCTCTTTCAATAATAATGCGGAGCCGATAGTAGAAACAGTCAGTGACGCCGTGGCTTGCTTTCTGACAACGGAACTGACCCATCTGGTAATCGGCGACTATCTGATTGAAAAAAATGTCCGTCTGGAAGAGGGTATCCCGGGATTACGCGCTTTTGTCAGGGAGAGCAGCCGTCTTTGTCTGGGGTATCGTCCCGGTTCAGGTGAGTTCGAAAAAGTTGCAACAATTGAATTCAATGCCTCGCGTTTCTTCAGCAGTTTATCGGTACCCATTTCGATGGAGCTGTATCAGATCCTGTCGAATGGATGCGATAACTGTATCGACTCGGTTGCAAAAACGCTCGGCATCCCGATGACTTCGTCTTTGTTGAATGAAATCGTCACGATCTGGACCCAGAGAATGATAGCGTTGGAGCCGGACACGTCTGCCTGACTGACTCCGGGAATCCAGTACTTCTGCCGAGAGATAATAAAGTCAGGGTGGTGAAACTTATGATCAATCCGCACGCGCAATATAACAATAATGCAGACCTCAATCCCGATATTCCGGAATCTGCAGGTAGTTTATGTAATATCGAAAGGGACGACCTTTACCAGGTGGATCCGCAAAGAGTTATATCGGCTTTGCAAAACGATCGCGTGGCACTTATAGAGGGTTCTTATCAGGAGGAGGCCGACCATATTCTCGAAGTTATAGCACGCCAGTGCGGACTTCTTGACTCGTTAACGCTGCAGGCCGGCTTTGCCTCCGTACAGGGTCATCGCGAGAACATCGGCAAATATTTTATGAGTGTGAATTCGCGGACGGACTATGAATACATAACACCGCACTCCGAGGGCAACAGCCAGACAAACATGCAGTTGGCAGCTTTTTATTGCTACCAAAACAGTACCGATGGAGGCGTTACTGTTCTGTTGAACATTGACGAACAAAGCCACGCCCTGCCCCGTCTTCGCGAGGTCAGAACCAAGGTCGCAAAGGGTATATCATCGCCGGACCCGGTGAAATCGGCCAATATTAAATCGAAGTATCAGGTCGACTTGATGGAGGACATTTTGCAGGACGAAGACGAAGTACTCTGCGACAGGCTGTCGGACGACGCCGACCTGGAAAAGATGAATATTCGTCTGGTGGATGTCCTGAGTCCCGTCAGAAAAACCTATTCCAAATTTCTGGACAGGGAAATTTATTCCTACTGGGATAGTGTGGCAAGTTATGACCACGATTCCGCAAAGGAATACCAGAATCTGCTGGAGACGAACTCTCTGCTGATAAAGCCACCGCGCCATATCAAAATGGGCAATCTCAATATGGACAATGCGGCGGCGCGGCGAGTGTGGAGTTCAGCTGTGAGCTACCGGGATATCTTTTCCCGCAAGATCACCTATCGTCTCAACGCTGGAGATTTGATTATCTTCAATAACACGACCTGGACCCATTCAACAAGCAACTGGACTCCCGGATCGGGCAGTCGAAAGGTGGTGGCAGCCTTTGCCTGACAAAGCCGGTTTTTTCCAATGAGTTTGATATCCAGCAAAAATGGAGAGATCGTTGCCAGGCTCCGTGCATACGGAGACAAAGCAGCGGTCATAACCGTGGATCGACAGATAAGTTATGCGCAGCTGGCCGCGCAGGTGGAATACCTTTCCTGCGAGATCACGGTCGGTGGCACAGGATTGGGCGATCACTTTGGTGTATATGGCGAAAGATCGCTATTTAATGTGGTTTGTTTGCTGGCAATTCTCAATGTGGGAGGCGTATATGTTCCGGTTAATATGGATACCCCTCTTCATAGAAAGCGGCTGTACCTGGAGAGAGCCCATCTCAAATATCTGCTTTGCTCACAAGCACATCAGATAGATAGTGCGTTAAAGCCGGGACTGGCGACACTGACTGTCGACATTCCGGCCACCGTTTCGTCCGGCGAGCGAATTTTCAGAAAAACAAAACTAATACCGGAGACAGCCGGTGCTTATATCATATTCACTTCAGGCACTACGGGAACACCGAAACCGGTGGTGATTTCCCGGATGGCCTTAGGTAAGCACAACAGTGCGGTAGCAGCTCTATATGATATCCACCAGGACGATGTGGTATTACACACCTGTGCGAACACGTTCGACATTTCCATAGAGGAAATACTTCCAACTCTTGCTGTCGGAGCGACCTTGTACATATGGAGCAGGTCGGAACAACAATCCTGCGGTAGTTTGCAACGGGTAATCAGAGAAAGAAATATTTCCATAGTAAATATTCCGACCGCGATGTGGGGTGCCTGGATCAATGAGTTGCGGGCCGGACACTTATCCGTGCCCGATTGCCTGCGTACGGTGATTATTGGTGGGGAGGCGTGCCCCCCCGCATATCTTCAAAAATGGAATGAAGTCAACAAGACCGGGGTTAGATGTATTAATGCCTATGGCCCCACCGAAACAACAATAACCGCTACCACCTGGGAAGCCAGTGGTTTGAACAGTGACGCCATGATATCGGCACAGGACCGATATGTACCGGTGGGAATTCCGCTTAAGGGAACTGCTGTTTATGTACTTGATCGACAGGCTCGACCGGTTCCGCAGGGGATTGCCGGAGAGCTCTATATAGGTGGGGCGCAGGTCGGTATGGGATATCTGGAACTGCCTGCCGAAACGGCCGGAAAATTTATACCCGATCCCTTCAGCGATGAGTCCGGCGCGCGCATGTACAAAACCGGTGATCTGGCTTATATGAAAGAAACCGGTGATGTTGTTGTAACCGGTAGAAGAGACCGGCAGGTTAAAATCAACGGATACAGGATAGAATTGCCCGAAATTGAATCTGTCCTCAACTGTCACCCGCAGATTGATCTTGTCACCGTCGCTGTTAAACGAATTCGGGGAACTGTCAAGCTGGTTGCTTATATCAAACTGAAGGATACGCCCCGGCACCTGGTGGGCAGATATTTATACTGGGACGATGTGGAGATCGCGAAGTGTTTATTTACCTGCGTAGCTGAAAGGTTGCCTTCATATATGGTTCCCGATTATTTCCTTATCCTGGATCAGGTGCCGATAACGATAAACGGCAAGATCGATGTGGAAGCACTTGTAGATATACCGTATGTAAACATGCAAGCTTCGCCTGAAATGGAAGGTGAGTTGTTCCACCGGGATCCTGAAGTAGTGGATGCAGTCAAGCATTGCCTTTCGGAAGAGCTGCAGAATATTAAGAGTAGTTTTCTGGCTTTGGGTGGTGATTCCGTCAAGGCAATGATGCTTTCCTCCATGCTTTCAAGCTTGGGATACAAAGTGAGTGTTGCCACGATTTTGTCCAGCACCAGTTTGTACGAAACGCTTATGCCGCTGACCAGGAACAAAGCGGCACATAGAGGAACTGCCGAAAATAGAACGGGTAAAGGGCTGAAAACATACGGACTGCCGTCACATGTTGTATCCGCCTTTAACCCTGAACAAAACAGCAATATAG
Source organism: uncultured Cellvibrionaceae bacterium (assembly GCA_964451365.1). GTDB lineage: Bacteria > Pseudomonadota > Gammaproteobacteria > Pseudomonadales > Cellvibrionaceae > CAYVIB01. The sequence goes on from CAYVIB010000001.1 coordinate 172,845, forward strand.
AATTTATTGCTTTATGCAGTGAGGTCCAGGGAAGAATGCTTTACCACTCCAAATCGGAGCCCGCATCCGGAGTATTGATAGACCAGGTGGAGGGAGAACTGATCGACCTCGATAAAGGTAAGTTCATAAACGCCTGGCAACATGTGATGGACAGGCATAGCAATTTAAGATGTAAATTCGATCTGTCTATAAATTCATATCCAATCCAGGTAGCCTATAAGTCATTAACTGTTGATGAGTTCACGGAGATCGACTTTAGACACCTGGAAAAAGGCTTGAAGGTTATAAGCATTAAGGAGTTTTTAAGAAAAGACAGGCTCAGAGGGTTTAACCCGTCTGAAGTCCCCCTGTTTCGTATTACTTTATTAAGAACAACTGAAAATAGTTGGCATTTTGTGTGGACCTATCACCACGCCATTCTGGATGGCTGGTCAGATGTGATGGTTCTGGATGAGGTGTTTGAGGCGTATCAGTGCCTTTTGGATGCGAAAAAGGTGGAATTGCCAACCGTCGGGAAGTATGAGAATTACCTGGTATGGTTATCGGAACAGGATCGTGAAATGAGCGCCTGTTACTGGAAGACCTGTGTGCAAAGTGTTCATGACGACAGATACCTGATTGGTTTCGGTGACCAGCCTGTTGACGAGAAGTGCAGCCGGATAATGTTGGGGAACGAGACGTCCAATGCGCTTGTTGCACTGGGCAAAGAATACGGAGTAACACTCAGCACCATATTCAACGGAATTGCGGGGAGGATAATCATGGGCCTTTCGGGTACAACGTCATGCCTTATCGGCAATGTTGTGGCGACCCGGCCGCAAGATGTTGATGGCATTGATCGAATCGTTGGCCCGCTAATAAATATCGTACCGGTAAAAATCGAAGTTAATGAGCTGAATAGTACGAGAGATTGGTTGCGATCACTGTTCCAAAATCATCTCAACTCGAGTGCTCATACTTACCTACCTTATTCCCTTATCCTAAAACAAGCCAGTCATTTAAACCCAAAAGTGTTGTTCGATACTCTGCTTGTTATGGAAAATTATCCTGATCCACGGTCAGGCGACATAAAGAAACTCCGTTCCCACACGAGTATAGGATATCCACTAGCCATCATTGTCTGGCCTGGAGATTGTATTGAAATCGAAATTAAGTGGAAGACGGATAACCTTGATTCGACAGCGATAGGCATGATTACAGATCGAATTTGGAGTGAAATATCCAGCCTGACAGCTGAGGCACGAAGTACTCCTCCCATAAGTCAAATTTGTAGAAGTCTAGTTTGAACTGCATCCACCAATAGAACATCTCCAACCACTGACGGTAAAAACCATGTATGACCTGATAATAGTGGGCGGACGCATTGCCGGCGCCACGACCGCCATGCTTGCTGCCCGGGAAGGACTGAAAACATTATTTATTGATCGGCATGACTTTCCGTCGGACACACTCTCAACAAGCTACATTCATCAGTCCGGATGCGCCTTGCTAAAACGCTGGGGGCTGTTAAATAAAATCGCTGAGTCGGGATGCCCACCAATAACTGAGACTAAAATTCGTTGCGACGAAGTGACTATTCTCGGTACGGTGAGCAAAGACCAGGAGCAACGGGAAGCTTACGCGCCTCGAAGATACATTCTGGACAAAATAATAATTGATGCCGCTGTCGCTGCGGGTGCTGAATTCAGGTCAAAATGCAGACTGGAATCTGTCGAGACGGTCGATGGAAAAGTGCGTTGTGTTTCCTTGAAAACGAGCGCGGGGACAGTAATGACGGAACAATGCAAAGTCCTTATAGGCGCTGACGGAATGAGGTCCTCCGTTGCGCAAATGCTGGAGATTCCTTTTTTCCGCAAGGATCCAACCCTTACCTGCGTGTACTACGGCTTCTGGGATGGTCTTGACCAGTGTTATCAGCTTTATGAAGGATACCAGAGGTGGTTGGGTGTCATACCGACCAATCACAGCACGTTGGTAGTCACTTATTTCCCTCAATCCGAATTTCACCGGATCAGAAAATCCCCACTGACGTTCTACACGGAGGCGGTTAAAACCCTGGCTCCTGAAGTAGCAGCCAAAATGCAATCCGCGCGCCGGATCGGCAAACTGTGGGGAACCGGTGATCAATGGAATTATTTTCGTAAGGCAAACGGCAAAAACTGGGCGTTGGTGGGAGATGCCGCGATACATAAGGACTCGTTGACCGCACTTGGAATCACCGACGCGCTGACTCATGCGGAGACGTTAATCAAGCTGCTTTCCCCTTGCCTGAAGAGTAACGGCGATCTGAAAGTTGTCCTGGAGGAATACAGCCGTGCAATTATCGCCAGCACCACGCCGGGCTATGAGGATACGTTGAGTCTGGCGAATCCCCAGGAACGTGTTAATCGCAAGAGACTGCTCAAAGCGTTACTGGGAAAACCTCAATGCATCGAGACCTACTTTGATGCTTTGGGTGGGCTATGTGAACCGGAAAAGCTTTTTGCCGCGTTGAATAGCTAAACCAGCATACTGACAATTAGCATTGCCTTTTAAATTCAAGTCATAAATCTCCAAGACAGGAATCCGGTTATGAATAGCGCTAATGCTATTCATGATCTTTATATGACTTTCTTCTCACCCCCGAAAACGAAGTCTGAAGTTATGATTAAAGATACCAGCTCAACAGATAGAACTATTTCCGGGAAAAAAAAGAACTACAAATTAAAAGTTATGGCTGGATCGGCAGTGCCGATCTTTTCCTTGATAGTGTTTTTCTATTTCGGTATAGGAAATATTCTGGCGGTTGACGCCGCATATGAAAAAAACCGCATTAGAACCTCAGTGGCCAAAATAGAGGTTTTTGAGCATGGCGTATTAGCTGAGGGAAAGATAGTGGCAATGGTGGAGCCGACGGTTTTTGCCGCCAGTGATGGCTATATATCGCTTTACGTCAAACCCGGAGACTCAATCTCAAAGGGGCAGGTGTTAGCCAAAATAGATAGTCCACAGCTTGAAGCGGAGCTGATTCAGGTAAATTCCCAATTGGAAAAGACGCAAAACCGGCTCAAACACTTAAAGCTGGATGTGAAGCTGAAAACCCTGGAGTCGGAACAGGCGTTAAAAGTGGCAAAAATACGTTACGAAGCGGCCAAAAGAAAACTTGAGCGATACAACACACCACAAGCCAGGCAAGCGTTCAGCCAGCAAGAGCTGGAGTCGGTGGAAGATAATCTGCTTATTCTGAAAGCGGAGTACGATAACCTGAATTCCACGACACAACTATTGATCGATAAGCTGGCATTTGAGGTTAGATCGGCGGAGCTGGAACTGATCAGTCAGGAGGTACGCACCAAGGATCTTCAGCGACAAGTGGATGAACTGACAATCAAATCCACAATAGACGGACAAGTCGGCAATATTTATGTTAACGAAAAAGATTCCGTTAGCTCTCGGCAGGCGTTGATGAAGGTAATAGACCTTTCGACCTACGGGGTGGAAATGGATGTTCCCGAAAGCTATGCGAACGATCTGGATGTGGGCATGAATGTGGAAATCAGTTACGAAGATAAAACCTATCGGGGCGAGTTGACGACGATTTCGGCGGAGGTAAGTAATAACAGCATTGAAGCGCGGGCGAAATTTGTTGATGTCCCAGCCGGAAACCTGAGGCAAAACCAAAGAGTATCGATAAAGGTACTGATCAGTTCAATACCAAACACGCTTGTGGTTCGGCGAGGCCCCTTTATCGACAGCGGCGGTGGGCGGACGGTATATGTGGTAAATGGAGATGTTGCGGAAGCCAGATCGGTACGCATAGGTGAAATCAGCGTGGCCCAGGTGGAGATACTGGAAGGTCTCAGGCCGGGGGAGAAAATCATTATTTCTGACACGAGTATGTTCAACAACTCTGAAAAAGTGCTCTTGAGATAATTCAATTTTACATTAGTGGGAGAATGGCAATGTTAGCTTTAAGTGAAATCGAGAAAAGATACATAACAGAAGATGTTGAAACGACAGCGCTGTCAAAAGTCAGCCTGAGTATAGAGGCGGGTGAGTTCGCCATGGTGACTGGCACCTCAGGTTCGGGAAAAACCACGCTCCTGAATATTGCGGGGCTTTTGGAGCCGTCCACTTCGGGTGTGTTGAAGATAGCGGGCGAAGAGGTAAGCAATATGGGCGATCGAAGCCGATCAAAAATGCGAAGAGACCTGATCGGTTTCATATTTCAAAGTTTTAATCTGTTGCCTGATATGACGGTGAGGGATAACGTCGAATTGCCACTTCGTCTTCGCGGTATCCCGCGCAGCATCCGCCGAAAGAGAGTGCAGGATGCGCTGACCATCGTAGGTTTGTCAAACAGGCAGTCACACTATCCGTCGCAGCTGTCGGGTGGACAGCAGCAGCGTGTAGCCATAGCACGGGCGGTAGCCGGCGATCCAAAGCTGATTTTCGCCGATGAACCGACCGGAAACCTCGATTCGCAGATGTCAGAGCAGATCATGATGTTGTTATCGGAAATAAATGACAAGGGAACGACTATCGTGATGGTCACTCACAATGAGAAGCAAATAGAAAAGGCTAACCATCGCATACAACTGATGGATGGAAAAGTAAAGTTTGACAGTAACAGGGTTGCGGAAAGAGCAAGTCTGAATGTTGTAAAAGGGGAGGGGACATATGAACGCGCTATTGGTTGATAGCATTCTCGGGAGTTTAAAAAGAGCGCCTGTTCTTGCATTGACAGTTGTATTACTTATAGCTATTGGCGTTGGTGTGACTGTTCCAATGCTGACGGTTAAGCATCATCTGGAGTCGGACCCGATACCGGGAAAGAGTGACCGCCTCTTTTATGTTCAGATAGATAACTGGAGAAAAGATGAGCCCTTTCTCAGGCCGGACAGGCCGCCTAATGCCATAACGCTACGCGATGCCCTGGCTCTGGAACAAAGCTCCATTCCCGGTCGTGCCGCTCCCATGTACCAAACTCATACCACGATACGGCCTGAGAAGAGAGGGATACGGCCGTTCAGGCTCGATGCGAGAGTAACTGGCAGGGATTTTTTTTCCATGTTCGATACTCCCTTTTTGCACGGCGGCGTATGGTCGGAGGAAGAGGAAAGAGCACGTAAGAACGTAGCGGTAATCAGCAGGACGCTTAGCAATCATTTATTCAATTCTGAAAACAGTGTGGGAGATAAAGTCAGGATTAACGACAATTATTACACCATTGTAGGCGTTATAGACGATTGGAGTATTACTCCAAGATTTTATGACATGAATGATCCCTTTGCGTCCCCTGAACACGTCTACCTGCCATTCAGCCTGATATTCAGTGCCGGCTTCCAACCCACTTACTGGAGAACACCGTATGGATTTGACCAGAAGCTTACCCGTCATTCGTTTGAAGAGTTGTTTTCGAACTCGGAGGTGATATTTGTGCAGTATTGGGTGGAATTAAGCGAGGAAGCGAAGGTACAGGATTACAAATCGTTCCTGAATCAGTATATGCAAGGGCAAAAGGACTTGGGACGTTTTCCCAGAGAGTTACACAACCGACTTGTAAGCAGTAAGGATTGGATAACTGTCAGCACGGAGACATCCAGGGATGTGGGGGGAATTACGGCCATGATAGTGGTTATGATGCTGTTTTTCGCTGTTTGCCTGTGCAATTCCATTAGCTTGCTGCTTACAAAGTTTTTAAAGTTTACCGGCAGATCCAGTTTGTTCAGAGCTTTGGGCGCATCTCAGCGGTTTATCTTTTCCCAGCATCTGGTGGAGGTTACTGTGCTAAGTACCTTGGGCGGGTTATTGGGAATAGGTTTTTCTGTTTTCACTCTGGAAGGGGTAAAGCGCCTTTACGAAAACGAATCTATGAAGGCCGCTGAAGGATTCCTTTCATATCAGGCGTTCGATGAGTTCTGGGTGCTTGACGGCACCATGATGGTTGTATGTCTCGGCCTCGCCCTAGTCGGAGGACTTCTGGCTGGAATATATCCCGCATTGAAAGTCTGCCGTATACCCCCCTCCATTCAACTTAAATCCCTGTAGGTGACAGAAATGAACGAACTACCGGTAATATTCCGAAGTTTAATGAGAAAGAAAGCGGTTTGGTTTTTGACCGCTTTCCAGATAGGGTTGACGTTGGCAGTTCTGGTTAACAGCTACGCTTCTATCGATGGATTTGGAAAATTAATAGCAGACAATATGGGTATTGACGCAGATAATCTGTTAACGGTCGAGGTTGATATCGATGAGCCCGCCGACACAGACGTCTATTACAGCAGCGACAGGTTTTTCGAGAATGCCATTCAGGATAACTATGATTTGCTACGAAGTATTCCTGAAGTTGAGAATATTTCTGTTACAAACGGCCTGCCTTTTAGCGACAACGCCAGAACCCATAGGGTTAAGCGACGGCATCAGGATAACGTTTCGACTCATGTCACTCTCTATACTGCCGACGAAAAATTTCTCAATGCGCTGGGGGTAAACGTTACATCCGGTCGTAATTTTTCCAGAAGTGAAGTTTCGTGGGTCAGTTCCAACCTGGAAGCCGGTTCTAATCCCGTAATTGTGGTGTCCCAGGAACTCGCAAATACATTGTACCCCGACGAAAATCCTCTCAACCAGAAGATCTCCATCAGTGATCAGTACTTCACGATAGTTGGCGTGGCGGATAGATTGCCCGGCCTGCATCCACTCTGGACCAATGTTGAATTAAGTGCTGTAGTGCCGGGTAAGTTGGCCTCGAACGACAGTAAATTTGTGGTAAGGATAAGCGATAACTCCGATATGGAAAGTGTAATGTCTCAAATGGAGGAAGCATTCTTTTTGGCTCCTGAAAAAAGAATCGTTCATGTGAAAACTTTAACCGATGCTAAAAGAAGCACGCTTAATAATGCATTGGCAACCTTGAAAATTCTTGGTTCAGTAACAGTCCTGCTTATTTTGGTGTCCATACTGGGTGTTTATGGCCAAACGGCTTTTAATGTCGCCAGAAAAACCCGTGAAACCGGTATTAAGCGGGCGCTCGGCGCGACGAAGAGCGATGTGGTTATATACTACCTGATTGAAAACTGGCTTGTAGCAACACTCGGTATCGCGTTCGGAATTATTCTGGCGCTGCTACTTAACGTGATACTTATTCAGGGACTCGGAGCCACTCGAGTGGACTTCTCTTTTTTGATCCCGTGTATAGCGTTCTTATGGATCATGGTACTGCTTGCAACGTGTCTCCCGGCGATAAAGGCTTCCAGTATCCCTCCGGCTCAAGCGACACGTAGTGTTTAACAAGTTGAGTATATGACCAGTAAGTCATAATCGATAGGTCGGGGAGGAGTAATGCTCGTAGATTGTCGGGAACTGGATAATAACTCTTTAATCGAGTGTGATATAGCCGTAATAGGCGGCGGCATGGCGGGGATATGCATTGCCAGGGAGTTGCGGGACGCTGAGATGTCAGTTTGTATTTTCGAGAGTGGTGGAGAGGAACAGGATGCTGAAACCAATGAACTCAGTAAAGGCAGTGCCAATATTCACAGTGAAACGGGAAAAGTGAGGGTAATAGATGACTATGTGCATGAATCCCGCAGACGTTATCTAGGAGGAACCGGTAACGCCTGGGGGGGAAAATGCGCCGAGTTTGAAATGTTCGACTTTGCTGAGCGGAACTGGATAGCAGGTAGCGGCTGGCCAATTGATTTTTCTACTATTCGCCCTTATTACGATCGGGCTTGCTACATGTTACACATTCCGACGTTCAGCGGAATTAAACGGAATGCTTCCGAGATGGATTCCGTGGACCTAAATTTCAATCGCAACTTTAATACGGTTTATAGGACCTTTACGGGGATTACCGGTGATCCACAATCCAAAGCCTTCAAGGACTACAAGTATGGTATTACCAGGTTCCCGAACACACGTGTTTACCTATACGCGAATATTTCCAATCTGAATGCCGACCGGGATGAAGCGAGAATTGGTAACGCAGATATAAAATGTATTAACGGTAAAACCCACTCCATCAAAGCGAAGTTATTTATCTTGGCAGCGGGTGGAATAGAAAATGTCAGGATCCTGCTTAATTCCAACAGCATATACAAAAACGGTATCGGAAACGAGCATGACCTTGTCGGCCGGTTTTTTAACGGACATGGAATGTTTCGCTACTTGCAAGGACCACAGAAAATCCCCTGCATAGCTCACCTGGATGAGGATTTTGGAAACCATCGTCTTTATACGGATAAAAACCCCGGGAGAGTTCAGGGAGTATACAACCTGTCCCGAAAGGCGCAGTGGCGCGAGCGAATATGTAATTTTAGCGTGACACTTGACCCGGCGATTGTCGCGGACGACGGGTCTGTTGTTAATCCGATATTTTTTATGCTCGAGCAGTTTCCGAACATGGAAAGTCGTATCCAGCTTTCGGGTAAACCCGATGCTCTGGGAATGCCACGTGTGCATATCGATTGGCGTTTCAGTGAGCGGGATGTTGAAACTCTAGTTAAAGGGATCAAGCTATTTAATGACGACCTTGTTAAGAGCGGTAAGGGCTATCTGTCCGACCTGGAATTAGGTGTTGAAGTCAGCGACATAATTGAGTGCAGTCGGCACCACATCGGCTGCACGCGAATGCATTCTTCGAGTCGTAGCGGAGTGGTCGATCAGGATTGTAAGGTTCACGATATGGACAATCTGTATATAGCCGGTTCCTCGGTATTTACTACAGGGGGAATTGCCAATCCCACTCTTACCATAATGGCGCTGGCTATTAGATTAGCGGATCACATCAAAGCGCGCTATTCCAGGAAGCTGGCTATATTAAAAACGAGCGAGGAGCTGATATGTTCTTGACCGAACTATTGCAGAATTTAAATTTGATCGGTGCAAGGTTGGAAGTTAATGGTGAAAACCTGCAAATACACGCCCCCCAAGGTTCTATTTCGACCGATATAAAGAGCGCAATTCAGCAACATAAAGAAAAGCTGGTTTTGCTAATGAAGCAGAATCAGAACCTTTTGAATCAGAACCGGCAGGCTATGCGGGACGACGGGCCCTATCCGGTTCCTCTTACAGTTGGGCAACGCTGGTTCTTTTCAAAGCCACGTCGCAATCCGCATAGGTGGTGTTTTCTTAGATTGTACAATGTTCATCGCTACATAACGACCAGCCTTATCGAGAAAGGCGTCGAAGTATTTCTGGCACGGCACGAAGCTTTACGAACCTTCTATTGCAGGGAAAATAGAGAATGGTACGGTAAGATAGGGCCTGCGGACATCGCGCGCTATGTTTATGAGACTGACATATCAGTCGGCAGTCAGAGCGAACACAGCAAAGAAGTAACCAGCGCATGTGTTGGACTTCAGGAAAAAATAAACGTCGAAAATGGTCCTCTTTTTGCGGTCGCATTGCTTAGAAATTCGGAATATGGTGATCGTCTTCTCCTTATGGTTCATCATTTGCTCTCCGACGCGGCGTCTATCAATATCGTAATCGAAGATTTCTTCAGTATTATTATTCAATTGATTGAAGGTATTGACATAAACCTGCCCGCAAACAGTACGTCAGTAGGTGAAATCGCTCTCGAGCTTGAACGTCGGTACCGTGAGACTGATTATTTTGCGGATGACATTGCATACTGGAAAGACCGATGTTGGAGTGAGATGCAGGATCTGCCCGCTGATTTTGCGCAGACTCCGGAATCCAACGGCATTTTAACTGTCAGACGGATTAGCCGATGTTTATCCGAGGAAGATACCTTAAAAGTTCGACAAATACTGAAAGACAATAAGCAATTGAGTCTAACTCATTTATTCTGTGCAGCCATTATGAACACAATCAATAGGTGGGCGCCGAGAAAGTGTGTTCCGGTAATCGTGTCCAATAATGGCAGAATGGCTATATCCGACCTGCTAAAGATTGATGCTTCCAGAACGATAGGATGGCTTGCCTACAGCTATATACTGTTTTTGGAGAAAGGGGACGATAGTAATAAGCCGGTAGAAGAGCTAGCCAGGTTGTCCAAAGAAATAAACGAAGTACCGAAGTATGGGATTTCTTTTGATATTGTAACCAATCGCATCGATGAAGATTCAGTTAAAAGTGTCGATATTAACAGCAATAATCTCATTTTTTTTCAGCATGAAGCGGGAGATTCTGTCGCAGGCAGTATCGGCCAGGACAGCCAGGAGGATTTTTCGCAAAGGCTTTTTAGTAACGCGAGTGAAGATGTGGGGCCATACCGGGACGAGAATAATAAAATTGACTGGAATTTTAAATGCGTTACTTCCTTCGTGGAAGGTTGCTTACAAGTCCAATGGAGCTACAGTAGCGATAAATATAGGGAAAGCACAATGATCAAGTTGACTGAGGGTTTTTTAGGTCACTTGAAATATTTAGCAAAAGCGTATGAAGAGGCTTGATGTAGATACCGATTACCAAATAGCAGGTGCCATTTTAGAAGAGGATAAAGCTATGACTTTGGATCGAAAACCCAACCTGGAGAGACTGGAGTATTTTTCCGAGGATCTTATTGGATGGCAGGCAATATCATCCCTGGTACACGAGGGCAAGTACCTTCCCATCACGGGAGCTGCCATGCGACCGTTCTGCATTGCGCACATTCTGAACGATATTATCGTCAATGAAAGACGTTCTATCCTGGAGTTCGGTTCCGGTATTACTACTGTGCTGATAGGTCGACTCATTCGAAAGAACTCGTTACAGGTAAAATTCCGTGCCGTTGAGCATGATAGGAGCTGGTACGAAAAGCTAAAGAAGATAGTTGAAGATGATGATCTCGGTGAGCTTGTGGAACTCGTTCATGCACCGCTTGCGGAATGCGAATACTCGATAGATAAACTGGAATGGTATGATGTTCAGAATCTGGATAGCGCATTGAACGACGACAGGCTTGATCTGGTTGTGATTGATGGCCCCCCCGCATGGGAATCGCCCAAAAAGTATGCCCGTTACCCGGCGGTCTCTTATATCCGCAACAAGCTGCAGGATTGTTACGCCATTTTTCTGGACGATGCTGTAAGAGAGGGAGAGCGTGCGATCATCAAGTTATGGGAAGAGGAGCTCGGCATTTCCTTTGGTTTTAGTGGTCGGAGTTTGGCTTATGCAACAGCTGGTCCGGCTTTTTTTACTGAACCCTGTTCATATTATTGCTAGCCATTATTAAGCTGGCTGCCAGCGGTTTCATTTATCAAATAAGCGGGTTCGGTCCATGACTAATCTTTCCTCATATATACACCTATGGTTTGCTGAAGATGAGAAAATTACGGATATGCAGTTGTTGGATAGATACCTGAGTATTTTGAGCCCTGATGAATATACGCGCTATAAAAAATACTATTTTGAAGCGAACAGACATCAATACTTGGTTTCCCGCGCGCTATTGCGGTCAGTTCTTTCGATCTACTATAATCACATCGCTCCGGAAACCTGGATATTCAGTCGCGACTTTTATGGCAAGCCTTCTATTGCGAACAGGAATGTTGATAGGCTGCTTCAGTTTAATTTATCTTACACCAGTGGTATGGTTGTTCTGGCGGTAACGAGTGGATGTTCCATTGGAGTCGATATTGAAGCGATAAAAGAGGATGCTAATGTACTCAGTCTTGCTGAGCGTTATTTTCGTCAAAGCGAAGTCAACTTAATCAAGTCCTCCATTAACGTCCAGCAGTACGAACGATTTTATGAACTTTGGACCCTTAAAGAAGCTTATATTAAAGCAAAAGGCAAGGGGCTATCGATTCCCCTGGACAGTTTTTCTTTTTCTTTTTCCCGGAATAATGATGTAGCAATAGAGTTTGATCGGTCTGTTGAGGATGATCCTTCACTTTGGCGTTTATGGCAGTTAATGCCTGGCAAGGCGTATCGGGTGGCTGTAGCTTTGCGAGAAGTCGATAAATCCAGGTCATATAAGTTGATATCCAACCAGATTATCCCTTTTGGCGCATATTCCGCTATCGATTATCCTGTTTTTCGAACTGGTGGTGCTATGACAACGGAACAGAATGCAAATTTATTATGTTTCGAAAATACCGATAAAAGCAGACTTTATCCGCAGGAAAAAATGCCCCAACCAGATTGCAATACCATGGTGTAGGCGGGGCTAAGTTCCAGGTCAAAGAAAAAGCTTTGGTTGTATCTTTTAATGTTGTGTCGTAGCGAGATGGTTGTTTACATCAATCCACAGGGCAACCGATAGTTCTTTACCGATTCTTATTGCTCTTCCCGCTCCCATTCGATGAGTTGTAACCCCCGCCTGGTGAAGTATTCTCTCACACGCAACCGTTGTTACCGTGACGTAATGTTCGACATCATTCTCTTTGGCAAATTTCCAAAAGGAGTTTATCAGGCTGATTGTTATATTATTTAAGTAACCTCTCTTTTCTTTCGCGCTTCCTTTCTTTACTGCGAATCGACTGATTTCCCAAACGTTCTTTGTCTTTGGAGCTTCCTCGCCTTGCAGCAACTCCGGAAATATCATTTCGAGCATATATGGTCCTGTGGTAGGAAGGGCTCTCCAGCAGCCTTCCACTTCCAGGTCATTATTTGCAATTGCGATGTGATACGACTCCATATCATCAAACTCGTCTTTTTCTCTTCCGTTTGTTGAATTTATGTCCCAATCAAGCCTTTTGACAAACGTTTCATGTCGTAGGCAGAAAACACTATCCATCAGCTGAGAGTAGTTTTTCATGTTTGAGCTTTCTTTGAATAATGTTGTGATTTCCATGTTTGACCTCGAATAATTTTTTATTAGTTCGAGGTCGACTGTATTTTTGAACGAAAAGCATATGTAGCTGCTATATTTTACATGCCTGCGCTTAGCCAAAATAAAACGTTATAAATTAACTGCTTAGATCTGTGTTATCAGAGTGTGTAAGATATTACAGCTGGTTCTCGATATTGCCGTCTGGTTTAATAATGAAAATACTGAGAAGCGATTGGAAAGAGTCGGGGAATATACATCCCAACTTATGTGAAGCTGGGATTAGTGTAAATAATCCCCCTTAATCGTTGTACCTGTAAAAAGTATCAGGAGTGTCCACAGTGAAGGAAATTATGCCTAAGTTGAGGAGAACAGCTCAAACGCGCGACCCGACTAGCGCTGTAGTTGCTTGAGAGGACCGGAGTTAATCGGTGTGTCCTTAGGTATTCATTGAGCTGCCGGGGATATGGGGATGGCCGCCGATGATCAGAACAGATAATTCCTTATTCCGGTGAGAGTGGGTGAGAGTGCCTGGAGCTTCAGCCTGTCCCTTCACAAATGGTTTTATAAGATCTGACAGGTTAATACCGGCTCAGTTTCTACTAGTATCCTTTTACGAGTCATTCGATTTGGCTTGGAAACAGTTGGTTTTTTATAGCGATTCGAAATCGTAAGGGGAAAGTCGGAAGAATGTTGATAGAGCCGGACAGGTCTCGATTGGGCCAAAATGTAATTGACAGCGCTGGTCACGCCATTACCAAGGCCCGCGGGATATCCAGACGGGCGGGAGTTGGATGGGTTCTTTTGGACGAGGCGGACACAATAATGTCCAGCAACGCCATAATGGCGGGCATGTATAAGGCGGATATGGCGGAAAGCATCGCCCGGTGTCAGGGTAATTTTAAGACCCTGATACTAACCGTAGATCTGTGTCTTGGTTTCTGCGATATAAGGCGTGTTACTGACGAAGTGGAAGACTCCAATTGCACGTCAGTGATTATTGCCCATAAGCTTCCGGAACATGTTTCCGACGGGTACTGGAAAAGATGGATACGGACCTGGGAGGGAGAGGTGGTTTACACGAGGTATTCCTACCTTGCAGAGAACCTGTCCGTCGGGATGCGCAGTATGGGAGATAAAGGGCGTCCCTGGGTTACGGCGGTAAGTGCATCCACCATCGAAAGTCGTGATATAGCTCTTGTAGAGCTTAATAGCGAATTTGGTTTTCTGGCCCACGTCAGCAACCTGGTCAGGGAAAGTCGTGCCATATTGTTTAATCCCGGACAGAAGGATTTACTGGAACGCTTACCCCGGATAAACAACGGCGGAGAGGAGTTAAGGCTTTTCGAGGTGACCTGCCAGGAAAGTATGTGGACCGCGATGGAGCATTGCTTTCTCGATAAGCGATATAGCGTTGTGCTATTGGACGATCCGAATCAATTGTCTTTATACGCTGCGGAAGATCTTATTGATGAAATTTATCATCATATTACGATCTCGAGTGATGATAGTGCAAAAAAGGCTTCCAGTGCTTTGGGGTTTTTAAAGTTGAGGGATTGGACAATTTTATCCAGCGAAGTTGTAGGGAATTGCATGCGTATGAATATACGTAGCAGCGCCAGTTTACCCAAGCGGTCGAGCCATTCAGGGGACGGGTTTAATTAGTCCATGTAATATGGCCTTGGCTACCGCGTGTTGACGATTGGATGCGCCCAGCTTTTTTGCAGCGCCAGTCATATGAAAAATAACCGTTCTTTCGGAAACGTCCAGGATCTTGGATATCTCCCACGCGGTTTTACCTTCACACGCCCAAAACAAACATTCGTTTTCCCTTGGGGTAAGTTTAATTGTTTCATTGGTATTTGCCTGGAAGCGAGTATAGGCCTCAAAGAGAAAGTTGCTGAAAGCCTGAGCGGGAAACAGGCTCTCCATAAACCGATTTTCAATGTCGTCATTATTAGAGGTCGCCAAGCTAAAAATTGCGACGTCACCTGAGGGAGATTTGATGGGAATGGACATGCCATTTACCAGGCCAAGTTCCCTGGCTCGAGCCATGAGCTTTTCAGCGGCGGGGGAATTGTACTGCTCCATTTTCATGAGCTTGTCCCAGCGTATGGGCGCGAATCGCTCAAAGCAGTACTTCACCACCGGATCGCTCTTTTGCATCTCTTCCTTAAAATAATAAAGCCACCACTCGTCCGGATAATTCGTTATGGTTGTGATTTTGGGGGCACTCAGGGATGTCGCGGCTACCACCCCAAAAAGATAGTACTCCCACCTGAATTCCCGGGAAAACTCTAAACAAATGGATTCAGCTTCTTCCAGTGTTTTACATTCTTCAATTTTTTCCTGGAAACTCAAGAGTTCGTTTGTATTCATTATTATATTCTCCTAAATGTGCCCGAAGGTTGGAATAGGGGCTAATCCTTACGCAAGTTTTATCTATCTGGAACAAGTGAAGCAGAAATTGATAGTCGATTTAAACCAGTTTTGTGACAAATTTCAATACAAAATGCCATGAATAAGAGTAGGGATTATTGCAAGATGAAAAGCGCGCCAGCATTTGGATATGGAAACATAGGCTAAAAACTTCTCAAAAAGCTGTTGCCGTTGCCATGGAAGGCCTGATCATCCATTAATGCTGCGTCATTTTTATTAAAGTGATATTACTCAATACTGTGCTTTATGTTGATAATGGCGCCATGTTTGGGAGGGTAATCCCCACAATGAAACCGATCAGGAGCCCTTTATTGGAACAGCAGAATGCTATAGTTCCGCGCGCCCTTGTGGGCATCCTCCGATAAAAATTTACTTGCTTTTCCTTTTATAAAAGTCTCAACTTGATTTCTTCCGGCACCCCGTTGTGCCGCATTGGCTTTGTGATGTCGCCGATGATTAACTATTTTTTTGTTGCTCGTGAGTGTTAATACATATTAAAAATAATTTATATGTTTAGCATGCTTAAAAAGCACATCAATCATTAGATCATGAATCCACTATGAAATACTTTCTTGCTCCCGCCACATCTTTATCCTGATTTTTTCGAAGTGACTTTAGAAAAAACAGATATCAAAATAAAATTTTATTAATCCGACAGGTAAACGAACTGCTTGATTTCAAGACGTTCGCGCTGGTCTGCGGGTCGCGGCGGTGCTCCCTTGCACCGCTATAGCGTAAAAGCAACTCATATCATTTTTTGCGGAGTTGAAATGTTCGATTTGTTGTCGTATTGCCATAGCTGATAAAGCGCTATGTGCTGATGCGGTATCGGGAAGTTGCCAGATGTGTTGTCTCGGCCATTAGCGTGCCTGGCAGGCTGGACCGCCCCTGTCGAGCCACTGTGGTGCCGACACCGCCTTTCTTTTTACCTTTGTTCCGCTACACTTAGCGGTTGTGTTTGTAAAAGAAAGCTTTCGGTGATCTATGAAAATCAAACTGGTTATTCCTTTAATTTGCCTGCTATTTGCTTCGTGTGACGAAGCTACACAAGATTCCTCTCCCGATACTACGAACCGGCGTGAAAAAACTCCTTACATGGATACCAGTCTGTCCATCGATGAACGGGTTGACGACCTGGTATCGCGCATGACAATTTCAGAAAAAATATCCCAAATGTACAACGAGGCTCCGGCTATCGAGCATTTGGGCATCCCGGCGTATGACTGGTGGAATGAGGCTTTGCATGGTGTGGCGAGGGCCGGTAAAGCAACAGTATTTCCGCAGGCGATCGGTATGGCGGCCACTTTTGATGCACCGCTGATATTCGATATTGCCACGGTTATTTCCGACGAGGCGCGGGCCAAGCATCACTACTTTTTCGATAATGGTATTACGTCCCGCTATACCGGCCTGACTTTCTGGTCGCCCAATATCAATATTTTTCGCGATCCCCGCTGGGGACGCGGCCAGGAAACATACGGAGAGGATCCCTTTCTTACCGGTCAACTGGCAGTCAGTTTTATCCATGGCATGCAGGGAGACGACGATAAATATCTGAAAACCGCTGCCATGGCAAAGCATTATGCGGTTCACAGCGGGCCGGAAAAAACCCGCCATTCCGATGATTATCACCCGAGCGAAAAAGATTTGTGGGAAACCTACCTGCCGGCGTTTGAAATGGCGGTGCAGGATGGGAACGTGGAATCTGTTATGTGTGCCTATAACCGGGTAAACGGCGATCCGGCCTGCGGTAACGACAGACTTCTAAAAGAGGTATTGCGGGGCAAGTTTGGTTTTGACGGGCACGTGGTATCGGACTGCGGTGCAATCGCGGACTTTTATGACCCGAATGCGCACAATGTTGTCCGCGCTCCGGCCGCGGCGGCAGCCTGGGCGGTAAGGTCGGGTACGGACCTCAATTGTGGTACAGGTCGGCTGAGTACTTTTGCCAACCTGCATTTCGCGCTGCAACGGGAAATGATTACCATGGAGGAAATTGACACAGCAGTGAAACGATTGTTCCGGACGCGGTTCAAGCTGGGCATGTTTGACCCGGAAGAAGAAGTACCTTTCGCGGATATTCCCATGTCCGTTGTGGGTTCGGAAAAACATCTGCAACTGGCTCAGAAGGCGGCGGAAAAATCGTTGGTATTGCTCAAAAACAATGGCGTGTTACCGCTGAAACAAGGCGTTAAAGTAGCTGTTGTGGGTCCGAACGCTGACAATGAAGACGTGCTGGTGGGGAATTACCATGGTGTGCCGATCAACCCGATAACGCCTCTGGAAGGTATCAGGCAGCGCCTGGGCGGGCAGAACGTCCGCTATGCACCGGGCTCTTCATTAATCGCCGATTTTTACGCGCATTACGAGGTTGTGGGGGAGGAAAACTTTTTCCATAAGGGTGAGGGTGGAAACCTTCAACCGGGACTGGTAGGTTCGTATTACAACGCGTCCCGCAAAGACGGTCTCGAGGCTGAACCTCAATTTTCCCGTGTGGATAAAACCATCGATTTTTATTGGCAGAAGTCGCCCGTTGACCAGAGTGTGGGTGACGAGTTCGGTGTGGTATGGAAGGGCTTGCTGATACCGAAGCAGACTGGGGAATATAAATTCCAGACCCAGGAGAAAATACTGATTGATGGCCAGGAAGTTAAAGGTTCCATTCAGTTAACGGCCGGGCAGGAATATGCCTTTGAAGCGTCGCAGACTTATCTACGAAACTGGTGGAGTCGCCAGCTGGAGCCGTCGGCACAGGTTAAGTGGATTAACCTCTCCAGGAACCTGGTTTCCGAAGCGGTCAGCGCCGTGGAGCAATCAGATGTGGTGTTGTTTATGGGGGGAATTTCTCCGCGCCTTGAAGGTGAGGAAATGCGAGTGGAGCTGGAAGGGTTCGATTACGGTGACCGTACCCGCATTAATCTACCCGCCGAGCAGCGGGATTTACTGGAAGTTCTGCACGCTTTTGGCAAGCCGGTGGTAATGGTCAACTTCAGTGGCAGTGCGATGGCGTTGAACTGGGAAGATAAAAATCTCGATGCAATCGTGCAGGCATTTTACCCCGGCGAGGCGACCGGCACCGCGCTGGCAGGATTACTGTGGGGAGAATATAGCCCTGCGGGGCGTTTGCCTGTGACTTTCTACAAAGGCGTTGACGACTTACCCGCTTTTACTGATTACACCATGGAAAACCGCACATACAAATACTACCAAGGGGATGTTTTGTATCCCTTCGGTTACGGCTTAAGCTACACGACTTTCGTTTACAGCAATTTGTCCGCACCGGCGGAATGGACACAAAACGGCCCCCTCGCTGTTTCCGCAACTTTATCCAATACCGGGGATGTCCCGGGCGATGAGGTGGTACAGGTATATGTCAGCCTGCTAGATGCTCCGGGGCGTGTGCCTACACGGGAGTTAAAGGCGTTTAAGCGTGTGAACCTGGCCGCTGGCGAAGAAACGACAGTGGATTTTGCGTTCCAGCCCGAGGATATTTTTTATATCGACGGCGAGGGCAGGAAAAACAGCTACACAGGGAAATTATTGATTACTGTTGGGTCCGGTCAGAAGGGATATGTTCCCGCCGACGGCTTGGTGGAAAAAACAATCACAATCCGATAGTGCAAGGCGGATACGGGGAGTATCCGCCTTAGGGAATTTTACTGAGGTGCTTTTAGCAGTAAATCTATACGACGGTTACGGGTGCGGCCTTCCGGTGTTTCGTTGTTGGCGATGGGCCGCGTCTCGCCGTAACCGATCGCCTCACTCCGGTTGATCGGAAAGCCGGCCATATTGCTGATAAAATATTGGCGCACCGACTGGGCGCGATGCATGGACAGGTCGAGGTTCTGAATATCGCCGCCAAAGGAATCCGTATGCCCCTCAACCAGAACACCATATTCCGGATACAAGGCAATAGCCTGCTGCAGCTTGGTTAACAGAGCGTAACTTTGCGGTTTCACCAATGCGCTGCCGGGGTCGAAGGTTAAACCCACCGCGCGGATAAGAACATCGTTACCCTGGGTAAGCACTACTGCTTCTTCCCGGTTGAAGTAACTGGTCAAGCGCTGAAGCCGTTCGCGTTGCGCTTCCTGTTTTGCCAGCCTCTCCGATTGAATGCCGAGTTTACTTTCCAGAACTGCAATTTCTTTTTCGAGGTATTCCGCGTGGGTTTTCAGTTCGCCCAATTCGTAGGAATCCTTTTGCAATGCTTGAATGCGATTTTTAATCGCTGTCATGGGAACATCGAAACCCTTGTCGAATTCCGCCACCAATTCCAGTGAGCTGGCTATTTCTGTTACCGGTGCTTCCATTTTCAGCAGTATCTCTTCGTCGCTGACGTTGTTGTCCCGCAGCTTGTTAACCTGGTCGGCAAGGTAAATGGAATGCTTGGCCTGATAGAACGATTGTTTGACCAATGAGCGCGGATAGTCGGTATCGTAACGATTCTGACTCAGCTCCTTTTCTGCCAAGGCCAATAGCTGCTCGGCTTTCTCCAGCGTTTTCGGCGCATATCGATGGACACGCTCTTTTTTTGCTTTCTCTATCAGGGCAATGGTCTGGTTTAAATAAGCTGCTTTGATAGCGATCAGCTCCGCATCGCGATAGATTTTTTCCGCGTCGCCGGCTTTTTCGCGCGCGCGTTTTATATTGCTGGTTTCCAGTGTTTCGGTGGCGTCGATAAATTTTTTCTCGGCGGACGCCCATTCCTTCGCCGCCATTTTTTCCGCCTGCGCGTTGCGCGCATCGTTTCTGGCTTTAAGCGCACTTTCGAAAGTTATTTTGGCCAATTTGCTGGATTCACTTGCTTTCTGAAAATACGCAGTGGCCTGGGCCAGGTCCTTTTGAATCCGGTCGACATTTTGTTTTTTCTTATAGCGGTCATTGGCGCTGTTGTAATAGCCGGCCGCTTCGGCGTAACTGACCGGGGCCAGAATGTTGGCCTGGTTGGCGTTGGCTTCTTGCATTGCCGCATCGGCGTCGGCAAAAAGGGAATCCCGTAACTGATCCGCTTGTAGAGAGAGTGCCAGTAAACAACCGGCAAAACCCAGGAGCAGGCTCGCTACTGTTTTTATATGAGAGCGCATTCGTTATGCCTCCATTATTCTCGGAAATAAATTTGTAACGTAAGAATAGCCGGTTTCGGGAATAATGATCGGGAATTGGCGCGCAATTAGTCTTTAATGATTTGTTAGTGTGATTTTTGTCCAGTTTGATTCTGGTTCTATGGGCAGTTGATGGTATTTCGCCAGACAACATTGTCCACCGGGATCCCTTTCTCTTTATTTTCCCGGCGTAGCCGAAGCGCGCGTTGACCTGGATAGCTTACGACGCCAGCCTGCTCCATGGGGGCGGAGGCAAGATAATCCTGAATGATATTTTCCAGCATTTGCGGTATGGCGTTGTGGTGGGGCAGCTTCTCAAGATCAATTGCAATAAATACATTGGAGGAGGCGGTTTCGGCTTCACGCCTGGATATTTCATGTGTCGAAAGCCCGCCGGACAGGATCGCTGCAAGAATATCCAATAAAAGGGACAACCCGGCGCCCTTCCAGTAGCCGATAGGGAGCGGCCGTTCGGAAGCGAGAATATCCTTGGGGTTATGGGTCAGATTGCCGCTTTCATCGTAGCCACCGGGTACAGGCAGGTCTTTTTCTTTAATGCTGTAGGCTTCCATGGCGCCGTAGGAATATTGCGACATTGCCATATCCAGCACAATGGCTTCCGATCGGTAAGGTACTGCCAGGATAAGAGGGTTGTTTCCCAGCCGGCTTTCCCGTGAGCCCCACGCCGGCAGGTTTCCGGTGGTGTTTGTCCAGCCTATAAAAGCGAGGCCCGCCTTGGCCACCCGCCAGCCATAAGTGCCACCGCGCATCCAGTGATTGGTATTCGCAAGTGTGACGCAGGCAATGCCGTATTGGCGGGCCAGTTCAATCACCCGGTCGGCGCAAAACAGCGCGTTCAGCGGTCCGGGGCCGAGATTGCCGTTCCATTGCTCCACGCCACTGTTGGCCGCAATTCGGGTTGGAATCGCGTGCACATCTATATAACCGTTTCTTACGTATTCAACAAAACGGGGGAAACGATTGATACCGTGGGTATAAACCCCGTCGAGACTGTTTTCGGTGAAGATGCGCGCGCATTCGCGGGCGCGCTCTTCACGAAAACCCAGTTCGAGCAGAATCCGCTTGAATTCCGCTTCCATTTGTTCCGGTGGTATTCGAAGGGTTTGACTGGTCAAAGCGCGTTCCTCAATTTACTGGATCGTTAGAATAACATCCCCTGTTGATAAGTGAAGGTGAGGAATTTATTTGTACGCGGCATAGTCGGATATAATCCGATTCGAATTTTAGCGGTAGCACAAATTAATGGACGAAAAGATCCCCGTCGGCATCAGCGCCTGTCTGCTCGGGCAGGAGGTGCGTTACAACGGCGGACATAAACAGTCGCGCTTTTGCCTGAATCATTTGTCCAGGGTATTTGCCTTTGAGTCTTTCTGTCCGGAAGTTGCCATAGGCATGGGCGTGCCGCGCGAACCGATCCGCCTGATGGGGGATCCGGAACACCCGCGTGCGGTGGGCACGGTGACGCGCACGCTGGACGTAACGGATCAGCTGCACGATTATGGCATTCAGATCGGCGAGTACAGCAAAAAACTCTGCGGCTATATTCTGATGAAGGATTCTCCCAGTTGCGGCCTGCTGAGTACCAAGGTGTATAACGAAAAAGGAGATTTTCCCGGCAAACACGCCGGTATTTTTGTTCGCGCATTGCGCGACACCAATCCGTTACTGCCGCTGGAAGAAGAGGGGCGCCTGCATGACCCGGTATTGCGAGAGAATTTTATTGCCCAGGTGTTTGCACTTTATGCCTGGAAAAACTCCATCGCGGATACGCCTACACCGGATAAACTGGTTAAATTCCACAGTCGTTACAAGTACCTGGTAATGGCACACAGCCAAAAGTCGTATCGGGAGTTGGGGCAACTGGTTGCGCGAGCCGGCATTAGTGATCCGCAAGAACTTGCGCAACAATATATCGAAAAGCTTATGCGGACGATTACCAAACCCGCATCGCGCAAAGGGCACGCAAATACGCTTTATCACCTGGTGGGTTATCTCCGGGAAAATGTGCCGGGCCATATCCGGCAGGAACTGGTGGCCTCTATCGAGGAGTATCGCACCGGTATTGTTAATCTCGCGGTTCCCGTCACCTTGATAAGTCATTACCTAAAACTGCACGGCAGTGATTACGTTCAAAGCCAGGCTTATCTGGAACCCTATGCGCGAGATCTGGGTCTGCGCAATACGATTTAGCGAAATCTGCTACCGATGCCGGTTGGATAGCAGGTTGCTGATGCGGAAATAATCTTCGCGAGTGTCGATATCGAACGCGGCGTTGGGCATTTCCACCGGGATAACGTTCCTGCTCGCATTGATCAATTTTTTCGCGCCGCTTTGTCCACCCAGGTTTTCCAGGCTTGTTCGGTATCGGGCCGGAAATATTGCCGGAACCCCGAGCGTAGCGTTGTAATGCGCGCACGCGATATTTGCTGGATTCGCACACCACGCCGCCCCAAGGTTTTGCAGGTCGTCCGGCGTTACAAGGACCTGATCCGCCAGCACCACCGCAATGGCATCCGCGCGCGGCAGGTTTTTTGCGCCCAAAGCCAGGCTGCTGCCCATTCCCTCCCGCCAGTTGGGGCAGTGAATGGTCGCCACGCTGATACCGTTGGCGCTGAATGTATTTAGCCGAGGTTGCAGGAGATCGGTGTAGGCGCCGGTGACGACACAGATCGATTTGATTGGGTTATCTTCCCGCGCGGAAGTTAATACGGTCTCGACGGCGCGATTAATCATGGCCGTGCCGTCGAGATATTCCGCCAGTTTACATCCGCCGAAACGGCTTGACTCGCCTGCCGCCAGTAGCACGCAGGCGATGGCGGGAAAACTACAGGTAGGCACGGTTCAGCGGCAGGGCGCTGCTGCCAAATACCACCGCGTGGCATTCCGCCAGCACGGAAAGCGCGATACTCTCCGGCAGATCCCCGCCAAGCGCCAGCCCCATCGGGCCGGCAACCGGTTTTACCAGGTCGCTTTCGGTCAGTTTTGCCAGTGCAAGCACGTCCCGCCTGCGCTTTTCCGGGCCCAGAAGTCCCACATACAATGCCGTGGAGCGCTGCAGCGTTGTCATTCCCTCCGCATCCATTTTCAGATTATGGTTGGCGATAATGGCGGCATCGATCGTTTGCAGCAGGTTTTCCTCGAGTTCCGATGCGCTTTTGTTCAAAACAGTACTTGCGCCGGGAAAATTGGATGCACGGCTGTTGGCGGGGCGCTTGTCCACCAGTGTAATTCGCCAGCCCAACTCGGACGCGATACTGCACACCGGCTGCATATCGACGCCGCCGCCCAGAATAAGCAGGTGAGGAGGTGGGTTGACGCGGATCGCCAGGCAATCCTCCCCATCCACTGTCAATCGCTCACCCGGCACGCGTTTGCGAAAGTTCTTTCCGGTTTCGGAGAGTCTGGCCGCCGGTTGATCAACACTGAGCTGATAATGGCAGGCGCGGTTGGATTCCAGTGTTGCTTTTAATTCATCCAGCAAAAGAAAGTTATTGGATGGCGTACAGGGGTGCAGAAGAATTTCCGCCAGGCCGCCACAGCCGATTCCCAGGCGCCAGGCCAAGCCGCCTTCGTCGTTTGCGTCATAAATGATCCGCGAGCTTTGGCCGCTTTGGATAACTTTTAACGCCTGGAGCTGCAGGTCCGCTTCCAGGCAGCCTCCGCTAAGCATGCCCAGTTGGTGGCCGGCGTCGCTTAGTAGCATCAGGGCGCCGGTTTTGCGGTAAACCGAACCTTCGGTACCTATTACCGCGCCTAGTACCCAATAGGCGTCGTTTCGCGCGGGAAACCATTGTTGCAGGGCGTGGAGGATATGATTGCTCATAAGACTTCTTATTTGATCGGGGCGTAACATCGATGAAGTAAAGACTAACCGAAAGCGGGTGAGAATAAAATCAGCCGAACAGGGGTGAAAGTATACGGTCTATCTTATGTCGATTATTTATATTGAGGTTGACCCCGGCAAGGCACGCCCCTATAATGCTGCGCCTCAGCCGGGTCGTCCGGTTGATGAAAACAGCCGAAGGGAGCAGCGACCTTCGGATGATGAGCCAGATGTGTTAACCAGGTTCATCTATTTCAAATGTTGCATTCAGGTGCGGGGTGGAGCAGCCTGGTAGCTCGTCGGGCTCATAACCCGAAGGTCGTTGGTTCAAATCCAGCCCCCGCTACCAATTTCCTGATTATGTCGTTTAATCTTTCGGTGGTGGATTAGCGTGGTAACTCGTCGGGCTCATAACCCGAAGGTCGTTGGCGGGATGCCGCCCAACGGAACGCCGCCCGGATCAAATCCAGCTCCCGCTATCGATTTCTTGATTTGTCAGTTTTAAATTTCCGGTGGTGGAGCAGACGGAATTCCGCCCGGATAAATCCAGTCCCCGCTAAGTAACCCTTTGCAGACAAATGCCCGATGAGGTCGGAGTCGTTCCCCGGCTTTGGCCGCGATCATTTCAAATTCGCTAATCCCATACGTTATTCCTGCACTTGTTAACAACTCCGGATAAAATCCATCGCGCCGCGCTAATAGCTACGCTATTATTGAAAAAGCGCCAGCGGTGGCCTTGGTCATAAGACGTTGATTAACCTGGAGAAGCTTATGAACGTTTCCGTATATGAACTAATCGTCCCCCAATTTATCCTTTCCCTGACCAATCTGAAAAAAATAATCCAAAAAGCGGAAGGCTACGCGGAAGCAAAAAAAGTGGATATGGAGGTGCTTTTCAGTACCCGTTTGGTTCCAGACCAGTTTCCTCTGTCGAAGCAAATTCAGATCGCTTGCGACGGCGCCAAGTTTTGTGTCTCGAGACTGACGGGAGTGGAGCCTCCCGCTTTTGAAGACAATGAAGTGACGGTTGAGGAATTCTATGACAGGATCGATAAAACCATCGCTTTTCTGAAAACCGTTACCGAAGAACAATTCCAGGACTACGAATCCAAAACGGTTCGCTTTTACTGGAATCCAGGGATGTATCTGGACGGCAAAAGCTATCTTATTCAGCATGCCATTCCCAATTTTTATTTTCACCTGACAACAGCTTACAGCATTTTACGGGCATCCGGCGTGGAGCTGGGAAAACCGGATTACCTTGGCAAACAGAATTGGCAGAAGGATTAGCCATTAGTCAGGAAGTTTTTGTACCCGCCACTCAATATCAAATTCCTGGAGCAGGTTTACATATTCCTCCAACTGAACAAAACCGATGCAGGGAAAGGCACCGGTTTTGTTTATTTCTCCCCTGGCCAGTTTTCTCGCCATCAATACTGACGGTATGCAGGGAATGTATAAACCGTCTCCCGAACGGGCGACGATCTCGAACAGAACCCGGCAGGACTTTTTGGTGTCTTTCATCTCCATAAAAAAGCCGCTGTCGTCGCCACCCAGGAAATCAAATAGCCCGGCGAGCTTAAGCAACAGGGGTGCGAGCGGTTGCAAAGAGGGAATCAACTTGAGGCGTACAAGCCAGGACAGCATAAACAGAATCGTATGAATAAATTTCAGTTCAAGCCCCGCCTGAAAATGCACGGTCTTGAGAGATGGGTAGTGTTTCGGAAAAAGTTGAAGATCGGGTATGTCGCAGTTTCCCAGAGGTCGATGGTTAAGTTTCCAAAATTTGCGCAGGGAGAAATCCAGCCAGCCATAAACTTCGGTCATCTTGCCATCCACTAACGTTTTGAAGGGCCTGCCTGCGTAGCTCAAAATGGCGGAGGTGGTCGCAAGCCCACGGCTGGTCCGCTGGGCGGTGGAAATGCCATAACGAATGAAATCCAGCAAGTCCAGTTCGTGGATATATCTGTCGACCACGGCACTGGATAACGCCGGAACGGAGCTGGCCCCGCTGCAAATTAAAACCCCTTTTTCCGTTGCCGCTTTATTCAGTACTTCGATATTACTGACAAACTCTCTGGCATCGGCCAGGTCGATGTAATGGCACCCCTGTTGAATGCAAGCTTGTGCAACTTCGTAGCTCTGTCCCTGGTAGGGGCCTGAGGTATGAATGACGATATCGGGGGCGATTCGTTGCAGCGCTTCCGCTAATCCTTGATGAATATCGATTTGAAGCGCTTCCGGAGGGTGGTTCGCCGCGAGTTGTTTCGCCAGTGTTTTAGCCTTGGACTTGCTGCGACCACTGATAATTAATCGGCATTCCGGTTCGCGCGCCAGCAGTTCGGCAATGCGGCGGCCAAAATTGCCATAACCGCCGATAATCAGGATGCGCGACGTCATAGGGGTTTTGTTACCTTAAACTGCCCGGCGTATGAGTAGACCAGTCCGCAAAGTGGACTTCTCATTTCCACCTTCATATCAAAATGGGAATCATCGACGGCAACCTCCTCCGCGTCTCCCCTGCCGATAAGCCAGGTAATGGGTAGCGGTAGAAAAAAGTTGGCCAGCTTGATTGCATAACCTCTGTGGGTCAGGGTGACCCTGTTGTTGTGGTAGTCAAAGCAGGTGCGCCAGCAGATCCCGAAGCGCATGACTTCAACAACTTCATTGTGGCCGATCGGTATCATTCGGGATCGAAAATGGTAAGGCTTTTTTCCGGCGAAATAGAAAGTGCGGTTGAAGTGGAAGGCACTGGAGTTGTTTTTACTGTCAAAATGAACGGTAACCGGAACCTGTTTTTCAGTCAGTACGGGAACGGTTCCCAGAATACGGTAAAACGGGCGCAGCAGTTTCATATAGGAATAGCAGCTCACATCCAGGATTCCCTCGACTATTATCTTGTCATCGCAGTAGGGGCGGTTGGCGTAGTGCTGTTGAAATACCGGCGGTAGTTTTTCCCATTGTTCGCCAAATACCCGAGAGAAAATCGGTGGTTGGTTGCGCCTCAAGTTGTTTATTTTTGATCTTCCCAGGCTCTTGAGGAGGAAATTGCGCACGCCCCGCATCCAGGGATAAAAAATTGTCGCAAGCCGGTCCGATTGGAACAAATAGCGGTTGGCGCGATTAAAGAGGCCTTTTGGTTGGCCGTACCGCGCTATAAATTTCAGCGCATCCTTGCCATGATGGAATGTATTGCTATGGTAGATAACCATTCCTTCATCCAGATTCAGGCTGCGGGAATCTATTTCTCTCAACAAGGGGTGTTCTGGGTGACCGCGGGCATTGAGCAGGTGAAGTTCACCATACTCCTGTTTTATTTCCAATGCCTGCGCCGCGTAACTGCACAGTGGGCAGTCGCCGTCGTAGACGAACCAGATGCCATTGTCCATGTCATTCATGTAGGCTTGGCCACCATCAGGTAAAAAATTGCGACAAGGGAGAAAAAGGCTGGCCACCCCAGCCAGAACCAAAGTTTAAACAACCGGTGGTAGCAGGCCGGCAGTGGCAGGTTATTTTCCCAGCTCTGACGGGCCAGCCCCCTAAGTTGGATCTGTATCCAGACCACCGGTAACCAGCAGGCGCCGGCAAAACCATAGAGCAGGTAGGAATACAACAGCCAGGAATCGGTCCAGTTGAATCCGGCCTTCCAGATAAGCCACGCGCCGCTCAGGGGCTGGATGATCACGGCGGGCAGGGTAAAGCTGTAGTCCGCCAAAACGGTATATCTAGTAAAATCGTACCTGACCCGCGCGTTATCGATAAACCACGCCTGGAGCATGAAAAAAGCTATGCCGATACCTGTGCCGAAGAGTATGGCCGAACTCAGGATATGAATTGTTTTAATAATAAAGTACGAGGTCATTGTTTTTTATGTCGGTGACACCCTATTGGAATGCGCCTTGCTGGTCATCGCAGGCGCAACTATCTTACCGTACTTAAGTCAAATCCCGCCCCGTTGAACCTCCCAAGCAGTCTGCCCATTGAAGGTGGCGCATGGGTGCTGTTATAATCCGCCCTCATTTTGGGGTATGAGCCTTCTGGATGGTGGTTCCCGCGCTGTGGAGCGTATTCAGAGATCGTTGTCCCTGGTGATACTCAAGGGAAAACGGCAATGGCCGAGACCTGAGTACCTGGTTTAGCGGCGTGTTATGCGCGTTTCGAGAGGCCCCTATATGGGGTTTTTTCGTATCTGGGCGGAAGTCAAGGTAGGTTGAGCGGTGGTTTAACGAGGTCCAAGCGTCGGTTGTATCAAACGCATGCTGCGGCATAAGCCGGAGGATGTCGTTGTCATAGGAATGGGCTTTAAGCCCATTTTTTGTTTCCAGGATCCGGATTTCGGCTCGCATTGGTTGATTATGTTTAGGTAAAGAGTGGCGCATATGGCAACAAAGCAGTCCCGGTTGGAGAAGTTGCTGACACCCGTGGTGGAATCGCTCGGCTGCGAACTGTGGGGCCTGGATTATCACGGCCAGGGAAAGAAGTCGATGCTGCGTGTCTATATAGAAAAAGACGACGGCGTGTCCCTGGAGGATTGTGAAAGGGTCAGCCGGCAGGTGAGCAGCGTGCTGGATGTGGAAGACCCCATTGCCGGGGAGTATACGCTCGAGGTGTCGTCCCCGGGGATGGACAGGCCGTTTTTCCGCCTGGAACAGTATTCGGATTACGTCGGCCAAAAGCTGGCGGTGCGCCTTAGGACGGCTTTCGAAGGTCGTCGCAACTTCACCGGTATACTCAAAGGTATCGAAGGCGATGAAATAGTGTTGGAAGTAGATAACGAAGAATATCTGCTTCCGTTTGAATTGATTGATAAAGCGAACTTAATTCCCGCGTTTGATTAGCGGGAGAATTCCGATTGACATTTGTATCCTTCGAGGGAGTTTAGAGGCAACTCAATGAAAAAAGAAATCTTGCTGGTCGCGGATGCTGTTTCTAACGAAAAAGGCGTTGACCGGGAAATTATTTTTCAGGCGATAGAATTGGCCCTGGCCACGGCGACTAAAAAACGTTATGACGAAGAGGCTGACATCAAAGTCACCATCGATCGCGCCACCGGCGACTACGAAACCGTGCGTCGTTGGGAAGTTGTCGACGACGATACCCTCGCCGAGTTGGGTACTCAATTGACCACCGAGGAAGCGCGGGAAAAGGACCCCAACCTGAAAGTGGGGGATGTTCATGAGGAAGTGGTGGAAAATATCGAGTTTGGCCGCATTGCCGCACAAACGGCAAAGCAGGTGATTGTGCAAAAAGTGCGGGAAGCCGAGCGTGCGCAGATTGTCGATGAATATCGCGATCGGGTGGGCGACCTCGTGTCCGGTACGGTAAAAAAAGTGACCCGGGACAACATTATTGTGGATCTTGGCAACAATGCCGAAGGCCTGCTACCGCGAGAGGAACTGGTCGGGCGCGAAGTTTTTCGTATGAACGATCGCATCCGCGCGGTGTTGATGGATGTGCGCCCCGAGGCGCGCGGCCCACAGTTGTACCTGAGCCGGGCATGTCCGGAAATGCTGGTGGAGCTGTTCAAAATTGAAGTGCCGGAAATTGCCGAAGAAGTTATCTCGCTGAAAGCAGCCGCGCGGGACCCGGGTTCGCGGGCAAAAATCGCGGTATCGACCAACGATGGCCGCATCGACCCCGTGGGTGCCTGTGTCGGTATGCGCGGCTCGCGCGTGCAGGCGGTGTCCAATGAACTGGGTAATGAACGTATCGATATCGTGCTGTGGGACGATAACCCGGCGCAGTTTGTGATTAACGCCATGGCTCCAGCGGAAATTGAATCCATCGTCGTCGACGAGGAGACCGGTTCCATGGACCTGGCTGTTAGTGAAGATAATCTCGCCCAGGCCATTGGCCGGGGTGGCCAGAACGTGCGTCTTGCCTCTGAGCTCACGGGCTGGGAAATCAACGTCATGGGTACGGAGCAATGGACCGCGAAACAGGCGGAAGAAGCCGGCAGCTCGAAGGACGTATTTATGGCCGCGCTCGATGTCGATGAAGATGTGGCGAGTATCCTGGTGGATGAAGGTTTCACCACCCTGGAAGAAGTGGCGTACGTGCCGCTGGAAGAGTTTTTGGCTATCGAAGGTTTCGATGAAGAGATCGCTACCGAATTGCGCAGTCGCGCCAAGGACGCCCTGCTCACCCAGGCGCTGGCGAGCGAAGAGCAAACCGCTCAGAAGCCGGAGCAGGACTTGTTGGATATGGAAGGTATGGACGACGTACTGGCGAATGTGCTCGCCAGTCGCGGTGTGTTGTCAATGGAAGACCTGGCGGAGCAGTCAGTGGATGAACTGATGGAGATTGACGGCATGGACGAAGAGCGCGCGGCGGCACTGATTATGAAAGCGCGTGAACCCTGGTTTGCCGAGCAGGGTTGAGCTGATACACAGGCCACTTGATGCCGGTATAAATGGCTATACATTAGATTTTTTTATTTGAGAAAGAACGGGAACTGAGACAAATTTATGGCTGAAGTAACAGTTAGTGAACTCGCCAAGTCGGTTGGGGCTACTGTCGATCGCATACTTTCGCAAATGCAACAGGCAGGGTTACAGCACCAGTCCCCTGATGATGTTGTGTCTGACGATGAAAAACAAAAGCTGCTGACCTTTTTGAAGTCGAGTCACGGCGCGGCGGCCACTGCGCCGAAAAAAATCACGCTTAAACGAAAAACCACCACGACCTTAAAAACCGGTAGCGGCAGCAGCCGTAAAACCGTGAACGTGGAGGTTCGGAAAAAACGGACTTACGTTAAGCGGGATGCGGTTGAAGAGGCTCCAGCGACGGTTGCAGCGTCGGAGGAGCCGGAAGTTAAAGAGGTGCCCCTGGTTGAGCCGCCACCGGCTGTAACTTCCACACCGCTGGTGGATGATGCGGAAATATTGCGCCAGAAAGCGACTGCCGCGCGTCAAAAAGCGGAAGAGGAGAAGAAGGCGGAAGCGGCCAGGCTGGCGGAGGAAAAGGCGGCCAAAGCCGCCGCCGACGCAGCAGCCAAAAAAGAAAAACCTGCCACTGAAACCGAGGCTGGAAAAGCGGAAGAGCACCATCGTCACAAGAAGGGCCGCGAAAAAGAGGAATTTGAAGATGATGAAGAAGCCAAGGCCAAGCACAACAAACGGGCCGGCAAGGCCGTTAAAAAAGTGGCCGTGCCCAAGAAAGCCGCGTCCGTGCTCGACCTGGTAGAGGACGAAGAGGAGATTGAAGCGGTAATTCACGCACCGAAGCCGAAGAAGCTGACAACGGTCAACACGCCGCGACCGGTCATTAAAATTGCCAACAACAAACACGGCTTCAAGAAGCCGACAGGAAAAATTATCCACGACGTAGAAATCCCCGAAAATATTATGGTGTCCGATCTGGCGCAACGAATGAGCGTCAAGGCGGGTGAAGTTGTTAAACAGTTGATGAAGCTCGGGACCATGGTCACGGTCAACCAGTCCATTGATCAGGAAACCGCGCAACTGGTGGTTGAGGAGCTGGGCCATAACCCGGTTCTGGTCAGCTCCGACGAAGTTGAAGAAAAGCTGAAAGAAGAGGTTGTGGCAACGGAAAATGCCGAGATGGTCGGTCGTGCGCCGGTTGTGACGGTGATGGGCCATGTGGACCACGGTAAAACCTCGCTGCTGGATTACATTCGCAAAACCAAGGTGGCGTCCGGCGAGGCCGGAGGTATTACCCAGCACATCGGCGCCTATCGCGTGAAAACCAAACAGGGTGAACTGGCTTTCCTGGATACCCCCGGCCACGCGGCGTTTACCGCGATGCGTGCGCGCGGCGCCCAGTGCACCGATGTGGTTGTTCTGGTTGTGGCGGCCGATGACGGTGTCATGCCGCAAACCGAAGAGGCCATCCAACACGCCAAGGCAGCCGGCGTTCCGATAGTGGTCGCGATTAACAAAATCGATAAGGAAGCGGCCGATCCCGATCGCGTTAAAAATGAACTGACGGCAAAAGATGTCATTCCCGAAGAGTGGGGTGGTGATACCCAGTTTGTTCCAGTCTCCGCGCATACGGGGGAAGGTATCGATAATCTGCTGGAAGCGATTGCGTTACAGGCAGAGCTGCTGGAGTTGCAGGCCCCCATTAATATTCCCGCGCGCGGAGTGGTTATCGAGTCTCGCATGGACAAGGGTCGCGGTGTTGTGGCCACGGTGTTGGTTCAGGGTGGTGAACTCCAGGGGGGTGATATTCTGCTGGCCGGCCAGAGCTTTGGCCGGGTTCGCATGATGACCAACGAGTTGGGCCAGAAAGTAAAATCCGCGGGGCCGTCCACGCCGGTCGAATTGCTGGGCCTGGATACGCCGCCGAATGCCGGTGACGAATTCCTGGTGGTGCAGGACGAGCGTAAGGCGCGTGAAGTGGCGCAATTGCGTACCGAAAAAGAGCGTACGGAAAAACAACAGCGCCAGCAAGCGGCGAAGCTGGAGAATATGTTTGCCGGCATCGGCGAAAACGAGAAGAAAATTCTTTCCGTTGTGCTCAAGACCGATGTTCGCGGTTCCCTGGAAGCCATCCAGGCCGCCCTGCTTGATATGGGCAATGAGGAGGTTGAAGTTAACCTGATCGGTGGCGGCGTCGGAGGTATAACCGAGAATGACGTGAACCTGGCGTTAACCTCCGGCGCGATTGTTATCGGATTTAATGTGCGCGCGGATGCCTCCGCCCGCAAACTGGCCGAAACGGAATCAGTCGAAATCCGTTATTACAGCATCATCTATCAATTGATTGATGAGGTGAAAAGTGCTCTGTCCGGTATGCTTGAGCCGGAGCGTATCGAGGAAATTGTGGGTATTGCCGAAGTACGGGATGTTTTCCGTTCACCCAAGTTTGGCCAGGTGGCCGGCTGTATGGTGACGGAAGGCACCGTGTACCGAAACAAACCCATTCGCGTCCTGCGGGAGAATGTGGTGATTTTCGAAGGCGAGTTGGAATCCCTGCGTCGATTCAAGGATGACGTTAACGAGGTGCGTAACGGTATGGAATGCGGTATCGGCGTGAAAAATTACGACGTGAAAGTCGGGGACCAGATCGAAGTCTTCGATGTCAAAGAGGTGGCGCGCGAACTTTAAAAATATTTTTCAGTTGTTGTTTTCTAATGTTCGCGCAAGAAAGGTAGGACCTCGGCTATGCCAAGAGAATTTAAGCGTTCAGACCGGGTGGCGGATGCTATCCAGCGCAGTCTGGCTCAGACCATCCAGATGGAGATACGTGACCCGCGCCTTGGACTGGTGAATATTAATTCGGTGAATGTGACAAAGGATCTGGCTAACGCCAAGGTGTACGTCACCTTCGTCGGCGTCGACAGTGACGACGATAGCGAGGCCTCGGTGGAAATTCTCAATAACGCCGCCAGTTATTTACGCAATCTGGTGGCGAAGGATTTGAGTATGCGTACAACGCCGCGCATTCGGTTTTATTATGATAAAACCGCCGTGCATGGACAGACGCTGTCAAACTTGATCGACCGGGCGGTGGCGGAAGACAGATCGCATCACGCTGAAGACGAAGAGAACTGATCTTGGGACGTCGGCGCAAATTTGGCAGGCCGGTAAGCGGCGTGTTGATCGTGGACAAGCCTGCGGGAGCGACATCAAATGCGGTTCTGCAGCGAGCAAAGCGTTTGTTCTTTGCGGAAAAAGCCGGTCACACTGGTAGTCTCGACCCGTTGGCGACCGGGGTGTTACCTTTGTGCTTCGGGGAGGCGACCAAGTTTTCCCAGTACCTGCTGGAGTCGGACAAAACCTACGAAAGCACGTTCCGGTTCGGCGAAACGACCGATACCGCTGATGCCGATGGCGAGGTAATCAGTCGGGTAGATGCGTCATCCCTGACCGCAAAGCAGCTGGAAAAAGCGCTGGAGCGTTACCGGGGCGGGATTGAGCAGATGCCGCCGATGTATTCCGCGCTAAAACGGAACGGCCAGCCGCTGTATAAGCTGGCGCGGGAGGGAATCGAAGTTGAGCGCGAAGCGCGACACGTCAATATCCATGAATTGACGCTGCTGGATTTCAGACCCGGCCCCCGCGCGGAAGCGGATGTTCGGGTGGCTTGCAGCAAGGGAACCTATATCAGGTCCCTCGCCGCGGATTTAGGCAGTGACCTGGGGGTCGGGGCACATGTCGCCCGTTTGCGACGAACCCAGGCGGGGCCGTTTACCATACAGCAGGCCCTGTCGCTGGATGAGCTGGAGCGGGAGCGGGGCGAAGGGCGGGCCGAACAACTGGATCATCACCTTTTGCCCGTGGATGCACCGCTAGACAGAGTGGAAAAGCTGATACTGGATGACACCAGTGGCTTTTATTTCTCCCGCGGTCAGGCGGTTATGGCCACCGAGGTCTATCGTCTTGGCGACGAAGGTGATACAGTGCGCGTCTTCCAATCGTCTGGCGAATTTTTGGGCACTGGCGAAATCACCGATGAGGGTACGGTGGCACCGAAACGTTTGGTGGCTTCCAGGGTCGAATGAAAACGAAATTTGGGCAATAGCCCGAATCCGTCGAAAACGTTGCGCGTTTTTGCCGGTAACAGACCTGTCTGTAAGTATGCGCGGGCAGGCCGATTAACAGGATTGCATCATGGCTGCGGCCGTTCGCAATTGAGCATATTAACTTTAATGTTAGAGGTAGAAGTATGGCACTGAGTGCACAGGAAAAAGCAGCAATCGTCAAAGAGAATCAACAGTCCGAATCGGATACCGGTTCGCCTGAAGTTCAGGTGGCTTTATTGACTGCGAATATCAACAAGCTGCAGGAGCATTTTGCTGGTCACAAACAGGATCACCACTCCCGTCGCGGATTGATTCGCATGGTAAACCAGCGACGCAAACTGCTGGATTATCTCAAACGGAAAGATTTGAACCGTTACGCCGCCTTGATCCAGAAACTGGGTCTGCGTCGATAAGCACAAAGCGCCCGCTGCCGCGGGCGCTTTTGTCTTATCTGCTTTGAATTGAAGTTTGTATTTCCGATGAATTGCTTTCGGCTATTGCTTTGTTAATGGCCGAAGTTTTCATTTTGGTACAGGTATTAATTGGTAATAGTAAAGACTAAACAGACGCAATGGGGCGTCTTACTTAAAAGGATAAAACAGTGAATCCGGTAATTAAGAAATTTCAATATGGTAAAGATACGGTCACGCTGGAAACCGGGCGAGTTGCCCGGCAGGCGACCGGTGCCGTTTTGGTGACAATGGGAAAAACCACAGTCCTGTGTACTGTTGTGGGCGCAAAAGAGCCGTCGCCCGGACAAGGCTTTTTCCCTCTGTCGGTCCACTATCAGGAAAAATCCTACGCCGCTGGCAAAATTCCCGGCGGGTTTTTCAAGCGCGAAGGTCGCCCATCGGAAAAAGAAACCCTGACATCGCGCCTGATTGACAGGCCGATCCGTCCGCTTTTCCCCGATGGCTTTCTGAACGAGGTCCAGGTTATTTGTACCGTTGTGTCGGCCGAAAAAGACGCGGACCCTGATATTGCCTCAATGATCGGCACCTCCGCCGCGCTGGCGATTTCAGGTATTCCCTTCAACGGTCCAATCGGTGCCGCGCGTGTTGGTTACACCCAGGAATCGGGTTATTTGTTAAATCCCTCCTATACCGATCTGCGGACATCCGAGTTGGACATGGTGGTAGCGGGTACCAAGGATGCGGTATTGATGGTGGAATCCGAAGCAAACGAACTGCCGGAAGACATCATGCTCGGCGCCGTGCTTTACGCGCACCAGGAAATGCAGGCGGTTATTCACGCCTGCGCGGAACTGGCCCGCGACGCCGGCAAGCCGGCCTGGAAATGGGAGCCGAAGCAGGTGAATGCCGAGCTTAAAGCGGCACTCGATCGAGGCTTTGCCGATTCCATCGGTGTGGCTTATCGAATTATTGATAAGCAAAAGCGTTACGATCGTTTAAGCGAATTGCGCAATCAGGCAGTTGAAGAGCTGACTAACGAGGAAGCGGGTGTTACCGCCGATGAGGTAAAAGAACTGTTCGGCAAAATTGAAAAGCAGATTGTGCGTAGCCGCATAGTCGGGGGTGAACCCCGTATTGATGGTCGCGACACCAAGACAGTCAGGCCGCTGCAAATTGAAATAGGTGTTCTGCCCAAGGTGCACGGTTCCGCCTTGTTTACCCGCGGTGAAACTCAGGCTTTGGTCGTCGCGACGCTGGGCTCCGCGCGTGACGCGCAGGTGATTGACGCGCTGGAAGGCGAGCGCAAGGATAATTTTATGCTGCACTACAACTTTCCGCCCTATTCGGTCGGTGAGTGTGGCCGTATGGGCGGTACGGGCCGTCGTGAAATCGGTCACGGTCGTTTGGCCCGCCGCGGTGTGGCAGC
Organism: uncultured Cellvibrionaceae bacterium; assembly: GCA_964451365.1. Lineage (GTDB taxonomy): Bacteria > Pseudomonadota > Gammaproteobacteria > Pseudomonadales > Cellvibrionaceae > CAYVIB01. Next base: position 209,264 of record CAYVIB010000001.1, read on the forward strand.
CATGTTGCCGAAGCCGGACGAGTTTCCGTACACCATGCGCGTTGTGAGTGAAATCACCGAGTCCAACGGCTCCAGTTCCATGGCGTCCGTGTGTGGCTCCAGTCTGGCGTTGATGGACGCGGGTGTTCCGCTGAAAGCGCCGGTGGCGGGTATTGCCATGGGCCTGGTAAAGGATGACAACGGTTTTGCCGTGTTGACTGACATCCTCGGAGACGAAGACCATTTGGGCGATATGGATTTCAAAGTGGCGGGTACCGCGGATGGTATTACAGCGCTGCAAATGGATATTAAAATAGAGGGCATTACCGAGGAAATTATGGAAATCGCCCTGGGACAGGCACTGCATGCGCGCCTGCATATATTGAGCGAGATGAATAAGGTGATCGACAAACCGCGCGCGGAATTGTCGGACAACGCTCCCCAGTTCCACACGATGAAAGTGGATCCGGACAAAATTCGCGATATTATCGGCAAGGGCGGTGCAACCATTCGCTCTATTACCGAGGAGACAGGCGCGTCGATTGATATTGAAGACGACGGTACCGTAAAAATCTACGCGGATGATGGCGAGGGACTGGCGAACGCAATTCATCGCATCGAGGAAATTACCGCGGAGGCGGAAATCGGAGCGACTTATAAAGGTAAAGTGGTTCGCATCGTCGATTTCGGCGCATTCGTTAATTTCCTGCCGGGCAAGGATGGACTCGTCCATATCTCCCAAATCGCTCACGAGCGTGTACAGAACGTCACGGACTACTTGCAGGAAGGTCAGGAAGTTGAAGTAAAATGCCTGGATATCGACCAGCGTGGCCGGATTAAGCTTTCTATCAAGGAATTGCTGCCAAAACCCGAAGCAGCAGAGAGCCAGTCGGAAGAGGAAACTGTGCAACAGGAAGATGAAAGTTAATTTTTCCTAATCCGAATCCGAAAAAAGCCCGCAAATTTGCGGGCTTTTTTTTAGGTGTCTTTTAAGTTTTTTGAATAAGTAAAATGGGGTTTTACAAAGCGTGAAAATTTTTGCATCCATGGTAGTGTTAATGCTTCTGTGCGAGACGACATTTGCCGATAATGAAGTCGAGTTGGGAGCGGGTATTGGAGGCCAGTACCTTGCCGATTACCGGGGATCGAACGAAACACAATTCCAGGCATTGCCATTTCCGATAGTTATATACCGCGGGGATTTTCTGAAAATTGACCGCGAGGGAATTCGGGGTGAGTTGTTTGCTTCTCCCCGGTACGAATTCAATATCAGCGCGGACCTGGCGCTCAACGGCGACAGTGACGACAATACCCTGAGAAAGGGGATGCCCGAGCTTGATACGGCGTTTCAACTTGGACCTTCCTTTAATATCAACTTAACCGGGCCGGATTTCGACGAAGGTCTTGCCATACGGTTGCCTGCCCGCGCGGTATTTACCGCAAGCTCCGATGGAATCGATCATATCGGTTATATGTTCAACCCGAAACTGACTTACGAACACCCGAATTTCGTCGGCAAGTGGCGATTGAGTTTCGATATTGGCTTACTCTACGGCTCCAATAGTTTCCACGATTACTATTACAGCGTCGAAGAGCAATATGTCACGCCGGACAGACCGTTTTATAATGCTCGGGAAGGTTATAGCGGTACGTTTTCCAAGTTGGCTTTTTCCAGTCGCCACGGCAACTTGCTGTCTTCCATTAGCTTGCGTTATGACAATTTAAATGGCGCAACGTTTGAGGACAGTTCATTGGTGGAAACGGAACATTATTGGGCGGTCAGTTTTGGTGTGGCGTGGGTGTTTCGGAAGCTGGAATTTTAGGCTTCCGCTCAAGATTTTAAACAAACCTGTTCAAAGCTGCGCTAATTCAATATCAGCGCGAGTGCGCCGATAATAAAAAGACTGGCTGCTTCCGGTGAAACCGTCGCTAACGTTGGCCACGCACTGTAAACGGCTGCTGCCCAGGCAAACACAGCGATACCCAGTCGACGATTTCTACGTTTTGTTCGCGTGCTGTTTTCATTGACTGTTTTAGTGGCTCGCTTTAACTCGGGTGCGATTTCCGCGAGTGATTTAACCTCGCGCAACGTGTCAAACACCAGGTGGGGCATTTGCGGGAACTTTTCTATCCACTCGGGTGAGTGGTATTTCAATTCCTTGAAAAGTGTTTTCGGGTGAAACCGCTCCCGTATCCAGCGTTCCAGGTAAGGGTGCGCTGTATCCCAAAGATTCAGTTCCGGGTATAGCTGTCTTCCCATTCCTTCGATATTGAGCAGGGTTTTCTGTAACAGCACCAATTGAGGTTGAACTTCCATGTTATAGCGGCGGGCGGTTCTGAACAGGGTGATGAGCGCCTCGCCAAAGGAAATATCTTTTATCGGTTTTTCAAAGATGGGTTCACATACTGCTCTGATAGCTGATTCGAAACCGCTTATTGAGGTCTCTCTTGGAACCCAGCCGCTCAATACGTGCAGTTCAGCCACTTGGCGGTAATCCCGGCGGAACATTGCCAGCAGGTTGCGCGCGAGATAATACTGATCTTCCCGGGTAAGGGAGCCGACAATCGCCATATCCACCGCGATATAGCTGGGTGTCTCCGGATTGCGGCGGGAGACAAAAACATTGCCCGGATGCATATCGGCATGAAAAAAGTTATGCTTAAAAACCTGGGTAAAAAAAATTTCCACTCCCCGTTCGGCCAGCAATTTCAAATTTGTATTCTGTGCCTTCAGCGCTTCGACATCGGTGGCGGAAATTCCATAGATGCGCTCCATGACCATGACATTTCGGCGAGTGTAATCCCAATAGACTTCCGGCACATAAAGCATATCGGAGCCAATAAAGTTGCGACGCAACTGGGAGGCGTTGGCTGCTTCGTGCATCAGGTCGAGTTCGTCGTAAATAGTGTTGCGGTAATCCTCGACGATTTCAACAATGCGCAGGCGCCTTCCTTCAGAGCTGTAGCGTTCAATCACTCCGGCAATAAACCGTAGCAGGTTGGTATCCTTTGAAATAATTTTTTCGATGTTGGGCCGGATAGCCTTTACCACTATCTGCTCGCCTGTTTTTAACTGGGCAGTGTGAACCTGTGCTACCGAGGCGGACGCGAGAGGGTTTTCGGAAAAATCCTGAAACAGATTTTCAACGTTATCGCCCAATGCCTGCTCAACAAGAGTTTTAAACTCCCCACTGGGAAAAGGTGCAACATTGTCCTGCAGATGATCCAGTTCCTCGACAATATCCGGCGGAATGATATCCGGCCGGGTGGATAGCAACTGGCCGAACTTGACGAAAATCGGTCCCAGCTCCTCGAACGCCTTGCGCAGTGAGTGGCCACGGGAAAATTTACTGGCAGGATAAAGTTTGAAAAATACAAGCAGGAAGCGAAATCTTGCCGGAATGTTTTCGGTATCCAGCAACTTGTCCAGTCGGTATCGACCGATGGTATGCAGTATTTCCAGCAGACGGAGAAACTTGAGCATTTTTATTCTTGTTCACTTTTTAGTGAAGATGCCAGTGCTTTTATTCGCGCTTCCAGTCTTTCAGTGTCGGAGCGAAGATTGTCGACGCTGCTGTAAAAATTTTCCAGTTCCGTTTCCGAGGGAATCATCCGCAATTCTTCTGTAAGATATTCTGAAAGGTATTGGGTTGTTTTCTTCCGGGCTGTATTTGCCCAGGAAAACATGCCGCGCAGCAGTTCCGCCAACTGATGGCCGGGGACATTGCCGAAAATGGCATTGAGAGGTTCTTCCCAGTCTATGTCGATATCCTGGGCGATCTCCCGTATTTCCTTCAACAGGCCGACGTCACCGATAACTTCTACCTCGGTATTGGCAAGTGTATTTCCTTCCCCGCGAAACAGTCCCACCAGGTCGGCCAGGCTCCCTCGCAAGACAGTGTCGGGAGCCTGTTCGGATGCGTTCAGAAAATCCACGCCTTCGACGGTGGGACAGGTAAAGAGGGTTATAGGAGGCACTGTCGATGAAACTTCCAGTATTTTACCGTGCAGTTTTGCCAGCCGGTGCCGTGTGCCCGGGTCATATCGTAGAGCTGCGTTGGTCGCGCCTTTTAATGCAATGGCAACCAACAATGTCGGAAAGGCGTTTGTCATCATCAACCCGATCAGGCCTTGATGCCTTTATGAATGGCAACGATGCCGCCGGTCATGTTATAGAACCTGCATTGGGCAAAGCCGGCGTCAGCCATCATCTGTTTGAGTGCCTCCTGGTCAGGGTGCATGCGAATACTTTCCGCCAGGTAGCGGTAACTGTCGGCATCACCTGTTACCAGCCTTCCCATCAGCGGCAGCAATCGGAATGAATAGGTGTCGTAAACTTTTTCCAGCAGTGAGTGTTGCGGTTTTGAAAATTCCAGAACCAGGAGTCGACCGCCCGGCTTCAGCACCCGCAACATGGAGCGTAAAGCCAGCTCCTTATCGGTAACATTGCGCAGGCCAAAAGCGATGGTGATGCAGTCGAAGGTGTTTTCGGGGAAGGGGAGGTGCTGGGCATCCGCCTGGGCATAGCTGATATTGCTGACCATGCCTTTATTTGTCAGCCTGTCGCGTCCGACTTTAAGCATTGAATCATTGATGTCCGCCAGTACCACCCGGCCGTCATTTCCCACCAGTCGGGAGAACTTTGCTGTTAAATCACCTGTTCCCCCTGCAATATCCAAGACGCGGTTTCCCGGCCGGACTCCGGACAACTCAATAGTAAACTGCTTCCATATCCGGTGAATACCGCCGGACATCAGGTCGTTCATCAGGTCATAGCGCGAGGCGACGGAGTGAAAAACGCCGGCGACCCGTCTGGCTTTTTCTTCTGTTTTTACCTTCTGGAAACCGAAGTGGGTGGTCTGATTATCAGTCATAAGGTCGGGTCCAATGATTGGTGAGACATTCTAACCGGTATCGGGACGGGTTTCTAATATCATAGATTGTAACGGGACGGCCAAATTCCGATCGAATCAGCCTGTCGAGGAGGGATCGGAAATCCGATTACTTGTCCGGCGTCACCCATTTCACTGCGGAAACGTGTTCGTTGTTTTTTCGTTCCTCCTCCTGCGCCAAGTATACTTTCACCCGCTCCTGGTAATCCGCCCAATTATCCTTTTGGTTCTCGGCCAGTAATTTCAGGTAACTCCAGGAGTAAATTCCGGAATCATGCCCGTCGCTAAAAATCAGTTTGATGGCGTAGTTGCCTTGCGGTTCGACTCCGGTGATTGCTACATTTTCCTTATTCAGCTGCAGAACCTCCTGCCCAGGACCGTGACCTTTAACCTCGGCGGAAGGGGAAAAAACCCGCAGGTATTCCGCGGGCAATTCATAGTTTTGTTCTCCAAAGGCGATTTCCAAAATACACGATCGGCGGTGTAGTTTTATTTTTGACGGTACCTGCGCGGCGGGTTTCATGGTGTTGTCATTGCGGAATTGTACTACAGGATAAAACGGCTCAAATCTTCATTGCGTGCCAGTTCGCCGAGTTGGGCTTCAACATAGGCCGCGTCTATCACAACCTTATCGTGCTGGCTGTCGGCGGTAAAGGACAAACTCTCCAGCAGTTTTTCCAGCACTGTGTGCAGCCGTCTGGCGCCAATATTTTCGGTGCTTTCGTTGACTTCGAACGCGGTTTCGGCGATGCGCCGAATTCCGTCCCTGGTAAACTCAATTTTCAGGCCTTCGGTTTCCAGTAGCGCCAGGTGTTGTTCCGTCAGGGATGCATCAGGTTCAGTCAGTATCCGCTCGAAATCGTCAGGGGTGAGTGCGCCAAGCTCAACCCGAATCGGCAGCCGGCCTTGCAGTTCGGGAATCAGGTCCGATGGCTTCGACAAATGGAATGCGCCGGAAGCAATGAACAGTATATGGTCGGTTTTAATCATGCCGTGTTTGGTACTGATCGTGCAGCCCTCGATCAGTGGCAGGAGGTCGCGTTGGACACCTTCGCGTGATACATCCGCGCCGGTGGTACCCTCGCGTTTGGTCACCTTGTCTATTTCGTCGATAAAGACAATGCCGTTTTGCTCAGCCGCCTCAATGGCCTGGGATTTAATTTCCTCTTCATTAACCATCTTGGCCGCTTCTTCATCGGTCAGTTTTTTAAACGCTTTTTTAACGCTGATCTTGATCTTTTTGGTCTTGCCGCTGCCAAGGTTGGAAAACATGCTTTGCAACTGATTGGTCATGTCTTCCATACCGGGCGGGGCCATGATTTCCACGCCGAATTGATTCGCGGCGATATCGACTTCAATTTCCTTGTCATCCAATTCGCCTTCGCGCAGTTTCTTTCGAAACAGCTGTCGGGTGCTGGAATCCTCCGGTTGGTCAACTCGCGCGCGCGCCGGTGGCAGGAGGGCATCGAGAATTCTTTCCTCCGCGGCTTCCATTGCCCGGTGCCGGACTTTGGACATTTCCTGCTCCCGGTAAAGTTTGATCGAGCGGTCCACCAGATCGCGAATAATCGATTCCACATCGCGCCCCACGTAGCCCACTTCGGTGAATTTGGTCGCTTCAACCTTAATGAACGGGGCATTGGCAAGCTTGGCCAGCCGGCGTGCGATTTCGGTTTTTCCCACGCCAGTGGGGCCGATCATTAAAATATTTTTAGGTGTGATTTCATTGCGCAGGCTCTTATCCACCTGCATGCGACGCCAGCGATTGCGCAGGGCGATAGCGACTGCTTTTTTCGCCGCCTCCTGGCCGATGATGTGTTTATCGAGTTCATGGACAATTTCGCGTGGAGTCATATTTGACATGGGTATTTCTCTTCCGGGCCCGTCGTCGAATTAATATTCGAGTTCTTCGATAGTAAAATTGTGATTGGTGTAAACGCAGATGTCGCCGGCGATGGTGAGACTCTTCTCAGCGATATCCCGCGCGTCCAGCTCGGTATTCTCCAGCAATGCTCGCGCCGCCGCCTGGGCGAAAGCGCCGCCTGAACCAATGGCGATAAGGTCATTTTCCGGCTGGATAACGTCGCCGTTACCGGTAACAATCAGGGATGCGTCTCTATTAGCGACCGCCAACAGTGCTTCCAGGCGGCGAAGAGCCCGGTCCGTACGCCAGTCCTTGGCAAGCTCCACCGCTGCCCGGACCAGTTGGCCGCCATGGGCCTCCAGTTTGGCTTCAAATCGTTCGAACAGGGTAAACGCGTCGGCTGTTCCGCCGGCAAAGCCCGCGATAACCTGATCTTTGTACAAGCGCCGCACCTTGCGGGCATTGCCTTTCATAATGGTATTGCCCAGCGAGACCTGGCCATCTCCGCCGATAACGACCTTCCCTCCACGTCTTACCGATACAATCGTGGTACCTCGATATTGTTCCACGGGAGTTCCTTAAGCTGATGTTTTTGATAAAGGACTATTGTTGGGGTGGGGCTCTTTTTTTCAAGAGACGAGTAAGCCTTCCAGGGTTTTGGGGCGAGTCCGATAATTAGCCTTGTTTTGCGCGCTTAAGAACGAGGGCGTCATGATTGTGGGAAACCAGTGTGCTCCGGGCCTTGGCCAGCCGTGAGCGGGAGATGAACGGTCCCACCAGCACTCTGTGCCAGGTTTCTCCGTTACGGATCTTCGCCTGTTCCACCTGGGCATCCAGATTCAGCAGGATCAATTCGGCCCTCAGTTGTTCCGCATCCCGTTTCCCCCGGAACGAGGCGACCTGAAGGATGTATTCAACTTCCGGAGAGGCTTCCTCCGTGGAAATGGGTTCCTGTTCCGCAATCTCCGGGATTTCGACTTTGGTTTCTTTTAGCAGGTCGTAAAAGTCAAAGCGTGGAAGCTGCTTGGCGGCTGGCTCCGACACCTGTTTTTGAGCGACCGGTGCGTCGGGTTGAGTGGCGGTATCGGTTTCGGACAAGCGGATAAGGAACATAATAAATGCACCCAATACGGCCCCGGTGAATAACCATACCCAGGCCGGAACGCGGGTTTCAATCCTGGCCCTGCTGGCCTGGCCCTTTGATCTTCGTTGATATTTTTGTGCCATGGAAGCTTTATTATCACCACTGTTAATGAAGCGCCCCCCTTTTAGCATCTATTATTAAAACCATGGGAAGAAATATGCGCTTCAATTGGGGCTGGGGCAACCCGTATAGCCTAGCATAACTTGCCTCACAAACGAGAACTTTTTCAGTGTTTTTATTGGCTTAGCGCAGCTTTCTAAGCTATTATCGAGATGTGATTCGCACGGACGGTTCGCCGGCGGCTTGGTTTAGTGTCTGGATGTATACCCTTCCCATCGAGCGATGCGGTAAATTGTAACGTACCAATAAGACACTTTAATTTGTGCATTTTTAGAATAAGAGTGAAAGAGCTATGGAATTTTTATCACAATTGAGAGCTTTCATTGTCAGCCCATTGATATGTGTGTTGATCGCTGGATGTAATGGTGAGCCTAGTACTGTGAGTGAGGATATAGATGATGGTGGGAACCCCGATGCCAGTGGCACGGTAACGATATCTTATGTTTCAGCATCGGCTAGCCAGATCACATTGTCAGGGCAGGGAGGGGTAAACTCAGCAGTTTTAACTTTCCGGGTGGTGGATGAAAACGGCGATGGTTTACGCGGAGAACGGGTTAATTTCACGTTAAGCTCGGCTATCGGAGGTGTATCACTGTTAGAACCGACGACAGCCGTAGCAACAAATGCAAATGGGAATGTGTCGGTAACTTTAGCCAGCGGAACAGTGAGCACGACCGTATCTGTGATTGCGACACTGGATGGCACCGAGAAATTTGCCGTGTCTGAGGGTATCAATATTTCAACCGGGGTTCCGGTAGCTTCCAGATTCGATATAGCGGCTTCTCCGGGATGGAATGCGGAACGCACTTTGACCCATAACGGAATTGAGGTTGAGATTGTTGTATATGCAGGCGACAGTTTCGGGAATAACGCGTTTGATGGTGTGGGTGTAAGTTTTTGGTCTCCCGAAATGGGTACTATAGAGCCAAGCTGTATTTTACAAGGCGGGCAATGTTCAGTTACGTGGATTAGTTCGGGTAACAGACCCGACGATCAATTAGTCACGATAATTGCGTATGCTTCAGGGGCTGAAGATTTTGTTGATGACAACGGAAATAATTTGTATGACGCTGAAGAAGAGGGGTTTTTTACCGATTTGGGGGAACCATACGCCGATGAAAACGGAAACGGTGTGTATGACTCAGGTGAATTTTTCGTCGATTTTATTGATAACGATGGCAATAAGGGGGTTTTTAACCCCAGTGGAAATGGACGATGGGATGGCCCCTGCCCTGAAAATTCTACTGGTTGTGATGAAGACTCATCCATAATTATCAGTACCCAGGGTGTGCTATATCTTTGTCCTGATAGCGAAACATTTGAAGCATTTCCTGCGTCTTTTCACCCGGAATGTGCTACAGCTGAATAAGTTTTGCCTCATTCCAGAGGATCCACATCCACCGACCAGCGCGTCCTTTTTGCCAGGGCGTGCTGCTCCACTTCATCAATCACCTCTTTAAGTAACAGATGCAGCGTCTTTCTGCTCGCTGCTTTTATCTGCAATTGATACCTGAAGCGATCATTTACTTTCTCGATATAAGCAGGAACAGGTCCGAGATAAGCTATTCGAGGATTTGTGGGCTGCTTCCTCGCCGCAATGTCCCGCACCAGTCTGAGCAGGTCAATTGCATTTTCCGCCCGCTTTGATTCGGCCCGGAAAAGTGCCACACGACTGTAAGGTGGTAGCTTTGCCGTCTGCCGTTCGGCCAGTAAGTGGCGGGCAAACAGATGATATCCGTTAGTCAGCAGAATATTTAACAATGGGTGGTCGGGTTGGTGGGTTTGAATCAAGACCTTGCCCGGCACTTCTCCCCGTCCGGCGCGTCCGGCGACTTGGGTAATCAGCTGTCCCATGCGTTCCGGTCCACGAAAATCCGGGCTTACCAACCCCTGGTCCGCGTCAGCAACCACTACCAGTGCAAGTTTGGGAAGGTGGTGACCTTTGGTCAGCATCTGTGTGCCCACCAAAATGCAGGGGTTGCCGGTTTTTATTTCGGCGATGGAGTCGTCCATTGCGCCTTTTTTACGCGTTGTGTCCCGATCAATACGGTAAATGGGGGTTCCGGAGAAAATAGCCGCTAAAGTCTCCTCCATTTGTTCGGTTCCAAGGCCCCGGTAGTGCAGCTGACCTGTAATCCGGCAGTCCGGACAGGTCGACGGTACTGCCCGCTGGGTATCGCAATGGTGGCAGTGCAGGTGAAACGGCTGTTTATGCAGGGTAAAACGTGTGTCGCAGCGTGGGCAACCGGCGGTCCAACCGCAGTTGTGGCACAGAAGGACTGGCGCAAATCCTCTGCGGTTGATAAATACCAGAGCTTGGTGGCCGGCGTTAAGCGTTGTATCGATTTCCTTGATCGACTCTTCGCACAGGCCCGAACGTAACGATTGTCGCTTGATGTCGATAGTTCGAATGGTCGGCAGTGGGGCGTTGGTGGCTCGTTTTTTCAGGACCAGTCGCTCATAGCGACCTTGGATTGCGTTGTAAAGGGTTTCCAATGAGGGCGTCGCTGACCCGAGAATAATCGGAATGTTTTCCTGTTTTGCCCGGTAAATGGAGATATCCCTGGCCGAATAGCGAAAACCGTCCTGTTGCTTGAATGAGGAATCATGTTCCTCATCGATCACAATAATCCCCAGGGATTCAGCCGGGCAAAGCGCCGCCAGTCGGGTACCGATGATTATCCGGGCGTGGCCGCTCCTGATATCCTGCCAGTATTTAGCCCGCTGCCCGTCACTAATGTTTGAATGTAATTCCGCAACCGGGACGTGAAATCGTTTGCGCACCCGTTCTACTGTTTGGGGTGTCAGGCCTATTTCGGGAATCAAAATCAGGGCCTGCCTGCCTGCCTGCAACACGCGGGCGATGGCTTGAAGGTAAAATTCGGTTTTGCCGCTGCCGGTGGCGCCCTCTAACAGGTAACAGCCAAACTGGTGATAGCGCAACTGGGAAAAAGCGGCTGCCTGTTCATCAGTAAGGATTTCAGGTGGAGAGGCCAATAAGTTTTCAGTGCTAGCCGAATGGTCCGGTGTTGGATTTTTTTGTTGTATCTCGGTCACGAGACCTTTGCCGGCCATCGCCTTCAGCACCGAGCGGCTAATTCCCAGCGCTTTGGCGGTTGCGTCGGTCAAAACCTGGTGATCAAGCAAGTACTGCAAGATTGCTTGTTGCTTTTTTGCTCCCTTAAGTGCGTCGGTGGGGAGGCCTTTACCCTCTGGCGTCAGACTCCAGGCTTTCTGCTCGTCCCGCGCCGGTGAGTGACCTGTGCGAAAATGCCTCGGCAGAGCGGCCTGAAGCACTTCACCTATTGGATGTTGATAGTAACTGGCAGCCCACTGGCAGAGTTCCAGCAGGGAGGGCGGGATACACTCGTCGTGATCGAGCATTTCGAGCGCCATTTTCAACCTGTTAACGGGCATCTCGCTGGTAGCGTTGACGCTGAGCAGAACACCGATCATTTCGCGATTGCCGAACGGCACCCGAATTCTAACGCCGGGGCGCAAGATAACGGTTTCGCTGCCGGTGGCCGCTTCCGGAGGCAGGTAATCAAAGGTCTGCCGCACCGGTACTGGTAATGCAACGGATAAAACCGGGAGCGTCAGGCGGGATGACTGGGGAGACTCGGGCATGTTCAGAACAAATGTATCAATGTGCGGTCACAGGTCAACTGGCGTTACCGAGAATTCCGGCCACGGTGCTGTTGCACTTGGCCCGGTTTCTGGTAGTATGCGCGCTCCCAAATCGGCCCTTAACATTAACGATGTACGGTGCTTGACGCAAGATCGGGTGGCGGTACACAAACGAATGAGGCATTAAGATGCAAACTGAAATTCAACCCAAATACGGTGAAATGGTTGCTACCTGTAGCTGTGGCAACGTAATTAAAACCCGCTCCACCTTGGCAAAAGAGATACATATCGACGTTTGCTCCGAGTGCCATCCCTTTTATACCGGCAAGCAGAAAGTGGTTGACAGCGGCGGCAGGATTGATCGCTTCAACAAGCGTTTTTCGCGTCGCGCGGGTAAGTAATTTACAACGAAGGCCGGATTTCCCGGCCTTTTTTTATTTGGGTGGCCCAACTCCCTTCTCCTCGTCAAAACAGTTCTTCCGTAATAATCTCCTCACTTTCATAGGGCGAGTTGACGGGTGAGTTCTTTTCGCTCAATTCCGGCACGTTTTCGCTTCTGAAGAATTCAAAGATAGCATCGGGATCGCCGACCCTGGCCCTCGCGCCGGTTTCCGGATCGATTCGTACAGTGACAATTCCCGGCGGCTGCTTTCTGTGGGTTTCCGGTTTGCCCTCCAGTGCGACGCGCATGAAGTCAATCCAGATGGGCAGCGCTGCCGACCCTCCATATTCGCGATGCCCGAGGTTGGACATCTGGTCGAAACCTACCCAGGTGGTGGTTACTACATTCCCGTTATAACCGGAAAACCAGGCATCCGTGGGGCCGTTGGTGGTTCCGGTTTTGCCGGCCAGGTCACTGCGATTGAGTTCCCGGGCGCGGGTGCCGGTACCCTTCTTGATTACATCCTGGAGTATGGAATCGATAAGGAAGGCGACCCTGTCGTCGAGTACTTTAGGCGCGCGCGGGTAATCACTGGGCGTCAGAATGCCGAGCCGGCTTTTTATGGCGAAATCAATTTCGAATGGATCGTCCGTAAAATCATAGGGGGCATACGGCGGTTCGGCGAAAGTAAGTGCTAATTCACTCTGTGGCAATGAGGCTGCAACTTGTGTTGGATACACTTCCGCGTCAGTGGCAGCATCGGTAGACTCCTCCGCTTTGGTATCGTCATCACAGTCGCTGCAAACGGTATAGGGTTGTGCCTCGAAAGCCACGTTTCCGTCAATATCGCGTATTTGGCTAATGAGGAAGGGTTTTACCTGATAACCGCCATTGGCGAAAACCGCATACCCTGTAGCGATATCGAGAGGGGAGACGCCCTGGCTTCCCAGGGCCAGCGACAGGTTGCGCGGCAGGGTATCCTCGTTGAACCCAAAACGTCCCATGCCTTCGATGGCCTCGTTAATTCCAATCTGGCGTAGTATGCGAATGGAAACCAGGTTGCGTGACCGGTAGAGCGCTTTGCGCAAGCGCGTGGGTCCCTCGAACTTGCCGCCGTCATTTTCCGGCCGCCAGGTACTTTCCAGCTGTTCATCCTCAAACACGATGGGCGCGTCATTGATTATGGTGGCAGGCGTCATGCCATGTTCAAGTGCCGCGGTGTACAAAAAGGGCTTGAAGTTGGAGCCCGGTTGACGCCGTGCCTGGGTGACGCGGTTAAAATTACTTTGGCCAAAGTCGAACCCGCCCACCAGGGACAGAATTGCGCCGTTATCCGGATTGAGGGAAATCAGCGCCGCCTGTGCATCAGGAACCTGGGAAAGATGCCATAGCCCCTCCCGGTCTTTTTTCAAACGAACTACATCGCCGATTGATACGACGTCGGCAGCGATTTTAGGCGCCGGGCCGCGCGCATTTTCGTTAAGATAGCGCCGGGAGGAGGAAAGGCCGTTTTCCCAACCGACCGTAATTTCACTTCCGTCCGCCATCAAAGCAGTAAATTGCTGGCCTTGAACTTCAATAACCGCTGCCGGGTATAACTCGCCATAGACGGAGATGGCGCCCAGAGTTTCGACCCAATTGGTATAATCTCGCGCAATGGAGGCGACTGCTGCCGCATCCTCTGATTCTGCCTTGTCTACCGTGAGGGCCGAACCGTCCGGGTCATCGCCGGTGGTTACGGGTGCGTCCTTGATATCGAGCTGCTGTTCAGGCCCTCGATAGCCGTGTCTTTCATCATAGGTCAACAGGCCGTTGACAATGGCCTTCTGGGCACTCGCCTGCAGTCGGCTGTCAATAGTGGTGTAAACGCTATAGCCATCGGTGTAGGCATCCAGGCCAAACCTGTCTATGGCTTCATCTCGTGCCATCTCGGCGACATAAGCCGCACTGCCGTCAACATTGCTGCCGTGATATTTGGCGGTCACCGGCTCCTGAACGGCCAGGTCGTGAGTTTTGCGGTCGATCATTTCCAGCTCAAACATGCGACCGAGAATCCAGTTCCGTCTTTCGATGGCTCTTTCCGGATTATTGATCGGATTTTGTGTTGAAGGTCCCTGTGGCAACCCTGCAATCATTGCGAGTTGAGCTAGACTTAAGTCAGCAAGGGGTTTGCCGTAGTAAACCTCGGCTGCGGCCTCAATTCCGTAGGCGCGTTTACCGAGGAAAATTACGTTGACGTAGAGTTCCAGTATCTCTTCTTTACTGAGTTCCCGCTCAATTCGTAGTGCCAGTAGTATTTCATTGAATTTTCTGGCGAAAGTCTTTTTTCGCGACAAAAAGAAATTTCTGGCGACCTGTTGGGTGATGGTGCTTCCGCCCGGTCCTTTCCGGCCGTGAATGATTAAATGTGATACGGCTCTCATTATCCCCTTAATGGAAACACCGTTGTGTGAGTAGAACTGGTCATCTTCGGCGGCGAGCAGGGCATCAATGTACTGCTTTGGGATGTCGTCATAACGGATCGGAGTTCGCCGTTTTTCACCGAACTCGCCGATGAGTACGCCGTCGGCCGAATAGATGCGCAAAGGGGTTTGCAGCCGGACGTCCTTAAGCGTCTCAACCGACGGCAGCTGTGGGCTGAGAAAGAGGTACATGCCGGCGAGAACAACGAGGGTGAAGCCAATACCCGACACGAAAAGCCAGGCAAAAACAGTCAAAAAAGATCGATTTAATTTCATTATTTCAGGATAGTAGTAAACGGTTCTTAGGGGGCCTGATTACGGCGGATTGCCATTATAAGACCTTTTTCACACTTTACCTAAGCGAAGTGTTGTTGCAGGTTCCAGTTAAAGTGCTATAACATAAACATAAGCTAAGTCGCGGATATAGATAGAAAAATGGGCGTTTTCGGATTATTTGATAATAAAGTGAAACCCATGCTCGGCCTTGATGTGAGTTCGACAACAGTAAAGCTGTTAGAGCTCAGTCGGCATGGAGACAGTTACCGGGTGGAAAATTACGCTGTAAGACCACTTCCCGCAAACGCCGTTGTTGAGAAGAATATCAACGACGTTGAAACTGTTGCGCAAGTGATCAAATCGGTTGTGCAATCATCGCGTACCAAGCTGAAAGACGCGGCGGTAGCGGTTGCAGGATCCTCGGTAATTACCAAGTTAATAGAAATGCCGGCGGATATGACGGAAGATGCAATGGAAACGCAGATTTCGCTTGAAGCCGACCAGTATATTCCCTACCCGCTGGAGGAGGTCGCTATCGACTTCGATATCCAGGGGCCTTCCACCAAGAATCCCGATCAGGTTGAAGTGCTGTTGGCTGCCTGCCGCCGGGAGAACGTTGATATGCGTGCCAGCATGTTGGAGTTGGCGGGTCTTAATGCCAGGGTGGTTGATGTCGAGGCCTATACCATGGAGCGGGCATTCTCGCTTATCCAGGAGCAGCTTGAAGACCAGGAAGAGCAGGTGGTGGCCGTACTTGATATCGGTGCCACAATGACCACGCTCAGTGTGCTGGTCGACGGCAAGACGGTTTATACCCGCGAACAATTATTTGGCGGCAAGCAACTTACCGAGGAAATCCAGCGCCGTTATGGCCTGTCCGCGGATGAAGCCGGGCTGGCGAAAAAGCAGGGCGGTTTACCTGACGACTATGAGCCCGAGGTGCTCGAGCCCTTCAAGGATGCTGTGGTTCAACAGGTGACGCGTTCGTTGCAATTCTTCTTCTCATCGAGCCAATACAATGATGTGGATCATATTATTCTGGCTGGCGGTGTTGCATCCCTGGATGGCCTCGCCGGGTTGATTGAGGAAAAGCTCGGTACATCCGCCACAGTGGCTAATCCCTTTGCGAATATGTCGGTGTCGTCCCGTGTCAACGCGGCCGCACTGGCTAATGATGCTCCTTCTCTCATGATAGCGACAGGTTTGGCATTAAGGAGCTTCGAATAATATGGCTCGCATTAACCTCCTCCCCTGGCGGGAAGAATATCGCCAGGAGAAAAAGAAAGAATTTGTTACTCAACTCGTGGGCGTTTGTATCCTGGCTGCGCTTATTGCTTTTGTCTGGATCAAGGCTGTGGATGGGGCAATTGAATCCCAGCAGGGCCGAAATAACACGTTAAAAAATGAAATTTCCAAGCTTGAGGAGCAGGTCAAGGAAATTCAGGACCTCAAAAAGCGTCGACAGGAACTGCTGGATCGGATGAAGGTAATCCAGGACCTTCAGGGTACCCGCCCTGTCATTGTTCGCTACTTTGATGAATTTGCCCGTGCTGTTCCGGATGGAATCTATATTACCTCGCTTAAACGAACTGGAAATATACTCGAGATTGAAGGCGTGAGTGAGTCAAACAATCGCGTGTCCGATTTTATGCGCCGGCTGGATGCGTCAGAATTTTTTGCCGATGCGAATCTGAAAGCCGTCAAATCCGATCCCAAAGTTGGCTCTGAGGCAGATACATTCTCTTTGCAAATCAATATGGTGCTTCCCAGCGAGGAGAACAGCAATGGCTGACATAAATGAATATCTGGAGCAGCTACGCAATTTTGATGTGAACGACATCGATTGGGACCGTATTGGTGTCTGGCCTGCGCCCGCGCGTATTTTTGTAGGTGTTCTTGCCTGTGCTTTGATTATCGTAGGGGGATACTATTTCTTTGTTAAAGAAAGAAATTTTACCCTGGAACGGGAAAAGCAACAGGAGATTACATTGCGCAAGTCTTTCGAAGAAAAGGCTTTCGAGGCCGCCAATCTGGACAGTTATCGAAAACAGATGCAGGAAATGGAGGAGTCGTTTGGTGCATTAATCAAACAATTGCCAACCGACACTGAGGTTCCTGAGCTTTTGGATGACATTAGTGAAAAAGGCGAGGAAAGCCGTTTGGAAATCGATAGTATCGTACCGGAGGCGGAGCGAGCAACGGAATATTACGTAGAGTTGCCGATTAAAGTGATTGTTGCTGGAGGTTACCACGAATTCGGCGCTTTTGTCAGTGGCATTGCTGGCATGCCTCGAATCGTTACTCTGCACGATTTTTCGATAACGGAAAAAGATAAGGATATGGGCAGGTTAACAATGGAGATTTTGGCAAAAACATACAGATATAAGTCTCAGGAAGACTAGCTATGACGATGAGAATTATATTGGTGGTCATAAGCGTTATTGCTTTGTCAGGCTGCGACTTTGGCGGAGAAAACGGTGATTTGCACGGTTATATCAATGAAGTCAAGCGCAGGCCAGCCGGGACTATTGAGCCATTACCCACTTTTCGCCCGTATGAATCCTTTATATATAGTGCGGCGGCCATGAGAAGCCCATTTGATCGTCCAGTGGATGTTGCTGCACGAATAGTTGGTAGAACCGGCGCGGATATTAAACCTGACTTCAATAGGGAAAAGGAGTATCTGGAAGGATTTGATCTGGGTTCTCTGCGTATGGTTGGAACGCTGGAGAAGGGCGGCACACTTTGGGCTCTTATCAGTGAATCATCCGGCATCGTGCACCCTGTGCGCGAGGGGAACTATCTTGGAAAAAACCATGGAAAAATAGTTTCAACATCCGAAACTCAAATCGAATTGTTAGAAATCGTATCTGATGGCCTGGATGGCTGGGTGGAAAGACCTCGAGTTCTCGCTTTATCTGAGAAGGAATAAGCATGTTCACACATAAAATAAAATTGCTATTAATCACTACGTTCGTCGCGTTCACTGCTTTTGTGAATGCGGAGACCATGCAGGATATTAGATTCGCGGAGTTGCCTGGTGAACGTGCTGAAATACGGTTATCCTTTGATTCCGTTCCTCCGGATCCGGATGGCTACGCAATTGAACAACCTGCCCGAATTGTCCTTGATTTCGTAGGTGTACAGAACGGCCTTCCGGAAAAGAAATACTCAATGGCTGTTGGAGAAGTGTCAAGTGCGGTGGTGCTTGCAGCCGGTGGTCGTACGCGCTTGATTATTAATCTTGAAAACCCAGTGCCTTACACTTCCCGCATAGAAGGGAATGATTATATTGTTGAAATCGGTTCCGAATCGGCATCGGGCTCCAGTGTTGCCCGATCTACACCGACGGCATCCGAATCGGGTTCCGATTTTGGTCAGTCTGAGTTTGTGCCGAAAACAGATTCAGCAGCTATTAGTGGTATAGATTTCCGTAGAGGAGAAGCAGGAGAGGGTAAAGTGATACTTTCTCTCACTGATCCGGGCGTTAATGTCGATGTTGAAGAAGTCTCGGGTGGTATAGAGGTCCGGTTTCTTAACACTGAACTGCCTGAAGCGTTACGTCGGAAGCTTGATGTTCTGGATTTTGCCACCCCCGTTTCAACTTTAACCGCTCGAAAAGAAGGAGATGGCGCGACTATTTCTGTCGCTGCGAGCGGTAGCTATGACTATCTTGCCTATCAGGCGGATAATCAGTATGTAGTTAGTGTTAAACCGCTAACTCGCCAAGAACTGGAAGAAGAGGCTCGCAAGTTTGCCTATGTGGGTGAAAAAATGTCACTCAATTTTCAGGACATACAAGTAAGAAATATTTTACAGTTAATTGCCGATTTTACTGATTTGAACCTGGTTGCCAGTGATACGGTGACGGGCAGTATTACTTTGCGGCTGGAGAATGTACCTTGGGATCAGGCTTTGGACATCGTTCTGAAAACAAAGGGGCTTGATAAGCGTCAGGTGGGTAATGTTCTGATGGTTGCTCCGGCGGCGGAAATAGCAGAGAGGGAGCGTCAGGAAATTGAAACCCAAAAGCAACTTATGGAGTTGGCGCCGCTAAGGACTGAATACATTCGTATACGGTATGCGAATGCCCGTGAACTTTTTAATCTGTTTATGGATTCAGGCCGTGGTGAAGGTGGTGGTGCTGGAAATAATGAACGTAATGCCACTGGGAGCATTTTGTCGGAGCGAGGTCAGGCGATAGTAGATGAAAGAACCAATTCAATCATACTGACTGATACCGAGGAAAAGATAAATGAATTTAAAACCTTAATTGATCGGATAGATATTCCTGTTCAGCAAGTGATGATTGAGGCGAGAATTGTTATCGCGGACTCCAATTTTAACAGGGAATTGGGAGTCCGTATTAATGCAGCGGGAGCAAGGTTTGAAGAGGATCGTTCGTATGGTACCACAGGGAGGTTGGAAGGAGCATTTAGTGAAGAAGGGCCAGTTCAAGGTTTATTCAGTGGTACTGTGGACGAATTTGTTCTCAATGACACCACAGCAGTTAATTTGGGTGTGAACGATCCCGCTGGTGCGTTGACATTTAATGTTTTGGACCCCAATTTTTTATTGGGATTGGAGTTATCCGCTCTGGAAGAAATGGGTTTCGCCGAAATTGTTTCCCAACCCAAAGTTATAACCGGGGATAAGCAGCAGGCTACAATCGAGTCAGGTACTGAAATACCTTATCAAGAGGAGTCCGCCAGTGGTGGAACGACAACTACATTTAAGGAAGCTGTGCTAAAGCTGGATGTAACGCCACAGATTACTCCGGATAATCGCATTATTATGGATCTGGTTATTAATCAGGATTCCATCAGTTCAATAGACCAGGCGAGCGGAATTCCCATCCTGGATATTACTCAGTTGGAGACCCAGGTGCTTGTAGCTGATGGCGAGACCATAGTGCTAGGCGGTATATATCAAACTGAAGTGGTTACTGGAGAAAGAAAAGTGCCGTTACTTGGAGATATTCCGATCATTGGTCGATTATTCAGGAACGATGTTCGTTCCGAAGATAAGAAAGAGCTTCTTGTTTTCATCACTCCGCGAATTATGGCGTCCAACCTTGCTCAATAGCCAGTGAGAGAAACTATCACTCTTGTCGGCCCTATGGGGGCCGGCAAATCAACCATCGGCAGACTGCTTGCCACTCGCCTTCAATTCGATTTTTTCGATACCGACTCTGTTATAGAAGAACGCACGGGTGCCGATATTCCGTGGATTTTTGACGTGGAGGGGGAGGCGGGTTTTCGCGACCGGGAAACTGCGGTGCTAAAAGAGCTGATGGATTATTCAAAGGCAGTGATAGCAACCGGTGGGGGAATAGTTATCCGGGAGGAAAACAGGCGGGTGCTTTCCTCCTCGGGCAAAGTGATATACCTAACCGCCGGCATCGATCAGCTTGTGGAAAGAACCTATAAAGACAAGAAAAGACCACTGCTGCAGGTTGATGATCCCAGGGCAAAAATAACTTCGCTGATTAATGAGCGCGATCCATTGTACCGGGTCGTCGCGACGCATGTGGTGGAGACCGGTGGACGCAGCCCGAAAAATGTGGTGCAGGAGATTGTTGACTTTATTTAATTTTGCGCCCCAACCCCGCCCTCCATATGTAGCCAAGCTTGTTTACCAAGCGATCAATGCCAGCAGACGATTTGCCGGCAGCCTGATAGAATGACGCCTTTTGACGGGCTGATCCCTGATATCCGCCTCTAATCTAACTTGAACAGCTGTTTTTATGCGCATACTAAACGTAGATCTTGGTGATCGAAGTTATCCCATTTTTATCGGACGAGGTCTGTTGGAAGAAGGGAACCAGGTAAAGGACTATGTCCATGGCAGGCAGGCGATGATTGTTACGAATGATCTTATAAACAACTTGTATGGTAAAAAGCTGGGGGCATTGCTGACGGGGGTGGAACAGGTTGATGTGGCGATTTTACCCGACGGTGAGGCGCATAAGGATCTTGCCACTGTTAATCTTATCTTCGATCAGTTGCTGACTCGTAAACACAACAGAACCACCACATTGGTAGCGCTTGGCGGTGGTGTTATCGGCGATATGACCGGGTTTGCTGCCGCATGTTATCAGCGCGGAGTCGCCTTTATTCAGGTACCCACAACGCTGCTGGCGCAGGTGGATTCCAGCGTGGGGGGGAAAACCGGGGTTAATCACCCTCTCGGAAAGAATATGATAGGCGCATTTCATCAGCCGGCGTGTGTGATTATTGACACGACGGTGTTGCAGAGCCTGCCCGATCGCGAACTTTCCGCCGGTTTGGCCGAGGTAATTAAATATGGACTTATTGCGGACCAGGAGTTTTTTTGCTGGCTCGAGAACAATATGGATTCCCTGTTAAAAAAGGATGACGATGCGCTTGCCTACGCGATAGAGCGTTCGTGCCGGATCAAGGCGGAAATTGTGGCTCAGGACGAAAAGGAATCGGGTGTGCGAGCACTCCTGAATTTCGGTCATACTTTTGGACACGCTATTGAAGCGAGCCAGGGTTACGGCAGTTGGCTTCATGGCGAAGCCGTGGGAGCGGGTATGGTAATGGCCTGCGAAATGTCGGTCAGACTCGGCTGGCTTACCGCCGACTGGTGCGAAAGAGCAACCGCTCTGGTAAAAAGGGCGGGCCTGCCGGTTGCGCCGCCGCAATCCATGACGGCCGAGTCTTTTATGGAACATATGTCCGTGGATAAAAAAGTGCTTAACAAGGGGCTGCGGTTTATCCTTTTAAAAGATTGCGGCGCAGCGGTGGTGACCGGTGATTTCGATCAGGAGGCCCTGTACCTGACATTAACTCAGCGCGGTATAAGGTAAGGGACACCCGTTTGAACAAAAGGATAAGCAAATAGAACCATTTTTATTTACTGAGCGATCATTTATGACCAACGATGAACATGGTCAAACCGGGATCGCCGAAGATTCCGGGCTCCCCGAAGAATCCGAAGAAATATACTCGGATTATTTTTCCACTCCCGCCCGTCAGGGCCTGCTTCAGCAACTGTTGCATCTGATTCGGTTTGGCGACGGTATTCCCGTCGTACAGGGTTCCGGTCGCAGCGGCAAAACCTCTTTGGCAAGAGAGCTTATTTCACAGCTTGCGGATGTCCCGCATCTTGCTTTGGTGGAGGTAAAAGCCGGCGCGCAGTTCTTGGATGTTCTCGTTCAGACCCTCCATCAATATGGTTTTGGAGTCGAAGGAGGCGCGAGTGAGGTAAAGACAACCGAAGGAGAATTACTTGCGGAACTTCGCCGTTTTAACCAGGCCTTGATAAATGACCAAAAACTGGGTGTGCTGGTTTTGGATAATACCCATAACCTGGATGACCAGTCGCTCGGAGCTGTAGTCAGCCTGTTGCAGGGAGCCGAAGCCGCTGGCCACGGGTTGCATTTGGTACTCTTTGCCCAGCCGGATCTGGTTTCCCGCATCGATGATTTGGAGTTGCTCGATATATCAGTGTACGATTTCGACGTGCCGTTAATGTCCCCGTCGGAGTTGTCGGATTTCCTGAAAAAGCACCTTGAGAGCCGCAAAAAAGCCGGAGGCAAACTGTCTGCCGAAACGATCCAGTCCATATGGTCTCGTTCTCGTGGCGCGCCAGGTTACTCCCTGCGGCTGATGTGGGAGACAGCGCAATCAGGCTCCGCTACCGAGCCGAAGTCTTTGCTGAAAAGCATGCCTTTGGGGCATGCGGTAGCGTTATCGGTGTTGGCCATAGTTCTTGTGTGGGCGCTGTTGTTGCGGGATACGGATACAGAAGAGCCCGAGCGAATAGTTTCTGAAGTGGCGCTTGGTGCTGATCCGTCGGTGTCGAGCCCGGAGGTTCAGCCTGAACCCGATAGCCGACTTCAGCAGGCAAACTTCCAATCCAGTGTGCCAGAAGAAAAAGAGTCAATTAAAACGGATGTGGCGAATCCTGAGCCGGTCGAATCCGACAGTAAAACAAAACCGGAGAGTGAAATAGAAAAGGCTGCTGAGAAGATCGTAGCCGTAGTATCCGGAAATACAGACGATGAAAAACGGAATTCCGAAATCGTAGAGGAACCCGCTCGTCCGGTACAAAAAGCAGTCCCAACCACAGCTCTTTCTCCGCCACCGGTTTCGGTTGAGGTCGTGCCGAATGTCGAGCTGCAAAAAAGTTCGTATACCGCCGACGAAAAATTTCTTCTGGATCAAAGCCCGACCAGTTACACGCTGCAAATTATGGCGGCAAGTAAAAAGGATGCGCTGGAGCGTTTTATCGGCAGTCAACCAAACAGGGATTCGCTCTTTCTTTACCGGGGACAGCGTGGAGGGAAGGCTTGGTTTATTGTTACCGCAGGCATTTATCCCAGCCGGGACGCGGCAACCACCGCCATCATGCACCTGCCGGCCGAGCAAAAAAAAGGCGGTCCCTGGCCTCGTCAACTGCGGAATATTCATGAGGATATCGCGGCAGATCGAAGCAAATAGTCGAAATTAGCGGTTTTTAATTGTCAATCGCCTTCGTGTAAAGGTATGCAGCTATTGCCATTCACCTGTTTCGCAGTTAACATTCTGCGCCCATTTGCACGTAGGCCCCTCAAAAAAGGGGCTTTTTAGTCTGCGGGATACCGGTTTTTGCCTGTGGAGCTTGTTGGGTCTGCTTCTTGCCTTGCAAGTAGATCAGGAAGTTTTTCCTATAACGTATTGTAAGTGACTGCCTATGAGTACGGGTCTCTACCGTTTAGATGAATTCAAAGACAACTGTGGTTTCGGGTTGATTGCTCATTTAAAGGGCATTCCCAGCCATAGATTGTTGCAGACGGGTATTGAATCCCTGACATGCATGACTCATCGGGGCGGTATTGCCGCTGACGGTAAAACCGGGGATGGCTGCGGGCTGTTGATACAAAAGCCTGATAGTTTTCTGCGGGCAATTGCGCAGGAAATTGGCTTTGCGCTGAACGAGCACTATGGGGTCGGTTCCCTGATGCTCAGCACTGACAGTAAAAAAGCCGAGGCGGCGAAACAGGTCGTTGCCGAGGAACTGGCCAATCAGGGGCTTGATCAAATCGCCTGGCGCGAAGTTCCCACCAACTCCGCTTGTCTCGGGCCTATCGCTCTTGAGACGCTCCCATCGATTTGTCACTTGTTTGTCAATGCAGGCGACCTGGACGATCAACAGTTCAGCGCAAAACTTTTCATCGCCCGAAGGAAAATCGAAATTCGTCTGGCCACGGATGAAGCTTTCTACATCGCCAGCCTGAGCAGCCGGGTTCTTTCCTACAAGGGCCTGATGATGCCTGTCGATCTGCCGGCATTTTATCCCGACCTGGCGGACGAGCGGCTGGAAACGGCCATCTGCGTGTTTCACCAGCGGTTTTCCACCAATACCCTGCCGCGCTGGCCCCTGGCCCAGCCGTTTCGCATGCTGGCCCACAATGGCGAAATTAACACCATTACCGGTAACCGCAACTGGTCCGTGGCGAGAACCAAAAAATTTCGCACTGAACTGCTACCCAATGTGGAAGAAATCGTTCCGCTGGTAAATCGCACCGGCTCGGACTCATCCAGTCTCGACAATATGTTGGAACTACTATTGGTGGGCGGAATGGAGCTCCACCGCGCTATTCGTATGCTGGTGCCGCCAGCCTGGCAGAATGTCGAGCAAATGGATGATGCATTGAAGGCTTTTTATGAATACAACTCCATGCACATTGAGCCATGGGATGGTCCCGCGGGACTTGTATTGACCGATGGCCGTTATGCCGTGTGTACCCTGGATCGAAACGGGCTGCGCCCGTCCCGCTGGGTGATAACCAAGGACGATTTCATCACCGTGGCCTCGGAAATCGGTGTCTACCGCTATTCGCCGGAAGATGTTGTGGCCAAGGGGCGCCTGGGACCGGGGCAGATACTGTCCATTGATACCCAAGCCGGAACACTCTCCCATACGAGCGACATCGACAACATGCTCAAACAGGGCAAGCCGTACCAGAAGTGGCTGAACGAGAACGCCCTGCGCATCGAGTCGTCCCTGGCGCGTGATGGGGCGGAACACGCGCTGTCGGTGGATGAAGTCAAGGTGGCCATGAAAATGTTTCAGGCCACGTTCGAGGAGCGCGACCAGGTGATGCGTCCTTTGGCCGAAGGTGCGCAAGAGGCTGTGGGCTCGATGGGTGACGATACGCCAATGGCGGTTCTGTCGCAGAGACTGCGCCCGCTGTACGACTACTTCCGCCAGCAATTCGCGCAGGTGACCAATCCACCGATTGACCCGCTGCGTGAAGCTATCGTCATGTCACTGGAAACCTGCATCGGGCGTGAACTTTCCGTATTCGATGAAACGGAGGCACATGCCGGTCGTGTGATACTGGCGAGCCCGGTACTGTCGCCGGTGAAATTCCGCTCGTTGATGGATCTCAATCGGCCAGGCTTTGAAGCGCAGAAATTCGACCTCAATTACGACCCCTCGAAACTGACGCTGAAAAATTCTCTTCAGTTGCTGTTGGAGGATGTCATCGCTGCGGTGAAAGGTGGTAAAACGCTGGTGGTGCTCAGCGATCTGGAGCTTCGTGAGAATTGCATCCCCATCCACGCCCTGCTGGCCACCGGCGCAGTACACCAATGCCTGACCAAAGAGGGCCTGCGTTGTGACGCCAACATTATCGTGGAAACAGGTACAGCCCGTGATCCACACCATATTGCTGCGCTTATCGGCTATGGCGCCACTGCGGTGTTTCCGTATCTGAGCTATTACATCCTGAATGACCTTATTGATTCGGGGGAACTTCTACTCGACTACAGCGATGCCTACAAAAATTACCTGAAGGGCATCGACAAAGGCATGCTCAAGATCATGTCGAAAATGGGTATCTCCACGGTGGCATCTTACCGCGGTGCACAGCTGTTTGAAGCAGTGGGTTTGGCCGAGGAAGTTATTGAAACCTGTTTTGCCAACACTCTCAGTCGCATCCAGGGCGCGGACTTTTCCGACCTCGAGGCCGACCAGAAAGCCGTGGCCAGGGATGCGTGGAAGAAGCGCAAACCCATCGCGCCCGGTGGCGTGCTTAAATACATGCACGGCCAGGAGTATCACGCGTTTAATCCGGAAGTGGTGCAAACGCTCCAGAAAGCGGTTCAAACCGGCCAGTATAGTGTCTGGCGTGACTATGCGGCGCTGGTCAATGATCGCCCCATTGCCACGTTGCGCGACCTGTTGGGCTTCCATAAGAATGTCAAGCCGGTGCCACTGGAAGAAGTGGAACCCATTGAAAACATTGTTCGTCGCTTTGATTCAGCGGCAATGTCTCTCGGTGCGCTGAGCCCCGAAGCCCACGAAGCACTTGCCCAGGCAATGAACACTCTCGGCGGTCGGTCCAACAGTGGTGAGGGCGGCGAAGATCCCGCCCGTTTCGGCACGCTCAAAACATCCAAGATCAAACAGGTCGCCTCCGGCCGTTTCGGCGTCACACCGCATTACCTGGTAAACGCGGAAGTCTTGCAGATCAAGATTGCCCAAGGCGCCAAGCCCGGCGAAGGCGGACAGTTGCCGGGCGGTAAGGTTAACGGCTTGATTGCCCGCCTGCGTTACTCTGTTCCGGGTGTTACATTGATTTCGCCGCCGCCGCACCACGATATTTATTCCATTGAGGACCTCGCGCAGCTGATTTTCGATCTCAAGCAGATCAACCCCGATGCGCTGGTGTCAGTCAAACTGGTTTCCCGCCCCGGGGTCGGCACCATTGCCGCCGGAGTGGCCAAAGCTTATGCGGATTTAATTACCATTTCCGGTTACGACGGCGGTACCGCCGCCAGCCCGCTGACCTCGATACATTACGCCGGATCACCCTGGGAACTGGGGCTGGCGGAAACTCACCAGACGTTGCAGGCGAACGATCTGCGCGGCAAGGTTCGCGTGCAAACCGATGGCGGACTCAAGACCGGCCTTGATGTGGTCAAGGCGGCTATCCTGGGTGCGGAGAGCTTCGGCTTTGGTACCGCGCCGATGGTTGCGCTTGGCTGCAAGTACCTGCGTATCTGCCACCTTAACAACTGCGCCACGGGTGTGGCGACCCAGCAGGACAAGCTGAGAAAGGATCACTACATCGGCACTGTCGAAATGGCGATGAATTTCTTTAAATTCGTGGCCGAGGAAACCCGCGAATGGATGGCGAAACTGGGGGTTCGCAGTTTGGATGAGCTGATTGGCCGGGTTGACTTGTTTGAGCCGCGCGAAGGTGTCACGCCCAAACAGAGAAAACTCGATCTGAGCCCGATTATCCATACCGATGAATTGCTCAGAACCAAACCGCAATTCTGCCAGATGGACAGGAACCCGCCATTCGACCGCGGCTTATTGGCGGAAGAGATGGTGAAGACCGTGTTACCGGCTATCGAAGCGAAGTCTGGCGGCGAGTTTGAATTTACCGTCACCAACTGTGACCGCTCCATCGGCGCGCGCATCAGCGGTGAAATTGCCAAGCGCTACGGCAACCAGGGCATGACCGACAAGCCAATCAGGCTGAAATTGACGGGCGTGGCCGGCCAGAGTTTTGGTGTGTGGAATGCCGGCGGTCTGGAAATGTATCTCGAAGGTGACGCCAATGATTATGTCGGTAAAGGCATGGCCGGTGGCAAACTGGTAATCCGGCCACCACGAAATTCCGCCTACGCCAGCCAGGATACCAGCATTATCGGTAATACCTGCCTCTACGGTGCAACCGGAGGAAAGTTGTTTGCCTCCGGTCGTGCCGGCGAACGTTGCGGCGTGCGCAACTCCGGCGCTCACGTGGTAGTGGAGGGCGCGGGCGATCACTGCTGTGAATATATGACCGGTGGTGTGGTGACTGTGTTGGGCAAAACCGGAGTCAATTTCGGCGCGGGGATGACAGGCGGCTTTGCCTACGTTCTCGACCAGGATCGAACCTTCTTCGATCGGATCAACCGAGAGCTGATTGAAATTACCCGTGTGGACACCGAGGCCTTGGAAGCTCACCGAAATCACTTGCGTGAAATCATCAAGGAATTTGTGGACGAAACGGCCAGCGAGTGGGGACGAACCATACTGGCGAATTTCCATGACTATATTGGCAAATTCTGGCTGGTCAAACCCAAGGCGGCGAATCTGGATACCCTGCTCAATAGCGTAAAGCAGCGCGGAGAGTAGTTTACCGCAGGCAAGGCGTGTCCTCGTTAAACAGTTAAGGCAAAACAAGTATGGCTGAACGTTTAAAAAACAATTTCCAATTTCTCGATGTCGGTCGGCAGGATCCGGACAAAAAGAACCTGCATACCCGCAAACGGGAATTTGTCGAAATATATGAAGCGTTCAGCGAGGACCAGGTAAAAAACCAGTCGCATCGTTGCCTGGAGTGCGGAAACCCCTATTGTGAATGGAAGTGCCCGGTGCACAACTACATCCCCAACTGGCTGAAACTGGTTTCCGAGGGCAACATTATTGAAGCCGCAAACCTGTGCCACCAGACCAACTCGTTGCCGGAAGTCTGCGGCCGGGTGTGCCCGCAGGACCGACTGTGCGAGGGAGCCTGCACGCTTAACGACGGCTTCGGCGCGGTAACCATTGGCAACGCGGAAAAATATATTACCGACACCGCTTTCGCCATGGGCTGGAAACCGGATATGTCCGGTGTTACCTGGACCGACAAAAAGGTTGCGGTGATCGGCGCGGGACCGGCGGGCATCGGCTGCGCGGACATTCTGGTGCGCAACGGCGTCAAGCCTGTCGTGTTCGACCGGCATCCTGAAATTGGTGGCTTGCTGACGTTTGGTATTCCCGAATTCAAGCTGGAAAAAAATGTCATGAAGCGGCGCCGCGAAGTATTCACCGAAATGGGAATTGAATTCCGGCTCAATACGGAAGTGGGCAAGGATATTTCCATGCAGGAAATCCTTAAGGAATTCGACGCGGTATTTATGGGCATGGGAACCTACACCTATATGAAGGGCGGGTTTGTTGGGGAAGATCTGCCCGGGGTTTACGATGCGCTGCCTTACCTGATTGCCAACGTTAACCGCAATCTCGGGTTTGAAAAGGATCCGGCCGACTTTATCAGTGTGCAGGGCAAAAGGGTGGTTGTTCTTGGCGGCGGTGATACCGCCATGGACTGTAACCGCACCGCCATCCGGCAGGGTGCCAAAAGCGTCACCTGTGCCTACCGCCGTGATGAGGAAAACATGCCAGGTTCGCGTCGCGAGGTGAAAAACGCGCGTGAGGAAGGGGTGAAATTCCTCTTTAACCGGCAGCCGATCGCTATCGTGGGAGAGCAGCGGGTCGAGGGGGTGAAAGTTGTTACCACTGAGCTGGGTGAGCCGGATGAGAATGGGCGCCGTCGCCCACAGCCGGTTCCCGGCAGCGAGGCCATTCTGCCGGCGGATATCGTGTTGATTGCTTTTGGTTTCCGGCCCAGCCCGGCGCCGTGGTTTGAGGAGCATAATGTTGAAATCAACGATTGGGGTGGTGTAGTCGCTCCGGAAGTGCAGAAATTCAAATTCCAGACCAGCAATCCAAAAATCTTTGCCGGTGGCGATATGGTGCGCGGATCGGACCTGGTGGTAACGGCAATATGGGAAGGCCGCCAGGCGGCGGAAGGCATTCTGGATTACCTGGAAATATAAATCTTCCAACCCGCAACTAGTGTAGAGTCCTGTATAAAACAGCTATTAAGTGGTCCCCAAATTTGTTGCACGGAATTTAGACGGCCTTTCCGAGAAATCCAACACCACTGCGGCAAATTTCGAGGACCACCCGAAGGGCAAGACGCTAAACGGCCATCTGCGGTGTTGCACTTGCTCGAAAGATGGCCGATATTCCTTCGCAAGTGCGCCTTGCAGCTGACCGTTTAGCGGCTTGCTTAATAACTGTTTTATACAGGACTCTACACTAGCGGAAAACGCAATCATGGCAGAACTGAAAAACGACCGCTTTTTGCGGGCCCTTGCTCGCGAGCCGGTGGATGTCACTCCCGTCTGGATGATGCGACAGGCGGGCCGCTATCTGCCCGAATACCGGGCCACGCGGGAAAAAGCCGGCGATTTTATGGGATTATGTTCCAATCCCGAACTTGCCTGTGAAGTCACGCTCCAGCCGCTGGAGCGCTATCCGCTCGACGCCGCCATTCTGTTTTCCGATATCCTCACCATCCCGGATGCCATGGGTCTGGGGCTTTACTTCGAACCGGGCGAGGGGCCCCGCTTTAGAAAAGCCGTGCGCACGGCGAAGGATATCGAAGCATTGCCTGTCGTTAACGCGGAAGCGGATTTGGGCTACGTTATCGACGCGGTTAAAACCATTCGTCGCGAACTGGCCGGACGCGTTCCGCTGATCGGCTTTTCCGGCAGCCCCTGGACACTCGCCACTTATATGATAGAAGGTGGCTCCAGTAAGGATTTTCGCCGGGCTAAAACCCTGCTCTACGATCAACCCGAGCTCGCGCACCTGTTACTCGACAAGCTTGCCGACTCGGTAATCGATTATCTCAACGCCCAGATTCGCGCGGGTGCCCAGGTGGTGCAGATCTTTGACTCCTGGGGGGGTGCGCTATCGCATGATGCCTATCGCACTTTTTCGCTGGCGCCGATGGTAAAAATCATCGACGGCCTCATTTGCCAAAACGAAGGCAGAAAAGTGCCGATTATCCTGTTTACCAAAGGTGGTGGACAGTGGCTGGAGGCAATGGCGGAGGCCGGGGCGGATTGTCTGGGGCTGGACTGGACCACCGATATAGGAACCGCGAGAGCACGCGTGGGTAGTAAAGTGGCCTTGCAGGGTAACATGGATCCGGCGGTCCTTTACGCCGGCCCGGATCGCATCCGGCGGGAAGTTGGCCGAATATTGGCGAGTTATGGCAAGGGAACGGGCCATGTGTTTAACCTTGGTCACGGAATTACCCCAGAAGTTGACCCGGATCGTGCCGCCGTGTTTTTCGATGCGGTTCACGAGCTGTCCCCACCGTATCATAAATAAGAGCGCTAATAAGTTATAAAAACCGCTGACGCTAACAACCGGTTGAAAAGTTCTTCAGTGGTTTGTTAATTATTTTTTTAACATATCCACTAATGTGATCCAGTCGTCATTTGAATTGCCCCTTACATCGCAACGTATTCCGTGCCGCTGTCTGCCTAGTTTATAATCAAACAAGCTGTTAATGCCGACAATATTCGTTCGTGATATTGTATTGCAATCCAAAAATAAGCTGACCAGATCTCGAGGAAGACCGTTGGGAATCAAGCAAGTCAAAATGAATGTCAACGAATTGACCGTTGGCATGTTTGTGTCGGGCCTGGACAGACCGTGGACGCAGACTCCTTTCCCATTACAGGGCTTCTACATCCGCGACCTGGATGAAATCAAGCAACTGAAAGTTCACTGCAATTTCGTTTATATTGATGTGGCCAAGGGGGCATCGCCTGTTAAAACGAAGTTGCGCAAGTTAAATAATCTTGGCGCCACTACCCGCAAGCTCGAGCGCACGGCCAAGCGTACACCCATCGCCGACGTGGCGCCGCTTAAAATCCGCCGCGATGTGTATAAGGAAGTGCAGCCGCTGGAGAAGGAAATCAGCCGTGCCCGCGATCTGCACCTCCAGGTTTATCGTGCGGTTGGGGCGGTAATGGAACAGGTGGATCGAAATCACCACAATATTCCGATCCAGGAGACCAAGCGTGCCGCCAGCCATATGGTGGACAGCGTTATCCGCAGCCCCGACGCCTTTACCTGGTTGAGCCGGGTAAAGGAAAAAGATGAGTATACATACAGCCATGCAGTGCGATCGGCGGTATGGGCCATTCTGTTTGGCCGTCATATCGGCTTGCCCAAGTCGGACCTCGACATCCTGGCAATGGGTGTGCTGCTCAAAGACATCGGCAAAACCCGCCTGCCCAAACATCTACTGGAAAAAAAAGATCGTAACGAAACCGAACAGGCGGCTTACGAGAAGTTCGTTGATTACGGCGTGGAAATTCTCAGGCAACTGCCGGATGTTAAACCCCGGGTCACCTCGGTAGTAAAAACCCACTGCGAGCGGGTTAACGGCAGTGGCTTTCCACAGCATCTGCGCGGCGACAAAATTCCATTGCTGGGGAAAATAGCGGGTATCGTCACCTTCTATGACGAAACAGTCAATTTGCGCGGAGCAACCCAACCACTGTCCCCATCCAAAGCGGTGGCGAAGTTGTATGAACTGCGTGAGGTTGAATTCCAGGAAGAGTTGGTGGTGGAATTTATTCGGGCAATCGGTCTCTACCCGACGGGAACGCTGGTTGAACTATCCACAGGCGAAGTGGGGGTTGTGGTTGAACAGAATTTTGATCGCCGCCTGAAGCCGAAAGTGATGGTGGTGGTGGATGCCTATAAGCAGCGAATGTACAAACCGGTACTGCTGGACCTGGCGGCGGACGACAAGGAAAAGCAGGCGAAACTCGATGCGGGCAAATGTCATCCGAGTGAAATAGAACGAGTTGATATTGTGCAGGATCTCGAGCCCGGCGCTTACGATATCGACGTCGCCGGTGTTCGCGATGATTACCTGATGCGCAAACAGGGTGGCGGTCTGTTGTCCATCTTCAAGCGCAACAAGCTTTCCAGACTTTTTACTTGAAGTTCAAATTAAATCGTTCGGATTTATTTTGAATATTGCCCAACCAAACCTGGCAGAATTGCGTCGCATTGGCTTACAGTCAAGTAATCCGACAGCATACGGATTAGTATCTACCTGATACCCCTCCCGCACTACATAACTCCGCGCTTAAAATAGAAAGTTTACGGGTCACTCCCCAGCGATAGCCGCTGACACCACCGGCCTGTTGAATAACCCGGTGGCAGGGAATAAGCAGCGCGACGGGATTGGCGCCCACCGCTTGTCCAACCGCCTGGGCGGATTTTGGTTTACCCAGGAATTTTGCCAATTCACCATAAGAGGTCAGTTTTCCTTCCGGAATGGCTAACAAGGCGCGCCAGACATTTACCTGAAAATTCGTACCCTTAACCCAAAGTGAAACGGTTTTTTTGCCGGTTTTAAATTCTCCGGGCGTAAACACTGAAGCAATGATTTCATTGGCTTTTGACGGGTTAGCTTCAAATTTCGCCAGCGGCCAATTCGTTTTTAATTGATTGACTGGCGTGTCAATTTTAGCGCTGCTGGCATCTATAAACTGCAGCGAGTGAATACCGCGCGACGTCCACGCAACAAAAATATTACCGAAGAGGGATTCAGACGTTCCATATTGAAAGACCAGGTCCTGCCCCTTTGATTTAAACTCGCCCGGCGTCACCGCATCAATGGTGACAAAGCAATCGTAAAGCCGGCTGGAACTGGTTAGTCCGAGGGTATTCGTGGTTTCGAGAATATTGTGGTGATCCAGCAGTAATGATTTGGCGTTTTCCAGTTTTACCGCCTGGATAAACTGTTTTGGCGTAACACCTGCCCAGCGGGTGAACAGCTTCTGCAAATGAAAAGGGCTCAGGTGAACCAGTTCCGCCAGTGTTTCCAGGGACGGGTTTTCCGCCGGATGTTCCACCAGGTAATTAATGAGTGTGGCTATTCGCTGATAATCTCGTGACATACCTGAAATATTAAGCCAGCGGCTTGCCCGCGGCGAACCGAATCTTGGCGTATTACAAAGTACGGCCTATCCACTGTCCCATCCGGACACTCGCACCTGCGGCAATATTGTTGTTCCAGTTTGCCTTGCCCGAAGGGAATAGCAGTACCACCGTTGAGCCCAGTTTAAAGCGACCCATTTCCTCGCCTTTTTTCAGGTTGATTTCGCGGTGCGTCGTGTAGTCGAACCGGCGGACCTGCTTTTTGATCGGCGTAATCTGTCCATCCCATACGGTATCAATCGACCCCACGATCATCGCGCCAATCAGCACAACCGCGAACGGTCCGTTCGGCGAATCGAAAACACAAATAATACGTTCGTTACGGGCAAACAGGCCGGGGAGGTGGTCCGTGGTGACCCGGTTGACGGAAAACAAATCCCCCGGCACGTACAGCATGGTTTGTAGTTGTCCATCAAAAGGCATGTGCACGCGGTGGTAATCCCGCGGCGAAAGGTAAACGGTGGCAAATTTTCCATTTTCGAAACGCGATGCCAGGGCGGCGTCGCCCCCGACAAGTTCGGCAACGGAATAGTCGTGGTTTTTTGCCTGTAGAATCCGGTCGGTGTTGATATCACCGATCTGGCTGATCACGCCGTCGGCCGGGCTGGCAATGGCGTCATCGCCCTCGGCTATCGGGCGTATGCCGGATTTCAGTTCGCGGCAGAAAAAGTCATTGAAAGTGGCAAAATTGTCCGGATTCTCAATTTTGGCTTCGGAAAGATCCACGCCGTAACGCAGGATAAATTGCCTGATGAACAGTGACTTTATCCAATTGACACGCGTTCCCGCCAAAATGCCCGTCAGGCGGGTGAGAGTGTGTTGGGGAATCAGTTTTTGCAGGGCGACAAACAGTTGATCCATCAAAGCGACGACACCTCAACCGGTGTGTCCGGCCGGTTTCCCCATTCCGACCACGAGCCGTCGTAACCCTTGATGGTAAAACCGAGGATTTTCCCAACCATATAAGTAAATCCGGAGCGGTGATGAGTCTGGCAGTGGGTAATAATCTCCTGGCCCCGTCGTATGCCGAGCAGGGCTAACCGGTCTTCCGCATCCTCCCGGATACGGTAATGCCGATCCGGGTCCATCAGGCTGGTCCATTCACAGTTGATGGCGTCGGGTATGTGTCCGCCACGTGCGGCCAGTACCTTCTCGCCCCGGTACTCCTCGGGGCTACGGGCATCCCATATTACGCAGTTGTCTTTTTCCAGGCTGGCGAGTATTTCGGGAATCCCGGCAATCGGTTCCTTGTGAATGGCAATTTTTGTGTGGTTTGGTTCGGGCACATTTTCGTGGGTCTCCACGCTCAGCCCCTCGCCGCGCCAGGCCAGAATTCCGCCGTTCAGGTAGGAATAGTTTTTGTGCCCGATGACATCGAGTGTCCAGATAAACCGGCCCGCCCAGCCGCCGCCCTCATCGTCATAAGCAATAAAATGGGTTTCCGGTTTCAGCCCCAGGTAATCAAAAATACGTTGAAGCTGGGCCTCGCTGGGTAATTTGCCCGGCGTGGGTGGGTGGCCGGACACCAGCACCTGTGCCGGCAAATGCACTGCGCCGGGAATATGGCCGGACATGTAGGACTGCTCCGAGCACAGATCCACCACGCAAACACGTTCGAGACTGAGGTATTGCGCCAGGTTTTCCGGTTCGATTAATAGGGGAATGCTTTCCGACACAGGCAGGGCTCCAAATACATCGTTATCGTTACTGCTTCTTCATGGTTACATCATCGAGCGCGCCGATTATTCTCTGATAACTTTCAAAACGCTCTTGCGTGATTCCACCGCTTTCCAGCGCTTTTCGCACGGCGCAGCCGGGCTCTTTTTCGTGGGAACAATCGCGAAACCGGCACTTGCCGGCAACTTCGCGGAGCTCCACAAAACCCGAGATGACCTCGTCCCTGCTCATATGCCACAGGCCAAACTCGCGAATTCCCGGAGAGTCTATACAGTTTCCGCCTTCAGCAAAATGATAAAGTTGTGAAAAAGTGGTAGTGTGCCGGCCTTTCTGGACCTGATTGGAAAGTTGGCCGATCTTTATATTCAAATCCTTCTCAGCCAGCAGGGTTTTTATAATGGATGATTTGCCCACGCCGGACTGGCCCACAAAAATGCTGGTTTTGTCCTTTAAATGGCGACTCAAATCACTCAGTCCCTCCCCTGTATGGGCGGATACCTCCAGCACCGGATAAGACAGCAATCGATACGCGGTTTCTATCCGATCGATAAAAGCGTGTTTTTCCGAATCCAGAATATCCAGCTTGTTTAGCAGGACAATCGGGGTAATTCCCAGGTTTTCGGCAACGGCAAGATAACGGTCAATCAGGTTATTGTGTGGTTGCGGTTCGGGGGCGATGGTAATCACGAGTTGGTCGATATTGGCGGCAACGATTCTGAGTTTGCCGTAACTGTCCGGACGCATCAGCGCGTTATCGCGTGGTTCGACGGACACCACCACGCCGGTGTCGCCTGCCGGCCGCCAGACGACACGATCACCCGTGGCAATGGGTGGCAGGTTGGCGCGCAGATAACAGCGGGTGGTTTCGCCGGGGTGGCCTGTTGGTTCAACCTCGACCTGGACGCCAAAATGACTGACCACCAGGCCGTTAAGTTCAGGCCCGAGTTCGTGTTCATCAAAGTTGCGAGTGGCGGAGTCCACAACATTATCATGGTGTTTCTGTTGCTGCTGCTGAATTCGCCGCCGCTGCTGGTTTGTCAGTTTTCGTCGGGACACTAACGTCGTCCTGAATTTTTCATCGGGTTCTCCAAAAGGCTGCTTAACTGATAGAATTTCCAAATTCTGTCCATTGTAGTGGAATTTGCCATGCCGATCAGCGAAAACAACCTTATCTGGATTGATCTCGAAATGACCGGCCTGGTGCCGGAAAGGGATGTCATTATCGAAATTGCCACTATCGTTACCGATTCCAACCTTAATGAGCTTGCCCGGGGGCCGGTGTTGGCCATCCACCAGCCGGACGCCATCCTGGATGCAATGGATGAATGGAACACCCGCCAACATGGAAAGTCCGGCCTGGTGGAACGGGTGCGGACAAGCGGAATCTCCACCACTGAGGCGGAACGCCAGACCATCACTTTTTTGCAGCAGTGGGTTCCACCGGGAAAATCACCCATGTGCGGTAACTCTATCTGTCAGGACCGTCGTTTTTTGGCACGTTACATGCCGGCGCTTGAACGCTACTTCCACTATCGCAACCTGGATGTGAGCACCTTGAAGGAACTGGTGGTCCGTTGGAAACCCGGTATTAAGGATGGACTGGTTAAAAAGGGAACGCACCTGGCCCTGGATGATATTTGCGAATCCATCGAAGAGCTCAAATACTATCGCGAGCGTTTTATTTCCCTGGTGTAGCCTTCCCCGGTTCCGGCGGAACCAACCGCTAAAATCTTCTCATTGGATATCTTGTGTATCAGTACGTTCATTTTGTTCGACAAGGCTGGCCGTTGCTGGCTTTTGGCCTGCTCTCCTTCTTTTGGGGGAATTTCGGGCAGTCCTTTTTTATCGGTGCCTATGGTGAAAGTATAAAATCCAGCCTCGATCTTACCGCGTCCCAATACGGCAGGATCTATTCCCTTGCCACTCTCTTCAGCGGGTCGATGATTATGTTGATCGGCCACTGGATCGATAAAACGCCATTGAAAAAATTTACCTTGTATGTGGTGATCGGCTTGTTTGCCGCCTGTGCGCTGATGGCATCTGCATCCCATTATCTCCTTTTGTTTGCTGGTTTCTTTCTGGTGCGCTTGTGCGGCCAGGGCATGTTTCCCCATATTGCCGTGGTGACCATGGCCAGAAGTTTTAGCGCAAATCGTGGCAAGGCGGTCAGCGTTGCGGCGTCTGGTGTGCCCGTGGGGGAAATTATTTTGCCACTGCTGGCGGTTGTAATGATCGGTAGCGTGGGGTGGCAGAACAGTTGGTGGATACTCGCCGTTACCCTGCCGTTGGTTTATTTGCCAATGGCGTGGAGTCTGTTAAAAAAAGCGGAAAGAAATGGTATTCGATTCGATGTGGAAGAATTAACGATCGAGAGTGATACGTCCCATGAGGTTCAGAAAAAAGTTGAGGCGGGCAGAGAACAACTGGTGCGGGATTACCGTTTCTGGTTGGCCCTGCCGGTGTTGCTGACCGGGCCATTTGTAGTAACTGGAATATTTATCCACCAGGATTTCGTGCTCGCGCAAAAATCCTGGTCGGCGCAATGGTTTGCCACCTGTTTTGTTTTCTACGGCATCATCCATTGGTTGAGTTCGATGATTATGGGGGTTTTGGTGGACCGTTATTCCGCGAAAAAACTCTTTGCCTTCCAGGCGCTTCCGACAATGCTTGGCCTGATTGTGCTGGGCTATCTGGAAGGAGACTGGGTGGCCTGGTTAAGCCTGTTGCTGTTCGGCATCTCTATCGGATTCATGGGGCCAATCGGGGGAAGTCTGTGGGCGGAAATGTATGGAATTAAAAGGCTGGGTTCAATTCGTTCCCTGGTGTCGACATTCGGTGTCTGGTCCACGGCTTTGTCGCCGACGCTGTTTGGTGAGTTGATTGATGCCGGTGCATCGCTGACGGAAATAAGTGCCGGAATTGCCGTTTATGTGTTGGTTGCGACTGTGATGGCTTGTTTTTCCTATGGTCGGAACGGGTGAGGGAGGTTTTCCCGGTAGCACTTTCTTAGCTCGCCGGCTTTTTTACCTTCCTTTTTCTCTTTCGATCCGGTCTTTTCTGTTGTTGGATTGCCCACTCAATATGTTCAGCCAAAACCGGCGATGCGGTTGCCAGTCGTTTTTCCAGGGCTGCAATGATTTTTTCATCGCTGGGCGCGTTTCCCAGGCCGATTGCCAGGTTGCGTTGCCAGTTTTCATAGCCAACCCGGCGAATAGGGGAGCCGGCGGTATTCTTTAAAAACGTTTCCTCATCCCATTCGAACAAATCGAGCAAATCGCTTGAGTCGAGTGCATGGCGTGGATGAAAGTCCTTTTCACAGGTCGGTTTTGCGTATTTATTCCAGGGGCAAATGGCCTGGCAGTCATCGCAGCCGAACACCCTATTGCCTATGGGTTCGCGAAACTCCTCCGGAATCACGCCGTTGTATTCAATGGTTAAATAGGAAATGCACCGCCGCGCATCCAATTGATAAGGCTTGGGAAAGGCATCGGTGGGGCATACTTTCAGGCAGGCTTCGCAACTTCCGCAGCGGTCCGCCGGCTTTTCCGTTTCGAACGGTAGTGGCAGGTTGGTGTATATCTCGCCGAGGAAAAACCAGCTACCCGCTTTTTCGTTAATCAGCAGCGTATGTTTTCCCACCCAGCCCAGGCCGGCCTGCCGGGCAAGCGGACGCTCCATCACTGGCGCACTGTCGACGAAAGGACGTTGAGACAGCGTCAGTTCCGGCTTGTTTTGTTCGCACCACGCTTCGATTTTTTTTGCCAGAGTCGCCAGTCGTTTGCGTATCAGCTTATGATAGTCGCGACCAAGGGCGTAACGGGAGACATACGCCTTTTCCGGCGCCTTGAGAATCTTAATTGGCTCCGTATCGGGCGGCAGGTAATCCATCCGCACGGATATTGATCTTATTGCTCCCTCCTGCAATAACTCCGGCCGCACCTTTAAATCCCGGTGTTCGACCAGCCAGTGCATTTCTCCCTGGTAACCTTTTGCCAACCACTCGTCCAGGCGCTCTTTTTCGTCTGTTAAATCGGCAGGGGCAATACCGCACTGCTGAAAACCCAGTTCGCGTGCCCATATTTTGATTTCATTTGCAAGTGTCGTAAAAGAGGCTTCTTCGCTCATTGCCTATTTTGGCTTTGGACGGATGCGCAAGTCACGTATAATTTGCGCAATTTTATTCCGGTAATTGCTATCTATGCTGATGTCAGACCTCCCAAAAACATTATTTACATGTGACCAGGTAGAATCCCTGGATCGTATCGCAATTACCGATGGCAATATTCCCGGTATCGTATTGATGAAGCGGGCCGGACGGGCGGCGTTTAATTTGTTAATCAAAAAGTGGCCTGACACCCGCCAGGTTGTTGTACTTTGCGGCGGTGGCAATAACGCGGGTGACGGGTACGTGCTGGCGGCATTGGCGGCGCAAAAACAAATTCCGGTCAAGGTTTTAACGCTGGGCGATCCGGAAAAATTGAAAGGCGATGCTGCCATCGCCTGCCAATATGCCACGCAGGAAGGCATCGTGCCCGAATCCTACGGTGCCGAAAAATTATCCGCCTGTGTGAGCAACGAAACTGTTATCGTGGATGCGATGCTGGGCATCGGTGTCACCGGCGAGGTGCGGGCGGATTATGCGGCGGCTATCGATGAAGTCAATAAAACACCCTGCCCGGTGTTGGCGATTGATCTGCCCAGTGGCTTGTGCGGGGACAGCGGCCGTGTTTGCGGCACGGCCATCAAGGCGGATGCGACAATTACCTTTATCGGCGTCAAGCGAGGATTGCTGACCGGACGCGGGCCGGCCATGACCGGTGCCCTTTATTTCGATGACCTGGCGGTTCCCGATGAACTGCTTAATCAGGTCGAAGCCGATGTGGTTCGGGCAACCACCGCCGACCTGAAGTCCGAACTGCCGGAGCGGGAAGCCGATGCCCACAAGGGCAAGTTCGGTTATGTCCTGATTGTCGGGGGCAGCGCCGGCATGGGCGGCGCGGCGGCAATGGCGGGCGAGGTGGCGGCGAGAACCGGTGCGGGCCTTACCGGCGTTGCAACCCAACCGGTTCACGTGCCCGCCATCCTGGCCCGTTGCCCGGAAATTATGGCCATCGGCGTCTCTTCCGGCCAGGAGCTGATCCCGGTGCTGGAACGCCCCACAGTGATCGTGCTCGGCCCCGGGCTGGGGCGGGATTACTGGTCCGAACAGATGCTTCAGCAGTCCGCCAAATCAGGTTTACCAATGGTGATGGATGCCGACGCGCTCAACCTTCTGGCCGAAGGTCGCGTGCTGCCGAACGCCCGGCGTGATAACTGGGTGTTGACGCCTCACCCCGGCGAGGCGGCCCGGTTGCTGGGGGTGACAGTGACCGATATTCAGCGGGACCGATTCGAATCGGCGAAGGAAATCCAGAAAAAATACGGCGGTGTTGTTGTATTGAAAGGCGCGGGAACAATCATCGCTTCCGCCAGTCGCACCTGGCTGGCTGCTGTCGGCAACCCCGGAATGGCTGTCGGGGGCATGGGGGATATCTTGAGCGGTATCATCGGCGCCCTGCTTGCACAGGGGCTGGCGCCGGAATCCGCGGCCAGCCTGGGTGTCTGCCTGCACGGTGACGCGGCGGACCTGGCGGCCGCTGACACGGGACAGAGAGGCCTCCTGCCCACGGACTTGATTCCCTATATTCGAAAGCTGATCAACTGATCTGGTGACCAACCGATTATGACTAACCAATGGTCCTGCTATCTGGCCGATGAGACTGAAACGGTGAATGTAGGCCAGCGACTGGGAGAACGGCTCCGTGGGGGCATCATTATCTATCTCGAAGGTACTCTCGGCGCGGGAAAAACGACCTTTTGCCGGGGAATCATGCGGGCGTTCCACTATTCAGGCCCTGTTAAGAGCCCCACCTATACGCTGGTGGAACCTTATTTCCTGGGTGACGGCACCGTCTATCATTTTGACCTGTACCGTCTGGGATGTCCCGAAGAGCTGGAATTCATGGGCATTCGGGACTACTTTCAGTCAGAGAGCATTTGCATGGTGGAGTGGCCGGCGAAGGGTGACGGTTTTTTGCCTGCCGCCGATTTAATCGTTAAAGTAACGCCTGAAGGTAAAGGCCGCCGATTGACGATTACCGGCAATTCGGCCCGGGGGGAAGCCGTTCTGGCAAAGCTTGATAATGCAGAATAAAGGGGTGGGCGAGTGAAACTTTTTCGCATTGCACTGCTTGTAAAGGTACTTGTTGCAAGGGTCCTTGTCGCGAAAGTACTTGTTGCAAAAGTACTTGCCGCAACGATTTTCGCCGGTACGCTGTTTTGGCAATCCGCGCATGCGGCAAAAGTCGAAGGGGTACGACTTTGGCGCGCGCCTGACAATACCCGCCTGGTTTTCGACCTCAGCGGTCCGGTGGACCATAAACTTTTTACCCTCAAACAACCCGACCGCATAGTCATCGACATCACCAATTCCTCTTTCGACGCCTCTCTGGACGAAGTGCAATTTGGCAATACCCCCATTGACAACCTGCGTCACGGCAAGCGTGAAGGGGCCAACCTGCGTGTGGTACTCGACCTCAACAGCGAGGTAAAACCACGAAGCTTCGTTCTCGCCAAACACGGTGATAAAAGTGATCGCCTTGTTATTGACCTCTACGATTCCGCGAAGGAAACCGTAAAAACGGTTGAGCGTTTCGCCGAGAACGCCAGTGCGAAACGCGACATCATTATTGCCATCGACGCCGGCCATGGTGGTGAGGACCCGGGCGCGATCGGCCCGCGGCGGGTGTATGAAAAAGATGTGGTGTTGGCGATTGGGAAAGAACTTGAAACCATGATCAACGCCAAACGCGGGTATAAAGCGGTGATGGTGCGTACAGGTGACTATTATATTCCGCACAAGGCAAGGCGGGATAAAGCCCGTCAGGAACGGGCGGATTTATTTGTTTCAATTCATGCGGATGCGTTTAAAAGTCCGAAAGCAAGCGGCGCATCGGTATTTGCATTGTCCCGCCGGGGGGCAACCAGTGAAACCGCCCGCTTTCTCGCCGCCAAGGAAAACGAGGCGGACCTGATTGGCGGTGTCGGCGGCGTCAGCCTGGAAGACAAGGACGATCTTCTCGCCGGTGTGCTGGTGGACCTGTCGATGACCGCCAATATGGCGAAAAGTCTCGAAGTGGGTGACAGCGTGCTAAAGAAAATCGGCGAAGTGACAAAACTTCACAAGCACCAGGTGGAACAAGCGGGTTTTATGGTGCTAAAAGCGCCCGATGTGCCTTCCATCCTGGTGGAAACGGGGTTTATTTCCAACCCGGAGGAAGCGCGCAAATTAAGCAGCACAGCACATCGAAGACAACTGGCGGCGGCGATTTTTGCCGGCATAGAAGAACACTTTAATACTGTTCCACCTGTGGGTTCTTATCTCGCGTGGCAAAAACTAAACGGTGTGGAGCCAGGCAATATTCTCGAACACATCATAGCGCGCGGCGATACTCTTTCGGGTATTGCCCAGCGGTACAAAGTGTCGGTCAATCAACTAAAAGAAGTGAACGGGTTAAGCTCTACCACGATTAAAGTCGGACAGAAGCTTACAATTCCCGCAAGTTAACTCATGTCGAAAATAGAACTGCTCAGCCCCCGGCTTGCCAACCAGATTGCCGCCGGGGAAGTGGTTGAACGCCCCGCTTCCGTGATCAAGGAACTGATAGAAAACAGCCTCGACGCCGGCGCAAGTCGCCTGGAAGTGGAGGTGGAGGGCGGCGGAACCAAATTAATGCTGGTGCGCGACAACGGCGGCGGCATTGCAAAGGACGATCTTGCGCTCGCGCTAAGCCGACACGCCACCAGTAAAATTCACGCACTTGAGGATCTGGAAGCGGTTGCCACGC
This sequence comes from uncultured Cellvibrionaceae bacterium, assembly GCA_964451365.1. Classification (GTDB taxonomy): domain Bacteria; phylum Pseudomonadota; class Gammaproteobacteria; order Pseudomonadales; family Cellvibrionaceae; genus CAYVIB01. The sequence continues at coordinate 252,173 of CAYVIB010000001.1, forward strand.
TTGGGTTTCGTGGCGAAGCGCTCGCCAGTATCAGCTCCGTTGCACGCCTCACCTTGACCAGCCGCCAAGAGTTGGCCGGTGACAGGGGAGAGTCCGACAGCGCCTGGTCGGTACAGGTGGAAGGGCGGGAAATGGAACCCGTTCTCAAACCGGCGGCGCATCCGACCGGCACCACGGTGGAAGTGCGGGATTTATTTTTTAATACTCCCGCCCGGCGCAAGTTTTTGCGCACCGAAAAAACCGAGTACACGCGCATCGAAGACGTATTAAAACGCCTGGCGCTGTCACGCTTCGAAATCGGGTTTTCCCTGAAAAACAATGGCAAGGTGGTTCACAGCTGGCGGCCGGCAAGCACCCGGGCGGAGCAGGAACGCCGGGTGGCTCAGATTTGCGGGCCGGCGTTTATTGAAAATGCGCTGTACCTGGACATGGAGCGAACCGGCTTGCGTTTGTGGGGCTGGGTGGCGCTGCCGGCTTTTTCGCGCAGCCAAGCGGACCTGCAACATTTTTATGTGAATGGAAGATCGATCAAGGACAAACTGGTGACGCACGCCGTGCGGCAGGCTTACCAGGATGTGCTGTACCACGGCCGCCACCCGGCGTTTGCGCTGTACCTGGAGTTGGACCCGGCCAATGTCGATGTGAACGTTCACCCGACCAAGCATGAAGTCCGGTTTCGTGATGGACGGCTGGTGCACGACTTTTTATTCCGCAGTCTGCACCGCGCGCTTGCCGATGTCAGGCCGGGTCATTCCCCGGCCATGGAAAACAGTGACAGGAATTTTAATGTTGAGCGGGAACAAGGTCAGTCGCCGCAACCGGTACAGTCAGTCTTTAACCTTGCGAACCGTTATTCCAGCGCTCCGACGTATGCCGGTGGTGGGCTCAGTGTTGGGGAACAAATCAGCTCCTATGCGGCGCTGACCGGGCCGGTGGATCACATTTCCGAAACGCCTCTGCCCGTTAACCCTTTTCCCGCCAATGGGGCCCTGACTTTTTCCGAGATGGAAGATATGGCCGCGCAAACGGATATCCCGCCTCTCGGTTATGCCATTGCCCAGTTAAAGGGCATTTATATCCTGGCGGAAAATTCGAAGGGAATGGTGATTGTGGATATGCATGCGGCGCACGAACGACTGACATATGAAAAAATGAAGTGCCAGTTTGTCGAAAGCATTATCCAGGCTCAGCCCTTGCTCGTTCCGCAGTCCATTGCCGTTAGTGAAAAGGAGGCGGACCAGGCGGAGCAAAACGTGGAATTATTCAAGCGGCTCGGACTGGAGATTGAGCGGGCCGGCCCCGAATCACTGCTGATTCGACAGGTGCCGGTGGTGCTACACCGTGCCGACGTAGGCCTGCTGGTGAGGGATGTGCTCTCCGACCTGATTGAATACGGAGCTAGTAACCGTATCGAGCACAACATCAACGAGTTGCTCTCCACCATGGCCTGCCACGGTTCCGTTCGCGCCAATCGCAAACTGACAATTCCAGAAATGAATTCCCTGCTCCGCGATATGGAGGCCACCGAGCGTAGCGGGCAGTGTAATCACGGCCGCCCCACATGGACACAGATAAGCCTGGACGAACTGGACAAGCTGTTCATGCGTGGTCAGTGATGAATCGGCCCCTCGCCATTGCCTTGATGGGCCCGACGGCATCGGGTAAAACCGACCTGGCAATCGCATTAACGGAAATTCTCGATGCCGAAATAATCAGTGTCGATTCGGCCATGGTTTATCGTGGCATGGATATCGGTACGGCAAAACCGGGCGTCGAAGAGCTGGCGCGAGCACCGCATCGGTTAATCGATATCCGCGATCCGTCGCAACCCTATTCGGCGGCGAATTTCTGCCTCGATGCGAGGCGTGAAATGGAAGATATCTGTCGCAAAGGCAAAACACCGCTGCTGGTGGGTGGCACCATGCTTTATTTCAAAGCCCTGCTGGAGGGGCTGTCGGACCTGCCGCCGGCGAACGAACAGGTGCGTGCGAAAATTGAAGCGGATGCCAGACAATACGGCTGGCGGCACATCCATAACGAACTTAAAAAAGTGGACCCGGTATCGGCGCGGCGTATACATCCAAATCATTCCCAGCGCCTGAGCCGTGCGCTGGAGGTTTTTCTGGTTGCAGGTGTGCCCATGTCGGAACTTCACGCGCGCAGTGGTGCCGGATTATTGGAGCAATATCACTGGATTCAAATTGCAATTGCCCCGCGAAACCGGGAAATCCTTCACCAACGAATCACGGTCAGATTCGATAAAATGCTCGAAGCCGGCTTGATTGATGAAGTGCGTCGGTTGTATGGTCGTGGTGATCTTCAGCCGGACTTACCGGCGATTCGGTCGGTTGGCTACAGACAGGTTTGGGATTATCTTGCGGGTGTGATTTCTTGCGACGAACTGCGTGTCAGGGGCGTTGTGGCGACCCGCCAGTTGGCCAAGCGGCAACTGACCTGGTTGAGGACTTGGCCATCGCTGAATTGGCTCTATACTCAACATGAGAGTGGTGAAAATTTAACCCCTAAAGAAATTGTCAACGAAGCCTTGAGTTTTTTAGGCAAAAGACCAATATAATTAGGGGTCAGTTTTGTTTTAGTCGGTTTAATACGCTTGCACCTTACCCGGTGCTTTGCCTCGGGGCACGGACATAGCTTTTAATGTCTCCGTGGGGTGCTTAAAAAACTTATTCTTAAAAAGGAGAATAACCATGTCAAAAGGGCATAGCTTACAAGACCCTTATCTGAATGTGCTGCGTAAGGAGCGCATTCCCGTATCCATCTATCTGGTAAATGGAATTAAACTTCAGGGACAGGTGGAGTCGTTTGACCAGTTCGTTGTACTGCTTAAAAATACCGTGAGCCAGATGGTATACAAGCACGCAATTTCAACAATCGTTCCCTCGCGTCCCGTTCGGGTGCCAATGCTCAATGCCGACGGCACTCCTGATGAGGGTGAAAATGGGAGTTGATGGAGTAGTATTTGTTTTTTGACAGACCTGATTCGGGTGAGCTGGCGGTGCTGGTTCACCTCGAATTATCACAGCCCGCTGTAAAAGAGGATCCCCGCGAGTTTGAAGAACTCGTTCTTTCCGCTGGTGGTGATCCGGTAGCCTTCCTTACCGGCCACAGGGCCGCGCCCAATCCGAAATTCTACCTGGGTACAGGTAAGCTTGAAGAACTCAAGCATCTGGTGCGCGCGCACAAAGCCGAGTTGGTAATCTTTAATCACGAGCTTTCTCCCAGCCAGGAACGCAACCTGGAGCGCGAGCTGCAATGTCGTGTCCTCGACCGCACGGGGCTGATTCTCGATATTTTTGCCCAGCGCGCCCGGACGCACGAAGGTAAACTCCAGGTGGAGCTGGCGCAGCTCAATCATATGTCAACCCGCCTGATACGCGGCTGGACCCACCTGGAAAGGCAGAAAGGGGGTATCGGCCTGCGTGGCCCCGGTGAAACGCAGTTGGAAACAGACCGCCGCTTGCTGCGCGCCCGCATCAAATCCATCGGTAAACGCCTGGAAAAAGTGCGTCGGCAACGGGAACAGGGGCGCCGCGCGCGCACCCGCGCGGAAATACCGACCCTGTCGCTGGTAGGGTACACCAACGCGGGCAAGTCCACCCTGTTCAATACCTTGACCAATGCCGGGGTCTATGCCGAGAACCAGCTGTTCGCCACGCTCGACCCGACCATGCGTCGCATCGGTCTGCCCGATATCGGTCCGGCGGTAATTGCCGATACGGTGGGGTTTATCAGTAATCTCCCCCATCGCCTGGTAGAGGCTTTCCGAGCCACATTGGAGGAGGCCTCAAACGCCGACTTGTTGTTGCATGTTGTCGATGTGGCGGACGAGGAGCGCAGTCGCAATATCGAACAGGTGAATGAAGTGTTGGAGGAGATCGATGCCCACCAACTGCCACAGCTTCTGGTTTTCAATAAAATTGATCTGCTCGACGATATGCCGGCGCGAATCGACCGGAACGAACATGGCCTTCCAGTCGCCGTCTGGCTTTCAGCCCGGACAGGAGAGGGAGCGGACCTGCTGTTGCAGGCCATTTCCGAACGGGTCACGGGCGCGATTGTCCAGGCGCGTCTTTTCCTGAGTTCCGCGATGGGAAGCCTGCGGGCACGCCTGTATCGCCACAGCTGTGTCAGTGATGAATACTTTCACGACGACGGTATTTGTGAACTGGGGGTTCGCCTGCCGAAAATCGATCTTGATCGCATTTTGGCGGCGGAACAACTGACCTTGCAGGACCTGACGTCCGGTAACGGTGAGCGCGCCGAGGTTCAGCGCCTGGCGGTGTAACCTGTGCCCGACGGTATAGCCTTGCCCCGCGCCATAACACCCGTTGGAAATTGGATACTCCGGCGGGTTATGTCACAATGCTACCCGCTGCTGGAGCGCCCTGTCAGAAGGATAACCCAAAGGGTCGCGTAGCGACGCGCTATATCAACCAGCTCAAGAGCAAAAAAGCTTTCTCCTAAGATATTGAAAACTAAACAACAAGCTTCATATCTAATCATCGATATTAATTTAATAAAGCAGTAGCGGAGATATTTATGGCCTGGAACGAACCGGGTGGTAACGGTAAAGATCCCTGGGGGGGTGGTCGCGGCAACGATGGTCCGCCCGATCTTGACGAAGCATTTAAAAACCTGCAGAAAAAGTTATCGGGTATCTTTGGCGGCAAGGGAGGCGGTGGCGACCAGGGCGGTGGTTCCGGCTTCAACTCCACACTGCTGATCATAGTGGCGGTTATTTTGGTGGCGCTGTGGGCGTTTATGGGGATATATCAGGTTGATGCCCGGGAAAATGTCGTGGTTTTGCGATTCGGTAAATATCACGATACCGTCGGCGAGGGCCTGCACTGGAATCCCTATTTGATAGACAGGACTTACCGTGTCGAAGTGACCACCGAGCAGCAGTATTCCACTCGGGGCCTGATGTTGACCGAAGACCAGAATATTGTCGAGCTGCCTATCAAGGTTCAATTCCGCGCGGCCGATGCGACGTCATTTGTGTTGAACGTTAAAAACCCCATCGAAAGCCTTCAACATGCCACCGATTCGGCGCTGCGCCATGTTGTCGGCTCATCTTCGCTCGACCAGGTGTTGTCAGAGGGCCGGGTCAAGATTGGTGTCGATGTGAAAGAGCGCCTGCAGGATTATCTTGACATGTACGAAACCGGAATCCAGATTGTGGCGGTAAACATCCAGGAAGGCCGACCGCCACAACAGGTGAGAGATGCCTTCGATGATGTGATCCAGGCGCGTGAAGACGAAGAGCGTTTTATTAACGAGGCGCAGGCCTATGCAAACGAAATTATTCCCGTGGCCCGGGGCGCGGCCCAGCGGACGATTGAAGAGGCCAATGCCTATCGCGAAGAAGTGGTCGCGCATGCTGTCGGTGAAGCGAACCGTTTTGAAAAGCTGTTGGAGGAATACAGCAAGGCACCGGAGGTAACGCGCGAGCGCCTTTACCTCGACGCCCTGCAATCGGTTATGGGAAATACCTCAAAGGTTCTGGTGGATGTTGAGGGTGGTAACAACCTGCTTTATCTACCACTGGATAAAATGACCACGGCTACCACAACAACCCGGCGAGGGTCGTCCGCAGTCACTTCATCCCAGGTTAATGAGATAGCGGATGCGATAATTGATCGGCTGCAACGGGAGTCCGATACCCGAAGTTCACGCAGGGAGGGCCGTTAATCATGCAAACTAGAATGATACTGGTATTAGGCATCGCCTTTCTGGCTGTTCTCATCGTGGGTAACTCTGTCTATGTCGTCAGCGAAATGGATCGCGCTGTTAAATTGCGCTTTGGTGCGTTGATTGAAACGGATGTTCCGCCCGGCTTGCACTTCAAATACCCCATAGTCGACAAAGTGCGGAAATTCGACGGGCGTATACTGACACTCGATACGCCGGAAGAAAGCTACTTTACCGTCGAAAACAAGCGGTTGATTGTCGACTCCTATGTGAAATGGCGGGTGACAGATGTCGCCGCGTATTACCGGGCCACGGGGGGTATCGAAGAAGCGGCCAACCAGCGCCTGTCCTCGCGTGTCAATGACGGCCTGCGCAACAAGTTCGGTGTCCGGACCGTGCACGAGGTAGTGTCGGGCCAGCGGGACGAATTAATGGCGGAAATCACGTCGGAAGTGGATAAGGAAGTACGGGAAGATCTCGGTATCCATGTCGTCGACATCCGGGTAAAACGTATTGATCTGCCGACCGATGTGAGCGAGTCGGTATACCGCCGAATGGCGGCGGATCGGGAGAAGGAAGCGCGTGAGCACCGCTCGAAAGGTCGCGAACAGGCGGAAATCATCAAGGCGGATGCCGATAAGCAGCGCACCATCATCCAGGCGGAAGCCTACCGGGAGGCCCAGGAGATTCGCGGTGACGGGGATGCCCAGGCGGCGGGGATATACGCCGAGGCTTACAACAAAAACCCGGAATTCTATTCCTTTGTCCGCAGCCTGAATGCCTACGTCGATACATTCAGCGGCAGGGAAGACATTCTCCTGGTTGACCCGGACAGCGACTTCTTCCGTTATTTCAAGGACCCGCAGGGGGCGGAAAAGACAGGAAACTAACGTCGCCCCCGGCCGATATCGTGGTAAAATGACACAACCGGCTCCGTTTCGAGCCGGTTTTTTTGTGTCGGTATGAATGACGATGGCCGGGTAGCCTGTGGAAACAACATGTGGGAAGAGTTTGCGCGCGCGTTCTGCCTGATGCTGGTGATTGAAGGCATCCTGCCGTTCCTGTACCCCGTCCGGTGGCGGCGCATGGTTGCCATGCTCGCGGTCACCAACGACAGAACGCTTAGAATCATGGGGCTGGCCAGTATGCTGATCGGCCTGGGCCTTTTGCTCCTGTTGAAGTAACCCGGCAGAAATTGGAATGACGAATGATGAATAAGGTAGACCGCTGGCTGCTGCCCGACGGTATTGAAGAACTGCTCCCCGCGGATTCCGGCAAGGTGGAAAGTCTGCGCCGGCGGATCGTCGATCTGTTCAGGAGCTGGGGGTACGACTACGTTATTCCCCCCATGGTGGAGTTTACCGATTCGCTGCTTACCGGTTCCGGCCAGGATATCGACTTACTCACTTTTAAGCTGACGGACCAGTTGTCCGGCAAAATGATGGGTATTCGCGCTGATATTACGCCACAGGCGGCCCGCATGGACGCCCACAGTCTGCGCCGGGACGGCGTCAATCGGCTCTGCTATGCCGGTCATGTCATGTATACCAAACCAAAAACGCCGCTGGCCTCCCGCACTCCCATCCAGGCAGGAGTTGAACTGTTTGGGGAGGCGGGGCTGGATGCCGACATTGAAGTGATCAGCCTGCTGCTGGAAACCCTCAAGGCAGCGAACCTGTCGCGGCAGTATATCGATATTGGTCATGCGGGGATCTACCGCGGCCTGGCGGAGTACGCCGAACTCTCTCGCGAGCAGGAGCTGGCTTTTTTCGATCTGCTCCAGGCCAAGGCCAGTAACGAAATTGCCGCCTGGGTGGCGAACAATGTTGAGGATATAAAGATTCGCGACTGGTTTCTGGCCTTGCCAAGATTGGCCGGCGATTCCTCAATACTCGCGACCGCCAGGCAAACCTTTGTCGACGCCCCGGCGGAAGTGACCGTGGCCCTGGATGAACTGGAAGTCATTGCCGACGTATTGCTGGAGCGCTATCCGGATGCGCAACTGTATTTTGATTTAAGCGAGCTGCGAGGCTATCACTACTACACCGGCTTGATATTTGGCGCGTTTGCGCCCGGGCTGGGTGAAGCGATAGCCAACGGCGGGCGCTATGATCACATTGGCGAAGCCTTCGGCCGGGCGCGCCCGGCGACCGGATTCGCGGTGGACCTGACGGCCATCAACCGTATCAACGAAGCGCAAACCGAAGCCGAGATGGCCATCTTCGCGCCCGCCAGTTCAAACCCGGGTCAGTGGCAGGCGATACAAACGTTGCGGGAGAAAGGTGAGCGGGTGATATCCGGTCTTTCCGGACAAGAGACGCCGCTCGACTACCAGAATTGCGATCGCCGATTGATAGAAGTCGACGGTGAATTTCTTGTTAAACCGTTATAAACGCGCAATTTCCACATAGTTTTTTAAAACATTAAGCAGAGCATTGTAAGCAAATGGGTAAAAATGTTGTTGTATTGGGCACCCAATGGGGTGACGAGGGAAAAGGGAAGATAGTCGATCTACTCACCGAGCAGGTGCGTAACGTTGCACGTTTCCAGGGTGGACACAACGCGGGGCACACACTGGTCATAGATGGAAAAAAAACAGTCCTGCACCTTATTCCTTCCGGCATTTTGCACGAGGGGGTTAATTGCTTTATCGGCAACGGCGTTGTGCTCGCGCCGGACGCCTTGATAAAGGAAATAGAAGAACTGGAAGCGCAGGGCGTCCCTGCGCGGGAACGCCTGCACCTTTCGCCTTCGTGTCCGTTGATATTGCCTTATCATGTGGCATTGGATCAGGCGCGTGAAATCAAACGCGGCGACGCCAAAATCGGTACCACCGGTCGCGGTATCGGTCCGGCTTACGAAGACAAGGTTTCCCGTCGGGGATTGCGCCTCGGGGATCTTCTCGATACCGAACGCTTTGCCAACAAGTTGCGCGAGGTGCTTGAGTACCACAATTTCGCCCTCACCCAATATTACAGTGTCGCCGCGGTGGACTTTGATACCGTGCTGGAAGAGGCTGTTCGGTTGGGAGAGCAGTTAAAGCCAATGATTACCGACGTTTCCGATAGCCTGCACGCCGCGCGCGAGCGGGGTGAGAATATTCTGTTTGAAGGCGCGCAGGGCTCGCTGCTCGATATCGACCACGGTACTTATCCCTTTGTGACTTCATCCAACACCACCGCCGGTGGCACGGCGACCGGTTCCGGTTTCGGGCCGCTTTACCTAGATTACGTTCTGGGCATTACCAAAGCCTATACCACCCGCGTTGGTTCCGGCCCGTTCCCGACTGAACTTGATTGCGAAGTGGGCCAGCATTTGGGCGAAAAAGGCCACGAATTCGGCGCGACCACCGGGCGCAAACGCCGTACGGGCTGGTTTGACGCCGTTGCGGTAAAACACGCGGTGCGCATCAATAGCATGAGCGGCATGTGCCTGACAAAACTCGATGTATTGGATGGCCTGAAGGAAGTAAAAATCTGCACTGGCTATCAAAACAGCGCAGGCGCGGATGTGGGAATTCCTTATGACGCCGAAGGCTGGCAGGACGTTCACCCGGTATATGAAACACTGCCCGGCTGGTCGGAATCCACTGTGGGAATTAAATCCCTTGATGCGCTTCCGCAAAACGCCCGCGGCTATATCAATCGCCTTGAAGAACTGGTTGGTATTCCCGTGGATATTATTTCCACGGGACCGGACCGTGTTGAAACCATTGTCCTGCGGAATCCGTTTGAATAATTCGGCGGCAAACTATTCCTCTTTATCGATGGAATAAAAGTAAGCTAGCATCTGGCGCGCGTGTTTTTCGCTTACCCCCAGGTCCGGCATCGCCGAATCGGCATCGACCTGATGGGGAAAGCGAATCCAGCGAATCAGGTTTTCATCAGTGTTTTTCAGTAAACCCGCGATATAAGCCCGTTTTGTGATACCGCCAAGCGGGGGACCGACGTGATTGCGCGCGGACGAGATACCTGGAATCACATGACAGCTCGAGCAGTTGTATTGCCTTAGGGCGTTAAGCCCGTCTTTCACCACGCCTTCGCCACTATCAAGGTCGCTGTCAATTCGCGCCAGCGGGACGGGTACTTCTACATCGTTTTCCGTTAACCTCTTCCTGGTCAATATATTTTGATTTTTAAATCCGGCCTGTTCGCGCAGGGCGAGATATTCGTCCACGGTTAACTCCGGAATCTGTTTTACCAGCGCGACAACCTGCCAGATTTGCTGGTTGCTCAGGCGATACCGCCAGGCCGGCATGCCGGACATTTTAATTCCCTGCTCCACCACCCAATAAATATGGTCCGGCTTGCGCTCGCGCGCAATGGCGGCGATTGCGGTCGGGCCTGGCATCATTCCCAAGGAGAAATTATCCGGCGCAATTCCGGGCGCGCCATGACATTGACGACAATGCTGTTCGTACAATTTCAAACCGTCATTTTTCCAGTCGAGTTCGCGCAGGTTGGGCACGATAATATCATTACCCCTGACCTTGGAGGAGCGAACCATGGCAAACTGCAGCAACCGGTAAACCGGTGCCGTGTGCTGTGCCAGCGCGGAAACATTGTAAACGCCGTAATAAATAAACAGCGATGCGCCTATACCTCCCAGCACAAGCAGAATTGCAGCGACAACCAAAAAGCGGGAAATAAACTTCATCTGCACAGCACGCGTTTCGAACTCATTCGGGTTATTCCTGTGAATATAAAAAAGCGGCAATATCTTCCGCTTCGGCAGTGCTCAGACCCAGGTCGGGCATGGCGGATTCGGGTGCAACCCGTTGCGGGTGCTGAATCCACAACACCATGTTTTTGAAATGGTTGGGTAGTATTCCGGCGAGATAACCCCGATGATTCATCGCAACAAGCGGTGGCCCGACCTGCCCTTGGGCGGTGTCGATAGCCGGAATTTGATGACAACTGCCGCAGCCGACCTGCTTTATCAGCGCTTTACCTTTTTCAGGGTTAACATGATCGGGTACTTGCACGGGATCGCCGGAGGCGTTGACACAAAGCATCAGTAAAATAATCCGAAAGGCGTTCATTAGCTTCCTCCCGGATTGGGGGGCTGATAAATTTTGCTGTCGCTGTGTTGCATAGCCCGCATCAGCGACGCGAGTCCGGCGGCAATAAAAACAATACCGGCGGGCATCCACATAATCAGTCCTCCAAGTTGTTGGTCTTCCAGCGCGGTTAAGCTCCATTGCGTGGCTGTCGAAATGTAAGGCGTGTACCATACATCGGGAGAAAAAGTCAGCAGGGCGCCGAGCAAACTGGCGTGTATCGCAGTAGTAAACAAATACAATACTCCGGCCGATGCGGATTCATGCCGCGAGCGAAACAATGCGAACCAGAAGACCAGCGCGATCCATAAAAAACTGAAGTGCTGAAACGCATGAACCCAACTGTTGTTTAACCCGGCGTTGAAAAGCGAGGGTAAGTGCCAGGCCCAAAGCCCGATGGCGTGAATAAACCAGGCCACTGGCGGCGAAATAATCCAGTTCCATATATGTCGGATATTTTGCCTGCGGGCGAGTTTTCCGAACGCCCGCGCGAATGGCGCTGCCATGCCCCGCAGCAATGCACTGCTCGGTTGGCTGATTACAAGCAGCGGCGCCGCGATAAGCATCAATAACTCGTGTTGTACCATGTGGGCCGAGAACAGTTGCTCTCCCATGGGATCCAGCGGCGACACAAGTGCAACTGCCAATGCACTCCAACCTATCCAGAAGTAGTACTGCCTTTGCCGGAACGCCGCCGCGCATGTTCGAAATCGCTGGCAACCGCGCCAGTAAATCCACGCCGTGAGCAATAATAAAAAACCCGCGACCGGATCGATCGTCCAGGGATTGAACTCGGCGTGCCGGTCGAACGATGATGCCAGGTGTGCCGATACAGGGAGTGAAAGGAATAGTAAAATAGCAAAGCTGAAGGAAAAATTTTTCAGTGACATGGCGGTAGTACCAGGTTAGGTAGGCCTTGAACCAAAATAATGACTGCCAGAAACAGGCTAAGCAAAATTCCGCTGGTAGCCATGAACCGGCTCCGGGTAAAAAAGGTATTACTCAAACTATTTTTCCGTTCCCGCAGTGTGCGGATCGAACGCCAGGCGAGTCCGCCCGCGGAAAGTGCAAGCAGGAAACAAAATACAGTTAATGAATGAAGCATGATTTTGGTCGTGATATCGGACAGCGTTTGGGGGTTCCTGCAGTGCCATTCCACCAGTGAATAACTTGCAAACAGGTGAAGGCCCCAGGCGGCGATGGCGATAAACCAGGCTGCCCAGAGCCGACCCGCGCCGATGGATTTAGAATTTTGTCCGTGTTGCCGATTCAACATTTTCAATCCTTAACTCAACTCTTGGAATTCAACCCTGGAACAAGCGTGGCGCCCAATACAAAACAAAGTAAAACGGTATCCACGCGATTGCGACGAAATTCCAGTAGAGCGTATCCACCACAACGCCAATTTGCCGTTTGTTGTTGAAGAAGCCCACCACGCCGGCAATGCCGATCACAAATGTGCCGATAGCCGCCGAAACGATATGGGTAAAATGAAACCCGGTAATGGTCCACACCAGGGAGCCGTAGACATGTTCATCCCAGCGGAACTCGAAGGCATGAAATTTTTGCCAGCGAATAAACAAGGTAACGCCGGCCAAAAACACGGAAACAAAGGTGTAAACGACAAAGGGTTTTATTTTGTTGTTGTTCACGGCGCGCCCGGCAAGATACATAGTGACGCAACTGAATAGCATGATCAGCATCGATAATGTCGGAATCAGCACTTCCGGCACATCCACGCCCGGTGGAGGCCATTGCTCATTGATCATTTGCAGGTAAAACGCGCTTACCACAAACGCCGCAACCACACTCATTTCAATCAGGATGAGGCCGACGACGCCCCACCAGATTGGCGCTTCGCGTCCCGGTGTGTAGCGGGAAAGCTCCGCGACATCGATAACAAATTTTTTCTCTATATCATCGGTATTCATTGCAATAAGTCACTACTCGTCCAGCCACGGTCGTCTCGGCCAGAGCCAACCGACGATGATAAAAAAACTCAGGAAAAAGCCAACGACAAATAAAATGGGATAAAACATAAAACCGAGAAACCCCAGCCCCACTGTCAATGAAAGCAGGAAGGGCCAAAAGGTGGGCGAGGGCATAATGACCACCGCTTGGGGTTTGGCGTCGAGGATGGTGGTAATAAGCACTTCGCGACGGTCGGCGCGCAGCCCGGAAATCAATTGTCGTTGCCCGCTTTTTTGCTCGTCCCACAGCGGGTGTCGTCCGTGCACCGCCATCAGGTGTCGGTGGTTATAATTTTCCGGCGGTGAAGCCGTGGCCCATTCCAGTGTGTCAGCGCCCCAGGGATTTTCCACGGCGACAGCGCCGCGCCGAAGGCTGATAATGGCGTTGTAAAACGTCAGGCAAAAGCCGATGCCGGTGACGAAGGCGGCCACTGTTATCAGCAGGTTTAAGTCCCCCCAGCCCATTTCTTCCAGATAGGTATAAATTCGTCGAGGCATTCCTTGCAGCCCGAGAATGTGCATGGGAAAAAAAGTGATATTGAGCCCGATAAAGGTCAGCCAAAAACTCCAGTGCCCGAGCGTTTCCGACATCATGCGCCCGGTGAACTTTGGATACCAGTAATAGAGGCCGGCGAAAAATGGCATCACCGCGCCACCGATCAGAACGTAGTGAAAATGCGCGACGACGAAATAGCTGTCATGAACCTGCATATCGAATGGAATCGAAGCGACCATGACGCCGGTGAGACCCCCAATAACGAAAATGGCGAAAAATCCCAGGATGTAAAGCATGGCGGCGGTGAAGCGAATTTTTGCGCCCCACAGCGACGCGATCCAACAGAAAATCTGCACTCCGCTGGGGATGGCGATCATTGCGCTGGCGGCGGTAAAAAAACTCAATCCCAGTTGCGGCAATCCGGTGGTGAACATATGGTGTACCCACAAACCGAAGGACACAAAACCGATGGTGACCAGAGCCAGAACCATGGCGGTATAACCAAAAATCGGTCGGCGGGTAAAGGTCTGGATGATTGTGGAAACGATACCGAGCGCGGGAATAAGAATAATGTAAACTTCCGGATGACCAAAAAACCAGAACAGGTGTTGCCACAGCAGGGGATCGCCGCCACCGCCGACATCAAAAAACTGCGTGTCGAAAGTACGATCCAGCGCGAGCAAAACACTGCCCACCATTACCGTTGGCATCGCGAATACGATCATGAACGACATCACCAGAATCGCCCAGACAAACAGCGGCATGCGGTTAAGCGACATTCCCGGCGCCCGCTGTTTAAAAATGGTGACAATCAATTCCACCGCCGCCGTCAGCGCGGAGACTTCGATAAAAGTAATCATCGTGGTCCAGAAACCGACGCCCTTGCCGGGTGAAAATTCATCGTTTGCCAGCGGCACGTAACTGAACCAGCCAACCGCCGGCGCCATGCCGAGAAAAAGCGATGTGTACAAAACAATGCCGGCAATTAAATACACGTAGTAACCGAACGCGTTCAGGCGTGGAAACGACATGTCGCGCGTGCCGATCATCAGCGGCACCAGATAGATGCCCAACCCCTCCATCGCTGGCACGGCGAAGAAAAACATCATTGTGGTGCCGTGCATGGTGAATAACTGGTTATAAAAGTCGGCGCCCATCAGGGTGTTTTCCGGGCTCACCAATTGCAAGCGCATCAGCAACGCCAATATGCCCCCCAGCAGGAAAAATATGATCGACGTGACGATAAAGCGAAAACCAATCTGTCGCTGATTGACCTGGGTAAACCAGCCAAAAAAACCCGGTGGCGATAACCATGTGCGCGCCAGCACCTCCGTGGCATCGGGCGAATTGTCATAGCGCGCTTCAGCTTTCAATCCTGTCTCCGGGGTTTTAGTTTCGTCAATCGAGACTTTCGTTAATCGAGACTTTCCAGGTACGCCAGCAGGGCCAGATGTTCTTCCGGGCTTAACAGCGTCGGAGGCATAAAATTGCCCGGCTTGATACTTTGCGGATCTGAAATCCAGCCCGCCAGGTGGCCGTGTGTGTTCGGGCGGGTAACCGCCGCCAGGGACTTGCGTGAGTCCAGGTGTGTTAAATCCGGGCCGAGTTTGCCGGCGGCATTTGTTCCGCGAATGGTGTGACAGGCGGCGCAACCGGCGGAGAGAAACGTGGCTTGCCCCAGTTGTTCCTGTTCGGTGGCGGGTTCCTTTGCCGGCTGTTGTTGATCGGCCATCCAGCGCTGGAATTCCCGCTCCGGCTGGGCAATTACCAGAAACGCCATCAGCGCGTGTTGCACTCCGCAAAATTCCGCGCACTGGCCGCGAAAGACGCCGGGTGTGTCGGCGGTAAACCAACTGGTATTCACCACGCCGGGTACCAGGTCTGTTTTGCCGTGCAGGTTCGGCACCCAAAAGCTGTGAATGACATCCGCCGAGGTCAGGTGTAAAACCACCGGGCGCCCCACCGGCACGTGGAGCTCGTTGGCGGTGGTAAAAACCGGCTCTCCCCGCGTGTCCAGATATTCAATCACCCACCACCACATCTTGCCGGTTACCCGCGCATGCAGGGCGTTGTCCGGCGGTTCGGCGGCAATCGACCGGCCCAGCACCAGGCTGCCACCCACCAGGGCCAGCAGAATAACCAGCGGAATGGCGACACCCGCGGTAATCACAAGATTCCGGCTGGCCAGTTCGCTCAAGGCGTTTCCGTCGGTTTTGCGCGCGCGCCACAGGCCCATTGCAAGGAGCGCCATTACCGCGATAAAAATGGCGGTTGCGCCATAAAACATCCACCACCACAGGGTTTCAATATTCCTTGCGTGGGTACTCGCCGGCTCAAGCGCCGATGGTTGGGAATGGGCGAGGTGCGCGGGCACCGTAAGCAGCAATTGCAGAGTAAGAAAGCGCCACCGCTTGCCTGTTCCGCTACCTTTCAATGCGTTTATCCCCTTGTACCGAATGCTTGTTTATCAGTTTGGAGTCGTTATTGGGCGAACCGGCGTGAGTGAATTGTGCGTATCGGGAACGGAAAAAAGCAGCATCCATGCCGGATGGACTTTCTTAAGCCGATATCGTAAAACCTCCGCTACCGGAGGCGCTTCGGCAACCGGGGTAAACCAGAGGGACAAGGCGCCGCTTTTTGTCGGTTCACGAGTTTGCCACGGTGACAATCCCGGGCTTAAGGCGGTCCATTCAAGTCAAAGACAATGGTTGGCGGACTTGAGGGAGAAGCCATTGGTGACTGACCAGCGGTTTGTCGGTAAGCCAAGAGGGTGTAAGAATGACAGGCAGCTTATAAATATTTCAATATTCGCAGATTTGCTTATGGATAGTCTCGGGATGCCCGATACTCAAAAAACCGGAGGAAATTATATGAAGCCAAAATACATAACCGAAAATTCAGGGCGTCTGGAACATCTATTTCACTGGCTGGGCGGACATTCCGGAATCACATTACTGGTAATGGCCCTGTTAACCGGTGCGATATGGGCTTTTATTGAATTGGCCGACGAAGTGGTGGAGGGTGAAACCCGGGCGCTCGATGAGAAGTTTTTACTCTTGCTGCGTAATCCCGATGATTTGTCGGACCCTTTGGGGCCATACTGGTTGGAGGAAATGGGGCGGGATTTCACCGCCCTGGGTGGCGTTGGTGTATTGACGTTGGTGACATTGAGCGTGTTGGGCTTTTTACTTTTACGGCGCCAATTCCACGCCTGTTTGTACGTGGCGGTGGCGGTCGGCGGTGGAATACTAATGAGTTCGCTGTTGAAGATGGCTTTCGCGCGTCCCCGACCGGATCTGGTTGCCCACGGCTCGTATGTTTATACAGCGAGTTTTCCCAGCGGGCACAGCATGATGGCATCGGCCGTATATTTCACCCTGGCGGCGCTATTGGCGAGCCTGGAACTCAGTGCGCGTGTGCGGGCGTATTTACTGGTTATTGCGGCGTTCTTTTCCCTGCTGGTGGGAGTCAGCCGCGTTTATCTCGGAGTGCACTGGCCAACGGACGTGCTGGCGGGCTGGGCGGCCGGAACCGCATGGGCCCTTCTGTGCTGGCTGGTAGGCCAGCAGTTGCAGCGCCGACGTTTGATTGAAGAACCGGAATAAACTCTCGCGCGAACTATTCCACCGTGCCGAGAATCTGCAACAATTCATTAAAGTCCGCGGGTTTCGTGTGATAATAATCAAACTGCGCTGACCGTAAGTGGGCATCGGACTTGGACTGGGTAAACCCCGTCAGCGCAATATATAGCGCTTCGCGGTTATAGATGTTTTTTAACTCCTGGAGCAGGTCGTAACCGTTCATGTCCGGCAGGCCGATATCCAGAATAAATACTTCGGGTTCAAAATTATCCAGCTTTTCCAGGGTGCTTTTGGCGGTGTAAGCGGTGGCCACGTGACATCCCTGCATGTGCAGCATCGCTTCCAGGCCTCGCGCCGCATCTTCATTATCGTCGACAATAAGAACCTTTAACTGCTCTTTCAGTGTGGGCGGGTGATAAGCCTTGTTTTCCTGTCGTTTTTGTTTGTGAATCGGGAGCGTGACAATAAAACGGCTGCCCTTGCCTTTGCCCGCGCTTTCAGCCCTGGCGCTTCCACCGTGCATTTCCACAAACCGCTGAACCAGCGACAAACCGATACCCAGGCCGGGATTATGAACGGCACCATGGGAAATCTGTTCAAAGGGTTCAAACACGACCGCCAGTTTATCCGGCGGTATACCTATACCGGTATCTTCGATTTCTATTTGGACGTTATCCTGCTGGCTCGTCACGGTAACGTTAACCGTTCCTCCTCTCGGAGTGAATTTCAAAGCGTTTGAAATAATATTGCCAAAAACCTGTTCCAGGCGGGTCTGGTCGCCGTAAACATAAATGACATCGTTTGAACCTTTTTCCATTGAGTGAACAAGCTTGATTTGCTTTTCCGTGGCGCTGCTCAAAAACATTTCCTGTGTTGCATGTATCAGCTGGTTTAAGTCGACGGAGGTTTTTTTCAATTGAATGCGGCCCAGGGATATACGCGTGAGATCGAGCAAATCATCCAGCAGTGAGCAGATTAGTTTGATATTGTTGCTCATCATGTTCAGCGCCCATTGGGAGTCACCGGTACCCAGTTGCATTATCTGCAAACCGCTATTGACGGCGGCGAGGGGGTTCCGCAATTCATGGCCCAGAGTGGCGATAAATTCGTTCTTGCGGGCGTTCTCCCTGGCAAGTTTTTCCACGGCAACCTGTAGCGATTCCTCCAGCTTTTTGCTGTCGGTAATATCAATGATCATGCCGATCATTTTCGTGGGGGCGTCTTTATCGAAAATAACCTGGCCGCTCGCTTCAACCCATTTCAGATCCCGGTTTTTTCTGTTTACCACACGGAAGACGTTGCGGATATGGCCTTCGTGCCCAGCGTTCATCGATACTTCAACACTGTGGCGTACCCGGTTGACATCGTCCGGGTGAATACCACTGTAAAATGCTTCGATATCCAGCTTGTCGTTCTGGTCGTAACCCCAAATCTCCTTGAGCAACAAATCCCATTCCAGTTGCCCCGACTCAATGTGGTGAACGTAGGCGCCAAACTTATTGGAGTTTTTCGCTATCCTGAGCTTTTGTTCGCTCTCAAACAGACTGATCTCAACATTCTTGCGTTGGGTTACGTCCTGCACGGTGCCGACAATGCGCACGGCTTCGCCATTGATATAGAAGGTTTTGGCGCTGGCTTCCAACCACCGCACATTATTGTCCTTTTGATTGATGATGCGATATTCCAGCTTTACTCCGGGATTCTTCGGGTTTTTGGCCAGGTTATCTATCGCGGCCGTAACCGGCTTACGGTCTTCGGGATGAATGCACTGCTCAAGCAGTTGCAAAGTGACGGGTGTGCCGGAGTCGACTCCCATGATTTCGTAAACGCGATCGTCCCACTTGAGCACGTTCGACTTCAAATCGTGGTCATGGATTCCAATATTGGCTGCTTCGCGGGCCAGCTTGAGTCGCTCCTCACTGTCCCGCAACTTTCGCTCGGACTTCACCCGTTGCACCACGATGGAAAGCAGGTTGGCAACGGAGCAGAGGAAATTGGCATCGTCGCTGGTATATATGTGCTTGGTTTTGGTGTGAACGCCGATAACTCCCCACGGGTGCCCCCTGTTTTCGATAATGCAGCTGACACCACTGATGACACCGTGATCCAGAAGCAGCTTGGGACCGTTAAACCGCTTTTCATCTCTCAGGTCTTCAACGATCACGGCGCCGCGTTCCCGCAAGGCAAACCCCGACTGTGAATCCAGGTCGGCGGGAACGACGGTTTTGCAATCCTGGATATTCTCGTTCCAGCCGGTACCAGCGACCAGCATAAAGTCATTTGTCTTCGGCCTGTACTGCACGATTTTGCACATATCCGCCTCCAGAATATGCACCACTTCCCGCACAATCTGACTCATAAATTCATGGATATCCTCACTGCTCAATGCCTCAATGCCGAGCTTGGCCACCAGGGCATGCTGTTTTTCCCGCGTTGCCAGCTGGGTTGCCGTTTGCTTTAGGGCGGTGATGTCGTTGAAGGTGACCACCACGCCGTCAATGCGTCGTTCCGCCGTTCGGTAGGGTAGTATTTTCCGTTGATGCCAGGTGTTGTTTTCGGTTTTGATTTCCTTTTCAATGGTTTCGAAACTTTCCAGTACCTTTTTCGCTTCCGTTGAGGTTTCCTCATCGATCAACAGGCGGTTGATATCGTTGATCGACCGCCCAACATCGTCCGCGCTCAGGTCGAGCAGTCTCTCGGCCGCAGGGGTGTAGCGTTTTATTCGCAGATTGCTGTCCAAAAACAGCGTGGCGAGATTGGTGCTTTCAAAAAAATTCTCGATATCGTTGTGAGCTACCTGAAGTTCAAAGATTTTTTCTTTCAGTTGGGTATTGACGGTGGTCAGCTCTTCGTTGAGGGAGCGCAATTCTTCCGTGCTGGCTTCAAGTTCCTCGTTGGCCGATTGCAGTTCCTCATTGGTGGAGAGGGCTTCCTCGTGCGCGGATTTTAGTTCTTCCGTGTTGGTTTCCAGTTCCTCGACAGTGTTCTGCAGCTCCTGGCGCGTTTCTTTCAACTCGCACTCGATCGCCTCAATCATGGTTTCCTGATCGTTGGTGCTCAGGTTTTGTTCGCGCGCCACTTCCTCATTGCCCGGCTGTTCCTCAAACCGGATAAGAACCGCACCTTCTTCGAGACTGTCCTCATGAACCGGGTAAATTGTAATTTCCAACGGTGGCAGCTTGAATTGTCGGTCGAGAAAGCTGCGTGGCGAGTGAATAACAATTTTGCTGTCGCTTTTGCGGGCCTTGAAAATACCGCTGCGAAGGCGTGTTCGCAGCTCGGGATCGACCATGCGAATAAAATCGAGCCTGGCCTCCCCCTCGGGAATATGCATAAAGCCGTTCACCTTGCCGTGCGTATACACAACCCGGTTGTCGGTGTCGATTAATACCGACGGCCCGACAGTTTTCAGGATGGCTTCCCTCGCACTCACGGCGGAGCTGGGTGTGCCGGTCTGGGTGCCTGATTCCAACCTTCTGGCATGGCGGCTGCGGATGTAGTCAAAATTCGGTGAGCGCGGGCGGAAGGAATGGCTGAGTCCATTCTCGTTTTTAACGTAAATACGGCCTTTTTGCGATAGGGTTTTGAACATTGTCTGCTGGCTGCCGGCACTTTCCGAATTGCCGAGAAAGAGATATCCGTGGGTTTTCAGCGCGAAATAGAATGATTTAAAAGCTTGTTCCTGTGCCTCGCGCCGGAGATAAATCAAGAGGTTGCGACAGCTGACCAGGTCGATTCTGGAAAACGGCGGATCGGAGCAGACATTTTGTGTGGCAAAGGAAATGCAGTCGCGCAGGTGCGGCTGGACGACGAAGTAGTTTTCGTTCATCGGCATAAAGTATTTGGTGATGTAGTACACGGGCAGCTCCGATACTACACTCATGGGGTAAATGCCCTGCCGGGCGATGCTGATAGCCTCTTCGTCCACGTCCGTGGCGAAAACCCGCAGTTCCAGTTCCCGGCCGAACAGCTCGATATTTTCCAGGAACAGTATGGCGATGGAGTAGGCTTCTTCGCCGCTGGCGCAACCGCATATCCACACCCGAATTGTGGACCCGGTTTCCGCGCGCTGCACAATGTCGTTTACCGCCAGGCCTTCCAGCTCCTTGAACGCATCTCTGTCGCGGAAGAAATCCGTTACGTTTATCAGCAGGTCGTGCATCAGGTACTGGCGCTCTTTTTCCTGCTCGCGCAACAGCGCAACATAGTGATCGAGGTTGTGCTGGTTGGTCAGGCACATGCGCCGGCAAATACGGCGTTGGACGGTGCTGTCCTTGTATTGGTTGAGGTCGAAATTTTCCCGGGTCTTGAGCAGGGCGGCCACCGTCCTGAGGCCGGACGAAGTCTGACTGCCTTCCAGTTCGATGGGCGGCCGGTTGGCGAACCTGTACAACAGAGGGGGAATTTCCTCTATCGGCAGTACCCTGTCCGCCGCGTTGGCGTTGATAACGCTCACGGGCATGGCCGCATAGTCCGCCGTTTTCGGGCTTTGCACAATGGCCAGGCCACCCGCGGCCTTCAGTGCGCGCAGCCCCGCGGTGCCATCGCTGCCCGAGCCGGAAAGCACAACACAGGCACTTTGCGGTCCGCGGGATTTTGCCAGTGACCGGAAAAGGTCATCGATAACTGTTTTACAGCCGAATTTCTCGGAGGGGTGAGTCAGTTTTACCGTGTAATTTTCCACCTCAACGCAACAACCTTCCGGCGCGATATAGGCGTGATTGGGCTCAAGCCTGGTGCCATCCTTTGCCTCTACTATCTTGATCGCGGCGTTCAGGCTCAATATTGCCGCCAGCCGACTTTGGTGGCTACTCTGTTGTTGCGCAACAATAAAAGTCATACCGGGGTTGAGCGGCACTACCTGGAAAAACTGTTTCAGGGCTTCAAAGGTGCCTGTGGATGCGCCTATGCCAACTGTGAATGTCGGTTCGCTTTGTTCTTGTGCATCGTTTTCCATAGCATCGCGGACTTCGGTAATTGGGATTGCACGAGATGGAGTTCAGGTGACGGAGAGCGTCCGGACTTTATAATCGTTATGCTCGTCCTGCACTGATGTCTGTAACGGTACTGCCTGTAACGATAGGGCGCGATCCGCGGGTTGGAAAACCTGGGTTATCTAACCGGCGCAAGTGTGAGCATGTTTTAAACAGGCCCCAGCCGCTGTTTTCTTACAACCGCGAACGCGGAACGAGTGCCATCATAGGGGATTGACTGATGACATTCAACTTGCTCAAAAGGCGAATTACCCTTCCCGGGCCATGGTGTCGAATGGCGTCTGAACCTGCAACGGAGTCTGATGTCCAACCGGCGGTTGCTATTGATACGGACGCCTGTCAGCACTGTTCGCCTCTGTCAGTGCTGTTCGTCATAGTACCTGGTTATGTTATTCTCACATTTACATTGTGGATATCGGTGATTCCTTACTTTTTCCAAATTTCCGGCGCAATTTCTCCTTCGCCACAGGGTAGACTGGCCATTACTCGGCCTGAATTACAGATTTTCAAGAAGAAATAAGCTAAATGATAAATATTAAAGGGCTTCACAAGTCATACCGGATGGGCAGTAACGCCCTCCATGTTCTTAAGGGAATCGACTTCAATGTGGAAAAAGGGGAACTGGTGGCGATTATGGGGTCCTCCGGTTCGGGCAAATCCACGTTACTGAATATCATTGGCATGCTGGACGAAGCCGATGAAGGTGAGTACTTCCTCGACGGTGTTCCCATTAAAAATTTGAATGAGACGAAGGCGGCCAATTATCGCAACAAGTTTCTCGGCTTCGTGTTCCAGTCGTTCAACCTTATTAACTACAAGTCCGCCGAGGAGAATGTGGCGCTGCCGCTTTACTATCAGCGCCTGCCCAGGAAAGAAAGAATTGCCCGGGCGCGACAGCATCTTGCCAGTGTGGGTCTGGCGAACTGGGCGGACCACCTCCCCAGCGAACTTTCCGGCGGTCAAAAACAGCGGGTCGCCATTGCCCGGGCAATGGCCGCCCAGCCGAAGGTGCTGCTCGCGGACGAGCCCACCGGCGCGCTGGATACCAAAACCTCTTACGAGGTAATGGCCCTGATCCAGGAACTGAATGACGAAGGCAATACCATTTTGATCGTGACCCACGAGCCGGACATCGCCGATATGTGCAAACGGGTGGTGCTGCTGAAGGACGGTGTTATTATCGAAGACAAAAAAGTCGACCAGGTCAGGGCAGGGGAGCCTCATGTTTAGCAGCGACCGCTGGCAGGAAATTTTCGAGACCATTAAAAAGAATAAGCTACGGACCTTCCTGTCCGGGTTTACCGTCGCGCTGGGCATTTTCATCTTCGTTATTTTGTTCGGGTTTGGCAACGGGTTGAAAAACGCCTTTCAGGAATTTTTCCTGGACGATGCAACCAATGTAATGTTTGTTTTTCCCGGCCGGACATCCATGCCTTACCGGGGGTATAAATCCAATCGGCAGGTGGAATTCAGGAACAGCGACTTACACGAAATAGAAAAAAATTTTTCGATGTTTATCGAATACCTGTCCCCGCGCATTTATGGCAGTGCCACTGTCCGTTACGGCAATGAGTCCCACAGTTATAACACCCGCGCGGTCGGTCCGGCACACCAGTTCGCAGAAAGAACAGTGCTGATGAAAGGTCGTTACCTGAACGCGGATGACATTAACAATAAAACCAAATACGCGGTTGTCGGTCGGCTGGTGGAACAGGACCTGTTCGGTAATCGCAGCGCGCTGGGCAAACACATCGATATGAACGGCAGCATGTTCAAGGTGGTGGGGGTGTTTCAGGACAGCGGTGGAGACGAAGAGGAGCGGCATATCTACCTGCCGTACACGACCAAGCAGTTAATGGAAAAAAACAACGACAAGATTCATCAGATACTGGTGGCCTTCAAACCTCAGATCGGTTTTGTCGGGGCGATGATTTTCCAGGGCAAGCTGGAAAAATTCCTCAAGGACAAGCACAACGTCAGCCCGGAAGACCGCAGCGGTATATTCGTTCGCAATGTTGCCGGCGAGTTTCGGCAGAATCAGCAGTTCGCCAACGTGCTGCAGTTGATTGTGACTTTCGTGGGGCTCGGCACGTTGATGGCCGGCATTATCGGTATCAGCAATATTATGGTTTTTGTGGTGAAGGAACGCACCAAGGAATTGGGCATACGCAAGGCGCTTGGCGCTACTCCGGGCGATGTGGTCGGTATGATTCTGCAGGAATCCATTTTTATCACCACCGTTGCCGGCTATGTGGGGCTGATTATCGGTGTGCTGATACTGAACTCCGTCGGCCTCCGTCTCGAGGAATATTTTATCAAGGACCCGTATATCAATGTCGGCACGGCGGCGTTCGCCACGCTGGTATTGATTCTGTTTGGCGCGGTCGCGGGATACGTGCCGGCAAAACGCGCGGCGAGCATCAAGCCTATCGTGGCATTGAGGGACGAATAACATGAGGTTGATATTCAGCATCGACACATGGCAGGAAATCTTCAGCTCTATCGGCAAGAACAAGGGACGAACCATCATTACCGTGATAGGCGTGCTGTGGGGAATATTTATTTATATCACTTTATCCGGCGCGGCGAAGGGGCTGGATCACGGCTTTGAAAGGGAGTTTGAGGATGTGGCGATAAACAGTATGTTTATCTGGGCGGAACATACCAGTCTTCCCTACGCGGGATACAAAACCGGCCGCTGGCCACAGCTTAAATTGTCGGATGTGGAAATTTTGAAAAACCGCGTACCGGAAATTGAATACATTGCTCCGCGAAATGTAAAAGGCATGTGGGGTGTGCCGCCGGCCAACGTCGTCAATGGACAGAAAAGTGGCGAATACAATATCTATGGCGATTTTCCGGTATTGGTGAAAATTGCGGCGAAAAAGATTTATGATGGCGGACGTTTTTTGAATGAGTCCGACATTGAGCACGCGAGAAAGGTGGCGGTTATCGGCGAGCGGACCCAAAAGGAGTTATTTGAAAAGGACGAAAATCCCATCGGCCGCTACATTCGGGTAGACGGCGTGTTTTTTAAAGTGATCGGTGTGCACAAGTACGTTCCCGGCGGTGGATTTGAGACCGACGGCGATATTTACATCCCGTTTACCACTTACCAGAAACTCTATAACACCGGAGAGGAAGTGGGCTGGTTTGCACTCGCGGCGTACGACAATGCCGATGTGATCCAGGCGGAGAAGGACGTAAAGGCGACGCTTAAACGGATTCATCGCGTTTCTCCCTATGACGAGCGGGCATTCGGCTCGTTCAACCTGGGGGAAATGTTTAACCGGATCATGGGCTTTTCCCGGGGAATGACTTTCCTGTCCATTATCGTCGGTGTTGCCACGATTCTGGCGGGTGTCATCGGCATCGGCAATATTCTGTTGATTGCCGTCAAGGAGCGTACGCGGGAGCTGGGTATTCGACGGGCATTGGGCGCGACGCCCGGCGAAGTGCGGGGCCAGATTATTCTGGAGTCCGTGTTCCTCACGTTGACCGCTGGAATTCTGGGCATCGTGCTGGGCGCGCTGGCGTTATATGGAATCGACGCCGCCACCCAGAACCTGGAAAATTTTCCCTATACCAATCCCACGGTGCCAATTCCCTATGTGCTGGGTTCGCTGGTGATTATGGTGGTACTGGGTACGCTTATCGGGCTCATTCCTGCTCAACGGGCGGTGAGTATCAAGCCCATCGATGCGTTGCGGGAAGAATAATTCACTTAACCACGACAAATGAAAATACAATGAGTAAAGCTATTAAAATTGCACTGATTATTGTGGCGGTCGCCGGCGTTGGGTTTGCCACTGCCTTCTTCGTCAAGTCCAACAGTAAAGCGGTTGAAAATTTCGAAACCGAAACACCTTTTGTTGCCACCATCGAAAGGAAAACCGTGGCCACCGGAAAAGTGGTGCCGGAAGTCGAGGTGGAAATCAAGCCGCAGCTATCCGGAATTCTGGATGAGCTGTTCGTTGAGGAAGGGGACCTGATAAAAACCGGTGACTTAATCGCAAAGATCCGTGTGGTACCCAACGAGTCGGCACTCAACCTGGCCAGGGGTAATGTGAGAAACGCGGAAATCGTGCTCGATAACGCCGAACTGGAATTCGAGCGCAGCCAGGCCCTGCACGAGAAGGGCCTTATCTCCGACCAGTCCTTCAACAACGCGCAATTGGTTTACTCCCAGGCGAAGCAAAACCTGGTCAACGCCCAGAATGATTTGCGGATCATCAAGGAAGGTACCGCGGGTGCCGGCACGACCAATACCGAAATCCGCGCGACGGTATCGGGCACCATCCTCGAAATTCCGATTGAAGAAGGCGATCAGGTAATTGAAAGCAACAACTTTAACCCCGGCACCACTATCGCCACCATCGCCGACCTGTCGAAAATGATCTTCGAGGGCAAGGTGGACGAGGCGGACGTGGCAAAACTGGAAATTGGCATGCCGCTGACCATAAACCTGGCGGCCATTCCGAAAAGGGACTTTGATGCGAAGTTGCGCTTTATCGCACCGAAGGGCACGGAGGAATCCGGCGCGGTGCAATTTACCATCAAGGGAGACGTGAGCCTTGACGAACATACTTTCGTTCGCGCCGGTTACAGCGCGAATGCCTCAATGGTGTTGGAGCGAAAAGAGGATGTGCTTGCAATCAAGGAAGTGCTGTTGCAATTCGATAAGGAAACGGAACAGCCTTATGTCGAGGTGCAGACCGACGAGCAGAAGTTTGAGCGGCGGGATGTGAAGCTCGGCATTTCCGATGGTATCAAGGTGGAAATCCTGTCGGGCATCAATAAGGAAGACAAGATAAAAGTCTGGAATAAGACTGAACCCATGAAAATAGAAACCGGGGAAAATAACGCGTAACCAAATAAAAAATAAAATTAAACGCTTCATGTCGTGAGAATAAAAAGAGGAAGCCGCATTCGCGGTCTTCCCTTGGTGCGGCTCGCCGCCCGAATAAGGCAGCGCACTGAAAAGACCGTCTCCAGAATCCATAAGGATATGGTTAAGTTAACTTCAGGCCACAAGTCAGGAATTTGCGCTGAAAGCCTAGGGAGCCTCTGATTAAGTCCCTGTGGGTCTCTGCGCAACCTGGCGCGATGCGCTTTCAAGGCGGCAATCGCCGGCAATGGCCGTAACCCTTGGCAAGATTGCCAACGCTGAAAGTGCACGCTCCAGGCAGCGCCCTTCGGGGCTTACAGGAATTCTCGCTGGCGACGTTGCGCTCATTCACCGGACAACCAGCCCGACTCAATCGCGCGCCTTGCCAGCAAAATTCCTGTAAGCCAGAGGCCGCAGGGATTTAATCAGAGGTTCCCTGGGTCGCAAGCCGAGAGAGTGAACACGCTTGGGAGGGTTTTTTAGGACCCGGCCGATATGGAATGTCGGCTAAATACAGGCTGCTGCTTACGCGTTATCGGCTTATCCGCCTCGTCGATGCAAAAAAAAGGCGTTCGCACTAAAGCTGAACGCCTCAAGCTTTTTACCTTGGAGTAAAAAACGTGGATTGGGCCTAACGCCCCCGCTGAGCGACACTTTCGCCGTTGGTGGCGATAATAATTTCAACCCGTCGGTTTTCCAGTCGGCCCGCGGTAGTGTCGTTCGAGGCTACAGGGAATTCCTCACCCATGCCTTCGGTGGATATGCGATCCGCCGATACGCCGGAGTCAATAAGCGCTTGCTTCACCGCATCGGCGCGCCGCTGGGAGAGTTCCTGGTTATAGTTCTCTTCACCCACACTGTCGGTGAAGCCTTCAATTTTAATTTTCTGGTCAGGGTAATCGGTAAGAAACTGCGCTATTTTGTCAATTGTTCTTTCCGATCCCGCTTTGATATTGGCGCTGTCAAATTCGAACAGGATGTTGCCCGGTACCATTACCAGCCCCCGATCGGTTTGCTCGGTTTGCAAATCCTGCAGTTCCCGCTCCAGCTCACTGGCGCGGGATGACATCTGCTCGGCCTGCAAGCGCATGGCCTCGGCGGCGGCCTGGGCGTTTTGCGCTTCCTCGGTACGTAGCCCCAGTAGCAAATCCTTGCGCCGCAGCTCAGCATTTTCCACCAGTTCCTGGGATTTGTTCATTACCGCGATTTCCTCGGCGATATCGATTTTCCGTTCCGCCAGGTAAAGCTGATGGGAAATCAGCTCCTCGTCAGCGTCCTCGTCAATCATGTTGCGAGCCTCGTCTACAGCGTCTTCAGCCTCGTCGACGGCAACCGCGGCGTACTGTTCCATTTCGCTGTTGCTCTTCAAGCTCGCCAATTCGTTCTCCAGGTTATCCACGCGTTGGGCATATTCCGATGTGGTGGCACAACCTGAAAGCAGGACGACGATTGCAACAGTGCCTAATGCAACAGGGCTTAATGCAACAGGGCTCCAAATTGTTGATCTGAACATGACTCACTCCTCTTGTCTGATTTATAGGGACAACCTTCTAATCCAGTAGAGCTTGATCAGTAGGTTCCGGCCTCCTGTTCAAGGGTTTGCAGGTCCTGTTCGATAGCCTGCGCCGCCAGTTGTGCCTCTTCTGCATTGGTTTTTACGCTTGCGTACTCCGCATCGATAATTGCTTTTTCAAGTAAGAGTCTTGCTTCCCGATAATCTTCCTTGTCCATCGCATCTTCCGCGTTTCGAAAATGTTCCCGGGCATCATTCAAGGCCACGGGTGCGTGTTCACTTGCCCCCATGCTTTCCGCCTGTGTAATGGAGGATTCCGCCTTGGATACCAAACTGGTTGGAGCCTGTTCCACTGTTGTACAAGCACACAGCAGTAGTAGCGAACCTACGAAAGTCGAATGTCGTAAAATCTGCTTGGCCATTGTTCTCTCCTGTTTGTAAAAACTGCAATATCGGGTAATTGTTGCAGTGCGAAATAGCGTCGTTT
Source organism: uncultured Cellvibrionaceae bacterium (assembly GCA_964451365.1). Lineage (GTDB taxonomy): Bacteria > Pseudomonadota > Gammaproteobacteria > Pseudomonadales > Cellvibrionaceae > CAYVIB01. Next base: position 280,873 of record CAYVIB010000001.1, read on the forward strand.
CGGGATTACCGCAAAAAATCCATGTCGATTTCGATATTAACCACCATTGGCAATAAAGATGGCAATAAAGATGCCAGGCTTACCCCTGGCTAACAGTTGCGGCACTGCCGTTACAAAAAGATGCCGGGTGTACTCGCCCCGGGAGGAAAATGTGGCGCCTTAATCCAAATCGTTAGTGGAGCGTTATTCATCTTTTTGATGTGCACGGATTTTCAATGGGTTTGAAAAAAAGCGGGTATTCATTCCATTTAATCTCAGTAAAGAAAAAAATTTTTTCTTTCCGTCGTGGACGGTTAAACCAAAATGAGCGTTAACAATGCAAACTGTTTTGGTTTTAACGAGACATTGACCCTACAAAAGCGATTGGTATGTGGATTGCTGTAATCGGCATTCATGCACGCGGTTAAAACGGGCATGAGAAAAGGAAGGCCGGGAGTTAAGGTACCGGTGAGGGACGAGCAATGGATAGCTTATGGCCATGGAAATTGGCGAGATTCCAAGGGACTGTGACCTGGTGCCAGGGAGGACGAACATGGAGGTAAAATGACGCGGCAGGTAGTGGGGCCTCACGCAATCAGGGTGAAATTTTGATTCCTGCTTTTTAAGCGGGAGTCAAAATCTCAAACGGTGTCAGGGATGACATGCAAGGATGCATCTCCTTTGCTTTTAATCTTTTGGCTGGTGCTCCGGCTATTTGACGTCTCTTACCAGGCGAATCGTTTTCGTCGCCGTGCGAAGATCGTATGTGGGGGCACCGTTGGCGAAGTCGACGTACCATGAGTAGTGGGTGTAAAAATTGTAAGGTGAGGATGTCCAAACGTGCGATGAGGGTGTGTTGGGAAATACCTCCGTGTTGACCGCCGGATTGGCACACTGCAGTTCGATCAGTGTACTCAGTTCGCGAACGTTGGGCAGGCGCCAGTCCTTGTAACCATCAATACCGATATCCGCATTGATTTTCCCCGGGTACTGTAAAGCCTCTCCCCAGTGCGCCTGTATGGGTTTTCCGTCGCCGCACATTTCCCCGCTGGTTCCTTCAATGCAGGTTCGCCACATCAGGCCGGTTTGCCTGTCAACAACCGGCCCCCCCGGCATTTTAATAAAGCGTGAAGACGGCGTGGTGGAGGGAATATTTTGCGGCTGGCAAATCTGTTGTTCCAGGGCCTGCGGCTCGAAAATGGGCTGTTTTGCCGTCGACTGGGCAAATGCCGTATGCAAAAGCCCTGTTAAAACCAACAATAAAAAAATCTTGTTTTGCATAATCAGTTCATCGGTCTGCTGTTTCGAACCAGGCGTACGGGGCGTCCGTTGGTGCGTTGCATCGGCGCGGAAAAACCGAATTCAAAACTTACCGCCCAGGCGGTTTGCTGAAGCCCTGCGGTGGCGGAGTTACTCCAGTAAAGCTGGTTTTGGGTGTTAGGGAAATAATTTGGCTCAATGGCCGGTGACGTGCGGCCAAAATTAACCAGGCTTTCCAGTTCCGGTTTCGTCGGTACCCGCCAATCGTGAAAGCCGCACAGGCCCTGTTTGTTAACCCGGCTGGCGAACTCTTCGATGTTGCAATATGTCATCGGCTGGCCCTGCACATAGCCGGTGCACTGGTTAAAGCGATCATTCCAGTCTCCGATAGCGCCGCCGTTTTCCATCGTATTCGAGTTGTACCAGGTGAACAGGTCGTCCGCGTCGTGCAGTCCTCGATTGCCGTAAACACCGTCCGCGGGTTGTTTTACTTCCCACATCAGGCCGGTGACTTTGTCCAAAACGCAATCCCAGTGCTCTTCATTTGTGGCCAGGCGCTCACCGAGGTAATTAATTTTCTGGTAGGTAAAGCCGGCGGTGCCATCGCTGTCGTTATTGGCCACAACATCGCGGCCGCGGGTGCAATCCTGCTGCGGGAGAATTTCACCTTCAAAATTTACACCTTCCTCAAGCTGGTCCCGATTTATTTCGGCGCTGCACTCGGGGTTGATGTCCTTGGGATAATCGGCGCCGAAGGTGATACCGGTATCGTTAAGATCCGGATAGGAAGCGGGAAGCTGTGGCTTCGGTTGTTCTGATGTTGTCTGTGTTTCCTGTGCCGCTGGTACTTCGGTTTTTTCCGAACAGGCTGTAGTGAAAAAACAGCCGGCCAGAACCAGTGGGAGAATACGGAATCTGATACGCCTGTTGGTTTTACTAATTGTTTTTCTGGTTATGGTTGTCATGCAGCTAAAACGTTTGCTGTTGAAAAAACGGCTGGACACCAGCTTGTGCCGGTATCCAGCGTCGGTTAAAACAATTTACCGATTAGGTTATCAGGTTAATACTCCGGGAATAACCTCGCTTGCGTAGCCCTGATAGCTCGAGTGCTGATGCGCATTCAGCGCCACCGCCGCCGTGTGGATCATATTCAGCGGCGTATAGGAGGAGCCACCGGCATTGGAGACACCGCGTTGAATCGCTCCGCCACCGCCGGCCATGATCAACGGCACGTTGTTACTGCCGTGGCCATCGCCATCACCCATATCCGTTACTTCGCACACAATGGTGGTGTTCAGCACGCCGGCAGTTCGCAAGCGATTGATGAGGTATGCCGACAGGCTGCTCATGTGCGCACGGGTTTCGCGGAAGTGGGGGTAGGTGGGGTCGCCACCATTACCGCCGTGAATGGACTGATGGTAAATACCGGTGAAGTTCAGATACGGAAAACTGAATTCACCCTGGTGGTTACCGAGCCCCAGTGAGCACGACGCGGTGAGATTACACTGCAACGCCAGTGCAATGATGTCCGCCTGCAGATGCGCCTGCTGTTCGAAATTGGCGTGCGTTAACGGGAAGGTGGCCGGAGGTGAACCGCTGTTACAGGATTGACCACCGCCGCCGAGATCGATCAACCGTTGCTCGGTTTCCTCAATCGCCGTCAGGTGGGAATCCAGCCTCTGCCTTTCGTAACTGCCAAGTTTGCTGGTCAGGGCGTCTATCGCGTCCTTGTGGGCATCGATAATATTGGTTTTTGGATTGCCGCCACTGCTGGAGGAGGACGAGCCGTTGCCGAACAAACGGTTGAAGGCGTTGAACGGATTATCCTCGAACGGTACCTCGGTGCCATTGTCGCGTGTCAGATTTCCGTGTCCGTTACTGTGCACGCCGAGGTTGACGTAGCGGAAGGGGAGGCCCTCGCCGATGATGCGGCCTATGTTTACGTCAAAACTGTCACCGCCCCAACTGTTGTTGATGATGGTGGGCATAACGCCGTGGCCACCACGGTGGTGCGACATGTTGCGCAGGAAATTACACTCTCCGCTGACAATGGAGTAAGGCTGCGACATGGGCCGCAACTGCGACAGATTGCTGCTGGGGAACCACTGGTCGGCAATGGCACCGTCCGGAACATAAATGATGACGGATTTATTGGGCCCGCTTTGCGCTTCCGCCACTCGCGACCACATCATGCCCGCCACCAGAGGCGATGCCTGCAGCAGCCCTTTACTGATACCCGCCGAAGCCAGAACTTTCAGGAAATTCCGGCGGTTTTTATCAAACACGTTTTTGTATCGAATTTTCATAATCTAAACCCTAATTTTTTGTTCACACATGAGGGGAAATGTTGGCGTGGCCCGCGGCGGGCCACGCACGGCATTAACGCGGCCATGCCTTGCGGTACCGTACCGCCTGCATGACGCCCATGCGCTCCAACATTGCCCGCGGGCTTTGCTCCATCATGGTGTTTGTCAGGTTTTGAACTTCACAGGCGTAACCGTCCTGCTCGACCGGGTCCAGCGTCGGTCCTTCCGGATTACTGCGGTCTATGCCGTCAACGCCCACGCCTACCACGTAACGGAACAGGTTCTGTGGTACACAGGCCTGTGCCGAGGGCAGGGTTGTCAGCAGTTCACCCAGGCCGCGCGAGCCCTGGAAGTCGATCCAGATATCGCGGTCGGTCAGGTTTTCGGGCGCGTACAATTGGCCGCTTGCGTCAATGGCGTTGCCACGCAGGTCAACCGTGCGCGGGTTGCCCACCGCATCGAAATCCTCCATACCGAAACCCAGCGGGTTGATCCACTCCCGGTGACAGTCTACGCAGGGCTCGGAGTCTGTGATGGCCGCAAATTTCATGCGGTTGGTGGTGGTTGGGTCATTGAGCAGCTCCGCGTTTTCCTCCAGTGCCTGGGCGCGGCCGAGTGCAATGTTGGCTGGCGGTTCGGGCTGGTTCTGGCAGAGCATGCGGCGGCGCACGCGCACGGACCGGCGAATCGGCGAGGATTCCACATCCTCGGCCCAGCGCGCCATGAAGGCGCCGTTGACCAGAATGCCGCCGCGGTTGGTGGTGGCGACTTGCTGGAAGTTGGTGCCGGTGATGCCGTTGATGCCGTAGTGCTGCGCCAGCGGGCCGTTGACGAAGGTGTAGTCCGCGTCATATAGCGATGCAAACTGTTCGTTCTCATCCAGCATGATATGGGCGAACACTTCGCGGATTTCCTGCTTCATGTGCGGGACCAGGTCATCGAATCCGGGCCAGGTGCTTTCGTCCTTCGGCGAGATTTCCAGCCGGTCGGTGTCGAGCCAGCTGCCGACGAAGTCGCCCATTACGGTGCTCGCGCTGTTGGTGTTCAACAGGCGCTCCGCTTCCTGCAGGATCTGGGCTTCGCTGCGCAGCTGGTTGTTGGCCGCTTTTTGCAGGGCCGTCTGGTCCGGCGTGGAACCGGTAAAGGTATAGCTCAACCAGGTGGCCATCTCGTACGACGTCAGCTCGAAAGCGTCCGAGGCGAGTTCGCTGTTGTTCGGGTTGGGTTCGCCAACCTCGTGCCGGTAGAGGAACTGCGGCGAAGACAGCATGGCCTCAATGGCAAGCTGGATACCGGCCTTCACGTCGCCGCTGGTCTGGCTGCCGTTGGCCATGGCCGTGTAAGTGGCCGTTTCGGCGCTGTCCAGTGGGCGGCGGAACACGCGTGGCGCGAAGTTGTTGATGAAATTATTCGCACAGGTCTGGTTGAAGGTGCTGCCGCAGCTCAGCGCGCCGGAGAAGTTTCGGTCCGCCGACCAGTTGGCGATTTCCTCGGCTACCGTCAGGTAGCGATCGTAAGTGCTGGAAACCACCGCCGCGTGGGTGTTGTTGATGAAGTAGCCCACCGTGGCGTCAGAGGCCAGGCCGCCGGCGACATCGAAGTTGACGCCGAACAGGTCCTCAACCGTGCGCTGGTATTCGGATCGGGTCAACAGCTTCAACTGTCGCGCCCCGTACACCGTACCTTCGCAGGACAGCTCCTGTTCATCCTCCCACAAGTTGTCGGCGATATAGTTCACCACCTTGGTGGCGCACTCGGTATCGCACGATTGCGGGTCGTCCTGCGGCATGTTCAGTGCCACGAACTCGATCATTTGCGGGATGGGACGTGGGGTGTCGAATGGAACGCCTACACTGCCGCCGCTGGCGTCAATACCATGGCAGTCGGCGCAGAGGTTAACGTAGAGCTGCTCGCCGGTCATTTGCGGTGTCGGCGTTGGGCTGGGTGTCGGCGTCGGCGTGGGTTCGGGACCGGCTGGACCGCTGCAGGTCGGCTCGGTAAAGCTGCCGTCGTGCGAGCCCTGGAAGCCGAACTCGCGGCTTTGACCGGCCCCGATAGTCGCGTTATGACCGACGTTGCTGGCGGTTAACGTGTTGCCGGAGGTTGACAGGGTCACGTTCCAGCTGTTGGTCACTTGAGGCGGTTCGCTGAAGTCCAGAGTTACTTCCCAACCATTTACAGTTGAACTACCCGTGTTGTTCACGGTTACGTTGAATTGATAACCGCTCCCCCAGATATTGGAGTAGGTGACTTCACAGGTAATGCCACCGGGAATCGGGCTGGGAGTTGGGGACGGCGTGGGTGTTGGTGTTGGCGACGGATTTGGCGTCGGGCTGGGGGTTGGAGTCGGTGCGACGCCATCAGCCACGATCTGGTAAAGCCCACCGCCGGAGTAATCCACTACATAGAGCTCGCCGCTGTTCGACTGACCGAAGGACGAAATGTAGAACGAGGCATCCGCCAGTTGATACCGGTCGTACTCGTTGTTGCCGGCGTAGACCAGCGCCCAGATGCGGCCTTCAACGTAGTCACCGAAAACATAGTCACCTTCCAGGCCATTGATGTCATTGCCGCGGTAGACATAACCGCCGGTGACGGAGGCCCCTTCGCTGTGGTCATACACCGCGATCGGGTCGTCGAACGGACCGTTGTTGCCGTTACAGCTGTTGTTGGTTGTCTGGAAGCCTTCCCGGCAGCGCCAGCCGTAGTTGCCGCCACTGCGCAGGATATTAATTTCCTCCCACTGGGACTGGCCAACATCCGCCAGCCACAGTTGGCCTGTCTGGCTATCAAAACTCCAGCGCCAGGGGTTGCGCAGGCCGTAGGCCCAGATTTCCGGCAGCGCGCCACCGTTGACAAACGGGTTATCGGCGGGCACACCATAAGTGGAGCCGCTGTCCACATCAATCCTGAGCATTGCACCCAGCCAGTTGTTGGTGTTCTGGCTGTTGGCCTGTGGATCGTTGGCGGAGCCGCCGTCACCGAAACCGATATAGAGGTAGCCGTCCGGGCCAAAGGCGATGTTGCCGCCGTTGTGGTTTGCGTAGGGCTGGCTCAGGGTCAGGATATCCTGGCGTGAACTTGTGTTCAGGCTGGTGCCGCTGGCATTCTCGGTAAACCGGGCGATCACTGAGGTCATCGGGTTACCCGATGGAGTCGTGAACGACAGGTAGACCTCGCCGTTGAACAGGTAGTCCGGATGGAAGGCCATACCCAGCACGCCACCTTCGCTTTCTGTGTCCACCACATTGGTGAGGTTCACATAGACGTTCTTGGTAGACGTGTTGTTATTGTTTGCGTCGATCCAGTAAATGGTGCCGCCTTTTTCCAGCACGTACCAGCGGGTGTCGTCGCCGGGTGCCTGCATAAAGCCCAGCGGCTCGTTAAATGTCAGGTTGGGGAACACGCGCTGCAGCTCCACCGCCGGAGGCTCGCCACCGGGGGTTGGGGTGGGACTCGGTGTTGGTGTCGGACTGGGTGTCGGAGTCGGACTCGGTATGGGTGACGGCGAAGGCGTCGGGGTTGGAGTCGGGCTCGGACTCGGCGACGGAGTGGGTGTCGGGCTCGGTGTCGGCGAAGGAGTCGGTGTGGGGCTCGGGCTCGGTGACGGAGTCGGCGTCGGGCTGGAACCGCAAACACTTCCCGTTACAACCGGAATTTGCGGATCGGCGTTCGGTGTTCCCTTGGTGCCCTGAATACCGAACTCCACCGACTGTCCCGGAGAAATGTTTGAATTCCAGCTAAAAGGGGTGGCGGTGTAGGGGTTGTTACCGGTCACATCGGCATTCCAGCCGCTGGTGCGGACGGAGCCATCGGTATATTGCCAGGACACCTCCCAGCCGTTGATTGTGGAGGAGCCTGTATTGGTAATCCGTATATAAGCTACGAATCCCGTATTCCAGTGGTTGCTGATTCCATATTCGCATGCCGCCATTACCTGCTGTACGCCAAACAGCAATGAGCAAGCGAAAGCTCCGGATAAAAGCCGGAACAGGCGCGAGGTAGGGTTATACATGAGGTAGTCCCCGTTTTTGTTTTTGATTTGTAATCAGGTCAGGGGAACGAAATAAACGCTTCGAATCGCCCTTCGCAAACATGTGCACCCGAGTATACGCCACCGATGATAAAAGTCTACAGATGAGGTGCAAAAATCGTCCAATATTCTGCAATTGCCATGGTTTGGTAGTCGGGTCTCTTTCGAGAAAGAAAGGATTCGAATAAACAGGCGGGGGCTAATAAGTTTTAACTTGTATGATAAATAAAGCCCGGGACTGACCAAACTATTTTCGTCAGCACTAAAACAGCCCGACAACAATCATAAATTGCAATTATTGGAACTTCCCTGGTCATATTTTCAAGTTCACCAAAAAGTTCCGTGTCTATTTACTTTCCCGTCGCTCCAGTACTTCTTCTTTTATGTACGTTTTTATTAATACAAATGCCATTGCGGGAACTAATTCACGTTTTTGTAAGGTAAGAGGATGAATGGTATATCGATTGCATTAAGCACCTGACTCAAACAACTAACAACAGGGGAACAGCTATGGGCAAGCGGAAGACAATTTTAAAAATGCTATCAACCACAATTGCTGCCGGGGCGATATTGGCATCTCCAGGTCAGGTTTTCGCGGAGCACGGCGGCTATCATCCCTATGTTGGTTTGTTTTATGGCGGTTACAAGGCTCGCGGCGACGCGTTTGACGACGAGAATGATTATTTTGAAGTCGCGGGAGGTTTTAAGTTTAATCCTTATTGGGGGTTGGAAGCCTCCTATACCAATTTCGGCGATTTTTCCGAAAGTTTCGGTTCCGCCGATATCGATGGCTTTGGCGCGGCCACGTTTGCGGCGATACCCATTTCCGGTAACACCGATATATACGGCAAACTGGGCGTGTTTTTTTCAACCGTGGATGTTGAGTTCGCCGGTTACAGCGAAGGTTTTGATGACGAACAATTATTTTACGGGCTCGGCGTTGACTTTGCCGTGTGGGATCCCGTGCATATCGCTCTTGAGTACAACCGCTACAAAATAGGAATGGATATCGATGTGGATTCAAGTGATATTGATATCGACGATCCCGATACCGATATGGATACATTTAAAGTGGGCGCGAAATATATGTTTTAACCCGGCATCTGTTTAGCGGCCAGGTGGGACAGAAAAGAATCATGTTGCGTTGACAGCCCGGAGAGCTGCAGGGTGCCTGGGAAGGCAAACGCACAGGGAAGAGCGTTTGGTTTCGTGTTGGAGTTTCGAAATACAACTGATGTTTTGGCTTAGCGGTGGCTCACAACACGCAAGTCGAGAACTTCAGAAGTGTCTGGGAAGACATGCATGGATGCATGAAGGTAAATAAAAATTTTTATAATTGTCTAAATGACAATTATAAAGCCTGAAGTGTTAACTTTACATTCACCCTGATGCCCGACTTGTTTTAGCCTGTTAATTTATCAGGCACACGAAACACCAAGCTTTCAGTCATCTCAACGGTTTCTCCCGGCGTTCAAAAATTTCAATATTTGTCTTGCTCACTTCGGTCTCCTTTTTCCCTCGCCACGCAAATTTTCTTTGCAATTGCAATGGTTGAAAGAGTGTTTTTCAGTGTGGGTGCTCAAGAGAATTTGCAAATATCCATCACAACAGCGAAAAAGCTTTTAAACTCCGATTGGTGGTTTTGCGCAAGTAAAATAGAGCAAATTACCCGACCTGTTATCGAACAAGATCGGTTTCTTTTCTATCAAGACTGCATCAATTGGCGGCCTGATAATTATAACCCCGCAATGGCTAAGGCTTTACAGGTGTTGAAAGCTGTATTGTCCGGCAGCAGTGGTTCCCACCCGGTGCTTTCGGCAGCACCCCAGCTTTAACAAAAGCCAGGCATAACTCCACGGGAAGTTGCGGGATGCGCTTTTCCCTCTTCATCAGTTGAACCGCGACCGGTTTCTCCTGCCGGTCACTGGCCCTTCGCTTGCTTTAAATCCGGTAGATCTTTTTTGGTTTTATGTAGAGGGGGTTGGGATGGCCATCCGGGCGATGGGTTTAATCTTGCTGCTGTCTGCAATAGCAATGGATGTTGGCGCCGATCGAGAGGGTGAATCCCCGAATTTTATGGCCGCTTTAACGGATGTGGCAGCGGGACGCGTTTGCGAACACCTGGAGGGCCGGTTCCGCAATTTAAAATCGGAAGGCAGGGATCATCAGGATGCTGCGGTGACTGGCACCCTATGGATAAAGGAATGTCGTGCCGGCAGTGTTGAAGGTAATCCTCACATATTGGCACTGTCCATCAAAGCGCAGGGCTGGCGCTGGATCTACCAGAAAAAAGAAAAACTTGCCGCGGAATTTGAGATCAGTGAATACGGTAAATTCGAAGTGGCAATGGACATTCAGGGTCGGCTTGATGCCGTTTACAATCCGCGAGAGAAAGTACTGGCGCTCTGGTTTCTGCCGCAAGGGGAACCTGAATTGAATTTTTCCCAGGTTGGCGATATTGAAGTGAATGAAGAAGGCTTGTGGGCATCCGTGCTGGGGGGCGTTGCGTCGGTGTTCATGCAGTCTCCGGAGACCATGGCGGCGGAGACCTTCGAGGCCCTGGGACGAAAAAAGCTCGTCCGGAAATTGGAGAAGGGATTCAGTATAGCGGCGGATTTCTGCAGCGGACGTGTCGTGGTGCGGATGGCGAAAATGTCCCGCCAGGAGCTTGTTTCGTCACTGGAGGAAAAGGTTGGGGAAAGCCAGGCCCACCACGCGCAAATGCACCCGGATGGATTGATAGTCGCTGGCCCGTTCAGCGCCGGTTCCGAAAAACTGCAAATCAAAATCAGCGGCACCAGTGGCAATCAGTTGCATGCGCAGCTTGTGTGCCAGGAGGAAGCCAATCGTATGGCAAGCGCGTTTTTGAACGACAAGCGAATGCCTGAAGTTCAAACCCTGACGGATAACCGGGCGGGTTCGTTGTTAACGATGGAAGCCTCTTCCGACAATTGCCCCGTTGTGTTGGTGACCCGGCCGGCGGGGCCAGCTAAAACACCGTTCGACTTCAATTATCGCGTTAATGAGCACCGGGCGATGAAACCGCTTGCGGATTGCGATTAACTTCAATCAGTAAAAACCAACTTGAGTGGGAAGGTTATTGGTATCCAGCATTGAAGCAGGGGATGAACCGGCTTGGGTAAGACAGGCGCAATGACCGCGCTGGCGATAAATAAGCTGGGCTTGCGCACAGGAAGCAGAAAATGGATATCAACTCCCTTATCGTTTGAGTACCTGTCGGTGACGTCGGACTGTTCAAAAAATAACTCAATTAATAGTATTCAGGATTATCATTGGCTTCTCCTTGTGCTTCTGAAAATAATTCTCGCGTGCTTCGGGTATTCGAACTGTGTAAGCTGTTTTACAATAAGAGATTGCAGACGCCACTCTGGTATCGCGCATCGCGACACGTTTGGTTCAATTAAACACGGGTTTAGTTGCAGTATCAGTATCTTTGCTTTTTGTGTGACTTCCAGCCGTACAATGAATGTCACTACATCAAACTTTGCCATGAACGGAGTATCAAATGCCGCTTTGGTTAAAAAACCTGTTTGAACAAAGTAATTATTTTATGCCCCATGGACACTGTTACCTGTGGCTTCCAACTCTATTGTGGTTGCATGTGGTATCGGATGTATTGATTGGCACGGCCTATGTTTGTATTTCGCTGATTCTGTATTTGTTCGTTCGCAAAATCAGATTGCCGTTCAGCCCGATTTTTATCGCCTTCGGACTTTTTATCGGGTTATGCGGCATGACTCACTTTATGGCGGTGTGGACGGTTTGGAAGCCGGATTATATGGTTGATGGATTGATCAAGGCAGCGACCGCCGCGGCATCAGTGGCAACCGCGATAGGGCTTTTTCGGGTCCGGCCACAGGTTTATGAAGTAGTCCACGCCGCGCGCCTGTCGGAGGAGCGGCGTGTTCAACTGGAAACAACGCTGGCGGAAATGAATGAGCTCTACAAAAAAATCAAGGAGCTGGACGAACTGAAGTCCAAGTTTTTTGCCAATGTATCGCACGAATTGAGAACGCCGCTGGCGCTGATTCTCGGTCCGGTTGAACACATGTTGGAAGACAGCCGGCTGGATACCGACCACAGGAGACAGCTCGAAAGCATCAACCGCAACAGCAAAAGTTTGCTCAAACAAGTGAATGATTTGTTGGATGTCGCCAAACTGGAAGAGGGGAAAGTGGAAGCCCGGTATACGCGCCTGGATCTTGTTCCCGTTTTTCAACGCATCGCGAGTCAGTTCGATATTGCCGCGGAGCATAATCGTATCCAATACCACATTTCCCTGCCCGATGCGCTGTCGGTGGAAGTGGACCCGAACATGCTGGAAAAAGTGCTGGTCAACCTGCTTTCCAACGCTTTTAAATTTACCCCCTCCGGCGGCGAGATTCGGTTTGAACTTTCCGAAGGCAAGGATGAATTCCGATTTTCCGTCAAAGATACCGGACCGGGTATTTCCCCGGATGAGGTAAATGCCATTTTTGAGCGCTTTCACCAGGTTGATGGAGGTTCGACTCGTCGATACGGCGGCATCGGGCTGGGGTTGTCGATCGCCAGGGATTTTATCGAGTTGCACAAGGGCAAAATAGAAGTTGAAACGAAACCCGGCGCGGGTACCTGCTTTTTTGTTCACCTGCCGCGATACGCGCCGGATCACACAAATATTAAACAGGCGCCGTACGAGCCTGATGCCTTCGAAAGGGCGGTTGTCGATGGCGCGGTACAGGTGCTGGCTGTGGATTCCGACGGCGAGCAGGACGAGCAAACAGCACAGGTAGCTGCGGATCGGCCTTCGGTTCTGGTGGTGGAGGATACCGGGGAAATGAGGCGGTTTGTCGTCAACACTCTCAGAGCCGACTACAACGTCGTCGCCGCGTCCAATGGCAAGGAAGGCCTGGAGTCGGCACTGGCCATGCGGCCGGATCTGGTGGTGACGGACATCATGATGCCGGAGATGAGTGGCGATCAACTGGTGTTTGAATTACGTGGGCGGAATGAATTCGACACAGTTCCGATTCTTCTTCTTTCCGCGCGAGCCGATGACGAACTGAGGGTGAAACTACTTCAGGAGGGAGCGCAGGATTATCTGACAAAACCCTTTTTACCACAGGAACTACAGGCTCGTGTACGTAATTTGATGTCGATCAAGCGTGCCGGGGATGAGCTGCGGGTGGAGCTGGCGAGCGCATCCAATAACGTTGAGGAGTTGGCGAAACACCTGGCGGTTAAACACCGGCAGTTGCTGGTTGCTATGGACGCTACCGAGGTGGCAAGGGAGCAGGCGGAAAAAGCCAACCAGATCAAAAGTCAGTTTTTGGCGATGATTTCGCACGAAATGCGCACGCCTTTGTCTACAATCAACATGAATGCGCAGTTGCTGGGCCGCCAGACATCAGCTCAGACGAATGTGACGGATGCGCCGCGCGAACGCATAGTGCGCGCGGCGCAGCACCTTTCCACCGTAATCGAGGGGTTGCTGGAGTACACGCGGCTTGAAAGCGGTAAAATTGTTGTAACGATGAACGACGTGGACCTGGCGGCACTTGCCACGGAAATTGTGGAAGCCGGCCAGTTGCAGGTCCCCTCGTCAAAAGTAACCCTATCGTTGGAAACACCACCGTCCGATCTGGCGCCTTGTGTTACCGATGCCAGATTGCTGCGGGTGATTTTAACCAACCTGGTTTCGAATGCGCTGAAGTTCACCCAGGAAGGGCGCATTACCCTGCGGCTGGAAAAGCAGGGGGGTTATCATATATTTGAAGTAGAGGATACGGGCATCGGTATTGCCGAGGCGGATATACCACGTATATTCCTGCCGTTCGAGCAATTGGAGCCGGTACAACGCAAAGGTATGCCGGGAGTGGGTTTGGGTTTGTCGCTGGTGAAAGAGATAGTGGAAGCGCTTGATGGTGAAATAAAGGTGGAGTCGCGTAGAGGTAGTGGGAGTGTGTTCCGTGTGAAGCTTCCTTGTCCGGCGGAAGTCAACCGGCATTTAAAAATATAACAGAGAGAAGAGCAATGAAATGTAACTTTATCTTGGTTGTCGAGGATGATCCCGACCTTCGCGAAACCACCCGGGATATCCTTGAACTGGAGGGATTCAAGGCTTTCACCGCGGAAAATGGCGAGGAGGCGTTGCAGGTACTGGAGGAGACGAAGTTGCCCTGTTTGATTCTGCTCGACCTGATGATGCCAGTGATGGATGGCTGGGAGTTTTTGGAAGCATTCAAAAACGACCACAAGGATTTGTTTGGCAAAATTCCCGTCGTGGTCATCTCGGCGGTGGCGGATTTAACGGGTGTGCAGCAGGAGTATAGCTGCGATGTGATTAATAAACCCGCGGATGTTCAGCAGCTGGTTTCGCTGGCCCGACAGTATTGCTAATTACGCTGCAAAGCCCGCGAAACCGGCGCCCAAATCCCGGTAGTTGCTTTTGCGATAGGCAAACGGCAATCGTATAAATATTAAAGCCGCATCAGAAAATCAACCAGTTCCTTCAGCTGCTCTGCGTTGCGCACCCTGGACAATTCCACCCTGTACGCATCCCTTACGATGAGAGTAGGGACGGACGAAATTTTGAACTCTCTTGTTTTGGTATCGTTGTGCTTGAAAGCTGATTCTGCGGAAGCAGAGTTGGCGACTTCTTCATATTTCTTTTCATCAACGCCGTGCGCGATAAAAAAGGATTTTACGTCGTTGTCGTTTCTGAAGGGACTTCGCTTTTTATGAATTTTCTCAAATACTTTCTCGTGCAGCGCTTCCCGTTTTCCCAGCAGGCCGGCCAGGGTGTAGACCTCGGCGGATTTCTGCCAGTCCTTGCGGCCGAAGGTGACGGGAATTCTCTCAAATGAATATTCCGCCGGGGCGATGTCGAGATAACCTTCCACAATCGGATCGACGCTGTAACAATGGGGGCAACTATAGGAGAAAAATTCAATGACCTGCTTATCATCGCCAGGCGTTTTGGACAAGACGCTATAGTGGATTCCTTCCTGAAACCGCAGCTGCGCCCAGGACGGCAGCGTCACGGAAATGAGGGTTATCAGTAATAAAAGCCGGAAAAAATGAGGTTTCTTCATTGTGTTATCTCTCTTATCTTAATTTATGTCGGGAGGTTAGAGCCGTCGTCGTTCCACAGGTTCCCCCGCGATTGGGTTTTCGGCATCATTTGGGTTAATCTTATGCTTAAACAGCCCGCACAGGAATAATAACAATGTCTCGAGCAACCATTTCAACAGGTGCTATTCAAATCGATACCCGAAAGGAGAAATCCGCGCTTAATGACGATTCCCCTATGTACGTCGCCATTCTCGGCGACTTCAGCGGGCGTTCCAGCCGGGGATTGAACAATTGGTGGAACCTCTCTGAAAGAAGGATTCATCAAGTGGATCGGGATAATTTTGAAGAGCTGTTCGAAGAGCTCAACGTCACCCTTGCGCTGCCGGTGGCGGACGAACCAGTGCCCTTTCGGGAGTTCGATGATTTACATCCGGATTATCTCTACGATCATATCGCTCTTTTCGACGAGTTAAGAACTTTAAAGCGAAAGCTGCACAACCCTGAGCAGCTTATCGAGGCGGCAATGGAGATTCAACAGTGGGTGAGCTACAAGCAACAACAGCTCGCCCCGGAGCCAAAGGACCCAAAGACAAGGGACCCAAAGACAAGGGACCCAAAGACAAGGGACCCAAAGACAAAGGAAAGGAGTGGTGCGATGCCGGCGCCCGGAAATCTGC
Organism: uncultured Cellvibrionaceae bacterium; assembly: GCA_964451365.1. Taxonomy (GTDB): domain Bacteria; phylum Pseudomonadota; class Gammaproteobacteria; order Pseudomonadales; family Cellvibrionaceae; genus CAYVIB01. The sequence goes on from CAYVIB010000001.1 coordinate 296,202, forward strand.
TGGATGCCATTTTGCAAAACCATAATGATGCGGGTCGTTACACCGACTCACCGGCAGGCAATATCGATCAGCTGATTAAAGATATCGTCGCACCTTATGTAACGGCGAAAACCGATCCCCGCCTGCCTGAGTTGGAGGCGGCCGTGGATTGTGCAGCGGCGGAACTGATGCGAAAAATCATGCACGCCAGCCATTTTCAGGCCCTGGAAGCCGGTTGGCGCAGCTTGTATATGCTGGTGCGGCGTCTGGAAACCAACAGTAAGCTGAAGCTATTTTTGCTGGATATCAGCAAAGAGGAAATCACCAGCGATATCCACGCCTGTGAATCCAATGTGAAGGCAAGCGGGTTGTATAAACTGCTGGTGGAAAATAATGAAGTTGCCGGCGGGACGCCTTACGCCATAATCAATGCGGACTATTTTATCGAGGACACGCAAGACGACCTGGTGCTTGCGTCGATGCTGGCTGATATTGGCCAGGCAGTCGATGCCTGTGTCGTAGCGGGTGGCTCGCTCCGGTTTGCCGGTTGCGAAAACCTGGCAAGCGAACACGATCCGGACGACTGGTGCTACCGATTGGAAGAAAGTATTCAAAAGCAATGGCGGGCACTGCGGGAACAACCCGGCGCTGCCCATCTGGCCTTGGCGGCTCCAAGATTTTTGCTGCGGCTCCCGTATGGAAGGAAAACGTCGCCCATCGATAGCTTTGATTTTGAAGAGCTGTCCGATTCATACTCTCACGACTATTATTTATGGGGCAACACTGCCTGGCTTGTTACTTTTTTGTTGGCACAAAGTTACTCAGCACATGGATGGAGCGGTGCGGAGGAAACAATCCGGGAAGTTGCAGGTTTGCCCTTACACGCTTATTCAGTGGAAGGTGAAAGCGTTATAAAGCCTCCCGCCGAAGTTGTTCTGGTCGATCGGGCTGCGGGTTGCATGATGCGGGCGGGCCTGCTGCCGGTCCGGTCAGTGAAGAACAGCAACAGTGTGCTGATACCCGATTTTATGTCCGTTAACGGCGGTGGTTTGCAATGGGGGCGACGATAAATTGACGCATCGCTCTTTGCTTGCCACCTGTATCTTTATTGTCAAAATTACGTCGTTAACATGAATGTTCACGGTCTATTACCGTTTGTTTAGATGTTGGCCGGATTTATATCCTTCCTGTTAAGTAGCCGCTGTTTTTACTCCCGCCAAGCCCTTTCTTTATTTCTCTTTTCTTATAATTAAAAAATATTTCAAACGCTTCGTTATAAAACTTTTTTCTAATTTTTCTGGAATAAAAAAATGAGCAATACGTTTACGTAATGGAGGTTGGCTATTTGGAATTGTTAACGTTTAGGAAAAGAAAATGTGAAGCTAGCCAAATTTGGGAAAAAACTTTATCCATGAGAACACAGACTCAATCAGCTTTTACTTTGTTGGAATTACTTGTTGCAATATCCATTCTTGTGGTTATAGCAGGCATCGCTACGCCTTCCATGTCAACGATCATCGAAGCCAATCGTCTTGAGTCCGGTCTGGAAAGTATTTTTACCGCTTTAATTACCGCTCGCAGCGAAGCGATTTCACGTAACCAAAATATCATTGTATGTAAAAGCGCAAATGGAGCGGCATGCACCATCGCTGGAGAATGGGAGCAGGGTTGGATCATTGTCGTGGACGAAAATTCCAACGGTACGCAGGATGCCGGTGAGTCAGTAACGAACAGTTTTTCCGCGCTTCAATACGGCCTGACATTACGGGCCGGTGCTGCCTATGCCGATAAAGTTCGCTTTTCCCCGGACGGCACTGTTTCGGATGGAGATATTTTCCGACTGTGCCCTGCCGATAATAGTATCATCAAGGCCCGCACCCTGGTCATGACCATCACAGGCAGGCCCCGAACATCTGAAGGGTCAACAGTATGCCCCTGAGAATTCGAGAGCAGCTTGGCGTTGGGTTGGTGGAAGTGTTGGTAGCGATGCTGGTTGTGTCGGTCGGGGCTCTCAGCCTTATATCAATGCAGATCGCCGGGAAAAAAGTTGGTTACGACGCGCTGCAGCGATCGGTGGCGACGACGCTGGTGAACGATATTCTCGAACGCATGAGAAATAATCCGAACGCACTTGCCAACTATACGGTAAACACTCTTGGTGGCGAATCTGTTGCCACCGAGCCTACTCCCAACTGCACATCGTCTGCCTGTACTCCCGCGCAGCTGGCCGCGAGGGATTTATGGGAATGGGAGCAGAATCTGGACGGGGCAGCTGAATTGCTGGACGATGGATCGGGATCGATAACAAAAGTCGGTGGGTTGGTGAATCCACGGGCCTGCATTACTCATAACGCCGGCATTATAAACGTCACTATCGTTTGGAAAGGATACCAATCCACGAGCAATCCGGCGGGATCCAATTGTGGTGAAGGCCTCGGGCTTTACGGTACGAATGAATCTCAACGCCAGATGGTAAGTGTCACAACCTATATTGAGGAGATATAGTCGTGTTTACTGTGGGAATGTCATCGCATAAAGGTTTTACATTGGTGGAGCTGATGATTTCCCTCGCCCTTGGGCTGGTTATCTCGTTCGCTGCAATTGAGCTGTATGTTGAAAGTAAGCGCAGTTATATGCAGGATGAAGAAATGGCTCGTTTGCAGGAAAATGCGAGATTCAGTTTGGACTATCTCAAGCGAGAGCTGATTCTAAGCGGGTTCATCGGTGGGGTAAACGATACTTCCTCGCTGACTTCTCAACCGGTCACCACCGATTGTGGCGGAGCAGGTTGGGCACTGGATGTCAGTACACCCCTGGAGATGGTAAATAACGCCAACGGGACCACCCTTAATACAATCAACGGCACTACCTGGAATTGTGTTGCTCCGAGTGAGGTGGTTGTCGGTACCGATCTCTTTTCAGTGAAACGTACTTCCGATTCCGCTACCTTGCGGGATGGCGCATTAAAATCCGACAGCGAAGATTTGAATCAATGGTATTTCAAAACCTTTGATTACAGTGACTTGTCGTGGACTTACCTGTCCGCGGATATTCCCAGCCACGAAAAAACACCCGGTTCGACATACAGTTATTGGGAGTACTACGCGAAAATTTTTTACATCCGGAATTACGCGGTTGCGGCGGATGACGGCATACCCACTTTATGTGTGAGTACGTTGGTTAGCTCTGAAATGACCAATCAATGTCTGGTGGAGGGTGTACAGGATATACAAATCGAATTGGGAATTGACGCGGATAACGATGGTGTTGTCGAGCAGTATAAAAATACGCCCACAGCCACCGATTTTGCCAATGCCCGCTCGGTAAGGTTGTACATGTTGATACGCAGCATCAATCCTGTTCCCGGTTATAAAAATGGCAAAACCTATCGCCTGGGGCAAAAGAGTATTGCCGCCTTTAATGATGGTTTTATACGTAAAGTGGTTTCAACCACCGTTAAACTCAGAAATGTCACCCTGGGGTAGTAATGATGCAGCGCATGAGATCCATTTCCAGCCCTGAAGCCCAATCCGGAGCCGTTTTGATTCTGGCGCTTATTATCATGCTGTTGACTGGGATTGTCTCCACAACGGTAATGCGAACCAGTATTCTGGAAGTGAAAATGGTGAGCAACACGCAATTTAAAGAGGAAGCCTTTCAAAAGACGGAGTCAGTAGTTAACGCGGTAACGTCCGACAAAGACAATTTTGTTGTCGCTGGTGACGTCGGTTGGCGAATCTGTGGTACCGGAACCACGGTATCGAATTGCAACAGCAGTTTAATAAATCTTCCCGCGGAAGTTATCAGCGTACCGACAGGGGTGGGTTTGGAGTACTACGTTGAACGCATGGGGCCATTGAAAACCCCTTTGCCTTTTCGTCAGTCGGATTCGGAAGCGTCGGGCGCGAATGGTTTTGACGTCGCGTTGTTCGAGGTTGTAGCGGAATTTGACGGGCGTGACAAAAAACTTGGACATTTCAAGATACACCAGGGAGTTGCGGTAAAAATTGCGTCATCACATCAATAGTGATCCGGCGTTGAGGCGGTTATTGTGAGAAAAAGCAAAAGTGGTTTACTGAAAATTCTGGCGTTATTCGTTTTCTTACCTCTGGTGGTATTGGCGGATGATACAGATATTTACCTTAATCCGGCCCCCGCGGCATCCGCGCCTTACTTGATGTTTATGATGGACTACCGCTCGGACCTAAATGCAACCTTTTGCAGTGCCAGCGGTGGCAATTCCTGTGAAAATGTTCTGGCCCCGCATCCGGAGCTATTAGCTTCCGTACGTTCGGTAGCGGGTACAGGAAATTCCGCCACCAACATGCAGGCATTGATTGCGGTGCTGAAAGTGGTGTTTGGCAAGTTCAACGGCATTAATGTCGGGCTGATGATTCCAAATAACAGTAACGGCGGCACAATATTGCGCGGCTATAAATTATTTGAAGAAAACGACGCCAACGGCGCTAAAGCAGAGTTGGTTTCCATATTAAATTCCATTCTTCTGCCTTCGCAGGGTAATCAGTACCACCAGACGTCACCCAAGGAGACTCACTATGAGTGGTACAGCTACGTTAACGGTTTACGCGTCCGTTACGGTAACCAAACTGCCGATAATTTCCAGTCCACCAATTCGCCGGCGCCGGATACTTCGATAGTTTCGGGGGGGCGGTATATATCCCCATTTGTTGCCAATCCCGCGGATTTTGAATGCAGTAAACTGTATGAGGTTTATGCCACTTCGGGTAACACGGGAGGCTCGGATTCGGACCTCGACCATTTAATTTCAAGTGCAATGGGTGGCGCCACGGAGTATGACGGGATGGCGTCCTATATGGCCCACAATGATGTGCTGACAAATGTGGATGGAACCCAAACCCTGAAAACCTGGTACATACAAATGGGCAGTTCCGCCACATTTACCGACGATTGGGCAACGGCGGCGGATACAGAAGACCAGTATATGAGGGTTGGCGGAAGCGGGGCCGACCTTTTCGATGTGCAGACCAAACTGGAGTCCGCGTTTGTTGAGGCGCTGAGCGTGAGCACAACATTTGTTGCCGCATCGGTTCCGGTGAATGTATTTAACCGCATTCAGACACTGGATGATTTCTATATCGCTTTGTTTGAAGCCAATGCCACCACACGCTGGCCCGGCAACCTGAAAAAGTTGAAGTTATCCGATACGGACGCCGATGGAATACCGGACACCATAGTTGATGCTCTCAATCAGTCGGCGTTTAGCAGTGAGGATGGCCGGATTAAATATGAAGCACTTACATTCTGGACCGATCCTTCCATCTTGCCGGCAGCCAATCCGGAAAAAAACGAAGTCAGCGAACGCGATGGCCGTTCGGTGGAACGCGGCGGGGCCGGGCAAAATATCCCTGGGTTCGTCAGCGGCAGTATCGGTGATAGCACAACGACCGGAACGAGGCAGCTTTACCTTGAGCCCCGTTCCGGAACATCGTTTGTTGCTTTCGACGCAACCAACGCAAATGCGAATGCACTAAAAGCGGATTTAGGTGTACCGGATGATGCGTCCGCACTGGAAATTATCCGTTGGGCGCGTGGGCAGGATGTGGACGATGACGATGGTGACAGCGATTTGACTGAATCCAGATCCTGGCTCCTGGCCGATGCGATTCACTCGCGGCCGTTGACGATTAATTATGGTGCGACGTCGGGTTACTCCGAAAGTAATCCCAACATCCGTCTTTTCATGGGTACCAACGACGGTATTTTTCATATCTTCGAAAATACGACTGCCGCCGGGGCGGAGTCAGGGAAAGAGGTGTTTGCGTTCATTCCCCGGGAGCTGCTGGGCAACTTCAAGATTTTGAAAGAAAACACCGATAGTACCCATCACTATGGTGTTGATGGGGAGCCGGTGGCCCTGGTTAAGGATGCGGATGCCGACGGCACTCTCGAAGCCGCGCAGGGCGACAAAGCCTATATCTATTTTGGCTTGCGCCGGGGCGGCAAAAGTATTTACGCCTTGAATGTCAGCGACCCCAGTGCCACACCGACGTTTAAATTTAAAATATCCAAAACCACTTCGGGGCAGTTTGATGAACTGGGAATGACTTTCTCCACGCCGAAGGTCGCTAAAGTCAGGTACGGTGGCGCCACCTATGATGTACTCATTTTTGCCGGTGGCTATGACGTGAATAAAGATGGCACTCCGTTGGACAATGATGGTGATCGTGGTGCCGACTCGGAGGGGAACGCTGTTTATATCGTTAACGCCGAAACCGGAGCCCTTATCTGGAAAGCCAAATACGGTGCGACCGTTGGAGCTGCTTCCAATACTGAATACCATCATTCCGGCATGCGCTTCTCTATTCCTTCCGACGTAGCCACGTTGGATGCAAACCACAATGGCGTGGTTGACCGGCTTTATGTGGGGGATACCGGCGGGCAGGTGTGGCGAGTTGACCTTCCGGAGGGTAACACTTCCAGCAGTAGTCACCGGCAGGACAATTGGTCTATGAGCATGCTGGCGGACCTGAGTGATACTGCCGCTTCCGCCGATATCCGCTTTTTTCATCGCCCTGAAATTGTTCAAACCAAGGACAGCACCGGCCAGAATTATGATGCCGTGGTAATCGGCTCCGGCGATCGTGCCAATCCGCTGGAGTCCGCGGATTCCAATTATATCTTTGTTATCAAGGATAAAGCGGTGACATCCGGTGTTCCGGGCAATACACTCATTGATGATGGAGATCTTGCGGACGTTACCAGTTGCGCGGATACCTGTACCGGCCTTGACTTTGCCAACGGCTGGAAAATGCGACTCGTCGGCACCGGCGAAAAAGGGTTGTCATCTCCGCTGGTATCCTCCGGAAAAATATTCTATACCACTTATACACCAAGTACCGGTGCCACCAGTTCCTGTGCCCCCGCGGAAGGCAGCGGTGAAATATACATTATCAATTTGAAAGACGGCACGGAAGTGTTTGACGGGTCCAGGGGGATTGATATCGGTCCCGGTATTCCGGCTTCTCCGATTGCGCTTAGCGGGGATTTGATCCTGTTGCCCGGTACGGGTTTGAGCGATTTGCCGGCGGGGCTCGGGTTAAATGGCAATGGCCAGTTGCTGCAGGTTGGCGGCAAGTCCATGTGGATACTTTATTGGCATCAATCGGGTAGCGACAGTTTGTAGAGACCGGACAACTATGATGAGTGGAATTTTATTTGCGACAAGTAAGCACAATCGTCAGTGCGGTATGACATTAATCGAAATTATGGTGACTTTGGTTATTGTTGCGATTGTTGCAGCGATCGCGATACCTTCGTATCAGTCAAGCTTTATAAAAAGTAATCGCGGTATTGGTAAATCCGAATTGATGCAGCTTGTGGCGAGGCAGGAGCAGCACTTTGTCAATAACAAGGTATACGCTACCGATCTTTCCGATCTGGGATATCCTGCGAATGGATTTTATATTGACCGGAGCGGCAAGGCCGGCACTTCGACCAGCGGTGCGGTGTATAAGGTAGAACTGGCAGCGGGTGCTTCCACATCATCCTTTACCGCGCAGGCCGTTCCGGTGGGAGCTCAGGCCCAGGATAACAACTGCGGTACGCTTACCATAAACGATGCAGGCGTGCGATCGGCAACGGGTAGTGACGGCCCCGTTTGCTGGCAATAATTTGCCCTTAACCTTCCATTGTCTCCACGTCAGGGGAGTGCGGGATAGTGTCGCTCGGTTCTCCGTTTTCCTCAGTCTCTATAGTAATTACCACAAGCTGCTCATTCTTGTCCTCGCCGTTTTCAGGACGGGCGAGCGCCCGGCCCTCTCCCGGTGTTTCCGTGATGCCGGGTTCATCCACTTTGAGTTCAGCGATTTCCAAATCGCCGCTCTGGAAAAAATCCGTTATCTGGTTCACCCGGGTAGCGATTAGTTTTTTGAATTCCGGCGTCGGTTCGGTCACGTCGAGCGTATCCTCATCCTCCATGCGGATGGTGATGTACAGGGGTTGATGTTCTCTCAGTGACGAGACGAAATCGCGAAGGTCGTTTTCCGCATCATCGGTAAGCTCGGCCACGCCTTCATTAAACTCTACAGTGTGGTAATGCGCGTAGGCCATCACGGGATCCTCGGGCGTCAGTACGTCCATATCTTCCTTGCTTTCGCTGATACTGCTTGCGCGTTCGTGGTTGCGTTTGGCACTTGTATAATGTTCATCGGAATTGTTACTTTTACCTGCCTGACCGTTTTCGGTGGAATTCCCTTGCCCGGTCTTTTCCGCACCCGCGGTTTCCTCGTCCGTTTGTGGTCCGCACGCCACTATAAAAACCATGCCCATTAAAAAAACAGTATTGCAGCATAAATGGACTAATCTGTTCATCGCTACCTCCAGTCGTAGGGATATCCCTTTTTATCCATGAATATTGTCGTTCCGGATCATGGTTCAAGGTTTATGCCACTCTGCGGAATCGCGCGTGGTTGTGCTATGGTTTTTGCTCAGGGCGAGAAGCAACAATTTCGGGTCAGGGGGTGAATGGCACTTCCTTAAGTTTAAGCGCAAACTCCTTTTGTAGCCGGAGTCATCGAACAGTTCGCCTGTTGGAGGCTCCGAAGGACCTCCAGCAGGCAGAACTTACCACTGCAGTTTTAAACCAGTCTGGCTGAAGTGCCATTCAATGCGTCTCCCTGGCCCGGCTTTATAACGCCACCATGTTTCGCCGGATTCGGGTTTCATCCCCGTATGATCAATTGTTAACGCGTTAATAAAGGCCAACGCCCGAAGATTAACGTGTGCTATCATGTTGGCCCTTGTCTGACGTCCGGTTAAGCGGGTTGTAATACCGGTATGACATCAAAACATAAAACTTCTTTCAGCCTTTCAGTGGGTTACAAAATCATGTGTTGTCGCTTTTTCCGACCAAAATTCTTGCCCAGGAAGAGGGATGCTTTTCTGACCGGTCTTTCTTCCGGTAGCCATGACGATGAGAGAGTCGGCCTAAGGCCATTTCCGGTCGATCTCTTTTCCAGTGAACCGGCCCGTACCAAGATGGCTATTCAGCAGGAAATAAAAAAAATGCTGCGCCTGCGATTCCAAAATTAGTTGAATAAGGCGACACGAGGCGTCGCCGAAGGTCTGAGAGAGAAACAGTTTGCCAAAGTCGAATCCAGCTTCGGCCTCGTGTAAGGCAATACATTTTTAACCGAAATATTTGATAGAGCGCATTTAATTCGGTGCTGGGTGTTGTGAAAATATCAAGGGGCGGTAAGTGGCGCCTAAGATAGGAAACTCATGAGACAATCCCGCATTCCAGACAAGCTTTCCCGGCGCCGGCGCCAGGGGGCACCCTGCTGGGTGTTTATTTTCTGCATGTCTGTCGAAGGGCTCTTATCTTCTTTTTCCGGGCCTGTTTATGCGGAAGATTCCACGCTACCGGAACATGAAATAAAGGCAGCAATGCTCTACAAGTTTCTAAGCTATGTGGAGTGGCCCCCGTCAACTTTCCGCAACGACCATGAACCTTATCGAATCGGAATCGTCGGGTCCAGCCGCCTGGAGAAGGAGTTGCGACGGATTACCCATGACCAGACCATCAACAACCGGGCCATCGAAATCTTCAGGGTGAGGGATACAGATGACCTGGATGAGCCTCATATGGTCTTCGTCGGGCAAAAGTCGGAAAACTTACTTCCAGCCTTGGCGAGGCTCGCCGAGAAGAGCTGTTTTCTTGTGGTAACGGAAGATGACGACGGAATAAAAAAGGGCAGTACAATCAACTTGCGAGTTATCAATGACCGCGTTGGGTTTGATGTATCCCTTGTTAGCGCGAATAAATGCAGTTTTAAGCTCAGTGCCCGGCTTTTGTCCGTTGCCGCATCAGTTAAACAGGATGATGGCTGATGTTGCGCGTTATTCGTGAATCCATTTCCAATAAATTGATGTTGGTGGTTATGGCGACCACCTTTGTTGCCCTGCTGACTTACGGGCTGGTAATGCTTGCCTATAATATTCGCTCTTATCACGATAGCTTGATAAAGGATCTTGTTACCCAGGCAAACATTATTGCCGAAGTCAGTACTCCGGCACTGGAATTTAATGATCCCGCCACCGCGCAGGAAAACCTGGAGCTTTTACGTACCCGTCCCGTTATTTTGCGAGCCGCGATTTATACTCCCGAAGGTGAAAAATTTGGTGAATATGTCGGCCCCCGCGCAACCCCCCCGGCACAGACGGTTCCGGAAATCGACGAAAGCTATGTTATAGAAGGCGATCGCATCACCGTATCGCGCCAGGTAATCAAGGCGGGGCGCCATCTGGGGACGGTTTATATTCAGGCGCGGTACGAGGTGCGAATGCGCCTGATTGACTACGCCATTATTTTGGTGGGAGTGCTGGTGGCCAGCCTGGGGCTTGCCGCCCTCATCGCTTTCTGGTTGCGCGGGGCCCTGACCAAACCCATTCTCGCGGTGACTGATGTCGCCCGCCAAGTGATGGAAAGTCGCGATTTCTCCCTGCGTGCCAAGAAATTCACCCTGGATGAAATAGGCGTGCTGGTGGATGCGTTTAACAATATGCTTGGCGAGGTGGAACGTCGAGCGAAAGCGTTGGAAGAATCCAATCGCTCATTGGAAATAGAGATGACCGAGCGTCAGGCGGCGGAAAATGCCTTGCGCCTGGCGGACCGACGCAAAGACGAATTTCTTGCTACGTTGGCGCATGAATTGCGCAACCCCCTGGCACCGGTTCTGAACAGCCTGAAGATTTTGCGTTTATCCAGGGATCCCCATGCGCTTGAAAATGCGCAAATGATTATGGAACGACAGTTGAACCATATGGTAAGGCTGGTGGATGACTTGCTGGATGTTTCGCGCATCACTACCGGTAAACTGACTATTTCCAGACGCCTTGTGGATATTCGTTCGGTGATGAACGATGCGGTCGAAGCCAGCAGAACCTTTATCGATACGCGCTCCCATAAACTGGAAGTCGAGTTACCTTCGGAAACGGTTTATGTCGATGCCGATCCGGTACGGCTGGCGCAGGTCTTTTCCAACTTGTTGAATAACGCCGCCAAATATACCAATCCTGGTGGTGTCATCACTTTTGCCGCCGCTATTGAAGATGGAGAGATTGTTGTCAGCGTGGCGGACAATGGCATCGGAATAGAGTCGGGCATGCTCAACGAGATTTTTGAGATGTTTACCCAGGTCGACAACACCCTTGAGCGTGTTCATGCCGGTTTGGGCGTGGGGCTGGCGCTTTCCAGGCGGTTGGTGGAACTGCACGGTGGCAGGTTGCACGCGACCAGTAAAGGCTCGGGCAAAGGTAGTATTTTCAGCGTGCATCTTGGTATTGCCCCGCAGGTGGCGCCTTCGGTGGAATCCGGTAATGCGGAGGCAACCGTCCCGGGTGTCACCCGAAGTATTTTGTTAGTCGATGACAATATTGATTTTATTGCCACCATGGAGAACTTGCTGAAACTCTTGGGGCATGAGGTTAAAGTCGCTCACGATGGTGCGACGGCGTTGCGGGTTGCCGCGGAGTTTGCGCCGGAGTTTATTTTTATGGATATCGGAATGCCGGGTCTTAATGGCTATGACGTGGCGCGAATGCTGCGACAGAGACCGGAAATGGAAAACGCGGTTTTGGTGGCGGTCACCGGCTGGGGTGGTGAAAAGGACCGGCAAATGTCTCGCAACGCCGGCTTTAATTTTCACTTGATCAAGCCGGTGGAATTGAGCGAGATTTTAAAAGTGTTGGAAATGAACACGGATGAGATATTGGAATAATTGGCGGCGACGATTTATTTTCGTGCCCGGAAAAAGAATAAATATTTTCCAACCATTGTTAAACATTTAGCCTGAACTTCAAGTACAAAAAATTTAAAGCGCTTTCATTTTTATATAGTAATAATGACTAGATGGGGGCAAAAAAGTCTTCTTTAAACCGTTGTCAGCGCGGTTGCACCTGTTTCGGCCAATATTTAGCGGCCAATAACTTGTTTTACCACACAATTGTGTCAGTCTGACATTGCATGCAGCTCCCCGTAAACGTAAACTTACCGGCTAACAATAAATCCTGGGGGTATCTTTTGGTCGAGGTATCGTCGAGGAAATAATAATTCGATTTGCCGTTGGTTCGTTAGTGGCGGATAAGAACTGATTCCGGTTTTTGAGTTTAAGGTTTTTATCCAGCTCGTTCCTGTTTACCGATGCCTGATGATTTAAATGTGGTGCCGCTTTAAGCGTGTCGGCCGCGTCATCAAACAACCGGTTCTCAGATAGCGGCGAACGGAAAAATGGAGAAGTACCACAACTGAAGCGAACCCCGTGACGGGGCGAAAAAGTTGCCGAGGGAGGTCAGGCATCCTTGTCGGGGTGCCAACGCAGTATAACTTATGCTGCGAGTGCACAATGCCGTACTGCTGCAAGTGGGTTTGGTGCGCTAATAAAAAGACACACTTTAATCATGTTTAACGAGGACTATCTCTATGTTTACTAAAAAGGTAAGAGGATACCGTCTTGCGGCGGCACTCGGGCTGGGCCTTACGGCCGCGACCTGGGGCAGCTCGGCAATGGCGGGTTGTCAATACGTCGTTACCAACCAGTGGGGCTCCGGATTCACCGGCGCCATCCGCATCACCAACGACGGTTCCACCGCAACCAACGGCTGGCAAGTAAGCTGGCAGTACAACAGCAACTCCATTACCAACTCCTGGAACGCCAATGTCAGCGGCTCCTACACCGCAACCGACATCGGCTGGAACGGTAACATTCAGCCCGGTCAAACGGTTGAGTTTGGTTTCCAGGGCGTAACCAACGGCGGCAGCGTTGAAACGCCCCAGGTTACCGGCGCCGTATGTTCCGGCGGCAACAGCAGCTCTTCCAGTTCAAGTTCCAGCTCAAGCTCCAGTTCGAGCAGCTCGTCCTCGAGCAGTAGTTCCAGCTCAAGCTCAAGCAGCAGCTCCAGTTCCAGCTCAAGCAGCAGCTCCAGTACGTCGGGCGGCCAGTGCGCGGAGCAATGTAACTGGTACGGAGAAATCCGTCCGTTGTGCCAGAACCAGAACAGCGGTTGGGGTTGGGAGAACAACCAAAGCTGTATCGGACGAACCACCTGTGAAGACCAGTGGGGTAACGGCGGCGTAGTGAGCAACTGTGGCAGCTCATCCAGCTCTTCAAGCTCAAGTTCTTCAAGCTCCAGCTCTTCGAGCTCGTCATCTTCCTCTTCGTCCAGCAGCTCGAGTTCCAGCAGCAGTTCTTCGTCCAGCTCAAGTTCAAGCTCCAGCTCCACCAGTACTTCTGGCGGTAGTGGAGTGTTCCGGGTTGACGCTTCCGGTAACATCACCAAAAACGGTCAAGTATTCCCGGTTCGCTGTGGTTCCTGGTTCGGGCTTGAAGGTCGTCATGAGCCTTCCGATGATCCGGATAACCCAAGTGGAGCGCCGATGGAGTTGTACGTAGGCAACACTTTCTGGGCAAACAATAACTCGGGTACAGGCCGAACCATCCAGCAGACAATGGATGAGATCAAGGCTCAGGGTATCAACGTTATCCGGTTCCCGGTTGTACCGCAGACTCTGGACCCGAATGATCCGCAAGGTACTGGCAGCGTGCTGAAGAACCACGAATCGGTTCGCTCGGACAACGCCCGCCAGGCGCTGGAGGATTTCATTGTTCAGGCTGATGAGAATGATCTCGAAGTGATGTTGGATATCCACTCCTGCTCCAACTACGTCGGCTGGCGCGCAGGTCGTTTCGATGCCCGTCCTCCGTATGTGGACGCCACCCGTGACGATTACGACTTCCCACGCGAAGAGTACTCCTGTTCCGCAACCGGCAACCCGAGCTCTGTCACCACTATTCACGCATACGACAAAGCCGCCTGGCTCGAAACCCTGCGCGAACTGGCAAGTCTTGAGCAGCAGTTGGGTGTGGATAACATCATCGGTATCGATATCTTCAACGAACCCTGGGATTACACCTGGGAAGAGTGGAAGACCCATATCGAAGATGCTTATCAGGCTATCAATGAAGTTAGCCCGAATATGCTGGTTTTCGCTCAAGGTATTTCCGCGTCCGCAGGCAACCAGGACGGAACACCTGACACAATCACCGAGGTACCACATGGTGACGAATTCACCAACCCGAACTGGGGTGAGAACCTTTTCGAAGCCGGTGATAACCCACCGAACATTCCGAAAGAGCGTCTTGTATACTCTCCGCACACTTACGGTCCGTCCGTATTCGTTCAAAGAGCCTTTATGGATCCGGCTCAGCCCGAGTGTGAAGGCCTGGAAGGTGATGAGGCCGGCGATAATGACTGTAATGTCGTTATCAACCCGACTGTTCTCCGTCAAGGTTGGGAAGAGCACTTCGGCTATTTGAGAGATCAGGGCTACGCGATTGTGGTTGGCGAGTTTGGTGGCCACCTCGACTGGCCGCAAGGTTCCAGCACGCGAGACATCAACCGTTGGGGACACCTCACCAACACCCCGGATCGCGATTGGCAAAATGCTTTTATCGATTACATGGCTGATGAAAACATTCAGGGCTGCTACTGGGGTATTAACCCGGAATCTGGTGATACCGGTGGCCTTTATCTGCACGCCTACGATCCGATTTCCAACACCGCTGGTTGGGGTGAGTGGCTCGGGTTCGACGAAGAGAAGTGGAACCTGTTGCACGAACTGTGGGGTATTTAATCCCTGATAATCGATCAGACTGATTTTTTCTGATCTTAAATCAAAAGCCAGGCTCTCAGAGCCTGGCTTTTTTTATGGGTTCGCGACGACGCGTGAAGAGTGGCGGCGCGACTGCTTTTTCCGGCCGGCGAAGCCAGCCGCGACAATATGATAAAGCGGCGGGCAATACGGGAATGGCAAATACCTTGCGATTGTTCCGTTATAAACGCGCCAGGTGGCTCGGTGCGGACTTATTATTTGTAACCGGTTTGTGCCTGCCGTAATAGCGTGATAGCATCGAACAGCCTGGAAGTTGAAAACCTGTTATCTTGTTGGCGCGAAAAAAGCAGTTGGAACAATCACCATGTGGCTGCTATTTCACTAAACGTTGATACATTTTGTACATAATAGGGCTTATCACTAAACCCTGAAGCATACCTCCTCTATAAAACAAAAAGAAATATAGAGGAATGTTTGCTATTGAGATATGGTATTAAGAACGCGCGCTCAAGACGCATTATAATTACCAGTTGCCAAAAGCGCGGAAAGAGAGATGCTTTTCCTGAGCATGACAATCTGGTTAACCGCGCCATTAAAAACAACAAGGCGGTACGGTTCGATTGCAACAGGCTTACTAGTAGTTCAAGCTTTTTGTAATGGTCACTGGACTGAGCCAGAAAAATCGGCTTATTTTCACGGAAGATTTGCAATATCTAATCAATTAAAAACAGGAGAACAATCATGTTTGCATCCAAAGTACTTAGGGGTAGTGCGGCCCTTGCGCTACTAAGTTTTAGCACCCTGGCATTCAGCCATGGCTATATTGAAAGCCCTCCTTCGCGTCAGGAACACTGTGGCGCTCAGGTTAAGCCGGATAATCCTTCCAGCAGCAAGTGTAACGAACCCTTCTCCAACTACATTGCCTCTGGCGGACAAAACTCACACTGGTATAACTTTATGAGTGTGGTTGCCCACCATGGCGGCCGTAAGGAAGTGAAAAATACCACGCATGTGTGCGGCTTCGACGGAGAGACCTGGGGCGGCGGCGCTTCACCCTGGGATACCCCGGCCAACTGGCCGACCTCATCCATGAGCTCCGGCCAACAAACCTTCACCTGGGATATTTCCTACGGCCCGCACTTCAGCGATACAGAAGAACTGGTTCTTTATATCACCAAGTCCAGCTTTTCTTTTGACCCGAACCGCGAGCTGACCTGGAATGACTTTGAAGCTGAGCCGTTCTGTGACGAGCAGATTACTCCGGGAGACTTTAGCTCCAACCCTGATGTTTCCGCGGATATGGGCTCGAGCAGCATTTCGGTAAACTGTAATGTACCGTCCCGTTCCGGTCGTCATGTAATTTTCGGTGAATGGGGCCGTAATGAGCACACTTATGAGCGGTTCTTTAGCTGCGTGGACGTTGTTTTCGGTGGAGGCAGCAGTTCTTCAAGCTCCAGCAGCTCTTCTTCGAGCTCCAGCAGTTCATCTTCGAGCTCCAGCTCCAGCAGTTCTTCTTCAAGCTCCAGCAGCTCCTCTTCCAGCTCCAGTTCTTCTTCTTCGAGCTCCAGCGGCGGCACCGGCTCTGTAACCGCATCAGTCGATATTAACAATGACTGGGGTGCGGGTTACTGCGCAAGCCTCGTGTTGACCAACAACAGCGGCTCCGCCGTGACCTGGGACGTTGATGTCCAAGTAGAGGGCACCGTTTCCAGCTTGTGGAACGGCGATTGGAGCCAAAGCGGCTCAACCCTGAGCGTATCTGGCGTTGGCTGGAATGCTTCCATCCCGGCAGGTCAGACCAACACTTCAGTTGGTTTCTGTGCCAACCGTTAAGGCAGATTAGTCCTGTACTGGCAGTAGCACACGCGCGTCAATATCGATCGGGTTATTTGAAAATTGATATTGATGCGCCTACAGGACGCTGTTTAACACACTTACTAACCCAGTTTCGGCTGGGTTAGTTTGTTGATCTCCGCATTTTTATAAGCTGCTGAAACAACATGCCTGAATTTATAAAAAAAAATTGGGGAGTAATCCTTATAGGGCTCGCACTATTTGGACTGGTAAAGTTTTTTTGGTCTGAACAGGCGGAACAACAGGTGCCGTCCCCTGCACCACAGGTTAAAGAAGTAGAGACTGAAATACCGCGGCAGCCGGTTCCTTCTGTTCGCAAGGAAAAGCGGCCGCCGGTTAATGTGAATAACGATCAGGTTGATGTGGAAGAGGCCAACGAAAAACCCGAAGAAGAGCCTTTTGAGCTGGAAGAGAACGAGCCTGAACCTGCCTCGCAAAATTACGTTCTGTGCGAGCACATTATTTCAGGCGAAGCACAATATGAATTTACCGGCGAAATTCGTTTAATCAACAAGGGCACCAAGCCTGTTTACGGGTGGTCGGTTAGCTGGGAATATGACGATGGCTCAACGATTGTCCAAACATCCGGTGTGGCCCTGAGCGGCAACAATCCCTATACCGGTCAGTACTTGAGTGAGAATGCTGAAATTCTACCCGGTAAAACGGTTACCTTCGGGTTTACAGGTATTAAAGGTGGCGACAGTGCTCCCAGAGGGGTGAACGTTACAGGCGATATTTGCATGTAGCTTTTTTTGCCCGGCCATTTTTTTTTAAAACAACGTATATTTGATTAAATCATCCTTTCAGGCGTCGCCATGAAGAAAAGTAAGTCAAAGCAGCAAAAGCTGAAAAATAAAAAGGCGCTGCCTTTGGACAACCTGGTTTTTTACGGCACCGTTACTGTCACCGGTGCGGCAGTGATGATGGTGGAGCTGCTGGGTACGCGTATTATCGGTCCTTTTTATGGTGTCAGTCTTATCGTCTGGTCGTCACTTTTGTCCACGGCCCTGCTCGCACTTTCTGTGGGTTATTTTACCGGAGGACATTTCGCAGACAGGGGAACTGCTTTTCGCTTGCCGCACGCAGTTTTTTTGGCGGCTGCGACAATTGCGATTATTCCCCTGATCAGCGAACCTGTTCAATTATTTTTCAATGGCCTTGGCTTACGTTGGGGCGCGCTGTCGAGCGCGTTTGTACTGTTTACTCCGCCACTTGTTTTTCTTGGAATGGCGGGGCCTTTCGTCATTCGTATGGCTACCGACCGTCTGGAGAAAGTGGGGTCAACCGCGGGTAACGTTTATGCTATCAGTACCGTTGGCAGCGTGGCGGGTACACTGTTGCTCGGGTTCTATTTGCTTCCTCTTTTCGGTACTCACAACATTTTATTCGCACTGGCTTTTGTGTTGCTCTGCCTGTCGCTGTCCCTTGCCCGTTATGAATCCTCACGCACGCAGCAGAAGTATGGCTTGATTCCCTGGTTCGGATTTTCAGCATGCCTGTTTGTTTTTTTGGTTTGGCAGTTGCTCGGCAGCGGAAGCAAACATATCAATAAGAACTATGAAGTCCTATTTGAAGAGGAAACTCACTACGGCTGGGTGCGCGTTGTGGATCAAAAAGATAAGGATATTCGCTGGTTAATGTCCGACGCCTCGACAATCGGTGCCGAGCATATTCCCAGCGGCAAAGGCTTGTTGGGTTATCAAAGTGTTGTAAGGTTGTTGCCCTGGTTTAACCCGGAGGGAAAAAAAGCTTTGCTGATCGGGTTGGGAGCCGGCCATCTGGTTGCGGATTTGGCGAATTACGGGGTGCAAACCGATTCGATAGAAATTGATCCCGCCGTGGCGCGTGCGGCAGAGGCATATTTTGACTTTGAACCGACGGGAAAGGTGGTTGTCGGTGACGCGCGATACCAAGTGAAACAGATGGATGAGACCTATGATTTAATTATTCATGATTGTTTTACTGGTGGCTCAGAGCCTTTTCATTTGTTGAGCAGGGAAATGATGCTTGAACTCAAGTCGAAACTGAACCCTGGTGGAGTGTTAGCGGTAAACTTCGTTGGTTTTACTGATTCCCAACGTATGAAACCGGTTCAATCCGTTGCGCGTACGCTGGACTCTGTTTTTGCCCATCGCAAGAATTTTGTACCAATGCCGGGTGAGGTTTTCAGCGATTACGTGTTCGTCGTATCTGATTCCGAACTTAACTCAAATCAGCATCCCAATTCAGACGAGCCGCACGCATGGCTGTCCGAGCGCGAGGTGGACATAAGTTCCGCAGGCGGTGCGCTGATAAGTGATGATTTTAATCCCTTGGAGTATTTGCAGATTGCCAAGGCGGAATATTATCGCGATATCCTGGTTGAGCGTGTGGGACGGTCAATACTGTTTCGTTAATATGGTAGTCCATCTCGTTGACCCGCAGTGAGAGCAGCTTCAAGATATTAATTTAACCAGCTTCCTGATTGTCGGTGAATCCGACAATATTGGCAGTCCCAAACAACCATGGCCGCGGCTTGCAGCGCAATGCCGGCGCCAATTCCCGCCTTCATTTTCCCACTTTGGTATCAATACAAATAACACGGCCGAAGGTGCTGTGTTAATCCGGTCCTTATGGGTGGCAGAGGGTTAATAAGAAGCGGATGTCCCGACATGGATGCCGACTAAGGAGTCGGCTTACGAAGTTGGATCAAGTCCGACCTGGGCAGATAACAAAAAAGGCTGAATGCAATAAGCATTCAGCCTTTCTCAATTGGTGCCCAGGAGAGGACTTGAACCTCCACGACCGTAAGGCCACCAGCACCTGAAGCTGGCGTGTCTACCAATTTCACCACCTGGGCAGGGATATAAATCCGTAAGGCCGCGAACTATAGGAGTCTGCGAGCCTCTTGTCAATTCCATCAATGAATTTTCTGTTCCGGCATTTAATCTGCTTATTTGTTATATTGCCCGTTATCAGACCAGAGCATTAATCACCGATGGACGAAGCGACATTGACCAAGAAAAAAGCGCCTAAAGATCCTTACGCCGCGCGCGAGGCATCCAAGTACGAAAACCCTATCGCCAGCCGTGAAATGATCCTGGAGACCATGGATCAAGCCACCGGCCCCATGAGCCACCGCGCGTTGTACAAAACACTGGGGCTGCAAACCGAGGACGAGGCCGAGGCCCTGCGGCGGCGCCTGATTGCCATGGAGCGGGACGGGCAGGTAATTTCCAACCGCAAGGGGGAGTACGGCCGTATCGACAAGATGGACCTGGTGCGCGGCCGGGTGCAGGGGCATCGCGACGGCTTTGGTTTCGTTATTCCGGCAGATGGTTCACCGGACCTGTACCTGACCAATCGGCAGATGCGCAAGGTATTCAGCGGCGACGAGGTCCTGGTCCGCCCGGGACCGGTGGATTTTCGCGGGCGGCGGGAAGGCAGCATTGTTGAGGTCCTGGTACGCAATACACAGCAACTGGTGGGCCGTTATTTCAGCGAGAGCGGCGTCAAGTTTGTCCGCCCGGATAATCCCCGCATCGCCCACGAAATATTAATTCCCCCCGAAGATTCAAAAGGCGCCCGGCCGGGGCAGTTCGTGTTGGTGGAAATTGCGCGCCAGCCGGATCGCAGGCAACCGCCAATAGGACGGGTAGTGGAGATTTTGGGGGATCATCTGGCGCCAGGCATGGAAATAGATGTGGCGATTCGCTCCAACGGCATTCCCCACCAATGGCCACCGGAGGTGCTTGAGGAAGTCGAGCAATTCGGCCGGGAGGTGGAGGAGAAAGACAAAGGCAATCGCATTGACCTGCGCCATCTGCCGTTCGTTACTATTGATGGTGAAGATGCGCGAGATTTTGACGACGCCGTCTACTGCGAGAAGAAACGCTGGGGCGGCTGGCGGCTATTTGTCGCCATTGCGGATGTGTCTCACTACGTTGCCGTTGGCAGCGCGCTGGATCGGGAGGCGGTGGTAAGGGGGAATTCGGTTTACTTTCCGGATTTTGTGGTGCCGATGCTGCCGGAAGTATTATCCAACGGTTTGTGTTCCCTTAACCCGGAAGTGGACCGTCTTTGCATGGTCTGCGAAATGACCATTAGTGGCGCCGGCAAGATCACCGGCTATAAATTTTACGAATCGGTAATTCATTCCCATGCGCGACTTACCTATACCCAGGTGGGGCAGGTGATTGCCGAGCGTGATAACAAGCGTAGCGGTGTTCGCAAGAACTTTCATAAGCTGTTATCGCAAATAGACGAGCTATATGCGCTCTATCGAGCGCTGCGCGAGCAACGAACCAAGCGTGGCGCGATTGATTTTGAAACCAGCGAAACGCGAATTATTTTTGATGAAAACCGGAAAATTAAACGCATTGTGCCGGTGGTGCGTAACGACGCCCATAAATTGATAGAAGAATGCATGCTGGCGGCTAACGTATGCACGGCAAAATTTCTGGAAAGCCAGGAGATTCCGGCTTTGTACCGCGTGCACGAGGGGCCCCGGGAGGAAAAAATAGAATTGCTGCACGAGTTTTTGGGTGAACTCGGCTTGAGCCTTCGCGGCGGTGAAATCACGCCGGACCATTTCCAGGAAGTGCTGCGGCAGATCGAAGGCCGCCCGGACGCGCACCTGATTCAAACCGTAATGTTGCGAAGCATGAACCAGGCGGTCTATCAACCGCAAAACATCGGCCATTTCGGCCTGGCATATGATGCCTATGCGCATTTTACTTCACCGATTCGTCGATATCCGGATTTGATTGTTCATCGCGCTATCCGCGCGGCTATCTACGCCGGCCGCAAGGCCAAGACCATCGTCAGGACAAAGGAAACACCCCGTCGCGAATTTCACCAGAGTTATCCCTACACTCAGGCAGACATGCTCAGTCTGGGCGAGCAGTGTTCCGCCACCGAGCGGCGGGCGGACGATGCCACCCGTGACGTTATCAGTTGGCTCAAGTGCGAGTACATGCAGGATCATGTGGGCGAGGAATTCGAAGGTGTGGTCAGTTCGGTGGTGGGTTTTGGGTTGTTTGTCGAACTAAAGGATATTTATGTGGAGGGCCTGGTGCACATCACTTCCCTGCCGCAGGATTACTATCATTTCGAGGCGGCGCAACACCGGTTGATCGGCGAGCGCACCCGCCGGGTTTTTCGCCTGGGTGACGAGTTGTGTGTGCAGGTGGTAAGGGTCGATCTCGACGAGCGCAAAATCGATTTTGAATTGAAGGAAATCAGGCCGCGAAAAAGGGAAAAGGTCAAGGTATCGGAAACGGCCAAACAGCTGGCGGAGGAATACGAGAAGGAAAAAACCCGGCGTGCGGGTGGACGGGTTAAAAAAAGAGAGAGTGCTTCCGGCGCGAAGAAGAAAAGCAAAAGCAAGGCGAAGGCTGCCACCGGGAAAGAGGCAAAAGCGAAAAGCGGGACCAAAACAAAAGTTAAAAGCAAAAGCCGTAGTCGGCGGAAATAAAGCAATAAATAGCAGGAAACCAAATTACCATGGTGGCCAATGAAATCGTTTTTGGCATTCACGCGGTGCAAGCTGTTCTCAAATCCTCTCCGCAGCGTCTGCGGGAATTGCTGGTATTGCAGGGAAGAAAAGACCAGCGCATCCAGAAAATTACCGACGCGGCCCGGTCCGCCGGTGTTACAGTCCGGCAGGCGGACAGAAAAAAGCTCGATCAATTATGCGAGGCCCACGCCGGTGAAAATACCAATCACCAGGGGGTCGTCGCGTTTGTCCTGCCCGGCAAAACCTTTGTCGAAAACGACCTGTATCAGCTGATACAAAAGCTGCGGGATGAAAATGGGGAACCGTTTATTCTCGTACTTGACGGTGTCACGGACCCCCACAACCTGGGTGCCTGCATGCGAACCGCCGATGCCGCCGGTGTACACGCGGTTGTTATCCCCAAGGACAATTCCGCCAGCCTGAACGAAACCGCGCGCAAAGTTGCCTGCGGCGCGGGTGATGCCGTTCCGCTGATTCCGGTAACCAATCTGGCGCGCAGCCTGAAAAAAATGCAGGAGTTAGGCCTTTGGATTACCGGCGCGGCGGGTGAAGCGGAGGAAAATTTTTACAGCGCGTCGCTTGCCGGGCCCCGGGTTATCGTAATGGGGGCGGAAGGCTCGGGAATGCGGCGCCTGACCCGCGAAACCTGCGATATGCTGGTAAAAATTCCGATGCAGGGTACGGTTTCAAGCTTGAATGTGTCCGTCGCAACGGGAATTATTTTATTTGAAGTGGTACGTCAGCGGCTTATCAAAAGTTAAAAGAGAAAAACCTGTGCATTCAAAAAATCCGGTAATTAAGTATTTCATCCTGTCCTGGTTATTTTGTGCGTCCTTTAGTTTTGCGGAACGATTTATTCCGGCGGATCACGATTTGATTCGTTACTCCGGCAGGGTGGATTTTTTCGACCCACGCTCGCCGTCAATTTCCTGGCCGGGTACCGCGATTGAAGTGAAATTTACCGGCACCAAGGTGTCGCTGATTGTAAAAGATCAGTACGGCAAAAATTATTTTAATGCGTTTATCGATGGCGATCTTGAGCATCCCGTAGTTGTGGACTGCGAAGAAGGGTTGGGTACCTACACCCTTGCCGAAGGGCTTTCGCGGGGACAGCATTCCCTGCTCGTAACGAAACGCACCGAAGGCGAGGAAGGGCGGACCGGATTTATTGGCCTGGTGGTTGATGACGATGGGGAATTATTGCCTCTTCCGCCCGTGCCACAAAGAAAAATCGAATTTTTTGGTGATTCAATTACCAGCGGTATGGGAAACGAGGCGGCCCTGGAAGCAGAGGACGATGTGTTGGCGGAGAAAAATAATTTTCTCGCCTATGGCGCAATTACCGCGCGCAATCTCAACGCTCAGTATCGAAGCACTTCCCAAAGCGGCATTGGCATTATGGTGAGCTGGTTCGATTTTGTCATGCCCCAGTTTTACGATCAACTGGACGCGGTTGGCAACAATGACAGCCGGTGGGACTTTTCCCGTTGGACGCCGGATGTGGTGGTCATCAACCTGTTTCAGAACGACAGCTGGCTGGTGGAAAAAAGGCTCGATCCGGTACCGTCGGACGAGCAGCGGATTCAAGCCTACGGAGATTTCCTTGCGAGCATACGCGGCAAATATCCCGACGCCTTTATCATTTGCACGCTCGGCAGTATGGATGCGACAAAAGCAGGGTCGAAATGGCCGGGCTATATCGAAACGGCGGTGAACAGGAGAGTGAAAAAGTACAACGATACAAAGCTGGCTACCTTGTTTTTTCTGTTTGAGGGATACGGCAAACACCCAAGGGTGCAACATCACCAAAAAAACGCTGAGTTACTCACCGCTTTTATCAGGGAAAAAATGAATTGGCGGGATTGATCGTTGGTAGGGCGAGTAAGCGTAACGCCACCCGCCACTTAGCGCCACCGGCAAAAAGGTTGCGATGGATTAAAAACTCCAAATGAAATTGGCCAGGGGCCCATTGGTGTAATCGCCTGACATAAATACTGCGTAGGAGGCCTCGAAGGCGAATCGCCCGGTGTCGATATTCACGTATGGCCGCAGGTAGGCACCACCGTCCAGGTCAATATCCTCGGAGTAACAGTCATCGCAAAAGGAAATTTCCCGCGACGCATCCAGGGTTCGTAAACCCACCGCGCCCCCGAACGAAACGGTGTCATTCAACGGAAAGCGGGCACTGCCTTCGAGCAGTATTCCCCAGGCCTGGATATCCGAACTTTCCCAGTAAACATCATCATCCCATTCGTCCTCGACTTGCTGGCTGAACGGGTCTTCATCATCGATGATGGGAACAGTCAAGCCGGCAATAAAGGCGAAGTTCCGGCCGACAGTGGCGTAGTAGCCAATATCCAGCACCGTGGCGGAATCGTCCACGCCCTGTTCCAGGGCCTTGTCCTCGTCAAGCCCGATGACGCCGACACCGAAGTGGAAGCCGTGGCGGACCTCGGGTGACTGGTTTTGGTTGTCGGTTGTCTGAGCTTGGACCAGGCCGGCCGTCGCCAACAGGATCAGTGTGGAGAAAAAAGAGCGTGGGGATAAAGAACGCATACCCGAATTCCTTGTGTTTGATTTGAATTATTCGCGTCGTTACCGCGCAGACGGGATTCTACCGCTTAATCCTGTTGGCGGGCCAATACAAATCGCACAAAAACTGGCCGACCTGGCCCAAACTGCCGCCTGGCGGTTGCATTTTACCCCTTGACTCCCTAGAATACGCCGCCCTGAACCCGCCGGCACTGCCTGGCGATACTCCTTGCTTCACCGGCTGGCCGGGAAGCTGTAACCCGTAAGGAGCGACAATGCGACATTACGAAATTGTGTTTCTGGTCCACCCTGACCAGAGCGAGCAGGTGCCCAGCATGATCGAGCGCTACACCTCTACTGTTAAAGGCAGTGGCGGCAATGTGCATCGGTTGGAAGACTGGGGACGCCGCCAGCTCGCGTACTCCATCAACAAAATCCACAAGGCGCACTACATTCTGATGAATGTCGAGTGTAGCGAGGAAGCGCTGGAAGAACTCACCACCAACTTCCGTTACAACGACGCGGTACTGCGCAATCTGGTTATCCGTTGTGATGAAGCGTATACCGATGAATCTCCGATCATGAAAGCGGAAAAAGAAAACCGCGAGCGTAAGCACCGGGCTGAACGTCGCGCCCAGGAAGCCGCCGCCGCGGAAGCCGACTACGAAGAGTCAGATGAGAGCGAGGACGAGTCCGATGACGAGGATGAGTCTGGCGAAGAAGAGAAATCAACCGCTGGAAGTGAGGAGGTGTAACCATGGCACGTTTTTTCCGTCGTCGTAAATACTGTCGTTTCACCGCCGAAGGCGTGAAGCAAATCGACTATAAAGACCTGGACACACTGAAGGCTTACATTACCGAGACCGGCAAGATCGTTCCCAGCCGGATCACCGGTACCAAGGCCAAGTACCAGCGTCAGCTTTCCACTGCGGTAAAACGCGCGCGTTATATTGCGCTTTTGCCTTACACGGACAGCCACGAATAAGCATCCGGTAGTACCTTATGATGCGCTCATTTGTTGAAGGCTTGATGAGTGGGCGCTGGCAGGCTGCTGTCGTTGCCTTCCTCGGAATTCCCGTGGTAAGCCAGGCGGTGGTCGGGCTGGTGGTATTGCGCTGCAGGACCTTTGATGGCGCGCTTATTCTGCTCACGCTGCTGGTGCCCATTTTAATTTTAATGGTGCTGTTCCAGTTCAAGGGGCTGGTACTGTTACTGCCACAAATGCTGATGGGCCTGTTGATCTTTGGCGCGGCGATGATATTGCGTTACAGCCGGTCGTGGAGCCTGACCCTGGCGGCGCTGGCAATAAGCGGAACATTGGGCGCGGCGCTAATCCGCTTTTTTATCGTGCCCTCCGCTGACTTGCTGGCGATGGCGGACACCATGACGGCCAAGGGGCAGACAAACACTGCTTTTGTCGACGCGCTCGCCCAGGTGCCCATCGACGACACCTACGTGGGCATGATGGGGATTGTGATGGCCGGCTTCAGCTCCGCCTCTTTGATATTGGCGAGATGGTGGCAGTCGCTGTTGTACAACCCGGGTGGTTTTCGGCAGGAGTTCCACGCCCTGCGTATCGAGCCCAAGCTGGTGTTGATATGTGCCCTGGTGCAGTTGGCATATTCAATGTTGTTCGGCATGGGGATGGGAATGTTGCTGATTCCCCTGTTTTTTGCCGGATTGGGTTTTGCCCACTGGTGGTCGGCAAACCGGAATACGACTTACGTGCTGTGGGTGATTTATTTGCTGTTGGTATTGTCGCCCGCGCTGGCGATATTTGTAGCGGCGCTGGGTTTGCTGGATTCGGCGTTTAATTTAAGAAAACGATTTAATTCAAAGCAGCGTTGAGCTGCAAAGGTATAAGAGGGTAAACGAGATGGAAGTTATTCTGCTCGAAAAAGTAGGCAAACTCGGCACCGTTGGTGACAGAGTGAATGTCAAAGCCGGCTACGGCCGTAACTTCCTGTTGCCGCTGGGTAAAGCCATCGCGGCAACGGAAAAAAATGTTGCGGAATTCGAAGCCCGTCGCGCGGAGCTTGAAGCGGCCGCCGCGGACCGTAAAACCGCCGCTGAAGGGCGCGCCAAGCTGCTGGAGAACCTGGGCTCCGTTACCATCCGCGCCAATGCGGGCGACGAGGGCAAGCTGTTTGGTTCCGTGGGCACACGCGATATCGCCGATGTGATTACCGCCGCCGGCGTCGACGTGAACAAGTCCGAGGTCAAGCTGCCGCAGGGAACCCTGCGTGAAACAGGCGAGTACGAAATCGACATCCAGCTGCATGTGGATGTGATCCAGTCGATCAAGCTGGTCATCGAGGCCGAGTAGCACGGTTCATTGCTCTGTTGGCGGAATGCTGTTGAATCTGCCCGGCAAGTTGATATTGGCTTCCGAGTCTATACAATTGGGTGCCCCCGGTAAAAATGCCGGCGGCGCCCATTTTGCGTTTCCGCCCCGGCACGGTTCTCTAAGCCGCTGATTGCGCTAGAAAAATAATTTATGCCTGATTCCGACCCTCAGTTGTACCCCGACTTCGATATGGTTCCCGACAGGGAAGCCGGTACCGAAGCGGAATCCCGGAATGAAATCCAGGTACTGCCGCATTCCCTCGAGGCGGAACAATCCGTCCTGGGCGGCCTGATGCAGGATGCCACCCATTTCGACGCCGTCAGCGAGATCCTTTCCGACAACGATTTCTACAAGGCGGGGCACCGGAAAATATTCCGGGTAATGGTCCGGTTGATCGAACGCGATCTGCCGATCGACGTCATCACCGTTTCCGAAGAACTCCACTCCCGCGACGAATTGACGGCGGTGGGCGGCCTGGATTACCTGACCGACCTGGCCACCGAAGTGCCCAGCAGCGCCAACGTGGTGGCCTATGCGCGGATCGTGCGGGAACGGTCCACACTGCGGCAGTTGATCTCCGCCGCCACGGAAATCAGTCGTGCCAGCTACAACCCCGGCGGCCTCGGTTCCGATGACCTGTTGCAGCTGGCGGAAAAGCGCGTGCTGGAAATATCGGAAGAGCGTCCGAAAGAGGGCGGCTTTGAAGACGTCAACACGCTGCTGAAGAAAACCATCGAGAAAATCGACCACCTGTTTCGCTCGGACAGCGATATCACCGGCTTGTCCACCGGACTGGCGGATCTGGATGAAAAAACCTCAGGCTGGCAAAACGGTGAAATGATTATTCTCGCCGCCCGTCCTTCCATGGGCAAAACCGCGCTGGCCCTCAACTTCGTCGAATCCGCTATTCTGACCCAGGAAAAGCCGGTGCTGGTGTTCAGCCTTGAGATGCCAGCCGACTCGCTGATTATGCGAATGCTGTCATCCATGGGCCGCATCGACCAGGGCCGGATTCGAAACGGCAAGCTTACCGAGGAAGACTGGCCCAAGCTGGAAGTGGCCGCCCGTAAGCTCAAGGACAAGAAGTTGTTTATCGACGATACTGCCGGCCTGACCCCCAATGAAGTCAGGGCTCGCACACGCCGAATCGCCCGTGAACACGGTAATCCCGGCCTGATCATGATCGATTACCTGCAGTTGATGCACGTGGCCGGCTCCACCGAGGGCCGTACCCAGGAAATTTCCGAAATCTCCCGCTCCATGAAGGCGCTGGCAAAGGAGTACGACTGCCCCGTCATCGCTCTTTCCCAGCTAAACCGGGGCGTTGAGCAGCGCCCCAACAAACGGCCGATGAACTCGGACCTGCGGGAGTCCGGCGCTATTGAACAGGACGCTGACGTGATCCTGTTTATCTACCGCGACGAGTACTACAACGAGGAAAGCCCCGACAAGGGTATCGCCGAACTTATCCTGGGCAAGCAGCGAAATGGCGAAATCGGCACTTGCCGCGCGGCCTTTATAGGCAAATTCACCCGCTTCGATAACCTGGCGCCGGAGTATTTCCAGTCCGAGTAACGGCCTCAATCGCAATTGGGAGGTGAGTGTGCGGGCGAACTAAACCCCGACCTCGCTGACCAACCTTGTGCAATGCAGCATCCGGCGCTATGATTCGCCCAAAAATTAACCGTACCAGTTTAGCCTATGGAAATATTTCACCACGTCAGCAGTGTTCGCAGCACTTTGGGCCACGCTCGGTCCGAGGGCAAAAAAATTGGTTTTGTCCCGACCATGGGTAACCTGCACGACGCGCATCTGGCGTTGGTAAAAACCGCCCGGTCCCAGGCGGATGTGGTGATCGTAAGCATCTTCGTCAACCGCCTTCAGTTCGGGTTGAACGAGGACTGGGACCGCTATCCCCGCACCTTGGAAGAGGATTCCCGCAAACTGCGGGAGGTGAATTGCGATTATCTGTTCTGCCCCGAGGAACAGGAGATCTACCCCAACGGCATGGACGCGCAAACGCGGGTGATTGTCCCCTCCATGGCCGATGTCCTGTGTGGCGCGAGCCGCCCCGGCCATTTTGAAGGGGTGACCACCGTGGTGTCGAAGCTGTTCAACATCGTGCAGCCGGACATTGCCGTCTTCGGTATCAAGGATTACCAGCAGCTGGCTATAATACGCCGCATGGTGGAGGACCTGTGCTTCCCGGTGGAAATAGTCGCCGGCGATATCGTGCGTGAAGCCGACGGCCTGGCCATGAGTTCCAGGAACGGTTTCCTGAAGGACCACGAGCGCCCAAGGGCGAATCAGCTGAGCAAGTCGTTGAACTGGATACGGGAAAGGATTCAGGCGGGAGAAAAGGATTACGTGGCGTTGGAGGACGAGGCAAAAGCCCAAATCGCCGAGGCGGGTTTCAAACCGGACTACGTCAGCGTTTGCAACAGCAAAACACTGGAACCGGCCGCCAATGACGACTTGAGTATTACAATACTGGGCGCCATGTATACGGAAGGCGCGCGCCTGATCGATAACGTTTCGGTGACACTTTTTCAGTGACACTTTTTTCAGTGACACTATAGAGTCCGGTGGAAACGCCGGGCTGGATTTGACCAAAGTAGGTGAGTTTTTATATGCAAATTACGCTGCTCAAAGGTAAGTTGCACATGGCCAGAGTAACCCAGGCGGAACTCTGGTATGACGGTTCCTGTGCGATCGATGCCAACCTGGTAAAGCTCGCCGGGCTGCGCGAATTCGAACAAATCGAAATTTATAACATCGACAACGGTGAACGCTTCTCCACCTACGTCATTCTGGCGGAACCCGGTTCGCGGACCATATCGATGAACGGCGCGGCCGCCCGCAAGGTACAGGTGGGCGACCGGGTAATTATTGCGGCCTACGGCCAGTTTACCGAAGCGGAAGCCGATATGTTCAAGCCACGCCTGGTTTATCTCAATCAGGATAATACCGTCGCCCGCACCTCCAACACGATTCCTGTCCAGGTCGCCTAGCCCGTATATTTCACCAAAAAACGCCTAAACTGGCCGAAACCTACGGTCGGCTCGGACTGGAGTGGGTTGGCGACGTCTCGTCACGTCCACGCTGACCTCGGCCCGACGCGGGCAAAGATTGACGGCGATTAAGGTATTATTCGCATTCCTTCTGGCCGTGGCTCGGGTCGAAACGGTCGAGAAGCCCGCTTTTTTCATTGGCCGCTAGTGAGTAAATCGACTTGTGAATGTATACTTGTATTCAAGATGGTTCGCCTGCTGTTAGGAGATGCCGGAAAATATGACGTTGAGCTGATTGGTCTTACCAGTTTGTCTTTGTACTCAGTTACAATAGCCCCGCTGTCCCTGGTGGCAGCACCTGCTTTTGTTTCGAAGTCAAAAATCGTAATCCAGGCGGACAATAACAAAGATGAATAATACTTATCGAATCGCGTTCATCGGCGAATGCATGATTGAGCTCAAGGGGCGACCGCTTGAGTCCATAAGCCAGACCTTTTCGGGAGACACGGCCAATACCGCCATTTATTTTGCCCGCTTAATGGATGGTGGTAATGCGAAGGTGGATTACATCACCGCGGTGGGTGACGACCCCTTTAGTAAGGCGATGCTCGATTTTTTTGCCGGGGAAAAAATAGGTTGCCGGCATATCCAGGTGGTACCCGGCAGGCAACCCGGATTGTACTTTATTAATGTGGACCGGCAGGGTGAAAGAAGTTTCCATTACTGGAGAAATGAAGCCGCCGCGCGAAGCTGTTTTGAATTGCCGGAGTCGGAGTGCGTTCTGGCTGAGTTGAGCGAGTACGACGCCGTCTACTTAAGTGGCATCAGCCTGGCAATTCTTTCGCCGTCGAGCCGGGAAAAGCTGTTGGCAATGCTGCAAAAATTAAAAGCGAATGGCGGGCAGTTTTTTTTCGATAACAATTACCGCCCAAAACTCTGGGAAAATAAACAAACCACCCTCGACACCTATTCGCAATTCCTGGCGTTATGTGATGTTGCACTACTGACACTGGACGACGAGGAAGCGCTGTACGACCAGGCCGGGGAGGATACCGTGTTCTCCCGATGCGCGGAAAACAATATTCCGGAGGTGGTTGTAAAACGCGGGGCGAAAGATTGCCTGGTCAGTTACCGCAACGAAATAACGTCCGTGCCGGCGCAAAAAATCGCGCGGGTGGTGGATACAACCGCGGCCGGGGATTCGTTTAGTGCCGCGTATTTGGCGGCCAGGCTTACCGGCTGCGAGCCCGGCGAGGCGGCTGCGGCGGGCCACCGTCTGGCATCCACTGTCATTCAATACGAAGGTGCGATAATAAATAGAGTCGCCATGCCGCAGTTGAATTGTCAACACGGCAGGGCAAAAAAAATTAATTTGTGAAGCGTATTAAATAACTATTGACACTAAAGAAGCGCTGTTTTAAGGAGTAACCGTTCGTGAAAATCACCGAGGCTAAAGTCATTGTTTCTTCCCCCGGCCGAAACTTTGTCACGCTAAAGATTGTGACCGATGAGGGGGTTTACGGAATTGGCGATGGCACTTTGAACGGGCGGGAAAAGGCCGTGGTGTCCTATCTGGAGGACTACGTGATTCCGGCGTTGATCGGCCGTGACCCCCAACGCATAGAAGACATCTGGCAGTACCTGTACCGCGGCGTCTACTGGCGCCGGGGCCCGGTTGGCATGACAGCGATTGCCGCGGTCGATACCGCGCTGTGGGATATCAAGGCAAAGGCGGCCAATATGCCGTTATACCAGCTGCTGGGCGGACGCAGCCGCGACCGGATAATGGTTTACACCCATGCTAACGGTGCCGACATAGAAGGCACTTTGGCGGCGGTGCACAAAGCGCGGGAAAAAGGCTATAAAGCCATTCGTGTGCAGTGTGGTATTCCTGGTATTGCCAAAACCTACGGAGTGGCAAAAAGCGGCTCCAGTTATGAACCGGCGGATGCGGACCTACCGTCTGAGGAAAGCTGGTCGACCGAAAAATATTTGAATTTTATTCCGCAACTGTTTGAGCAAATCCGCAAAACGTTTGGCGATGAGCTCCATTTGTTGCACGATGTCCATCACCGGTTGACGCCGATTGAGGCCGGTCGCCTGGGTAAGGAACTGGAGCCTTTTCACTTGTTCTGGATGGAGGACCCGACGCCGGCCGAAAACCAGGAATCCTTTAAACTGATTCGCCAGCACACCACTACGCCGATCGCGGTGGGTGAAGTTTTTAACACCATTCACGACTGCCGCGATCTGATTCAGAACCAGTTGATCGACTACATACGCACGTCGGTTGTTCACACCGGCGGTATCACCCATATGCGCCGCATTGCCGATCTCGCTGCACTTTACCACATTAAAACCGGAAGCCACGGCGCCACCGATTTGTCACCAGTCTGTATGGGCGCCGCGCTGCATTTCGATTATTGGGTGCCGAATTTCGGGTTACAGGAACACATGCCGCACAGCGAACAGATGCTGGAGATTTTCCCTCACGCCTACTGTTTTAACGATGGTTATTTTACGCCGGGTGAAGAGCCCGGACACGGCGTGGATATCGATGAAAAACTCGCGGCGAAGTATCCCTATAAGCGTGCGATGTTGCCGGTAAACCGCCTGGAAGACGGAACACTTTTTAATTGGTAGTGTATTTGAGAAGGCGGCATTTGGTCGCCGACCGGACCGCATCCTACAACTGAAAAACCTCCGGTTTCTGTGTTTCTGCTACAGTGAGCTGGTTGCGCAGGGGGCGCCCGAACTCCGGTGCCTCTATTTCAAAAATATCCCCTGCCTGGGTTTGGAAACCGTCGCCAAAGCTCAGTGTGCCGGTGCCGAGGAAATGAATATGAATATCGCCGGGGCGACGGAATGATGAATATTTAAAGTGGTGGTATTCAAGGTTGGCGATGCTGTGACTCATGTTGTTTTCGCCGGTCAGGAAAGGTTTTTGCCAGGCGACACTGCCGTTGCGGATAATTCGCGAGGTGCCCTGAATATCTTTCGGTAAATCGCCGATTAACAGCTCCGGCCCGATAGCGCAATTGCGCAGTTTGGAGTGCGCCAGGTACAGATAATTTTGCCGTTCGGTCACGTGGTCGGAAAATTCGTTGCCGAGGGCAAAGCCAATGCGAAACGGCGTGCCGTCCGGGCCGATAATGTAAAGGCCGACGATCTCGGGCTCTTCTCCGCCATCCAGGGCAAAATCCGGCGAAGGAATGGCCTGGCCTGGCGCGGCGACGATATCGCCCGTGCCTTTGTAAAACCATTCCGGTTGCACGCCGGTTTTACCGGCCTCCGGTTTGCCGCCTTCCATGCCCAGGCGGAACATCTTCATGGAGTCCGTTAAGGAGTCTTCGTTTTGTTGTAACTTGGCGTGCATGGCGTTGCGTGTGTCGGCGCTGCCCAGGTGAGTCAGTCCCGTGCCCGTGACCAGGGTGTGGGCGGGATCGGGGTGATCGATAGGTGGCAGTACACGGTTTTGATCAATCAGCTCGGCATAATCGAGTGTTTCGGTCAGGTCGAATTGCCTGATGCAATCGGCAATCGTTAAACGGTTTTCGATGGCGTGATTGGCCAATGCAAAAACGGTGGGAAATCGGGGAATGGGTCTGACGATATCAGCATTCTCCACCAGCGCGATTCCGCGTTCGCCACTGGCGGTGAGAAATTGGAGCAGCTTCATAGTTTTTTAAACCTGTTTAGACACATAAATAACATCGGAGATCACAAGTCCTCGAAGTCCTGCCGGGACTCGAGCAAAAGAATTTTGCTGCACTCCCTGGCTTTTTCCTGGTCGCCTTCGGCTATTGCCTCATAGACTGCCTCGTGCCGGGGAATCGTCAGCGCCATCGTGTCGGGGTGGCGGCTGGTCAGCGAAATCGAAGCGGCCAGTGCCGCGTGCAGGGCATTGCCGATATAGCGCATCAAATCGTTGTGGGTTGCATCCATTACCGATTGGTGGAAACACAAATCCGGCTTCAGCATTTCGGCGGCGTTTTTGGCGGTTTTCATGCCCGCGAGCGCGTCGGCGATTGCCCGCCGGTCTTCGGGTGTGGCATTTTTTGCGGCCATGGCGGAGGCCTCCGGTTCGATGGCGATCCGCACGTCGAACAGCATGTCGAGGAAGTCCCGTTCCGGCAGTGACTGGATCGTCCACTCAATAACGTCGGGGTCCAGCAGGTTCCAGGCCGATTTGGGCTTGACGGTGGTTCCAACTTTCGGTTTCGATACCACGAGCCCCTTGGCCATCAGGACTTTGGTGGCTTCGCGCATAATAGGGCGGCTGACGCCAAACTCCGCGCAAAGCTGGTTTTCGACAGGCAATTTCTCTCCGACCTGGTAGTGTCCGGATATAATGCGCCGGCCAATCAGGTTCACCACCTGCTGGCTCAGGTTCTTGGGCTGTATGTAAGGAGTGTCTGAAATCATGCTGATGAAATACCCGTTGTTATTGGCATTTTAAGGTTATATCATATGATAAATAAACCGGTTAAATGTAATTATGTCTAAAACTAAAAAAAATTCTCTTCAGCTGCGGTCGGCCCAGTGGTTCGGCACCAACGACAAAAATGGTTTTATGTACCGCAGTTGGATGAAAAACCAAGGGTTTCCCGAGCACCAGTTCCACAACAAGCCGGTGATTGGGATCTGTAATACCTGGTCGGAGCTTACACCCTGCAATGCCCATTTTCGCCAAATTGCGGAAAGGGTAAAGCAGGGCATTTACGAAGCCGGGGGCTTGCCGGTGGAGTTTCCGGTATTTTCCAACGGTGAGTCCAATCTTCGGCCAACCGCGATGTTAACACGCAATCTGGCGTCGATGGATGTGGAGGAAGCAATTCGCGGCAATCCGGTGGATGGTGTGGTGTTATTGGTAGGGTGCGATAAAACCACTCCCGCGTTGCTGATGGGAGCCGCCAGCTGTGATATTCCGGCCATTGTGGTCACTGGTGGGCCGATGTTGAACGGCAAACACCAGGGTCGGGATGTCGGCTCGGGAACGCTGGTGTGGCAGATGCACGAAAAGTATAAGGCCGGCGACATCAGCCTGCACGACTTCCTGAGCGCGGAAGCGGGAATGTCACGTTCCGCCGGCTCCTGTAACACCATGGGAACCGCCTCGACGATGGCCTGCATGGCGGAGTCGCTGGGTACTTCCCTGCCGCACAACGCGGCCATTCCGGCGGTGGATTCGCGTCGTTACGTCCTGGCGCATATGTCCGGCATGCGGATCGTTGAAATGGTGGAGGAAGACCTGAAACTGTCCAAAATTCTGACTCCCGAGGCCTTTCGCAATGCCATCCGTGCGAACGCGGCCATTGGCGGTTCCACCAACGCGGTGATCCATTTGAAAGCAATTGCCGGGCGCATTGGCGTGGATCTTGAACTCGATGACTGGCAGAAGTACGGCAAGAATATTCCCACCATCGTTAATCTGCAGCCGTCGGGCAAATACCTGATGGAGGATTTTTATTACGCCGGCGGTCTGCCGGCGGTGTTGCGACGATTGTCGGAACTGGGGGTGCTTGAAGAAAGCGCGCTTACCGCCAACGGCAAAACCCTGGGCGATAATGTCCGGGAAGCGCCCTGTTACAACGACGATGTTATCCGGCCGTTGGACAAGCCCCTGGTAGCGAACGGGGGAATTTGTGTCCTGCGCGGCAACCTGGCGCCGCGCGGCGCGGTACTGAAACCTTCCGCCGCCACCCCTGCCCTTATGAAACATCGCGGGCGGGCGGTGGTTTTCGAGAGTTTTGATCACTATAAAGAGCGAATACTCGATCCGGAGCTGGATATAGCTGCCGACAGCATCATGGTCCTGAAAAACTGCGGGCCCAAGGGCTATCCCGGCATGGCCGAGGTGGGCAATATGGGGCTGCCGCCGAAGTTGCTCAAGCAGGGTGTAACGGACATGGTGAGAATCTCCGATGCCCGCATGAGCGGTACCGCCTTTGGTACTGTAGTGCTGCATGTCGCGCCCGAAGCAATGGAGTTGGGGCCGCTCGCCGCCGTGCAAGACGGCGATTTTATCGCCCTCGACGCGGAAAACGGCGTGCTTAGTCTCGAAGTTCCCGATGAGGAAATACAGGCGCGTCTCGCCACGCTGAGGGAGAACCATATTATCGCCCGCACCGGTGGATACCTGGAGCTGTATCGCGACCACGTGCTGCAGGCGGACGAAGGCTGTGATTTTGATTTTCTGGTAGGCTGCCGGGGCGCGGACGTTCCGGCACATTCTCATTAAAATTGCGAGATTAAAATGGCGCTGACCAACAGCTATCCGAGTTTAAAAGACAAGGTGGTATTGATTACCGGTGGCGGCTCCGGCATAGGTGAAAACCTGGTGGAAGCCTTCTGTCGCCAGGGCGCGACGGTGGCATTTGTCGATATTCTCGAACAGGAGTCGCGCGCCCTGGTCGAACGATTAGGCAAGACGGAAGGATGCACCACGCCGACGTTTTACTGCTGCAATCTGGTCGATATCGAACGGCTTCGTTCGGTGATCGATCAAATTAAAAAGGATCTGGGGTTAATCGGCGTGCTCATCAATAACGCCGCCAGCGATTTTCGCCACGATTTCCGCGACGTAACCGTGGAATACTGGGACGAGCGCGTCAACATCAATCTCCGCCACGCTTTTTTTGCCGCGCAGGCGGTTTACCACCACATGAAGGAACTGGGGGGAGGCTCAATCATCAACCTGGGCTCGATGAGCTGGTACGAATGCCAGGGCAATATGCCCGGCTACACCACCTCGAAAGCGGCAATGGAAGGATTGACCCGGGGCTTGGCCCGCGATATGGGGCCGGACCGTATCCGGGTAAACGCGCTGGTTCCCGGCTGGGTGATGACCGCGCGCCAGTTGCGCGACTGGGTGGACGACTCCACCAAGGCGGAAATCGAAAGCAGCCAGTGCCTGAAGGATCCCCTGCAGCCGGAGGATGTCAGCGCAATGGCGTTGTTCCTGGCTTCGGATGATAGTAAGTTGTGCACCGCGCAACGTTATATCGTTGACGGCGGCTGGATTTAACCTGAATCCGCGGCTTGGCGCAGCGCATAACGCCGCTCCGCATCCACTCCGAAGCCACGGATTCAGGTTTGAAATTTTATCTCGGGGCCTATTGTCACAGGTATTGGCACAGGCATTTTTGAATCCGAAAGTGAATCAGCGGGAGAAACTATGACTATTTCAGGCAAACAACTCATTGCTGGCGAATGGCAGCAAGGTCGGGCGGGAACTTACCAGGCGGTTAACCCGGCCACCGGCGAAGCTATCGAGCCGGCCATGACCATGGCGGATAAAAGCCAGGTGGAGGCCGCCGTGGCCGCCGCCAAGCTGGCTGCCCCCCCTTTTCGTCACAGCTCCCTGAACGACCGCGCCGCGTTCCTGAACGCCTGCGCGGATGAAATTATGGCATTGGGCGATGAACTGCTGGAGCGGGTAACGGCCGAAACCGGCTATCCCAAGGCGCGGGGCGAGGTTGAGCGGGCCCGCACCTGCAGTCAGTTGCGCCTGTTTGCCGACACCATATTAAAGGGCGATTACCTGGATGCGCGCATCGATACCGCGATGCCGGACCGCCAGCCGCTTCCCCGCCCCGATATTCGGCATCTCAACCAGGCCATTGGCCCGGTGGTGGTGTTCGGCGCAAGTAATTTTCCGCTGGCTTTTTCTGTTGCCGGCGGTGACACCGCTGCCGCCCTGGCGGCCGGCTGCCCGGTGCTGGTCAAGGGACATTCCTCCCACCCCGGCACCAGTGAACTGGTGGCCCAGGCGCTCGATCGGGCGGTGAAAAAATGCAATATGCCGGCGGGGGTGTTCTCCCTGCTGATGGGCTCGGGTCGTGAAGTGGGTGCCGCACTGGTGCAGGCGCCGGAAGTGAAAGCGGTCGGCTTTACCGGCTCGTTTTCCGGCGGCATGGCACTGGTGGAATTGGCCAATGCACGCCCCGAACCGATTCCCGTGTTCGCCGAGATGGGCAGTATCAATCCCGTATTTTTGCTGCCGGAGGCACTCAATCAATCGGCCGAACAGATCGCCCAGGGTTTCGTCGGCTCGGTCACGTTGGGAACCGGGCAGTTTTGCGTAAACCCCGGCCTGGTGCTGGCGATGGAAGGCGAGGGGCTGGATCGATTTATCAAAGCAGCTTCCGACGCGCTTGCGGATGTGGCCGCCGGCGTCATGCTCAATGATCGCATTTGCTCGTCCTATGGCGAGGGCGTGGCGGAATTTTGCAAGCACGAGGGGGTGGAAGTGGTTGCGCGCGGCGAAGGCATCGAAGGTAAAGCCGGTTTCTGCGGCCAGGCAACGCTGCTCACCACCACAGCGGGTTATTTTGTTGCCAACCCCGGTATCCAGGAAGAGGTGTTTGGTCCCGCGTCACTGGTGGTCAAATGCAAGAACCTGACAGACATTTTAAATGTGGTGAATATGCTGCGCGGCCAATTGACCGCCACCATCCATTGCGCCGACGGCGAACTCGCGCAATATACCGACCTGGCGGACCTGCTGACCCTGAAAGTCGGGCGCCTGGTGGTTAATGGGTTCCCCACCGGTGTGGAAGTGTGTCACGCGATGGTGCATGGCGGTCCCTTTCCCGCGTCGACCGATTCACGGTTTACTTCAGTCGGCACATCGGCGATTGCACGTTTTATCAGACCGGTGTGTTACCAGAACTTTCCGGAAGCGCTGTTGCCGGAAGCATTGCGCAACAACAATCCACTGAATATCCCACGTATGGTTGATGGAAATATAACGCGCGACGTAATTTAAACAAGAACACAAGTGTCACACGGACGTGATTAGAATAAACAATTAAAAAAATAATTTAGAGGTTACTGTTGTATGGGGTTAACCATCGAAAAATCCATTTTGGGTTCGACAGACTCGGATTTACCGGACAAGCTTTATACATTAAAAAACTCCAATGGAATGGCTGTGCAGGTCGCCGAACTGGGCGCGGCGTTAATTTCCGTAATAGCGCCCGATCGGGAAGGCGTGTTTGGCGAGTGCCTGTTGGGTTACGAGTCCCCGACGGATTGGGAAAATAATCCGCCATTTATTGGCGTAACCGTGGGCAGGGTGGCCAATCGCATCACCGGTGCCGCGTTCACTCTTCAGGGAAAAGAATACAAATTGACAGCAAATGACGGCGACAATCAATTACACAGTGGGCCCGATGGACTTCACACCAAGCGCTGGTCGTCTACAAGCCAGGTTCACGATGACGCGGTGGAAGTTGTCTTTTCCACCACGAGCGCGGACGGCGAGGGCGGTGGTTTCCCCGGGAATCTGGCAGTGGAAGTGTCCTACCGCCTGACGAACCACAATGAACTGATTCTGTCCTATCGCACGACGACCGATAAGGCAACCCCCGTCAGTCTCACCAATCACGCATACTGGAATCTGGCCGGCAGCGGGCTGGTATTGGATCATGTGGTTCAGTTAAACGCCGATCGTTACCTGGAGTTAAGTGACCAACTGACGCCCACTGGCAACATAACCGAGGTCGATAATTCTCCCATGGATTTGCGCCAGGGCCGTCGCCTGGGGGCGGAGGAAAATGACAATATCGTCGATTACGATAATTACTGGATAGCGAACAAACCCAGCGACCTGGGAACCATGTTTGCCCGTGTTTCCCACCCTCAATCGGGAAGGGTAATGGAAATTTACACCACTGAACCCGGTGCGCAGTTTTACAACGGCAACTTCCTGGATGGTGAGTTGACTAACCGAAATGGCGAGCCCATGGTGAAATATTCCGGCTTGTGTGTTGAAACACACGGTTATCCGGATGCGCCCAACCACCCTAGCTTTCCCGGCATTATACTGGAGCCGGGAACAACGTATCACCAGACAACCATCCATCGTTTTCTGACTGATTAATGCGTTTTGGAGTCGACATGAGTAAAACAAAATTTATATTGGCTGGAATATTTTCCTCTCTGTTTTTTTTGAGCCAGGCTGCGTTCGCGCTGACAATAGGTTTTTCGCAAGTGGGCTCGGAAAGCGGTTGGCGAACCAGCTTTACCGAGTCTGTCAAAGCCGAGGCGAAGAAGCGGGGTATTGATTTAAAATTTTCCGATGCCCAGCAAAAGCAGGAAAACCAGATTAAGGCGGTGCGAAGTTTTATCGCCCAGGGGGTGGACGGCATTGTTATCGCACCAGTGGTTGAAACGGGGTGGAAGCCGGTTTTACGCGAGGCAAAACGCGCGCGAATTCCAGTGGTGATTGTCGACCGGAATATGGCGCTGGATGACGACTCCCTTTATGTGACGCGCATCGCTTCGGATTTTGTCGAGGAGGGCCGCAAGGCGGGCCGCTGGTTGATGGATGAAACCAAAGGTAAATGCGACATTGTGGAATTGCAGGGTACCGTAGGTGCAACGGCGGCGATCGATCGAATGACGGGTTTTAATGAAATAATTGCCAAATATCCGGAAGCGAAAATTATTCGCTCGCAGACGGCGGAGTTTACCCGCACCAAAGGCAAGGAGGTAATGGAAAGTTTCCTTAAAGCGGAAAATGGCGGCAAGGGAATTTGCGCAGTATGGGCACACAACGATGAGATGGCATTGGGCGCGATCCAGGCGATTAAGGAAGCTGGCTTAAAGCCGGGTAAGGATATTCTGATTGTTTCGATCGATGCGGTGCCGGATATTTTCAAGGCCATGGCGGAGGGTGACGCCAACGCGACGGTTGAGCTCAGCCCTCATATGGGTGGACCGGCGTTTGATGTTATCGAGCAGTATATTGCCGGGAAGCGGGATTTCCCCAAGTGGATTCCGGTGAATGGGGATTTGTATCTTCAGGATACGGCGGCGGAAGAATACAAAAAACGTGTTGGTGGTTCTTGATTGCATTGGCTTGGCGGCGGTGCCACCAGGAGAGGATGAGGGAAGTACGCCGGGGAATTCCGAAACCGCATGAATACGTGCATCTTGAAGGTTTCAGAATTCCCCGGCGTGCTTTCTTCCCTGCGGTGAGATCCGGATTTTTTACAAGAATAAGATAGATAAGATAGAAATGCGGTAGCGATGAATTCCTTACTTCGTCTTGAGAAAGTGTCCATTCAATTTCCCGGCGTGAAAGCGCTTGATGAGGTCGACTTTGAGTTGCGCCTTGAAGAAATCCATGCGTTGCTGGGTGAAAACGGCGCGGGGAAATCAACTTTGATTAAAGTGATGACCGGCGCGTATCAGCGAAGCCAGGGGGATATCTATTTTCAGGGAGAGGGTATAAACCCCAAGAGTCCGGGGGATGCGCAAAAGCTGGGAATCAGTACGGTCTATCAGGAGGTCAACCTTTTACCTAATTTAAGTGTGGCCCACAATATCTTCCTGGGAAGGGAGCCTAAGAAATGGGGCTTCATAAACTGGAAGAAAATTAACAACGACAGTCGTGCGTTGTTGACCCGCTTTAATATCGATATCGATGTGACCCAGCCTCTTGAAACTTTCTCCGTTGCTATCCAGCAGTTGGTTGCGATCGCGCGCGGCATTGATATGTCGGCGAAAGTATTAATACTCGACGAGCCTACCGCCAGTCTCGATACCGATGAGGTGGAAAGCCTGTTCAGGATATTGCGACAGCTGAAAACTGAAGGTGTGGGGATTATTTTTGTAACGCACTTTCTGGATCAGGTTTACAGCCTGACCGATCGTATTACCGTGCTGCGCAACGGCCAGCAGGTGGGGGTGTATGAAACCGGGAAGCTTCCTCGCACGCAATTGATTGAAGCCATGTTGGGAAAGGAGCTGCAGGAAATTTCCTCCCACTCGAAGGAGCAGGCGGTGGAAGAAACGGCTTTCTCGTTTTTTGCCATGAAAAACGTTTCCTCCC
Organism: uncultured Cellvibrionaceae bacterium; assembly: GCA_964451365.1. Lineage (GTDB taxonomy): Bacteria > Pseudomonadota > Gammaproteobacteria > Pseudomonadales > Cellvibrionaceae > CAYVIB01. The sequence goes on from CAYVIB010000001.1 coordinate 337,914, forward strand.
ACCGTTCCATCTCGAATGTGTCCCTGGAGGTGCGGCATGGACAGACCGTCGGGCTGGCTGGTTTATTGGGTTCCGGTAGAACCGAGGTATGTAAAGTTGCCTTCGGCATTGGCCACTGCTCCAGTGGCGGGATCATGCTTGAAAACAAGCCGGTGAAATTTCGCAACGCCGCCGATGCGGTGGCGGCCGGTGTCGCCTTGTGTCCTGAAGACAGAAAAGTGGAGGGCATTATCGGACCGTTAACCATCCGGGAAAATATTGTATTGGCGTTGCAGGCGCGCAGGGGATGGTGGCGACCGGTAAAAAAAAATGAGCAGCGGGATTTGGCGGATCGTTATATCAGGGAGTTGAATATTGCCACACCGAACTGCGAGAAATTAATCGGGCAACTCAGTGGCGGCAACCAGCAGAAAGTTATTCTCGGCCGCTGGCTGGCGACGCAACCGCGACTGCTTATTCTGGATGAGCCCACACGAGGAATCGACATTGGCGCCCATGCGGAAATAATCAAATTGATTCGCCGGCTATGTAAGGAAGGTATGGCCCTGTTGGTAACCTCGTCCGAGTTGGAAGAGCTGGTAGCATTCAGCGATAAGGTGGTTGTGCTGCGCGATCGGCAAAAAGTGTCGGAACTGTCGGGAGAGGAAATTTCCGAGTCGAATATTATGGCGGCGATCGCCCACGCGTAAAATGATGAGATATTTTTCCGTTATAAAAAATCACAATCTTTGGCCGGTGGTGGCGCTGTTGGTGTTGCTCGGCATCAATCTGTTTATTACGCCGGAGCTTTTTCACCTTGAGTTAAAGGATGGCCGGCTCTACGGCAGCCTTATCGACATCCTCAATCGCAGCGCACCGGTGGCGTTGCTTGCAATCGGTATGACACTGGTGATTGCCACCGGCGGAATTGATTTGTCGGTGGGCGCGGTGATGGCAATCGCCGGCGCTGTATGCGCCAGTTTGATAGTTTCCGGTGTTGATAACGTTTTCCTTATTGTGGGGGCTGGTTTGCTGGCCGGTTTCGTGGCGGGTGCGGTTAATGGAGGGCTGGTCAGTTATCTCGGCATTCAGCCGATTGTCGCCACGCTGGTGTTGATGGTGGCGGGCCGCGGCGTGGCGCAACTGATTAGTTCCGGTCAAATCGTGACGTTTCATCATGAAGCATTTGCTTTTATCGGCACCGGGAGTTTTCTTGGCCTGCCTTTTCCCGTGGTGTTGGTGTTGCTGGTGTTGATAGCCGTGCACTTGCTGATGCGCGGTACCGCATTGGGATTGTTTGTCGAGGCGGTGGGATGTAATCCAACAGCGAGCCGTTACGCCGGAATTAATGTGTCCGCGATTAAAATGATGGTGTATTGCCTGGCGGGTTTGTGTTCCGCCGTGGCGGGTATGATTGTGACGGCGGATATTCGCGGCGCGGACGCAAACAACGCCGGTCTGTGGCTGGAACTGGATGCAATTTTGGCCGTGGTGATGGGAGGTGCCGCGTTGACCGGCGGGCGTTTTTCCCTGTGGCTGTCGGTGATCGGCGCGCTGATTATCCAGGCGCTGAGCACGACCATTATCATGAGCGGCCTGCCGCCCAAGTACAATCTGTTGATCAAGGCTGCCGTCATTATTCTGGTGTTGTTGATGCAGTCCCCCCGCTTTCAACAGCAGTTGCATTCGGTCTTTGTCAGAGAGAAGGCAGGCGAGGCGCTTTGATGAACGCGGTACGAATCAATCGAAGGTATTTTCCCTTGCTGGTGACCTGTTTTCTGTTTGCGCTGCTTTTTGTCGTGGGATCGTTGCGGTTTGAAGGCTTTGGCAGCTTGCGGGTGTTCGCCAACCTCTTTACCGACAATGCCTTCCTGGTGATTGCCGCTATCGGCATGACCTTTGTCATTATCTCCGGCGGAATCGATTTGTCCGTCGGTGCAGTCATTGCTTTGACCGGGGTGGTTTGCGGGGTATTGATCCAGCATGGCTGGCATCCCCTGCAGGTATTTCCCGTTGTGCTGGTTTGTGGTGCCCTTTTCGGCGCGGGTATGGGAGCGCTGATTCACTACTACAAATTACAGCCTTTTATCGTGACGCTGGCGGGGATGTTTTTCGCTCGCGGCCTGGCGACTACTATCAGCGAGCAGTCGATTCCAATCGAGCACGCTTTCTACGATAGTCTGTTTGACTTCGGTTTTAACCTGCCAGGCAATGCCTGGGTCGGTACTTCCACGATAATTCTGTTTTGCGTTCTGATTGCGGCCATGATTTTTGCGCATTTTTCGAAAATGGGCGGCCGTATTTATGCCATTGGCGGCAATAGCCAGTCGGCGGAGTTGATGGGCGTGCCCGTTGGGTCGACCACAATCGCCATTTATACCATCAGCAGTACCCTTGCCGTATTGGCCGGTATAGTCTTCACTTTTTATACCTATTCCGGGTATGCCCTGGCGGCGGTGGGTGTTGAGCTGGATGCTATTGCGGCCGTTGTGATTGGTGGAACCTTGTTGACCGGAGGTTCCGGCTATGTGTTTGGTACCCTGGTCGGCGTGTTGATTATGGGTGTGATTCAAACGTATATCTCGTTTGACGGCACGCTCAACAGCTGGTGGACCAAAATCGTAATCGGCCTGCTGTTACTGGTTTTTATCGCCCTGCAGAAGTTTCTCAGCACCAGCGGCAAAAAAGTATAAGCCTTGAGGCCAATGATAATAAACGCTCGGAGGTAAACAATGCAGCCAAAACTCGTGGATGTCCTTCCCGTGGGAAATATCCTTGGGGAGTGCGTGCTGTGGGATGATCTGCAGGAAGCCGTCTGGTGGACGGATATTCATTCCAAAATGCTTTACCGCTATCGCCTGGACGCCAAGATACTGGACAAATGGTGCACGCCGGAGCGGCTGTGCTCGTTTGGTTTTGTCCAGGGGCAGGACTGCCTGATAGCCGCTTTCGAGAGCGGTTTTGCTTTTTACAACCCGCACAATGGCTCACTGGAATGGCTGGCAAGGCCGGAGCGGGAAGTTTCCGGCACCCGCTTCAATGACGGCCGGGTCGACCGACAGGGTCGGTTCTGGTCCGGAACCATCGTTGAGACGGAACAGGCGAAAGATACGCGGGGCAACAGTGTTCTTGCGAGTCTTTATTGCCTGGATGGAAATGGCGCCGTGAGCTGTCATGAAACAAATATTCGCATTACCAACAGTCTGTGCTGGAGCCCGGACGGAACCAAAATGTATTTTACCGATTCACCGACCCGGCTTATTCATGTGTATGATTTCGATCCGGAGTCGGCCCGCCTGAGCAACAAGCGTGTGTTTGCAACAATGGATGGCGCCGCTGAGGCGGATGGCTCGGTTATCGACGCGGATGGTTATCTGTGGAACGCGCAGTGGGGCGCGGGCGAAGTGGTGCGTTTTACCCCCGACGGAAAAAAGGATATTACATTGCGGCTTCCAGTAAGCCAGCCCACTTGCGTGGCATTGGGTGGTCCGGATATGAATTTGTTGTTTGTTACCACCGCCCGGGAAAATCTCAGCGAGGAGCAACTGAAAAAGCAAGGCGACGCAGGTAACCTTTTTATTTTTGAAACCGATGCCAAAGGTTTAAAAGAGAACCGCTATGTTATCGAGCAGGGCGGGTAAGCGATGGTCCGACACTTCGGGCGCCACCCACCAATAATCGGCGGAAAAAAGGCGGGTGGCGATTCGCACCGCGCTATGGATCTGCCTCCTCCCCCACTTCATTTCCTGGTTGTACCTCGGTTTCGCTCTTTCCCGAACCGATCCACGCCTGTAGATGTTCACTTATTAACATGGTCTGCATGTAACGCAGGCTTGCTTCCGATACTGGAGTGCCGTAGGTTTTAAAACGCAAAACCACCGGTGCAAACATACAGTCCGCGATCGAAAACGAGCCAAAAAGCCAGGGGCCGAGGTCGGAGGGTCGAGCCAGGCATTCGGACCAGAGGGCATCAATCCGATCGATATCTTTTTGTGCCTGCGTGGACGGGGAAACTTTACGCCGGGCACGGCAGTTCATCGGCATCTCGCCGCGCAGGGCCATAAAGCTGCTGTGCATTTCCGCCGACACCGAGCGGGCTCGCGCGCGCATAGCCTCATCCTGTGGCCAGCCTTTTCCCGCGAGATATTTTTCCGATACGTATTCGCAGATCGCCAGGGAGTCCCAGACGGTAGTGGTATCCCCAATCAATACCGGTACCCGGCAACTGGGGGAATACTGGCGAAGTTGTTCGCTCAGGTTCTCCACGCCTAGTGAAACCTGAATTTCCTCAAAAGGAACATTGAAATGCGACAGTAACAGCCAGGGTCTAAGTGACCAACTGGAATAATTTTTATTGCCGATAACGAGTTTCATAACCTTTTACTCCTTGATTGAATACATATCTGGCAGTTGGTCGAGAAACAAAACCTGGGGATGATTGTAGAAGCGGAGAAAATCTTCCGCACTGGGGTGGCCGGGATAGGGCGCATAAAAATGATCGCGCTTTTCCTTTTTCTTGTTGGCGTTTCGCCAGACAACCACATAGGCAACCTTCCGGGTCGTGTCGTTTGCCAGCACGCCCGCCAGTAGTTTTTCCGTCCAGAAAGTATCATCCGGAATTCTATCCTGCCCGCCTTCGGTCAGTGCCGCGACTTTATTTTTTTGTTCGGCAATTTGTGCAATATATTGCAGGCTCCGGGTAAGGTCTTTTATTTGCTCTTCGCGGGAAACGGTGTCCGATTGCCGGAGATCCCAGTAGTTGTCCAGGCCGATAATATCGATATATTCGTCGCCAGGGTAACCCCAGAAATAGTCCCGCTCGAAGTTGTCGAGGTCGATTCGGCTGCGGTCGGGCGAGTAAGCGTAAATCAGGTTGTGCACGTTTTTCTTGTCTCGCAGGTACTCCACTGTAAAGCGCCAGAGCGCTTTGTAGTCCTCTTCCGATGTATTTCCCTTGCCCCACCAGAACCAGTCACCGGTATGTTCATGCCAGGGCCTGAAAATAATCGGAATACGAATTTCATTGCCGTGTTTGTCGGTGATTTTGAGGTCGTTGTTGAGTTCGACAAATTTATCCAGGTAGCGCTTAAATTTTTCATGAGCGGAACCACCGGGAATCAGGTGCTTCACCACGGAAGCCTTATGCCAGGATGACTCGCCGGAAACGGGGTCGTCCATATGCCAGCTTATCGTGGAAATTCCGCCACGTCGGTAGGTGTCCTTGATCCAGCCTTTGATGTCTTCGAATTTTACGTTGTCGAGACTTGCGTCCGCGCCTGTCTCCAGGTCGCCCAGTTCCCATCCTGTGATGGCGGGATACGAGCCGGTAACATCCCTGACGTCCGAACGGCCGGGCTCACCTATCCAGTTAACACCGTAGGCAAGATCGTCCTGATGGCCGAACAGCAGATGATTTTGTCCCAGCTTTTTCAGGTTCCAGAGTAATGCGCGGGTTTCGGCGGTGGCATTGGCGTCCGCGATATCCACCGCGATCCCGGGTTTGGTGGAGGTTTTCCAGCCTTCTGTTTCGCAGGCGCAAAGCGCAAGGGTGACAAGGCCGCCGAGAAAAGAGCGGGCAATTAATGCGAAGTACGAAGAGAAGTACAGAGAGATGGATTTAGTATTCATCAGATATTCATCCCCGGGTTTAGACGGCAAGGATTGACCAGACGATATTTATCCTGGCGCGCGATGATCTTGAGTATTCTACGCTGTCACAGGCAGGAATTTGTGAATTTGACAAGGCAGGGACTCGGCGCTTCGCCTGTAAACACGGCGCGCAAGCAGGTATCATTGGGAAAAAACAATTAGTTAGCTACCGGAGTGAATCATGTCAGACCAGCATAGCTACCCCGTTCCCGACGCTATAGCCAAAGAAGCTTATATCGATAAAGAAAAATACCAGGAAATGTATCAGCGCTCCATTCGCGAACCGGAGGTCTTCTGGGCTGAGCAGGCGGAGGCTTTCCTGAGTTGGGATGAGAAGTGGACGCAGGTACGGCAATATGACTTTACCAAGGGCGAGGCCGAATGGTTCAAGGGCGGTAAGCTGAACGTGTCGGTTAATTGTGTCGACCGTCACCTGGCCAACCGCGGCGATCAGGTGGCGATCATCTGGGAGGCGGACCACCCGGATACCCCCCATCGCAATATCACTTATCGTGAGTTGCACCGCGAAGTGTGCAAGTTCGCCAATGTCCTGAAAGACCGGGGCGTCAAAAAGGGCGACAGGGTTTGCATCTACATGCCGATGATCCCGGAGGCCGCTTACGCGATGCTGGCCTGTGCCCGTATCGGCGCTGTTCACTCCATCGTCTTCGGTGGGTTCTCGCCAGAGTCTCTCAAGGACCGTATACAGGATTCCGACTGCCGGACCGTGATTACCGCCGACGAGGGAATACGCGGCGGGCGGATTATTCCTCTCAAGGCCAATACCGACAAGGCCGTTGAAAAGTGCCCCAATGTGGAAACCGTGCTGGTGGTGAAGCACACCGGCGGCAACATCGCCTGGAATGACAAACACGATGTCTGGTACCACGAACTGGCGAAGGGTGCCCCGGAACAGTGCCCGGCGGAGCCAATGAACGCCGAAGATCCGCTATTTATCCTCTATACCTCCGGTTCCACCGGCAAACCCAAGGGCGTGCTGCACACCACTGGCGGCTATCTGCTGATGGCGGCCATGACCCACAAATACGTGTTTGATTATCACGATAACGATATCTATTGGTGTACGGCGGATATCGGTTGGGTAACCGGTCACACCTATATTGTTTACGGTCCGCTGGCCAACGGCGCCACCACGCTGATGTTCGAGGGCGTGCCCACCTATCCCGACGCCTCGCGCTGGTGGCAGGTGTGCGATAAATACAAGGTCACCATCTTTTACACTGCACCGACCGCCATCAGGGCTCTAATTGGCCAGGGCGATGATTACGTCAAAAAATACTCGCGCCAGTCTCTGCGTATCCTCGGCACCGTTGGCGAACCCATTAACCCGGAGGCCTGGGAGTGGTACTACAAGGTGGTGGGGGACGCGCGCTGTCCGGTCGTGGATACCTGGTGGCAGACCGAGACCGGCGCCCATATGCTGACACCGTTGCCGGGTGCCATCGCATTGAAGCCGGGGTCGGCCACATTGCCTTTTTTCGGGGTCGAGCCCGCGCTGATGGATGCCGAAGGTCGCGAAGTGACCGGTGCCGGGGAAGGCAACCTGGTCATCAAGGCTTCCTGGCCTAGCCAGATACGCACCGTGTACGGCGACCACGATCGCATGGTGCAGACATATTTCAGCACCTATCCGGGCTATTACTTCACCGGTGACGGCGCCCGCCGGGACGGAGACGGCTATTACTGGATTACCGGGCGGGTGGACGACGTGCTCAATGTCTCCGGTCACAGGATGGGGACCGCCGAGGTGGAAAGTGCCCTGGTGTTGCACCCGAAAGTGGCTGAGGCAGCGGTGGTGGGTTACCCCCACGATATCAAAGGCCAGGGTATATATGCGTATGTCACCCTGATGAATGGCGAGCGGCCCGACGACGAGTTGAAAGAGGAACTTATCGATCTTTGCGTGTCTGAGATAGGCCCTATTGCCAAACCGGACCAAATACAATGGGCGCCTGGCCTGCCTAAAACCCGGTCGGGCAAAATCATGCGCCGTATCCTGCGCAAGGTCGCCGCCAACGAGTTGGAAAACCTGGGGGATACGTCGACTCTCGCGGATCCGGCGGTGGTGGATGACCTGATAAACAACCGGCTAAACAGGTGATTTGGTGCTAGTGTGGTGTAACGAATAGTATGCACATATCAGTGCCCCCCAGAGCGGCTGCGGCAAGGCGCGGCATGCAGCGAATATCGAGAATATTTGCAAGTGCTGCAACACCGCTGCAGCCGCTCTGGGGGGCACCCTTCGGGCGAGCCTCCAAGCGGCCCTCCGCCGTGTTGCACTTGCTTGACATATGCCCAATATGCCTGCACAAGTGCGCCTTGCGCAGCACCGCTTGGTGACTCGCTGATATGCGCATACTATTTGTTACACCACACTAGCTTTAGACGATTTGCCCGGAAACGAATAGAATACCCACGTGGCCCGGAGTGCCGGGCTGTTGCGGATTCATTCCGCTCCGTGTGTGGCCATCAGTTGTTGTGAGAAAATGGCTGATCAATCGCTGCATTTTCAACTCACCGGCACCGAAAGGTGACCGCTCAACCTTTGCCGGTACGGCAATGCCAGGAGATTTATCTTGAAGATTCAAAACAACAGCGTGGTATCCATTCATTACACTTTGACCGGAGAGGATGGCAACGTTATCGATTCCTCGGCCGGAGGTGAACCGCTGAGCTATCTGCATGGTGCCGGCAACATTATTCCCGGCCTGGAAAGCGAATTGGCCGGCTGCGCCGAAGGCGACACTAAACAGGTGGTTGTCCAGCCGAAGGATGGTTATGGCGAATCCATGCCTGAGCTGATTCAAAAAATGCCCCGGGAAATGTTCGGCGGTATCGACAATGTTGATGTTGGCATGCAGTTCAAGGCGCAGACGCCGGATGGTGCGACACAATATGTGGTAGTGACCAAGGTGGAAGACGACGGTATTACCGTCGACGGCAACCATATGCTGGCTGGCCAGGTGCTGAATTTCGATGTAAAAGTGGAATCCGTTCGAGAAGCCACCCAGGAAGAAATTGAACACGGTCACGTTCATTAATTTGTTGTAGTGTTTTCAGGTGTTGCGGGCGAACCGCCCGCATCGGCTGGAAAAATAGGGCACCCGCGCGGAATCATCACAGGGTTTGCAAAAACCCGAATACTGTCCTGCCTGTCTGTTCACAAAAGTTCCTGAACGCTTCGTGGATTTTCCATTTATACTTGTTTTAGATGGTTGTGTAATTCGTTGTTTGAATACTGATTTCTAAAAGTAGAGATGTATGAATAAAAAAGTTTCCGTAAAAATAACTCCCGATATATCCCTGGATGTACTTTCACAATTGGAGGTTGAACGGCTGGCGAGTATTCATCAGTCGGAAGTCTATGATACGTTCAGGCGCTGCGTACTGGCGGTACTGAATACCGGTGCGGAAACCGATGACACAAAAATGGTGCTGGACGCTTACCGGGATTTTTCCATTGATGTGATCCAACAGGAGCGCGGTATAAAGCTGGATATAAAAAACGCGCCTGACAACGCCTTTGTCGACGGCGAAATGATACAGGGCATAAAGGAACACGTGTTCTCCGCGTTGCGGGATATTGTTTATATCAATAATGAGTTACGCGAAAATCGCGATATCGATTTCAATACGACGGCGGGCGTTACCAACGCGGTGTTTCATATTTTGCGCAATGCCGGCCTGTTAAATACCAACCTCGATCCCAATTTGGTTGTCTGTTGGGGCGGTCACTCCATTGGTGAAGCTGAGTACGATTATTCCAAGGAGGTGGGATACCAAATGGGTCTGCGTGGTCTGGATATTTGTACCGGCTGTGGTCCGGGCGCGATGAAAGGGCCAATGAAGGGTGCAACATTCGGTCATGCCAAGCAGAGAATTCCCGGGCGGTATGTCGGTATCACTGAACCGGGAATTATTGCGGCGGAGTCACCCAACCCCATAGTCAATCAACTTATTATCATGCCGGATATCGAAAAGCGGCTGGAAGCCTTTGTGCGCACCAGCCACGGCATCGTTGTGTTTCCCGGCGGCGTGGGTACTGCGGAGGAAATTTTATATATCCTGGGCATTCTGCTGCATCCGGATAACAAAGATATTCCGTTTCCGCTGATTTTTACCGGGCCCCGGAGTGCCGAAAGCTATTTCGAGCAAATTGATGGTTTTATCGGTGTAACACTGGGTAAGGAGGCGCAAAAGCGCTACGAAATTGTTATTGACGATCCTGTTACCGTGGCGAGAAAAATGAAGTCCTATATGAGCACCGTGCAGTCCTATCGCCGGCTTACCCAGGATGCCTACTATTACAACTGGGTCATCAAGATTGACCGGGAAATGCAACTGCCTTTTTGTCCCACCCACGAGAATATGGCCAGGTTGAATTTACATACCAATCAGTTGCCCCATGAGCTGGCGGCCAATTTGCGCCGGGCGTTTTCCGGCATTGTTGACGGTAATGTGAAGGAGCATGGTATCAAGGCTGTTGCTGAAAAAGGACCCTATGAAATCTCCGGCGACCCGGAAATTGTCGAGCCGCTGGATGTGCTGCTGCGGGAATTCGTGGCGCAGAATCGGATGAAGATTCCCACCCGGGAATATATTCCCTGTTATCGTATTGTCAGTTGATGGTTTTGCAATGTCTGACGAAGACGAATTGTTCTCCAGCCTGGTCGGCGATGATGTAAAGCCGATCAAAGTTGAAAAGCGGGTTAACCTGAATATCGACAGGGAAGATCACGTCGATAAGGAAAAGCGACGTGAGAACGCCGAAGCGCGGCAGGCCCTGGCCGACCCGCTGTCCACTCTTCCGTTAAAAATGGTCGATCCATTGGATGTATTGAGTTTTAAACGGTCTGGTGTGCAACACGGCGTATTCAAGAATCTGCGGCAGGCCAAATATCAAATCGACGCGCGCCTGGACCTGCACCGGATGAATGTTGAAGCGGCACGATTGGCGGTATATCACTTTATTGTGGATTGCGTTGCCAACGATATAAGGATGGCCCTGATTACCCATGGCAAGGGGTTGGGGAGGGACAACCCGGCAATGCTGAAAAGCTGCGTGGCGCACTGGTTGCCGGAAATGCAGGATGTACTCGCATTCCACACCGCGCAAAAACATCACGGCGGTTACGGCGCAACCTATGTGTTGTTAAAAAAGAGTGCCAGTAAAAGACAGGAAGCAAAAGAGAAGAATACAAAAAAACAGGAAAAATAAGTATAGGAGTGGAAAGATGCTGTATCCCATGTTCGCCATGGTTGTGCTGACTTTCGTTATTTTTTTATTAAATTTCTATTGGCGCGTCAAGTCCGTCCGAAACAGAAGTGTTCACGTGCGCTACTACCGGTTGCAGCAAGGCGGGGAGGACGTCCCTAAACATATTGTGGCCGGCGGCAGGCAGATGTCTCATTTATTTGAAACGCCGGTATTGTTTTATGTGGCGGGTGTACTGGCGATAGTGTTGGGGCTTGAGGGCGCGCTGATAATTGCTTTTGCCTGGGCCTACGTTGCATTGCGCGTTGTTCACGCGGTAATCCACATGAGCTATAACAATGTGCTTCACCGGCTGGTGGCATTTCAGTTGAGCTTTTTGCTGCTGTTGGCGATGTGGGTTTTATTGCTTATTGGTCGGTAAAAGAACGGCGGGTGGCGCTATACTTGCCCGCCCCACGGATTAACCTCCAATGTAACGCTTGCGTTTGGCGGCTTTGAGCTTGGTCAGGTCGGCCATGCAAAGGCCGTCGAGACAGTCGCCAAAGTCCGGGTCCACACTGAATACGATTGACTGAAAACCACCGGGTTCAAAAATTGCCGTGTACTGTTTGAAAAGCACGGGCAGTTTATGCCCGAGGTTGGCAAAGCTTTCCTGCATAAAATCAAAACCGTCATCCCGGTCGCGGTCACCAAATTTTTCATCGAAGCGTGCTTTGGTTTCGTTCGATAAAATATATGGGTGATGCGCGGTTACCAACTCTTGGGGGCAGGCGTAGTAGCGGCGGTAAAAATAAACCAGTTGGTCCATCAGCTCGCGCGGATAATCAGCACTCATGCTGACGGGGCCAATCAAGTAGCGGGTTTCCGGGTGAAGCGCCAGGTACGCCCCCAGGCCCTGCCACAGGTAATCCAGGCTCGCCTTGCCCCAATAGGAAGGGTTAACAAAACTTCGACCCAACTCGACCGCCTGTTCCAGGTACAGCGTGAATTCGGATTTGAAGTCGTAGAGAGTGCGCGTGTAAAAGCCTTCTTCGCCGAATTGTTCCAGTAGTTTTTTTCCTTCTCCCAGGCGATATGAGCCGGCGATTTCCAGGTTTTCCCTGTCCCACAGAATCAGGTGGCGGTAGTGGTGATCGAAGTGGTCCAGGTCGCGCTTCTGTCCGGTTCCCTCGCCGACCTTCCTGAACGCCAGTTCCCGCAACCGTCCCACCTCGCGAATAACGGCGGAGTCCTCATGATAATCGACGAGATAAATCCGATTGCCGTCGCGGGTTTCGCCCAGCAACTGCGCCTGTTTAAGCTCCTCCTGAACTTTCTGGCGACTTTCCGGGTGGGCGATGGTGCGTTCTGTTTCGAAAATTGGCTGCTGCCGTTGGCCCACCTTGTACAAATGTTTTTTCAGTCGCTTTACCAACGTGCGGTCGTGCAGGTGATTGGACGCCAGCGCGCTTGCGGCGATGGGTTCGCCGACGCTGAACTTGATAACGGTGGAATGCTTGTTAAACATTTCGTGGGCCAACAGAGCCGTGCCCAGGGGTTTAAATACCATCGATGCGCCGTAAAACAACAGCGAGTTTTTACCGCTGATATGAACGGGTAACAGCGGCGCTTTGGCTCGCCGGGCGAAATGCAGGAAACCGGGTTGCCAACGTGTGTCCCTGACGCCGGAAGGCCGCGCGCGGGAGACTTCCCCGGCGGGAAAAACGATGATTGCCTGTTCTTTTTCCAGGGCTTCGAGCACACGCTTATAACTGCGACGGGCGCTGCGGCCCGTCATGTTGTCCAGCGGAATAAACAGTTTTTCCAGGGCGCTGAAGTGGGAGAGCATATCGTTGGCAACTATCTTGACGTCCGGACGGACTTCGCCGACGAGCTTCAGGATCGCCAGACCGTCGAGCGAGCCAATGGGGTGGTTGGCGAATATCACCACCCGTCCGGTGGCGGGAATATTGGCCCGGTCGCGGGCGCTGGCGGTGTAGCTGAAATTGAAGTAGTCGAAAACCCGGTCGATAAATTCAAATCCGCGGGCGTCCTGGTTTCGTGCCAGAAAAGCGTTAATCTGATCTTCATAGACGAGCCGTTTTAACAGCGACAGGGTGGGTTTACGAATCAATCCGGGTTTACTGGCGAACCCGGGGAATTTTTTAATGACGGCTTGTTCGATATTGATCATATCCGGCCCATGGAAAACCTGCAGGTAAAGGTATTACACCGTTTATTGGTCTTATAGCTGCCAGGAAGGCTAACCGCTCATTGTGAAGGCTGGATGACATTTTATCCCTCGCGGAGAACAAATGTCTCACGGAACAGTTCTCTTTTCCGGCCCCCTTACACTAACTGACTTAGCTGCCGGCACTGATTGTCCAGCAGTGTTTGAAAAGGTTGTTCGAATCCAGCCACCACCAACCTGCCGTCGTCGGTACCCACTTCCATAAATTGCAGCCGTCGCCGGATCAATTCGTCGCTGGCAGCCCGCTCTTCCAGAATCAACCCGGCGATGGGCAGCGATGCGGGTGTCAGGTCATCCTTGTTTGCGGAAACGAAGGCGGCCAGATCCAGGGGAATGTTATTGATAATGCTTGCCAGCTCGACGATCAGGTGAGCGCTGCAGGTTGCGCGGAACAGCGCTTCGTTGGTGGCGTCGTTGGCATTGAAGAACAGGATGTAATAATTGTCCCGGAATTCGTATCCCGAGCCGCCATACAGCGCGAGCACATCGCTCATCACCTTTTCCATTCGCAATAACGTGTTGTTATAGGTTTCGCTGTTTAGTTGCTGGCCCAGTACCGCAAGGTTTTTAATATGGATAACGGCGTAGACCTCCGGAGTTTCGTCGGCTTCCGGCTCTTCCCGCCCGGGCTCTTCGACCGCGACCTGTTCGTCGGAGACCTCGGGGAATTTGGAGTCAGGCAAGAAGTCGCGAAAGTTCAGGGAAAGTTCCACACCTCCCGCCTCGCGGAAGGACCAGACCGCAACGGCAATTAACAGTAACTCAATCAGTAACAACAGTATCAGCAGGGGCTGCATTGCATCGGGGTCGTTGTTGATATTAACGGTAACGTAGCCGGCGATACTGTCGTGCAGGACGATGGGCGCGGTGTAGCTGGTCTGATAGGGCGTGCCGGGTCGTGCGTCTCCCGCCTGTACCAGCAGGTTGTTTTCCACATCGTGAATGGTTGCCAGGGCGGTTTGCGGGTTTTCCATGATATCTTGCAGGATCACCTGCAGCCGCACGAGGTCGTGATTGAACGCCGCGTCTATGGCCTGGTTTGCGGCCATGGTGGCCAGGGCATTGCCGTAGTTGTGCCGGGATTGCGCTGTCGCGTCCTGCATTTTGGGGAAAACGAGCAGAAACGCGCAAAGAACGCCAAAAAACATTCCCAGGGCGAAAACGCCCAAAGGCGGGAAGCGGGTGATACGAATTGGCAAAAGTATTCCTCGGTCAATTTTTATTGTGTGCCCGGTCGGGCGAAAGTGCCTTGCCTCGGCCGGCTATTATAAATTTAAACGCGGTCCTGGTACTATCGGTGGCCGACGTACGGGTTTTGGCCCCACTGCCACATAAGCACTTGCGTTATAATGAGCCCCTTTTGTTAACGGAGCAGATGTTTCCACTGTGCGCGAACTTATTCTTATCACTATTTCCGGACATGATAAACCCGCTATTACCTCGGCTGTTACCGGGGTGCTCACAAAAAGTAAAGCCAATGTTCTGGATATCGGCCAGGCGGTAATCCACGATGTGCTGTCCCTGGGCATTCTGGTGGAATTGCCGGAGGATTGTGACTCCGACGCCGTAATAGATGAGGTCCTCCACAGAATGCAGGACCAGGGCATGCAGGTCCGCTTCCAGTCGATCAGCGAGGAAAGTTATGCGGACTGGGTTGACCAGCAGGGTAAGCAGCGCCATATCATTACGCTCCTGGCCCGGCATATCACGGCACAGCAGATTGCCGAGTTGACCTCCATTGTGGCGGGCCACGGTTTGAATATCGACAATATCAGCCGCCTGTCCGGCCGCGTGTCACTGGATCACGAGAATGATAAAACCAAGGCCTGTGTCGAGTTTTCCGCGCGCGGCACGCCCGGGGATGTGAAAAGACTGCGCGCGGATTTCGCTGAACTGGCGTCGCGACTGGACGTGGATATTGCATTCCAGGAGGACAACATGTTTCGCCGCACCCGTCGCCTGGTCTGCTTCGACATGGACTCCACGCTGATCGAGGCGGAGGTGATCGACGAACTGGCGAAGGCCGCCGGAGTGGGTCGGGAGGTTGCCGCCATTACCGAGCGGGCCATGCACGGCGCGTTGGATTTTACCCAGAGCTTTACCCAGCGGATGGCGTTACTGAAAGGCTTGGATGAATCGGTGCTGTCCGATATTGCCGCCTCGCTGCCCATCACCGAGGGCGCGGAGCACCTGATTTCGACATTGAAAAAGCTGGGCTACAAAACCGCCATCCTGTCCGGCGGGTTTACCTACTTTGGCCGGGTACTGCAGCAACGGCTTGGCATCGATTATGTGTATGCCAATGAGCTTGAAATTGTTGACGGCAAGGTGACCGGCAATGTCTGCGGCCAGGTGATCGATGGCAACCGCAAGGCGGAATTGCTGAAGGAACTGGCCGAAAAGGAGAATATCTGCCTGGAGCAGGTAGTGGCGGTGGGTGACGGGGCTAACGACCTGCCCATGCTCAGTATCGCCGGCCTCGGTATCGCCTTCAGGGCCAAGCCGCTGGTGAAGGCGGAAGCGAAGCAGTCGATTTCGACACTGGGTTTGGATGCGATTCTATATTTGATGGGGTATCGGGACAGGGATTTGCGCCACTGAGAGGCTCTTCCTGGCGTTTAGCTTTCGGTATCGAAATCGTAATTCATTTCGTCCGTCGGCCCTTGCAGGTAGTAACCCTGGATGTAATGCACGCCTGACTGCCACAGTTTGGAAAGAATATTTGCATTCTCGACAAACGGTACGATGGTGATTTTCTCCTCCTGGTGCAATTGGCTCACCAGCTCGTTCAGCGACTGCGTTTCGTCGGCGCCCTTCTGCAGTTCCTGGGTAAATGAACCATCGATCTTGATATACCTGGCTGTAATGTGTTGCAGGGCATTGAACGGATTTAGCGCGCATCCAAAGTGGCTGATACTGATGCCGCATCCCAGTTTTGTCACCTGCTCGGTAAATGTTTTGGCCACGTTCAAATGATCGTTTACATCGATTTCCATCAACTGAAATACGATGGCGTCCGTTGGCAGTTTTGCCGCCTTGAAGGCAACACCCAGCCACGGCGGCAGGGTCGTATCCACCAGTGATTCCCGACTCAGGTTAACGATAAGCTGGGTATTGTGACCTTTTGAGCGGTGTTCTGACAGAATTTTAATGGATTCCAAAATAACCCAACGGTCGATTTTTGTAGTTGCTCCAATTTGCGCGGCCGAAGAAAGAAAATGGTTGGGCGAAATTTCCTCGCCGTTTTCGTCAAGCATTCTCAGCAGCACTTCGTAGTGCTCTTTTTCAGAGCCCCGCAAACTCAGTATCGGCTGGAACAACAATTTAAACCGGTTTTGGTCCAGCGCTTTCTGAACCATTTTTGAAATATCCTTGTTCGAATCACTTTTGACTTCCGGTTCATAGATTCTGGCAATGTATTCTTCTTGGTCGCCCTGGCCTCTCAGCAGCTCCAGCGCCTTGTGAGCGTGCTCGATGGGAATGTCGGAGTTGGTGGTGTTTTCGTTGATCAGCGCGATGCCGACGTAATAGTTGAAATGCAAAGTGGAGCCGTCTAGGTCAACAATGTTATCGCGCAGGCTGCGGCAAAGTGTTTCGGCGCGGTCAAGCGCCGTTTGCGGGTCTATCTTGCCGGCCAGCAGCATAAAGGAGTCCTCTGCATACCGGCAGAGAATATCGCCTTTTTTCACCTGGCTTTGGGTGTACGCGGCAATTGCGCCGAGCACCATATCGGACGAGGTCAGGCCCACTTTTTCCTGCACCGTTTCGGTGAAATGCTCAATGCCGATGTGGAAGAGGGCGCTGTTATAGTTGCCTTTTACCGCTTCATCAACGAGGTTTTCCAGGCAATCTATCAAATAGCTCTTATTATAGAGGCCGGTGGCAATATCCTGGTTCTTGATTTGCGCAAGCTTCGCTTCCAGCTCCACACTGTCGGCGGCATTCGTGCGGATCAGGAATTGAATGCAGGTTTCTTCATCGTAATTGGATTTTCGGACATCCACCCGCAGGGGGCGTTCGGTTCCATCTTCCTGAATCGCGGTAAATTCCAGTGCGCTCGTATCGACTTCCGTCCCCTTGATGGTGAAATCCTTGAGAAAGCGTTTGACCGTCTCCTGGTCTTCTTTCTTGATAATGTCGATAACCGGCAGGCACTCCAGGTCGTCGGTTTCGGTATGGCCGAGCAGTTCGGCAAAGGATTCGTTGACGTAAAGGAACATGCCATCCTGTATAAAGGCGATGGCATCGCGCGAGCTGTCCAGCAACTGCTGGTTGCGCCGCTCAATCTCCTTGAAGCGTCGCTCCGCGAAACGGCGCTCGTCGCGCTCTTCCCGCGCATTCAGTTCGCGCTGCATCACCAATAGCAGGTGCTGGTCTTCGTCCAGCATGACGACATCGGCGGCGCCAAGCTTCATACCTTCAACAATGGGGAGAGAACCTTCGCGATCCGTCAACAGAATCAGGGGGACGTCTTTATTCCATCGGCGTATTGCCTTGACGGCGTCCACGGGCTTCAGGTTCTGGGTCGCGTCGAGCCCGATCATCATGTCCCAGCCTTTTTCCTGAAGCAGTTTATTCAGCGCTTCCTCGCTATCCACGTGCTGAGCCCTGACCGGCCGGCCGGCATTGTGCAGCATGCTTATCAGTCTCTCTGCCTCCGATCTGGAATCGTTAAGGATAAGCAGGCGAATGGTGGTATTTTGGCTCATAGGAAAAGTTTAGCTTAACCGGCGCAGGAATCGAGAATCGGCGAAAATCCTTGAAGCGGGTAGTTTGGTTGACCGACAACACCTTTTATTCATTTATTTTGCTCAGCCAGGTTCTATTCAAGATTAAAAGTTATGCAATTTGGTTGGAGTATCTTTACTTTCCGCGCGAAGTGTACCCGATGTCGTTCAAATGCCACAGTGAAACATTCCCGGAGCCGCTAAGCAAGTTTAGCAGGCGACCAGGCGGAAGTGGGAACTTCAATTAATTCTGGGACAGCGAATACATTGAACGGCGTGCGTGTCCTCGACAAACCCTCAATAACATCAGCGGTCTTCCCACGAAGAGCTGAATGATCTACCGCGTCCTCCTGGTGATTCGCTTTTTTCCGTTGCATCCAGCGAGTGATACGAAAACTGTTTAATACTGCCGGTGGAAAACAGGCAGCGATCGAGTTTGATAGTGGTAGCTTTATGATCGCTTAGCAGCTTGGCTTTGGTCATATCCTGAAAGGGGGCTTTGGCGGTCAATATTGTCGCCGGAATTTCTCCAAATTTGGACGGTGGTAACAGAATGGCGCGCATATAATCCGAAAAACCGCCCATGTCATAAATTTGTGCGATACCGCTGGCCGAGGGGTGATTCGATAAAAGTTGAATGCCCAATTGCGAAGCCTGTTTGAGCTGTTTGACCCAACGTACCACACCCAGATTCCAGCTTTTTCTACCGGCCTCCTTGATACCGACCAACTCGCCGGCCTCCACCCGTGTCGGCATGTCACCTTTCCATAGCAGGCAGTAACCCCCGGCGCTGATATTCTGTACGGTAACCTGGTAGGTCGGTTTTGCGTAATCCTGGCCGGTGGCCTTGCTGTCCACGGGTGTCAAGCCGGCGGAAAAAGATCGACCGGGATTATTTTGCCAAGCGGAATCGTCATTGCCCTGGTGGATAAAATCCTCAAATTTAATCCCGCCGCTGACAAAGTAGTGACAGTCGACCAGACCGATACAAACATCCGCGGCATTCTGCACGGGCCGGCGCTCCATCTTGCGTTCCATGGCGCCGCCCCACCGTCGCAGCAGGTGGGAAACAAGCGAGCCGGGCAGCCTGGTTTGGTCACCGGCGCTTTTGGTGGCAATAATATCCTCGGTTGTACCCTCATGCCTGTTTAATTGGTCCAGCAGTGCCTTGAGATCCAGTTCAAGCAGGTAGTCCTCCTCCGAGCCGCTGAATCGGGCTTTGTTTTCCGGTGGTTGCTCGTGGGACTGGTTGACGACAAATTGGTTTTGCCTGTCGCGGCCGCCGGAGGCCAGAAGCCTGACCATGGAACACCACCTGGCCAGGGCGGCATAAACTTGCCCCATGTCTTTTTGGCCGAGTTGATTGGTGCCGGCGGTCGCCAGCAACAATATCCTGATGTAGGCGTTTTCAACCGTGGAAGCCGGCATGTCGCTGAGTACTTTGTCAGCCACCGGCCTTTTCTGCAATTCATAGAAGCAGGCGGTGCGATGCAGATTGTGGGCGAGGCGCCACAGGCTGCCCGGGGGGTATGTATACAACTGGTAACTGCGCAGGATTATCTGGCCGATACCGGTCATAGCCCGGTTCAGTGCCGTGGCCAGCATTTCCAATGTCTGGGCTTTCAGCTTGTTTTGGACCACGATGTCCCGCGCGCAAGCGACATAACCGTCCACCATGTGTTTTTGCAGGGCCTGGGCAATCACTGCGGTTTTATGCGCAGGCTCGGGCAGTACCACCGGCTGGTTCAGGAAATCCTTGCTCAGGCCCTGAAGGCAGTGATGCAGGCTGGGCCGAAGTGCTTCAAGCATTTCGAACCGCGTTTTGGGGTCGGTTTTAAGCCTGATCAGCTCCGGAATACTTCTGTAAAGGGTGGCGCTGGTTTGGGAAATCTGCGTGGCGTGAAGGCTTTCCACCCATTCTTTGACCTTGCCGGTTTTGTTGCCGGAACAGAAGCTCAACCGCGCCAAGTCATTGCTGGGCATGGGCAGGTGGGTTAAGAAATGTTTTGGTTCGAAATTAGTCATGAGCCCCTTCATTGGCCCTTCCGTGGCAATTTCCCTAAGTATAGTCTTTTGTCGTCGGTGCTTGGGGCCTGTTAACACTAATTCGGTTATCGCTGCTGGAGGCCATTTTTTCGTCC
>CAYVIB010000002.1:0-105349 GCA_964451365.1 uncultured Cellvibrionaceae bacterium
ATTCAAGTCCCTCGTAAAATGGCAGCCATAAACTGGTGTCATATAAAACATAATACGCGAGTGACGTCAGCCGATCGCTGTTTAATACCAGAGTCAGCGGTTTATCGTCTTCCGAGCCCCGGCGTTGTACGTGCAAAACCGCTGGTGACCGGTCCAGGCGATAAATAACCTTTTTCCATAAGGTTTGGAAATCCGGATACTTTCCCTCGCTGCTGTACAGCGCTTGGTAAATTTCCCGGTGTTTTTCCAATGCGCCATTCAACAGTGCAGGCCACTCGCTCAGTTTTCCCTTGTCCAAGGGATAAGGGGAATCCAGCAAAACCGTTTTAACTTTATCGTGCCGCGCGGCCAGCAATGCAACCCGTGTTCCGTAGGAGACACCCCACAAGTGCCAGGCATCGTAACCCAATGCACCGAGAAGCGCATTGATATCCTCCGCCTGGTACAGCGAAGACAGCAAGCCTACGCCGGGATGGGGGCGAATTGAAACATCAACGTTCTGTTTAAGCCAGCGATCGTATTCGTGAAGGCAATTCCGTAATACCGGATGGGAGATTTCCAATTCGGTTTTTATATCGAGGTTTTGCCCGATCCATTCGAGGGATTTGGTGTCGTATTCTTCACAATACCAGGAAGACGAACTCTCACCCGCGCCGCGGGGATCGTACAGAACAAGATCGCGGGACAAGCCGGTTTCCCGCATCCACTCCAGCCAATATTCTACGTTCCATTCGGCCAGTTGAAACCCCTCGCCCGGGCCGCCGGGAATAAGCACCAGCGCTTCGCCCGCCCTTTTTCCCGGCGTGGCATGCACTATGGCCACCGGCAGTTCAAACCTGCCCTGCGTTGCGGGGGTAGTGAACCTGGCGCAACTTACCTTGCCTTGAGCGATATCGGTATAAGCACATCGACGATATTGAATGGAGCCCGGTTTGGCATCGGCCGTCGATTCGACGCCCGCTGCGAACATGGAAGCAAGGCATAACGCCAGCAACACGATGTAAACACGAAGCCTGGAAAAACAAAAAATCACTACTTCATCCAGCGAGGCGGCAGCGTCGGCCAGGGCAACGCTTCCGGGAGGTTGACGGCGGCAATAGTATCGCGCACCGGGCCCCGCAGAAAGCATTCCCCTTCCTCGGGCGGCGCCCACCAGTGCTTCGGTTCGTTGTTAAAACTCAGCTTCAGTTGCCACGCGTGCAGATAAACGCGATCCGCTGCGGGACCTCCGTAGTCCGTGTCGCCGACGATGGGCGCGGCAACGGATTTCATGGCCACGCGGATCTGGTGGGTTTTACCGGTATGGGGTTTAACAATGGCAAGCCGGCTTCCGTCACCCAGGCCATAAGTAAAAAACTGCGTGACGGCCGGATTATCGGTGGCAGTGGATAAACGCCAGGTACCACTTCTGGCTTTAAGCATGTCGCCGGCTATCGTACCCTGCTTTTTCGATGGTTTGCGGTGAAGAATCGCCAGGTAGTATTTTTGCACCCGGCGCTGCTGAAACAACAGGGAGAGCTCGCGCGTTGCGGACGACCCCTTGCCCACCAGCAGCAGCCCGGATGTGATTTTGTCGAGACGATGGACGGGAAGCAGTTGTGTATCGTTGTGTTCTTCCCGCAGCAGTGAAATCATTCCCCTGCGCTGATTCCCGTCCTCCGGATTTGTCGTATCGTGCACGGACATTCCCGCGGGCTTGTATACCACCAGGTAGTCGTGGGTATCTTCGATAACTCTAATCATCAAGCAAGTAGCGCCGAAAACTATTTTCCAAACAGCTTTTTAAGTTCTTCCGCCTTTTCGTCCGCATCCTCGCCCAATTTTTCCTTGAGTTTCTCTTCCACCTTACCTTGCACCTCTTCTTCCACTTTTTCCCTGGCGACGTCTTCCAGGCGTTGTTCCACGGCGCGTTGCGCCTGTTGAATAAGGGGTTCCATCACTGCTTTACCCAGCTGCGATGGTGTCAGGCCGGTGTCTCTGTCTCCCAGGTTCGCCAATTCCACCTTTGGCAGCGGCACATCGTATTCGCCATATTTTTCAGTGATCAGTTTTATCGAACCTTCGGTAAAGTTGAGCTCTTCAACCATCAGCCTTACCTCAGCCTGCTCCGTGGGAGGCTCCTCCTCGCCGGGCCCGCCGGCCGCCTGGATGTTTTTTAAAACCTGTTGCAGGTTGGTGGTCAGGCCTTTTTGTTCAGCGGTAATTTGAACACCCTGCACGGTCACCTCGTTCAGGACTTTTACCGGTTCGGCTATCGAGCGCGGTTCAATTTGCAATACCACGTTATCGAAAGTGAACAGGTTTTCAGAGCTGTAACCTTCGGGGTTTTCCACGGCGAAACCGCCAAGTTGCCCACGTCCTTCCCGCAGGGCGATGTCGACGCTATCGAGATGGACAGGCGTCTGTGTAATTCGGGGACCCACATCTTCCACCACATCCTTAACGATGGTGCCGAGGTTGGTGAGGACATAAATAAACAGAACCGCAAGCAGTGCAACGATGAGCAGAATTATTCCACCGAAAATTTTTACAAATTTCATTTAATTCCCTCCGAAAATTTTTGATTGTCGCAAAAGCGCATCAGGTGACAGCGGCATCAGGTACTTTTGGGTGACGAGGAGGAACTGTCGTTCTCGCTGTCCCGATCCTGCTCGTCCAGTTCTTTTTCCAGTTCCTCCTGTACTTCTCCCAGCTCTTTTTGCACGCGATCGATAAACGCTTCCCAGCCTTTGATGATCGCTTCGTTGGCGTCCTCCACCGCGCCTTTCACGGTTTTCCCTTCCAGTTCCTGAATTTGTTCCTGCAGCGCCACGACATCCTTTTCCAGGTTGAGCGCATGCTCATTCATTCGCTCAAGCTCCACCCGCAGTCGCCTGTTTTCCTCTTCGGCCTGATACCAGCGCCAGCCCAGGAAGCCGGACAACACCAAAAGCAGCAGGAATACAATATAGGCTTTCATAATCTCCTCGCGATCGCCGTCAATTTACTGGACCTTACGAGACTCTTGCCAGCACGCTGATTGGAATTCTATACCAGTTGCCACCAGGGTTCGATAGCCCCACGGTCCGCCGGCAAAAACGCGTCAGTTGCCCGCGAGCGCAATACGCGGATGCTTTTTCCCTATAAATCGGCTTCAATTGGACAACGACCAAACGAAAATCGATATAATCCCGTTCCATTAACGGTAAGGTGATTGTGGCGTGGGAGAACCATTTCTCCCTCAACAAGTCATAGGCACTGCTTAACAAATTGATGACTGGTGAAGTAATTCCGGACTTTTTTATGCGCGTTTTGGTATCGGTTTTTGTTCTGTTCTTGTTTTTCGCGCTCTCCGTACCGGGAGCTCCGACCGCGTGGGCGCAGATAGGAGCCAGTGAAGAGGCGGATGAGCTGCCCCGGGTTCTTGAGCTGAACGGGTTGAACCGCAGGTTTCTGGAACAGCAGCGAACCCTGGCGGACGATCTGGTTCGCATTAATCTGGGACAACGAATACGTACCGAGAAAGCGGACCTGGCGCTTTTGCAACGCCTGATCAATGCGGAGGTGATAGACCGCGAAGACAAGGAATCCCTGCAGGCGCTCGGCGTCGTGCTCGGGGACGTTTATACCCTTGAGCGGAAGGAGTTGGAATGGCGGGTCTACGAAGATGAGTTGGGCAAGAGTCACGCGGTATGCATCGTTGGCACAAAGAACTGTCTCTTCCCGATAACCATGCTTTCCCGACGGATCGAAGCGGGATTAACACCCGATGTCTCGGATGTTTACAGTAAAGGGTTGGATGAGTTAAAACCTTATCTGCCCAAGCGGCCTTTTCTTGATTGAATCAGCGGTTTTCGATCCACAGACCGCGCCATACGTGTGCTTTCCTGTCGCATATAACCGCGATAGCATTACATTTCCCTGCCATGCTGCAATGCACCACTTTTAAGCCCGAAAGCCGGTGCCGATATACCAACGCTTGTTGATGTCGGCGGTTTTCTTCCGGCTCGCCATATAAGTACGAACGGACGTTTTACAATTCACCGGCAATAGCTTACCTCCCCCTCGTTTTTTTGGCGCCGATTCCCTTGCCTGGCGTAATATACAAATAAAATTGTATTGTGTTCGTCATGGAACGGGCCTAGAATTCTTGCTGGAAACGGTAACCATTCTTCTTTGAGCCATTTCGACTTCCATTTATTCCGGTAAATGCCAGTTGTATGCCTCTATCAAGAAGAGGTTTAAGTTTCCAGCTATCGTGTCAATCAAGTAAAGGTTAAAAGCAATACCATGTCAGACAAATTAAACGGAACTGTTAAGTGGTTCAATGAAAGCAAGGGTTATGGATTTATCAGCCGTGAAGGTGGCGCTGATCTGTTCGTACATTTCAGCAACATTATCGGATCGGGATTCAAAACTCTGAAAGAAGGCCAGGCTGTTTCCTTCACCGAAGGTTCAGGACAAAAAGGCCCACAAGCCGAGAACGTAGAGCCGCTGTAAGTTCGCGTTTTTATTTGAAGTAGCAACTTTACGAGCCGATGAGGGCCCTCTTCATCGGTTTTAGTTAAAAAGCGTACCAACATTAGGTTCAGACTCGCTGAATCGGACCTGGTGTCGGGAGCTTCTGTTAGCTGTAAAACTGCTCGTGTTATAGGGGCGATTTCTATGCTGGTTTTGAAATAGTCCCCATTCCCTCTTTTTCCGGTTTTCCCTTCAATTTCCCGCTCAAACCTTTCACGACCTTCCCGCCAGGAAAACAATTTTATCCATCCATCGCCCGGGCAACACCAATTTCAGTACCGCCATCAAATATGTCGGAAAGGTGACAAAATACCTTCGCCGTGGGTGCCTGGCTTCCAACGCGTGAATAAGTTTGTCCACCACCGCCTCGGGAGGCAGTGTAAACCGGCTCGAAGGCCCCTGCTTTTTAAGACGTTCCAGTCCCCGGCGATAAAGCTCTTTATGACGGCTGGATGCGATATCAATATATTTCTCCAGCGCAACCAACGCGTTTTCCCTGAAGCGAGACACTATCGGGCCCGGCTCGATCAGGCTTACCTTGACCGAGGTATCCAGCAGCTCGAGCCGCAGAGTATCCGTCAGCCCTTCCAGCGCAAATTTGGAGGCGTTGTATGCCCCCCGCATGGGCATGGCGGTAAACCCCAGAATCGAACTATTCTGTACAATGCGTGCATCGCCCTGCCGCAATAATGTTGGCAACAGTTTGATGGTGAGTTCATGGGTGCCGAACACGTTGGTTTCAAACTGCCGCCGCAGGGCTTCCCGGCTGAGATCCTCCACCGCGCCTGGCTGGCCATAGGCGCCGTTGTTGAACAGGGCAAAAAGGTTACCGCCGGTAATCTCCAGTACCGCCGTCACGGCCGCGTCGATAGAAGCCGAATCCCGCAGGTCCAATTGAATCACATGCGGTAACCCGAGAGCCTTAAGCCGGGTGATATCGTCCTGCCTGCGTACACTCGCGATTACCTGGTAACCCCGCTGGTGCAATGTTGTGGCGGCACACAGGCCGATACCGGAGGAGCATCCGGTAATCAGGATTGATTTATTCGGTTGCGACATAAAAATTCAACAGGTTAATCGGCTAATGACAATAGAACCGTCCGCAAGCGTTCCACCGCCAGAATGGTTTGTTGCTTTACGATTTCCCGGGCAAGGCGAGTGTATTTAGCATCCGGCATCTCTCCTTGTTCCAATGAATATACAGCGGCAGAGTATGGGCGGGACTCATCACTCCACTTCCGCAACTGTTGGAAATCAAGCTCGGCGGAAACTGGCTCGCCGGGCATGTCCGCGCTATCTACCCACTTTTCCATTTGGTTGATATCCAGCGGGTGCCCGAACCAACCCGCGCCACTATCCCACCAGCGGTGCAAACTGGTTTCGCACTTGCCACTCTTCTCGCTAAGGCAGAAACCGGTACCTCCGCGATCATGCCGGCAGTCGCCACCGATGCCGGCGAAATTGTGCAACGGCTGGTGGAGGTCGCTTAACAGGTGAATCAGCAGTGCCAGAGCCACTGCCCGTTGCGTATCGGATCGGGCCTGCTCAACGCTCGCATAAAGACGCTCAATGACCGGCAACAGCTCGCCTCTATTGGCGAATCGATAAGCCTTGTTCCCGCAATGCGAGGGAATTCCGATGTCGTGCCCGTTGTAAAACCAACGGTTGGTGTAATGCCAGTTGTTGGTGGTTTCCTTTCGATATGCTGCGAGCGGGCCTGGAACAGAGACGTTGTACCGCCTGAACAACTGCTCGACGGTGATATCGCGGATGGTGTCCGGCCACGCACCGAGATAGGCAGTCTCTGAATACCCGGAATAGCCTCTTTCCCACCTGCCCCGGTGTTCACCCGCACCCGCCAGTACAATGGCCGCGTATTCATTCAATCGATTCTGAACGCGCTCCGGCACCTGCCGTTGCGCCAGTTCGGCGATAGCGATATGCCCCGCTTCCGACCAGGCGCGGCAGTGATTTGCCAGTATCAATAACAAGCAGAAGATAAGGGTAGTGGTTTTATCAGGCATCCTGTTTCCAAGGCTCCGGTGTGGTGTAACGAGGTGTGGTGTAACGAATAGTATGCGCATATGTGCATACTATTCGTTACACCACACTAGCTGGCGCGACTTTTCTTGACCAGGTCGTAAGCCGACTGTACTTCCTGCGCACGCTCGGTGGCCACCTTTACCATATCCTGGGGAACACCCCGGCCGGCAAGCTTGTCCGGATGATACTCACTCATCAGTTTACGATAGGCTTTTTTGACTTCCGCATCGCTTGCCGATGCTTCAACGCCGAGAGCCTGGTAAGCAAAATCCAGTTCACTCTGTGAAGGCGCCGCGCCAAAACCTTCCTGCTGTTGGTAACCCCGGCTGCGATAAAAGTGCGCCTGCGCCTTCACCATGCCCATCAGATGATTGAAGGCAAACCGCGAATAGCCCAGTTTTTCCGCCACTTCCGCCAGAATCGTCTCTTCCGCCGCGTGCAGTTCTCCATCGGCATAGGCCATGCCGATCATGTATACAAGAAAAATCTGCTTAAGGTCGCGATACTGGCCGCACACGGCGGTAAAGCTGTCTATCGTATCTCCGAGGGAAAATTCCAGCGCGGTGCCCGACTTAAACAGATCAATAGCTTCGCGCCGGCCATTTTCATCCAGTCCCATTTTGGCGAAAAGCTGTTCCGTGCCCTGGATTTCCGCCTCGCTGATACGGCCATCGGCCTTTGCCAGGTGGCCGAGCAGCGGAAAAATAGCAGCAAAAAAGGCATGTTCCACTTCCGCCTTTTTTTGCGGGTCAAAGCCCTGCTGCACGCCGGCCATCCCCTTGTCGAAGAAGTGACCAACAACAAGGCCTATCAATGCGCCCACCGGCCCCAATGTGAAAAAACCGATCAAAAATCCTAAAACTTTTCCAATAAACATGTATCTATATAGCCTTTAACCCGTTTTTTGAGCCCGGTCGTGTATTGGCCGGACAAGCAACAACAATAATTCCAACCCGATTTATGCAGATTAACAGTGAAACCTGGAATTCGATTTCAGCCGATATATCCTCCGCTTCCGGCCGTGATTTCATGGTCGAATCCATTCGCCCTGTCGGCGGTGGCGATATCAACCAGAGCTTTATTATAAGCAGTCATAATACAGCCTATTTCGTTAAATTAAATGATGCCGCCCTGCTGCCGATGTTCGAGCGGGAGGCATTCAGCCTGAAGCGGTTGTTGGAAACCAACACGATTACCATTCCCACCCCGGTGGCGCAAGGTGCGGCTCAGTCGTACAGCTACCTGGTAATGTCGTTCCACGAGATTGGAAGCGATGGCAGTCACCGGATTCTCGGTGGCAAAATCGCTGAACTGCACCGGCATACCCATTCACAACACGGGTGGGATCACGACAACTTCATCGGCTCGACGGTGCAGACAAACAGCCCCTGTCCGGATTGGCTGGTTTTTTGGCGCGAACAGCGCCTGGAGCCGCAGTTCGAGATGGCTTTCCGCAACGGCCATTCCCGTGAGCTCTCGGCCCAGGCTGATCGTCTGCTCGGCGTGTTGCCGGCGATTCTTGACGGTCACGAGCCGGCTCCCTCCCTGCTTCACGGTGACCTGTGGGGAGGCAACTTCGGCTTCGTGCTTCCCGACCAGCCCATCCTGTACGATCCCGCCAGCTACTATGGCGACCGCGAGACGGATATTGCGCTTACGGAATTGTTCGGCGGGTTCCAGGCCGACTTTTACGCGGGTTATAACGAAGCGTGGCCATTGGCGGAAGGCTATGAGCGCCGGAAGCCGCTATACCAGCTTTACCACATGCTCAACCACCTCAATTTGTTTGGATCTTCCTATCTCGGCAGCTGCAAAAGGCTGATTAACACGCTGATTAATATCAATTTGTGATTTGCCGGCTGGGTCGACATTGAATTTGTTAGCAAGCAACGGGATCCAGGTTCTGATTAAGGACCCGGAACACTTTGATTAATGGCAGGCTCCAGCGACCAGACTGGCGCATGAGAGACTCAAGATATTCCGAATCGCACCCGCTCAGCTTTTGCCCCACTACCCGCCGAAGACGAAACTTTCAGCCGCTTCTGACCTGCTGTCCGGGGTGGTTCATTATCTTTGAAAACACCCCTTTGAAGGCACATTTTACATTCACGCTTGATTGCTCTTAGATGGCAACTTAATGTCATTATTGTTGCTGGGGAATCTATACTTATGGAGATTGTTCCCTGCGCAGTGAAGTCGCGAATGCATAAAGCCCGGTTTTTCTTACTTTTGTTCATCCTGCTACTTGTTTTTGTCAGGGCCGGCGCCAGGGAATCCGGCGGAGAAAAAGTAACGCTGAAGTATCCCGATATTAATGAAGAACGCAATCAGGCCTCCACACGATACTTCCTCTCGCTACTGAACCTGGCACTGACTAAAGCCGGGCTGGATTGTTCCCCCGAACCCGTCCCATTGCCCTACATTTCAGAAAATCGCAGCGTCCGGAATCTGCAATCCGGCACCTATACCATTCACTGGCTCAACTCCAATATCGATCGCGAAAGCGGCCTGGTACCTGTTCACGTGCCGCTGTTTAAAGGTTTGATAGGCTGGCGCTTGTTGTTTATTCGCGAGGAGGATCAACCGCAATTTTCCGAAATTCAAACCGCGAAAGACCTCCGGGCATTTGTTGCCGGACAGGGACATGACTGGCCCGATACCGATGTGTTCGAAGCCAATGAGATCAAAATGGTGACCTCAGCCAACTTCAGTGGTTTGTTCAGGATGCTGCCGGCAAAGCGGATAGATTACTTTCCCAGGTCTGTGGTAGAAATCGAGCGCGAACAAAAAATATTCCCGGATATGTACATTGAAAAAGAGCTGGTGCTGTATTATCCCTCGGCTTATTATTTCTTTATGAATAATGAAAATGCGGAGCTGGCAAAGAAAATAGAAGCCGGACTTATCGTCGCGATTGAGGATGGTGATTTCGACAAAATGTTCAATAAATTTTACGGTGACGTTATCGAACGAGCCAATTTACAGAACAGGCGGGTTATCTCGCTGAACAACCCGCAAAAGTTTCCGCTGGACCAGAAAGCGTTCTGGTACCGGTTGCCACATTAAATAGAATTTGAACGCGGAGTATACAATGGCGTTGATCAATACTGACTGGGAGAATGAACTCGATCAAGTGGAGCGCAAGGTTATCAACGTGTTGGACGACAAAGTGGAGCCGCTTTTCGATCGGACGGTAGCGAAAGCGTCCGCTGAAGCCTCCACCATCGTGTCACAGGCTGCTTTTGAACTGCAGGAGGTGACGAATAATCTATTGCGGGAAATCCGGAACGAACGACAGGAAGCGGTAAAAGAAATTCGAGCCTTGATCCGGTACGCCGCTTTACTGACCTTTGTCGTTGTTACGGCATCAACCATCGTCATAACTATTGCTCAAAATTATTGAGCCGCGTGACCTACCCTTTTTCCATCCACCCATTTACCGCTACCGGTATTTCAAAAGGATCTTCCGTAAGTCAAAAAACCCTACCTGCTCCTCCTTCCGCGCTTAAAAAACAAACCGCATACATACAAAAATTGTACAACTTTGATTTATATCAAGGTTTAAAAAATGCGCTTTGCCTCTGTCGCTCCGGCGCTTTCGCATACTGTTAATATTTGTAATGTTGGTAGATATGGCATTTGTCTGGCACCCGTCCTGCATGGCAACGGGCACAATTCTGAGGTTACATCAGAATCATTTTTTTCATAATCAGGAGGAACCTATGAAACGAAAAAAACTGGCTTTAACCGCGCTCGCTGGATTGATTGCAGCGCCTGTTACCACATTAGCTGCCAACGATATAAGCTATTCCTATGTGGAAGTTGACTATATTGTGCAGGATATAGACTTATTCGAAGACGACGAAGCTTTTGATAACGTCCTTGATGATATCGATGACGGTGACGGCTTCAAGTTTGACGGCTCAATCGGATTCGCCGAAAACTGGTTTGTTTTTGGCAGTTATTCCAATGCGGAGGCAGATTTTACATTCAGGAACGACACAGGAATGACTGTACCGCAGGGCCAGGATATTAAAACCCTGCAATTGGGCGGGGGCTTTCATATGCCCATGACCAACACCACGGATTTCGTTGTCAGTGCTTCTTATATGGATGTCGACTATGGGGACTTCAGTCTCGGCGCGGACGAATCAGAATTGGATGAATGGGATGATGTCGACAACGCCTTGGACGACCTGGATGAAGATTCCAGTGACGGTTACGCGGTGGATGCGGGCCTGAGAGCCCAAATGGTGGATTGGCTGGAACTGGGTGGCGGCGTGCGTTACACCGATCTGGATACCGGCGATGATTTCTCTGTTTTCGCCAATGCCCTGCTTGAACTAAACCAGAATATGGGCATTAACCTGGCCGCGGATTTCGGTGATCAACTGAGCACTTATGAAGTAGGTTTCCGCTATAGCTGGGGCAGCTAAATTCTCGCTAAAAAAGCGGGCCCGCGCCCAAAATCGTGGCAGAAGCACCAATGATTACCTGGTGCTTCTGCTTCATTTGTTCTTCCTTTTCCAGGCGGCATCATCGAATTCACGAAGTGAATACCCGATAAACACAGCGGCGCTCGCCCCTTAAAATGTGCTCGCTTCGTTCTACCCTGGCCCAGCCTTTAAACAATTTTTGAAACACCACCTCCAGCTCCGAACGGCAAGAGCCCTGGCACGCTTTGGCGTCCGCGCAAACAGGGCAGTGGTTTTCGATTAGCAGCCACTCGCCCGGCGCGACTTTTTCCACCTCCGCCATATAACCTTCCGCGTTTCTTAAACTCACCAGCTTCTTTAACTTACCCACGACGGAATGGGATTGACCGAGCGCCTTCTGATGAATTGTAAATGAATCCCGGGTGCGTCTGTCGATCAGCAATAACACCCTCCATAGAACATGCCCCGCTCCGGGATTGGGCCGCAGCGGCAGTGCCACGACAAACTTCCGATAAAGCCGAACGTCCCCACCCAGCCTTGCTGGACGAGAAAGCGCTGGCCGTTTGCCTGGCTTATGTGAATCTAACTCCATCCGCGCTAAAATCGGTGACACCTTGAGGCATCCGGTACATCTCGGTTCCAGTGGCGGATCCGGGCCTTAAACAGTTTCGATGTCACTACATCGGCTTCCATCGATCCCTGTACCGAATGGCACTTCCTTAAGCCAATTTTGCTTAAAATCGCGGTGGTAAGTTAGCCTGCCGGAGGCCTTTCAGAAACCTTCGGCAACATGGATGTTGCCGGTAGAGCCTCCAGGGAACGGATTTACGGCGTGTTTCTGAAAGGCCTCCGGTGGGTGAACTGGTTTCGGTGGCATCGGTGTAAAAAGATTTCTTCGCTTAA
Organism: uncultured Cellvibrionaceae bacterium; assembly: GCA_964451365.1. Taxonomy (GTDB): domain Bacteria; phylum Pseudomonadota; class Gammaproteobacteria; order Pseudomonadales; family Cellvibrionaceae; genus CAYVIB01. Next base: position 11,883 of record CAYVIB010000002.1, read on the forward strand.
GGAAGTGCCATTCACCCCTGCACCCTTTTTGCCAACAACCGAAGGGGCGCCAATGCCGGCGGGCTTGCTCCTTCTGCTTTCAGAACTACTCAGGATTGGTCAACTGGACTGTTTGAGCCGGAGTCTTTCACCTGGGAGCTTCCACGGATTACCTGGGGCCGCTTGCCATGACTTCCCGCTTCTCCAGTGCTGGATGCCGGGTTAGTGTGGTTCATGGCTCTCTTCATATAACAAAATGAACATAAACCATGTCAGTTTAAAACGAATTAAGATCGAGCAAAATTGCATGGCCCGGTGCGCACCACTATACTTCGACCTGTAAGCATGAGTGGATAAAAAAGCCCCAGGATGATACAGATAACGCCATCGCTATCTCGACATTTAAATGCAGCAAAGATTGTGTTGGTAATAACCACGATTCTGGCGTTGTTTTCTTTTCCATATATTCCAGAAAAAACTCTGGAAATCTACCCGGGTTCCGATGTGTGGTGGGGCGCATTCACCGACTCTTTTTCCGGGGGCAATACCGAGGTTGAATACAAAAACGAGAGCCAGTCCGCCATCGAATGTACAATGGGCGATGCGGGCTCGTTCAATATGTGTGGTAACAGTTGCGTATTCGTGGATAACACAGTGGTGACGTATGATGGATTGCTCGCGGACCTGACCTATGCCACCGAGATTTCACCCAAAATATCCCTGGACTTGAGTGGTTACTCCGGGGTTTGGATTGATATTGATTACCAGGGTCCCGCAAACTTCATCCATTTGTCACTCCAAAACCACGAGCCTGCCGTAGACTTGCCTGATCCCGGTCGCCAATTTCGACCTCAAGGTGTAGGTATTTCAACGACAGAACTTAATGAGCCCGTTTACGTTCGCCTAAAAGAGTTCAAAGCAAGCGATTGGTGGGTGAATCAATTCGCCCTGCATCGCAGGGAGTCCGGCCCACGCTTCGACAGAATACGAGCAATCATCGTTGAAATCAAAGAACAACCACCTCACACCAAGCATTACCTGGAAGTAAGATCAATCACGTTTGTTGGAAAATGGATCAGCAAGGAAAATTTTTATTTGGCAATCATCGTCGCTTTCGCCGTCTTGCTTGGCTTGGAAGGGGCTTTCCGGATTTACACTCTCTACCACAGGCATCGCGCGGCACAAAAATCACTGGATGCATTAAATGATTACAACCAGAAACTGCAATCCGTGGCTTTCAAGGATGAACTTACGCAACTTCTGAATCGCCGGGCAATACACGAGATTGTCAGTAAAAGCCTGGACTTTAAGAGCCAAAATGGTTATTCCATTATCATTATCGATATCGATCACTTCAAGAACTTCAACGATACTTATGGGCACGCCCTGGGAGACAGGGTTCTAGTCAATGTTGCCCAATCACTGAAGCAAGCATCACGCGATTATGACCAGATAGCTCGATGGGGCGGCGAAGAGTTCGTAATCGTTACTCGTGAAAGTCACCCACAGAACCTGCTCGCGTACGCTGAAAAGCTACGAAAAAAAGTTGCTTCGATCCAAACATTCAAAGAAGGCAGTTCTGATCCCATTTTTGTCACCATCAGTTTAGGAATAACTCAAAGCCGCCCTGAGGAAAGCTTTGACGTAGCGCTCGATCGCGCCGATAAGGCGCTTTACCGGTCAAAGGAAAAAGGAAGGAATTGCTGCACAATTTTCTATAACGACGGGGACTTGATCTGACAATGATGTCAGTATGGGCGGCTTCAGGGAAAACCGGCGAACTGCAAAAGCAGATATCAGAACCGCCAGAAGTTCGGTACCAGCAGAGCCAGCATGGTGAAATACTCCAACCGCCCCAGAATCATTGCCAATGAAAGCACCCAGGTGCCGAAATCACTGACCGGCTGAAAGTTGCTGCCCAATTCACCAAACGCCGGGCCCAATACATTTACGCAGGCAGCGACAGCGGTAAAGGATGTAAAAAAATCCAAGCCGGTAACCATCAGTATCAGGGTTAACATCATACTGGTGAAAGCGGCAACAAAGAGATACGCCATCGCCGCGGTTAATACGGAATTATCGATTGGGTTGCCCTGGTATTTGATGATGAAAATACCGCGCGGATGAACCAGCCTTTTCATTTCCAGGGAAACCGCTTTCCACAACAAAATATTGCGAATAATTTTGTTGCCACCCGCAGTGGACCCGGCACAACCACCAAGATATCCCGCAACGACCAACAACGCAATTACCACCGGCGGCCAGGCGGTAAAATTCCCTGCCCCAAAACCCGTACTGGTGATAAATGAAATCAAATGAAAAAACGCTTGGTTGAAGGAAGTAAAACCGTCGACGTAAAAACCTTTGGCAAGTAATAGTGCACCAACAAGCGATGACACAACCGCGACAATAAGAATAAAACTCCGGGTCTCCTCATCGCGCCAGTACATGCTGACACGCCTCGCCTGCAGCACACGGAAGTGAAGCGCGAAATTAATCGCGCCGAGCAACATGAATACATCGGCAACCAGGAGAATAACGGGGCTATTGAAGTAACCGATGCTGGTATCGTGCGTAGAAAAGCCGCCGGTGGAAACCGTGGTAAAACTGTGCGCAATGGCATCATAAGCACTCATACCCGCCAAGTAATAGGCTAGCGCGCAAAGCCCGGTAATCACCAGGTACACGATCCACAAGTAATGCGCGGTATCGGCAATGCGCGGGGTCAGCTTGTCATTCTTGATCGGCCCCGGCGTTTCCGCCCTTAACAGCTTCATTCCGCCCACATTGAGCATAGGCAGTACCGCCACCACAAAGATAACAATACCCAGCCCGCCCATCCACTGCAAAAACTGTCTGTAGAGCAGGAAAGTTTTCGGCATTTTATCCAGGCCGCTCAAAACTGTGGCACCGGTGGTGGTGAGCCCGCTGATCGACTCAAAAACCGCGTCGGCAAATGAAATATCGGTGACCGTGATAAACGGAATTGCACCAAAAAACCCCATAACGATCCATGTAACGGTAGCAAAAAGCAGCGAATCGCGAACGCCGATCTGGCCGGTTTCCGGCTTTTTTACAAGCAGGAAAGTTGTCGCCATGGCTAGCATCGCGAGCGCCGGCAACAGAAAATGGGATTCCTCGTGATCGTCAAAGACGATAAGAGACAGCGCGGCGAAACACAACTGTACCAACCCCATCAAGCCCACGGGAAAGGCTATGAGATAGATTGTCGTCCGGCTGTTAATGGCCACGTGTGCTTTCTCTCAAACGTATCGTAGGGCGCTTTGGCTTACCCGCTTACTTAAACCGTGTTTTTAATGCCTCAAACGCCTGGCGAACCTGGATAAACTGTTCAGCATCGCCTCCCTTGTCGGGGTGCATCCTGCCCGCCAGCTCGCGATATCGCTCCTGCACCGCTTCCCAACTGGCGCCGGATTCCAGGCCCAACTGTTTCAGGTGCTTATCCTGGTTTTCGTGGGCATGAAACTTTCGCCAGAAGCTGGCCAGCAATTCACTGACTTCTTCGCTGGTGACTGAATCCAGGTTGGCGAGGTCCAGGTAATAATTCGCCAGCTCAGTGTTTACCTCGTGGCTCACGGACTGGTCATCTCCTTTCCCGACTTTTAGCAAACGAATCCTTACCGGCGAAATATGAATAGTGTAGTCGGGAAATTTCTCACGCCGCAGGGAATACAGGCAGTGTTGCACAACGAAGTGTTTTTGGAAAAGGCGCAGGGTAAAATCCCCCGACCATGCAAACAGACTGGATTCATCCACCAGACAGACCAGATCGTATTCCGCAACGTCGCCGTTTGCCAGCAGGTAAGACCATATTGCTTTTCTGGCCGAATCTATTGCGTTTTGATCGAAGATAACATCACCTCGAGGAGTTGTCGGCGCGGCGGCTTTGTATTCGTTGCAAATGCGCGAGTCAGACATTTTCTTCTTCCATACCCTCTTCCACCAGCGTCCGGCGTTTCCTTTCCACCACGCTTACCGATCACGTTGAGGACGACAAAGGCGGTCAAGTTACTATCAGCTAATCGTTGTAAAGACACTGCGCGGAAAACTTTATGGCCTCTTCCTTCGTCCACTCCTGGTTCGGTTTTGCCATCATGCTTTCGCACCAGGTTTCCATGGGGTGCAACGGCACGCCGGCTTTGAGCTCTGGAGATGGACTTATTGATTCGGTGGGCACGGGGGATATTACAACGTTATCGATTTCGTCTTCGCTGTCTTTTGCGCACGCGGCAATCGATAAAACAGGACACACCAGGACAAGAACGGCGAGCCGTTTTATGCAGGACACTACACTAGGACTCCCTTCGCCAGGTGGTTCCCTGTCGGGAATCCTCAAGGACAATACCCGCTTCTTTCAATTGCTGCCGGATTTCATCGGCACGGGCATAGTCCTTGTTTTTTTTCGCCTGCTGGCGTTCATCAACCAATCGGTTGATTTCATCCGCGTCGATAGCGTCTTCACCAACAGCCTGCTGGAACCAGGCTTCGGGGGCCTGCTGCAAAATGCCCATCAGCCCGCCGACAGTCAGCAACAGGCCCTTCGCCTGCGCCAGATTTTGTTCATCCCCCTTGTTGATCTGCCGTGCAAGTTGATGAAGTTCACTGATAGCCAATGGCGTATTCAGGTCATCCAGCAGCGCCTGGTAAGCCGGCGACTCGCGGAATTGAACGGACGCGGCTTCAACGGCGGCAACTTTTCGCAATGAGCCGTAAAGGGAATCCAGGCTGGCCTGCGCTTTTTCCAGTATTTCCTGGGAGAAATCCATTTCCGAACGGTACTGCGCCGACAGCAAGGCAAAGCGCACCACTTCGCCGCGATACTGCTTAAGGATGTCGCGCACGGTGCGGAAATTGCCCAGGGATTTGGACATCTTCTCACCATCGATATTGATATAACCGTTGTGCATCCAGTAACGGACAAAATGTTTGCCGCCGTGGGCGCACTCGCTCTGCGCCACTTCGTTTTCGTGGTGGGGAAAAATCAGATCGCGGCCTCCGCCGTGAATATCGATGGTTTCCCCGAGATGGGTTTCGATCATCGCGGAGCATTCCAGATGCCAGCCCGGCCGCCCCCTGCCCCAGGGGCTCTCCCAACCGGGTTCGGACACAGAGGAAGGTTTCCACAGCACAAAATCGCCGGCGTATTTTTTGTAATCCGCCACTTCCACCCGCGCGCCTTCAAGCATATCTTCCAGTGAGCGGTTCGACAGTTTGCCGTAGTCGGGCATGGATTTTACATCGAACAGCACGTGCCCTTCCGCTTCATAGGCATGGCCGCTTTCAACCAATGTTTCTATCATGCCGATCATCTGTGGCAAATGCTCGGTTGCGCGCGGGGTTATGGTTGGTTCCAGCACGTTGAGCTGTTCCATATCGCGTTTGAATTCGGTGGTATAACGTTCGCTGACATCGCTGATGGTTTCATTGTTGTCCGCCGCCGCCTTCATGATTTTGTCGTCGATGTCGGTGATATTGCGCGCGTAAATCACCTCTTCGTAAAGCGTTTTCAGCACGCGGAACAAGGTATCGAAAATAACGAATGGCCGCGCATTGCCGATATGAATCAGGTTGTAAACCGTCGGCCCGCAAACATACATTTTTACCCCCGCCGGATTGAGAGGGGTAAATATCTCTTTTTCACGCGTTTTGGTGTTATAGATTTTTAAAGTCATCGCTGGTTATCTGAATTTTCAGGATGGATTGCGTGGAATCAGTTGTCTTCCATCTTTCCCCAACTGTCCCGCAGGCCAATGGTGCGGTTAAACACCAGCGTATCCGTTTTTGCGTCGCGACAGAAATAGCCTTCCCGTTCAAACTGGAAACCCTGTCCCGGTTGCGCCGAAGCCAGGCTTTTTTCGCCCTTGCAGTGTTGTAACACAACCAGGCTTTCCGGGTTGATACAGTCGAGAAAATTTTTGCCCCCGGCATCCGGTGATGGGTCGACAAACAGGCGGTCATAGAGCCGCACTTCCATGTCCACGTTATCGTGCGCGGCTACCCAATGAATAACGCCCTTGGGGTTGACGCCGTCTTCGGGATTTTGCCCCAGGGTGTTTTCGATTACGCGCGCCCTCACCTCAATAATATTTCCGTCGGTATCTTTGATGGCTTCATCCGCTTCAATGACATAAGCATTGCGCAGGCGCACGCGCTTGTTCAACACCAGGCGCTTGTATTTTTTGTTGGCCTCCTCGCGAAAATCCTCCTGGTCGATATACACTTCGCGGCCGAAAGGCAGTTCGCGCTCGAGCAGGTCATCGCGGTTCGGGTGCCCCGGCGCGGCCAGCATTTCGGTTTTGCCTTGCGGATAATTCGTCAGCACCACTTTCAGCGGTTTCAATACGCACATCGCGCGCGGCGCGTTTTTATCCAGGTCGTCGCGAATGGCATGTTCCAGCATCGCCACATCAACGACGCCGTCTGACTTGGTCACGCCGATCATGTCGCAGAATTTGCGAATGGACGCGGGTGTATAGCCCCGGCGGCGAAAACCGGCGATGGTCGGCATGCGCGGATCGTCCCAGCCGGCCACATGCTTTTCGTCCACCAGTTGCTTGAGTTTGCGCTTGGAGGTGACAGTGTAATTCAGGTTCAAGCGACCGAATTCATATTGCCGTGGCTGGCTGGGCACGGGCAGGTTTTCGATAAACCAGTCGTACAACGGCCGATGGTCTGCAAACTCGAGCGTACAAATAGAATGGGTAATATGCTCAATGGCATCTTCCTGGCCGTGGGCGAAATCGTAGGTGGGATAGATGCACCACTTGTCACCGGTGCGGTGATGCGACTGTTTGCGAATGCGGTACAGGATCGGGTCACGCATATTAATATTGCCGCTGGCCATATCAATCTTCGCCCGCAACACACGGCTGCCCTCTTCGAATTCGCCGTTCTTCATCTCTTCGAGCAGGCGCAGGTTTTCCTCCACATTTCGCTCGCGATAGGGCGAGTTTCTCCCCGGCTCGGTCAGCGTGCCACGGTATTCCCGCGCCTCATCGGCAGTCAGGTCGCACACGTACGCCTTGCCCTGCCGGATCAGATATTGAGCCCATTCATACAGCTCATCGAAATAGGATGATGCGTAGCGCACGTCTCCCGCCCATTGATAGCCGAGCCAGCGCACATCATCGATGATCGCGTCGACATATTCCTGTTCCTCCCTGGCCGGGTTGGTGTCGTCGAAGCGCAGGTTGCACTCGCCGCCGAATTTTTCCGCCAGGCCGAAATTGAGGCAGATGGACTTGGCGTGGCCGATATGAAGGTAACCGTTCGGCTCCGGGGGAAAACGGGTAATCAGTTTTTCGTAACGCCCTTCCTCCAGATCCTTTTTTATAATTTGTTCGAGGAAATTCAGGGGTTTGGTTTCCGTGGTCATAGCCTCGCTGTGCTCTCTCGTGAAAATGTGTTTAGTGGGTAACGGCCCCGGCTTGAGATCGGTGGCAAAGCGCGTATTATAGCCACCTCTCATCCTGTCCGCAGGCAAATTATTGGAAATCAGTCTCTTAGGATCTTCAGATGATTACATTACATACAAATTTTGGTGACATTGAACTCGAACTGGACTTTGATAAAGCGCCCAAAACCGCGGCAAACTTTAAACAGTATGCCGAAAGCGGCTTTTATGACGGCACTATCTTTCACCGGGTCATCGACGGCTTTATGATCCAGGGCGGCGGTTTTACACCGGATATGGACCAGAAAGACACCGGCGACCCCATTGAAAACGAAGCGGACAACGGCCTGGGCAACGACAACGGTACCATCGCCATGGCTCGAACCATGGACCCACACAGCGCCACCGCGCAGTTTTTCATCAACGTGAAGGACAACAGCTTCCTCAACCACACCGGTAAGAATACGAATGGTTGGGGCTATTGTGTGTTTGGCAAGGTCACATCCGGCATGGATGTGGTCGAAAAAATCAAGGCGGTCGACACCACCAACCGCGCCGGCCACCAGAATGTTCCGGTGGAGCCGGTGGTGATCGAAAAAGTCAGCGTGGCCGGCGAAGAATAAAATGGCGGTCTACTTTATTTCAGACCTGCACCTGCACGCCGGCCGTCCGGACCTTGAGACGGCGTTTTACCGGTTCCTCGACGACCACATCAAGGCCGCAGACACGCTCTACATCCTGGGCGATTTCTTTGACTCCTGGATTGGGGACGATGAGGACGATGCTTTTTATCTCGGTGTAAAGGCAAAGTTGCGGGAAGTTTCCAACCGGGCCAAAACTTTTTTCATGCATGGCAACCGGGACTTCCTGATCGGCGAAAAATTTGCAGAGGATACCGGCACAACGCTGTTGCAGGATCCCCACCTGATTGAACTGGGTGGCGCGAATGTTTTGTTGATGCACGGTGACAGCCTGTGCACCGACGATGTGGAATATATGCAATTTCGCCAGCAGGTGCGCGGCGACGCCTGGCAACAGCAGATTCTTGCCCTGCCCCTGCAACAACGCCGGATGATCGCGGCGGACCTGCGGGCCAAAAGCAAGTCCATGAACGCCATGAAAGCCGAGGATATTGTCGATGCCAACCAGGCCGAGGTGGAAAGGGTTTTGAAAAACCACCAGGTCAAGCTGTTGATTCACGGCCACACGCATCGCCCGAACCGCCACTGTTTTACTCTCGACGGAGCAATTGTGGAAAGGACTGTTCTGGGAGATTGGGACAAAACCGGCTGGTACCTGAAGTACGAAGGTGAATTCAATCTGGTGGAGTTCGACCTGTAGAGGCAGACCCATGTGTCCGCCCATTACTCCATAATATTGACCTGACGTAAGGGCAGCCCTTGCGGCTGCCCTGGGTAATCGCAAGGATTACCCCTACAAGTGAAAACGCGAAGGTATGTCTACAAAGGGCGGACACGCGGATCCGCCCCTACGAATGGAATCAATTGCAGACGTTATACGACCCACCCTGCACGTTCACATTAATCCAGTTGACATTATCTCCACACGGGCTTTCCCTGACGCTGGTGTTGAATACATTCAGGTTGGAGATCGTCACATCACTGGTGTTGGGGAACTCACTGCGCGCGGCAATGCGTACTTCGCCCCCGCCATTGATCTGGCCACCGTTGATCCTCACGTTGTGGCAGTTTTCGATCAAGATCGAATTATTGCCATTGTTCGCCAGATCAATGTTGTTAATCTCCGCTCCGCCGGAATTGGACACGCAGAAAATACCGCGACCACCACCGCGTGAAATGACGCGATCAACATAAATGTTGGTGGGATACCCGCCGTTGATCCGGCCGTTTTCATTCGCGAAACGCAAAGTCGCATAACCGGTTCCGGTCGCGGTGCCCTCTCCGTCAACCAGGCCGATATTGGCGTTGCGGGTATTGTTCAACAGCAGGCCGGCGTAAGCTGTATTGCGCGCGGTGACAGTGCCGATCTCCAGGCCGTCGACATTCCAGGTTTCGACGCCGTGGTTACCAGTGCCGGATACGTAAATATTATCCATCGTCACATTGGTGCTGCCGTGCAGGTCGCGCTCGAAACGAATACCCAGGCCTCCGCTCATGCGCATATCGATTTCCCCCAGGTGCAAACCGTGAACATCGGCGAAACGCATACCGAAGTACGGACTGCCGGTCATGTTCAAATAGGGAATCGACACATTCTGCCTGCCGATGGCTTCAATCGCGCCCCGGCCGCCGACGTTGCCCACATCCATCGTGCCGCAAACTTCAAACGTTATATTACTCGGCAGGCTAATGTAGTTATTGCCAATGGAACCGTCGGCGTAAACCGTCACACGCTGGCCCGAGGAGACACTGTTAATGGCGGATGTAATGGCATTGAAGTAATTACCGCCTACAGAATTGCCGTTCACGCGGTAATTACCCGGACTGCCCTCCACTCTCGCATTAGGACTGCCCGCGCCGCAGGCGCCGCCACCGCTCGAGCTGCTGGAAGAGCTGGAACTGGAAGAGCTACCGCTGCAAGTGCCCGCCGACGGATTGTCGCCAACGATCGTCAGCGAATCGATATTCGGCAAACCGTTGTCGCTGGTGGCGACAAAGCTGACGCTGTTATTTCCGCCGTTTAAAGGAATATTGATGGAATCGACGGTCCAACTCGTCCAGGAGCCGGTTGACGGAAAACCAATACTTCCCACCACGGAGCCGTTAACCAACACATTCGCCGGGCGTGCGCTCGTGGATGCATAGCGCACTTCCAAAATGTAATAGCTGTTGTAACTGGCATTTACGTTGTAATCCACGCGCGCGCCGTTGAAGTTATCGGTGTTGGCAAAGCCACTGCCGGTAAAGCCTGCGTTGTTGCTGTCGACCGTGCCATTCAAACCGCAAAATCCCGCCGCGTTTTCCTGAATGGTGTAACTGGAATCGCCGCCGGAACTGGAGGATGAGCTTGAGCTCGATGAACTTGAACTTGATGAGCTTGAACTTGATGAGCTTGAGCTGGATGAACTGGAACTGGAAGAGCTTGAACTACTGGAAGAAGACGAACCGGAGCTACCGGAAACCGTGCAGGAGGGCTCCACGAAACTGCCGTCGTGGTTCCCCTGTAAGCCGAAGGAGGCGGACTGGCCCGGATTGAGGTTGCTGTTCCAACTGACACCACTGGCGTAAACGGTATTGCCGGTGGTTTCCATATTGGCGTTCCAGCTGCCTGTGACCTGGGGCGACTCAGCATAATTGAGAGCCACCTCCCAACCCGCCACGCTCGACGAACCGCCGTTTGTTACGGTTATATCCAATTGATAACCGCTGTTCCAAACGTTTGAATTCGAAATACTACAGTTAATTTGCGCGTGAACACCCGCGCTGGAAAGCGCGAGCGCCCCCCATAGAATGGTTTTTCGCAACATGACAATTACCGCCGTACTTAGTTATGGAAAGTGTTTCGAATATCCGCCCGGCGAAACCGCCTTCGTCATATGATATTCGGTTACAGCGGAAGAGAGGTTAGTGTTTTTCCCTTTACGGGGCAAGTAACGGCGGCGTCAAAGTACGCCGGAATGAAAACGGAACTCCGTATCTTTCGATTGAATCAAGTTTTTTTCCCGCTCCAGGAAAAATTCGACCCTGTCCGATATCTCTTTTCCCCCGGCGGCCTTTTTTGCCAGGCTCAAGTAGTCCTTGTAGTGGCGGGACTCTGACTTCAGCAGTGACAGATAGAACTTTTTCAACTCCTCGTCCAGGTGCGGCGCGAGTTTTTCAAATCGTTCACAGGAGCGGGCTTCTATGATAGCGCCGATAACAAGGGTATCCACCAACTTCGCCGGCTCGTGGGTTCGCACCGGCTTGCGCAGCTCCGCCGCATAGCGCGAAGCTGTCAGTTGCACATATTCGATACCACGCTTTTCCATAAACCCGATCACCTGCTCGAAGTGACGCAGCTCCTCGCGTGCCAGGCGCGACATCTTGTTAAGCAACTCGTAATTTTCCACGTACCGGTACATCAGGTTAATCGCAGTGCTGGCCGCTTTTTTCTCGCAATTGGCGTGGTCGATCAGCAGAAGATCCTGGTTCGCCAGCGCCTGCTCAATCCAGGCTTCGGGCGTGACACAAAGTAGAAAATCATTGACTGTTTGCACGTTGAACCTTAGATCTTTTCCATGCGGAAGTAGCGCTCATAGTGCGCGCGGGAAAGGGTGTAAAAATCGGCGTCAATAGTCTCCCGAATCTCGACCAGGGTCTTGTCGCGCCACTCCGGCAGCAACTGGCAACCAAACTCTGTCAGGTCCCTGATCTGGCTCGCGCCGGCTTTTAGTAACGTGTAGACCCACGTTTCCGGCCGGGTGGAATCGTCAAAACGAATCTGCTGGGCCTTCATTTCGGCCTTCAGGCGCTCCCTGTCAAAGATAACCATCCTGGCGTTGACCACCTGGGCCAGTAGCGAGTCCAGGCGCCGGATGACATTTCTTTTCTGTTCGTCGGTATAGCCGTTCCATTCGATGACTTCGTTGGCGAAGCGCTTGCAGCCGCGACAGACATCGTCGCCGATACCGGTGGAGCAAACGCCGATACAGGGGGTTTTAACCTTCTTCACTACGTGGATTTCAAAATGTTGTTTAATTTCAGCAAGATAAGATACGTTCTTGAAGCGTTTTATTATATTTCCAGGGTCCCCTCCCGGAACAAGCGGCAAGTGTACCTGTTTTTGCCAAGAAATAGGGATTTCAGGATGAATGTACTTCCTTTAGCGAGTTATGCCTGGAATTGCAGTGGTAAGTTCGTCTGCCGAAGGCCCTTCAGAAACCTTCGGCAACATGGTAGAGCCTCCAGGGACGGATTTACGGCATGCTTCAGAAGGGCCTTCGGCAGACGAACTGGTTCGATGGCACCGGGGTGTAAAAGAAGTTTTCGCTTAAGTAAATCCATTCAGATTATTACTGCACAAGCCGTTGCACCGTTTTGGTGCTGACATGATCCTCCCCCTTCCACTGAATCGCCATCTCTTGCACTTGCGTCAGTCAAAAATCTACCGCCTCAGCGGTAGATTTTTAATGCCTTTATCGCGTGTACCGAATCATGCTGAACAACGGATAGCACTGGTTTTTGCTGCCGGTGCTTTTGGATACCCAGACCTGTTGCTCCCAGTTAAAGTCGTTATAACTCGACTCGTCTTCACGCACTTGATTATGCCGTAATCCATTTCGTTATACCCCTCCTCTTCGCAAAACTGATTACCATTTTTTGCGTCGATAAAAAAGTTTTTTAATGTTCCATAACTGGTTCGGACGCTTTGGATTATAGAAGCTGCCGTATTTGACGGCACCCGCACCGGAAGCCGAAAGCAAAAATCACGGTAAAAATGCTGTATTTCTTCATTCTACACTTCCTTTTCAGATTAATAGCTTAAGGTTGATGTCCATCCGTTAACACTCGGCGAACGCAGCTATTTTAATCGGAAATTGTGAACATCAATTTTCCGCTTTGTTAAATAAAAAATAACTATTTTTTAATTCTGCTTTTGCCGCCAGGCAAAATGGGTAATTAACAAAAAGGAAGGAAACCAGACAACAAATCCACGAATGTGCGGCAAAGTTTTGAAACAAAAAACGAAGGCGTTTTTTACAACCAAAGTCGCAGTTACATGCCCGGGCAATTGGCGCAAAATCACTCTCCTTAACACTTGGCGCGCTTTACTGTAAAATCGCGCCGCGCTTCGGGCTCCCGTTCCATAGAAGAGCCCTTGAAAAATTTTACAGCGGGGTAAAGATCCCGCCCAAACGGCAACTTTGCCAGCAATTACCAGAGGAACCGCCGTAGTGCTCAATGCTTATCGAGAACATGTAAAAGAACGTGAATCCCAGGGAATTCCCCCCAAGCCTCTATCCCCCTCCCAGGTGGCCGACCTGGTCGAACTGCTCAAGAACCCACCCGCCGGCGAAGAAGCCTTTCTGGTGGACCTGATTGCCAATCGCGTCCCCCCCGGCGTGGACGAGGCAGCCTACGTGAAGGCGGGATTCCTGTCGGCCATCGTCAAGGGCGAGGCGAGCAGCCCGTTGATCAGCAAAACCGAGGCGGTCAAGCTGCTGGGCAACATGCACGGCGGCTACAATATCGAAACGCTGGTCTCCCTGCTGGACGATGCTGAACTGGCCTCCCTGGCGGCGAAAGAGTTGAAACACACCCTGCTGATGTTCGATGCCTTCCACGATGTGGAGGAGAAAGCCCGGGCCGGCAATGTGCACGCGCAGGCGGTGCTCCAGTCATGGGCGGACGCGGAGTGGTTTACCCAACGCAATGCCGTGCCGGAATCCATCAAGGTCGCCGTGTTCAAAGTCACCGGCGAGACCAATACCGATGATCTTTCCCCCGCCCAGGACGCTTGGTCGCGACCGGACATCCCGCTCCATGCACTGGCCATGTACAAAATGGCGCGCGACGGCATCAAGCCCGACGAGCCGGGCACGAAGGGACCGCTGAAGCAGATTGAAGCGATCCAGGCCAAGGGTTACCCGGTGGCTTTTGTCGGCGATGTGGTCGGCACCGGCTCCTCGCGAAAATCCGCCACCAACTCCGTGCTCTGGTACTTCGGCGAGGACACCCCGGGCGTGCCGAACAAACGCGGCGGCGGCATCTGCATCGGTGGCAAGGTTGCGCCGATTTTTTACAACACTATGGAAGACGCCGGCGCGTTGGTATTCGAAGCGCCGGTGGATGCCTTGAACATGGGAGATGTGATCGAAATCCGCCCCTACGACGGCAAAATCCTGGATGAATCCGGCCAGGTACTGGCGGAGTTCGAACTTAAATCCGATGTCCTGCTGGACGAGGTTCGCGCCGGTGGCCGTATCAATCTGATTATCGGCCGGGGCCTCACCGCCCATGCGCGAGAATCGCTGGGCCTGGCCGCATCGTCTGTATTCCGCGTCCCCGCCGCGCCGGTCGATTCCGGCAAGGGCTTTACTCTGGCACAGAAAATGGTCGGCCGCGCCTGTGGCCTGCCGGAAGGCAAGGGCATACGTCCCGGCACCTACTGTGAACCGCGCATGGCCACTGTCGGCTCCCAGGACACCACCGGGCCGATGACCCGCGATGAGTTGAAAGACCTGGCCTGCCTGGGCTTCTCCGCCGACCTGGTGATGCAGTCCTTCTGCCACACCGCCGCCTATCCGAAGCCGGTGGATATCGATACCCAGCACACCCTGCCGGACTTTATCCAGAACCGGGGCGGCGTTTCCCTGCGACCGGGCGACGGCATTATACACTCCTGGCTCAACCGCATGTTGTTGCCGGACACCGTCGGCACCGGCGGCGACTCCCACACCCGCTTCCCGATGGGTATATCCTTCCCGGCCGGTTCCGGCCTGGTGGCCTTCGCGGCGGCCACTGGTGTCATGCCGCTGGATATGCCGGAATCGGTGCTGGTGCGCTTTAAGGGCAAGATGCAACCCGGAATTACCCTGCGCGACCTGGTGCACGCCATCCCCTACTACGCCATCCAGGAGGGTTTGCTGACGGTTGAGAAAAAAGGCAAGAAGAACGTCTTTTCCGGCCGCATTCTGGAAATCGAAGGTCTTACCGGGCTGACGGTGGAACAGGCTTTCGAGCTGTCGGACGCCTCCGCCGAGCGGTCCGCCGCCGGCTGTACTATCAAACTGCCGGAAGAATCCATCGCCGAATACCTGCGTTCCAATATCACCCTGCTGCGCTGGATGATCAGCCAGGGCTACAACGACAAGCGCACCCTGGAGCGCCGCGCCCGCAAGATGGAAGAGTGGCTGGAAACTCCGTCCCTGCTGTCCGCCGATGCCGACGCGGAATACGCGGCAGTGCTGGAAATCGACCTGGATCAGTTGAAAGAACCGGTAGTCTGTTGCCCGAACGACCCCGACGATGCCCGCCTGCTGTCTGAAGTGGTGGGGGACAACGTGGACGAGGTGTTTATCGGCTCCTGCATGACCAATATCGGCCACTTCCGCGCCGCCGGCAAACTGCTGGACGCTAACAAGGGCGGATTGAAGACCCGCTTCTGGATGTCGCCGCCCACCAAAATGGACCAGCACACACTGATGGAAGAAGGCTACTACAACATCTACGGCCGCAACGGCGTACGCATGGAAATGCCCGGCTGCTCCCTGTGCATGGGCAACCAGGCCCGGGTCGCCGACGGCGCAACGGTGTTGTCCACCTCCACCCGCAACTTCCCCAACCGTCTGGGCGCGGGTGCCAACGTGTACCTGACCTCGGCCGAACTGGCGGCGATCGGCGGTATTCTGGGGCGATTGCCGACAGTCGCCGAATACATGGAATACGCCGGCAAGATTGACTCCATGGCCGATGATATCTTCCGTTACATGAATTTCGACCAGATTGAGTCCTTCGTCAAAGGCGCAGAGGAAGGCAGACGCATCGCGGCGGTGGAAATTCAGCAGGTTGCTGTATAAAAACCTTTCCGGGGGCGGCTTCAATGCCGCCTCCATTTTTCCCCTTCAATTCATTTTTACGTGTAATGCGGTATAGTCATTATGCATCTTCGTCGCTGTCGCACACAGAATTGTCCGGAATAAAATGACCGATGAAGGGTCCAGAGAGGCAGTCATCTTCGCGAAGCGGAGCGCCGCCCGGCGGAGATCCAGGGAACTTGTGTTGGCAAGGAGGTTTGTTCTGGATGTCGCTTTGCGAACATGACGCAGTAAGGAAAACCGAAATGTTCTGACACGCTTGTTCTTCTTTTACAAGTTACTTTGGACAGTAGTGTATTGCGCAACAAAATCAATAATAAGAGATAATTCCATGGAAATACTTGCCGTTCTGGCGTCCATCGCCGTTCTTGTCCTGCTGATTGTCTGGCTCAAGATCCATCCTTTCCTCGCCTTTCTTGTCGCCTCCACCGTTGCCGGCATTCTGCTGGGCATTCCACTCGAAACCGTGCCGGGCACGCTGGAAAAAGGTATCGGTGGCACCCTGGGCGGGCTGGTGATCATCATCTGCCTTGGGGCCATGTTCGGCAAACTGGTATCGGAAAGCGGCGCCGCGCAGAAAATTGCCAACGTACTGATCGGGCTGTTCGGCCAAAAGCACATTACCTGGGCGCTGATGCTGACCGGTTTTATCGTCGGCATACCGCTGTTCTACAACGTCGGCTTCGTGCTGCTGGTGCCGCTGGTTTTTTCAGTGATGTACCAGTCAAAACTGCCGGCGGTGTACCTGGGTATCCCGCTGCTGGCGGCGCTATCTGTAACGCACGGCTACCTGCCACCCCACCCTTCCCCCACTGCCATGGTGCCCATGTTCAACGCCGATATCGGCACCACCGTGATTTATGGCCTGATTATCTGCGTGCCGTCGATGATTCTGGCGGGTCCGGTTTTCGCGAAAACGCTGAAAAAAATGAACTCCCAACCGCTGGCAATTTTCCGGCCGCAGGAGATTCACGAAGACAACCTCCCCGGTGCATTCAATTGCTTTGCCACTTCCATCCTGCCGGTGGTGCTGATTGCCAGTTCCACCTTTCTACCCGAACTGGCAGGTAAAAACGAAAGCTTGCGGGATTTCTTTGCCTTCATCAGCAACCCGTCAATGGTAATGCTTATCGCGCTGGCGATTGCCACCTGGTCGCTGGGCCTGTCGCGCGGTATGAAAGTGACCGAAATCATGGAACACTATAGCGGCGCAATTAAAGATATCGCGGTAATTCTGCTGATTGTCGCCGGCGCCGGAACCCTGAAGCAGGTTTTCGTCGACAGCGGCGTAAGCAATGATATTGCCGACCTGTTGCAGGGTGTGGCTATCAACCCACTGCTGCTGGGCTGGTTTATCGCCACGGTAATTCGTGTCTGCCTGGGTTCGGCGACAGTCGCTGGTTTAACCGCGGCCGGCATTATGGCGCCGGTGGTGGTGGCAACCAATGTCGACCCCAACCTGATGATTCTGGCGGTGGGCGCCGGCAGCCTGATGTTTTCCCACGTCAACGATTCCGGCTTCTGGCTGTACAAGGAATATTTCAACCTGAGCCTGAAAGATACCGTTATGTCCTGGTCACTGATGGAATCTATCGTTAGTATCGTCGGTATAATTGGCGTTTTAATTCTGGATATTGTTATCTAATGAGGTGAAGCTTTTATGTCCCGCATTCCTTACTTAATGGAACAAACCATGCGCTGGTTCGGCCCCTCCGATCCGGTGAGCCTGTCGGATATTCGCCAGGCCGGCTGCACGGGCGTGGTTACAGCCCTGCACCACATCCCCAACGGGGAAGTGTGGGAACTGGACGAAATCCAAAAACGCAAGAATATGATTAATGCCGCCGGCCTGGCCTGGAAAGTGGTGGAAAGTGTACCCGTGCACGAACATATCAAAACCCAGGCGCCCGGCTTCGAGCGGAAAATCGAAAATTATAAACAAACCATTCGGAACCTTGGCGTCTGCGGCATCGAAGTAGTGACCTACAACTTCATGCCGGTACTGGATTGGACACGCACCAATCTCAGTTTTGAACTCGAAGACGGTTCACGCGCACTGCGATTTGAAAAGGCATCGCTGGTTATTTTTGACGTGCACTTGCTGAAGCGACCCAATGCGGAAAAAGATTACACCGAGGAAGAGCTGAAAAAAGCCGCGACCATTTTCGCAAACATGTCCGAGGAAGAAAAAAACCAGCTTGAGCGAACCGTTATCGCCGGCCTGCCCGGCAGCGAGGAAAGTTTTACCCTGGACCAGTTCCAGGCCGCACTCGATACTTACCTAGGTATCGACGAGGCAAAATTGCGCTCTCACCTGGTGTATTTTCTCCGGCAGGTTTGCCCGGTGGCGGATGAAGTCGGCGTTAAGATGGCCATTCACCCGGATGACCCGCCTTATTCCATTTTGGGCCTGCCACGTATTATCAAAAACTCTGAGGACATTATTGACCTGACCACCCAAGTGCCGAACAAGTCGAACGGCCTGTGTTTCTGCGCCGGCTCCTACGGCGTCAGTGAACGCAATGATTTGCCGGCGATGGTGGAGCGTTTCGGTGAGCGGGTTAACTTTCTGCATCTGCGCAATGTCAAACGCGATGCCGAAGGTAATTTTCTCGAAGCGGCGCACCTGGATGGCGATACCAATATGTACGATCTGGTTAAAGCCATCGTCAGGGTTTCCCACCAACGGAAAGTTTCGATACCGATGCGACCCGACCATGGCCACCAAATGATGGACGACCTGAAAAAAACCACCAATCCCGGTTATTCCGGTATTGGACGGGTGAAAGGCCTGGCCGAAATTCGCGGGCTGGAATTGGGTATAGCAAGAAGCCTGGCGGAACAAACGCCGGCACAATAAACTGAAAATCAGAAGGGACGGTCATATGAAAAAAATAAATACTTTTTTGGTTGTTGTCGGCTCTGCATGGCTTCTTGCCGGATGCGGAGAAAGTGGCGAACAGGTTGCGCGGGAGGAATCCGCGGCACCGGTCGAACAACAGGAAGTAAATTCCCAAACGGAAAGTAATATTGTCCCGGCGGGTGCCGAAGTAACCAAGCTGAGTCGGGACCAGTTTGAATTTGTCGAAGGTCCGGCCTGGGACAATAAAGGTACCGTCTATTTTACCGATATTCCCAACAACAGTATTTACCGCTACAACCCGGTTTCAGGTGAATTTACCCGCATTACGGACAACAGCGCCGGCACCAATGGCCTGATGTTCAACCGGGACAACAACCTGCTCGCCTGTGAGCAGGAAACTGGCGCGCTCGCGGAATGGGACACTGACGGAAACCGGCTTGGAACCCTGGTGGCCGAGTACAATGGAATTCGATTTAACCGGCCTAATGATCTGGTGGTGGACAAAAGCAATGGCATTTATTTTACCGATCCGTCCTGGAGCGAGGAGAGGCCACAGCAAATCAAAGGCGTTTACTACCTGGATGCCGATGGCAATGTCACCCGGCTTGTGGAGGACATGGACAAGCCGAACGGTATTATTTTGTCACCGGATGAATCCGTGCTTTACATTAGCGATACGGACAGTTTTGACGTGCGTGCCTACCCCGTTATCGCACCGGGCAAATTGGGTGAGCGAATGACGTTTGCCACGCTAACCCACCCCGACGACTACGAAAGCCATATTTCCGGCGCGGACGGCGTCGCCATTGATGTTCACGGCAACCTGTATGTCACCACGCGGTTTGGTGTGCAGATATTTGATCCGCAAGGGGAATTTGTCGACCTGATTGAATTGCCGGAAGCGCCCACCAACTGTGTATTCAGCGGTGAAAACCTGGATACGCTGTTTATCACCGCGAGAAAAAATGTCTACCGTATCAAACTGAACACGCGCGGTTTGATATTTCCCCAATAAACTGCCACGGCGGGTGGCGCCCGACGTGTCGGACCATCGCCTGCCCGCCCTACAGCACCTGCGTGGCAACGGCTTTTTTATCCTGGTTCAGGTAAAACGCGCGCAGGTCTTCCAGCTCCATTGGCCGCGCGTAATAAAAACCCTGCATGTAATCCACCGCATCGCCTTTAAGTAGTTGCGACAGGCTCTGGGTTTCCACTCCTTCCGCAATCACCTGGATGCCGAGATTCCGCGCCAACGCGATCATGGCGCGCGTGATGGTTCGATCGGATTGCGTTTCAGTACAGCGGGTCACGAATGTTTTGTCGATTTTTATTTTGTCCAACGGCAATTCCTTCAGGTGATTCATCGAGGAATAGCCCACGCCGAAATCATCGAGCGCCAGCAGAACACCTATTTCCTTTAGCTGGCCGATGATATCGATTATACGATAGCTGTGCTCCAGCACCAGCGATTCCGTAATTTCAAACTGTAACTGCCGCGGCTCCAGGCCCGCCGAAGTAATCATTTCCTTTATACGATCCACAAAATACAAATCATTAAACTGCACGGAAGAAAGGTTCACGCTTACCCAGGCATTTTCCGGCAGCGCGCCTTCCGTATGAAGCGCATTAAAATCCCGACAGGCCCGTTCTGTGATCCACGCGCCAATCACGCGAATCATACCTGTCTCTTCCAGAAGCGGGACAAACTCCTCCGGCGAAATCACTTCTCCGGCCGCATTCTTCCATCTTAGAAGCGCTTCGATTCCTTCAAACAGTCCATTGGCAACATTAAGCACCGGCTGATATTCGACACCAAATTCGCAGTTGCTGAACGCCTGCGTAATACCGCGCAGCAGTTCAATTCGCCGGCTGGCCTGCCGCTCCATCTCACTATCGAAAAAGCATACACGGTCGCCGCCTTTTCGTTTGGCCGAATACATGGCTGTGTCCGCTTCATGGATCAGCTGATCAACAGTCGGCGGATTGTCGTAGCCGGAATAGCCGGCCACGCCGATACTGCAACGGGCATTGATCCACTCGCCTCCATCCAGCTCTATGCCCCGCCGCACGCTTTTGAGAATTTTTTCCGCCACCACGATGGATGAACGCAAGGTATCATCCTCGTGGTCCAGCACAATGACAAATTCGTCACCGCCGAGCCGTGCAATAAAATCGGAAGCACGCAGGCAATCATTCATGGTTTTACTGATTTTTTTCAGGAAGTCATCGCCGACACAGTGACCGAGCGTATCGTTAACAAGTTTGAAGTGGTCGCAATCGATAAATAAAATCGAAAGGCTTTTTTTCAGGCGTTTTGCATTTTCAAGGGCATGCTTCAGGTAATCCATGCAACGCGAGCGATTGGCCAGCCCGGTCAGCCTGTCATAATTCGCCAGCTTCGCCACCTGGGCATCGTATTTATGCCGCTCCAGTGAATAGCGTATTGCCCGCACCGCAACACAGGGCTTCAGTTCGTCCTTTACCAGGTAGTCCTGCGCTCCGTTTTTAACGGCGTCGAGTGCCAGTGCCTCATCGTCCATTCCGGTAACGACGACAATGGCCTGGTCGGGAGCAAAGGCGCGAAGACGGGTTACGGAATCGAGGCCGGATGAATCCGGGAGGGAAAGGTCGAGCAAAATGACGTCAACGCTGTTTCCGTCCATGTACTTCAGCGCGCTTGCCATACGATCCTCGCGCACTATATCGAAGCAATAATTTGCATCGTTCGACAGCGCCTGCTCGATCAAATGGGCATCGCCATCGTCATCCTCGATGTGTAGAATTTTGATGCGCTCCAAACGTACCTCCACTGCAGTGGTGATAGTGCTCGAATTTTGCGGTGGCAATATACAGCAAAAAGTAGGGCCTTCCCAACAATTAGACGTTTTTGATGCCACATTATGCATACGTTACAGCGGTTGGCACCGAACATTAAATGATTGTGACGCCAGAGGTCCTAACTCGATTTGTGGGGGGAATAAAGGTCGATATCGACCGTGCCGGATGCCCGCATCCGCCGGTCTATCGCCAGGTACGGCAGGCCGGCATCGCCAAGCCAGGTTTTGTCATCCGCGCTCTTCAACATGGCGATAGTGGAAAAGGAGCCGGCCACCAGGCACTGGCCAGCAATAACACTGACCGAGGCGTACGTCGGTTGGATGCTCTGCCCCGTTGCCGGGTTAAGCAGGTGACAATAGCGAACGCCATCAACAATCATGAATCGCTCATAGTCCCCGCTGGTAGCGATGGCGCCGTGTGCCATATCCACGGTCGCAATCGGGCCGGCCGGATTGCGAGGGTGCTGGATACCAACTTTCCAGGGTTTTCCGTCCGGGTGAGGACCGACGATTCTGACATCGCCTCCCAGATTCACCAGACCGTGTTGAACACCCAGTTCCATGGACAGTGTCGCGGCAACATCCACCGCGTATTCCTTTACATAACCGCCAAAATCAATTTCCATATCCTTGATCGGCAATTGAATAAATGGTGATTGCCAAATCACTTTTTGCCAGCCGATAGCAGGCAGAATTTTTTCCAGTTCCACCTGTGTCGGAAGCCGGTTGGATTTGAAGTTCCAGGCCCGGCGCAATACACCGGAAGTGACATCGAACAAGCCGTCGCTTTGCTCAAATAAAATAGCAGCGTAGTCGATAAGTTTGGCGGTTTCCCCGTCGACTTCGACTGCTTCTCCGCTGCCTGCACTCTGGTTTATTCTTGAAGTGATGCTGGTGGGTTTAAAACGGGTGTAGCGATTTTCCAGCTCCAGAATTTTGTCGACAACCGTCTGGCAAATATCCCGGATATTTTTGTTGGGGGGAGCGTAGAGCTTCAGCTCGCAGGGGCTCCCCATCGCCTTGAACGTAACGCTGTGAAGTTCCACTAAAACTTGTAATCGATGCCGGCGGTAACGTGGGTGAAGTCAACCAGTGCCGGATTGCCCGCGCTCAATTCGTTTCGACCGGTTCCGGCATCGCTGGAATAGCTTTCGTAGGAAATATGCAAGGCGCCAAAACCAAAAAACCTGCTGAGTTTGACTTTCGCGCTGACCGCGTCAAAAGCGGACAGGCGATAATCGCTCGAATAAAAACCATCGTTACGCGGGTTTTCAAAATAGATCTGGTAAAACGCGGCGTCGGTCTGGCTGTACCAGCGCACCTGCGGTGCGATTTGCCAGCTATCAGCAAAATTTTGGTACCAGGCCAGATCCACAGTGTGAGAATCCACTTCCCAGTCGTTGGTAAAGTAACGGTAATCCAAATGCAGCGCGGCGTTGTATTCCACCATACTTTTGCGGTAACGGGTTGTCCACGCCCACTGGGTTCGCTGATCAGGCCTGCGGTCCGCGCAAAGAGTGAAAGGACAGTTTCCGGTGGGCCCCGTTGACGCGTCGGGAAGGTTCATCACCTGGACACGCTTGTAAGGGTCGGAAAGATAACCATCGTAGCGGGTCACGCTAACGGTGCTGCTGACAATGGATGTCCTGTCAATTACCGTGGAAAACCCGAGAGAGAGACTACCGCTGGTTTTTTTCTCCTCGTCGATAGGTATCGGCCGCTCTTCCGTGCTGGTGGGCTCAATAAAGTCCTGCGAGCCGCTGATACCAAAGTCGAGGGTCACATTTTTTTCATTCAATGATTTAGATAAGGCGTAGCTCATACTAAACGAGCTGTAGTCGTTTTCAGTTGAATAACCGAGCGAAGTGGAACTGACTATCGTATCGAAATACGACGTGAAATTAGCTCCGACATCGGTGCGCTCTTCCTCAATTGTCGCGCCGCTCATAACCAGAACCGGCTCCCCATCACTACCCTGCAGAATATACCAGGGAGACGCGCCGGACATGGATTCCTGCTGCAAGTCCACGGCAATTTCGGCATTTGCGGCAATGGCTGTTTTAAATCGCAACTGATGAATCGAAATATCGTATCGTTCCCGCGAACCGGCGCCGACATTAACATTCCCATCAATTTCACCTTCCGCGTACTGTGAATAGCGATAACTTAACGTGGTGTCTTCGGTAACCGCCTGCGCCAGCGCGGACTGCGGTGTCATGCCCGGCAGGGCAAGCGCCGCTGTCGTTAAAGTCAGTAAGGTGTTTGCTTTATTGCTTTTTGTGTTCTGCATTTTTTCCTGGCCCCAATAGGAAGTCAAACCGGTTGGATTTTTATATTTATCGGTTAATTACAACCGCAGCCACCACCCGTTACCGTCGAGCCGGATGACGAGCCTTCCTTACTGAAATAAATATGATCCTTTATCCGGGTTTCCATCGGGTCGACCTCAAATGCCATTTCCCTTTTCGCCAGCTCTCCTCTCTCCCAGGGTTTTACCTGTGTGCAGGCCGCCACGGAACAGATAAGCGCGGCAATACCGGCCAGTTTTATTATTTGATACATACTATTTTTCCAGCAGTGCTTTAACCATGTTTTCTATTTTATTCCGGTCGCCGTCGCGGTAGCTTTCGTGAACGTGGTGGACGATTCCCTTCCTGTCTATCAGGAAGGCGTAAGGCATGCCTTTTAGTTTATAAATCGAAGGCACGGTACCTTTCGGGTCGTAGGCGACGGGATGGTTTACCGGGTATTCGCGCAGGAACTCAAGGCCACCATCGGGGTTCTCGTCTACATTCACCGCGATAACTTCAAATCCCCGGGATGCGTACTTATTGCGAATATCGTTCAGTCGGCAATGATTTTCTGCAGGGACCACACCAGGAAGCCCGGAAATCCAGCTAAACCACCTTCCCCTTGTAATTGCCCAGCGATATTTTCTGCTCCGCTTTAACATTCGCCATTCCGCCAAGGGTAAACGCGAGAGCCTCCTGATCGACCCCGACGGACCAGGCGCCGGACGATATTAATGCTGAAACCGTAAGTAGAAAAGCCTGCGACGAAAAAAAGGAATTTTTCATATTATCTCCTCGCCTTTACGACTTCGGCCGGCACCACCGCTGCCGCAGGGCACGTCTTTAAAGCTGAAAATAGCAAATAATCTATGGCGTTGTAGGGGATACGCCACAAATTGATAACTTTAATCGGAGGGAAGGTAAGGTGGTGCTAAATGTAGCAAATAATGCATCCCCCAACCGCCGTCGGCGGCATGGGAGGAATGTCAATGGAGGAAATTAATCATCAGCGGAGGCAGCCTCTTCCTTTCAGGCAACTGCGTTCACCTCAAGTTCAGAGGTTACAACGTAGCGCGCTGTTTCCATTGGCAGGCCACCGGACAATACGGTTACCGGGATACGCCGGTTTTTGGTTTCGTTAAAGCACATTGATATGAAGTAGCAACGCTTCAGGCCCCGCAGGCGGTCACCCACACACAGATCATCGGGAGATTCGAATTCAATCACGACGGCCTCCCCCCAGCCGATATCCACAACCGCAACTTTGGCCCGCTTGTTAAGGTAGAGCACTGTACCTTCCAGATGCATGACTTGATCCCCCCAGGGAAAACTTACCGTAATTGTGTTTATCTTGTTAGCGATATAGTAGGGATACCACTCATGGTCGTATGTAGGAGGAAGCTAAGAAACGTGTGAGACATTGCCTACACGCGTTGCGGGAAATTGGGAAGGCTTGTCCGGTTTTTCCTACCGGAGCGGCCGGGATGGCGCAATCTGTTCGTTATTGGCGCGGGAAGCCTCGAGAAAAGCCGCGGTTACCACCAGTAGGCAACCCCCCCACTCCACCAACGAAAGTCGGGTTTTGTTGATAACCATGGCGGATACCACCGCGGCCACCAGCTCCATGATAATAATGATTGACGACCTCCCCGCCTCCATTCGGGTAACCGCCCACTGCGAGCCAAGGTTGGCCAATAGCAGCCAAGTAAACGCGTACAGCACCAGCCAGCCCCACGAGACAGCAGGCAGGGAGGACGGCCAGGCCTGCACGCCTGACAGGATGAGAAGGCCGGATATCGCTGAACAGCCGTAAAACATCATCATCAGTTTACTGGCCAGGCTCAGCGACACCGCACCGCGAAAGAACATGTTATTGGCGGCGAAGAACAGGCCCGACAACAGGGCAAGCAGGTCAATCCAGGACGGAGGTAAGTCGAAAATCCGGGGACCGCCGAGAATCAGAAAGGCACCGACGATAGCGATAGCCACACCGAACCAGCGAACCCGGTCGATATGTTCATGGAGAAAAACCCGGCCTCCCAACACACCCCACACCGGCAACAGGTAGAACAGGACCATCACCCGAACCACATCGCCATACATCAAGGCATAGGTAAAGCACAAAATGGCGCTGCCACCGGTCAGCGCAATACCAAGCGTCGCTTTCCAGGCCTGTTTCAATGGCTCCGGCCGCAACCCTGCCCGGGTGAACAGCAGCGCGAGAATCAGTTGGGAAACGAAAACCATGGGGATACCTTCCAGGCCCTGCTGGTTCAGGAATTTCAACGGTATCCAGGACAGGCCCCAGAGAACGGAGGCCAAAACAAGCACGATTACCGGCGCGAAAGGATGACTCAACAAAATCGACTTCTGTTTTGGGTTGGCAGGAAAACCGGGGCTGCCTTGCCCCGATTTTTATCTGGAGTTAAAACACATCTTCAAGAAAAGCTTTCATTCGTTCCCACGAATCTGTATCCGCCTGCTCGTCATACTTCAGCGGCAGCTCAAATTTCTCTCCCAGGGCATCGGCACCGGGATTGGTAAATGCGTGAACAGCACCGGGATAATCGACGAATTCATAATCCACCGCGGCCACATCCAGTTCCGCTTTGAAATTTTCCTTTTGCTCGACGGTAATGAACGGGTCCGCCTCACCATTTAGCACCAGCATTTTTACATCGGTACCCGACGCCGGTATCGGTGCAAGTCCTTGCAATCCACCATGGAAACTCACCACCGCATCAAGATCCTGATGATTGCTTCGCGCCATGCTCAACACCACGCTGCCACCAAAGCAATAGCCGATGGCGGCAAGTTTATTTTGGTCGGTGGAAGATTGGGATTTCAACAATTCAATAGCGGCATCGAAGCGGGCTCGCGCCGCACCTTCGCTGGCTGTCACCTCATTGACAAACTGCATGGCCTGTTTCGGATGGTCCGCCGTTTTGCCGTTGCCGAACATATCCAGGGCCAGAGCGTTGTACCCTAATTCCGCCAGCATATCGGCACGTTTGCGAGCGTAATCGTTATGACCCCACCACTCGTGGACAACAATCACGCCCGGATGTGGACCCTCTCCCGCGGCAAGTGCCAGATAGCCCTTGAGTTCCGTGTCACCGGATGAATAAGTTATTTCCTGTTTGGAAATCGCCGGCTTGGACTCGGCCAGTTCCTTCAGGTCAGCCAGTCCCTCCTCAAAATCCGCACCGACCAGGGAGTCCATCAACAATCCAAAGTAGCGGTCTATTATGCCGGGATGATCGCCGACAAAACTCCAGACGATTTTCGACTGGCCGTTTTGCCCGGTAATTTCATACGTGGCGGTTGCGCTTCCCTGACCACCGAAATCGAGTTCGGTTACCGCGCGCGAATAGGGTTCGTATTCGACAAATGTGGAAGAGCCGGTTCCCACCTTCTCGCTTTCCCAAAACATTCTGGAACCGACACCGTTTTCGGGTCCTTCAAAGCGGACGACCATATCCGGATCTTTTTTGGCCCACGGCGACCACTTCTGCATTTCACGATGATCGCCCACCAGTTCGAACACCACCGACTTCGGCGCATCAATTACCGCGCTTCTTTCCACATATGAAGATTGGGGAAGGATGACACCAATTCCCACCAGCAGCACGGCCGCTAGCACGACGACAAAAATCAGATATTTAATGGCCTTCATTACTGTAATGCCCCCCGGCGTTTTTTATCTTTGAAAACGTTATAACAGTTTAGAACCTACCTCACAATTGCCGATAGTGTTTACTCAGCTTTGGCAAAAAATACTTCAATCGCATCACGTTCCCACATGGCATCCTGGTATCCCAGCTCCATCAGCTCGTTGCAGTATTCGCGGGTAAAAAGCAGATAACTTGCCGCGGCCGAGCCGCCCCCCCTGGCCGTGGCACCGGTCCGGCGCATAAAAAAGCGCATGCTTGCCGGCAGTTTTCGGATTTTACGGCCGGCAATTTTATCGAGCTCCTTGGACGGGGAAATAATTAATGTATCCACAGGGCGCAAATGATTGGTTTCGCTGCAACGTTCCTTGGAAACATGATTAAGCAAGGCGTTAACTCTTTCAAGATGCTCAATGTCTCCTTCCAACGCATCGATAAATGCACTGTTTAGCATCTGGCCGAGAATCTGCGCCATGGACGGCGAATGCTTGGGTGGCACCTTACCGCGCCGCCCCCAGTGCAGCGGATTGCGGTTGCCACTGACACCAATGATAAATATCCGGTCCGCGCCCAGGTGCAAGGCGGGGCTGATGGGTGCCATCTGGCGCATTGCGCCATCGCCATAATATTCGCGGTTTAATTCAACGGAAGGAAAAATAGTGGGGATTGCGGACGACGCCAACAAGTGATCGACAGTAATTTTGGCCGGTGTACCAATGCGACGATAGCGTCGCCACGCACGCAACGCGCTGCTGCCCTGGAAAAAACTGACGGACTCCCCCGAGTTGTAACCAAGCGCGGTAATACACAACGCCTCAAGTTCTCCCGACGCCACCCGGCGTGGAATATTTTCAAACGGAATGACCGACAACAAATATTCTCGCAGCGGTGAATTGTCCAGCAGCGCTAATGGCTTGCCTTTCCCTATACCGTCATTGAACATCGAGAGTGCTACTTTCGATGCGCTTGTGATCAACGACCACCAACCGGTTTTATAAACCTGTTCAATTTCAAGGCGACGCCAGTTTTTTGCGAGATCCATTGCCGAGCGCCGGAATTCCCCCGGATGCGCCGCCAGCGCCGCTGCATTGATCGCACCCGCCGATGTTCCACAGATGATGGGAAACGGGTTGTGAAGATGCGGCAGTATATCCGCAACGGCCTGCAGCACGCCGACCTGGTAAGCGGCCCGGGCACCACCACCGGAAAGAATCAGCGCGTTAGTGGACATGGTTATTTGATGATCCGGTCATTTATTCTGTATGCGGTATGAAAGGCAACCTGCATTGATCACCAGTATAAGAACTCCCGGTTACTGAAATACCGCACCTATTCTTCCTCATCGCGAAGTTCGCGGCGCAATATTTTGCCGACATTACTTTTGGGCAGGCTCTGCCGGAATTCAACAATCTTCGGCACCTTATAGGCGGTAAGGTTTTCCTTGCAAAAAGCCCTGATATCCTCCTTGGTAAGCTGGGGGTTACCCGACACAACAAACAGTTTAACCACTTCACCGGATTCCTTGTTCGGAATACCGATGGCCGCCGCCTCAATCACGTCCGGATGCTGACAGACCACGTCCTCCACCTCATTGGGATAGACGTTAAAGCCGGACACGATGATCATGTCTTTCTTACGGTCGACAATACGAACGTAACCATCCTGTTGAATCACGGCCATATCCCCGGTTTTCAACCAGCCATCGTCGGACAGGACTTTTTTGGTCTCCTCCGGCTTCTGCCAGTATCCCGCCATCACCTGCGGGCCGCGCACGCATAATTCACCCACCTGATCCGGGCCAAGTATATTGCCTTCTTCGTCAATGACCCTGATTTCGGTTTCCGGCAGCGGCCGGCCGATAGTGCCCGGCTGGATGCTGCCAGTCTGGTTGCCGCACACCACGGGCGAGGTTTCTGTCAGGCCGTAGCCTTCGTTTATCTGGCAACCGGTGGTTTTGGTCCACAGGCGGGACGCGTCTTCCGTCAACGCCATACCGCCCGACGCGGTAACTTTAAGTCGGGAGAAATCCAGTTGCTTGAATTTTTCATAACGGCAAAGGGCGTTGAAAAGTGTGTTGATACCCACGAATACCGTCATCCGCAGATTTTTAAGCGCGTCGACCAAGGCCGCGAGATCCCGCGGATTGGGAATCAGTATGTTGTGGCCTCCGTGGGAAAACGAGTCGACCGCATGCATTTGCAACCCGTATATGTGATAGAGCGGCAAACAGGCGATATAAACTTCGTTGCCTTCCTCGAACGCGTTGGGCATATGCGTGATCATTTGCCAGGCATTGCTGGCCAGGTTGCCGTGGGTAAGCATGGCCCCCTTGGCAACGCCGGTGGTACCGCCAGTGTATTGCAGCAGTAACAGGGTATCCGATGCGGGGCTAAACGGTTTTAATTCCCTCGCCGGCGTGGTCACGGCTTTCCTGAACGGAATGGATTTTTCGAACGAAAACTCCGGCACCATTTTTTTAACATACTTGACCACGGAATTGATAATCCACCGCTTTGGCGCCGGATGCATATCGGCAAAATCCGTCAAAATCACATGTTCAACCTGTGTTTCTCCGATAATGCTGGCGGCGCCGGCAGCAACGTTCGACAGCACAACCAGGGCTCTGGCGCCGCTATCCATCAGTTGGTATTTGAGTTCCCTGGGGGTATAGAGCGGATTGGTATTGACGATAACCAGGCCGGCCCGAATGGCGCCGTAAAATGCAACCGGATACTGCAAAACGTTCGGCAACTGGATTGCGATGCGATCGCCATGTTCAAGCCCCAGTTCATTTTGCAGGTAGCTGGCGAACCGCCGGCTTGCGCGATCCACGTCACCGTAGGACATGGTATAACCGGCGCAGGTAAACGCGGGTTTGTCCGCGTACCTGGAAAATGCCTGCTCAATCAGATCGGGGACATTACTGTATCGGGTAATCAAGACATTCTCCTTATTATTGTCACTCTGGTTTCACTCAGGCGCCTTATTTTTATGAATAACAATGAACTGCCAGCAACGACGGCCAGTCATTATAAAATGATTTTAGCTTTCGATAGGTAAATTGAGGCGGGATTTTTCGCCGCTGGGGTAATAAGGAAGGGAAAGACGGATTGATGTCACATTATCAACCCGCCGTTAGCGATCAAAATTGATCCACCTCCATGGCCATCAGGCTATCGGCACCGGATTTGATCGAGGCGACCAATCCCCGGGTTCTTGGCAGCAAACGCTGGAAGTAGAAACGTGCTGTCTTTACTTTCGCATCGTAAAAGCTGTCGTCCGCGCCACCCATTTTTTCCTTCGCCACCAGCGCCGCGCGGGCCCAAAAGTAAGCCAGTGTGACGTAACCGGAATACATCAGGTAATCCACCGACGCCGCGCCCACTTCTTCCGGATTCTGCAAGGCCGCCATTCCAATATGCATGGTGAGCTCGCCCCACTCCTTGTTCAATTCAGCCAATGGTTCGATCAGCTCCTTTGCCGCCTCGTTGTTTTTGTTGGCTTCACAAAATTTGTGTATGACCTTGGTGAACCGGCGCAACGTTTCACCCTGCGACATAAGCACCTTGCGCCCAAGCAGGTCCAAGGCCTGAATGCCGGTGGTGCCTTCGTACAGCATGGAAATACGACTGTCACGAACATTCTGCTCCGCGCCCCATTCCCGAATATAGCCGTGGCCACCAAAGCACTGCAGGGCCAGGTTGGCGGACTCAAACCCGGTTTCGGTAAGGAATGCCTTGGCAATCGGTGTTAACAGCGCCAGCAGCTCGGCGGCCTGCTCTTTTTGCTCCTTGTCGGTGGTGTGGTGCTCGACATCCACCAGTTGCGCCGCGTAATAAATTAACATTCTGCCACCCTCGGCAAACGCTTTTTGGGTCAGCAGCATGCGCCGCACGTCCGGGTGCACGATAATCGGATCGGCCGGGCCATCGGGATTTTTCGGGCCGGACAGGGAGCGCATCTGCAGGCGCTCCCTGGCGTAGCGGGTGGATATCTGGTAGCCCAGTTCCGCGTGGGCCAGGCCCTGTGTGGCCGTCCCGAGGCGGGCGGTGTTCATAAAGGTGAACATGCAGTTGAGACCCTTGTTGGGCGGGCCGATCAGGTATCCCCGGGCACCGTCGAAATTCAGCACGCAGGTGGCGTTGCCGTGGATGCCCATTTTGTGCTCGATGGAGCCGCAGCTCATGGCATTGCGCTCGCCCACATTACCGCTGTCATCCGGCAGGAACTTGGGCACGATAAACAGGGAAATTCCCTTGGTACCTTCCGGCGCGTCCGGCAGGCGTGCCAGCACGATATGGACAATATTTTCCGCCAGGTCGTGTTCACCGGCGGAAATAAAAATTTTAGTGCCACTGATCCGGTAGCTGCCGTCATCGTTGGGGTCGGCCTTCGTTCGCAGGATACCCAGATCGGTGCCACAGTGTGCTTCGGTCAGGCACATGGTGCCTGTCCAGGAACCTTCCACCAGCTTGGTCAGGTAGGTGGCTTTCTGCTCATCGGTACCGTGCAGTTCCAGGGTTTTCATTGCCCCGTGGGAAAGGCCGGGATACATGGTCCAGGACCAGTTCGCGGTACCGGCCATTTCGCTGAGCACGGAACCGAGGGATTCGGGTAGACCCTGGCCGCCGAATTCGGTGCTGTGGGTCATTGACGGCCAACCTGCTTCCACATATTGGCGGTACGCATCCTTGAATCCCGTCGGGGTCGTCACCTCGCCATCGTTCCAGGTACACCCCTCCTTGTCACCCACGGCGTTGAGCGGAGCGAGCACGTTTTCACAGAACTTGGCGCTTTCCTCGATAATGGCGCCGACCACATCCGGCGACGCATCGTCTCCGCCGGGCAGGGATTTGTAATGTTCCTCATAGCCGAGCAGTTCATACATAACAAACTGCATATCCCGAACTGGAGCTTTATACTCAGTCATCCGTTAGTCCTCTTTTAAAACTATTTCAGTATTACCCTATATCCCGCGTGTTCGCGCAATAACGAAATCAACCACAAAGACTGGCATTAACAAATGGTTATAGAACATATTGGCACTGATTTGCACTCTTCCAGGCCATATTTGTTTACCAGAAGGGCGAATTGCAACGAATATCACATCCCTCCCCGCACAGGGCGAAGATCGGGTTGGGATCAGGCTTGCCGAAGGCTATGCGCGATCAATAGAGCTGCCCGCAAGTCCGCTACGATACTCTCCCGGGGTTTTTCCCGTCCACTTCTTGAACGAACGAAAAAAAGCGCTTGGCTCATCAAATCCCAGCTTTTCGGCAATATCATTGTTCGACAGCTCCGGACAGCTCAAATAATGGAATGCCGCCTCCATCCTGCACTCATCCTTCAGTTTCTGGTAAGACGTCTCCTCCTGCTGCAACTGACGCCGCAAAGTGGTGGTCGACATATTCAGTTGCGAAGCGACTGCTTCCGCCCCGGGCATATTGCCGCTGACGTCTTTTTTCAGAATATTTCTCACCCGGTCGGAAAGGGAAATATTTTTAGGGTCCTCCGTAACCAGGGGGTACGGCGCCGTACGCAGGAACGCCATCAACGATTCCTGGTCCTGTACCACGGGGAAATTCATGCAGTTGGCCCGGTAGATAACCGCATTGCGCTCCTGCCCGAAAACAATTTTCTCAGCGTGTGTGTGAACGAAAGGTTGCGTCATTTCCAAGGCGGAAAAGGTCACCTGCAATTCCACCAGCGGAAGTTCCTTTGCGGTGAGCCACTGCAGCAAGCGGTGCCACGCGAGCAAAGTGGTGACGATGGAATCGGGGCGGGCCTCGGCCAACAGTTTTTTAAAAGCCTCCTCGTCCACTGAACGATGCGGTGCCAGGATGAGAGTGGCGAAAGTGTCGCTAATATCGAGGTAAAACCTGGCCAACAGACCACGGCAGATTTCGGCAAATTCGCCGGCACGGATAATCGCCTGTTGAAGGCTTTTACACTGGATCAGGGTCAGGCACATCATGCGGAATGTTCCCAGCGGTACCTTTCCGCCGCTGAACATACCGAACCATTCGTCCTGGGTGGCGATCATCACCCGTTGATACAGTTCGCCGTACTTGACTGCCGGCAATTCGGTTTCTGCGTCAATTACCTCTCGGGACAGCCCGGTCTCATCGAGCAAAGCCTTCTCATCGCAACCGGCCGCCGCGGCTAATACCAGCAGCTTCCTGGCGTAGCTTGTCGGCACGCACATAGTGATCATCGATTGCGTCGCTCAGCAATCCAGCGAAACACAAATCCGATTGCCGCCGCCAGCGCGACAATAACGACCAGGAAAAACAGTGTGACCCACAGTATTTCCAGCACCTCCTCCACCGGGTATTGAAACCGGACAATCATCATCGCGACGATTGCACAGCTCGCGAAAATGGTAATGAAAACGTTAATTCGCCGGCTGAATTTAAATCGGATTTTCAATGAAGACCTCGGGTTGCGCGTTTACATATGCTTTAAAGAAATGTATTTTCCTGCGTCCATTCGCACCGGGCCTGTTTCATCCCCATTCCCGGCTCGTGGCCGTTGGCATTGCTCTCCCAGGTAAAGGTATGCGTGCCGGACAGCTCGGTTTCAAGATGCACCACCGCCGATATCCAGTACATATTGCTCAATAGTGCCTCAAATTTCTCAAGCCACTTAGCCCACTCGTATTCAATAGCCTTGTAGGAGGCGCCGAAATGCATTACTTCGGTTTGATAGTTGTCCGCGCTAATCTCGATTTTGGGGATCGCGAACATCTCCTGGCTCAAGTAGGGCCACTCATCCGCCTTGGGCAGCATCAGCATCGCCTTGCGGTTCATCTGCCGGCGGATGGCATCGCCCTGGCCGAAGGCAAAATCTTTAATACAACCGTAAACAATTGATTCCTGATCCATATCAAATGCCTTAAGTCATTACATCAAAAGAATTCATACCAGAACCTACCGCACAATAACCAGCCGCACAGTGGCCGATTAATCGTTGGGGCAGCCCTTGCGCAAAAAAGACCGCGGTTGCCCCTACGAAAAAGGCCGCAAAGGTTACCCCTATAAAATAACCGATCTTTTTAAAACGGCCACCACCAGGATGAATCAAGCCTTTTCTCACATTTTTTCAATTGCGCCTGATAAGTGTTCGCCCGGTTCGCCACCGATTGCGCCACTTTTTTCAGCCAGCCCTTTTTCCTGTAGGTTCCCCGATTAAAACCGCCGTGCCCCTCGTGATACGCCAGATACAGGTTATAGGTATCCGAGGGTGAAATCTTGGACCGCTTCACGCTTATATGGTTGTACCACGCCACAAAATCGATGGCGTCATCGAAATCGTTACGATCAGCGCCCCAGTGGGGAGCTTCATCCTTGTACCACTTCCAGGTTTCGCTTTTTGCCTGGGAATAGCCGTAGGCACTGCTTTTTCGCGGGCCGGGAAATATCCACAATATTTTTGTCCTCGGCGGCTTGGCCTTGGCCACAAAACGGGACTCCTGATACACGATGGCCATATTGGTGGCGATGGGAATGCCCCACCGCTTTGATGCTTTTTTCGCATCTTTGTACCAGCCACTTTTTTCATCGAAAACGTGGCAAAGATTATTAATGTGTTTGGGCGGTGTACTGACACAGCCGGTTAACAAGACGGTACTCAATAAACCCAGAGCAAGCACCAATTTTTGTTTACATATCATGAAAAACCTTTCAATAGAGCAAGGAACTCTGTTTCATCTATTATTTTTATTCCGAGAGTTTCGGCCTTGGCCAGTTTAGATCCCGCGCCCGGTCCGGCGACAACGCAACTGGTTTTGGCGGAAACACTGCCCGTCACTTTCGCACCGAGCGCCTGCAGTTTCTCCTTCGCCTCGTCCCGCGTCATTGCCTCCAGGTTGCCGGTCAGCACGTAAGTCTGACCGGAAAGCGGTAACTCCTGTTGACTGGCCGGTTCCCCTTCCTGCCAGTGTACGCCGTATTCCGTCAGTCGCCGCGCGACTTCAAGATTGTCCGGAATCTGGAAAAACTCGCGGATAAAATACGCCACTACCGGGCCGATGTCCGGCACCTGTTGCAGCGTTTCTTCATCGGCATTTTTGATATTCTCGAATGTGCCGAAGTAATTCGCCAGGTTGAGCGCGGTTGCCTGCCCCACTTCGCGAATACCCAAGGCAAAGAGAAAACGCGGCAGGGTTGTCTCCCTGCTTTTTTCTATCGCCCGAACCAGGTTTTCCGCTGATTTTTGTCCCATTCGCTCCAGTCCGGCCAGGGATTCAACGTCCAGCCGGTACAGGTCCGCCACACTTGCCACCATTTTTTTGTCCACCAACTGGTCGACAATTTTATCCCCCAAACCATCGATATCCATGGCCTGGCGGCTGGCAAAATGCTTGATCGCCTGCTTGCGCTGCGCCTCGCAAATCAGTCCGCCACTGCATCGCGCAACGGCTTCTCCCGGTGCAGTTTCCACCGGTGATCCGCACACGGGGCACGAATCGGGGAAAATAATTTTTTTTGCGCCTTTGGCTCGCTTCGACTCCACCACCGACACGATTTGCGGAATAACATCGCCGGCGCGGCGAACAATTACCGTGTCACCAATTTTAATTCCCAACCGTTCAATTTCGTCACGGTTATGAAGCGTCGCATTCGATACCGTTACGCCACCGACAAACACCGGCTCCAGTTTTGCCACCGGGGTAATGGCACCGGTACGCCCCACCTGGAACTCAACATCGTTCAGTACGGTTATTTCCTCCTGGGCGGGAAACTTGCGCGCGATAGCCCAGCGCGGAGCGCGGGCGACAAATCCCAAACGATTCTGCAACTCCATGCTGTTGACCTTATAGACAATACCGTCAATATCGAATGGCAACAGCGTCCTTTTCGCTTCCAGGTAAGTATAGTAAGCCTCGCACTCTTCCACTCCCTTTGCTATCCGGCGTTCGTCACTGACAATAAAACCCCATTCAAACAACTGGGTAAGAATTTCATAGTGGGTTTCCGGCATTTTGCCGCCCTTGATCGCACCGATACTGTAAGCGCACATCACCAAAGGCCGAGAAGCTGTAATGGCGGGATTCAACTGACGCAAACTGCCGGCGGCCGCGTTGCGAGGGTTGACAAAAACTTTTTCGCCTTTTTCGGCAGCCAGTTTATTCAGCTTTTCAAAACCGGATTTGGGCATATAAATTTCGCCGCGCACTTCCAGCATCGCGGGAAGTTTTTTGCCCGACAGGGCGAGCGGAATGGAGCCGATGGTTTTAATGTTGTTGGTAATATCCTCACCCGTTGTGCCGTCCCCGCGAGTGGCCCCGCGTACAAGTTTGCCGTTTTCATAACGCACGCTAACGGCAATGCCATCGTATTTGGGTTCGCAGGAATATTCGACGACATCGCTGGTTTTTAAGCGGTCCCTGATGCGTTTATCGAAGGCAAGAAATTCTTCTTCGCTGAACACGTTGTCGAGCGACAACATGGGCACTTCATGTTTAACGGTGGTAAATGCATCCAGAGGCGCCGCGCCGACCCGTCGGGTGGGGGAATCCGGTGGGACCAGTTCGGGATATTTTTCTTCCAGGGATTTTAATTCCCGAAACATCCGGTCGTATTCGGCGTCGGGAATTTCCGGGGAGTCAAGAATATAATAACGGCGGTTGTGATAGTTCAGCTGTTCACTCAGCTCGGCCATTCTTTGCGCGGCGGTTTCCAGTTGTTCGGATGCCCGATCGTCGGCGTTTACCGTCATTTACTTCCCCGTGCGGCGTTTATTGTATTCTATTCAATGCGCGTGAGCGGCAAGCTTCTTTTTTCGTTCGTATTCAACCACCCGCTGGCGGCTGTGTTCGATGGTCTGCCGGGTCATCACGCTGCGGTTTTCATCCTTTAGCTCACCACCCAACTCTTCCGCCAGCGCCCGTGCGGTTGACGCCATGGTATCGAAGGCGGCGATGCTTTCCGCTTCCACCGGCAGGCTCATGAATATGCTGACTCCGGGCGTACTGAAATCCCTCATCGCCGCGAGATTGAACGTACCCGGAACCACCATGTTGGCGAGACTGAAAATAACCGGTCCGTAGCCATCATCGTCCACGTGCCGGTGGAAAATATCCATCGCACCGAATTTCATTCTTTGTTTCATCAAGGCATTCAACAAATCCGGGCCGGCAAAACGCTGTCCGCTCTTGGCCATCACATTGATGATCAATACTTCATCGGGTTCGGTGTGGGTTTGCTTGCCGCGCGAGGACTCTTCCCCGGATTCGGGATCTTCGTCAAGCTCAAGTTGTTTTGTTTCATGCTCCTTGAGTTTGGCCTTGACGGATTCCTTCACTTCCTTGAGCTTGCTTGCAAACTTGTCGCTTGATCGGGGTTGAGGGCGTTTTACCTCCTCGGGTTGCTCCTCGTCCAGGTCCAGTTCGTCCAGCGAACCCAGACTCGGTTCCCCGTGCTCCTCTTCCGCATGGGTTTCAAAGCGTGTTGCGCCTTGGACCGTAACGTCGTCACGCTCATATTCCTCCGGTTCCGCAGCGACAGTCTCCACCGCAACCGAATCCATCAGCATCGGCACGGACTCTTCCAGGTTCAGTGTGACCTGCTCGGGAATACGCTGGGGCGCGCCCACGGTAACCCGGGATTTCTCAAACGTCTTGCGAACATTTTTGTTGAAACTTTCCGCGTCTTTCGGATCCCGATAGCCGGCCACTCTCGCCCCGCCGGACGGAAACTCGCCCCGGTTGTCGACCGGCGCGGGCTCGTCGCCATCGGCCAGCATC
The DNA here is from genome assembly GCA_964451365.1 of uncultured Cellvibrionaceae bacterium. Taxonomy (GTDB): domain Bacteria; phylum Pseudomonadota; class Gammaproteobacteria; order Pseudomonadales; family Cellvibrionaceae; genus CAYVIB01. The sequence continues at coordinate 50,182 of CAYVIB010000002.1, forward strand.
GCCCGCCGCGACAGACGCAGGCTCTCGCGTCGCGACTGGCGCATTCTGCGCAGCCCGTCCAATAAAATTCCAGCAATAAGCAATACGATGATGATGGTTAACCAATCACGCATTTGGATGTCTTACCCCCCCGGTCTTGGCTCGCTTTTTCGATTGTTGTCGACTGCGCCAGTTTACCCGCATAAACAGAGAGAAACTATACGGCAGCCAACTCCGCCGCTTCATCCACGTCAACTGTCACCATCCTGGACACGCCAGGTTCGTGCATGGTGACCCCCATCAGTTGCCGCGCCATTTCCATCGCAATTTTATTGTGAGTGATATAAATAAACTGCACCTTGTCCGACATTTCCTCGACCATTCGCGCGTAACGGCCAACGTTGGCGTCATCCAGCGGCGCATCCACCTCGTCCAGCATACAGAACGGTGCCGGGTTGAGACGGAAAATCGAAAACACCAGCGCGATCGCGGTCAGCGCCTTTTCACCGCCGGACAGCAAGTGGATGGTACTGTTTTTCTTGCCCGGCGGGCGCGCCATAATGGCGATACCGGTATCGAGCATATCTTCCCCGGTCAGTTCGAGGTAGGCATGGCCACCGCCGAACACTTTCGGGAACAGCTCCTGTAATCCACGGTTAATCTGGTCGAAGGTTTCTTTAAATCGCGTTCGCGTCTCCCGGTCAATCTTTTTGATGGCGTTTTCGAGTGTTTCAAGCGCCTCCTGCAGGTCCTCGTGCTGCGCATCCAGGTACTGTTTGCGTTCGGACTCGGTTTTATATTCGTCGATCGCCGCCAGGTTAATCGGCCCAAGGCGGGCAATTTTGTTGCCGATGCGCGTCAGGCCTTCCTCCAGGCTGGTTTCGGACATGGACTCATCCAGATTGGCAGTAACCACCGCGATGTCGAATCCGTCTTCAATCAACTGTTGCTTCAGGTTTTCACTCTGTACCGTCAGGGTTTGCGCTTCGAGTCTCGCCGCTTCCAGCGACACTCGCAGTTCGGTCAGCACCTGTTCGACCTGGTGGCGGGTTTTCTCCGCATCGCGCAGGCCGGTTTCCACCGCTTCCACCGAGCGCCGCGATTCGGTCAGTTCCTGTTCCACCTGGACGCGTTTTTCCAGATAAGCTTCCAGTTCGATCTTGTTTTGTTCAATCGGTTCGCCAATTTCCGCCAGCGCGGTCTGCAGGTGCTCCTTGCGCTCCTGCATGCGCTGCATCTGGTCACGCAGCCGCTGGATGCCCTGCTTCAATGATTCCAGCTGGGTTTTCACGGACTGGAAGCGCATGGCCAGCTCGTGGGAGCGGTCCTTGTCGTGGCGCGCCCGCTGGCGGGCCTCATCGAGTTTGGCGCGGATGCCGTCGCGCTGCTCCATTAATCGCTCGCGCTCCTCCGTATCCTTTTCCATTGTGGCGATGGCTTCCTGCAGGCGCGAACGGGCGTCCACCAGGTTGCTGGATTCGGCTGTCATCTGTTCTTTCGCTTCGGCGATATCGCGCTGGGCGCGCTGCCGGCCTTCGAGCACTTGCTGGACTTTGGCTTTTTTGGCGCTGGCTTTTGCCCGGATGTCGCCGTGGGCACGACCCATTTCATCGATTTCGCGGCGCAGGGTTTCGCGTCGGCTTTCGGCTTCCTTGAGTTGCTGCCTTGTATCTTCCAGCTTCTCGCTCAGTTCGTTGCTTTTCCGCTCCAGGCGGTCGATGGTTTCAACCAGGCTTTCGATTTCCTGCTTACGCGCGATAACACCCGAACTGGCGTCCTCGTCCCTCACCACCCGCAGCCAGTTGGGGCCAAACCAAAGACCCTCGCGGGTGACGATGAATTCGCCCGCCGCCAGGTTGTCCTTGCGGCTGAGCGCCTCGGCCAGTGATTCGGCCACGTAAATACCGTGCAACAGCCCGCCGACATCCACGCCCTGGACCTTGCTCGCCAGGGAGTCCACGGACGAAGCGCCGGGCACAAAACCTTTGCCAATCAACATCAGCTCACCGGACTCGAGCCCCTCGACCGAGCCACTGAGCGCGGTTAACTGCTCATCGACACAAACCGCCTGCAGTGATTTGCCGAGCACCACTTCCACCGCCCGGTCCCAGCCGTCGGCTACGGTGATTTTTTCCGCCAGGCGGATGTTATCGGCAACACCCTGAGCGGTGAGCCAGTCGGCCACGGCGCCGGTATTCTGGCCCAGCGCGGCCTGCTGCAGGGCTTCGAGAGACGCCATGCGCCCCTTAGCGGACTGCAGTTCCAGGCGGGTCTGGTCGCGCTCTTCCGCCAGGCGGTGCTGTTCGTCGCGCAAAGTGGCGACCTTCTCCGAAGCTTCTTCCGCCTGGGCGGTTTTTTCTTCCAGGGACAGCTCGAAAGTCGCCAGTTCCTCGTCGAGTTCGGTGATTTCCTGCTCCACCTCGCCCACCACCAGGCTGTCGCGCTCCTGCTCGAGCTTTTCGATGCGCTGTAAAAGGCGTTGCTGGACCTGTTCCAGGTACTTGATACGCGACTGCTGCACCTCCGCCTGCTGGCGGGGCTCGGCGGCGCGCTGGTTGAACTGGTCCCATTCCTGCTGCCAGTGGTGCATGGCCTCCTCGACCTCCAGCAGGATTTCACTGGACCCTTCCTCGGCGGATTTCAGCAGGTCCAGTTCCGGCTCGATTTCCAGCAGTTCCGCCTGCCAGCCCTCGGACTTGCGCAGGTCGTCGGCCAGGTGCTCCTCGGCCTCGCGGCAGTCCCGTTCGGTCTGGTCCAGGTCGATTTTCAGTTGCCTTTCGCGCTCCAGGGCGTGCTGGATAGACTGCTCCACCCGGGCGATATCGGCGCCGACGGAGTAGTAGCGGCCCTGCACCTCGTTGAATGCATCGGTCAGTTCTGTGTATTGGGTGCGGTGTTTTTCGATCTCTGTATCCTGGTGCACCTGCTTGGTAACATTCGCTTCAACTTCCAGCTCCAAGTCTTTGATAATTCGTCGTTTTCCCTCAACTTTTTCAGCGATAAGCCTGTGCCGCAAAGCCTGCAGGCTGGCTTTAAGTTCGCGCTCTTCCTTCTTGAATTCAGTGTATTTTTCCGCTGCCTGCGACTGGCGCTCAAGGCGGGCCAACTGGCGCTCGAGTTCTTCGCGGATGTCGGTCAGGCGTTCAAGGTTCTCCTGGGTGCGACGCATGCGGTTCTCGGTGTCGCGGCGGCGTTCCTTGTACTTGGAGATGCCGGCGGCCTCTTCCACATAAATACGCAGGTCTTCCGGTTTTGCCTCAATCAGGCGGGAGATCATGCCCTGTTCGATAATGGCGTAGCTGCGCGGCCCCAGGCCGGTGCCCAGGAAAATGTCGGTAATATCGCGCCGGCGGCACTTGTTGCCGTTCAGGTAATAAAAATTCTGCGCTTCGCGGGTTACTTTGCGTTTGACGGAAATTTCGGAGTAACCGGCGTATTCACCAGTGATTGTGCCATCGCTGTTATCGAAAACCAGTTCAATGGATGCCTGCCCCACTGGCTTGCGACTGCCGGAGCCGTTAAAAATAACATCCGTCATTGCCTCGCCCCGCAGGTTTTTTGCGGAGGATTCACCCATCACCCAGCGCACCGCGTCGATAATGTTGGACTTGCCACAACCGTTCGGCCCCACGACCGCGCAGAGGTTACTCGGGAAGGAGACAGTTGTCGGGTCGACAAACGATTTAAAACCCGCCAATTTAATACATTTCAAACGCATATTACGGTTTCACTGTGCTTTTTTCAGGTTTTGCTGGAGAGGGTCTGGTTAGCCCGAAAACGTTATTATTCAATCCCTTCCGCGTGCTTTCTGAGCTGATTTCTAGGAGGTGAACCCCCGAACGGTCCAGGCGGGAATTCTACACATTTCAGAATTATGAAGCACCCGCTAAAACGAGAACTGAAGGTGTATTTTCCATAACATTTTATACGGACTTCCTATTCCACCTGATCGGTGATTTTAAGAGCGACCCGCTTTTCCTGCTCCGCAACGATGATCGGGCCCACCGTTACCTGCCAGTCGCCCGGTTCGGGCACGGCACTACCCGACTTTGAAATCCTGGCCACCAGTTCCACCTGTGGAAAACTACCCAAATCCATGCCCGGCGCCATGGCCATGGACTGATCCAGAGTTACGGTCTTGGGAAGGTCGGCCACGGTTATTTTCTGGATCGCAAGCGGCATCTTCGGGCCCTGCCAGGCGCGGGCGTATACGAATACGGTATCACCGGGGTCGGCGGTTACACCTTCTCCAAGAGTGACTTTGGCGCGCAAGGAAACCGGCGCGGGTTTGGCTTCCGACTCCTGGTTCGCATCGCTGACCCTGTCACCGCCGTGCTGTTCCAGCGCCAGTTGCGCACGGGCAATGCCTTCCGACAGCGCGCGCGAAGCGGCGGATGAAGGATCCAGCTGCGCAACTGCTTTTTTCCAGGAATTTATGGCATCGGTATAGCGGCCGGACTGGAAAGCGTCGATACCGGCCAGACCCAACGCGGTCGGCATATTGGGGTCGAGCTGCAGCGCGTCGTTGGTGTACCGCCGTACCTCCGGCGTAATAGTGTTGCCGGCACGCAGGAACAATGCCTGCGCCAGTTCCGCCATGACATTGGGTGCGTCGGGTTGCAGCTCAAGCACCTTACTGTAAGCGCGCACAGCCTCGTCATAATCGGTTTGTTGGACTGCCGTACCGGCAAGCAAGTACCAGTTTTGGACATTTCCTGGATCATCTTCGAGCCGTTTTTGCAGTCGCTCGATCAATTCGTGGCCAACCGGATTTTCACTATCGGAAACCTGGCCGCTGACCAATGCATGGTTGTTTTCCAGCATCAACTGATAGATAGTCCAGTCCGATTTGGCGCCGATCTGGGAATAGATGATCAATGTGATCATCGGCACCGCGATGACCAGCGCAATCACCGGCAGGCGGCTGTATAGATTGGACACAATCGGACGATCACCCTCGGCGGCCGCGGCCTCGTTTTCGGTGATCAACGTGCGTTGCAGATCCTCTTTCAGCACCTTGAATTCATGGGACCCAATTTCACCGCGCCCACGGGTGGCCTTTAAATCCTCGATATGATCGGCGAAAACACTTTCATTGACCTCGTCGCGAAATCCATCACGCAATTCGCGTTTGCGGTCCGCCCGGACGATAACCGTCGGCCACAGGATAAACAGCGCCACCAGCACCGTCAGCGCAATAAAACCTTGCCAAAACAACATATTATTTTCTCACCCGGTCACCGTCGGTATTGATTATTCTTTTGTCTCTTTCCGGCCTGACTCATCCGGCTGGCTTCCCTCATCATCGAGAGTCTCACTATCGGGCAACGTCTCATCAGCGCCCTGCGCCGCATACTTCCTGCGGTTGACAACAATGACAGCAAAAACCGCCAGCCCAACAGCCAACATAAAAACGGGCGACCACCACAGCAACCAGGTGTTGCTTTGCACCGGTGGTTCATAGAGAACAAAATCACCGTAGCGATTGACCATATATTCCTTCACTTGTTCGTCTGTTTGCCCCTCTTTTACCAGGCGGGCTACCTCGCGGCGCAGATCCACCGCCACGACCGCATCCGAATCTTCCAGATTCTGGTTTTGACACAATGGGCAACGCAGCACCCGCAACAGGTCCTGATACCGCTCCCGTTGCGCCTCGGTATCAAATTCGTGTACGTCGATCGCCGCGCTGGCAGTCAAACCGATACCCACAAGTATCAGTAAAAAAAGGGACAGCTTAAAAAATGATCGCTTCATAGGTGGTTTGGCTACAGAGACGGACTGGAAATGAATCACTACCGGTAAATTGACGCGGGAGTATATCAGCCACTCCCCAGGTCCTCTAGCCCGGATTTATCGCCCCGGATTTCATTAATCAAGGGATGCCGCAAAGGCGTTGACCGGCGTTGCAATATCGCTACAATAGCGCACCTTCAATCCCGATGCAGTCGTCAGGCATCAGGTTTGATTCAGTTAATGGCCCGGTAGTTCAGTTGGTTAGAATGCCGCCCTGTCACGGCGGAGGTCGAGGGTTCAAGTCCCTTCCGGGTCGCCATATAAAAAAAGCCCGCGCCGCAAGGTGCGGGCTTTTTTTATATGGCATCGACGATATTTGAACCCGAGAGAGGGTTCACAAAATCGACAGGATCGATTTTGGATAGCCGAAGGGGCGAGGGCCCCGACGGCCCGAGTCAACTCCCTTCCGGGCCGCCGAAACGAAAGAGTCACACCGCAAGGTGTGGATAGGCGCCCAGCGGAGAAGAGTGAGTGAGCCATATTGCTCTGCATCCATGTGTTAGTCCCCCAAGCGTGGCAAATTAAAAGCTTTGATTACAGAAGGAGGGGACAGCTATTCTGTGACAGGACACGCTCGATAGAACTCTGTCCGCACTCAGAAACGCACTTGGCAAAAATAGGTAATGCCGCCGTCACTCCTCTCACTTTGGCCACTTCTGGCGTAGTATAAAGTAAATGGAAACGCTCTGAAAATATAACCGGGATCACTGTGGAGCTTTTTTAAAACAAAGTGGGAGCGGTCTAACAAAAGCACTCGGCGGCAGAAAAAATCCCGGCCCGGCATTAAGATAGAAGCCAAGATTTTCCATTGCCGGGGGAGAAAAAGAGAAAGCGGTCAAGGAAAACACGCGTCACACATCAATTATAAAAACTGCTCGATATGGCAAGGTGATTATGGAAGTTGATCGATGTACGAAAATATAAATAAACCATTAATACCCAGGGCACAATTCCGCAGGCGGCTGATTAATCACTGTTTAGCTGCCTCGGGGTTGGTTTTAATATCTTTAACTATAGGCATTGCCGGTCACATGTACTTTGACAATATGCCTTTTACAAGAGCACTTGTAGCCTCAACCACACTAATGAGTGGACTGGGCCTTTCCATTATTCCGGATTCAGTAGAAGGTCAATTATTTACCAGTTTATACGGGATATTGTCTGGCTACATTTACATTGCTACAAGCAGCATAGTCGTGGCTCCAATTCTTCATCGAATGCTCCATAAATTTCATATTGATGAATGATGGAAAAATGCATAACGAGCGTAGACACGGGAAAAATTGAAGCGCCGGCGCATATCGGAGCGGGCTTGCAATAATTGCCCGGTTTCCTCCCGGTGGCGATACAGACTGGCATCATACGCCATTATGTTGGAAAAATACGGAGAAGAAACATCATCCATCAGCATGGCGACAATGGAAAATACTCCGCCAAACGATGTTCCCACAAGAGACCTGCTGCCCTCCTTTATTCGATACTCGCTCTCTATAAGGGGAATGAGTTCGGCAGTTAAAAAATTAAAATAGTCGCGCGCTCCCGGCAGCAAATAATCTTTCGAGCGACGGTTTTCCGGGCCTTCCGATATGGCCACCAGAATTGCTTCTGCATTTTCGTCTTCCAGCAGATATGGGAGCCCGGGAAATATAACCTGCCCGTCGGTTGCGTAAATAATCGGGTAATGCTCGTTGCTGGTATGATAATCGGGCGGCAGGTATACATCCACCGGATAACTTACATCGGTAATAGCGGAATGAATAATTTGCTTGCCAACGGATGTTCCCTTTAAAAAGGAATAATTTGTATTGCCTTGTGTCTCAGGCGTACTGCTTTCTGCTTTGCTGGTTTCGGAGTGCTGCTGATCCTGGGAACCGCCGGACGATCCCCCACAGGCGGTTAACAGCAAGGTTAAGCTTAGGCAAAATGCTGTAATATCTCTCATACATATACCTGTGCCTTAAATATCAAACAAAAGACCCACCCAGCACGGCGCACTGTGAGAACCGGTAGTCCCTTCGATGCAGAATTAAGATGCTTTGTTTGCCTGATGGGTAGTTATACCCGAGGCAAGATGTAACCACGCGCTGCGATACCCAAAACGAGGGCCGAACGAACCCGACCTCACATTTTTGAGATATGACATTCCATCCGGGGATAAAGACTGCGGGGCAAAAAGCGTTATCACTCGCCTGCCATTAGATACGAATTAACCTATAATCTGGGATCAGGAAGCACCCTCCCTAGCCAAAACAGCCAAAATTAATCCATCAACGCATCACTGTGTGGTATTGGCATATTAATACACATAATCGAAAACGATAAATAATTTTTGGTAATTACAACTGTGTATAATTGTCGTTTATTTAAACAAATTAATGCCACATATCGCGCCTACGTCCATATTTTGACACTCTTTTACATTGATAGCGCGATGGAACCGGGGTAGCAGGACTCATTTTAGGCCAAACAGCTCCTCATGGAATCCGTACCTCCAATGATTGGCTGCTGGATTTTTAATAACCTTTTGAGATTGATTTTTAATTATTTATCTAGATATATTCTATTTTTGAGGGGTTGCGGTGAGAAATGCCAAACATTTATTCCATGGTGTATATGTTATTTAGTAATGTATTGCAATATCTGTATAGCTGCGACAAGATAAATAAAGTATTTGGTGTTACAGAACAGCCTCGTTCGTTAAACAAAAATAACAGCAATAGCTCGGTTGTGATATTGAAAATAATTGCCAGGTGTTAATTGTCCCTGTATTAGCAGTTTCTTTCACAAACCGGATTCCGTAACATGCGCGGATAATGATTCCATGGAAAGAGCGACATCTCTCAACAGGCTCTATTCCCTCCTTGCCGGGATGCTGGTGGCTACCATAACCGTGTTGCTAATGGCGATATTGTTCTTTTCTTCCATCCGTTCTTTGCAGGATACCCGCGCTGATACCGTGTTTGGCATCATCGACCGGTTGGAAAACGAAAACCTCAGTATTCTTCGGCGGCTTAATGCGCTTGGCGCTGAAGATTGCACAAAGGAAAATCTGCTGTACATGCGCGAGGCGCTGTTTGAGTCGGCGTTTGCCAAGGAAATTATGTTTCATCGGGGGGAGCCGGGCATTTGTACCACGGGTTCAGGCGTGCTGGACAAACCGGTTTTCCTACCGCCACCGGACGTGGTAACTGTTCTGGGTTCTGAAGTCTGGCTCAAATACAACATGGAATCACAGTTAACCAACTTCGAATTCGCAGTCGCCCGGCTAAAACTGGGGCGCTACAGCATGCTGGTCGATGTTAACCATTTGGCTTACCCTGATACAGAGCCTTTTGACTGGCAGCTGGTATTCCTGCCTTCCCCCCAAAATCCGCAAATGTTTATGCATGTCGATGGCACAGCGGGCTTGTACAATCAAGAATTGCCACCTTCCAATACCCGACTTGGCTCCATTCTTTATTATCAAACTTGCGATTCGAAGCGGCCTAACCTGTGCTTCGTACTGACGGCCAGTTTTTACAAACTGTTCGACTATTATTTGCTTGTTCTTGGGCTGGCGATGATGCTGGTTCTGTCCCTGAGCTACATCAGTATCAACTACTTTCGCCGATGGTTAGAGTCTCGGGCGCAATTGCAGACCAGAGTGGTGAAGGGACTTAAAGCAAATCTATTCTTCTGGCATTACCAGCCTATTGTTGACTTGCATTCCGATCAGGTGGTGGGTTGCGAAGTATTGTCCCGCTTCCGGGACGAATACGGCGAGATACCGCCCAAGGCTTTTCTACAGGTGATTCGTGAAACCGGTCAGACCTGGTTTTATACCAGGCTGATGATAGAAAGCGTGTTGCCCACACTCGAAAGCCATGAGGAATTGCCTGGAAAATTCAAGGTCTGCTTCAACGTGTTTCCGTGTGATGTAATCAGCGGTGCGGTTAAAGAACTTGCTTCGATCAGGGAATTGACGAATTCTCGCTTCGATGTGACGGTTGAGATTACTGAAGATCAGCACTTGGATGATCATAGTGCCCACGCAAACCTGGGGGAGATTTACCAAAATGGCATCCTGATTTCTATCGATGATTTCGGAACCGGTTATTCCAATCTGGGGCAGCTCAAAAGGTTGAATGGTACGTATCTCAAAATTGATAAAAGCTATGTCAGGGATATTGAGGAAACGTCGATCAAATCATCGTTGATTCCCCATGTCGTCAGTATCGCCGAGCAGCTGGATTTGGAAATCATTGCCGAAGGTATCGAGAATAGACGTCAACGAATCCTTCTCACTGAGTTGGGTGTTCGTTATGGACAGGGTTGGTTATTCGGACAGCCTATGCCGGCTGAAGACCTGATCCGTTTAATCGCTTACCCCAACAGGTTGCCCACTTAGGCGCTAAAAACCATTGATGGCGGATCAATGCGCCAATATCGGAACTACATCCTTGGACAGCACCCCCATTTATTAATAGCCGTCTCGCCGATTCCAGAACGCTTCCGCCATCGAGTGGATGTAGTGATCAGCGCTGTGATTAACCTAATGAACGAGATACATGGTTCGGCAAGACTAGCCCACGATATGGGAGCTACTTTTACGGCACCAGTTTCTTTTCACTCGTTATCTGAGGTGTGGCGAATAATGAAACCGATTTAAAATAAGTTGCACATCGCCACAACCATTCCGCCGGTCCGTAGTTAAAGCGCGATAACCACCAGGCACTTATCCGAACCTGCACAGATATGACAAACAGGGCGAGCAGGAAGGTTTGCCAATCATGCAACTCTCCCATCAGACCAAGTCCCCAGCCATAAAAAATAAAAGTACCGATAAGCGATTGTAACAGGTAGTTTGTCAGCGCCATGCGCCCATAAGGCGCCAAACGGTACAACAAACCCGACGGCCTGTGCAGATACAGCAACAGAAATCCGCAAATCAAAAATGCCGTGGTCGATACGTTCGCCAGGTCATAGAAAGTGAATACGAAGACGGCGGGCCAGGTAGCGAAGTTCATCGGCTGTGGCAAAGAGAAAACACCGGCGAAAAGCGCTACGTAACAAAGTATCGCGAGCCCCAACGACCAAAACAGAATTTTTTTAATTGCGTTTTTGTATTCCGCGAGGCGATGCATGACGCCAAGACGCACCAGCCAGACACCCACCAGGAAATAAGCAAGCGTCAGATATCCCCGGCCGAAAAATGCGAATTGGAAGTCGAACTTGGTATAAAATCCTTGAGCAAGATTCACAACCATAACATCCAGAAGCGACCCTTGTTTTAACGTATCCAAGTAGGCGGAAACGACTGGCGATTCAGGGGAAAGCTCATAGCTCAGGAACGTCCAGTCTCCACTCGCGGCAAAAAACAGGAAGCGACCGAGTCCGACAAACAGAACAACGGCAAGAGTCCATAGCCACTTATTCGGCACATTGTAAAAAAGTGGAAGCAGCGCACCGATGACTACATAAACAGTTAATATATCACCACGATATAGCAGTGTGTGCAGCACCCCGAAGCCTAAGAGAACGACCAACCGCCATAAAAACCGACCGGAAAAGCTGTTTCCTTTTTTGGCGGCATTGCCCATCATGATGGCGAAGCTCATGCCGAAAAGCACTGCAAACATAGAGAAAAACTTTCCGGTAACAAAGAGTAAACTGAAGGTTGAGACAATGCGGTCGATGGTGGTCGGTTCCACCCAAAAGCTCTGGGCGGGCCGGGGAGCGGCAATAAACTGTTCAACCATATGTGCGACAACAATTCCGGCCAAAGCGAAGCCACGCAAGGCGTCAACCACATCGATACGATTGGTGTTGGGTAGGCTGGACATATTCTTCTCCCTGCAATTATCCGGGAGAAGAATAAGTTAGCTACCGCCAGGGCACCAGCAGGGAAAATGACAAATAAAAGGCAACCTGAATCTTTTACTCTATAAGCTCTGGTCGTTTTTGCTGGAACTGGGCTTCTTTTTTCTTATCAAAATAACGACGAATAAACTCACGGATGCGCGGCTGGGTTTCGGTACGAAAACGGGAACCGCTAAAAACACCGTAGTGCCCTACGCCAAGCTGTACATAGTCGCAATGCATTTTTTCAGGAATATTGACGCACAGGTCATGCGCCGCCTGCGTCTGGCCTATCCCTGAGATGTCGTCCTTCTCACCTTCTATGGTCATAAGCGCGACTTTGGAAATCGCGGCAGGTTTCACCATCCGGCCACGATGTTCCAATTTGCCATTCGGTAATTTTTGCTCTTGAAAAACGTCCCGAATGGTTTGCAGGTAAAACTCCTCGGTAAGATCCATAACCGCCAGGTATTCATCGTAGAATTCGCGGTGTTTTTGCACGCTGTCGCAATCCCCTTCCACCAGATGACTGAAATAATCACGGTGGGCGATGACATGGCGGTCCTGGTTCATGGTAATAAAACCGCCGAGCTGCAAAAAGCCGGGATATACCTTGCGCATGAAACCCCGGTTGGGCCATGGCACGGAGTAAATCATATTGTCCTTGAACCAGCCGTAGGAACGTTCCATGGCAACTTTATTGGGAACGGTCGGGGATTTTCGGGTATCAATGGGCGAGCCCATGAAAATCATGCTCGCGGGCAGGTTTTCGTTGTTGTCTTCGGACATCAGGGAGATTGCGGCAAGCACCGGCGGACCCGGCTGGCAGATACCGATGACATGCGCATCCGGCCCGAGGAAGTCGAGCATCCCGATAATGTAGTCGATATAGTCGTTCAAATCGAAACTACCCGCACTGAGCGGTATTTCCCGTGCGTCCATCCAATCAGTTACGTAAACTTCGTGATCCGGTAAAAAGGCTTCCACCGTACGCCGCAATAAAGTGGCGTAGTGGCCGGAAAGCGGCGCCACCAGTAGTACGCGGGGATCGGGGGTGGATTTGTCCCGGGCCGACGCCAACGCTTTGCGATCGCGCTTGAAGTGCAGCAGGTTGCAAAACGGCCGCTGCCACACCACCCTTTCTTTCAGCGGTACCGGATAACCATTGACCATGGTTTGTTCGATTCCCCACGCCGGTTTTCCATACCGGCGCGTCAGTGATTCAAATAGATCACAGGAGGCGGCGATACTTCTACCCAACCAGGTGTAGGAAGTGGGATTACACGGCGACTGAAAAAACCTTTTTTGGAATTCGGCCGTCTGCCGAAGAGGTGCAATCGCCGCGTGATTAAGTTCGTAAAAGTGGTAAAGCATATTTTGTCAAAACCTTCTTTGTTGCAGAACAGGCGTCCCTGATTACAGAACTTGCGCTCCGAACATCGAAATTCGTTCCAGACGAATCAATAGTAGCACATTCGTGCTGCACCGCAACAATATTTATCGATTATTATTCCGCTAATAAATTCGTCAAATGGAATGGATTTGCTGGGAAAAATCGCTATTTATCGTTATCTATCCAGCGCCTGGTTAAATTCTTGTAGGCGTCGATACGCCGGTCGCGCAAGTAAGGCCAGATTCTTCTCACTTCTTCGGAGCGGTTCAAATCAACCAGTGCGCAAAAAGCGCCCTCTTCCTCGATATTGGCCGACTGAAGGAACTCTCCCTGCGGGCCGGCGATAAAGCTGGAGCCCCAGAAATCAATGCCATCCTGGTCATCGTCTGGATGCGGTTCGAAGCCGGTACGGTTAGCCACCAGCACCGGCAGACCGTTGGCAACGGCATGCGCCCGCTGGACTGTGATCCAGGCGTCAAGTTGCCGGTCCTGTTCATCTTCGTCGTCATCCGGGTTCCAGCCAATGGCAGTGGGATAGATGAGCAGATCCGCACCGGCCATCGCCATCAACCTTGCCGCTTCCGGATACCACTGGTCCCAGCACACCAGCACACCCAGTTTGCCAAGCCGGGTTTGCACCGGCTGGAAACCCATGGTTTCCCCTTCCGCGTCGCCGGGGGTGAAATAAAATTTTTCGTAAAAACCGGGGTCGTCCGGGATATGCATTTTGCGAAAAATCCCGACGCGGCCATCCGCGCCATCAATCACCTGGGCGGTATTGTGGTAAAGGCCGGGCGCGCGCCTTTCAAAACCGGACATTACGATAACGATGTCCAGCTCCGCCGCCAGATCGACGCAGGACTGGAAGGTGAAGCCATCCAAGGGCTCGGCAAGATCAAAAAACTCGGTGTCTTCCACCTGACAGAAGTATTGGGTGGCGTGAAGCTCCTGTAACACGACCAGTTCGGCGCCCTGCTCGACCGCATCGCGAATATGGGCTTCTGTTTCAGCCCAGTTCTTTTGCTTGTCGTTGCCGCTGATGGCCTGCTGAATTACCGCCGCTACAAATTGATTTTCCATGACTTACCTCGTGCCGGGTGAGACGTTGAAACTGAAAAAGGAATCGTAAGACAGCTAAAGGGTGAATTGGTTTTTATTTTCTAGTCGTGCTATTTGCATGGTCGCGCAGTGCAGGCTGCCATGCTGTTCCAGCAGTGCTTCGCAACGCACGGGAACGATTTCGAAATCCTGAAATAATCCGGACAATACCGCTATTGCCTCGTCGTCGCAGTCTACCCCGTAAACGGGAACAAATACACTGTTATTACAGATCAGGAAGTTGGCGTAGGTGGCCGGCAGCCATCCCCCATCCACCTTGCTCCGCACGGCCGGGCTGGGCAGCGCCACGGCACGCCACTGATTTTTGGCGGCAATCACCTGTATTTGCCGGTCGAGCGACTCCAGCGTGTTCGCATCGGGATGCCCGGCGTTTTTGCCGGAATACACCACGGTTGTGTCGTCAACGAAACGCGCGATGGTATCGATATGGCCGTCGGTATCGTCGCCGCTAAGCTGAACCCCCTCCAACCAGTCGATATGGCTCAGCCCCAGTACATCTTTGAGCAGCGCCTCAGCTTGCGTCGCATTGATACCCGGATTGCGGTTGTAATCAATCACGCAGTCGCGGTTGGCCAATAGTACACCCTGCCCATTAACTTCCAGAGCGCCTCCCTCGGCAATGAATTCAATCTTTTCCACCGGAGCTTCCAGCGCCGACACAAGGGAAAAAGGCACCTGATCATCTTCCTCCGCCGGGTATTTCCCGCCCCAACCATTAAAGCGGAAGCTGATATATCGGTCGCTGAGAGATAGTGGTCCGTAATCCCTGATCCACGTGTCGTCGTAATCAATCTTCTCCATTAGCCGCAGGTTTTGTGCATTAACGGCATACTGAGCGGACTCCTGTTTCCAACGGTTGACGTCCAGGGAGGAATGCAACAATACCCAGGTTTCGATGCGCGCGGAAAATGCTGCCAGCATACCCCAATAACAGGCTTGAACATCAACATAACTGGCCTCCCAGTCGCTACCGGGGTACGGCCAGGCAATCACGACGGCACGAACTGGGGACCATTCGGGAAGTAACGCTGAAGGCATAGGGTCCTCTTAAATATAAATAGAAGGAAAGACAGGAAGGGGCTCGGGGCAGAATTGTCGGTAAGCTTGCCATATTTGGCAAGTGGTTTTAAATGTGGAACCAAGTAAGGCGGTAGCTATGAAGATCGGCAAAAAGTTGTTACAGGCGTTGTACGCCCGTTTCCCAAACGACCTTTGATGCGTCGGTCTTGCATGGATGATAAAAAGCAGCCTTGTAAGGCTGCCTTTTTTCAGAACCTGAACGAATTATTCAAACATCTTAAGGACTCGGTCACCGCTATATGCGTCAACTATGAGCAGTCCACCATACAGAGTACTGTAAAGCACCTGCTGGTTCTGATTGTACTCATGGTGGAACCAGGCGAAGGGTAACCCTTGCCCTACACTGTTTGAAGCGACCATGCGCTGTTGATCGGAAGACAGGTTGTACTCGACAACCTCAACAGTCGTGAAATCCGCCTGCCCTTCTGTCGCGCCCTCGCGATAACCATCAAAATATATGAGGTTTCGTTGGCTATCGAATGTCGCGGTGCGTGTAGTCAAGTACGGGCTGTGGGCTGCAACCAGCTCTGTAACATTACCATCAACTTCCAGGATTTTCAGGTACCCGCCCCGCCATTCGACAAGAAAAACACCGTTCACTTGCGGGTAAAAGTCACTCAAATAGGGAGGGTCAATGGTGGAGTTTGCATGTGGCTCATTGATCAGGGGAGCGATTTCTCGGGTTTGCATATCGAGCGTAAAAACGCCTTTTATACTTGAACTGTCCGCCAGAAAAATGGCCGCTGCAAATAACAAAGTGTTTTCATTCTCCCCAAAAGAGACATCATCTACCCGGTAACGCGCGTTCCCATACCCGAAATAGTCCGCAAGATCATTGCTAGTCAAAACGGGCAAGTCATTACCTGAAGAAAAATTGTACTTGAGCACCAGCGGGTCATCGCTTGGCGTAACGCCGCTCCAGGATAAAACATGGTTGCGATACATCGCCTGATTTTCCCAGTCATACCGGATGTTTTCATACATGGTGTCGATGTAATACAAACCGGCCAGATTGTCGGTTTCCGACAGCGTGTGAGAGCCCAGTTCAATTCTGTTTGTTCGATAGTTGGCGAATGAATAACTAAACAGCTCAGAACTATCGGGGTTGACTGAAAGGTTCGTCGCCCCCCAAAGCTTCGGTGATTCTGTGATTGGTGTAGTGACACCACTGCTCAACGCCACACTGAATAGTTGACTGGTACCCGAATAACGGGCAACAAGGCGGCTTTCATCGTGATAAACAATGGTAAAAATACCGGATTGGTACGCGTCAGCCACGGTAGCGCTAAGGGGAATTTCACTGGTATTGCCGGTGTTCAGATCCCAAAGTACCAGAGATGACAAGTCCAGATAATATGCCTTACCGTCCACGGCAACAATATCATCAACACTTGAAAATACACTCCCACTCTCGGTTGCCACGAGTGTACCAACGGCTTCCGGTGTATCAATTACCGCGTCCAGATCGAAATATGTCCATATTATTGTTGCGTCCGAGCTACTGCTAGATGCGTCGACATATACTCTGAGACCATCTATAAATAGCTTGTCTGCGATGATGGAGCCGCCGTTCTCCTCGTTAAAGGCGACATTGAATTCTGTTATAGACCCGTCGGAAACATTCAGCAGCGAAAAGGATGATGCCGGTGCAGCGTGCTGATTGAAAAGCAGATGGGTATCAGTTACCCAGTCGACACTCCCATTAAGTGAAAGCTGAAAACCAAGAGCAAAAGACTTGACTGTGTCATCCGACAAGTCAAACAAAACCACCCGATCGTTTTCTTCAGTCCCCGAGGAGCAAGTCACTGCCAATTTGTCAGCATCTCCGGACAAAAATAAAGTTTGAAATTTTTGGCAGCCAGCGATTTCGCTGACGCGGGCAAGCGTTTCCACTTCGCCTCCTGTAATCGCCGTCTGCAAAACGTAGACACCTCCCATATCTATTCCATAGGTGGAACTGGCTCCGTCCGATACTGCCAGGTCGGGCCGCATCACTGGTGAGTTGTCGACGCTACTTGATTCGCTGAACTCAAGCTCATCGCCCTGTCGTACCTCGACATCAAAGGTGTTCATTCCCAGTTGCAGCGGAACTTCAACTATCCAGTTGCCAGTGCCATCATCAACAAAATCCGCAGCGATGTTATTAACAGTTACCGAGATGTCACTGGAGTCATCTAGTTCCTTCTCTCCATCGCGGGTGACATAGCCACGGATATGGATACTGGTTGCGCTTCCACCCACATTGGACTGCGCAACGGGGAACGTGACAACCGCGCGATAATTTCCGGAACCACCGCTTGAACTAGCGCTACTACTGGAAGAGCTGGAACCACCGGAATCCGGGTTCGACGTGGAGCCGCCACCACCGCCGCCACAGGCGGTCAATAGAACAGTTACCAAAAGAGGAATGAAGTTTTTAAACCCAAGCATATTTACTCCTGATTTTTTTACGATTATTAGTATTAGAGTTTGGTATGCATTACCGTGTCACTAATCAAACTCCACATGGATAAAGACACGGCAACTCCATTACACCTCCATTTTCTGCGATAACATTCGCTGAATAATTACCACCACTCTTCGTCGGGCGAGGTTGGTTTTCGTGGAGCAATTGGTTGTTCCCAGAGAGCCAAAACGAAACGAACTCGACTCGATCAGTCCAGGTCCAGGTTTACCAGAAGAAGTTTATTGCTGGCCGTGATAAATCGGCGCGAGCGTGCCTTTCCAGACCCGCTCATCAACCACGCCAACGTGACGGTATTGAATCACGCCGTTGGCATCCACCACGAAAGTTTCAGGCGCGCCGTAGACACCCAGATTCAGAACGAGTTGCCCCTCGGGATCAAAAAGGTTAATCGCATAGGGATCCTGGAACTGCGAGAGCCACTGCTTCGCATCTGCCCGCTCGTCACGGTAATCCAGGCCGTAAATAAGCACGCCCTGCTTTGCCAGCTCCACCAGATAGGGATGTTCAACCCGGCAGGCCACGCACCAGGTAGCCCAGACATTAATGAGGAAGGGTTTGCCCTGGGCCAGGTCCGCCTTTGTCACCGTTCGTTCCGGATCATCGACGGTGGCCAGGGAGAACTCCGGCAACGGCTTGCCTATCAATACCGAAGGCAGGCGCGAGGGATCATTGCCGATGTTCATAAGCAATATTGGAACAAAGGCAATAAATACAATCAGAGGGATAAAAAGCTTGAGCCTGCTCATTCCGCGCTCGCTCCGGCCGGCGACATGTCGGATGTTTCATCGTTCGGGGTTTCGTGTTCGACCGGCTGTTTCTCGGTCACTACTTTTTTCACCCGGTAGCGCTTGTCAAAAATGGCCAGGCCACCGCCAAAAGCCATGAAAATCGCCCCCAGCCACACCCAGCGTACAAATGGCTTGTAATGCACCCGAAAACTCCAGGCAGTGTTGTCCAGCTGATTGCCGAGCGATATATAGATGTCGCGGAAAAACCCGGCATCTATCGCCGCCTCGGTCATCACATTGCCACCGGACATATACTGCCGTTTTTCCGGGAACATACGCAGTGTTTCCCTGCCGTTTTTGCGCACAATGATTTCCCCCACATCCGCCACATAGTTGGGGCCGCGCACCCGCCGTACATCGTCCAGTTCGTATTCATAACCCGCCGCTATCATCGGCTGGCCAATCACCAGGCGAACATCCCGATGATCGCTGTAGATGGTCGTCAGGGTTGCGCCGAGCAAGGCAATGCCAAACCCGATATGCGCCAGCACCATGCCGTAATAGCTTTTGGGCAGGCGGCTCAGCCCGCGGTAAACGGATGCGGCCGTCAGGGTTTTGCGGTACATGTCAAAGAGCACGGAAAGAATAACCCAGCTCCCAAGAGTGATAGCGATAGCCGCGCCGATCGAATAAGCGCCATTTCGAATCCCCGGCAGTGCGGTACCCAACCAGAGGCTGATCAGGAAGGGAGACAGTAACCAGCGCTTCACCTTGGTGAAATCGGTTTTTTTCCAGGTCAGCATCACGCCGACACCCATTGCCAGCGCCAGTACCGCCATCAGCTTGACGAAAAAGAAGTTGAAGAAGGGTTCACCCACGGAAATCTTGCCCGCATCGAGTGCCTCGGTAATAAGCGGGTAAAGAGTGCCCAACAGCACCACGCCCAGCGATATCATCATGATGATGGTGTTGAACAGCAGAAATGCCTCGCGCGAGAACCAGGTGAACCCTGTCACGCTCTTCATTACCGGCGCCCGGACGGCAAAAAGCGTAAACGACGCGCCAACAACCACTGCGAGGAAGCCGAGAATAAAAATACCCCGGGTGGGATCACTGGCAAATGCATGCACGGAAGTCAGCACGCCGGAGCGCACAAGGAAGGTGCCGAGCAGGCTCAGCGAAAAACTCAATATGGCAAGGAACACGGTCCAATTTTTAAACACGCCCCGTTTTTCGGTTTTCGCGAGGGAGTGAATCAGCGCGGTACCGGCCAGCCAGGGCATAAATGAGGCATTTTCCACCGGGTCCCACATCCACCAGCCGCCCCAGCCCAATTCGTAGTAAGCCCACCAGCTGCCGAGGGCAATACCGAGAGTCAGAAAGCACCAGGCCAGGTTCGTCCAGGGCCGGCACCAGCGAGCCCAGGCGGTATCCAGCCGGCCCGAGAGCAAGGCAGCAATGGCAAAAGCGAACACCACGGAAAAACCCACGTAACCCATATACAGGGTTGGTGGATGGACAATCAGCCCGAAATCCTGCAACAGCGGATTCAGGTCCGCGCCATCGCGCGGCACGTTGGGCAGGAGCCTTTCAAACGGGTTGGAGGTGATAATAATGAACAGCAAAAAACCCGTGGATATCATCCCCAGCACGGACAGTACCCGCGCCAGCATGTCCAACGGCAGCCGGCTGCTGAAAATACTGACTGCCAGGGTCCAACCGGTAAGCATCAGCATCCACAACAACATGGAACCTTCATGGCCACCCCAGACCGCGCTGAATTTATAGCGCATCGGTAATAAGCTGTTGGAGTGGTTGGCGACATATGCCACCGAAAAGTCATCGACGTAAAATGACCAGGTCAGGATGCCGAAGGCAATGGCGATAAACACAAACAGCCCGGTGGAAAACGAGCGGGCTGAACTCATCCATACAAGTTTGCCGTTGTAGGTGCCGGTGATAGGAATGACGGAAAGACATATCGCCAGTAACAGCGACATGATCAGGGCAATCTGGCCAAACTCAGGAATCATATTTCAAACCTTCACAGGTCTTGGCGTGTTCACCGGTGTTTTGCATGGTGTCGGCCACCTCCGGCGGCATATAGGTTTCGTCGTGCTTGGCCAGCACCTGGGTGGCGTGGAAAACGCCGTCATCCCCCAGTTGGCCGGTGAGTACCGCCGCTTCGCCTTCGGCAAACAGGTCCGGCAGCAAACCTTCAAAGGTTACCGGTAAAGTTGCGGCGCCGTCGGTGACACTGAAAGCCACCTGAAGACTATCGGTTGCCCTTTCAACCGTCCCGGGCACCACGCAACCACCCGCGCGAATTGTCCGGCCCTTGGGTGCCTCACCCGCGATCACCTGCGACGGCGGATAAAACATATTGATGTTTTCGCCCAGGGCAAAAACCAGCAGGCCTACCGCGGCGGAGCTGGCAATGGCAATAAACAAAACGAGAAATAAGCGTTGCTTTCTTACAGGGTGCATAAAAGATGGTTCCGGAATTTCCTGTGTTTACTCTTGCGTTTGAATTAACGCACCAATTCAGTGAGCGCGTCGGGCGATAGCCTTTTGAATTCGAAAAAACTGCCTGCGACGGAAGCGGGGACGCAGCATTAAATAGCCCAAACCGGCAAATGTTATAATATAACAACTCCACACATAGGGCCCATGACCACTCATGTAAAACATTTCACTAAGGTTGGAAAACTGAAAACTAAGGTCCACGTCAACTCTCCTCAATCAAATCCTTAACCCATTTGGTTTTCTTTTCCCGCTGCAGGATTTCCACACGTGTATGAGCCATCAGCAGCCATGCATAGGTCACGTAAAATGCCAGAATCATGAATAGAAAAGGGTACAACATACTGGGATCGATGGGGGATTTTTCGGTGAATTTAATCGTCGCCGGTTGATGCAGGGTGTTCCACCAGTCGACAGATTTGTAAATCAAGGGAATATTCACCATGCCCACAATGGAAAGAATCGCGGTGGCTTTATCGGCGGTATCCTGGTCCCGATAAGCCCCCTGCAGGACGATTGTCGCCACGTAAATCATCAGCAGAATCGCGGTAAACACCACCCTGGCATCCCACACGAACAGCGCACCCCAGGTGGGTTTGCCCCAGAGCCAGCCGGTGGTGAGTGAAAGCGCGGTTAGAATCGCACCGATGGGTGCGGCGGATTTCATCACCATAAACGCCAGTTTCATTCGCCAGATCAGGCCGACGGCACCGGCGATCGCCATGACGTAATAACCGGACATGGCCAGCATCGACGCCGGCGCGTGGATATACAAAATGCGAAAGCTATTGCCCTGCTTGTAATCGGGCGGTACGAACATCAGGCCCCAGATACTTCCAAGGGCCAGCAGCGTCAAGGATGCCAGTCCCAGCCAAAAAAGCCAGCGCTCGGTCTTTTCGTAAAACCACCGGGGAGATCCCAAACGATGAAACCACTGCCACGAAGCCACTTACGTCACCTACTCAATCATTTCGTTATGTTTATGTCTGCCCGGATATACACTCAAATAAGTCGTTTAGTTGCCTACGCTTACCCGTAAAGCCCCCGCTGCCGCGAACGGCGACAGCGCCAGGGAGAAAATCAAAATTGCCCCCAAAACCGCTATTTGTCCCGCATAGGCGGCGCCGGCAATCGCCGCCGTGATGGCACCTGCGCCAAATATCAGCACCGGGATATAAAACGGCATAATGATCAGCGATAGTAACAATCCACCGCGTCGCAACGCTACCGTCAATGCCGCGCCAATGGACCCCAGGAGGCTGAGCGCGCCCGTGCCCAGCAACAGGGACAACACCAGGGGCGGAAAGCCCGCCGACGGCAGCGACATCATTCCACCCAGAACCGGGGATAACAGTGTCAGTGGCAACCCGGTAATGATCCAATGCACCGCCGCCTTGGCCAGCACCAGCCAGTAAAGCGGCTGGCCGCTCACCAGCATCTGCTCCAGGGAACCATCGTCGTAGTCACCCTGAAACAGGCGATCGAGTGACAGCAGGGTTGCCAGCAGCGCAATTATCCAGATCATTCCCGGCGCCAGACCCGCGAGGATTTTCGGGTCCGGGCTGATTCCCAGCGGAATGAATATAACGATACTGAAGAAGAAAATAAGCGGATTTGCCAATTCACTTCGGTTGCGAAACCCGATTAAAAGCTCCCGTTTCAGGCTCTGCCAGAAGGCGGCTGCAACACCCGGCATCGGTATGACCATCTCGCCGCTCATTGGTGCCGCTCCGCATCGCTTCTCCCCGAGGCATCGTTCTTGCCGGAATAGGCGCCAAGGTCAAGCGTCATGACGCCGGTGATAGCCAGGGGCTGGTGCGTCGTAAGTATTACCAGTCCACCCGCGTCCGCGTGGCAGCGAATCAGTTGCTCAATGGATTCCACACCCTTTTTGTCGATAGCGGTAAAGGGCTCGTCCAATACCCACAGGGGTGCCTTCGAACAATACAGACGCGCCAAACCCACACGGCGCTGCTGTCCAGCGGACATCTGGTGGCACGGAACCTCCTCATAACCACCGAGACCCACCCGCTCAAGGGCGCTGTCCAGCATGGACTCGGTCAGCCCGCCCTGCCCGTTTGGGTTCTTGGCACCGTTCAGGCCAAAGTACCAGCGCAGGTTTTCCCGGGCTGTCAGTGAACTCTTAATTCCCGGCAGGTGACCAAAATATAAAAGCGACGAATAGAAATCATAGGCGGCCCATCCACCGATAGTTCTGCCGCGCCACTGAACCTGCCCTTCATAAGCGCCGGCCAGGCCGGTGAGAATCTTGAGTAAGGTAGTCTTGCCCGCCCCGTTTGGCCCCGCCACCTGTACCACGGTTCCCCCATCGAACTCGGCGCTGAGGCCGGTAAACAGCACCCTTTCATCGCGCTCGCAATGCAGGTTTTGTAAGGACAGGCAGGAAAATGGCAAAACAGGACCCCAAAATAGAAACCGGCATTATAACCAAGGCGCCCGACCCGGCAATAAAGTACTGGAATCAATTACTACATCTTTTAGCCCATGTGCCGCTATCCTGAGAGTAACGCTATTTAATAAACGAACCCTATGGAAATCTCGTCCCTGCTCAACAGCCTGCTTGGCCGCCCGTCCCAGGCCCAGCCGGAGGCGCCAGTCGAAGTTACCGATGTAAGCCAGGCAAAACCGGGCACCCGGCTGGCGGCCACGGTCGAACGGGTGATCGATATTTCCGCAACACAAAAACAAACACTGCTGGAGCGTTTCAACCAGGAGCTGGGCCAGTTAAAGTCAGCCCAAAATCCACCGGCACAAGCGGGCAACCTTCCGTCCTCGGCCACCAAATCGGCCGGTACAGCTCCCTCCTCTATTAGCTCGGCCCGCCAGGCATTGGCAAACCTGGCCAAACTGGAACTGCTGACCAGCCCCAAGCTGTTATTGGCCGATCTAAAGCTGTTGCAGAATACCCACCTGATCTACACCAACCGCCCGCTCACCGCCGGCCAGCAGATACAGGTCCAGGTGCGGGCGGACGGACAGTTGCTGCTACTCGACCCGCCCGCGACAAGCGCGCAAGCAAAAATAACCGAGCCGGGCGCCGTGGCAGCGGCGAAAAACGCGTCCATTCAACCGGCAAACCATTTTGCAAGTCGCGAAGCCGCGGAGCTGATTGCCCAAGGGCTACGCCGCTACCTGCCGCACGACAATTCGTCTGTCGAACTGTTCAAAACCATAGCCAAACTGGTCGACCTGACGAAGACCGTCCCGGACACCACCAAACCCGCCCTTCTGCCCGAACCGGCCTGGAAGGCGCTGGCGCAGCTGAACCAGAAACCGCTGGCGCCGGAGCAGTTGCAAAAACCGGAAGTGTTACAACAGGTATTGAAAGGCAGCGGCCATTATTTTGAATCCACGCTGGCACAAGTGGTACGCAACGCGCCGCGCGCGGGAACATCCGCAAGCGCTTCGCCGGGGACAGAAGCAAAAACCGCCGAAACGTCACCCGCGCTAGCCGACAAAAACATTCAACCACTAATCGAGCGAGACCAGAAAGCGCTGCTGTTGTCCCTGGTAAAAGAGCTCGCTCAGCCGCCACAACCACACCCGGCGACAGGAACGACCTTAAAAAGTCCCGCGCCGGATTTATTTTCGCTGTTTACGGTACTGTTTAATCAACTTGGCCGGGGATTAAAGGCCAGGCAGGACCCTGCCCAAAACCAGCAACAGTTGGCGGCACTGCTCAAAACCCAGGTGGCAACGAGCCTTGCGCGCATACAAACCCAACAGTTACAACAATTGAATCACGCTGCTGCGGATAACCTGACGGCCCCCACCGGCGGCACATTTGAAATTCCGGTAAAAATTAACGAGAACATTTTTCCGCTGTTTATTCACCTTCAGGAAAGGCCCGTTAAGGAAAAATCCGGGGAAGACGAAAAGAAAGACAAAAAAGACAATTCGCGGAAGAAAAGCCGGCGCTGGCAGGTGTTTATGGAATTCGATCTCGACGATCTCGGCTGGTTCGCCAGCGAAATCAATGTTATCGACAACAAGGTAAAAACCCATTTTTGGGCCGAGAACACCAATACCCGCAACAGCGCCCGGCAAAAACTCGACGAACTGAAGGAAAAACTGAAACAAAACGGCATTGATGTGGAGGAATTGCGCTGCCTGGAAGGCGAGCCGCCAAAACGCCCTACCGGTATCAAACAAACTCTGGTGGACATTACGACATGAGTCAAATCAGCGACAGCGATCTGCAAAAAGCCATTGCGCTGTTTTACGACGGCAACCAGGCCCCGGTGGTGACCGCAAAGGGGGTGGGCAAGGAGGCGGAAGAAATTATCCGGATTGCCGATGAAGCGGGCGTGCCGCTGTGCGACAACGCCCCGTTGGTGGAACTGCTCGCGCAACTGGAACTGGGGGATTCCATCCCTGAATCGCTTTATATCGCCATTGCGCACATTATTGCGTTCGCCTACAAACTTCAGTGGGATATTTCCGGCGAGGAAATCACACGCCCGAGGATTTAACTAATCCTACTTTGTCACCTTCTTGCCTCACGTCCCGCAACGCTCCCAAACCAGTGAAAGTGCTGACGCCTCAATTTCTCTTACAGCGTCATGTTCGCACAGCGGCATCCAGGAAAAGCCCCCAAGGTTCCAAGCTATCCCTGGACCTCAAGACAAAGTGGAACGACTAATAAAAATCCGGCAGCGCTTCCTGCCAGATGGTCGTAATGATTTCATCAATACTACCGTCACCATTCGCATCCACTTCAAACTGTACGTTGGCATTGTCCAGCACGGTAAACAGCACACTGGAACCACCCGCGCCTTCAATCAATAAAGCTCCCCGGTGCGGATAGGCGTCGGTAAAATTCCGCACAAACGCCGCCTGGGTATTCACCGTCACATTCCCCGACAAATCCTCCGAGGCAATCACTCCGGATACGGTAAAAGAAAGCGTCTGCTCCATACCGGCGGTGATGGAAACCTGTCCCGACCGGCCATTATCCTGCTGCCGTGTGCCTGGCCGTTCTCTGAACCGGAACCGCCGCCACAGGCTGCCAGGACGAACATCGCAAACACAGGTAACGCACGCGTTAACAAAGTCACAGGCATGCTTCTTGTCATAACCGCCTCCCCGGGTTAGCTGGCGGATTGTAGCCTACTCCAATCCTTTGCCCGGAAATATCGAATATTCAACATTGCCGTTTGACTGGGTTTAAGCGATTTCGCAGAATAGCCGGAAAGTCGATTCCTTATTACACATCGGGGCCAGCCTCGAATGGCACTTACTTAGCTTTTTTTGCTTAAACAGATTATGGTAGGTTGGCCCGGTGGGGGCTCTCCAGAAACCTTCGGCAACATGGGTAAGCCGGAAAGACAAAAAGCGTGGCTTTTTGCCGGTTTATGAGTTTGTCACGGACGACAAGCTCCGGTCTTGCAAGCGACGCAGGAGCGTTAAGCGAAGCAAGTTGTCCGAGCCCCCAAGGATGGGTTTACGGCGCGTTTCCGGCCCCACCGGATCGACCGGCTTCGTTGGCACGGTATATAAAGAATTTTTGCTTAAAGAAGTGCCATTCGAGCCAGCCCCGGGAATCGCCTAGAATAACGGTTATTACAATCCATTTAAGAGCAGCATGAACCTTCATATTCCCGGTTACGAGGTCCTTGAGCGAGTTGGCCATGGCGGCATGGCCGAGGTGTATCGCGCCCGCCACCTGCGGCTGGAACGGGATGTGGCCCTCAAGGTCATGCTGGAACAATTCTCCCGCGATTCCACCTTTTGCGATCGCTTTGTACGCGAAGCCCGCATCGCCGCCAAACTCAATCACCCACATATCGTGCAAATTTTCGATGTTGACCAGCACGAAAAGCAGCTCTTTCTCTCAATGGAATATGTGGACGGTGGCGACCTGCTGGAAAAACGCCGTCAACCCCTGAGCCACGAGCAGATACTGAATATTCTCGAACAACTCACCCAGGCGCTGGATTATGCCCACGGGCAAGGCTATATCCACCGGGACATCAAGCCGGCTAACATTCTCTTCCGCGGGGAGGGATCACTGGTGGTATCGGATTTTGGCATCGCCCGGGCCATCCATTCCGAAACCAATATGACCGCCGCCGGCAGCATGGTGGGCACACCCAATTATATGAGTCCCGAACAGGCCAAGGGCCTGGACCTGGACGGACGCGCGGATTTGTACAGTGTGGCGGTCATCGCCTACCAGATGCTGACTGGCGAATTGCCCTATGTGGGCGATTCGACCATCAGTATCGCGATCAAGCATATCACCGAACCGGTTCCCACCCTTGAAGGGGACTTGGCCCCGCTACAGAATTTCTTTAACCGGGCGCTGGCAAAGAACGCGGAAGATCGCTTCGCCACCGGCGCGCACTTGGTCGAGGCTCTGCGCGAGGAATTGGAAAACGTTCCGCGCTCGCTCACGCCGACCGTGATTGCCGATAAAACGCGGCTCGCCCCGCGTCCGCCCTCCTCATCGGTCCATGAAAAAGCTACCACGGTCAATCAATCGCATAAATGGGAGCCCACGCGGGAAACGTTGGCGCGCCCAACAACCCAGCCCGGCGGCACGGCGGAAACTCTCGCCAAAACGGAAGTATTGCACGGCGATTATATTTCCCGCGCACCCGCTTCCATCCGCCACATGCTTCGCCGTATTAACGACATTACCGGCGTTGTGATTCACCCTCGCCGGCGCGGGCTCACGGTAATTTTATCGGTACTGTTGCTGGCCGCGCTGGGATTCTGGTACAGCAAACAATTTGGTGGCCACCCGGGTACCGAAGCGTTTGCCGGTATCAAATCCGACACGGAAAACACACTTACGCCAGAGCAACAAATGCGGGTAAACCAATTGTTGGAAAATGCCCGCCAGGATATGGCCACAGGCCGCCTGTCCACACCGTTGGGTAATAACGCCTATGAAAAATATCTCGCGGTATTGGCCATGGCGCCGGGGCATCGCGCGGCTGTCGACGGTTTGAACACCATTGCCCAGGCACTGCTGGATGCCGCGCAAGAAGCCGCGAACAACGGGGACCGGGCGTTATTCCAGCAATATATTACCCAGGCAAAAACCGTTTCGCCCGAACACCCCGACATTGCGAAAGTGGAGCAAAACCAGAAGGAAACCAGGCAAAAGCGGGAGCAACAATTGTCTCAGCTGTTTATGGCGGCAAACCAGGCAAAAAGCGCGGGTGATATAGAACAGACGGTGGCGCACCTGAACCGCATCCTGGCGCTGGACAGCGACAATATCACTGCAAGGAATGAATTATCCGCGATAGCTGAAACACGTATCGCCGCAGCCAAAAAAGCAATTGACGAAGGCAACCATATCGATGCCGAAGAACAACTTGTATCGGCGAAAAATATTGGCGATGTTTTAAAAAACAGTGAATTAAACGCGTCCATCGCCGCGCTGCAAAGCACCATCAATTCAAAACAAAACCAGCAACAAAAACAAAACCGGCTCGATCGCTATTTGCAAAAGGCGGATGCGGCGTTTGGCCGGGGTGACTATATGGAAGGCGGCGACAGTGCGATCGAAAATTATCGCAACGCACTGGATATTGACAACAACAACCGCAGAGCAAGGCAAGGCGTGGAACAGGTCAAGCAGGCACTGGCCGACCGCGCGAACCGGGCACTGGATGCCCTCCAAATCGACAAGGCGCAAAATGATATGCGGAATTTGCGCGCAATCGATGCCCGTGCCGACCAACTCAGCCAACTGGAATCCGCGCTCGCCCGCGCCGAAAGACAAGTGGCAGTCAATCGCAAACAAGTGCAACGCATCAGCGAATTATATGACCGAGCGGAACGCTACCTCACCGCGCAACGGGCCGACGGCGCGGATAAAATTTACCGGCGTATCGAACAACTCTCCCCCGGTCATCCCGACCTGCCCGCCCTCGGTAAAAAAATAGCGGACGGCTATGTATTTCTCGCCCAGAACGAAATTGACGGCAAGGATTGGGATGATGTCAATGTGTGGGTGGAGCGCGGCCTGAAACACGTACCGGATCACAAGAAGTTGATCGAAATGCGCGCCTACGCGGAAGAACAAAAGAAAAACCGTAAAAAAGGATTTTTCTGATTACCTTTCTTTAACCGTCACGAGGGGAGTTTGATTATTTTATCCGGGTCATAGCGGGTATCAAACCGCTCGCCGGGATAACCCAACTGATTGCTTATCACTTGCGTTTTTCCGATGCGGAACCCGTCGCTGTAGTGATTGTGGCCGTAACACCACACCGCCGGCTGGTATTTCTCAATAAGGTCACGGCAATTCGCCTGGAAATAGGCGCTGAGCAGGCTCTCTTCAAAATACACATTCCGGGCTTCGCGGCACGGCGGAAAATGAGTCACGACCACCGTCCGCGTCGCATCCAGTTGGCTAAGTTCTCTCTTCAGCCAGGCGCGGCTTTTCCAATATCGTTCAGTCGCATCCTCTGGTGTGAAAGGCGCCTGGGCAATGCCGTTTTGTATAAGCGTGAAATCGCTGATAGCCTCCTGGGTGGCCCGCATCGCGTAAGGCAAATCCGCTTCGCCGAGACCGTCAAAACCAGTCCAGAGCGTGCACCCCAGGAAAGTCATTCCTTTTATTTCAACCTTGCTGTTTTCGAGGTAATGCATGCGATCGCAAGACATGTTGGCTTCGACAAATTTGTTAATCTGGCTGTCCACATCACATCGATAGAATTCGTGGTTGCCCGCAACCCAGACAATGGTGGACTCGGGGTGAGCGCGATTTATTCTTTCCACCGCCTCAAGGGTTTTGCTTCCCACCGAGATATCCCCCGCCAAAACAATAACGTCACAGCCGCGCGCGATTTCCGGCACCCAGTCCGGCTGATTCTTGTGAAACTCAAAATGTACATCGGACGCCAGCGCAATTTTCACTCGATCACCTTTCCAGTTCGTAAGTGTCGATTTTACTGTTAATTGATCGACCACTTATGGCATTTCGCCAAAAATGATACCTTATGACCCTTTGACTTTGACCCCGGATCAGAATATGAGCAGTACCCCAAGCCGAAGCCCCGTAAGCAATGTGGAATTTATCGCTCTGATGGCAGCCTGTATGTCCATTGTGGCGATTTCCATCGATGCCATGTTGCCGGCACTGACTGTTATCGGAAACGACCTCAACGCCAGCCACCCCAACCAGGCACAGCTGGTAATCAGTGCGATTTTTGCCGGGATGGCCATCGGCCAATTGATATGCGGCCCTCTTTCCGACGCCCTCGGCCGCAAGCGGTTACTCTACGGCAGCCTGATGGTCTACCTGGCAGGTACCGCGCTCTGTTTTTTCGCGGAATCCATGAACGCGCTGATTATCGGACGCTTTATCCAGGGACTCGGAGTGGCCGGGCCCCATGTCTCTACCTTGTCCATTGTGCGCGATCGATACTCGGGCAGTGCCATGGCCAAAACCATGTCCCTGGTGATCATGATTTTTATTATGGTGCCGGTTATTGCACCGACCCTGGGGCAACTGGTTCTTTTTATCGCGCCGTGGCGATACATTTTCGTGCTCTACCTGGTGTATTCCATCACTGTTTTGTTCTGGGCCGCCCTGCGCCTGCCGGAAACCCTTCCCGCCAGCCGTCGTATTCCGTTTTCCCTGGATAACATCATCAGCGGGGCAAAAGAGGTGCTGGGGCACCGCGCAACACGCGGTTATATTATTAGCGCCGGCTTTGCCTTTGGCAGCCTGATCGGTTACCTGACCTCCTGCCTGCAAATTTTTCATGAGCTTTTTCACGTGGGCGACTGGTTTGCCGTGTACTTCGGCGGATTGGCAATGACACTGGGCGTTTCTTCCCTGGTCAACTCCCGCCTGGTGGAACGCTACGGCATGCGCCCTCTTTGTGGCAGGGCCTTAACGGTCATCGTTGCAACGTCCGGGTTGTTCCTGGTCAGCCAGTTGTATCTGGCACCGCAACTCTGGCTTTTTATCGCATTCGCCACAATACAGTTTTTTTGCTTCGGCCTGGTGTTTGGCAATATCAATGCCCTGGCCATGGAACCCATGGGGCATATCGCCGGGATTGCATCCGCTATCGTGGGCTCAACTTCATCAATTATTTCAATGACCGCGGGCACGATTGTCGGCCAGCTTTATGACGGGACGCTGCTGCCATTTGTCGCGGGATTTACCGTCCTGAGCGGCCTGGCTCTGCTATTCTTTTATGCCGCCGGATCGACAGAGGGATATGCGGAGTCAGCCAGCTCCGCATAATCCTTCCCCCGTTTTTTTTACTTGCGTTTTTCTTCCGGTTTACCGCAAAATTCGCCGTCTTTTTTGTTACCGCAAGTCCTATGCATCTGATCTCGTTTAACCTTTTCCGAACTCTCGGCCTGCCCGATACCACCTACATCAAACCGGAAGACTACCTGAAACACCCACTGAATTTTGCCGAGCAGCTACGCCAGGCGGACTGGGTGCTGTTTCCGGAATACTGGCAGCTCAACGCCTTGGTTTATGGCCTGGGTTGCCAGGTGTTTCCCAGCGAGTCCAGCTACCGAATTGGCCACAATAAAATTGAAATGACCCGTGCCTGCCAGGTGGTGGCGCCGCGCTGTCTTCCCGCAACGGTAATAGAGTCCAACACCGGCGAGAATGCAGAGCGCGTCTGGCAGCTGATGGATCCGCCCTTTGTGGCCAAACTGCCCAAAGCCAGCCAGGGTGAAGGGGTCTGGTTAATAGATTCGCGTGAGGACTGGCGCGCTTATCTTGCGCGAACGGACATCATCTATGTTCAGGAATACCTGCCCATCGACAAGGACCTGCGAATCGTTATCGTTGGCGACGAAGTGATTACCGCCTACTGGCGGCACCAGTCGGACTACAGTTTTCACACCAACGTGTCACGTGGTGGACAAGTGAGCTTCGACAATATTCCCTGTGAATCGGTGGAGCTTGCCCTTCAACTGGCGAAAACGTTCGACATTAACCATGCGGGTTTTGATATCGCCATGGTGGGCGACCGGCCCTACCTGCTTGAATTCAACCGCCTGTTCGGCAACAAGGGCATTCCCGGCGGCGGAAAAAGACTGACCGACGCAATTCTACGCTATCTCACGAACAACCATTCCGGTGATAAACCCATCAAACCAAACCGACCACCGAGGCTGCCAATAGCAGTTTGATGTTTTAACGTTTCATCCTTGCAATCGCCACCTGGAATAGAATAGGGTTTTCCCCGCTTACGCAACTTTTAAATAGTGTGACTACCGGAACGCACATGGGGAAAAAACTTATTACTCCTTCCTGGTTTCCAGTCCTGGCCATCGTTTTCGCCACGCTTTTGGTAATTCCCGGCTATATTCCGGTATTGAACTGGCTGTTGATCCCGATATTGGTTTTTTTATTGCTGTTTTATCGATACCTGCTCGGGCGAAACACCCAAAGTTCAATGATTCCCGCGTGGATACTGGTCGTAATCGTTGGATTATTCCTCGGCATCTATCGTCCGGATAGTTTCCATTATCCCTTGCTCTTTGGCGCCGAAGCCCTGTATGAAGGTGGCAAGCCTTTCAATCTGCATGTTAACACCAGCAAATTACTGGCCGGCTATCTGATCCTTTTTTTACTACTGCCTGTGATCAGGATTCCCGGCAAAGTTCATATTACATCGCCGGCCGCAACCGTACTTACGGTATTCGCGCTTGCGCTTACCATACTTTTCGCAGCTTTTTTTATATTGGATTTGGAGCTTCATTCCAAGCCGGTGCACTATGTAGCACTTTTCGGCCTGGTTAACCCGCTGGTTACCTGTGTATCCGAAGAGGCCTTTATGCGTTTGATCTTTCAATCGCAATTGGTTTTATTTATTTCAAAGTACACGGAGCGGGATATCATTCGAAAGGGAGTTCCGTTGGCGGTAGCAACGTTATTGTTTGTAGCGGTTCATTCCATTTCCTCGATGGAGCTACTTGTTGTTTACGCGCTGGCCGGTGCGATATATGGATTAGCCTACACGTTGACGAATAATATATTTGCGTCCATCGGCACGCATTTTCTGGTAAACATTATTCATTTTTCGTTTTTAACGTATCCAGTTTAATGTACTGGAAAATAGCGGTTAACACTGAGTTCAGGTTCCCTGTAACTTCGCGGTTGGTAAAACGCAGGACCCGAAGGTTTAATTCGCCCAGGAACTTGTCTCGAACACCATCGCTCTCCAAGGAAACTGGAGAAAAATGGCTATCTCCATCAAGTTCTATGACAAGCTTACATTCCGGACAATAAAAATCCACTATGTAGTTGCCTATTCCATGCTGACGGCGGAATTTTACGCCTAGCTGGCGGTTACGGATTTTAGCCCAGAGGCGGCGTTCCGGCTCGGTTTGGTTTTTGCGGAGCTGGCGGCGGAGATGAGTATGTTTTGGGTTGTTGAAAATCTCTTCTTGGGGTTCGTGCACCTGCGCGCGGGTCTTCCTTTGCATCTTAAAAGTCCTTTGGTTCGTGCATTTTAGAATTGGCATGATATCAAATATACCCCCTCCTAACCTCCCCCTTATCAGGGGGAGGAACTGACCTGTGCCAATAGCAACGCCCCCACCCAGCGACACGATCAACTCCCTCCCCTGACAGGGGGAGGGTTGGGGTGGGGGTAAACTCCCTCCCCTGACAAGGGGAGGGCTGGGGTGGGGGGTAAACTCCCTCCCCTGACAAGGGGAGGGCTGGGGTGGGGGGTCAACTCCCTCCCCTGACAAGGGGAGGGCTGGGGTGGGGTCAAGCCCGTCGCGCATTCAACGCCGCGCGCTCATTCCTTACCGCGGGCTTGGTTACCGGTCGCACTGGCAGGGCCGTCACATTCGAGACTGAAGCCATCGGAATTTGAACAATGAACTGGGTATATTGATCTTCCTTATAACTCACTTCCACCCTTCCACCCAGGGATTTTGCGTGGTCCCGTACCAGGTCGAGGCCAACTCCACGCCCCGCATGCTGCTGTCGGTTAGTCAAGGTGGTAAAACCGGGCAGAAAAAGCGACTGCACCAAAGCTTCCTTCGGCATTCTCGCCACAAGGGGAACGTTGTAGTTGTACTTCACAACCAATCTCTTTCTGATCGCCTCCAGATCAATTCCCCGACCATTATCACGCACGGCAACCAGAAAGGAATTCTTACTGCGCTTGGTTATCACCCATACCCTGCCCTCCGTTATCTTGCCCAGTCGTTCCCGCTGTTCAGGCGATTCAATTCCATGAGTGATAGCGTTGCGGATTAACTGAATAACGATATCCTGCACCTTGATTTGCATTTTGGGAGGAATATTGGCGATATCAAATTTATTCAGGTTCAGGGAGACCTGCTTGCCACAGCTTCGTCCAACATTCTGCGCCAGAATGTGTAGTGTCGCCATCACGCCACCGGTCTTGTTTATTGCCGGAACTCGTTTCGCGGGCCCATTCTTTCTAATGTGCAAGGATTTTTTTCGAACCCGTTCACATATATTTACGATACTTTTTAAATGAAGCACGATAGCTCGCACGTGTCCGTTTTCCAGGTTTCTCACCCCATGCAAACGTTCCAGGGAATCTTCGAGATCGGTAATGAGACGGGTTAAATTCGCCAGCCCGACAACCGTCGCTTCCCCTTTCAGCTTATGCGCAACGCGCGCCAACGCCTTCAGCGTTTCAGGGGTAACGGGGCCGCGCAAAAGAAGATGCATTTCCCGAATACCTTCGTTCATGCTTTCCAGCAACATTTTTAGGGTAATGGGGTCGATTTTCATAGCTATAGTTGCCTCGAGAATGTAGGCCCGGCCGACACTGTCGGGTTGTCGGAGAGCCTATTTGCCCTAATTAAGTGAGTGTTATACCAAAGGATCAAAAACGCAACAGCACTTCTATCGAACCAGTGATTCTGTGAAGAGAATCACGCCAACAGGGTGAACCAATAAATCATATTGCGCCAGTCTTTATGAGGATCAAATGGAGACCAAGGGAGCCGCCTCGGAGGGCTGGATAAAGCAAAACACGTGCGAGTTTGACACACTGCCCTATTTGTAGGGTTTATAACTTTAAAATAAGAATCCTGTTTTGACCCGATACCACCGGTATAAGTTCAGGTAATTCAATTTTAAAAATCCAAATTTGTTTTTGACAACTTTCGACGACATGTGGCGTCGCAAAAACTTTATGCCAGCGAACAACCAAGTGCGGCCTGGTCATTTTTCAGTGGCTGTCAAAGCATACCGCACATCCGACTCCGGTTTCAGGAGCAGCTATTTTTCCAATGTACTGACTGCCAAACCAATTTTCCGGATTGCGTCCTCGTATTTATATTGAATACCAGTCCCGTTCCTGGAGGAAAAAATTTCTGTAAATTTTACACAGACAGGTTAATTTTTTCTTATTCAACGGGTTTAAAAATCAGGCATCGAAAGAGATTTCCGTTCCGGAACCTCCGTGCCCGGAAGAGGATGTTGAGTTGAAGCCACCGCCGGCAGGGATTTGCCAATCGCGGAGTCCTCTGTTTTAATTAGCCACCTATAATAAATTTACAGTACGCCATCCACCTTTGAGCGATACTGACCTCAAAGCCTCCCGGCAGCGGCCACACACCAAGAAAAATATTAACAAAACAAGGCAACTGTATGAAATTGTTGAAGAATTTTCTTTGCACGGTGTTTGGCCGTGTGAGTTGGTCCGCGCCTGCCTGGCTGAATCGGCTGAATCACCTCCGCCATAAGTCCCCCCTGGCGTTTTGGGTGGTCCCGGCCCTGTTGCTGGCTGCTGCCATCGGCTGGATTTATTACACCAATCTGCCGAAACCCTGGCTGTTGGAAGCGGAAATGTACGCACCTGAACCTGCCGCGGACCATGTAGGCGCCGAGCCCAACAGCCTGGTAATGGTGTTCACGTACAGGGACGGGGCGAATCGCGAGCAGCGTGAACAGCCCAGGGCTGTCACGTCCCCTGCCCGACTGGACCTGATTGGCAAAGTCATTAAGGAAGGCGTGCGACTTTCACCCGCAAAGCCCGGCGAATGGCGCTGGACAGGCGAGAACACCTTGGAATTCAAGCCCGAAACCGACTGGCCCGCCGCCACCGAATACACTATAACGGTGGACAAATCGATCTTCGCCCCCGAAGCCGAACTGGCGAGCAATACGTTTAACTTCGTCACTCCTCCGCTGCAGGCAAATATTCAAAGTATCGAGTTTTACCAGGATCCTCAGGAGACTTCCGTCCGAAGGGTTATCTCCACCATCAACTTTACCCACCCGGTTGACCCGCAAAGCCTGAAAGAAAGCATTACACTGGCAATGCGGCCGTCCGATTCTTCGGTCGGCACCGAACCGGTACCCTTTCAATTTTCATTGAACTACAGCCCTACATCGCGGCAGGCTTACCTGCAATCCGAACCGGTGGAACTACCGGAAAATACCAATTACATGCATTTGACAATATCCGAAGGCGTGAAATCGTCACTGGGTGGTGAAGGGCTTGCCCGGAAGGTAACAGGTCGGGTGGTGATTCCCGATATCAGCAGCTATTTGAAGCTGGAAGACAGCGGCGTCCAGATTGTACGCAACGAAAGCGATGAGCCCGAACAGGTACTGAGCCTGGTGTTTACAGACGAAATCAACGAAGAGGAATTGCTTTCCAAACTCAACGTATATTTGTTGCCCGACACCTACAAGAATAAAAAAACGTACTGGAACAGCGTTGCCCAGGTTGACAACAATGTCTTGCAGGCAAGCAAAAAAGTAGAGCTGAACCCGATTCCAAACGAACGGGATTATTCCCCGCGCTATTCATTTAAGCTCAACGTTCCCGTCAACCGTGGCCTGTATGTAAAAATCGATGGCGGCCTGCGCAGCATCAACCAATTTGTGCGCAAAACGCCGACGGATGTCCTGTTGCATACACCGGAATATCCACGGGAAGTCAAAATAGCGGGCGAAGGCTCGGTGCTGACTTTCTCCGGCAGTCACCAATTGCGAGTGCTGACGCGTGGCGTACCGGCCCTGAAATATTCCATTGGCCGCGTTCTCGACGGTCAACTCAACCACCTTATCACTCAAAGTTACGGCGACATCAGTAGCCCCAATTTTTCCAACTGGAGTTTCAACGAACAAAACCTGGCGGAATTTTCGGAAACCATTGTCGATCTTGCGATGAAGCATCCGAAGGAAGCCAATTATTCCTCCATGGATTTAAGTCCATGGCTGAATGCCAATGACGATAATACAGGTTTGTTTTTCGTCAACGTCGAAGCCTGGGACAAAAAGAATAATCGACCACTCTACGGCGCGCAGGACAAACGCCTGATTATGATAACGGACCTGGGCGTGGTGCTAAAAAGCAATGCCAACGGCAGCCACGAAATATTCGTCCAGTCCGTTCACACCGGCCAGCCGGTGGCCAATGCCGAGGTGGCGCTGTTGGGAAAAAACGGTCTGCCGCTATTAACGCAGCAAACCGGTAGTGATGGCCACGCCGGCTTTCCTGCTTTCAACAATAGTCGCGACGAAGACACACCTGTGGTTTATACCATCAGGTCCGGCGACGACACCTCTTTTATTCCCTACAACCGTGCAACCCGGCAACTGCAATTGTCGCGCTTCGATATCGGCGGCGAGTACAGTTGGGCAAATCAGGATGTCCAGTTAAAAGCCTACGGATTCTCATCACGCGGCATTTACCGCCCGGGCGATAACGTGGAACTCGGTTTTATCGTCAAAAACGCGGACCTGGGCAATGTGGAAGGCGTGCCGCTGGAATGGCGAATTTTCGGCCCGCGCGGCAACAAAATAAAATCACAAAAAGTGATGCTGCCGAAATTCGGATTCCTGGACGTACAGTTTGAAACAGACACGATTTTCGATACCGGCGCATACCGCGCCGCAATCTACCTGATCCAGGATAGAAATCGTTACAGGGAATTGGGGTCGACGGAATTCAGCCTGGAGGAATTCCAGCCGGACACCCTGAAAATCAACAGCCGCTTCGTCAATGTCAAACCGAACGGCTGGTCGAGCAAGCCCGGCCTGGAATTACAAGTCGGCCTGGAAAACCTGTTCGGTTTGCCGGCCCAGGACAGAAAACTCGAAGCGACCATGCGAGTGCGCCCCGCCACGTTTGCGTTCCCGCAGTATCAACCCTGGAGCTTTAAAGATCCCTACGGGGAGTCGGAAGAGAATCGACTTACCATCGATGAAGAACTCCCGCCCCTGCGCACAAACAATGAAGGCAAGGCAACTTACAATCTCGATCTCGCCCGATTTAAAGGCGGCACCTATCGACTGGACGTAACAGTGGAAGGCTTCGACCAGGCCGGCGGTCGCAGCGTAACCAGCCACAACAGCATTTTAATTTCGCCACTGCAAAGTCTGGTTGGCGTCAAGGCCGATGGCGACTTGAATTACATCAATCTCGATCGCGACCGCTCACTGGAATTTATTGCGATCGATAACGAACTGAACAAAATTGCACGGGAAAATTTGCAACTGCGCCGGTTGGAGATTCAGCAGGTATCGACACTGGTAAAACAACCTAACGGCACCTACCAGTACCAAAGCGTGGAGCGGGAAAAAGTTATCCGCACGGAAGATTTCAATATCCCGCTCGAAGGGCAAACGCTGAAACTGGATACATCCGCGCCCGGCGATTTTGCCATCGAGCTGGTGGACGAACAGGGCCTTAAGGTGGCACGGGTACGGTATTCCGTGGTCGGGCACGGCAACCTGGCGGGCAAGCTCGACAAAAATGCGGAATTACAGCTAAAGCTCAACAAGAGCGATTACAAGCCGGGCGAGGAAATCGAACTCAGCATCCGCGCGCCCTATCTCGGCGCCGGCCTGATTACCATTGAAACCGATAAAGTCGAAACCTGGAAGTGGTTTAATACCGACAGCGAAAGCAGCGTCCACCGCATTCGCATTCCCGATCACCTGGAAGGCGGCGCGTATCTGCATGTGGCGCTGGTTCGGGATATCAATTCGAAGGAAATTTTCTCCAGCCCGTTAAGTTACGCGGTGGAATATTTCAGCCTGGATAAAAGCAGCCGCCAAATCGATATCGATCTCAACGTACCGGAAATCACCAAACCGGGCGAAAGCATGACGATTGAGTACAGCACTTCCACCCTATCGCGCATAGCGGTATTTGCCGTGGACGAAGGCATTCTGCAGGTGGCCAATTACAATTTGCCGAAGCCACTGAATTTCTACCTGAAGAAAAAAGCCCTGGGTGTGACCACTTGGCAAATTATGGACCTGATTTTGCCGGAGTTTGATGTGCTGAAAGCCCTCTCCGCCGCCGGCGGCGATACCTACGGAAAAGAGCTTGCGCTGGCGGCAAAAAACCTCAACCCTTTTCAGCGCAAAACCGACAAACCCGCCGTTTACTGGTCCGGCATTATCGAAGCCGGCCCGCAAACACGCACGGTCAACTTCGATGTGCCGGATACCTTCAGCGGCACGGTGCGGGTAATGGCCGTGGCCGTTTCGGAAAAAGCACTGGGAAGCGGGCAAAAAAGCGCGCTGGTCCGGGGGCCGTTTGTTATTTCGCCGCAGGTGTTGACCAGCACTGTACCCGGCGATGAATTTAAAGTGGTGGTCGGCGTCAGCAATATCGTCGAAGGCTCCGGCGAGAATGCCGAAATTAACGTGCAGCTCGAGGCTTCGCCCCACTTGCGGGTAATCGGCGATTCGTCGGCAACGCTGTCAATTGATGAAGGCAGCGAAGGCAAGGCGTCTTTCAACATTAAAACTCTGGAAAAACTGGGCGCCGCCGAACTTACATTTACCGCCACCTATAAGAACCAAAGCTTATCGCGCGGCGCGAGTTTAAGTATACGGCCGGCAACCCCTTATCGCAGCAGCTTTATCAGCGGTTACGAAAAGGATGGCGATGCGGGCCTGAAAGTGCGGCGCGACCTGTATGCCGAACTGGCAAGTAATCATGTTTCCGCCTCGGCATCGCCCCTGGTCCTGGTGGACGGCCTGACGAATTACCTGGAACACTTCCCCCACGGCTGTACCGAACAGGTGGTAAGCCAGGTATTCCCGCTGGTTGGGTTGATGTCCCACCCCGCGTACGGTCCCCACGTGGAAAATGTGCAGCAACATTTCTCCCAGTTGATCAGCAAGCTGGCGGAACGGCAAACCAATAACGGCGGCTTTAACTTCTGGCCGGGCAGCAGCGAAGTCGCCGAGTATCCTTCGGTTTACGTCGCGCACTTTTTGATTGAAGCGCAAAACCAGGGCTTTGCCGTGCCTTCGTCAATGCTGCAGCGTGTGCAGGCCTGGCTGCGGGAATATTCGACCACCGCGGCGAGCGATATCTACCAGGCCCGCGTGCGCGCCAATGCCATCTACCTGCTTACCCGCATGGGTATGGTAACCACCAACGCACTGGTGGATTTGCAGGACTCGCTCGAAAAGCAGTTTGGCGATGAAAACTGGCAATCCGACCTGGCTGCCGCTTATATGGCGGCAAGTTACTCGCTGTTGAAAAACAGCGATATGGCGGAAAAACTTATCGATAACTATCGTCTTTCCCATACGGACCGAAAATCCTACACCGATTTCGATTCCGTGCTCACCCAGGACAGCCAATACGTCTTTTTACTGGCAAAACATTTCCCCGAGCGGGTAAAAAGATTGAAAGGTGACGATATTCTCGGTTTAACGGAAAAAGTATTTCGCGGCGAGTACAACACTATCGCGGCAGCCTACACCGTACTGGCGCTGGGCGCCTACAGCGAACTCGCGCTGCCGCAAGCGTCGGCGGAGAATATTACCTTTAAAGCCTCTCTTGAAAACGCAAGCGAAAAACTACTGCAAACGGTTTTTGAACCGTTTGCCAGGGCCGCTTATCCGGTGGAAGCGGAACAAATCGAAATTGAAGGCAACGCTCCGCTGTTTTATCTCGATGTGCAAACCGGCTACGACAAGCGCGCGCCCGCCGAGCCTGTGCGACAAAACCTGGAAGTGGTGCGCACCTTCCTCGACAGCAACGGCAACGAAGTTACCACCTTTGAGCAGGGCAAGGAACTGACGGTGCGCCTGCGCGTGCGCACGCTGGACGGCGAGTATCGGACAAACGTGGCGGTAGTGGATTTACTACCCGGCGGATTCGAAGTGGAGCGTGAAAGCGTGACCCGCACCGCTCACGGCTGGCAACCGGATTACGTCGATATACGCGAGGACCGGGTGGTTTACTACGGCAGCTTTGACTCGAATGTAAGGGAGCTGACTTACAAGGTCAAACTGACCGCTGCCGGTAGATTTATCGTGCCGCCCACGCATGCGGAATCCATGTACGACCGCTCGGTCCGCGCATCCACCGTGGCAAGTGCGTTTACTGTTACCGCGTCGCAATGAAAAAACGTTGTTTATGGGCGGCCGTTGCCGGCACGGCATTTACCGTAATTGCCGCCCTTCTCTGGCTGGCCTGCCCGAAGCCGGAGCTGCAACAATACCAGAGCTGGTCACGCGCCTGGTATGACAGCTCCGGCAAATTATTGCGCATCGAACTGGCGGACGACGATCGCTATCGCCTGTATCAGCCGATAGAAAATATTTCACCGCTGCTGATCGAAACAACGCTGCTTTACGAAGACCGGCATTACTACGATCATTGGGGAATTGATGTTCCGGCCATCTTCCGCGCCTTCTGGCAGACGTACATCAGCGGCGACCGAAGAATCGGCGCCTCCACCATTACCATGCAGGTGGCGCGCTTGCGCTGGCATATTGACTCCAGCACACTGGGCGGTAAATTTGTGCAAATACTGCGGGCAATTCAACTTGCCCGGCATTATTCGAAGGACGAGATTCTCGAAGCTTATTTAAACCTCGCGCCATATGGCCGCAATATCGAAGGTATCGGCGCGGCGAGCCTGATTTACTTCGATAAAAAAGCCGCTGATTTGAGCTTTCCCGAAGCGCTGACACTGAGCGTGATTCCGCAAAACCCCAACAAACGCAACCCCGCGAGCGAAACAGGATTCAAGAACCTGGGCGTTGCGCGACACAATCTTTTTGAACGCTGGCTGGAAATAAAACCGGAATACCAGTCCCGGCGCGCGGTTATTGAAATGCCATTACGTGTGCGCAGGCTTGAGGACCTGCCTTTTTATGCGCCACATTTTATTGACCACCTCGCGCACCACCACCCTGCCCGACGCGAACATGAAATTAACACCAGCCTGCAGCTTACCCGGCAGTTAACACTGGAAAAAGTTCTGCAAAAGTATGTTGAGACAAACAAACACAAGGGTATATACAACGCCGCATTAGCCTTACTCAATTACCAAACCATGGAAGTGGAAGCCATGGTCGGGTCTGCCGATTTCCACGATCCCGCCATCGCCGGCCAGGTGAATGGCACTACCGCCAAGCGCTCCCCCGGCTCGACACTAAAACCTTTTGTTTACGCATTGGCTTTCGACCAGGGGCTGGTCCACCCGATGAGCATGATGCGGGACGCGCCGTTGCGCTATGCCGCCTTCACACCGGAAAATTTCGATAAAAAATTTCTTGGTCCACTGCTGGCGAAAGAAGCACTGGCTTTGAGCCGCAATGTTCCGGCCGTTGAACTACAAG
The DNA here is from genome assembly GCA_964451365.1 of uncultured Cellvibrionaceae bacterium. GTDB lineage: Bacteria > Pseudomonadota > Gammaproteobacteria > Pseudomonadales > Cellvibrionaceae > CAYVIB01. The sequence goes on from CAYVIB010000002.1 coordinate 92,676, forward strand.
CGCGGCTGGGTGATTCCAGTCTTTACGAACTGATGCAAACCGCCGGCGTATCGCCATTGCGGGACAAGAACCACTACGGCCTGGCGCTGACACTTGGCGGTGCGGAAGTCACCATGCTGGAACTGGTAAAACTCTATGCCAGCCTGGCCAATCGCGGAAAATTACAGGAACTTGCGTTTGTATCGGGCGCACAAAAAAATAAAGAAGCGGCGCAACTATTCAGCGAGGAAGCCGCCTTTATGACACTGGATATCCTGAGGGGAATCGAGGCGCCCTCCAACTCCGATTACGCCAGGCAAAAACTGCAATACGATGTGGCGTGGAAAACCGGTACGTCCTGGGCCTTTCGCGACGCATGGGCCGTCGGCGTCAGCGGTCCCTGGGTTATGGCGGTTTGGGTGGGCAACTTCGATGGCCAGGGCAACAAAGCGTTTGTCGGTCACACCGCCGCGGGGCCGTTGCTGTTCAATGCATTTACCGCCATTCAACAGGACAGCAACTGGAAACTGGAAAAGAAAATCAACCCCGACAATATGAACCTGGAAAAAATCGATATGTGCCGCGCCACCGGTGACCTGCCCGGAAAATATTGCCCACGCACCGCCGGCACCTGGTTTATTCCCGGCGTTTCGCCCATCAAAGTCTCCTCCGTTTATCGCCGCCTTCCAATTGATAAAAACACCGGCTTAAGATTATGCAACCTGGATTCAAAGAACCTGGAATACAAGGTATTCGAATTCTGGCCGTCGGACCTGATGCGCATATTCCGCCAGGCGGGCATATCTCTCAACACTCCGCCATCGTATGACGCTTCCTGCAGCCTGGACGAACGCAACACCTTGGGTGGGGCACCGAGAATTGTTTCCCCCCAACCGGCCTTGAATTATGTTATTCCGATAACCAACGTCAATTCGGCGGAAATGGAAGTACCCTTTTCCGCTGTGGTGGACTCCGACGTGGAAGAACTTTTTTGGTTTGTGGACAGGGAATATATCGGCAAGGTTAAAGCAGGCGAAACACTATTTTGGCCGGGTTCGCCCGGGGAATATATTGTCAAGGCCGTGGATAATATCGGGCGGGCTGCCGAAGCGCGAATAAAGGTGTTAACCACAAATTAGAAAGAAACACTTTTGTTAGTCCGCACCTGAATTATTTCAACGCTTGATATGAAACGGAATCAAATTTAACGGCAAGATTTTCACGGGATGGCGACTGCGCTTCAAAACCCACTTTCAAGTCCGGAAATCGCGACGCCGGTATTATCCGGTCCCGTTCCCAATTTTCACCATCCGGCGAACTTGAAAAAACCAACGCGCCGTTTTCTTTCCTCACTTCCAGAAACACACTGTTGGTGGTTTCCTTCGAATAATAAGCCACATCGCCCAGTCCATCAGTTACGGCATTCATTACAGTGCCGTAATCACCGGAGCCCATGACTTCAAACAGATACTTTGCCCAGCGCCCCGGATCACTGTACACGACAAGCGCTCCCCCATCGTATGCCTGCTTCGAATCAAAACTCACTCTGGCGGAAAGTACAAAATCGCCCTCCGGCTCCAGTAACAACACAGGTGATTTGAAGTTTTTGTCCTTACCGTCCACCGACACATAAAGATCATCGCCCCCGGCCGGGTGAAAAATCACGCCGGAACCCGATTTTTCATATTTCCCGGCTTTCCGCAACCAGTAAAGCTCGCGATCCCCAAGCGATTCGAGCTTCAAACTGGTCGGCACTAAATCCAGGGCCGACACCGGGCCGGCCAGCAGCGACAACAAAAACCCAATAAGCAAACCTGATCGTACCTGCTTCATACTTCCCTCCAACTGAATTTCCCCTACCATAGCGAACGATCGGCTCCAAGCCTTGTATAAATGCGAATAGAGCCCCTTCCTGGTAGGGAGAGGCACTTTATTACAGGGGGAACAAGGACGAACGGGAACCTCCTCAACCAATCCCCAATTTTTCTTCTCCCTGCCTAATCGCCCTGTTACGCCACTTGGCAATAATGAACACATTGGCAAAGTGCAGAAACCCGATCACCAACAGCACCAGCCCGATTTTCCTGCTCAGGAATTCAATGGAATCCCTCAGCGATCCGACAACCTCATCGCTCTGCAGGGCCATCAGAATGTAGCCCAGGTTAATCAGGTAAAAACCAACCACCAGCATATGGTTAACCGAGTGCGCCAGGCGCTCATTACCGCCAAAGCTGTCCACCAGGAAGACCAGCCCGTTCCTGCTGAGGGTGCTGGCGACCCAGACGGTCATGGCGATACTCGCTATCAGATACACGATATAACTGGATTCAATCATTTGTTCTTCTCCTCAAGGTAAAAAATGTGCGTTGACGGAGGAACAATACGTCTTTTGGCAAGCCCTCGATTCCTGAATGATCATAAAGGAACAAAAATCCATGGCATCCTTGTAAATCAAGGACTTATTGATATTCCTGAATGATAATCGGGGAACCGGGAAAGCGGATTAACGGAAATTTCCCGGCGGTTGCCCGGTAATCTCCCGAAAGGCGGCGTAGAAGTTGGACTGGGACTTAAACCCCACCTCCAAACTGATCGACAGGATTGAGGCGTTTTGATCGCGTTTCAACAAACGCTTGGCCTCCTCGACCCGTTGCAGGCGAATATAGCGGGAGAAGTTCATGCCGAAGCGGGTGTTGATCAACTCGGACAACTGGTGGCTTGAAAGCCCCATCTCGTCCGCCACCATGGCCAGGCTGAGGTTTTCGTTTTGGTAGATCCCGGCCTGCATCAACGACTCCAGCTTGGCTGTACAGGCATCAACATCAACATTCTTCAGGGTCGAGTTTCGATAACTGAGGGTCATTACCTCGCTGAGCTCGGTCAGCAGATCCGGCCAGATAATAAAAGACGCGGTAACAAGAATAAAAGCCAAGCCAATGCCATTGGAGTAAAAAGCATAAAAATACCAACTATCCACGTAAGACACAGAGAAACCCAGGATTAAAATAATCAGCGCCATAACCGCGAACAAGCCAAAAAAGAATAACTCCACCCCAAACCGTTTACGGTGAGCGCGCAAACGGTAAACAATGTTGACCAGCCAAAGGCAATACCCGGCTCCAATAAGAAACGCCAAAGGGACGGCCACTTTTCTGTTAACGTAAAATACCGATATCAGCGGTGCCAGATGCAGCAGGTCGAGCCAGCCGGGCCGAACTTCCGGAAACAGTACCGACCGGGCAAAAAAGTAAAACATCGGCGGCACAAGAAAAAGTACCACCCGATAACCGAGCGTGTTAAGAAGATCTCCCCCGGCCAAAAAATATTGCAGGTGCATTAACTGCAAACCGCCCAGCCCCGCCAGCAACGCAAAACAACTGCCAACTGCAAACCAGGATTTATTGACGTTTTTCAGAAAGAAAAAATAGATCGCGAAAAATATTGCGGCGACAACAATAGAGAACCCGATATTGATTATGCTTAACGTATTCAAATTAACGCTTCCTTCTTTAAAACCTGCCGCCACATTTTCAACTTCTGCTCGAAAGAAACGCTCGCATTTGCCGGGCTGGTGGAAGGCAGCACCAGCATCTCCACTTCGCGAATCCGTTGTTTCTTCAACACATGCAACCTGAAAAGCCGCTGCACGGATTTGCCGTTAAAACAAACGGTTTTAATATTCGGCCACTTATCCAGGAACCGCTCAAAATCATTGGCGATCAGCGTCACTTCATTAATAGCCGAGTCGAGGCTCCCTATTCGTTCACACTGCTCCAGCACATCCCACAAGGCAATGTTCGCCTGCTGCAGTTTGTTGAGTCGTTGTTTGTATGATAAATCAGACGACGCGCCGGCCAGTTCGCCCATAATCCGCCAGAATGAATTTCTACCGAACGCGTAATATTGCTGTGCAGCAAGAGACGCCTCACCGGGCATGGAGCCAAGAATCAATAACCGCGCATTGGAATTAACGACGGGAGGAAATGCTTTTTTTAACCCAACACTCATTATTTAAACCGGAATAAATATTTATTTTTTTGCCAAATGGCGCTGCGGGAATGATACCCGATGAAATATTTTTGGCCCCCGTTTCTCAAAAAATAATTTTTCGCGCTGCAACATACATCAGCAAATGCTTTTTTACAAAACCAGACCCATCCTTTCCGGCATATAAAAAATCCTACATAGTTTTTTTGACAATATGCATAAAGTTCAATTGACAATATATAGATACCGGCGTATACATGAACGGGTGCCAGGCGATTAATAATAACAGCAGCAGTATGGCGCTTGATGAACAAGCATGTTTGCGTTAACAGGATTCGCAGCCTCCAAAAGCCCCGTAAGAGGTTATCAGGGAGAACGAAAAGGAAGTCACTCTATAAGGCATCCGACGAAGAACGACATCCCCTGTTGTTCTTTAACTTACAAAAAACAAAAAGAGGTATCTCTGTATGAGGTTTCCATGTTTTAGAAAAGGTACCGGCGGCAAGGGCGTTGTGACGGCATTAATTTGTGCTGCCGCGCTGGGTCTGGCCGCGACAGCAAATTCTCAAACCTACTGCTCGAACCAAACCGGCTCCCATGGTGGTTTCTATTTTACCCATTGGACTGATGGCGGCGGGTCCGCCTGTATGACTTTGGGCTCCAGCGGTAATTACAGCTATTCCTGGTCCAACACCGGCAACTTCGTTGGTGGTAAAGGCTGGAGCACCGGCTCAAACAACAGGGTTATCGGCTACAACGCCGGCAGCTATTCCCCCTCCGGCAACTCATACCTGACACTCTACGGCTGGACAACCAGTCCCCTCGTGGAATATTACGTTGTTGACAGCTGGGGTAGCTGGAGACCGCCAGGAGCATCATCCGTGGGTACGGTTTCCAGTGACGGCGGTACCTATGACCTGTACAGAACACAGCGGGTCAACCAGCCTTCCATTCAAGGTACAGCTACCTTCTATCAATACTGGAGCGTTCGTACTTCGAAAAGATCCACCGGAAGCAACAACAACATCACCTTCGCCAACCATGTGAATGCGTGGGCAAGCAAAGGGTGGAACCTGGGCAACCACAGCTACCAGGTGCTGGCAACCGAGGGTTACCAAAGCAGCGGTAGCTCAAACGTAACCGTTTGGGACGCCGGAAGCAGCGGTGGCAGCAGTAGCGGCGGAAGCAGTGGCGGCAGTTCTTCCAGCTCCAGCGGTGGCGGCGGCTCCAAAACTATCGTTGTCCGCGCGCGTGGCACCAGCGGCAGCGAGCACATCAACCTGCGCGTTAATAACACCACTGTCGCCAGCTGGACCCTGTCAACCAACATGAGCAACTACACCTGGAGCGGCAACAACTCCGGCGGCGTTACCGTGCAGTTTGATAACGATGCCAGTGGCCGCGATGTTCAGGTCGATTACATCCAGGTAAATGGCTCAACCCGACAGTCCGAAAACCAGAGCTATAACACCGGCGTTTGGCAGAACAACTCCTGTGGCGGTTCCAACAGCGAGTGGATGCATTGCAACGGTCAAATCGGTTACGGTAATATTTAAAACGAATACCGTTTACTGCTAATATCCAAACCGTCGCAAGGGGAACTTTATTAAAGTTCCCCTTTTTGGCATGTTAGACAAAAGGTGAGGTAAAAATGAAAAGCCTGTCTTGTTGTATTTTTGGTTTTGCTTTCGCAGCCTGTTCCACCGCCTTCGCGCAAATTGATATTTACCAGAGCGACGCTTACTCGCTCGAAGAAATGTGCGCCCGCGAAGCAGAGCAGAACCTGGCGGATTATGCCAATGCTTATGATGCCTGTATTGAGAAGAACCGCGACAACCCGCTGTATTCCGATGCTGAAAACGCCGAGGAAAATGCGGAGCAAACAGAGGGTGGGGAGAGTGAAAACGACCAGGATCTTTCCCAGGATCAGGTAAATTACTGATTCAGGTGCCGGGGCAGATCAACGTGTCTGCCCCCAATAGTCTCGGACCTGTCATCCTTTCAGATCATTTTGCTGAGCATTCTAGAACGCCAGCGATTCCATAAAGCCTTCAACAAATTCATCCGCGGCGGATTCGGTGTAAACCAGGATATTCATATCGCCCCGATTGGCCAGCATGTACGGCGTCAATACCTGGTCTCCTGGAGAAAACCTTTCGGCTTAATTTTTTCATGGCTTTTTTGGCGGCTTTCTGATCCTTATAATCAAAAACCGCAAAGCCAATATGCGCCGGTACCGTAGCGGTAAGCTCCTTAACGAAAAGTTCGCGACTGTCCAGTTGCTCTACCCCAGCTACCAAAACAGATCCTATGGTTTTTTCGAAAAACTGCCGTTTGTTGTCTTTTTTCGAAAATACCTCGCATAGCTGGTAGTCGTCGTAGTGCGTCAAAGCCCAGGATTTAAGCTTTGCCTCAAGATCAGCCATGGGATCGGCGGACGAGTTCGTTTCCGCATAGCAGGACAGAAACAGCGGCAGTGTAAAAAACAGCAAAAGCAATCGAAGTCTCATTTCAGCTTCCTACAGGTCAGAAATTAATTAAGGTCGCCCAGCCACCAGCGCAGGTCGGCTGGCCCTTTCGTAGGTAATGGTCATACTCATGGACCTACCCAAGCTCATCGCTGATAGAAAATAAATGCGTATTACATTCAGGGCAAATGGGGGCTCCGGCTTTTTTGCAGCCACTCTTGCTTACACATTACGCATCGGTACCTTTTCGGCGCGAATTGTTGTGGCATATTTTTGGTAATGTTTGATTCAATTTGTGCTGAATACCGCTCGCTTTCAAAAAACAAACCAAGCTCGTCATTTAAACCAAAGTCGTCACTCCTCCGCTCATTTAGCCGTCGGCATTGATGTGATGCGTTTGCGTCAGCCGACATAGGTACCCGCCTTGGATGAAAACTCCAGTGTCGAACGGCTGTTTCGAGCAGAAAAGCCAAGACGGCGTCGGAAAATCTCAGTTTCTTGTATCTCGCCAGAGTGTCCGTATCGTAACTATTACAATCAATTGCGGCACACCGGACTTTTCTTTAGTAAAATCCTCCTCGTTTAATATATGTTGAATTGGCCTGCCCCTATAAAACAGATCAATAAAAATCTTCGCTTCTCCAAAGCGAAGCTCCAGATCAAAAACCTGGTCTCCACACGCGGGCTTTTTACTTGCGCCTGCAACGGTAAGGATTTTCTGAGTAGTAACTGAGATATCTTTAACATCACCACAACAGTTGAAATGATGACGGTAATCATACTCGGGGATTAAAAATTTTTTACCTATTATGCGGTCTGCCAGTTCGCGAGCCATCATGGCAATCGCCACCGCCGAACTAAAAGGACACTCTTCTTCTGGTTTCGCATCCCGGTGTTTTGAGTCATGGGCAAAATGAACGCGATGTTCTTTTGGGTGGCGGGATAACAGTGGCGCCTTGCAGCCAGGGCAAATAGAGTTACAAGCTCGTCCTCTAGCGGCGTCTTCGGGCTCTATAATCGCATTAGTGGTGCGATCCAAACCGAATGGGATGAGTAAGCCACTCATGTGACAGAATCCTAGCGAGCCATTTCAATTGGCAATAACCATCTTGCTTCAGATGGGTTAAATAAATAGGTAACAATGTTTTTAAGCTCTAACGCTTCGACTTATGCAACGCCTGACTCTTCAATTTTTCATTATTTGTCTTAAGTTTGTTCCTATCGATCCCTTTGATACGGGCTTTCGCCTCATCAAGGGTCTTTACAGACTTTGACATCAGAGTATCGTCACTCATCGTCGTCCCCTTGCTTTTCCAAGCGTTTTTGCTCAAGTTCGTCAAATTGGCCGCTAATAAGCGTTTTCGGTTCTTTCAATTTTTTTAGGTTCTTTCGTCGTTTTTCGCGCTCTTTACGGCTTTCTTCTAGGCGTTTTTTTGCCTCTTCCAACTCTTCTGAATCACACATAAATTACCTCAAAGCTTTAACGAGCAGTATACTGGCATGTTTTTCCTAATAGGCTCAACATACTCATAGCCAAAGGAACAGTAGTACTTTGCAACATCTTCATTGACCGGTCGCATAATCCTCACTTCATCGGCGCCAAGCAAATATGCATAGATTTGAGCCGCTTCTGAGATTACCTCGAATATTCGCGTATTCTGCTTATGCGCTTCAAATGGCGTTGCTTCTATCAGATTCACTTTCAGCTTGGTTTTAGCCTGACTTGGCATGCCGTAGGAGAGCCCCACCAGACGACCCCCACCGCAAATGGAAAGATCAAAGCGCCTAAAACGCTTCTTGTCTGTGTAGTATTGGTAGGCATTAACCCACGACCAAGCATTCCGACTGGGGGAATGATCAGCACCCATCCAGGAATCAGCTTGCCTGGCATGCTCCATAGTAATGAGTGAACAATGAAAAACAGGAAACTCCTGATTTATTTCCTCATACATCAACTTTCGAAGGTCTTTATAAAAAAGAACAGCGTCCCGGTACTCGGATGAAGGGTTCAGACTTGAATTTGACATTATTAACCTCCTTAAATTTGCTGCTGGCGATCATGCCATATAAACGCTTCTTCCCTCTCCTGCATACTTATCAAAAATATGCAAAAAAACATGCTCACAGGCTTTAGGCCATAAATCATCGTTGTAGGTATCGGGCAGCTCTTGGAATACATCATCGATAATTTTCTGAACACGGGCTTTAGTGCGTTGCTTCTTGCGCCAGTCGATTACCAGCGCTTCTTGCAGGTTTTTCAGCAATTCCTTGGCAATGGCTTTGACTTTATTGCGCTCATTTTCCGATAGCTCGACACCTTTGCAAAGCAGGTCCACGATAGCGAGTTCCGCTTCGGACAAGCCTTCTCTTGCCGCGCGTTTTTCTTCCTCATCAAGTTGTACGATGAAGTCCCGAAGCTGCTTGAAGAACTGCTCGGCCTGATAGGCTCCGAGATTATACTGTTCCACCAACTCCTGAAATTTTTGTTGCAAGTCGAGGCGCGAGGCGTTCTTTTCGAGCATCTGACTCAGGCGGTGTTCGATGATTCTGCGCAAGCGCTCGATATCGGAGCGTTTCGGTTTTTTGGTGCGGTTGAGCATTTCCGCCAAGGCGTCGAAGTCGATACCCGCGATATTGACGGGATCTGGCAAATTGCTGTCGATTTTGACGGTTTCGATAGCTTCCTCGATCAGTTCGTTGACCTGGGTCCGGACAACATCCAACACATCCTGGTCGTCCACATCCAGCCCGGACTTCATCTGCTTGCGAATTTCCAGTTCGCTGGCGCGGGCGTCGCTAGCAGAATTGGCCATAACAAAGCCGGCGCGACCTTTTTCGTTTAACGCGGAATAGAACAGTTGTATCCAGATATAGTTACCGTTGTCAGTGCGCGGCAGGGAGGAGCGTACGGATTCTTCATTCAGGTTTTCGCCTTCAATTGCCGAGGATTGCAGGATATTCTGGAGCATGGCGTTCAGTTCAACTTCGCGGGTCTCTTCGCCAATGGCGCTGATCCGGCCAAGTAGTTTGCCTTGGAGTTGAACCACTTCGCGCAGGAGTGGTGACAGGATATCGGTCTGCCACTGGAAAGCTGGCCAGTCCGGTTGTTGCGGTTTTGCTGTGCTTAAAGGTTTAGCCATTTTTGTTCGTAAGCTACTGATTTTATTTACTATGAGCCGAATAATTCTACATTCGGCTCAATTTTAAAACCAATTGGAATTTTAGGTCGATTTTAACCATATGAATTTAGGCATTTGATTTAATAGGGGAAACAGTGAATAAGGTAATTATTCAGCTCATTTTGAAAGCCAATTGTATTTCCTTGGAGGCTTGGAGGGGTAGATATTCCTTCAAAGGCTTTTTTATTTTGCTCAGGTATTCAGGCAGGCCTGGGTAGAAATGCGCTCCTGTATCAAGTGAGGCGGTAGAACCCGATGGGGGAGAGATGGTCTTCGGTCAGTAATTTCACTATGCTGGCGAACGGCCTCGGCATGGTTGAGATGGCTATCAACCGTCGTTTGCTGCTATGGCTTTGGGGCAGATCTTGCGGCTGCCTGGGTAACCGCAAGGGTTACCTCTGAAATTCGTGTTTTACCCAACCCGTGCCCAGATAGTGCTTAACATCCAAATGGAGGAGTTATGATCAACGTTCATACCACCAAAAAGCTTTTAGCCAAACTCCCTTTGGATGATAACCGCACGTTGGCTAACCATCATGTACTGCCGGAATACCAAAAAGCGGGTCCCTCTCCATTAGGTGACTGGCACGCGAATCTCCTCATCCTGCAGCGTCGCAACTGTGTGTTGTTTGTCCACGACAACACCCGCTTTCCAGTGTTTATAAAAGAGCTGCGCAAACCGGATTTTGCCAATCTGGCCTGGCACTTCGACGATGCATTTATGAACACGTTGATGAAAGCCGGTGCCAATGAGACTCAAATGACTGCAGCGGCGAATGCGCTTGGGACCCTTCGGTTTGACAATGACTGTAATCGCTCCGTGCAGGGCACGATGAATCAAATGGCGGGCGATATTGAGAATATGCTCTGGTATGACAATGCGGAGTTGGGTGATATCAGTGCTTACCGCACAGGTGTGTGGCTGGCGGATCGGCCTTGCACGGTTAAGGGGGTTAAGGATTGTGTGTGGCCTGATAAAGCGATGCTGGCATTATTGGATCGCATTGCCGAAAGTGCGTTACCTGAAAGTGATATCGGGAAATCGGATAACGATAATGTGGTCCCGCTGGATCGTTATCGATAAATCCACTCGTTCACTTTTAGCAAGGAGGCTGTCGTCTCTTGCTGTCAACCCGCTCCATAACCCGCCGCTGTCGCTCAGTGGCACGCTGCAGAATGCCGCTGTAAACCTTCTTCTTTTCCCGTGAGCTTGCACTACGGAAAAAATCCGAAAAGGGAGTTGATTTCACCGGTTTTTGTCGGTCGAAAATAGTCATAGCAGTAACTGGACGTTATTCCTTCATAATCTCTACTGCCCTCGGGTCCAGGCACGAACGCAAAAAACCGTTCATCGGTCCCTGATCCCCGGATTTATAAAATGCCAACATCAGCTGGTTGAATTCCAGCTTTCGTTTAACCGGCACATTGATAGCCGGGTATCCGGCATTGAGCAACACGCCGTTCATCATAAAGCGGCCCATGCGTTTGTTTACGTCATAAAAAAATTGGCGCCTGGCCATGGTGAGGAACACATGTATCGCCTGGTCGTAAATATCCTCCAGGGCGTTCATATCCAATACCATTCGGTCGAACAGCCCCGGCAGCTCGGAAGCATCGGGTGGCAAGTAGTCGGTCCCGGCGATGGTAACCTGCCCCGAGCGAAAGCAACCCCATTCCAACGCTTCCTTGTTTCCTGCTATAGCGTGTAGGGCAAGCGCCTTTTCCTTGCTTACTTCGAACTCATCGTTCTTCACCCAGGCAAAAAGCTGCTTCCAGGCTTCTGCCTGGTTTAATGCGATTTGCTGATCGCTTAATTTGTACCCGCCGATTGTGATGCCTTCCATCAACGTCTGGATTTCCGGCAGGGTAAAGTTGATGCCTTCCAGTTGAACGGCATCGTAGACAAATACCGCCACTTCCCGCTGGGCGAGCATCAGGGCTTTGGCTTTGTTCGGTTTCATGGCCTGGAAATCCGCTGAATTCATTTTTGTATCCTGACTGTCCTATTTATTGCACCTGGAACAAAAGGTTTCAGAATATAGCATTTTTAGCCGATGCTGGCCTCGGCGCGGTATGCTGCTGTATGTCCGGCATGTTTTTAGAAAATCATTTCATTGCTGTCGATTATGTAGGGGCGGGGCTCGCCCCCGCCCGGGCACCCGCAAGGGGCGCCCCTACGATTCGTTTCAGATTTGGAAAAATTATGGTTCGGGAGATTAGAGGAGACATAACAACCGCCGAGGTGGACGCCATTGTCAATGCCGCCAATTCGTCGCTACTGGGTGGCGGTGGCGTGGATGGTGCCATTCACAGGGCAGCGGGCAAAGAACTGCTGCAGGAATGTAAAGCCATTCCCGGGGTGAACGGTGTACGCTGCAAAACCGGTGAGGCGAAAATCACCGGCGCGGGAAACCTGAAGGCGAAATACGTTATTCATACCGTGGGACCGGTTTATCGGCGGTCTACGCAACCGGCGAAAGAGTTGGAGAGCTGTTATCGGGCCTCAATTGAATTGGCGTTACAGCATGGATGCAGGAGTATTGCGTTTCCCGCTATTTCAACCGGCGCCTATGGTTATCCGGAAGATAAAGCCAAGGCGGTAGCGCTTTCGGTGTGCGCGGAATACCAGGGGAAGATTGATATTTATCTTTATTTCTTTTAGGTCCCACTAAAACATTTGAATACCGGCTTTCGCCGGCATGACACTATTGGACAAAAAATGGACGAAATGAATCGCGGTTGTAAGTCTAGGATTTAAAAAACAATTCCAGTACAATGCGCCTCCTTCAAGAAGGCGCGGTGACAGAGTGGTCATGTAGCGGACTGTGACCGCCATGGATGGTGGAAATGCAGAAAATGCAGGAGCAATTTTCTGCCAACTCCAGCGCCCGCAGCGGATAGAGAGAGCCGGTTGATCGAACCGGCGTACACGGAGCGGGATGAAGTACGAACAAAAACGATTGCCAAGGCGCGGTGACAGAGTGGTCATGTAGCGGACTGTGACCACCATGGATGGTGGAAATGCAGAAAATGCAGGAGCAATTTTCTGCCAACTCCAGCG
>CAYVIB010000002.1:105449-170905 GCA_964451365.1 uncultured Cellvibrionaceae bacterium
TACGAACAAAAACGATTGCCAAGGCGCGGTGACAGAGTGGTCATGTAGCGGACTGCAACTCCGTGTACGCCGGTTCGATTCCGACCCGCGCCTCCATTTTTTGTTTAACGTGGCATGCACTGCGTGTACGCCGCCGGATGGCCGGCCCGTTCGATTCCGACCCGCGCCTCCATTTCCACAAAGCCAGCCCGGGTGGTGAAATTGGTAGACACAGGGGACTTAAAATCCCCCGACCCTTATACGGTCGTGCCGGTTCAAGTCCGGCCCCGGGCACCATCTTGATTTAATTAGTTCTGGATCTTCTTCCGTAGCAGTCCGACTCCTTGACTTGAGCCGGTTCCCGGTTCATGTGACTCGTGCTTCCGCGCACTCCGCCTACGGGCAGCCCTTCAACCCCCTCCTAACCTCCCCCTTGGCAGGGGGAGGAACTGGTCCGTGCCGTTAACTCCCATTCCAATCTACGGCACGATCAGCCCCCTCCCCTGGCAAGGGGAGGGTTGGGGTGGGGTGGTTTTCGAACCGTTACCCATGTGTCCGGTCCAGAGTGTTCCTATGTGACCCCTTATAATCTTCACCTTTTCAGGGAGAGGAGCGAAAACTTACCGATCAGGCTTCCGGCACTTCATTTTTAGCTTTGCCACCGCCCTTCAGGCTTGGCCAGGCGGCCCGGAGGTAGACGATCATGGACCACAGCGTAAGGATGGCGGCGACGTAAAGGGCCACATAGCCAATGTTGTTGATCAGGGGAAAACGGTCCGGGTTGAAGGCCAGCAGGATGACTATGGCAATAATCTGTAATGTGGTTTTGAATTTGCCGATCATGGACACGGCCACGTTGGCGCGTTGGCCGATTTCCGCCATCCATTCACGCAGCGCCGAGATAACGATTTCGCGGCAGATGATGACAGTGGCGGGCAGCGTGAACCAGATGTCGTTGTGGCGCTGGATAAGGATGGTCAGGGCCACCGCCACCATGAGTTTGTCCGCCACCGGGTCCAGGAAGGCGCCAAATGGCGTGGCGAGCTTGTACTTGCGGGCGACGTAGCCGTCCAGCAGGTCGGTGAGCCCCGCCAGGCCAAACAGGGCAGCGGAGATAAAGTACTGCCAGCCGTGATGCAACGGTGTGTAATAAACAAGCACCAGCAGCGGGATAAACAGGATGCGAACAAGAGTTAGCTGGTTGGCGATGTTGTACAGTGGATTCTGCATTTATACGTTACTCTTAGTTCAAAAAATTCGTGCCCAATCAAGGTGGTTTTCCCATGCAAGAATCATGGGCATAACCGGACTTTCAAACGCCGCAACGTTACTCACTGTGAAGAATGCTGTAAACCTCTTGTGCCATTTTTTTACTGATGGAAGGCACCCTGGCCAGGTCGTCCACATTGGCGCGCAGCACTTCCTGCAGGCCGCCGAAGTGTTTTAGCAACTCGCGCCGCCGTTTCGGGCCGATACCCGGAATATCCTCCAGGGTGGAACTCTTGCGCCGCTTGTCGCGCCGCTGCTTGTGGCCGGTGACAGCGAAACGGTGGGCTTCGTCCCGAACCTGTTGAATCAGGTGCAGTGCCGGCATGTCCGATTCCAGCACCCGCTCTTTTCCGTTGGGAAATACGAGCGTTTCGAAACCGGGTTTGCGGGTGGTGCCCTTGGCCACGCCGATTAATTCGATGCCGCTTACGCCCAGTTCCTCCAACACCGCGGTGGCTTTGGCCAATTGCCCTTTGCCGCCGTCGATCAGCAGCAGGTCGGGCATTTTTTTGTCTTCTTTTTGCAGACGGGTGTAGCGCCGGGTAATGGCCTGTTCCATCGCGGCGTAGTCGTCACCGGCTTGGATACCGTCAATATTAAACCGCCGGTAATCGGATTTCACCACACCGTTCTGGTCGAACACCACGCAGCTTGCCACTGTGTGCTCGCCACTGCTGTGACTGATATCGAAACATTCGATGCGGCCGGGCACCTCGGCCAGGCCGAGTACTTTCTGCAGGGCTTCGAAACGTTGCAGCAGCGTCTGCTTTTTGTTGAGATGCGCGCGCACGTTATGACGCGCCGCTTCCAACGCCATGGCCAGCCATTTGGCCCGGTAGGTGCGCACATTGGAGATTAATTTTACCGGTTTGCCTGTCAGGGATTCTATCGCTTCGGCAATGGCCCGCTCGTCTTCCAATGCGTGGCTGACGATAATTTTGGACGGCTGGTCCATGGAGGAACCGCCCAGGTACATATGCGATAAAAATGCGGACAGCACGGCCGCTTCATCGCTTTCCAGAATGTTTTTCGGGAAATAACTTTTGCTTCCCATTACCCGGCCCTGACGTACGTACAAGACGTGCACGCAGGCGGCACCGGACTCCTGCACGCAGGCCACCACGTCCTGGTTGCCGTCGCCGGCCTCCATGATCTGCTGGGCCTGCACGTGGCGCAACGCGGTAATCCGGTCGCGGTAGAGGGCGGCCTTTTCGAACTCCAGTTCTCCTGACGCCTGTTCCATGGCATCCACCAGCAATTTATGCACGCTGTCGTTCTTGCCCTCGAGGAACAGTTGGGTCAGTTCCACGTCCTCGCGATACTGCTCCTCGCTGACCATGTCCACGCAGGGGCCGGAACAGCGCCCGATCTGGTACAGCAGGCACGGACGCGCGCGGTTGCGGTAGACGCTGTCTTCGCATTGCCTTACGCCGAAGGTTTTCTGCAAAAAATTAAGGCTTTCACGCACCGCGCCGGCGTTGGGATACGGGCCAAAATACTTGCCCTTTTTCTTTTTCGCCCCGCGATGAAAAGCCAGGCGCGGATGGCGCTCCCCGTCGGACATAAACACATAGGGAAAGGATTTATCATCGCGCAGCAGGATGTTGTAGGGTGGCTTCTGCGCTTTGATCAGGTTGTGTTCCAGCACCAGCGCTTCCGCCTCGCTGGGAGTAACTGTCACTTCGATATGGGCGATGCGCCTGACCAGTGCCATCGTTTTGCTGGTAAGGCCGGAAGCGCGGAAGTAGCTCGTTACCCTGTTCTTCAGGTTCCGGGCTTTACCGACATACAGAATGGCACCGTGCGCGTCGTACATCTGGTAGACGCCCGGTTGCCGGGTGAGGTGCCTTAGAAAATTTTCGGAATCGAACGCAGGTTCGGCTGGGTTTTCACGGTCATGTTCTGACATGCACTGTCACTAATATATGTCAATGTTGCAGCGGTCAGGACAGGTTTTCGACATCGAGAATTTTATGCTTGACCGCCAACAGTGCCAGTTCGACATCGCTGTTGATTTTTAGTTTATCGAATATGCGATAGCGATAGCTGTTTACGGTTTTGGGGCTGACGCAGAAGGATTCGGCAATTTCATTCACCTTACTGCCGTTGGCAATCATGATAGCGGTTTGCAGTTCACGCTCGGACAAATTGACAAACGGTGAATTCTCCTTTGGGTTACTGGCAAAATTGCGCAGGGCCAGTTGTTGCGCAATCGTCGGACTCATGTAAAGGCTGCCCATTATGACAGTGTTGATTGCCTTGACGATTTCATCAAAGCCGGCGCCCTTGGTGACATAACCCGACGCGCCCGCCTTCATCAGGCGCTCCGGAAACAAGTCGTCGGAAAGGGATGTTACCGCTATCACCTTGGTGGACTCGCAGGCATTAACCACTTTGCGGGTGGCTTCCAGGCCGCCGATGCCCGGCATTTTTACATCCATCAACACCACATCGGGCTTTAAATCCCGGGCCAGTTTAACCGCTTCCTCGCCATTGCTCGCTTCGCCAACCACTTTAAAAGCTTCCACATCCGCAAGCATGCGTACGATTCCCATTCGTACGAGATCATGGTCGTCAGCGACCAGTATTGTTGTCACTTTATTACTCCAACGTTTAACACGATTGTTGTCTGATTATTGCGAATCCATCTCTTGCTTTTGAAATGAATTCAGCTTTGCGTTAACGTCGTCCATCTACGCAATTACTATTTACCCAATAAACTCATGCTGTTTTTGGGTACATGCCCAGGCAACATATACCACTCGCCGGGATTGCCCTAACAGTTCTACAAAAGAACGTATTATGCCTTATCAATTATAGTTCTGAACGTCAGATTAACTCTTTCGCCGACGTATTTTTTGGTTTTTGGTAGACTATGGTGCCACTTTTCCTGAGTTAGCCCCGCCATTACCAGTAAGTCACCATTGTGCAGGTCAAGCCGGATGCTTTGCGATCGTTTTGCGCCGACAACACTTCGCCCGACACGCGTTTTAAAAGTAAACCGCCGCGTCGCCCCCAGGCTGACGGATGCGATACAGGGTTCCGGCCCGAGCTCCGGTTCATCGTCCGCGTGCCAGCCGACACTGTCGCTGCCATCGCGATAAAGATTTACCAGCACACTGTTAAAATCCCGCTGCAGCAAATCACCCAGGCGCCTGCGCAGATCTGACAGCACCGGATGCCACGGCTGAGGATAAAAGCGGCGACCGGAATAAATCATGATAGCGTTTTCATCGCCGCACCAGGCCTGCAGTCGCGGGATACGGCGCGGCATGCCGGCAATAATAATTTCCGGTTGTTCCCAGGCCAGTTCCGTTTTTAGCGTTTGCAGCCACTGCACCGCTTCATCCGGGGTAATCCAGCCAGCATAGTAGCGAACATCGGCATCGTCCATGGCAAGTTGTTGCGCTTTTACGCCTTCCTGCCCCGCCGCACCTTGCGCACCCACATCGGTTTGTTCAAACAGGCTTCCCTGCGCCGCGGGTTCAACCGCGCGGTCAGAGTATCCCGGGTTCAATTTCAAGCTCAATACCATAGTGATTAAAAACATCCGCTTGAATTGCGCCCGCCAGTTTTAACAACCGGGCCGCCGGCAACTTGTTCGGGTTGGTTAAAACCAGCGCCTGGTTTTGGTGCACGGCAACGCCGTTAAGCTCCCTGCCCTTCCAGCCCAGATTATCGATGAGCCAGGCCGCGGCCAGTTTTATTTCACCGGCCGATTGAGGGTATGCCACCACATGAGGATACCGCTCTTTGATGACAGAATACTGCTTCGCGGTAACGACGGGATTTTTAAAAAAACTGCCCGCGTTTGGCAACCGCGCTGGGTCCGGCAACTTTGCCTGTCGTATCGCGACCACCGCGTTGAATACATCTTCCGGCGTAAGTGGTTTTGCATCGCCGTCGGGGAAAAATTTTTTCAGCTCCGGGTACTCGACTTTTACACTTGCCAGGCGCGACAGTTGCAGCGAAACGGACACAATTATGTAGCGGTTCCTGTAGCGACCCTTAAAGATACTGTCGCGATAGCGGAACTCGCATTCACCGGCGGCAATGGTTTTTAATTCTCCTGTTGATAATTCAATCGCCTGCAGGGAATGAAAAACGTCCTTTAGCTCAACACCATAAGCGCCGATATTCTGAATAGGCGCACCGCCCACCAGCCCCGGAATCAAAGCAAGATTTTCCAGCCCATACAGTTTATTGTCAACGCACCAGGCGACCAATGCGTGCCAATTTTCGCCGGCGCCGGCGGTGACGATATGGGTATTGCCATCCAGTTTCACTCCGCGAATTTTTGGCTGGACCACGAGACCGGAAATTTTCTCCGGTAACACGACATTACTGCCGCCACCCAGCACTGTTACGGAAATATCGTTTGCCCGAGCCCAGTCGAGGGCACCATGAATTTCCTCAACACTGTTTGCCGCGGTGAAATATTCCGCGCGGGCGGGAATACTTAACGTGTTAAGCGCCTGTAAATCAAAATTCGATTGGATGGCTGGTGGAACCCGCACAAAGCTCATTTACAGATGTCGCCTTCGGATATGCTCCAGTAGGCCGGCGGAGGCATCTTCCACCAGGCCGAGCACCAGGGTAAACCCCGCCGCGCCGCCGTGGTAAGGGTCCGGCATTTCACGGTAATGCTTTTGTCGGGAGAAATCGAGAAAAAGACTGAGATGTCCTGTAAAATCCGCCGGGCGAAGTTGTTCGAGATCGGCAAGATTGTATTCATCCATTGCCAGGATGTAATCGAACTCATTGAAGTCACGCGCAATTGCCTGCCTTGCACGCAGGGATGACAGGTCGTAACCCCGCTTGCGCGCTTCAGCCATGCTGCGACTGTCCGGCGGCGAACCGACATGCCAGTTGGATGTTCCGGCGGAATCGACCTGTATCAAGTGCGATAGTCCCGCCTGCTCCACCGCATGCTGAAACACGCCGTGCGCCGTGGGCGAGCGACAGATATTGCCCAGGCAGACAAAAAGGACGCGCACTTCAGACACCGTCCTGATTCTCCTGGCTATTATTGAACCGACGACTGCTCCCGAACAGGGTGCGCACCCGCTCCAGGTCTTCGACGGTATCGACTCCGCCGGGCACGACATTACACGCCTGCTGTACGATTATCTTTTTGCCGTTGGCCAGGATACGCAGTTGCTCAAGCTTTTCTATTTTTTCCAGCGGTGCCATTTCCCAATTGACGAACTGATGCAGCAATTTTACGCGATAACCATAAACGCCAATGTGACGCTGTGCGAGATTATTGTTCACAAACAATTTTTGGTTATTGCGTAAGTTATCCCGATCCCACGGAATGGGCGCGCGGGAAAAATACATGGCATGACCTTCATTGTCCGCAACAACCTTGACGACGTTAGGGTTAAAAAAAGTATCGCCCGACGTAATCGGCTCGCATAATGTCGAGGCGCTGGCATCCTTATGATTCAGCAGGCTTTCCGCCACCTGGTCGATCACTTCGGGAGGAATCAGCGGCTCGTCGCCCTGCACGTTAACAACAATGTTTTCGTCGCTCAACTTTAACTTGGTGACCACCTCTTCCAACCGGTCTGTACCGGACTGGTGCACCGGCAGGGTCATGCAGGCTTCACCACCGAAGGAGTGCACTTCGTCGACGATACGCTGGTCATCCGTCGCCACCACAACGCGTGAAGCCGAACTTTTTTTTGCGCACAGGTAAACGCGATGAATCATGCTTCGACCGGCGATATCCAGCAACGGTTTGCCGGGCAAACGGGTTGACGCGTAGCGCGCCGGAATGATAACGATAAAACTCATAAAAAAGTCTCAAAAGTTAACGTTGAAGGTGGGAAAGTTTTTGCACAACGGCATCCAGCTGCTCGTGAAACACCGGAAAAAAATTCTCCTCCAACCTTGCATCGATATCCAGATACCACCAGTTGGGTTTGGCAAAGCCGCGACACTTGACGGCGTCCTTCGCGGTCATAACCAATGTGCGGTCACCGAACCAGACAAAATCCTCCAAATCGAAAGAATGATGATCGGTAAACGGGGCCGGTTCGAAGTTGCGAGTGTAATTGGACAGTGTGCGGAAAAATTTCTCGGGGTTGCCAATACCGGCCACGGCAATAAAACGTTCCAGCTCCCCCAGGTACTCCGGCGGTTTTCTCTCACCCGAAACAATATTGACCAGGGCGATCGCATTGATATTGATGCGATAGATACGCTTGTTGGTTAACAGGCCGAGTTCACTGGTATCGGCGGAACCATTAACCAGGATCCAGTCCACTTCCCCCGCGCGCGCAACATTTTCACGCAGCGGTCCCACGGGCAGTTGATGCCGGTTACCCAGTTGCCGGTCGGCATCGAAAATACAGATCTCGATATCGCGGTGCATGTTGTAATGCTGCAGGCCGTCGTCCGACAGAATGACATTGCATTTGGGATAGTGTCGGATCAGGTCCACGCCGGCCTGAACCCGATCGCGATTAATGACGACAGGGCAATGCGTTTTCTCGGCAATCACAAGCGGTTCATCGCCAACGACTTTGGGATCGGAATCCTCATCGACAATGATGGATTGAATGCTGCCATCGATATCAGTGGTTTTTGAATAACCGCGCGAGATCACACCGGGGTGATAACCCTGTGCTTTCAAATATTTGGCGAGCGCGATAATCACCGGCGTTTTACCGGTACCACCCACGGTAATGTTTCCCACCACAATCGTGGGGACGGGAATTTTCTGCTTCTTTTTCAGCAAGGTATTGCGGCGGAAAAATACCGCGAGACGAAAAAACCATTCCAGAGGAAGAAGCAGGAAAAGCGGACCAGGCTGCGAATACCAGCACTTCTCGACGAATTTGACGGCGCTACCACGAAACAATGCGTTACGTTCCTTACTGATCCGTATCTTCGGAGTCGATGGGAGATTGGGTTGTCATACTCAAATTGGTGTAACCCATTTGGCCGGCCAGATCCATTACCGACACGATGGACTGATAGGACGCGTTGGCGTCGCCGGTAATAATAAAAGGAATTTTTGTATTGCCTCCGGAGATTTCCTCAATGGCCAGGCGCAAGGTGGAGAGCTGTTTGTTCACCAGCACTTTTCCGTTGACGGAAAAGCCGCCCTGGGCATCGACCACCACTTCAACCTGGTCAACGGCGGACGGTTGCAGATCCCCCGTCGCTTCCGGCAGATCGATCTTAAGGTGGGTTTCCTTGGTAAAAGTGGTGGATACCATAAAAAAAATCAGCAGCAAGAATACCACGTCGATAAGTGGCGTGAGGTTGACTCCCTCTTCCGCTTTTACCTGTCGCTTGAATTGCATAACGCCTGTTTCTCGTTTAATCGCCTGTAATTTTCAACCGGCGATTAATTGTTATGTTGTTTTTACATCCACTCGGCGGTCGCTGTGCAGTGCGTCCACCAGTTTAATGGCCTCCTGTTCCATGGTCACCACCAGTGAATCCACCCGGCGCACGTAAAAACGGTGGGCCATCATGGCCGGAATAGCCACGCACAAGCCGGCGGCGGTGGTAATCAACGCCTGGGAAATACCGCCCGCCAACACGGCCGCGTTGCCGGCGCCTTCCAGATTGAGCGCATTAAAAACTTTAATCATGCCGATAACCGTACCCAACAGACCCAGCAATGGCGCAATGGCAGCGATGGTGCCGAGCGTGCCGACGAACCGCTCCATTTCGTGCACCACCTGGCTGGCGGCTTCCTCGATACTGTCTTTCATCACGTCGCGGCCGTGGCGGGAATTACTCAAACCAGCAGCCAGAATACGACCCAGTTGCGAACTGCGGCGCATCTGCTTAAGTTTTTCGCTGTCGAGTTCGTTATTTTGAATCCAGGTCCAGACCTGCCCGAGCTGGTTGCGCGGTGCAATTTTGTCCGGATTCAACGTCCAATACCTTTCAATACTGATTGCAATCACTGCAATGGAACATAAGATAATCGGCAGCATAAGCCACCCGCCAGAAGCGATAATTGCAAACACCTGCAACTCCTCTGATTATTTTTTATCGATTTATAATCGGCGCCGACCAGGCAAAACCCTGTGAAACGGCACGGATGATAACACTAATAACTTAATAAAATCTGCTGCCGCACAGGGTGCGCGAGCTTATCCACGCACTGCCAGTCGATCGGAATCCACGGGTGGCGTTTTGCGCCGGCCGCCCCGTAAATCAATCGTACCAGAGGCGGCGACCGGTTTTACGGTGATAATGGACATCCAGCGTGCCTGTTGGGTTCAACTGAAATGTGACTGCTCCGAGGGCGGCGGTATTATAGCCAGTGCTTCCCTGCCACCGGTAGCGTTCAACAACATCCGGGTGGGGATGGCGGTAGCGGTTTTTATAGCCGGCACTGTACACGACATGGGCGGGCGATACCCGGCTGACGAAGGCTGTGGTGGATGAACTGCGGCTACCGTGATGCGGCGCCACCAGAATATCCACCGCCTCCGGCAGCCGGGCTGAACTGAGCAGTGCACGCTCGACGTCCGCTTCAATATCCCCGGGCAGGAGGATTTGCCAATCGCCGTAACGCAACAGCAATACGCAGGAATGGTTGTTGGTCTCTCCCATATCCACCCTTGCCCCCGCATCCGTCGGCCACAGGGCCTCCACCTTCAGTTTCCCGTGGGTCCACTGCATTCCCTCGCGGCAATCGCTGAATAAATGGTTGTCGGTTTCCTCACCCCGCTTGCGAAGTTGCCGGAGCACTACCCGCCGCTGGCCGCTGGCCACTTCATCCACTTGCAGGTTCGCCAGAACGCCGCTCAGTCCACCGGCGTGGTCGTTATCGGAATGGCTGACGTAAATCCGGTCGAGCCGGCTGCTGCCGTGGGCGATCAAATAGGGGGAAATTATCCGGCTTCCCACATCGAAATTATCGGAAAAGCGGGCACCGGTATCATACAGCAGGGTTGCCTCCTCGGTTTCCACCACCACGGCCAACCCCTGCCCCACATCCAGGACCGTCAGCTTCAGGCCTTCCTTTCGCGAGCCGGGCGAAGACAAAAACAACAGCAACAATGCCGCGCCCGCCCAACGAAAGGGAACTCCCCGAGGCGCCAACAGCAGCACCGCGGCTAGTAAACCCAGCGGCAGCGCGATCCAGCCGTGTACCGGGGCGTGCCACCAGACAGCGTCATGAGAGGCGAATAATTCCAGCACCCACCAGAGATAATGGAACACATTGTCGGCGAAACCCAATACCACCAACGCCCAAACCTGACTGGCAAAGCTCGTCAGCACAGCCATAAACAGGGCCGGGATAATCACCAGGGAAACAACCGGCACGGCCACAAGGTTGGCCAGTGGCCCCACCAGGCTCACGGGCAGCACCAGCAGGCACAGCGGCGCGATCATGCCGACAAACAGCGCCGCCTGGGAAAACAGCGCGCCGCGAAGCCTGGACACTTTGCCAACACGCTGCGAAAACAGGTAGAACAACACCAGCACCGCGCCGAAACTAAGCCAGAAGCCCGGTGACAGAAAGGCGAAGGGGTCGAGCAGAACGATCACCAGCGCGCACACCGCCAACAGGTGATAAAGATTGACCCGTCGATACAACAGGCCGGCGAGGTTGACCAGGACCACAAAAATCAACGCCCGTTGGGTGGGAATGGAAAAACCTGCCAGGCCGGCGTACAACACGGCAAAGCCAACAGAAAAAGCCGGTGGGATCAAACGCAGAACCAGCCTGGAACCCGTGGTAACGGCGATAACCCGCCGCATCGCGCCCCCGAGCAGAAAGCCCAGCGTGGCCACCAACCCCACATGCAAGCCGGAAATAGCCATCAGGTGGATGGTGCCGGTGGCCTGCAGCACATCCCATTGGCGCTGCTCGATACCGCTGCGATCACCCAGGATCAAGGCACGCAGCAATTCACCGTGGTACAACTCCCGCCCCTTTAAAAACAGCTCTTGCAGCAAGTGGTAACGCAGGAAGGAAAAACGCCAGCCGCCAGGTTCCGACAACAACTTGTAGTCGGCTTTGGTTCGTACATAGCCTGTGGCATAGATGCCGTTGCCAAGCAACCAGGCGTGATAATCGAAGCCTTTCGGGTTGCTGAACCCCCTCGGCCGCTTAAGCCGCACGGTGAGCCGCCAGACCTGGCCGGGCTCGATTTGCGGGACTTTGTCCGAGCGGCTGTGGTACCAGGAAAGGCGTATGGTCTCCGACCAGGAGGTATTGGCGGGTGCCTCGATTATCCGGGCGATAAAGCGGGTGCTCCTGCTATTGGATTCCGGCAGGTCGACAACCCGCACGGTCAGCGGCAGGTCGATACCTTCTAGCGTGAAAGGCAGCTGCTTTTCCACCACGTCGGCCAGATGCAATATCGACAGGCAAAGCCCTAGCACAAACAACGCCGGCGGATTGGTGAACCGATGCAACAGACTACCCACGGCCAACATCGCGGCCAGCGCAACCGTCCACGTCGGAGGAAATGAAGAGAGAAAAACGCCGGACCCGGCGCCGAGGGTGAATAAAAACAGGCGAACCGTTAACATGGCCTCCTTGCCTTTTTCTTGATTATTATCCATTAACCACGCCGGCACGGCATACCACCAAGCGGGTCCGGGGGATGATAACGCGCATCCGCGTCTTCGTCAAAGACATCTCCCTAGTCCGGATATTGCACGACTTACTCCTTGTAATTTTCACGGGCGTATTTGAGGCGATTTCCTGAATAACAGGCGCCCCAGGCTAGTCAACAGTACTATCAGAGGTATAATGGCGCCCTTTTTGTCGCGGACGATTATCCAGGTAGAACCTGTCGATGCCACGGAAAATTTTCAAACGCTGGTTACCGGACCCCGCCAAGGTACGCGACAACCCCGCGCTCAAGTTTCTCGGCGTACTGCTGCACGACCCCAACCTATTCCACCTCAACCGCCATTCAGTTTCAGTGGCTTTTTTCGCCGGCCTGTTTATCGCCTTTCTGCCGGTACCCGGCCAGACGCCGCTGGCCGCCCTGGTGGCTCTGCTGTTTCGCTGCAACCTGCCGATCGCAATGGCGCTGGTGTGGGTGAGCAACCCGGTCACTTTTCCGGTGATTTTTTATGGGGCCTACAAACTCGGCGCCTGGATGCTGCAGGAACCACACGGCCGTTTCACTTTTGAGTTGTCCTGGGAATGGCTGAGAGAGGATTTTTTGCAAATCTGGCAGCCCTTCTTGCTCGGTTGCGTCATGTTCGGGTTATTTTTCGGCACCCTCGGATTTCTCACCATCCAATGGAGCTGGCGCTGGCATGTGATCAGCCGCTGGCAGGCCAGGAAAAAGAAAATGATCAATAAACAAACTCATTCCCAGTCGCAAGACAAGTAGCGCTTTTCCAGCAAAAAATCCTGTCATCCAATTGTCACCTCGTTAACACAATGAGAAACAAGTGCTGGAAAATCGACAGGCACACTGTTTAAACTTGATCCCTGCCTCAAACACTGCTTTTTGTGCCATACGCTGGAAATAATAATGAAACGAGCACTGATTGTTGATGACTCAAAGACGGCACGGATCCGCCTTCGAAAAATGCTCGAACGTTACGATCTTGAAGTGGATTTCGCCATGTCTGCCGAGGAGGCGCTCGGCTACCTGAGCTACAGAATGCCGGCGGTGATTTTCATGGACCACCACATGGAAGGAATGGACGGTTTCGAGGCGCTGAAAATCATCAAAGCCAACCCCAACACGGCAATGATTCCGGTAGTGATGTACACCGCCCAGAAAGGCGATGTGTATGTCGGCCAGGCTCGCGCCCTCGGCGCCCTGGATATCTTGTCCAAGGAAACCTTTAAACCCTCCAACCTCGACTCGCTGATGGTTCGGCTGGGCGTACAACCCGCCAATCAACCCGCCGGCAACGCAAAACAAACCAAAATCGATCCCCCGGCAGTGGCTCCCGCCGGGGAAAATAAACTCCCCGACGGCACGAACATCAACGACGAGTCACTGCAGTTAATACGCGCGCAGGTTGCCCGTTTATTCGAAATCCACATCGCGGACGTGCGCAACCAGATTACCGAAAACACCCGTTTCATTGTTCGCCGGCTGGGTAGCGAATTTAAAAAGATGATGGAAACGGAACCGACAGTGGGCGACATTCCGCTGTCGGTAATCAACGCCGAAGCCGCGGCGGAGCGCAGCAAGTCCTCGATCATAGCCAATTCTTTTCTGGTGCTGATCGTACTCGGTCTGGTTTTTCTGGCTTACCAGCAATACGCATTACAGGAGCGGATGGAGAGGCTGACAGAGCAATCGATTGCCCTGCAAGGCTCCTATCAAACCCAGGCTGATCAAATGGCGAGAGCGGTGGAGCTGATGACAACCGCCCCCCCCACCACCAATCGCGGAATGAATGATCGAGTGCTTATTTCGATGATGATGTGGGCCCTCGACACCGACCTGACGTTCGACTATAACGAGCCCCCACTGTCCGAGGAGCAGATCCTCAAACTCAACAACTTCATTTACAAGCTGGCTTCCGCCGGCTTTTCCGGCAATGTATATATCAACATTCACTTCGGCAATTTCTGTTTGCAACAACGCGCGGACGGTACCTGGATACCGGCGGAAGAAGATACGCCACTTGCGGAATGTATTTTTACCGAGGATTTGAAAAGCGATTTTCAGACCAACGAATATCTCAGTCTGGCTTACATGAATTTTGAGCAGAATGTACCTTCAATCAGCCGAAACGCGATCGAGGTCCATCTTGATACGTCAGGACTGGCATCACCGCGACGCGACTATCCCTCCATCGATGCGGCCATCAATGCAAAAGTGTGGAATAACGTTGCCCGGGAAAATAATCGCCTGTCGTTGAGCTTCCAGAGTTTCTAGACCCGACGGTGCCCGCATTAGCCGGGTGGCACGCCATTAACGCATCCCTCTCCTTATCTTTAAGCAGGCTTGGCAGTCAGCGTCTCCCGCGACCAATGACGCTCCTGCGCAAAACTTTGAGCCCGCGATGCACTCCAACAGACCATGTAATCCCGAAACCTGTTACCAGGAGGATAGGCCATGGTCGATACCGCGGAGCTGCTCGAAAGCCACCACCGACTGGAAAGCCCGGAAGATCTCAACCCCCTGCTTGAACGTATCGGCGATGCAAAATATGTGTTGCTGGGCGAGGCATCTCACGGCACACACGAGTACTACACCTGGCGGGCGGAACTTTCCAAACGGTTGATCCGCGAGAAAGGGTTTTCATTTATTGCCGTCGAGGGAGACTGGCCGGACTGTTACCGGATCAACGAATATGTCAAAGGCTATCCGGATGCGGACACGTCCGCGCTCGCCACACTGAAAAATTTTACGCGTTGGCCCACCTGGATGTGGGCGAACTGGGAAGTTGCCGCGCTGATCGACTGGATGCGCGCCTACAACCAACACCTGCCGGCGGAAAGAAAAGTGGGCTTCTACGGCCTGGACGTGTACAGCCTGTGGGAATCGATGCACACCATTTTGGGCTACCTGCGCAAGGAGGACCCGAAAGCCGCCGAACTGGCCATGGAGGCTTTCCGCTGTTTCGAGCCCTATGAGGAAGGCGTGGACTACACCCGGGCGATGATGCAGCTTTCAGTCGACTGTACCGATGAGGTCGTGAACCTGCTGCAGGAGGTAAAAAAACGCTCGGGCCGCTATAACCGCGACCGCGAAGCCCCCCTTAACGCGGAAATGAATGCCAGAGTGGTGGCCAATGCGGAGCATTATTATCGCTCCATGGTCTCGTTTCGCGACGAATCCTGGAATGTTCGCGACACGCATATGGCGGAAACCCTGAGCGCGCTGACGCAATTCCACGGCACCAACTCCAAGGCCATCGTCTGGGAGCACAATACCCATGTAGGTGATGCGCGCTATACCGACATGCATAAAAACGGTTTGGTCAATGTCGGGCAACTGGTACGGGAAAAATATCGCAACGATGGTGTGTATATCGTCGGTTTCAGTTCCCACGCCGGTTCCGTTATCGCCGGGCGGCGCTGGGAAGCACCGATGGAGAGAATGACGGTACCGCCGGCCATGAACGGCAGCGTGGAGGAAATCCTGCACCGCGAATCGCCCGAAAACAAAATGCTGTTGTTCGACAAACACAATCCGGATCGACGCTTTAACCGCTACCTCGGACACCGAGCGATAGGTGTTGTTTACCATCCGGAAAGGGAGTGGGGAAATTACGTCCCCACGCTGCTATCGTCCCGCTACGACGCATTGTTTTACTTCGACAAATCGAAAGCGCTGCACCCGATTCATATGCAGCCCGACGGTGAGAAAACACCGGATACTTATCCGTTTGGTGTCTAACGTAGGGGCGGAACCATGTCCGCCCTCTTGATTCAGCAAGCCAGACTGTCGGCAAAAACGGCGGACACACGGGTCCGCCCCTACTCGTAACGCAGTGCTTCCGCCGGCTCTATCTTGCTCGCCTTCCAGGCCGGGTAAAGGGCGGCAAAAAAACTCATCGTGAAGGCAATCAGCCCCACCTGCAAAATATCGGCAAACAGAATTTCCGTCGGCAGATATGTCAGCGGATAGACATCGGACTTGAGAAACTGGACGTTAAATACCGATTCAATGACTCTCACGAGATCTTCCGCCACCAGCGACAGAAGACATCCCGTCGCAATACCGATCAAGGTACCGATTAAACCGATGGTGCTGCCCTGGACCATGAAAATACCGATAATTTTTTTTGTACTGGCACCCAGGGTTCTGAGAATGGCGATATCACCCTGCTTGTCGATCACCACCATCACCAATGTCGAAATAACATTAAAGGCCGCGATGGCGACAATCAGGAACATCAGCAAACCGACAAGACTTTTCGACATGCGAATCGCTTCGTAGAGATTGCCGTAGGTGCGCGTCCAGTTACTGCCGTAATAATCCGGCCCCAGTTTGACCAGGTTTTCATATACCACCTGCGGCGCGATAAACAGGTCGTCCAGTTTCAGGCGCAAACCGGTGACTTTTCCCGGCGTTGGCGACAGGACAGACGCCTGCCCGAGGGACGTGATTGCCAGCGAGTTGTCCAGTTCGGTATTGGATTCGATAATCCCCCGTACTTCAAAATAACCAAACGTGGCCGCGCCCCGGTCGACGCCCGGCATCACCAGCATCACTTTATCGGAGACATCAACCTCCAGTTGCTCGGCAACGATTTTACCCAGGAAAATTCCAGGCTCTTCGCTGTTTAGCGAATAAAAAACCTCTTTATCCACGTACTCGCTGATCAGTGAAAGCGAATATTCGATTTCGGGATCGACGCCGTACAGCATAACGGGCGTGGTATTTTTGCGGTGACTGATCAGGCCGTTCAACTGTACAAACGGTGACGCTGCAACAATATCCGGGTCCTGTTCCAGTTGCGCTCGCAACGACTGCCAGTCCTCCAGCCCGCCGCGCTGATTGATCACAGCCTGCGGCACCAGGCCGAGAATACGTTCGCGCAACTCACGATCAAAACCGTTCATTACCGACAAAACAACAATCAACAACCCGACACCCACCACCAGCCCGGAGATGGAAACGGCCGACAGAAAAGATACCATCTGGCTTTTACGCCGCGCGGCGGTATAACGCAGGCCGATAAAAAACGGTAGGGGTAACTGCATTATTTAATAGATTCCAGCTTGCCGTGATTTAACTGATAGACCTTGTCCATCGTGCCCGCCAGCTGTTTATCGTGTGTCACCACAATAAAACTGGTATCACGTTCCTCACTAAGTCGTTTCATCAGCTTTTGAATTTCCATGGCGTTATCGGAATCCAGGTTGCCGGTGGGTTCGTCCATCAATACGCAAGCGGGATTGTTGACCAGCGCGCGGGCAATGGCGACGCGCTGACGCTCGCCGCCGGAAAGCTCGGCCGGTTTATGTTGATGCCGCTCGGCAAGGCCGACCTGGGTCAACAGCGCCATTGCACTTGCCTGCGCCGTTTCTTTTTTTTGCGCGGCGATCAGTAATGGCATTGCAACATTTTCCAGCGCGGTAAATTCAGGCAACAGATGATGGAACTGGTAAACAAAACCCAATAAACGATTGCGAATCAGGCCGCGCTCGTTATCGCCGGCTTTGGAAAACAACTCTCCGCCCACACTCACGCTGCCGCTGTCCGGTTTGTCCAAACCGCCCAGTACGTTCAGCAAAGTACTTTTGCCGCTACCGGACGCGCCGACGATGGCAATATGCTCCGCCGCTCTCACTTGCAGGTCAATGCCTTTAAGTACTTCAACCAGTTGCGGCCCCTGGCTGTAGCTTTTGACTACGTTTTGACACTCCAGAACAATATTATTCATTAACAATCCAAATTTTAATGTTTCGATTCTATTCGCAATCAACCATCGTAACGCAGGGCTTCCGCCGGTTCGATGCGCGCCGCCCGAATTGCCGGGTAAATTGTCGCCAGCACGGAAACCAAAACAGCGAAACCACAAACGGTTACGGTATCCTGCCATTTCCACAGCGATGGCAGCGAGGTAACAAAGTAAACGGACGGATCAAAAATCTGCAGCCCGAAAAGTCGTTCGAATACCGCCATCATCGGCGAGAGAAAATTTGCGGTAATCACCCCGAACACAACACCAAAAAGAATTCCCGTAATACCTGTCGCAATTCCCTGCACCATAAAAATTTTCACCACGCCGCCGCGCGTCAGGCCCAGGGTACGCAGCACGGCAATATCATTTTTCTTTTCTGCAACCATCAACACCAGGCTGGTGACAATATTGAAAGCCGCAACGGCAATAATGATACCGAGCATGATGCCCACGACAGTTTTTTCCATTTTCACCGCCTGGAACAAACTGCCCTGGGTTTCGCTCCAGTTTTTTGCCTCGTAGCCTTCGCCCAGTTGCGCGGCAATATTTTCCACGCCCGTCGGCGCGCGATAAATATCGTCGAATTTCAAGTGCAGGCCATCCACCGCCTCCCCGCGACGAAACAGGGTCATGGCATCCCCGATATGAATCAGTGCCAGGGTCTGGTCCACCTGGGCACCGGCTTCAAACACACCGACGACCGTAAACCGTTTGCTGCGCGGAAAAACACCGGCGGGCGTAATGGATACCTGGGGGATCAGGACGGTGACTTTATCCCCTCGAGTAATATGCAGGTGCTGGGCGATGATCGAACCTAAAATAATGCCGTATTCACCCGGTGCCAAATCCTCCAGATCCCCCAACAGCATATTTTCGTCCACCGCCGACACCTGCTCCTCGGCATCCGGCAACACGCCCTGGATTTCAATGGGCCTGACCGAGTCGTAGAAACTCACCAGCCCCCTGCCCGCCACAAAAGGTGCCGTTGCCTGCAGGCCGGGGCTGTCTTCCACTTGTTCGGCAAGTGCCTGCCAGTCCTTCAACGGCGCCTCCGTCGTCAGGAATCCGTGGGGAATCACCCGAAGAATGCGCTGCTTGAGCTCATTGTCGAAGCCGTTCATTACCGACAGGACAACAATCAGGGAAAAAACGCCCAAGGCCATGCCCAGCAAGGCAAAAAGGCTGACGAAGGTAATAAAACCGCTTCGGCGCTTCGAGCGGATGTAACGCAGGCCAATAAACAGGGGGACGGAATTCAGCATGGGGGCGATTAAACAGGAGAATGGTTTGGGGGACAAGCCTGTCCAGCATGTTCTATTATTTAAAGAAACCAGCGAACCGAAACCAGCACAATAAATGACCAAGAACGCATCAAGCCAGAAAAACAGCGATAAGCGCGACTTCTTCCGGGTGAGCCAGGATGTCCTTTTCGACTACAGGATCGTGGAGGCGTTTACCGCCGAAAACGATGAGCCGGACAGTCAGTTCGAGGACAACCAATCCATGTCCCTGCTGGACGAACTACGGCGGCTGGACCGCGACAGCCTGCAGGCCCTGAAGATATTGAGCGAGAAGAACCGGCTGCTGGGGGATTACCTGAGAAACCTGAGCCAGAAGGTGGACCTGATCGCCCGCCACGTGCTGTTTGGTAAGGAGGAAGGGGCAGACGAGCGACCGACCAAGCGGGTGAACCTGAGTGAGGACGGCCTAGCCTTCACCAGCGAACGGGCCATTTATGTGGGAAACTTCCTGGTTTTGAGACTGATTTTTTTACCGCACTACCAACCCGTGATAACCTTTGCCCAGGTTGTCCGGTGTGAGCAGAAAGGCGAGAAATACCAGGTTGCCGCCCGCTTCCATCGCCTGGCTGAGAAAGACCGGCAAACGCTTGCCCGCCAGATACTCAAGGCACAGGTAGACCATAAAAAAGCGTCAAATAATAAAAAACCCCAGTAGAATTCAGGGGCAATTCCAGAGGAATGATCGATGAACAAGTCCATTTTGTCAGCCACCGTTGTCGCTGTGGCGCTGCTCGCCGGGACTCCAGTGCTTGCCGAGCAAATCAGGGTGCCCGTCGGCTCCCAGGGCGGCGAAGCCGAAATGCCGCAGCGCGGCATGAACAAAACCCGGGTGGAAGCGGTTTTCGGTATGCCCGATAGCAAAAACGGTCCTACCGGCGATCCCCCTATTTACTACTGGGAATACCCGACGTTTACCGTCTATTTCGAGTCCGATTACGTACTGCACACCGTTTCGAAACAGATTACGGCGTCCAATTAAATAAAATCGTCTATTTGAATTCTATCGGCGGAAGCTCTTTCTGTTCCGCCGGTTCCTCCTCCACATCATTCTCCACGGTTCCGGAATTGCGGATAAAGTCACTTACCGTAAAGCTTGCTTTTTTACGTACCGGCGGTTGAGCCGGTTCCGCCGGCATTCGCGCCTTGAAATGTTCCGCCAGCCCCCGGCATTTTTGAGCATGGGTTGCCATATTGGGCAGGTCGTCGAAAGCCTCCGCCATTAATTCGTAAGCCTGCGCCATGCCTGCATAGTCCGAATGCTCCCTGTGCAGATTCTTCAGGAGCTTGATGACAGACGTGGGATCGCCTTTTTTCATGCACGCCGACGCGAGGTGAAAACGCAGCTCCGGGTTATTTGGCCGATAGCTGGGAGACAGCTGAACGATTTGCTTGTAAACGATGTCCAGTTTGTCTTTTTTATTGGACTTCACCAACAGCATCAGATACTGATCGGCAAAACCCTTCAACAGATGGGCGCTACGCGTCCGGTAAATAAACTCGAAATAACGTTCGAAAAAGGCGGTATCCCGGGAGTAGGCTTTTACGCCCTCATCGAATAGGTCAACGGCTTTATCCGGCCTGCCCTCCTTCAGAAACACATTGATCATGGCCAGGGTGCGGGCCTGGGGCGTGCGGTTGAAGACATCCGCATGGTCGCTCTGTCGCGCGACAAAACCCAACTTTCCCTGGTACTGGAAAATCATATAGCCCATAAGGTGAAACACCACGACCATATAATAGTAAGAGACAATGGACTGCAAAATAGCGGAAACAAGGGAAAAGCGGTCGCCGATCAACTCCTGGATCACACCAACGGAACCGGCCATAATCATGATAAACGCGATCAACAAACCGTAGGGCAACCCGATCGTAATGATCAGCTGCAACATGCTCAATAAATTAAGTGAACTCCACAAACTGTTGGTAAGGGCATAGTTAATCAGGATGGCTGGAAAACCCGTCATAACAGCCATGCCGATAAAACTGGCAAATCCCGGACCGGCAACCGCGCCAATAGCGCCCACGATAACCGATATCGCCAGGGTCATTAAAAACAGGTGGAGCATGACCTGCAGCCCGCCGCCGTAGGCAACGGTAATATCCGGCGCGGTCATATCGCCGCCGGCGGTGCGCTCAAGACAGGAGAAGCAATATTTCATCATCATGCCTACCAGCGCCAGATAGATGATGAACGTAAACAAAAATAACAACGGCACCGCACTTAAAACACCGGTAATCACCGACACACCCACGATCAGGGAAAGCGTATTTGCGTTCAGCGGATAGCGAAAACTTTCCTGCAGGCGTCGCCAAAACGGCTCCACGGTATAGCTCGACCCCAGACTATCGAGTTGGCGGCCGCACATAATGCAATTCTGGTCGCCGCCTTTCACTCCCTCATCAATACAGGTGTCGCAGGTGTGGTTATGGCAGTGTTCACAGTGCCAGGTGGCGGGAACCAACGGGTGATAATGACAATAAAGCATTTAAGACCTGCGCGCGGCGTATTTAATTTTTTCCGTCAACATCACCATGTCCTCCCCTTCATAACCGCGTTCTGTTAATTCCTTATGAATAGCCTTGGCCGTGTTGGTACTGGAAAGACTGGCGATACGCATGGCAAAGCCCGCCAGGGACTGATTATCCAGCACCCTTCGGATTTCCGGGTTTTCCTGCCAGAGCGCCTCAACCTTTTCCAGTTCGTGCGGCATCAGGCGTTTCATTTTGATAATTTCCGCCAGGTATTTGAGATACGCCTTACTGCGGGTGAGTTTAAACAGGTTAAAACGTAATACCGCGTACTCAAATGTTAATCCGTATTCGCTGATCATTGCCTTTAAAATTTCCCAGGCCCGGTCGAAGCGGTAATTTTCCATTGCCGCGTAAACACTTGCCAGCTTTTCACGCCGAGGATCGACATCCTGGTCGGTTTCAATATACTCCTCGTTCAGCATTTTGGGATTAATCAAAATGGAAACCAGAATCATCGCCGCGCCGGCAACAAAGCCCCCGGCGTGCGCCATGAACGCCACATTCGAATCCGGATCGGCGTAATACGAATAAACTTCCTTGCCGATATAAAATGGCAGAATCATTAACGCCGGTGCGCGGACATAGCCGACGAAGATAAAAAACCAGTAGAAGAATTCGATTTTCTTTAATCGGAATACTCCCAGATACATCGCCATTACGGCGCTGATCGCACCGGAAGCCCCGATCAGCGGAACACCGCTTTTGGTATCGACAGCCACTTGCGCAAGACCCGCCGCCACACCGCCAAGCAGGTAAAACGCTAAAAACCGCAGATGCCCCAGCGCCGCTTCAACGGCAAAACCGCAGACAACCAGGAAAAACAGGTTACCCAGCAGGTGCATGATATCGCCGTGTAAAAACTGGTGGGTGATTAACGAGGAAAAGTGGAAATCGTTGGCAATCAGGCCGTGATCAAAAGCACTGATGGTTTCCAGCCAAGCCTGAATCTCCCCGCGCACCGTCTCCCATTGACTCAGTTCGTCACGATAGAACAGATTGCGCGACTCGCGCTGCATATGCCGATAAAAGCCAAAATCCATCAAAATGCCGGCGGCGACATCTTCATGATATTCCTGGTCGTAGAGTGATTGATATTCAGCCAGCTCCTCTCCCCTGCCCGCCTGATCGAGATAAGCCTTGAACGCGCGCCATTCCCTTTCCAGCAGTTGGTGTTCCTGGTAGGCCTGCAAGGCGGAATAGAGCTTTTGGCTGTCCCCGCTCTGGTAGAAAAAGAAGGTTAAAACATTGATAACGACAATGACAAACAGAAACACCGGCGCGTGCTTCCAGTCAAATCGCTTTTCGGTGGGGACAATGATCATGATGGTTTATTCTTAAAACTTCTTGTTTTGCTCTTTTTTATAGTAGCTGTTTATCCTTAAGAATCAATGTAGTGTAATGACTCGTGTGAGCGTTGTCACCTCGTAATCATCGGGCGGGACAGAAGGGGAAGAAAAAACGGCCGACACTGAACTGACGGTGCGACCGGTTGAGGCTTGGAAGGAAATAGAGCGATCAGAAGATGCTATTTAAACAGTTCAACCTGTTTCATCACGCTGTTTTTGGAATCAAACACCTCAATTCTTTCGACCTCATTGCCGTTTTCAAACAGGATCAAGGTTGGATAATTCTTCACGCCAAAGCGGATAAAGGCTTTGTTTGTGGTATCTATCGAAACGGGTATAGAAAGGTCATATTTTTCCCGGTATTCACGCAGATCTTTCTCGCCGGTCCACAGGCGCGAAACCACGCCCTGCCAGACCACGTCCGGAAATGCCCGCGCCAGTTCATCCATCATGCCATTGGCCCGGCGGCAGTTTTGGCTGATGGACGGGCGGCTCTGTTCGAGATACCAGTCGCACCAGGTGGAGGTAAAAAATACCGCGCTTTTCCGGTGTGCCAGAAAATCGTAGTCAGGGGGCGTTGAGGCTGTCGTTACCACGCATTCTTACAGCGGGTGGAAAAATGCGAGCGGTTTTTGTTTAGTCGATTGGCCTCAACCTCAAGGGCATTTCCCCAACAGGTTAAACTCGGGATACAGGAAATTGATCGATCGCGCGGATTGGTCGGTCTTGCGCACCTTGAATCCCGTCTGAACCTTGGCGAAAGACAAATTGAGCGACTGTTCAAACAGCATATCGGCCCGACTCCAAACCAATTTATGCGGGTAACGCGCGTAAACCATGCTCGCAATCTCATTAAACAGCATGCCTCCGACTCACTGGCCGACATTGCGCTGATGGCTGGCTATTATGACCAGTCCCATTTCAATCGCGAATTCAGCCGGACTGTGGGAATAACGCCTGGGATTTATCGGGAGATCCGAAGGTCTGCCTGATTGCATATCCTAAAAGCGATTTTGCTTAGGCACGGAGTCAAAAAAGAAGTTCGCTCGGGAACGTATGAATTCGAACAATGCTATTAAACAATTACCGTAACGCCCACAAACCCATTACCATACTGAAACAGTCAGCTGTGCCGGTTAACCCGATTGATACCGTTAAGGGCCGCAACCCGATACGCTTCCGCCATGGTCGGATAATTGAAGGTCGTATTCACAAAGTAGTGAATGGTATTGGCGCCGTCGGGCTGGTTCATAATCGCCTGGCCGATGTGAATAATTTCCGCCGCCTCCGCGCCAAAGCAGTGGACACCGAGGATCTCGAACGTGTCGATGTGGAAAAGTATCTTCAGCATGCCGACGTCCTCACCACTGATTTGTCCGCGAGCGGTATCCTTGAAAAACGCGCGCCCCACTTCGTAGGGGACTTTCGCCTGGGTCAGTTCGGACTCCGTCTGGCCGATGGAACTGATTTCCGGCAGGGTGTAAATACCGGTTGGCGCGTCTTCGATAAAACGCGCCTGCTGCCCCAGGATATTCGCCACTACCGCCCTGCCCTGGTCATAGGAGACACTGGCCAGGCTCGGCCAGCCGATTACGTCGCCCGCGGCGTAAATATTTTCCTCGGTTGTACGATAATTTTTATCCACCGTAACCTGTCCACGGTGGTTGGCCTCCAGTCCGGCGGCATTCAGGTTGAGCAAATCGGTATTGCCGGTTCGGCCGTTACACCATAGCAGAATATCCGCGCGAATACGTTTGCCGGATTTTAAATTGATCGTCACACCGTTCTCGGTGGCCGCAATGGAATCGTACTCCTCACTGTGACGCACCATCACGCCGTTCTCGCGCAGGTGATAACTCAGCGCGCCGGAAATTTCGTCATCCAGGAAAGACAGCAGCCGATCCCTGGAATTAATCAGATCCACCTTTAACCCAAGCCCCGCGAATATCGATGCATACTCACAACCGATAACACCCGCGCCGTAAATAATAATTGTGCGCGGGGAGTTCTTCATATCCAGGATGGTGTCGCTATCGAATATGCGCGGGTGATTAAAATCGACATCCGCCGGCCGGTATGGCCGCGATCCGGTAGCGATCAGAACATTTTTCGCAAAAATAACATCGCGCAAACCGTGATAATCAGTAACTTCGATTTTGTTTTTATCGATGAATTTTGCCAGGCCGTTGTGCACCTGAACATGATTCTTGGTAAAGAACTCCGTATGCAACTCTACCTGTTTGGGGATAACCTGCTTGGCCGCTTCCAACACCTGCGGATAAGACTGGGATTTCATCGCGCCGATTGAACGAAACAACGGCTGGGAGTTGAAACGGATAATTTGTTTCACCGCGTGACGCAGCGCCTTGGAGGGAATGGTTCCCTTATGGGTACAGTTGCCGCCCAAAACACCCTGAGCATCCACCACTCCCACTTTCAAATCGTTTTTCACCGCGGCCATTGCGGCGGCTTCGCCCGCCGGGCCGGCGCCAATCACCAGCAAATCGTATTCGTAATCCGCCATAGAAACTTCAGCCCCAATAAAATAAAGCACTCACTGTCCGTGAGCGGTTGTGAGATAGGTTCTACTTATCCTCTGGATCTTTTTTTGTTGCGTCGTACGCCAAATCCTCGCGACCGGCCTGTGCGTTTTTCTGCTGCTCATCCTCGCATTTTTTTTGGTCGCCACCGCAAATATCGCATGCCGTGCCCATTCCCAGCGCGCTCATTCCGCCACAGGAACCCTTGATGGGTTTGCGCCCCAGCAGAACGCCGATCGACATCGCGCCAACAATAATTAAAAGTATCAAAAACGTTAAAATGGCTACTGTCATAACTCCACCAGGTACCGCTTGAATTCAGGTGTATATTTTACCGTAAAACTCTCGCCATTCCGGACAATAAAATACGCTGCAAGACTCTGCCGGGTCGCAAGTTCGAAGCCCTTTTCCGGCCCCAGTACATTCAGCGCCGTGGCGTAAGCGTCGGCTTTTGCACCGGTATCCGCTATCACCGTGACCGATGCGAGTGTGTGCTTGATGGGCCTTCCCGTACTTGGATCGATTGTATGGGAATATCGTTCCCCTTCCACTTCAAAGTAGTTGCGGTAATCCCCCGAGGTTGCCATGCCCGCATCGGTCAATTCCACCGCCTGAAGCGCGCCCTTGTGCAGCAGGTTCGGCTTTTCAATTCCGATGCGCCACAACTCGCCTTCGGCGTTGTATCCCGACAGCCGTAGCTCGCCGCCGATTTCGACCATGGTATTTTTCAGGCCCCGGGATTTCAGCTGCTCCGCCACAACATCGGCGGCGTAACCTTTGGCAACCGCGGACAAATCCACGTAAATATTCTTTGCTTTCCGGACCCGCATCTGGTCCGCATCGATCTCCAGATAGCCATATCCCACCTTGCCCATTGTCTGCCGAATCGACTGTTCGTCGGGCACCTTGTCGTCCCCCTTTTGTGGTCCAAAGCCCCAAAGGTTGACCAATGGACCCGCGGTAACGTCAAAGGAACCGCCGGAAGCCTCGCTGACTTCGCGACTCAACAACAGTACCTCGAGCAATGGCCGGGACACATCTATCCAGGTATCGACAGGCGCCTGGTTAAGTCGCGACAACTCGGAATCGCCGATGTAGGTCGACATGGACTGGTTGATGGAATTCAGCGTCTCGTCGATTTGCTGTTGAAGGGATTGTGGTAAAGCGGCATCTTCGGGAGGAACAACTTTGACATGATAAGTCGTACCCATTGTACGGCCGGCAAGTTGAACAACGGTGTTTTCCCGCGCACAGCCGACAAGCCCACCGACAAACACCAGTCCCAAAAAAAAATAAAGCGAGGTGTACGTTGGGAACCTCGCTTTGGATAAAGATAAAAATAACATTCTTCTGAATTTAACCGCCGAAATCGTCCAGCATGATATTATCGTCTTCCACACCGAGATCCTTCAGCATTTTGATACAGGCGGCGTTCATCATGGGAGGACCGCACATGTAATACTCGCAATCCTCCGGTGCCGGATGATCTTTAAGGTACTCGTTGTAAAGTACATTATGAATAAAGCCGGTGAGGCCGTTCCAGTTATCTTCCGGCTGTGGGTCCGACAGGGCGATATACCAATTGAAGTTATCGTTTTCTTCCGCCAACTGGTCGTATTCATGCTGGTAAAACAGCTCCCGCAACGAACGGGCGCCGTACCAGAAGGTCATCTTACGACTGGTTTTAATGCGGCGCAGCTGGTCGAAAATGTGCGAGCGCATCGGTGCCATGCCCGCGCCACCTCCGATAAACACCATTTCCGCATCGGTATCCTTGGCGAAGAACTCACCGAAGGGACCATATACATTCATTTTGTCGCCTGGTTTCAGGTTAAAAACGTAGGACGACATTTTGCCAGGTGGTATGCCCTTGGTGCGCGGCGGCGGCGTAGCAATACGAATATTGAATTTAACGATCCCTTTTTCTTCCGGGTAGTTAGCCATCGAATAGGCACGGATAACCGGTTCATCAATTTTGGATTCCAGATCGAAAAAG
This sequence comes from uncultured Cellvibrionaceae bacterium, assembly GCA_964451365.1. GTDB lineage: Bacteria > Pseudomonadota > Gammaproteobacteria > Pseudomonadales > Cellvibrionaceae > CAYVIB01. The sequence goes on from CAYVIB010000002.1 coordinate 132,742, forward strand.
CCGAAATGTTCCCAGTCCTTGCGGAATTTTTCCTCGATATCAAAATCCTTGAATTTTACATGGTGCGGGGGCGCTTCCAGCTGCACGTATCCGCCCGCGCGGAAGTCGACATTTTCGCCTTCGGGCAGGCGCAGTGTCAGTTCCTTGATAAACGTGGCCACATTGGGGTTGGATTCCACCACGCATTCCCACTGCTTGACACCGAAGACATCTTCCGGCACTTCGATTTTCATATCCTGCTTTACCGGCACCTGGCAGCTAAGGCGCCAGCCTTCGGCTTCCTCACGATTGGTGAAATGTGTCTTCTCGGTGGGCAGCATCGCACCACCACCCTCGTTGATTACACACTTGCACTGGGCACAGGTACCGCCGCCGCCGCAGGCGGAAGCCAGGAACAGATTATTGGCCGCCAGGGTCTGCAGAAGTTTGCCGCCGGCGGATACGGTAATGGTTTTTTCCCCATTAATTTCAATATTAACGTCGCCGCTACTCACGAGTTTGGCGCGGGCACCGAGAATAATCAGCACCAGTGCCAGCACGATCACCGTGAACATGACAACGCCCAAGATAATTTCCAGATTCATGTTCTATTATTTCCCCGAAGATTACAGAGTAACGCCGCTGAAGGACATAAAGCCGAGAGACATCAGGCCCACGGTGATAAAAGTGATACCCAGCCCCTGCAATCCCTCGGGGACATCGCTGTACTTGAGTTTTTCACGGATTCCCGCCAGGGCGACAATTGCCAGTGCCCAACCAACACCGGCACCCAAACCAAACACCACGCTCTCACTGAAGTTGTAGTCCCTCTCCACCATGAACAAGGCCGCGCCCATGATTGCGCAGTTAACGGTAATCAGCGGAAGAAACACGCCCAGCGCGTTGTAAAGCGTGGGGACGTACTTATCCAGAATCATTTCCAGTATCTGGACAATCGCGGCGATCACGCCAATATAGGTAATAAAACCGAGGAAACTCAAATCGACCTCGGGCAAACCCGCCCATGCCAGCGCGCCCTCGGACAACACATATTGAAACAGCAGGTTGTTGACCGGAACGGTTATCGCCAGTACCACGATAACAGCGATACCAAGGCCGATTGCCGCTTCGATTTTTTTGGAAATGGCCAGGAAAGTACACATTCCCAGGAAAAACGCCAATGCCATGTTTTTGATAAACACGGATTCAACGAAAAGACTTATTAAAGCTTCCATCTACACGGCCTCCCTTGTTGAAGTATTGGGAGCAATTTTATATTCGGATTTTTCCACCTGCTCTTTCTTGTACGAGCGCAACAACCAGATCAGCAGGCCGATAATAAAGAAAGCGCTTGGTGCCAGCAGCATCAGGCCGTTGGCAACGTACCATCCTCCCTCCGTCGACAACGGCAACAGGCGATAGCCGAGGAATGAACCGGCACCGACCAGTTCCCGAATGAAGGCAAGAATAATCAGCAGGACGCTATAGCCAAGGCCATTGCCTATTCCGTCAAGAAAGCTGGCAAACGGAGGATTTTGCATTGCGAACGCCTCCGCTCGCCCCATGACGATGCAATTGGTAATAATCAAGCCGACAAACACCGACAGTTGCTTGCTGATATCATAAGCATACGCCTTGATGATCTGGTCGGCCACGATGACCAACGAGGCAATAATCGCCATCTGAACAATAATACGAATACTATTCGGGATATGGTGTCGTATGGTTGCGACAAACATGCTTGAAAATGCCGTCACCAGAGTAAGCGCGACGCACATAACCAATGTTACTTTCATACTGGTTGTCACCGCCAGCGCCGAGCAGATACCCAATATTTGCAGTGCGATCGGGTTGTTGTCCAAAATTGGTTTAAATAGAAGTTCTTTCGTTTTCATGAATCAGGCCTCACCACTTTGCAGGTTGTCGAGAAAACGGGCAAAGCCCTGCTCGCCCAACCAGAACTTGATCATGTTATCCACCCCGTTGCTGGTCAGCGTGGCACCGGATAATCCATCCACTTTATGTTCCGCGCCCGGAGTGCTTTCCGTCACTGTGCCCTTTACAACCGAGAGTTCGACATTTCCCTGGGAGTCATATACTTTTTTTCCTTCCCACAATGCTTTCCAGCGCGGGTTGTCGACCTCGCCACCCAGGCCGGGTGTTTCGGCGTGCTCATAGTAGGTCAGACCGCGCACCGTATTGAGATCGCTCTCGAGCGCGATGAATCCCCGCAGGGTTGACCACAATCCATAACCTCGAATAGGCAGTATCACCTTATCTATGCTGCCATCCGATTGTTCAACCACGTACACCTCGGCATATTTTTCCAGTCGGGATATGCCCGCTATATCTTCTTCATCCGCCAAGGCTTGCGAGAATTTCGGATCACCCGCCGCCTTGCGTTGATCATAAGTTGCCGGGTCGACCGCATCGGTAAATTTGCCGCTCTCAAGATCCACCACGCGCGTTGAAATCCGTTTGAATGCATCTTCCACCGATTTTCCCGCTTCCAGCATGCCGGCCGCGGCAAGGATGTTGCGCCGGAAATCAAGCTCCTTATTCGCCTGTTGCGCAGGCTTGAGCATGACCGCCGCGGTGGACACGATTACGGAACACACGATACACAGCAAAAGGGCTACGAATAGTGTCTTTTTAATTGAATCATTACTAGCCACGTGCCAACCTCCGCTTGATATTCGCCTGCATCACAAAGTGGTCGATCAACGGCGCAAACAGGTTGGCGAACAGAATCGCCAGCATCATGCCCTCCGGAAAAGCCGGGTTCACCACCCGTATCGTCACCACCATAAAACCGATCAATGCGCCAAACCACCATTTACCGACGTCGGTCATAGAGGCGGACACCGGGTCGGTGGCCATGAATATTAACCCGAAGGCGTAACCGCCCAGTACGAAGTGCCACCAGAACGGCATGGCGAACATCGGGTTGGACTCGGCGTCGCCCAGCATACTGAAAACCAGGCTGGTAACGATGGTGCCGATAATCACGCCAAACACGATGCGGTAAGAAGCAATGCCCATACCGAGCAGTACGACGCCACCGATCAAAATCGCCAGCGTGGAGGTTTCACCGATGGAGCCCTGGATGTTGCCGAAGAAGGCATCGAACCAGGTCATCTGGCTCTTCAGCGCGTCCATCCCCTCCTGGGCGGCAACCGAAAGCGCTGTGGCGCCGCTAAAGCCGTCAACAGCAGTCCACACCTGGTCACCGGATATGGAAGCCGGATAGGCGAAGAACAGGAAGGCCCGCCCGGTCAACGCCGGGTTGAGGAAGTTCTTGCCGGTACCACCGAAAACTTCCTTGCCGATCACCACGCCAAAGCTGATCCCCAGCGCCACCTGCCAAAGCGGGATATCCGGCGGACAGATCAGGGCGAACAGAACCGATGTAACGAAGAAGCCTTCGTTGATTTCGTGCCCGCGCTTCATTGCGAACAACACTTCCCAAAAACCGCCCACCACGAAGGTGACAAAGTAGATGGGAATAAAGTAAGCCGCACCGTAAACCAGGTTGTCCCAAATGCTGTTTGGATTGTGGCCGGCAAATAACGCAATGAAAGCGCCGTGCAATCCTTCCGGCCCGGCCAGTGCCGTCTGTTCCAGAATGGTGTTGGCCTGCAGGCCGACGTTGTACATGCCGTAAAACATGGCCGGGAAAGTACACAGCCAGACAGTGATCATGATCCGCTTCAGGTCGATGCCGTCGCGCACATGAGCGGTTGACCGGGTTACACAGCTCGGCTGGTAGAAAATGGTGTCGACCGCTTCGTACAGGGCGTACCATTTTTCAAAGCGGCCACCGCTGTGGAAATGCGGCTCGATATTATTCAGGAATTTTCTCAACATGATCAGCCCTCCTTCTCAATGCGCGTCAGGTTGTCGCGCAGAATCGGGCCGTATTCATACTTGCCGGAACACACGTAGGAGCACAAGGCAAGATCCTCTTCCTCCAGTTCCAGGCACCCCAGTTTTTGTGCAGTTTCTGTATCACCCACGATTAAAGCTCTTAACAGTTGAGTCGGTAAAATATCCAGCGGCATCACTTTTTCGTACTGGCCCACCGGTACCATGGCCCGCTCACTGCCGTTGGTGGAGGTGGTGAATTCGTACTTCCTGCCACCAAGGAACTTGGACAGGTAAATCGGCAGGGCAGAATAACGATCGCGCCCCAAGGTCAGGTAGTGCAGGAACGGGCGTTCTCTCCCTTCCTTTAATACACTCACCAGAACGTGATAACGGCCGAGGAAAGCCGTTGGGCCATGAGCGTTGCGACCACCGAATACCGAGCCCGAGATCAAACGATTCTCACCCACCTTCAATTGGCCGGCGGTCAGTTCGTCCAGGCTGGCGCCCAGCCGGGTGCGTACCAGGCGCGGTGATTCCACTTGCGGGCCCGCCAGTGACACCACCCGCTCGACACTGAGCCTGCCGGTGCTGAACAGCTCGGCAATGGCGATCACGTCCTGGTACCCAATGGTCCAGACGGTCTTGGTGGCACTTACCGGATCGAGGAAATGGATATGGGTGCCGGCATTACCCGCCGGATGCACGCCACCGAATGTTTCGTAAACAATCTGCTCTGCCTGGGCGTGCGGCAGCTCGGCACCGGCGGCGTGACAGACATAGACCTTGCCCTGGGTCAGCCGCGACAGCAGCGTAAGGCCGTTTTTAAAGGCTTCCGCTTTCTCTTTGATAACAACCTGCGGATCGGCGGCAAGCGGATGGGTATCCATTGCCGTAACAAAAATTGAATGCGGCTCGCGTCCCGGCGCGGGAACCTTGCTGTACGGTCGGGTGCGGAGCGCGGTCCACAGGCCGGAATTAACCAGGTTGGCTTCAACCTCTTCGCGACTCAGGCCGGCGAATTTGCCGACGTCGTATTGGGAAAATGATTCCGCCCCGTCGCCTTCGACATCGATAACCACGGACTGCAATACACGCTGATGGCCACGATTGATAGCGGAGACGGTGCCGGCAGCCGGCGCGGTATATCTGACACCCGGGGTTTTCTTGTCGGTAAAAAGCACCTGCCCCAGCTTGACCTTATCGCCCACCGCCACTTCCATGGTGGGCTTCATACCGTGGTAATCAAAGCCAATAAGGGCAACGGTTCGAATTAGGGGGCCATCTTCGATGGACTGCCGGGGCATTCCGGCAATAGGTAAATCCAATCCGCGACGGATCTTGATCATACGTCTTAAGCCTAAATTTCGGTTAGATATTGAATTGCTTGCGTGAAAGCGTCAAAAGTGACTCGGGAATCGAGAAACCTGCCTGAAACAGGCTCCCTATTGAACTCCTGGCTACGACATATCACATTCAAACTAATAAGGGCAGACCAAATCCGTTTGACACCATCGGGTACCGTTCCTTCGGGTTGACTACAACCTGTAACATTTTAGTCGAATGCGAGGGTCAGCGCATTCCACGGGCCAAAAATCGCGGCAATTATAAGGACCAGCCGGTTAGAAGGCCAGAGGATAGTGAAAAAATCTTGGACACCTCTATTAATTGGGAGCAGCCTCTGGCTTTCAGGCGAGGCCGGAATCAACAACCCGGCGCTTAACCGGTGAAATAAAGCCGGTGGCGCGGAATCAAAAACAGCAAATCTTTCCCATTGATCCAAATCGGCGCCCCCCGGTCAAATAATCCGGGTAGAATAGCCGCCCTTGAAGTTTTCCACCAAACAGCCGGTTTCTCCGTATCCAATGACAAACCTGTTCTCGCCACCCTTGCCACGAAAGCCCGGTGACAGACTCAAATGGGGCCAATTGATCGACGATGGTCCCGCCTTCGCCACAGCCTCGGCAGCGCTCGCGCACAGGCGTACCACCCTGGTCGTTACGCCGACCATGAACATGGCCGACCGGCTGAAACGCAACCTGAAGCTGTTGTTCCGCGACCAGCCCGACGCGCCGGAGGTTATGCACTTCGCCGATTGGGAAACCCTGCCCTACGACAATTTCTCCCCGCACCAGGACATCATCTCCGAGCGCATGCGCTGCCTGTACCACCTGTCGAGCGGCATTCGCGGCGTGGTGGTGGTCTCGGCACCGACGCTGATGCAGCGCCTGGCGCCGCCGGACTACATCCTGGCGAAAAGCCTGGTATTGAAGGTGGGGCAAAACCTCGATCGCGAAGCCTTTCGGGAACAACTGGTGTTTGCCGGATACGGTTCCGTCGATACCGTGTTCCAGCACGGTGAGTTCGCCCTGCGCGGCTCGCTTATCGACGTCTTTCCGATGGGCAGCAAACTGGCTTATCGGATCGAACTGTTCGACAACGAGGTGGAATCCCTGCGCGAATTCGACCCCGAAACCCAGCGCACGGTCCGCCAGGTGGATTCCGTTGAATTGCTGCCGGCGAAAGAGTGTCCGCTGGATAAAACCGGTATCGCCACCTTCCGCGCCAATTGGCATGAACGCTTCAACGTCGACCACCGCAACTGCCCTGTTTACCAGGATGTGACCGCCGGTATCTCCCCGGCCGGTATCGAATATTATTTGCCGCTGTTTTTTGAAAGTACCGCGAGCCTGTTTGATTATTTGCCGAAGGAATCGCTGGTACTGGTATTCGAAGGCCTGGAAAACGCCATTGAGGAATTCTGGCGCGAAGCCAATAACCGCTACCAAAGCCGCAACATCGATATTGAACGCCCACTGCTGCCACCGGCGGAAGTGTTTCAGACCAGCCACGGTGTTTTTTCGCAGTTAAAGGTCTTCCCCAGAATATTATTGGGTGCGGATACGCTGGAAGAAAAACAGGGTAACACCAACTTCAGCCTGTTTTCCGCGCCGAAACTGCTGATCGACAATAAAGCCAGGCAGCCTCTTTATTTGCTGGAAGAATTTATCTACCAGACCGACAAAAGAGTTCTGTTTTGCGCGGAGTCCAATGGCCGCAAGGAAACACTGAAAGAACTGTTGGCCAAAATCAACATACAACCAACGGAAGTTTCCAGCTTTCACACTTTTACAGAAAACGGCAATACCGTCGCCATCACCGTTGCCGATTTCGAGTACGGTATTTACTGCAACGATCCAAACATTATTGTTATTGCCGAATCACAGCTGTTCGGCGCGCGTGTACAACAGTACCGGCGGCGCAAAACCAGCTATGAAGACCATGAGAACATCATTAAAAACCTGACGGAACTCAAGCTCGGCGCGCCGGTGGTACATATCGATCACGGCGTGGGCCGCTATCGCGGTTTGCAGACCATCGAACACGGCGGCCAGGCGGACGAGTTCCTGGTACTGGAATATGCCGAGGACGCCAAATTATATGTGCCGGTGGGCAACCTGCATTTAATCGGCCGCTACTCCGGCACCGAGGAAGAACTCGCCCCGCTCCACCGGTTGGGTAGTGAGCAATGGCAACGGGCAAAACGCCGGGCGGCAGAGCAGATTCGCGACGTGGCGGCCGAACTGCTCAATATCTACGCCCGGCGCAAGGCGCGCGAAGGGTTCGCCTACACTTTTCCCAAGGACAGCTATGAGCTGTTCGCCGAAAGTTTTCCATTCGAGGAAACCCCGGACCAGCAGGCGGCCATCGAAGCGGTGCGCGCCGATATGCTGGCACCACAACCGATGGACCGACTGGTATGTGGTGATGTGGGTTTTGGTAAAACAGAAGTGGCCATGCGGGCGGCGTTTATTGCTGTGCAGAACGGAAAGCAGGTGGCGATCCTGGTGCCCACGACATTGCTGGCGCAACAACACTTTGATAATTTCAAGGACCGCTTCGCCGACTGGCCAGTCAATATAGAAATGGTGTCACGCTTTCGCAGCACCAAGGAAATAGAAGCAATTCAAAAGCGCCTTGAAAGCGGCAATGTCGATATCGTTATCGGCACCCATAAATTAATTCAGGGCACGTTGAAATATCCGAACCTCGGCTTGGTGATTATCGACGAGGAACACCGTTTCGGCGTGCGACAAAAAGAGATATTGAAAGCGCTGCGCGCGGAAGTGGATATTCTCACCATGACCGCCACACCCATTCCCCGCACATTGAATATGTCGATGTCGGGCATTCGCGACTTGTCAATTATCGCCACCCCGCCGGCGAAACGGCTTTCGGTAAAAACCTTTGTCCGCGAATCCGATGTCGGAGTCGTTAAAGAAGCCGTATTGCGCGAAATTATGCGCGGCGGCCAACTTTACTACCTGCACAACGAGGTGAAAACCATCGAAAAAACCGCGCGTGATTTACAGGAACTGGTACCGGACGCGCGTATCCGAATCGGTCACGGCCAGATGCGCGAGCGGGAACTGGAATCGGTGATGTCGGATTTTTATCATCGTCGCTTTAATATTCTTGTGTGTACCACCATTATCGAAACCGGTATCGACGTACCTACCGCCAACACAATCATTATCGATCGCGCCGATAAATTCGGCCTGGCGCAGTTGCACCAGTTGCGCGGTCGTGTAGGCCGATCGCACCATCAGGCTTACGCCTACCTGCTGACACCGAATAAAAAAGCGATGACGCCCGATGCACTCAAGCGACTGGACGCAATCACCGAAGCACAGGATTTGGGCGCCGGCTTCATGCTGGCATCACACGACCTGGAAATTCGCGGCGCCGGTGAGCTGCTGGGCGAGGAACAAAGCGGGCAGATTCATTCCATCGGGTTTTCGCTTTATATGGATATGCTGGACCGGGCGGTAAAAGCTATCCAGGCCGGCAAGGAAATTGATATCGACGAACCAATGGAATCGGCAATCGATATCAATCTGCGCATACCGGCGCTGATTCCGGACGATTACCTGCCGGACGTGCACACACGGTTGACACTCTACAAACGGATTTCGTCGGTGAAAAACGAGGATGAACTCAACGAACTGCAGGTGGAAATGATCGACCGTTTCGGCCTGCTGCCCGAGCAGACCAAGAACCTGATGCGGCAGACACGGCTGCGCTTTGAAGCGGAACACCTTGGCCTCGCCAAGGTCGAAGCCAGCCAGAACGGTGGACGCATCGAATTTGCCAGCCAAACCCGCGTCGATCCGCTGACAATTGTGAAGATGGTCCAAAATCAGCCGCAAAATTACCGACTTGAGGGCGCAAACCATTTAAGATTCCTCTTCGATATGGAAACGCCGGATAAGCGACTCAGCACGGTCCATAACGTTTTTGAACAGTTGAAACAGGCGAGCTAAACAATAATGATTGAAACACTCCGTGTATTTTTAACACCGCGTAACATACTGGCCTCACTTGCGCTGGCGCTTTGCTGGCAAATGCCGGTGGCGGCGCAGGCGCCGGGGGACAGTCCGCAGTGGTACCAGGTCGAACTGATTATCTTTGAACGCCGCCAGAATATGGGCGGTGGACCCGACACGGAGGTATGGCCCCGCAACATTGCCCTGGCTTACCCCCCGAACGTGCGATACCTGGCCGACCCCGGTCAACAAGTGATCGAAAGCGGCAACACCACTGAACCCAATGACGCCGTCACGCAGGAGCAGCCGTTTGTCCCTCTGGAACAGGGTCAGTTTGAGCTTGCCGACTCCGCGCGAGCCATCGAAAGGGATTCCGGCCTTCGACTTCTTTTCCACGAGGCCTGGCGTCAACCCATGGTCCCCTTCCAGCAGGCCCCCGCCATCGTCATCAGTGGCGGCGAGAAATACGACGAGCACCACGAGTTGGAAGGCAGCATCACATTCAGCGTCAGCCGCTATCTCCATATGCACACCAATCTTTGGCTGACTGAATTCGAGTCGAATTACGGCCAGGCGATTGGCCAGTGGCCACCCCTGCCACGACCACCGCAAAAACTGAGCGAACTGTCGGATGACGAGTTGGCAGTGGATTTGAACTTCACCGAGCCCCAACCGGTATTCAACCCGTGGAACTCGAACGAGACATCCTACAACGGGACCGGAGGCGGTTTTGAACTGAGCCAGCAGGGCGGTAATACCTTTCAGTTGAACAACTACGGTTACCTGTCGCAGCAGCCATTCGTGACCAAAAACATTGTCACGCTACAACAACAACGACGCATGCGTAGCGACGAGCTGCATTATGTTGATCATCCTCGACTGGGCATTCTTGTGCTGATAACAAGCTATGACCCGACGGACGGAGATGACTCCGGTCAGTCACCGTAATTCAAAGGCTAAAACGGATTTGATAAAAGCGATTTAAGCCGGCCTGGCGTTACAAAAGGATATACAGCACATTCTCGTGGAATGTTGATCCAAACCGCCAGGCTGCCTTTCAGAAATTCAGCGAAAGCAAAACTCTGACCGAATGGTCGATAAGCTTTCTTCAGCCGAATGAATGGTATATTTAAATGCAGGCTACGTCTTCCGCCTGTAATCCCTTTTCGCCTTCCTGCAGCTCAAACTCCACTTTTTGACCCTCGGCCAAAGAGCGGTATCCCTCTCCCCGAATGTTCCTGTAATGGACAAAGATGTCGCCGCCATTATCAGGAGTTTCCCCTTCGCCGCGAGTAATAAAGCCGTATCCGCGAGCATTGTTGAACCATTTGACTGTACCGATCGCCCGATCCGCCATGATCTTCACCTCTAACATCTGAATTAACTATTTTTATCCGGCCAATACATTGGCCGCCAAGGTTTTATCAGCTGCCGGTCTCGCCTCCCTCCTCCGTGGACCATTTCGCGGCAGTAAATGACGCGAGTCGCTTCCTGTTCGGAATTGTTATTTTTGTATTCCCGAAAGTAGCCGCCGTAGGCGCCGTTCTTTCGAATCCGTGAAAAACCTTCTTCAGGCTTAGCAAACAGTGGGTCAGAATTTAAGGCAAATTTATTTCAGTGTCCAGCCCGAATGCGGTCAAGTACGCGCGCCAGTTCTCGTTTTGAGTAGTGTGGCAGGTATGGTTTTTTCAATGAAGTTGTCTGATGAAACGACACTCGACCTTCGCGGCAGAATGTTCGACTAGAATCGCAATACACTCTCGGCAAGCAGCGCCCTCACACTACCCGCGGAACAATGTAACACCTGTTTCATCCCTTCGATACTGATTGCGTGATCACGCCGCACCCCGGCCGCCCAATTGACCACGAGGCAAAGCGATGCATACTCCAGCCCCTTTTCCCTGGCGAGCGCCGCTTCCGGCATCAATGTCATGCCGACAAGATCACAGCCATCATTTTTCATTCGCTGTATTTCAGCCGCAGTTTCCAGCCTCGGCCCCTGGGTGCAACCGTATACGCCTTTTGCAGCAAAATTCTGCCCCGAAGATGACAGGGTGCGGATTAAAGCCTGGCGCACGACGGGAGAAAGCGGCTCGCTGAAATCAATATGGCCGCTTCCGGCCGGGTCGGGATAATCACCGAAGCAATCGAAAAAAGTATGATCACGCCCGTGGGTGTAATCGATAACCTGGTGTGGAACAACGAGCTTGCCGGGCGACATGGTTTCGGTAATGCCGCCAACCACATTAACGGCAATAATTTTGTTTACGCCAGTCAATGCCAGAGCGTGAATGTTCGCGCGATAATTAATTCTGTGCGGCGGCACGTGGTGCTTGTCTCCGTGCCGGGGCAGGAAAATTACCTCCCGGCCATTTAACCGCCCTTCCCTGGCGTCCACGGCTTGTCCGTAGGGTGTTTCCACGTGAATCACGCGCTGTGCGGCCAGTTCCGGAAAAGAATAAAAGCCGGTACCGGTGATAATTCCAATCTTGTCACTCACTGTGACGTTTCACCCAAAAAAGCATAAATGCCCGGCGCGTTGCGCAGGTAGCCTTTATAGTCCATTCCCATTCCGTATACATATACATCGGGCACGGTCAACGCGTGGAAATCGGGGCCAGATTCAGCTTCCTGTCGCCCGTGCAGATTCTTGCGTACCATGACCGCCGTACAAACCCTCGCCGCACCATTAGCCTGAAAATACCGGGTAATTTCCGACAAGGTCACACCATGGTCGAAAATATCGTCCAGCAAGAGAATATTTTTATCCTCTATATCCATCGTCGGCCTGGCCAGTATTTCCAGCTTACCTCCCGATGTACCGTTTTGGTACCGGGTTGCATGGATGTAATCCTGACTCATGGCAAATCGCAGATGAGGTATAACCCGGCCGGCAAACACGATCCCACCGTTCAATATTGTCACAACCGTCCATTCGCTGCCGGACAATTGTTGATTCATCACTTCCGCGACGCGGACAATATTTTCCACGACTTCCTGTTGCGTATACAGTAACTGCGACTGCGCCACAATGCGATCAAGCGCGTGAACATTCATTAATATTAATACCCGGAAAAACAGGATTTACTTTTGAGCCAGTTGGACCGGTTCCGGAATATGCAGTGTCGACGTCGGAAGGGCGCATTCGGCGCCGCGGTTGGCGACAATATCCAGGATCTTCAACAATACATCCTGCTTGATTTCGTGAAACCTTGCCCACTCGGTCGTCTTGGTAAAGCAGTAGATAAAAAAGTTCAACGAAGAAGAGGCAAAGGCATCGAAGTTAACCATCAGGGTGGCGGTTGGGTCGATTTCCTCGTGGTTCCGCAGCATCTCCTTTACGTCGTTCACAATCGCCGCCATTTTCGAGGCATCCTCGTAACGAATACCGATTACTTCCTTGATACGCCGGTTCAGCATACGGGACGGGTTTTCCACGGAAATCTGGGTAAAGGTGGAATTGGGCACGTACAGCGGGCGTTTGTCGAAGGTGCGAATTCGGGTGAGCCGCCAGCCGATTTCCTCTACCGTGCCTTCAATGTCCTTATCCGGCGAGCGAATCCAGTCTCCCACTGCAAAAGGCCGGTCCATGTATATCATCAGGCCACCAAAGAAATTGGCGAGCAGATCCTTGGCCGCAAAGCCAACAGCGATGCCGCCGATACCGCCAAATGCCAGAACACCGGAGATGCTGTAACCGAGCGATTGCAACACCACCAGAAAAGCGGTAATGATGATGGAAATACGCAGCAGTTTTCCCACAGCCATGGCGGTAGTCTTGTCCAACGGTTCGCGGGTGTATTCACCGCTGACAAGATTTTTTTCCGCTCGTGAAATAAAACTGTTGATAAACCAGGCGACGATAAAAACGGCGGCAACGTGCCGAATGGTATCCACCGACTGAAAAATGATTGAGTCGGATTGCGCGCCGGCAATGCTTGCGGCTGAGCTTAAACCGATCACCCAGACAAACCACTTGCCCGGTTTTTTCAGGGATTCCACCAACGCGTTGTCCCAAACCGTTTTTGTCTGTTTTGAGCGGTTTTCAAGTTTGTCAAGAAAATGACCGAGAATAAATGCGGCAACCAACGTCAGGACAACAACCAAAAATACTTCAACAATCCACAGGTTTTGCCGGCCGGTCAGATCGACCAGCCACTGAAAATGTTTTTCCAAGGATTCCATCGACAATCTCTAGCTTTTTTAAATTTTTACTCTTGCACAAGCGTCTGTACGCGAGCGATTTCACCGACGACGCTTTTCCAGCGGGAACTCGAACGCAGCTCGTCACCATTAACCGCCTTCCGCGCGCGCATTTTTTCCAAACCCGACGAAGTTGCCGACAGTTTGCGGGAAGCAACGTAGTCCACGGTTTCGAGCGCGGCGGGACGATTATTACAAATCAATATGACATCGCAACCGGCCTGGAGTGCCAGTTCCGCCCGACGCGCGTAGCCGCCCACCGTTGCGGCACCTTCCATGGTCAAGTCATCGCTGAACACAATACCGGAATAGCCCCACTCGTTTTTTAGCAGCGACCTCACCCAATAAGGTGAGAAGCCCACCGGCAGCGGATCGACAGAGGAAAATACAATGTGCGCCGGCATAATCGCATCCAGCTTGGAAAGCAGCCTGGCGAACGGCAGCAGATCGCGGACCAGCAGCTCATCCATCGGCCGCGGATCGCACGGCAGTTCCAGATGACTGTCCGCTTTGACGCCGCCGTGACCGGGAAAATGTTTTCCCGTGACAGCCATTCCCGCATCATGCATGCCGTCGATCAGCGCCCCGCCCAGTAACACAACCAGTTCGGGATCGGATGCAAATGAGCGGTCACCGATAATGTCGCTGACACAGTCGTCCACATCCAGCACCGGCGCAAAACTGAAATCCACACCCGCGGCGATCAGCTCCGAGGCAAACAGCCAGCCGGTCTCCCGCGCCGCCGCCAGCGCGGCGCCGGCATCCTGCCGGTAGTAACGTCCATAGGCCTGCATGGGTGGAATACGCGTGAACCCTTCCCTGAACCGTTGCACACGTCCGCCTTCATGATCGACCGCAATCACCAGGGACGGGCGCAGCGCCTTTAGCTCGGCCGTCAGCGCATTCAATTGCGCAAGCGATTCGTAATTCCGGCTAAACAGAATCACGCCGCCTACTTCTGGCCGCTTCAGCAGCGCCGAATCCTCCGCCGATAATCGGGTTGAGGCTATATCGAGAACAACGGGACCGGGAGATACTTCATTCATTCGGCGTATTCAACATGGCGGCCAGGGAGGGAATCATCATTCCAACAGCATCTTCCAACGTGGTGTCCTCATGATAATCGGCATTCAGGATTGCGCGGATCGAGTCAAAACTGGAAAGGGTAAAAATCGCCGCGCCCAACATAAAATAAATTCTCCAATACATCACCACCGGGCCCAGTTCCGGCATCGCCTTCTTCATCAACTCCGAAAACCGAGCATAGGTCTTGCCAAAATTCCCTGATAAATGATGCCGTAAATGTTCCTGCGACTGCGTGTACGCGAGGCTCAGCAGACGCATGAAGCGTTGCGGGTCTTCGTTGATTTCCGTCGTTGCCTTGAACAGGGTGGCGAATAAGCTGGTTAACAGCGCTTTAATTTCCGGTGAACCGCCGCTGGCTTTTTCCAGCTCATCCATCCGCACATCAAGCTCCTTGCAGAACGGATCGAGAAAACGGGAAAACACCGCCTGTATCAGTTCTTTTTTGGAACCAAAGTGATAATTCACCGCTGCCAGATTAACATCCGCCATTCCCGTGATTGTCCGCAACGACGTTTCGGCAAATCCACGTTCGGCAAAAAGAATGGTTGCAGCGTGTAATATTCGGTCAACAGTATCGTTCTGTGCCATGAAATTCCCCTGGTATTTGTTATAGTTTTTAATGCCATCTTGTAGTTCGACAGCTTTCGTATTTTAACTTCGTCGGATTAATAATAGGTGGCCCTGGACGTCCAGCGTGGAAACATTAGGTTTGGTTAAAGATATTGTCAAGAAACCGTAATCGTACTGCTACGCAAAATCGCAGCAATCTGGCCGGTGGCGATATCAAGCGGTTTAGATTTTTTTTATCTTTTAACGCCACAACCTATACCGAACAATTTTTAAGCAGCCAGCGAATTGCACGCAAACTTCATTGTTTACAGTGCCTTACCGCCCATACCTCAATAACTTATTACACTCTCCGAAAGTTGGTGGAGTAACGTTCACCGGTGCGAAATCATCTTCCTGATGCTAGTGTAAAAATGAGGTATTCCCATGTCTTTACTCTATCCCGCAATCGGTAAGTGGTACCAGGACACATCGGCGCTTCATTTATTTGAAGTGGTGGCACTTGATGAAAAAAACGGCACAATCGAAATTCAATATGAAGGCGGCGAAATCGATGAATTCGATTTTGACTCCTGGGGGGAGCTCCACCTGATCGCCGCCGCCCCGCCCGAAGACGGCAACGCCGGCTATGGCTTTTCCGCCGAGGATCACTGGTCAGAAAAGCATTCAATAGATTTCAACTGCAATAATCCTTTGGAAATGATTGAGCCGGAAACCTTTCAGGATTTCGACGATTTCTGATCGGCTTCATTTATCGGGCCCGCACCCTTTCGTTCCAGGTGGATTTCCGCCGGCCAGCTCTATCCTCGTCACTTTCCAACATAAATAGCTGACCCAGGCCCTTGCCAAGCCAAAAATACTGTATATAATTCCAATAACTGTATATCCATACAACCAGCCATTGGAGATGGAAGCATGATCAGCCTGACCGCGAGACAACAGGAAATCCTCGACCTGATTAAAAGCCACATCGAGGAAACCGGCTATCCCCCCACCCGCGCGGAGATTGCCGATATCTTAGGATTCCGTTCCGCCAACGCCGCGGAGGAACACCTCAAGGCACTCGCCCGCAAAGGCGCAATTGAAATGGTGGCCGGCGCCTCCCGCGGAATCCGGCTTCCGGAGGAATCGCTCGGTATTCCAATTGTCGGCCGCGTCGCCGCCGGCAACCCAATCCTTGCCCAGGAACACATAGAGGATTACTGCGAAATTCCCCAGAGTTTCTTTCATCCGAAAGCCGATTACCTTCTTACAGTGCACGGCATGAGTATGCGCGACGCGGGCATTCTGGATGGTGACTTACTCGCTGTTCACAGAACCAGCCAGGCTCGCAATGGCGACATTATCGTCGCCCGTATTGAAGATGAAGTGACAGTCAAACGCTTTAAGCGGGAACGCAATCGTGCACTGGTACAACTGCTGCCGGAAAACCCGGATTTTGATGTTATTGAAGTAGACCTGCGGGATGAGAATTTCTCTATCGAAGGCCTGAGCGTGGGTGTTATTCGCCGAGGACATTGATATGCATACGCAATATATTGTTCCAGCACGACATTCGCAGCACGCCGGTATCACCGAAATCGTGCTGTCGGGTGATACTCACGACAAAAACGAAATTGTCATGCCTATGCTGGCACACTTGAGCAAACAAACCCAAGATCGTTGGTTCACCTGGATTATGCCTAAGGAGGGTTCTGCCAGGGTTCCCAAAAATGTGTTACAACACTACGGCTTTGACCTGTCCAAGGTGCGAATCATCTACTCCTCCAATCGACAGGAAACATTATGGATACTGTGGGATGCCTTGCAAAATGGAAACAGCGACACTGTTGTCGCTTCACCGGAAGTTATTGGAGAGAAAGATGTTGGCAAACTTGAACACGCCGCCTTTGCCGGAAACACACGAGGCCTTTTACTGAGGCATCGGTAACTTGGTGTAAATAAATATCGCGCGCGACCAGATATTTAAAACCCGTTTCGTCACTACGACCAGTGCTGGGGAACCGATGCTAGTGAACTGTCATACCGTCATCGTCACTATCGGAGTCCGCCAGTTCCTCCCCCTCTCCCGTTTCGCTTGCCGCCTCTAATCCGGCTTCTATCATCGCCTTGGCGACTTCAAGCTTGGATTCACTGAGAAAATAGAGCGATTCTTTTGAGAACCGAATAGAAACCAGGGGTTCGCCTTTTTCATCCGCACGCTGCAATGCGACGTCGCCATTCGGCAGTTCGATGATTTCATATAAAGTTGACATGAAAGTGTCCACTCCGGCTATTTAAGGCTGATTTGCGACGATTTTAACATTTTTAACAGCAGATTGCGCGGTTTTTTATTGTCGGCATATTGTGCAATTCAGCGTCGAACGGACCGCAATCCGCACCATCAGCGACAATGTAACCAACTAAACCGAAGGCTTCCATGCCGGTTTAACAGTGTAATACGTGAGCATAATACATGCCGGTTGACCGCTTGGTTTCGTCCATCGAAGGCATCGGGAAAATGCTCCATAACCATGAGACTCACAGTATCAGGAGGTCCCGAAGGATTCAGCCCTGGAACGGAATCTTCAGGCGGACAGCCACGTGACAAAGCAGCTCGTGTGGCAAAAAGCTAATATTCCGCCGAAAACTCCCGGTGCCGGACGATGAGGGTTTTCATTTCCTCCAGTATATTTGCCACCAGGTCGATTGTCGGTTCAACTGCCGGTTTTCCCTGAGACGGCCGCGAAGATGTGGCGATAAGCTTATGATCATCCTGAAGCTCGCCTGCCGACTGACCTTTTTGTTCAGGAATCACCGGCTTGCGAAGAAAAAGTTGCAGCCTGATTAACGTGCTTAACCAACTTTCATTATCAAATGCGAGAGCAACGAGTTCATTCATCCGAAAATCCGCTGACGACGGAAGGGATCGCAGCTCGTCAAATATAACGCACAGAGATGATTCGTTTTTGACAGGAAGAACGGACCTCAGTTGAAGTTCAGACAAATATACCAATACTGACTCCATCAGATGAAGACAGGATGCATTCAGGCAGGCTTTGTGGGAAAAGGTGCTTTCGCTGGCACGCGCCGCATTCAACTGAACACGCGTATACGCCAGTTGCTGATCGACGATACGCGCATACTCGTTACCCATATATCAGCTTTTGGCCCGGCGCTTTGCCGGCGCCTTTTTCGCGGCTGCTTTAGCTTTTGACTTGGCTTTGGCCTTTGGCTTGGCTTTTTTCACACCCACCCCGCCTTTTGACTCCTGCGCCTGCCATTTGCCGTTGTCGTAAAATGCCTTCCAGCCGGTCGCCTTGCCGTCTATTTCCGTTTGCACGTAGTGCTCCCCGGTTTTCCGGCTGAAGCGGATGACCGCATCGATTCCCTCATTATCCTGTCCCGGCGCGGAAAACAAATAGCTGTATTTGGGATCGATTTTATCTTTGTGTGGCAACAATTCCCGTACCAGCGGCGCGCGCGTTTCGCGATTTTTGGGAAACTGGCTGGCGGCCAGGAACAAACCGGCCGCGCCGTCTCGCAGCACGTAGTGATCCTCAACTTTTTCGCATGCCAGTTCCGGCATATCGACCGGGTCCATTTTCGGTGGCGCGGGTTCGCCGTTACGCAACAGCTTGCGGGTGTTCTTGCACTCATCGCTGGTGCAGCCGAAATACTTGCCGAAACGGCCCGATTTAAGCTGCATCTCACTGCCGCACTTGTCGCATTCTATCGTCGGGCCGTCGTAGCCTTTGATTTTGAATACGCCCTCTTCTATTTCGTAGCCAGCGCAATCGGGACTGTTACCGCAAATATGCAGCTTGCGTTTTTCATCCAGTAAATAGCTGTCCATCGCCGTGTTACAGATTTTACAACGACGCTTGTTTCGCAATAGTTTGGATTCGGCCTCCTCGTCCTCGTCGATATTCACCGCTTCCTCACCGGAAACCAGGTTCATCGTGTTTTTACAACGCTCCTTTGGCGGCAGCGCATAACCGGAGCAGCCGAGAAACACGCCGGTGCTTCCTGTGCGTATCTGCATATTGCGGCCGCAGTTGGTGCACTTGATATCGGTTTCCACCGGCTGGTTGCGGCGCATACCTGCCTCGGACTGTTGAGCCCTGGTCAACTTCTGGGAAAAGCCCTTGTAGAACTCATCCAGCAGCGCGATCCAGTCCTGCCGACCTTCGGCAACGGTATCCAGCGCCTGCTCCATATTGGCGGTGAAACCGTAGTCCATTAAATCACTGAAGCTTTCAATCAATCGCTCGGTAACGATATCGCCCATTTTGTCGGCGTAGAACCGTCGGTTTTCCACATGCACATAACCGCGCTCCTGGATGGTGGAGATGATGGATGCATACGTGGACGGACGTCCGATACCGCGCTTCTCCAGCTCCTTCACCAGACTGGCCTCGGTGTAGCGCGCCGGCGGCTTGGTAAAATGCTGGGTGGGTTTGATTTCATGCAACTTCAACTCGTCGCCCACTTTTACATCAGGCAGTATCGCGTCCTCGTCTTTCTTTGCCTGCTGCGGCATAACTTTCATAAAGCCATCAAAACGCACCACCCGGCCGCGAGCCCGCAGCTCATAGTCCCCGGCCTTTACAGTAACCGAGGTGCTGGTGAATTGCGCCGGAGTCATCTGGCAGGCCACGAACTGCTGCCAGATCAGTGTGTAAAGCCGCTCCGCATCGCGCTCCATACCCACCAATTGGGTGGGCTTGCAGTTGACGTCCGACGGCCTGATTGCCTCGTGGGCCTCCTGGGCGCCCTCCTTGCTGGTGTAGACATTGGGCTTTTCGGGCAGATACTTGTCGCCGTACTGCTGCTGGATAAATTCCCTACAAGTACTGACCGCCTCATTGCTGAGGTTGGTGGAGTCGGTACGCATATAGGTGATATAGCCCGCCTCGTACAGCCGTTGGGCCATCATCATGGTTTTTTTTACCCCGAAGCCCAGCCGTGTGGAAGCCGCCTGCTGCAGCGTGGAGGTGATAAAAGGGGCGTTTGGTTTGGATTGGGTTGGCTTGTCTTCCCGGGCGGAAACTTCGAAACGACTCTTTTCCAGGTCCGCCACCGCCTTGTGGGCCTGGTCGGCGTTGACCGGCTTGAAGGCCTCGTCGCGGTATTTCTTGACTTCATAACCTGCGCGCTCGCCCTTTTTTGTATCCAGGGTCGCGTTGACGTCCCAGTATTCTTCAGGAATAAATGCCCGAATCTCACTTTCGCGCTCGGTGATCAGTCGCACGGCAACGGACTGCACCCGCCCCGCCGACAGTCCACGGGCAATCTTTTCCCACAACAACGGCGAAACCATGTAGCCGACGATACGATCAAGAAAACGGCGGGCCTGCTGGGCATTAACCCGGTTGAGATTTAACTGGCCGGGCTCTTTGAAAGCCTCCTGGATCGCGGATTTGGTGATTTCGTTGAATACCACCCGTCGGTAGCGCTCCGGCGCACCGCCAATGGCTTCCCGGAGATGCCAGGCAATCGCCTCTCCCTCACGGTCAAGGTCCGTTGCCAGATAAACCTTGTCGGCCTTTTCCGCGAGGCTTTTCAGTTCTTCAACCACTTTTTCCTTGCCCGGCAGTATTTCGTAATGGGCCTCCCAATGATTGTCGGGGTCGATACCCATGCGCTTGATCAGTTGGTCTTTGGCCTTGCGTGCCTTGTATTCGGCTTTTTCCCTGGGGGACATTTTACGTGTTAGGGCTGCCTGCTTTGCCCGGACTTTCGGATCGGTCGTCGAATTGCCGGAGCCGCTGGTGGGCAGATCGCGGATATGGCCAATACTGGACTTAACAACAAAGTTGCTGCCCAGATATTTGTTGATCGTTTTGGCCTTGGCTGGCGACTCTACAATGACTAGTGATTTCTGCATAAACCCCTTCTTTACTTCAAATTAGCAACGCAACCTTCCAACGCGCCGGTATGTGGGCAAATCCCGTTCCCGATCCGAAGGTGCGCATATATAAGTCCTCATTGTTGTCAGGTCAAGGGATGAAATTCACCACCCCACTCCGATATAGCCGTCCGACAGGGCTTTACCGGAACCTGTAACAAGCATTAAAACCCACCTATAACTTATTGTTACTATTAAATTTTTTCTTATTTTACAAGCTCCGATACCGTGTTTTTATTTTTATAAAAGCACAAATTTTTAAAGCCTGAAAAGAATTTGCCGCTCACTACTGTATGGGCGAAAGCGGCTATAAAGTCCAGCGCAGCCGGGCAAAAACCCTTCCGCTGTGCATAACTAGTCATCGCCGCCAAATTGGTCTATAACCAAAACAGCTACAGGCCCCAGTGGCGGCGTGACAGCTATGGCTGATATATCTTCTATTTTGTTGTTTAGCGTGCTGGCAGTGCTGGCATTGGGTTTGATTCGCCTGAGCAACGGCCAGCACTACAAATCCCAGTTGATAAGCCACAAGATAAGCCAACTTAAACAGCGCGTGGAAGAACTTGAAGAACTCCTGCACGCTGTGGAACCGCTGACTGAATCCCTTGCTATCCCCCAATTGATAAACAGTGAAATTATTGAACTGTTAAACGCGGTGCACAAACTCGATAAGGATGATCCAAGTGTCGCGAACCACCTGAATGACGCTCATGCGCGCCAGGAGGAATTATCCAACGCCACCCGGGCCAGAGAACTCTATCGCATCATGAAAAGTGACGCCCATATCGCGCGGGCCCAGTGCCTGATCAGCGAAACCGGGCGGCGTATCCAAACCTATCACCAGTTGAATAAAATCGATCACGCAACCCGCAAGGTGTTGCTAGCCGAACTACGTTGGGCTCACGTAATGGTGTCCACTCTGAGCCTGGTGGCGCAGGGACATAAATCCATCGCCCGGGGCGACAGGAACAGGGCCATCGCCTACTACAGAACGGCGCATCACAAGTTGATCACCAGCGCCGTGGACGATGAGAGAAGGCCCCGACTCGGCAAAGAGCTGGAGGATATTATCACCGGCAATCGCAGGATCATCTCTCCCGACCTGATGCCGGAAACCGACTACAACCCGACTCAGGGATCATCCGACGTGGAACCCAACACTGCCGTATCCGGTTGACGATCGGCCACCACAGGTTCATGTTCGACAAGCGTTTTCAACCATGCCGCAACCTCTTCGACACGCTCTTCACTTGTTCTGCCAGCGCGGGATTCGGTCCAATACAGGCCAAAACTGTGGCCGGTTGATTCCACCGCCAAAAATGATCCATCCAGCGCCGCCAGGTGTTGCTTCAAAAATGCCTGCAGGGCAGGCGTGGGCCGGTCCTTACCCTGCCAGTCCCACTCCCCCTGGAAATGCAATTCATGCACGTATTCGCGCCTGCTCAACAGCCACTGATTCGCCTTACGCACGCTTTGCTGCCTTTCTGCTTCTGTCGCACCATGCCGTTGTTCAGGGAGGTTTATCGTGTAAACCGCCACCTGCCCTTTCCTGTAAGCGTTGGGGTCCTGCCTGACACGAACAGACAGGCCCGCCTTCAAAGCCAGTTGTCGCATTTGCGCCAACCGGGCCTGGCTTTGGGTAGGCCGTATTGCCATCAGCGGGCCGACCATCATCAGTACAGCGAGAATTACAATCACCAGGGCAATCCACATGACAACTTCACTCTCCTGATTGGTTGATATACAACAACATTAATGTATCGTTACTAACCGATACTGCTTTCGAAAAGCAGTGCACTTAACCCCATCGGGAAGTCAATCACATCCGCACCGGGAGGACATGGTATGAGTTCCTACATACATATACTAGTGGGCCTGGACCTTTCAGAGGAGTCCGCGCAGGTTTTGCAAAAGGCACAGTCGTTCGCCAACGATTGCGGCGCGGAAATCAGCCTCGCTCACATAGTTGAACCGCTGGCTTTCGCCTACGGGGGCGACATGCCGATCGATCTCTCAGAAGCCCAGTCCGCCATGGAGGAGCAGGCCAAAAAGCGTCTTGAAAAACTGGCGCATGAATACAGCATACAACCACGCGGGCAAATAATCGCCGTGGGAAGCACCGCGTCCGAATTGCACCGCCTCGCGGAAGAGTATCATGCCGATCTAATCGTCGTCGGCAGCCATGGCAGGCACGGATTGGCCCTGCTCCTGGGGTCAACCGCCAACGGTGTATTGCATGGCGCGAAATGTGATGTGTTGGCAGTTAAGGTCGAATAAAACCCGCCGCAAGGGGCTCCCTCATCACTTCTGACTTGGTGAGGGAATTCTTTGGATCACTCCCTTTCCAGCCGTGGCAACCAAACTCAAGTGCCGCCAGCGGCAACACTTCATCAAGGATTAATTACTGCAATGCCGCAAAACCACCCCTTTTGGAAAAAAAGCCGGGCAGCCTGTAAAAGTTGCATTCACGACTTTCCGTGACAGGCCTGCGCGTGTGAAAAACACCCACAGGCATTGATTCCCGCTGTATCTGACAGTAAAAATTCGCTGGCATGGTCTGTGCAAGATGCCGGGGCGTAGCAGCGTTTGATCTATGAGTCATCGACGACATCCGCAGCTTTATAAATTTTCCACGACGGAGGACAAATCATGATCGGATGGGCATTAACATTTCTAATTATCGGCCTCATAGCCGCGGTACTTGGTTTTACAGGTATTGCGGGCGCCGCAACAAATATTGCCTGGATACTGTTTGTTGTTGGTATTGTTCTCGCAATTATCTTCGCCGTTCTGGGGAGGCCGCCAAGACCATAAAAAAAACCGGCAAATGCCGGTTTTTTTTCGCCTTGAATTTACTTACAGGCGGTTTATATAATCATCCACTTCTCTTTCAGCCGCTTCCCTGGATTTGCCATACTGCTCCTGAATTTTGCCTACCAGCTGTTCGCGACGACCACTGATCTGATCAAGATCATCGTCAGTCAGCTTTCCCCATTGCTCCTGCACTCGGCCTTTTACCTGTTTCCAGTTACCGCTTAATTGATCTCTGTTCATTGCAACTTCTCCTCTTCAATTTTAAATTTGGAAGCTGAACATTGCTTCGTTGCCAGGAGAGAGTTGCAACCCTTATACCAAGGATATTTTTATCAAGTGCCCTGCCATTCATGCGGCTCGGTCGCCACCGCCAGTGAAATAGAACCCACGCTGGTGTATATACCACCCGCCACACTCATTACCGAAGGGGTTAACCTGCACTTGTTCTTAACGGCGGTTTCTTCCAGAACGTTATAGCCGGGAATTGCTTTCAGTTCACTTAAGGAGCCACCGTAATTAATTGTAATAAACGGACTGAGCAACTTCCCCGTTTCGATTAATTTGCAGGTATGGGCAAACAATTGCTTTGCGCTGTTGTTAAAGCCGAAAACCTTCGCGGCCAGATAGGACGAATCGTTAACGATACAAAGTATCGGATGAACGCCAAGGGTGTCGGCGACAAACGCCTGCCCCCAACCCACCGCCTTTTCATTCCGGGTACGGGCGCGCTCGAAAGCCACCAGCGGACTTTTGGGAAGAACAAAACTGTGTATTTTGGTGGACAACTCGTTAAGTTCGCGGCGAACCCGGGCCGGGTCCTGGCCGCTTTGCATGCGCCTGACTGTTTCCGCCACCATCAAACCCTGGCCGGCGAAAACCGTGCGGCTGTCCATAACACGAATATTAATCTCCGCCTTGTCACCCAACTTTTTCTTCACCAGGGACGCGCCCATGTTGGCGTTGTTGTAGGTATCCCCCTGCATTCGGTTAACCGTCTGGACAACGATATTCCTGTTGCCCTCCTTTATTCTGCGCGCGATACAACGGGCAAAGTCCTCCGGCGTGGGAGGTTTGGTGGTTACATCGTGTTTGCGCTTGAGCCTGCCGGAACTGAACAGGGCGAGCGTTGCTTTATCGTCACAAGGGTCGAGAGCCATTTGGCCATCGACAAAATAGGAAAGAGGAACGCGATTTATCTTATATTTTTGCAGAACCGATGGAGGCAGGTTGCAAGCGGAATCAACAATAACAGCCATGTTGCCCATAGGTTTTTCTCCAACTCCGTTTAGGTGGTGAAATAAGAATAGGCAAGAAAAATTGTTCCGTCTATAAGGAACGGAGGGTAAAAAATCACATCCGTATAAATCAATAAGGAACTACCGACCTAAGTCGGTAGTAGGCAAGGCCTTATGATACAAAAGCCGCAATGCAGCATGTCGCCATTTTCAACATTGAGAATTGCAACCTTATTCTTCCGCCATCGACTCCAGCTCTTCCCAGCGGGCATAACGATTTTTCAGGTGTGCTTGTTTGTCGGAAATTGCTTGCAGTTTTTTGGCAACCGTTTTGGGATCGCCCTGATAAAAATCCGAAGCGGAAATTTCCTGTTGAAGTTGTTCGAGTTCACTCTCCAGGGCTTCCAGTTCCGCCGGCAGGCTGTCCAGTTCCCGCTGTAATTTGTAGCTGATTTTTTTTGCCGCTTTCGTTGCAGCGGAAGTCTTTTTATCGGCTGGCTTTTCTTTTTTGTTTTCACTTTCCACGGCCGTCGGAGCGTGACTGTCGGTCGGCCAAATGCCGCCCTGGTTCAGCCAGTCGGTATATCCGCCGACATATTCCACCAGCTTTCCATTACCCTCAAAAGCGATTGAACTGGTAATCACGTTGTCGAGAAATTCCCGGTCGTGACTTACCAGCAAGAGTGTTCCATCAAATTCAACCAGCAGGTCTTCAAGCAGTTCAAGCGTCTCGGCATCGAGGTCGTTGGTGGGCTCATCCATAATTAATAAATTACAGGGTTTACTGAACAATTTCGCCAGCAAAATGCGGTTGCGCTCGCCACCCGACAGTGCTTTGATCGGTGTGCGGGCACGTTCACCGGAAAACAGAAAATCCTGCAGATAGCTGATGATGTGGCGGGAACGGCCGTTGATGTCAATAAAATCGCGACCGCCGGCAATATTGTCAATGGCGCTTTTTTCCAGATCCAGTTGTTCGCGTGTCTGATCAAAATAGGCGATGCTGAGTTTGCTTCCCAGGCGCACCTGACCACTTTGCGGTTTCATGTCACCGATAATTATTTTCAGCAAGGTCGATTTGCCAATACCATTCGGCCCGATCAAACCAATTTTATCGCCGCGAATAATCGTGCAACTAAAATTGTCGATTATTTTTTTGCTGTCCCAATGGAACGAAACATCCTTAAGCTCAGCTACCAGCTTGCCCGACAGTCCGTCCCGTCCCACTTCAATTTTGGCGGTGCCGCTGACATTCCGGCGTTGGGCCCGCTCTTCGCGCAAGGCTTTCAGGGCGCGCACCCGGCCCTCGTTTCGGGTTCGTCGCGCCTTGATTCCCTGGCGAATCCAGGCTTCTTCCTGGGCAAGTTTTTTATCGAACAGGGCGTTGTGGCGGGCTTCGGTTTCCAGTTGTTCCTCGCGGAATTTCAAAAAGCCGTCGTAGTCGCCCTCCCAAACCTGCAGGTGCCCCCGATCCAGCTCCGCAATCTTGTTGGCGACAGCGCGTAAAAAGGCGCGGTCGTGGGTAATAAACACAATCGCCCCGGCAAAACTTTTCAGGTATTCCTCAAGCCATTTGATGGCGGCGATGTCCAGGTGGTTGGTGGGCTCGTCCAGCAACAGCACGTCCGGGCCGCACACCAGCGCCTGGGCCAGGGCGACCCGGCGGCGCCAACCGCCGGACAGGTCCCTTAGCTGTT
Source organism: uncultured Cellvibrionaceae bacterium (assembly GCA_964451365.1). Lineage (GTDB taxonomy): Bacteria > Pseudomonadota > Gammaproteobacteria > Pseudomonadales > Cellvibrionaceae > CAYVIB01. The sequence goes on from CAYVIB010000002.1 coordinate 159,404, forward strand.
GGCTGCCGTTTAACTCCAGGCGTGTCATCACCTGTTCTATCCGGTTTTGCAGGGACCACCCGTCCGCCGCTTCAATCCGCTGTTGCAACTGTTCCAGACGGTCAAGATCGGTTGCGCCGGCGTCCACCAGATGCTGATAGGCCACCAGATCCCGGCCGACACCGGCCATTCCCTCGGCGATAAAGTCATACACGGTAAGATCATTCTGCTCGGGCAAATCCTGCGCCAGGCCGGCAACCGTGACACCGGTGTCCAGCCAGCGCTCGCCGCCGTCCGGTTCCACCCGGCCCTGGAGGCATTTGAGCAAGGTCGATTTCCCGACACCATTTCGCCCGACAATACAAAGCCGGTCCCCCTGGTCCAGTTGCAGGGAGAGGTTATCGAAAATGATTTGCTCGCCATAGTGAAGGTCGTACTTTTCTAACTTGATTAATGGCATGGAACCTCTTGAACAGTTTGCAAGCGTCTTTGACGAAGACCACAAAATTTTGATAAAAAACAGTCTCTTATTTCCCCTTCCAACTGGAAAGAAAGACTTTTTTCGTCAACAATTAATAAATCGCCTCACCAGATCGTGTTGGACTACAAATGTTAATCCGTGCCGTACTCGTTGTTGTTCTGATACCAACCCTTCTTTTGGCTTCCCGACCGGGTTTGTGCCTGGTTCCCGCAGCGCCGGAGAATTCTCCGCCCGGTGGCGCCAAAATCAAAACAGCTTCACGCGCCAAAACCCCATCGGATAAAACCCTGGCGGACCAGCGCTACAATTATGAACTCGCCAAAAGTGCCCTGGCCAACGACGATCTGGAAAAATTCGAGCAGCACTATGCCCTACTCGGCGATTATCCTCTAGTCCCCTATCTCGATTACACACTGTTAAAAAACCGGTTGAACCTGCTGGAGCTGGAAAAAATCAACTTGTTTCTCGAAGCGCAGAAAGGTTCCTTCCTGGAGACCCGCCTGCGTGAGCAATTGCTGTATACCCTGGCGGTAAAAAAGCGTTGGGATGATTTCAAACAGTATTACCACGACGATATTCACTCCAAAATACTCTATTGCTACGCGCTTTACGGTCGCCTGCTGGAGCGCGAGGACGCGGTAATGGAGGAAGTTGCCAACTTGTGGTCGGAGGGAAAATCCCATCCGAAGGCCTGCGACCCGCTTTTTGACGCCTGGCGCCGCGAAGGCGGGCTGACCCAAGAGATCGTCTGGAAGCGTTTTGACGCGGCAATGGACAGGGGAAATCGCGGCCTCGCCCGTTACATCTCTTCCCTGATGGACGAGAAAAACAAGGCCTACGCCGAACTTTACAAGAAGGTGGATGGCTACCCCTACACCATCAGAAAGAGCCGTTTGTACGAAGAGCAGTCGCTGCCGATGCAGCAGATAATCGCGCACGGCATAAAACGCTACGCCCGTTTTGACCCCAGGGATGCCCTGGTCCAGTGGGAAAAGTACGAGGCACAGCAATTGTTTCCCACCGAAATCAGCACCGATGCCAAGCGCTATATCGCCAGCCGCCTGGTGCGCAAGGGCGAAATTGAACTGGCGGAGAAACTTATCGCCCAGTCCCAGGAGCTGCGCGACAACGCGGTGGTGGAATCATTCCTGCGCGAATCCCTCAAGCAGCAGCAGTGGGGCAAAGTGCTGCAATGGCTGGATATGTTGGAAAAAGACGAGCAGGAATCGGACCGCTGGCTGTATTGGCGGGCGCGGGCCCAGCAGGAGCTGGCGGTCACCGATTCCCCTTTCGGGTCGGCCAACGATATTTTCGCCCGGGTAGCGGAAAACCGCAGCTTCTACGGCTTTCTTGCATCGGATATTCTCGATCGCGCCTATTCGCTGCAACATGTCCCGTCGGAAGTCAGCGCCAGCACCACGCTGATCGTGGAAAACCTGCCCGCCATGCGCCGGGCGCACGAGCTTTGGCTGCTGCGCAACTACGCCGAGGCGAAGGCGGAATGGATCTTCGGCACCCGCAATATGGAATCCCAGGAGCTGATCGCCGCCGGTGCCCTGGCGCGCGACTGGGGCTGGTATAACAGCGGTATTATCACCACTATTTCCGGCAACCTTTGGGATCACCTGAGCCTGCGCTTCCCGCTGGCTTATCAGGAAGCATTCACCAAAGTGGCCTCGTCCATCAACCTCGAGCCCTCACTGATTATGGCTGTCGCCCGCCAGGAGAGCGCATTCGCGGAGCACGCCAAATCGTCCGCCGGCGCCATGGGCCTGATGCAGTTAATGCCCCGGACCGCGCGCGAAACCGCGAAACTGACCGGTGTGGAACACACCGACAGGGATTTATTCAACCCCGAGCATAACATCCTGCTGGGAAGCCACTACCTGAGCCAGTTACTGCAGCAGTACGACGGCAACCGGATCCTCGCCGCCGCCGCATACAATGCCGGCCCTCATCGGGTGGATCGGTGGATCAAAAGCAACCCCGAGGACGTACCGTTTGATATCTGGATCGAGACCATTCCGTTCAAGGAAACCCGCGGCTACGTGCAAAACGTGCTGGCATTCAAGGTGATTTACGATTACCGGATGGGCGTACCCGAAAGCAGCCTGATCACCGAAAAGGAAGCGAAGAAAAAATTGTAACCCGATTGCAATAATTGGACGCGATAGTTCGGTTGCAATAGCCTGTTGCGGCGGATAGGCCCGCTTATTTGCCCGCTATCGGTTTGCGGCAAACCAACTGTCAAACTGTTCCAAATCGAAAGGCCAACCCAATTCCGCTTCCCCGCCTACCACTTTTACCACCGGAATTCGTATTCCGTAACGCTCCATCAAATTATCGGAATCGGCGATCTCGGCCTGCTCAAGTTCAATCGCTCCGGCAAATTGTGAGTTATCGATAATGCCTTTTGCCTGCTCGCAAAGATGGCAACCGAGCGTGGTGTACAGGGTGAGCCTCGTCATGAAAAAACCACCTGGAAAAATTGTATATTTTACTCCCATTCAGGTGTTCCGCGATGACCGTGACTTAGCGTCGATCCGCTGATTCCTTCAACCGGCTTCGATTATTGACTCAGGAAAAACCACACGCCGGCGCCTACCGCAGCAAGAATAGCGACAACCAGCAGCAGGAAACCGGAACCGGATTTCTGCTCGGTTTCGGTAACAGCCGGGTTGACCGCCGTCGCGGCGACCCGCGCCGTTGGCTGTCCCGGCGGCGGAGTGCGGTACCTGCGCATGGGCTGGGATTGGACGGCCGCGGGCCTTGCCGGCGTTTTGTCCTCTTCCTCGGGCGAGACCTGCACCGCGGCACGGATGCTCGTCTTGTCGCTGTCAAAATCCCGCACCTTCGTCGGGTCCTGGTCCGCTTGTTGCGCGGGACCGGAAACCTTGAACCGCAGTGTGTCAAAACTCAATTCGTCGCCGGGTTTTAACGTCGCACGATCAACCCTGGTACCATTGACGAACGTGCCGTTGGAAGATTGCAGGTCTTCCACCACTAGTTCACCCCTGACGAGACTCAACTGGGCGTGCTTGCGTGAAAGATGGGCCACGCCCAGGGTAATATCACATTCGTTTGACCGCCCTATGACCACGGTGCCGTCGACAATAAACTGTTTTTCCGCCAGCGCCGTATTCAGTGCCCGTAACGACCAAGCCTTGGAGACAGTGCTGACTTGTGGCTTGGGTTGTGCACTTTTCAGTAATTTGGGGTCAATGAGTTCAAAGGTGACGGAGCCGATTTTTAGACTGTCGCCATGCTTCAACCGGGTTGGTTCACTCAGGGCTTGGCCGTTGACTTTGACCAGATTATCACCAGCAAGATTGGAGGCTATGGCGTTATCACCGGATATATTTAATTCAACGTGTTGCGATTCCAGTCTATTATCTTCTATATATACGTCACAAGCGGCATCACTGCCGAGGGTATATTTGGGATTGACCAGCCAGAGAGGACGCTTATCAATGCTTTTGTACCGGAGCTGTAACATGGTTTTTCCCCTGCAAGAAGACAGACATTGTTATGGTTTATTGGATCGTAGTCTCTCGCTCAACTTTAGCGCAAACTGTGATTCCAACCAACTTTTTCATAGGAAAACAGTGACTTAATCGAGACATGACGATTAATTTAGTTTAGTCTCAAATATAACCCTTTTATATAAAGAATCCAAAAAGACGAGATGCAGTTTATAAGATACAGCGCGGCCACGGACGTTGGATTGCAGCGCAGCAACAACGAAGATTGCTATCTGAGCAACCCCGCCAACGGGTTATGGCTGGTGGCGGACGGCATGGGTGGCCACGCGGCCGGTGAAGTTGCCAGCGCCATTGCCAGCAAGACCATCGAACAATCGGTTATGGAAGGCAAGAATTTGAAAGAGGCCATCCAAAACGCGCACCACGCTATTTTGCACGCGGCCGCCCGGGGAGAAGGTGGCCAGGGAATGGGCTCCACCGTGGTTGCCCTGCTGGAGGATGGCGACAAATACCAGATCGGCTGGGTGGGAGACAGCCGGGCCTATATCTGGTCGACTGACCTGGAGCCCAACCTCTACCAGTTAACCCGCGACCACTCCTATGTCCAGATGCTGCTGGACACCGGCGCGATTCACGAGAGCGAATTGGCCACCCACCCGGAAAAAAATATCATCACCCAATGCCTGGGCTCGCTCGACCTTGACAATGTCGAAGTGGATATCTTCGACGGCAAGTGGGAAAGAGACGATATTATTCTGTTGTGCAGTGATGGCCTGACCGACGCCGTCTCCAATGATAAAATCCGGGATATTCTCGCCCAGTCCGAAAATGTCCAGGTCGCGGCCAGAACACTTATCCAGACCGCCCTCGACAGCGGCGGCCGGGACAATATCACCGTGTCGGTTATCGCCAGCCCGAATTCGGCGCATCGCTTTATCCAGGCAACGGTAGGCCGTCTTCAAAAGCTGTTTCGCCGCCCCTGATCCCATTCCTCCCGCTATACGAAAGACAACGCCAGGTGAAAACCGGGCGGATATCCTGCGTATAATCGACGCTTCTCAGTCCCGTTTCGGTTCATTAAATGCTTTGCTCAAAAAGCACTTTCCCCCGCTACCTCCTTTTAATGGCGCTAACGTGCTGTACCACCGCGCTCGCGCATACGGATCTCGAGCCTGTCAATAAACAGGTCGTTAAATGGCTTGACCTATTGGGAGATAAAAAAGCAGAAGTACAATTGGATTTTGATGATCCGGAACGTTTTAATTTCCGCTGGGTTCCCGCTAACCGAAAAGGCATTCACCTCGACGAACTGAACGAAAAGCAGCAACACGCCCTAAGCGCCGTGTTCAAAACGGTGCTCAGCGAATATGGCGAAAGAAAGTTTGACGCCGTTATCGCCACCGAGGCCGCCCTCGGCGCCATCACCAACTCCCCGTCCTACCGCGACCCCGGAAAATACTACACCACGATTTTCGGCCAGCCTGGCGAGGGAAAATGGGGTTTGCGTTTCGAAGGACACCACCTTTCCGTTAACCTCACATTTCAGGGCGCGCAATTAATTTCCGGAACGCCGTTATTCCTGGGAGCCAACCCGGAGACCATACCAAGCGGCCCCGACAAAGATTTACGGACACTTAAAGCGGAAGTAGACAAAGCAAAAACCCTGTACGATTCGCTGACAAAATCCCAGCGGGAAAAAGCCGAAGGAAGCAGTGAATGGTTTGCCGGGTTTTTAACTGATGCCGGCAGTCGCCGGGCCGATTTGGGAAAACCCACGGGCATTCCCGCAACGGAGTTAACCGGCGACCAACAAAACCAGTTGCGGCAAATTATCGCGGCCTATGTCAACACGCTTAATAACACTTACGCTAGCCGATACCTGAAGCGGGAAGTGGAAAATGACTGGCCACACCTGCATTTTTTCTGGAAAGGCAGCAGCGCGGAAGGCGAAAACTTTTATTATCGCATCGCCGGCAAACGCCTTTTCATTGAGCACGATGCCCATGCGGGCGCCACCCACATTCACGCCATCTGGCGCGATGCGGAAAGTGATTTCGGCGGATAATTAAATTCTGAATCAAATACTGGAGAAAGCTATGCAAATAAAAAATATGGCCGCTGTTGCAATGATATGCGCAAGCTCAACACTTGTCGCGGGAGCCGCGATTGCCGAACACCACGGTCATAAAAAAGCCCTTCCCACCAGCGTCGTCACCGAAGGTAAAGCCAAAACTGAAAACTTCGATTGGGGCAGTCTGACCACCTATTACGCCGGCGAAAGCTTCGGCACAAAAGACGGGCTTTGGGCGATTGCCGTTATCAAGCCCGGGCAGGAAATTCACCCGCCTCACACTCACGCCGAGGAAGAATTTTTAATGGTGCTGGAAGGTAGCGGCACCTGGCATTTGAAAGGAAAAGACTTTACAGCCAAAACCGGGGATACGATGTATTCGGAGCCGTGGGATATACACGGGATTAAGAACACCGGTGATGTGCCACTGAAGTTTGTGGTTTGGAAGTGGAACAATAAGGGTATTAATATACCCAACGAGCCCAAGTAGTTACCTCTGCGCGAAAACTGTTGCCGCCAAGGTATATTCTTGATAAAGAAGTTAAGTTCTGACGCAGTACATCCTTAAGCCAGTTTTGCTTAAAATCGCGGCGGCCCATTCCAGCTTAGAGACACTCCCTCCGAAAAAACAAGAAAAAGCGATGACAGTGTCATCGCTTTTTTTCAACCATTAACGCCGAATACTTTCCGGTGGCCCCAAATAACTTTCCCTCAGCCCGCCCGTATCAACAATCCATTTCTGGACAGTAACAGCCGGATCAATCGCCCATACTTTTAAAGTGTGGTAACCGGCCTTATCCAGCGTATGTTTGCTTTGCGCGGTACGCACACCATTGCGAACGGACTCCTGCCACACAGAGTGATTGTTGCCTTCCAGAACATCGACAATGACCGGTTCCTGGTCATCAAAGGCGACCGCGTAACGCAGCCCACGCTCCGGGTTGATCGGCCAGGTTGGTGCGAAAAACCCGTGAACAGTCACCTCACCCGGCTCAAACAGATACATTTCATATTCCAGGCCCGGTCCCCGCTTCGGGTTTTCAAAAGAGTGATCCGTCACAGGAAAGACAGACAGGGAAGACAGCGTGCGCCCGTGTTGCTCGATCACTTCCCACTGATAATTTCCGCTCTTGCTGGACCTGGAAAAATGCTCGGCTTCAATCGCGACATAACCATCCGTTTCAACAAAACCATCCAGCCTTCTTAAACCCGGCAAACCTTTTGGCTTTTCCGCCTCAACACCAATTCGCGCCGCGCCCCAGCTTGCGCCGCGAATACTTATTGAACCCTGGGCTTTTCCTTCCGGAACCTTCTTCCAATCCACGCTCACCAGAACGCGCAGTTCATCTTCAACCGTTCCCTTCTCCCGGCTGACCTGAATCCAGGGATCGCTGGTAGTAATATTGAATTCGTAAGGCTGCGTGCCGCGATTAAACAAGTCGAGAAAACGCTCCTCCTGTCCGTGGGGAGTAAACGCCGGTAATTGATAGCTCGCGCCTTCCTGCGGGAATGCTTTTACCATGCCTTCCACGGCTATACCCATATCCGACGGCTCAATGCGCATTACTTCGGTCACTTTCGGCACTATGTTCGCCGGTGGGTTGTTCCAGAACATATAACCGATGCGCGGTTGCGACATCATGTGATTCCACTTTCCATCAGCCAGTTCAGTGTGATACTGCTTTTCCAGTGCCGCGTCCTGCGCAAACAACGCTTTAGTCTGCTCCAGATACTTGTTTGCCAGCGGCCGCCCCTGCGCTGCATACAACTGGTTTTTGCCCGCGGCGATATGCATTTTTGTTACCGTGGCGCTGGCTTTTACCGGATAGTAAACCAATTGATAAAAAGCATCTTTTTTCTCCCGCGGAATTTTGGCGTACAACTGCTCCGCGCGGCTGACCATGTCATCCAATTCCGCTTCGATTCGTTCCGCTTCGCGGTAGTTCAACAGGCTGTAAGTGCCGCCTTCCTGCAGCTCCGGTTTTCGTCGGCCATTGTGCCGGGTGTAGCCGGTCATTAACGCTTCAACCTCCTGAGCGAATTCCTTGCCGAACTCGCGCTCTGCCCAAAGTAAACCGAATTCACGAATGCGCTCTTTCGGCCAATGTTCCGGATTCCAGGCCATTTCCAGGAAGTATTCAATAGGATATTCCATCGGTTTTAAATCGCCAACATTCACCACCCAAATACGATTGGCATCGTACTTATAAGCAATATTCATCTGCTCCCAGATTTTTGCCAGCGGAACGGTATTGATCCAGCGATAGGAGCGAGGTCCGCCCACATAGTCGAAATGGTAATACACGCCCGCCCCGCCACTGCGTTTACGTTCTTCCGGTGTCGGCAGGCGACGAATGTTGCCCCAGTTATCATCGCACCACAGCAGGATCACATCCTCGGGTACGCGCATGCCTTTTTCATAATATTCCTGCACTTCCTTATAAAGAGCCCACACTTGTGGGATTTCGGTCAGCGCCTTGTCTTCATAGACATCCGCGATGATTTCCCGCTGGTCCTTGACGATTTTTTCCAACAGGGAAACGTTGGCCTCTTCCGACATGGCCACATCACCATCGCCGCGCATGGCCAGGGTAATAATATTTTCATACGGCTTGTTGCGCTCAATGCCGCCGCGCCAGAATTCGCGCAGCATTTTTTCGTTGGTGGCGTAGTTCCATTCGCCCATGCCGTGCCACTCCTTGTGGGCGCGCATCATCGGTTCGTGATGCGATGTGCTCATCACGATGCCGTATTCATTTGCCAGTTTGGGATTCAGGGGATCGTCGACGCTAAACGCGTTGTTCCACATGGCCGGCCACAGGAAATTGGCTTTTAGCCGCAGCAACAGCTCAAACACATTGACATAAAATTCGCTGTTGTAATTGCCGTAATTTTCCACCACCCAGCCGGTCAGGGCCGGCGCTTCGTCGTTCAAAAATATTCCCCGGTATTGCACCTTGGGCTGCTCCTGCACGAGCGTGTCCGCTTTAACATAGAGAGCATCATTTTTTTGCACAGGCACGTCCGCCCACCAGTACCACGGCGACACACCTATCTGCTGCGACAAATCATACACACCGAAAATGGCCCCGCGCATGTCACTGCCGGCAATGACCAAAGCCTTATCCACACCCTCCGTTGGGTTATCAACCAGTTGAATCCGGAAGGCCTCCCACTGCCCTTTTATACCGGAAATATCCAGCTTTCCCTGTGCAACCAGGCTGTCCACCAGCGTGCTGTTGCCGAGCGAACCAACAATAATCGCCCGCTCGCCCAGCCCGTCCGCGGTATTAACAATCTCCGGCACCACGCCGGTGACCTTGTCAAAGTCCGATTGCAGATCTCCCACGGCGCGAACCAGTCCTTTGTGATCGTTGGCATCTACATAAAGTGTCGCCAGTTCACCCTTCATCGCAAGCGCCAACCCTTTGCGATCCGGCTTAGTAACGATGTACGTGTCGTCGCCCAGGGAAAAAGCATTTGTTACACACAGCAAAGTCGTGACCAGACAAGCTGTCCGCGGCAGAATTCGGGAAAGATTTTTAAGCATATGTAAAAGACCTGATGTTATTCAAATAATGCACTCGGCGGTGTTTCGGCGCTACAGATAATAATAGCTTGAACATAAAATTAATGTCTCGAAAACCAAAAGGGGCTTCCAGTCGCAGGATGGCCTCCTAAAACATATTAGACGATTATTGTCAAGCACCGGACGACGGACCTGTCATTTGAATCCACAAGCTAATTAAAGCTTATTGGAGCGAAACATCAAACCGCTAATTTCTTTTTTTTTCGTCGGGCAACGGTTAAGATATATCGCAGCTCTGGGGCTACAAATATAAAACTATCGATCAAAGTTCGCCTTCAAGACAATTAATATAAAGTTCATACACTGGTGGCATCGTCCGGATAGCGAAATATTAATAACATCAATGGGCTCCGCCGGATAGTCGAGTCATATCTATCCAACACAGCTTAAGCGAACAGGAGTATCCATGGAGGGCTTGCACTATGTGTGCAGGCATTGGTTCAACTCTACCCAGGAAGGTTTAGGATTACAGTGATTTCCTTATTAACAACCCCGCTACAGGCCCGTCTCTTCATCGGCCTCTCCATCTTTTCAATTCAATACGGAAATGGTAACGACACTATGAAAAAGTGCATATTTACGCTGGTTTCTTTGGTTTTTGGGATATCCACAGGATTGGCGGCACAAGCCGCGCCAATTCCCATATTTGCCGATCCCAATCTTCAGGATTGTATAGATGAGCATGTAGAGAAGAACAACTGGCAAACCGCCGAAGATATTGGGTACCTGATCTGTGAAAACCGGGGCATCAATGATATTGGTGGAATTGACCAGCTTCCGAATCTTGCCCAGCTAAACCTGGCGGGGAACAACATTGCACTTACAGCACCTCTGGAAACAGCTACACAGTTGATCTCCCTCAATCTGTCGGGCAACAGTGATATTGATATCGACCAGCTATCCATTTTACTTGCCAATAACCCGAACCTCACCTCTCTGGGATTGGGGGATATCGTCATTGGGGATCTTTACGCCCTTCCATTGTTTAACGTAAATACAGGGCAGCCCCTTAATTTGACCCGACTGGACATCAGCAACACTGGTATTACCGATATTAATCGCCTGAACGAGTTTCCGAATCTACAGTTTCTTGATATCAGCGACAACGACCTGGATAACCTGTTTGCACTGCAAAACATGATGTCGCTGGAAGAGCTGAATCTGGAAGATGTAAAAATCAACACTCTGGACGATATCGCCAACCTTACCCAATTGATCCGCCTGAATCTGGCCGGCAATAAAGCGCTGGACTTCATGGCAATATTGCCGGTCCTGCATAACAATGCGGAACTACAGGCGCTGGACCTCAGCGGCATTAACATTCCTGATTCAAACCACCTTCTGCTCACCGACCCTGGTACCGGACAACCGTATCAGTTAACCGAATTACACCTTGCAAACACAAGCATCAACGATATCGGTATTCTTACTTATTATCCCAGCCTGCAGGTGTTGGATATCAGCGATAACGATATCAGCAGTATTACTGCGTTAGCCTCCCTGGTTTCTTTGACGGAACTGGATATCAGCCGCAACCAGGTTAGCGATATATCCCCGCTTCTTAACATGACGACCCTCACTACACTGCGTGTATCGGGCAACAGTAATATTAATCTCAACGATCTTTTCACGGTTATTGATGTCAATCAAAACCTGACCCGTCTGGGCCTCGGTGGTGTTTCCATCGGAGATCTGTACCAGCTTCCCTCCATGTTTAATTTTCCCACTGGAGCGCCCTACCCGCTTGTCGAGTTGGATATCAGCAACACAGGCATCAGTGATATATACCGCCTACAGGAATTCCCAACCCTGCAACACCTGGATATCAGCGATAACCATATCAGCGACTTATCGCCTCTCTCCCAGCTGTTGGATTTGCGGAGCCTGGACGCCAGCAACA
>CAYVIB010000002.1:171005-231168 GCA_964451365.1 uncultured Cellvibrionaceae bacterium
ACTTTATGTCGCTATTGCCGATTCTCCTGAATAACCCCAAGTTGCAGGCACTGGACCTAACTGGCATTGCGATTCCCAACTCAAGCGATCTCGCACTGTGGAACCCGCACACCGGGCAACCGTATTCGCTGACGGAGCTGCGCTTTGCGGGCACCGGTATTAGCGATATTAATTTTCTTTCTTTATATCCGCAGCTGCAGGTACTGGATATCAGCCGTAACAACATAAGCGACATAACTGTTCTGGACCAGTTGCACAATCTGACACAACTGGATATCAGTCATAATGATATTCGGGATGTGACATCACTTCTTAATCATATGTCCCTCACAACACTGCGAGTTTCGGGCAACAGCAACATCAACCTCAACGATCTTTATGTGATTATTGGTCTAAATCGGGAGTTGACCCATCTCAGTCTTGGCGATATCGCCATCGGAGATTTGAACCAACTCACCCTGCACGATTATCACACTGGGCCTTACCCATTAATCGAGCTGGATATCAGCAACACAGGCATCAGCGATATATACCGCCTACAGGAATTCCCAACACTGCAACACCTGGATATCAGCGATAACCATATCAGTGACTTATCGCCTCTCTCCCAGCTGTTGGATTTGCGGAGCCTGGACGCCAGCAACAATCAGATTTTCGATGTGACGCCCCTTAACAATCTCACCCGACTAACCTCACTCAAGCTGTCGGGCAACAGCGGAATCCATAGCAATCAGTTGCATTTTATTCTTTCCAATAACACGAAAATAACGGAACTCGGACTGGGTGATATTGCTATTGATTCTCTGTATTCGCTGCCGCTGTACAATTACCATACCGGACGGTCATTCGACCTGACCTACCTGGATATCAGCAACACTGGCATTACCGATATTTACGACTTGGGTCAATTCCCCGGCCTGCGCTATCTGGATATCAGCGACAACGAACTGCAATATTTGGATTCATTGCAATACTTGATACAGCTCGAAGAATTGCACTTGGAAAAGATCCAAATCACCGACATTAGTTTGCTTAATGGCCAAACCAAACTCCGGTGCCTTAACCTGGCCGGTAACAGCAATATCGATTTTATGTCGCTACTGCCGATTCTCCAGAACAACCCGAATTTACAGGCGCTGGATTTAAGCGGTATTGCCGTTCCCAACCCGGACGATCTGGCACTGTGGAATCCGTATATCGGGCAGCCATATCCATTGACTGAGTTGCGTCTTGCCAGTACAGGCATCAGCGATATTAACTTTCTTTATTTTTATCCGCTGCTGGAGATACTGGATATCAGCAACAACGATGTCAGCAATATCGCCTACCTCAACGAGCTGCACAATCTAAAGGAACTCGATATCAGCCATAACCACATTGAGGATGTGACGCCGCTTCTTAACCTTACTTCCCTCACAACGCTGCGCGTATCAGGCAACGGCAACATCAACTTCAATGACCTTTCCATACTCATTGATAACAACCAGAATTTGACTCGCCTAGGCCTTGGCGGCATTCCCATAGGGGACCTCTTTCAACTTCCCCCTATGTTCAGCTTCGAGACAGGGCAGCCTTATCCATTGATCGAGTTGGATATCAGCAACACAGGCATCAGCGACCTGTTCCGTCTGCAGGAATTTCCCACCCTGCAACACCTTGATATAAGTGATAACCATGTCAGTGATCTGTCACCGCTATCACAGCTGTTGAATTTACGGAGTCTGGATGCCAGCAACAATCAAATCACCGATGTCACCGCGCTTAACAATCTCACCCGATTAGCTTCGCTTAAACTGTCGAATAATAGCGGTATTAGTATCAACCAGTTGTACAGCGTTCTTTCCTACAACCCTGGGCTGAAGGAACTGGGATTGGGAGATATTCCCATCGACTCTCTGTATTCGCTACCGCTGTACAATTACCTTACCGGACGATCATTCGACCTGACGTATCTGGACGTCAGCAACACCGGCATCAGCAATATCGATCGCGTTACTGAATTCCAGAACCTGAAATACCTGGACGCAAGCCAGAACAACCTGAGTCACGTCATTGGACTTCATGAGTTGGTTAAACTTGAACAACTCATTCTTAACGATAGCCAAATTGACAACGTTGATTTTCTTGCCGGCTTATCTGAACTAACCAATTTGCAGCTGGGCGGCAACAACGGCCTGAGTTTCTCCGCTTTGCTACCGATCCTGCAGAATAACCAGCATTTAAATATATTGAACTTATCCGACATCGATATAGGGAACGCAGATTTACTGGTTTTCCATAATCCGGAAAGCGGATTACCATACAGACTGAGAGAACTTTATCTGGCAAATACAGGTATTAATAATGCTTCGTTCACGAGCCTCTACCAGGAGCTTCACACACTGGATATTAGTGGAAACCCCACTATCGATGCTTCCTCTATATCCTTCTCCAGCTCATTAACAACGCTGATGGCCAGCAGTAGCAATATCGAGGATTTGAGCTTTTTATCCAATTTACCGGCGGCGCTGTCACTCGATCTAAGCAACAACAAAATTCAGGATATTCACCCACTGTTGCCATTGACTCAGCTTATGAGCATCAATCTGCTGGGCAACAACCTGATTACCTGCATGGACCTGGATTTACTACAATCCCAATTTCCTCCGGAAACAGTGATTCGTCCAACAGAATGCATTAACGGCGCATTTCCGGAGCTGGCTCTTTTATCTCCGGTACAAGGCACGACGGTTACCAATATAGATTCGATAACCCTGGAAGCCACGGCCAGTGATGCGGAAGACGGAGACATTAGCCCGGATATTACCTGGCACTCAGATCTCGACGGTGAAATTGCCATTGGAAGCGGGCAAAGCATCACGTTAAGTGTCGGAATCCACACATTGACGGCAACAATAACCGACAGCAACGGAAACAGCACAAGCGCCACTGTCGATATCGTTGTTGAGCAACCGCAGTACTGCGAATCTTATGGGATCTCCTCGGCTGGCGAATGGATAGAGAAAATAAGTCTTGGGGATACTACCAGGGTTTCCGGGAATAATGACGGTTACGCTAATTTTACTTCAGATGAACCTATCCCTATTGCACGTGGAGAGAACCTCATTACAGTGTTTCCGGCGGGCCACGGTCCTACAGATCGCGAAAGCTGGAAGATCTGGATTGATTTTAACAAAGACGGTGTTTTTAGCCCCGAAGAGCAGATCTTTTTCGGCAGAAAGCCAACGAGTTTTTCAAAGAAAATCTCGATACCGACGGATGTAAATCCAGGGCTGGCTGTTATGCGGGTTTCGTTGAAATACCGTTTGTATCCGTCACCTTGTGAAGAAATTCACCGGGGCGAGGTCGAAGATTATCGCGTTGCAATCCAGTAACCACCAGAGGGGTTAATCATAACGAAAAGCGGCACAGGGCGTGCCGCTTTTATTGAATTGAATCTTTACTGACAGGGCATCTGTATCCATTCAGGATTTATTTTGGCGCAATGGTTTTAAGAATACTCAAGTCCTCCCTGGCCCCTTCAAGTTTTATACTTCTGGAGCATATGCTGGCCGAGTAATAGCCCTTCCTGTCGGGCCCATAAAGATAAAGCAGGTAGGCCCGCCCTTCCTCAAATTGCATATCGCACAAGCCGGCACCCTTTACCGTCTTGGTGGAAAAACTTTCACCGTGAACGCCCTTCCATGAGTCCACCGTCACAAAATGGGTTATTTCGCCTTCCAGCCCTTCATCCCCCGCATCCATCCAGGCTTTTTGGATCTTCTCTTTTTCGATCGAAGCAACCTGCGCGACCACGACGGAGCTTGCGCCTTTATATGCCTGCGTGACGGCAAGTTTCGTATCGTCCATGGGTTCAGCGCAGGAACATGCGAACACCTTCCCCGAAACCAAAAAGAACAGCACAACGATAGCTGACAGATGATTCATGGATTCTCCGATAAAATATTATTACTGTTGTTCCAAACGCTCCGGCGCGGATGGTTTGTCTTTATTTATTTTCAATTGATACTCCTCAAGCTGTACGACCTTCCTTGATGCCTCGCTTAACAACGGATTATCCAACTGAATTACTGTTCGCGCCGCCAGATTGCCGCGAGAAAAAAAATCTTCGGCAATCCGATGATGCTCAAATACTTTATCAAACCGACCGTTATCAATAGCGCGGCGCAACCCCAGGGTGAGTCGTTGCGCCAGTTGCGGATTTTTTCGGCTGACAAAAAAATACATTGGCGCAGGATAATGGATCATCAGGCTCTGCTCCACTTCCAGGCCCGGATGGGCCAGCGCTTCGTCCCAGATTTCCTGTGCGGAGCGAGGAAAGAAATCGAAGCGGCCGGCAATCAACATTGCATGTAGCCGGTCGGCCGGCGCGGTGACTACATTGAAACCGTTATCCAGCAGTATTCGCGTATCCGGCCAATCGATACTTTGGCCGCAGCGGACTTTTTTAAGCTGTTCGAGTGTTTTTATTTTTAAAAACCTGTCCTGCTCCCCTTTCGCGATCAGAAATAGACGATATCCCATCAGCCCCTTTAGCAAGGGAACACGAATGGGGAAAAGCGCTTCCTCCCGCTCAATGGACGTCATTGTCCATATTACGTCAAACAGGTTTCCATGCCGTAACGCTACAACCGCCCTGCCCTGGGGATAATTTGTATAGACCGCCTGCAAGTTAAAATCACCGAACTCCCGCCGGGTCTCATCCAGGGCCAGCCGCAGCAGGGCCGAGTAATAGGCTTCGTAGGAGCTGGATCCCTCGGCGGCACCGTGATATCTGACAAGCGATTCTCCGTAACATACAGTCACGGGCACAATACTCAGCAACAACACCGAGATCCATTGACTTGAACGGGTACCTGTTCCTGACAAAACTTGGGTTCCTGACGACAAGGGTGCGCCAGTAATTATAACATATGGTCGCGCCTGCATTTCCCGACAGCACGGGGGCTTCCGGAGAGGTCGTTCAAGCCTTACCCCTCGCGCTCGGGGCTGTCCGGGCGGCGCGCAAACAACTACATTCCGGGGATGCCGAAATGTCCGCAACGCCACCATAGCCGTTCCACGATGGCTGTGGCTGCCACGCAATAAAGTACCGCATGGAGTCATCTCACCTGTGCTACATGCCTCCGGCATCCAGGCATTAGACTGTCGAAACGGCTCGGAACCCTTTCCCGAAGACCGGCGGTACCGGAGTACGACGACAGAAACCATACCGGCCAACGGCCTGAAAACACGAAAAACCAGTGGCAAAAATAATCCGATAAATGAAAAAGCAGCCTCCTGACCTGGCTGCGGTATTCAATTGCTATCCGGCGCAATAAAAAACTATTGTTTTCGCGTAAACTTATCAACTCGGCTGATGCGCGCTTCCCCGCCTTACCACATGATATCCATTGGTTTTTGGAATGAATTCTGCACAACCCTAAACTGTTTGGGAAATAACGGCGGTTCCAGCTCTTACTGTGTCACACTAATGGGTAATCCGGGTTGGCAACCCGGGAGTAGTAGTGCGATAAAACGGCCGCCGTGAAACAAACGGTTGTAACAAAGGAAAACTGAATATGGCCGATGATCCGGGAAACAAGCAGGAAATCCAGTTACATTCCACGCGACGCGCGGCGAATCTGATTAAAATCCATCAGCGCGAAATTCTCGATCACTGGGTGGATGCGGTAACCAAACAGATCCCGAGCGCTCGAGGCCTGGGTAGAGTGGAGATTGGAGACCACCTTCAACATCTGTTAGAAAACGCGATAAATATGCTGACCTCTCCCGACGTGGATGCCTGCCCGGAGAGTTTTTCCAGCGTAGACCCTACCCTGCCAAGCGGCCAACACGGTCGCGAAAGGGCGACACTGAAGGGCTACACTGTGGGGCAAGTGGTGCACGAGTACGCGGTGCTAAGACGTCTTCTAACCCGCTTTTGCCGGGATCACGGTGTGGAGGATGTCGCTGTCGTCGAAATAATTACCTGTGTTATTGAACTGGCTTCCCTGAACGCGGTTAACGAATTTGTGGCGGCAATGCAGGAAACCCAACAGAAACTAATCAGTACGTTGGTTCACGATGTACGCACCCCAATGGGTGTGGCGTCCACTTACGTGGAAATCCTATCGCATCTGGAGATGTCAACTGAACAAAAACGGACCGCGGTGGAAACCAGTCGTAAAAACCTTAGGCGCGCGGCAACCATGCTGGAAGAGTTGCTGGATTCCGCCAAACCCACTGCCGGAAGCGGACTTCTCATGCATTTTCAAGAAGCGGATATCAACAGCGAAATAAAAACGCTATGCACTGAAGCGACCAGCCTGTATGACCGGAAAATTAATTTTTCGCTTGAGGATCATCCTGTCATTGGCATCTTTGATCTCGGCCAGATTATCCGCACAATGGAGAACCTGATTTCCAACGCAGTCAAGTTCGGCGACGAAAGCGCGCCGATCGATATTGCGGTCGAAGATAAGGGCGACCATGTTGTGGTCCGCGTGCACAACGAGGGGAACCCTATTCCAGTCGAGGAGCACGACCATATTTTTGCTTTCTTTTCCCGTACCGGCAAGGAGGTCAAGAGGAAACAAGGCTGGGGCCTGGGGCTGGCGTTGATTAAAACAATCGCCACTGCGCACGGTGGAAAAGTCATTTTCGAAAGCTCACAAACCGCCGGCACCACCTTTGGAATGACTCTGCAAAAAAATTTCCGGCATGCGGGAGACAAGGAAACAGTCCTGCTTTAGCGGTTACGCTGGTGGAAATCCCGGGCGCTATAAGCCACACTTAGAAGAACCAATTTTTGTGGGAAAAACATGTCCGTCAGCAATATCATGACCAAATCCGTGGTCACCGTGGAAATGGACGACCCGTTAAGCATCGTCAGGGAAATTTTTGATAACGGCCGCTGAAACCAGCCGCGACACCGCCACATTAAATAAAAGAGCCCACCAGATAATGACGCGCAAACCCGTCACCTTAACAGCCGAAGCAAGTATCCAGGACGCCATCAACCTGTTCAATAACAAGGCAATTTCCTGTATTCCCATTGAGGGGGAGGGTAAACCCGTGGGAATTATCAGTTGGCGGGACATCCTCCGGGCCATTGAACTGGCGGCCGACAGGCACGGTAACAACGGATAAGAACAACCTTTCCAATAATGATGACGTTCCGCGCACTGCTGCCAAGCCTGCTATTTTTTTCTGTTTTCGCCCACCCGGAGGGACTGCAACCTTTTACCAGCGACGGCTGCAGCAGCTTTCCCGAGGGCACGCCCTGGCAGAACCAACTGTGGCTGGAATGCTGCACGCTACACGACTACGCCTACTGGAAAGGAGGAACGTACCAGCAGCGCCTGGATGCGGACCGGGAGTTGGAAGCCTGTGTTGCGCGGGTCGGCGAACCGGAAATCGCCCTGTTGATGCTGGCCGGTGTGCGAGTGGGCGGGTCGCCCTTCTTTCCCACGCCCTTTCGCTGGGGTTACGGCTGGCCTTACCCGAGAAAATACGGTTCACTGACAGAGAATGAGCTGAAAGAGATTGAGCTGTTCGCTCCCCAACTACCCTCTCAATTCGCACCTCAATCTCAATTCTCGCCTCAATCCGAATGATCCTCCGCCGAGGCGGGTTTACCCATAGCCAGCGACACCAGAACCCAACCCGGCCCCAGTTTCAACTCGCGGTCGTCGGTTACCCAATGCAGGGTTTTACCCTTGCTGAGTCCGAACAACAGCACCGATTGGATTTCCTTGCGATCCTCCACCCAGTCCCGGTAGGTGTAGGACTCCGTGAGCGTGGTTTTACGAATGGTTGCGCCACGGCTGATCATACCGGCCAGCACGCCGTAAGTCGTATCCTTACCGAACAGCGTCCGCCCCTTATAGTGCTCGCTGACGTGGTGCTTTTCATCGGAGCCCTTGGCGACCGGCGACGCCAGGCAGTAGACATTCTTCTGCCCGAACTCCTCCCGAAAGCGCAGCGCCGCCGTTGAGTTGCGCTCCCGGTCGTAGGAAAGTCCCAGGGCGTAGCCCAGGCCGGATCGGTCCAGGTAGACCTCCGCATGGTTGGACACAGGATTGCCGTAATAGGTATTCAGGCCTTCCATGCGGGCATTACTGAGGTTGTCCCAATAGTTATCGCATATCACCGACTGGATACCCAGATCCTTGAGCGCCTTGGCAATAGTGATAGAAACCGGGTTGGAGCCGACAATCAGCGCCCCCTTGTTATCAGGCTCGGACACCTTCAGGAGTTTCGCCAACGTCCGTGCGGTGGTGCCCTGCAACAGCACCGTGCCAATGATCACGCTGAAGGAAAGCGGTACCAACAGGTAGGCATCCGCCACCCCGGATTGCTCCAGGCGCAGCGCAAAAGCCGCGCAAACCGCCGCCGCGACAATACCACGCGGCCCCACCCAGGCCAGCATCAGGCGCTCGTTCAGGGTAAAGCCCGATTTGATGGTGCTGGCAAACACCTTCAGTGGGCGGGCGACAAACTGCATGGCCAGCAACACCCCGATGGCTCCCAGACCCAACTGCCGCAAGGCCTGAAAATCAATACGCGCGGCAAGAATAATGAACAGCAGGGAGACAAACACCGTGGTGAGATTTTCCTTGAAGTGCAGAATGGAGCGGATATGCACGCCGGGCATGTTCACCAGGATGATTCCCATCACCGTCACCGCCACCAGGCCGGACTCGTGCAGCAGCGAATCGGATACGGCAAACGTGCCGGTAACGAAAGCCAGCGCGGCGTAATTTTGCAGGAATTCCGGAATCCAGCGATAGCGCAAAAGCAGGCCCAGGGCAAAAGCGGCAACCGCCCCCATTGCAACACCCGCGAGTATGGTGCCGGTAAATACGGTGGCGATATGGGTGATGTCCGAACTGATGCGCTGCGACATGATCAGTTCAAAAACCAGTACCGCCAACAGCGCGCCGATGGGATCGATAATTATCCCCTCCCAGCGCAACGTCCGGGAAATACGGCTGTTGAGCCGCGTGGCCTTGAGCATCGGCACTATCACCGTCGGCCCCGTGACCACCATAATCGAACCGAACAGCGCCGACAGAGACCAGTCGAGGCCGGTAAGGAAATGCACGGCAAGCGTGGTGACCGCGGCGTTAATAAAAATTCCGTAGGTCACCATATTGCGCACGGTGCGGCCGATATCGTGCAGCTCCGAACGCTTCAATGTCAGGCTGCCTTCAAACAGAATGATCGCCACCGCCAGTGAAACGAAGGGAAACAGCAGTCCACCGAAAATGGCATCAGGATGAAAAAGATTGAGCACCGGGCCGATCAAAATGCCTGAAAGCAGCAGAAAAAGAATCGCCGGCAGTTTTACACGCCAGGCCAGCCATTGGCACAAAAAACCGAGAACGCCAATTATGCCGAGAATTAACAGGGCGGAAACAGTCATATCCTAAACTTTATTCTTGTCGCTTAAATTCCTGTGGAAGTGTACTGGATAATGAATTTGGAACCTACCGCCGCAATGAATGAATTTAACAATCCGGATACTTACATCTTCTGAAAAAAAAGCGCAAAATTATTTACCAAGCGTTGAGCCCCTGGCAACAGGAGAAAGCCAATGATCGCACAAATCGAAAAATATGTGGTGACTCAGGAAGGCTGTTTTATCCGTGTTGTGGATTCGCGGCGCATAACGTCCAAAAATGTGCGCGAAATGTGCAAAACCATTCCCGTGCTTGCCCGGCGTTTTGGCATCAGCAAAATTCTCCTTGATCAACGGGATGTTCCCAACTCCCTCAGCTCCGTGGAACGATTTCGCTATGCAAACGAAGTCGCAACCTACTTTCAAGGCATCAAAATCGCTTGTGTGCAAGACTACCCCCTGCGCGACCCCACCCGCTTTGGCGAGGCCGTCGCGGTAAAACGTGGCGCCGATCTTAAAATATTCGCCACCCTGGAAGAGGCCTATGACTGGCTTGAAGTAACACCGGCATCCCGCCATTACCCGAATGGACCGTCCCTGCAACCCCAACCGCCAAACCAGTAGTGGAATAAGCTTGATTTTTGCGTAACGGAGAGTTCCAATCCTATACTTTTTACGGGAGGGTTCCTATGTTACTAAAACAGCAGAAAGAACGGATGTTTCAAAAGCAGGTGTTTCAAGAGCGAAAATTTCGACGACCGACTGCGCGGGTAAACTGATGCGCTTGCCCCGCTTGCGCCCCTCATCCCTTAAAAACACGCTGGAAACCGAGCGGCTCTATCTTCGACAGGCTACCGCCGATGACGATGCCTTTATACTCAAGCTGCTCAATGAGCCGTCGTGGCTTCGCTTTATCGGCGACAGGCACATCAGAACCCAGGCGGACGCCCGCCGTTATATCAGTGAAATTCTGGTTCCCACCTACACCCGGTTTGGTTTTGGTTTGTATTTGGTGGAAACAAAAGAAACGGCGGAACCAATTGGGCTGTGCGGCCTGATCAAACGTGATTCCCTTGCCGATGTCGACATCGGCTTCGCCTTGTTGCGACGGCACTGGCACCGGGGGTACGCTTTCGAATCAGCCTGCGCGGTGATACAACACGCCAGGAAAACCTTTGCGCTCAGGCGGATTGTCGCCATTACCGATCCGCGGAACGACGCCTCAATAAAACTATTGGAACGCCTGGGGTTCGTCTACGACCGGATGGTCAGCTTTGAAAAAATTACCCTGAAGCTGTACGCAAAAGCATTGTGAAACCACTTGCTCCGGCTCGCCTCCCGGTGCACATCTTGCACAAGAACGAGTTGCCTTTATCCATGCAAATATTACAAGGACCCTTCATGAAGCAATTTTGGTTGATTATATTATTTACGGCTTTTCTTCCCGCCTGCGAAACAGCCTATTACAACACGATGGAAAAAATCGGTATCCACAAGCGCGAAATTCTTGTGGACCGGGTGGAGGATGCCCGGGATGCCCAGCAGGACGCACAGGAACAGTTTAAATCCGCCCTCGAACAGTTCAAGTCCGTGGTGCCTGTTGAAGGCAGCGAACTGGAAAAAGTGTACGAGCGCCTGGCAGGCGAATACGGGGACAGCCAAGCGGCGGCATCGGAAGTGCGCGAACGCATTAGCAGTATTGAATCGGTTGCCGAGGCACTTTTCGATGAATGGGAAGATGAGCTGGATCAATATTCCAGCCGGGAGCTGCGTCGCGACAGTGAAAGGCAACTGCGGGAGACCCGCGATAAGTACAAACAACTTATCAAAGTGATGCACAATGCGGAAGATCGCCTGAATCCAGTGCTGGAGGCAATGGAAGACCAGGTCCTCTACCTGAAACATAACCTCAACGCCCGCGCCATTCAGTCGCTTAGATCGGAAGTAGTTAAAATCAATCGCGATGTGGATGCGCTGCTGGCGGCAATGGAAAAAGCCATTAACGAAGCGGATGAATTTATCCGGGAAATGCGTTCGTAGGAGCAGCCGCCGCGGCTGCCCAATAAGGCAATGGAATAATCGCAAAGGGTTATCCAGCGAACATGGCAAGAATTGCCGAGAAGCCCTGGGCAGACACGTGGGTCTGCCCCTACGTCGATAGATAGGTTTGATCGAGCGGATAGTGTTCCATGATATAACACAAGCAGTCCTGGCGAATAACTTCCGTGTCTAGCGTGATCATCGCGGGAATAATATTTTTTTTGGTTACAATTTTATTATCAACTATCCGCAGGTATTCGTCGGCAATGGCATTGCCCTGCTCGTCCCGGATATCGAGCGGATCACTTACGCCGTTGCGCACCCATCCCAGGGTTGTCCCCTCCGGCAACAACCGGAAGTTATAGTATTCGATATTCCTGTCCAGCAGGATATCGCACTCACCATCGTCAAACGCAAAACTGTAACCGGAATGGATTTTGGTAACCGCAATGGTGTGATACAAATCAATATCGCGCCTGTCGATGGGTTGAAGTGGAAGCTCGCGCAAATGCAGGCAGGAATCGATAAACTCATATACGTGATCGATACCCAACTGCGCCCCTGAAAGCCCGCATTCCACTGTCACGGCGGGACAGAATTTGCCAAGCGCCATACTTTGCACACCCTCGGGACGAACAAAATAAACCATCGTGCGGGAAAACAGGCGGGCAAGATGCAGATATTCATTTTCCGTTCGGTTGACACAAGCGTAATGCGGATTTTTGCCCGTGTTGTTGTGCACATCGACACTGACAAAAACGCCGCGCGTTTTCATCTCCTCGATAACCTGCAACATTAACGGATGGGGAGCACAATGACTGGTTCCCCACACACGATTAAAGTCCACCTGGTGATCGAGAAAGCGCTGGCTGTAACGGGCCGCTTCAACATTGCCGATAAATAAAGACAGCGAGCGC
Source organism: uncultured Cellvibrionaceae bacterium (assembly GCA_964451365.1). Classification (GTDB taxonomy): domain Bacteria; phylum Pseudomonadota; class Gammaproteobacteria; order Pseudomonadales; family Cellvibrionaceae; genus CAYVIB01. Next base: position 183,348 of record CAYVIB010000002.1, read on the forward strand.
GGCAGGCCGGTGCTTTCATAATGTGCCAGCAGCTTGCGCACGGCCTCCCAACTGGTTTGCTCATTACCATGCAGTAACACCGACACGAACACCGCCGGGTCGCGCTGGCCTCGCAAGTGTATCAAAGTCGGGCCGGCCAGTTTTTTGTACAACTCCGTCGCCGGCAACTCCAGCAGGCCGTGGGGTATGTCTTCCAGCACCGTCAATCGCATTTAAATACCCCATTCATGTACAGGTTTTCCCGTATGTTGGTTTTCCAGGTAGGCCTCACTCAACTGTCCCATATCCCTGCCGTGCTTTGCAACCCACTCTCGCTGCCAGCGGGCACCATTTTGTTTGGCCAGAGTGCGGTTTTCTATAACGCCCAGATATTTTTTGCCCTCACCGGCGGATATCTCCAGCGCCTGCAAACCAGATTCGGCCATGGGTAAAAGTTCCCGCAGGATCAATTGATCGGCCGGCATTTTTTTCCTGTCCGGCCAGGTCAATAAGCTATCGAAACTGTCACGCGTCGCGGCGTAAAAATTTTCCCGCATAGCGCCAAATCGCAGCAGGCTTTCAGGCGGAACCGGCTGCCGTATCAACGCTTCCAGCAGGCCCCAGAAAAAAGCGGCGTTGGCGATCATATCGAGAATTGTCGGCCCGGACGGAACCACCCGGTTTTCGATACGCAGATGCGGCCTGCCTGCATCATCATAACCGATCAGGGGACGATTCCAACGCCAGATAGTGCCATTGTGCAAGCGTAAATGCGGTAGCGTGTCCATATCGTCAAAATGGGATGGTATCAATACGGGATAATGTCTGATGTTTTCCTTGAAACAGTTCAGCAGCGAGCCGCGCACATACCGCGTGCCCAGTGTCACCCTGCGCCGATGCGCCAGCGCGCCGGTATCGACTGCCTGCTCAAAAACCGGAATCCGGGACTCATCCAAAATATCGTGGCCGAAAACAAAAGGGGAGTTGGCGCTGACCGCGATCAAGGGCGCGGACACGATTTGCGCGGCATTGTATGCGCGCACCGCCTGGTCCTGTTGAACCTGGAGGTGAATCTGAAATGAAGTGGTCGCGGCTTCGAGCATCACATTGCGGTGAGTCGTGCTCAGATGTTCCCGCCCCTGGATATCCAGCGTGATGGGTTCCTTGTCGCGCATTTCCAGCACCTGTTGGTTTAACGCACGGTAACGCTGGCTTTCCGACATATTCTTGAGCGTCAGTTGGCTGTCCCTCACTGCCGGATGAACGCCGATACTCATGATATCGATGCCGATTTTATTTGCCACCTCGCGACAATGGCTCCAGTTATTTTCCAGGTTCCGATGGAATGTGGACAGAGCCCGGCCTTTTAACTGAACCGGCTCCACATTGATTTCAAAATTAAAGCGGGACAATTCAGGAACCACTTCCGGATTTGCGAGTTTATCGAGAAACGCTGTGTTTTCCGGCACCGGCAGCGCCTGTCTGTCCACCAGCCACGCCTCCAGTTCAAAACCACCAATATGGTGGTCGCAATAAAAGGCATTATTCCGAAAAAGCCGGTCGAGCTGTTTCGTCTCATCCCGCAGGCGTTGCGAAAATTCAGCGAAATCATCCTCAGAAAAGCGCTTGCGCGAAATTTCCTGCCCCATAAATTATTCCAACTGAACGGGTTGCTTGAACCTATCCCATATTTGCCGATGGTTCTGCCAGGGCGTTCCCGTGCGAGGCACAGGTTGGCTGGGCATGCGGTGACTCCGGATGAGCACCAGCAACACTATCGGCAACCATGGGAGATCGGTTCTTATAGTATATGCACAACTGGCGCCGAAACCGAACCAAAGGCTCTTCTGAAGAATATGTTCGTTGACATGATAAGCTGCACATATTTCAGTTTGCCGGGAACGTAGGGACTTCCACTACCGATGAGCATGCGAACCGCGATTTTCAAACTGGCGATACGGGCCAGTTGTCTCAAGTGGATACTGGGAACCAAATCCGGCGTGCGGAATTTTATTTATCATGGCCTGCCAAAAACGCCGGCTTCTCCACCGCGTGCGCTGACAAAACATTTCCAGGTCGAACAGTATGAAATCACCAAGCAGGCGGTGTATCACATCCAGCCGCCCGGCAGCAAACCTGCCCGACACATTTTCTACTTACACGGTGGTGCCTATATAGCGCCGATCGTGCGGCTCCACTGGGATTTTATCCGCCGGCTGATGCGCGGGCTGCCCTGCCAGGTTACGGTGCCACTTTACGGGCGTGCTCCCAGTCACACCTATCAGGAAGCGTTTGTCTTCCTGAAAAACGCTTACCTGCGCCTGCTGGAAAGCCACTCGCCGCAAGACATAATTTTTATGGGAGATTCCGCCGGCGGCGGCCTGGCACTGGCATTCGCCCAGACGCTCCTGGACATCGACCTGCCCCAACCGGGCAGTGTGGTGATGCTTTCCCCCTGGCTGGACATTACCACCAGCAATCCCGAAATCGCGGAAATTGAAAAACGGGATCCCTTACTGGCCATTGCCGGCGCCCGGGAGGCGGGAAAAATCTGGGCCGCGGGAGCGGATCCCGCCACTCCACAACTCAGCCCTGTAAATGGAACGCTAAAAGGACTTGCGCCGCTTTGCCTGCTTATCGGAACCGATGACATGCTGTTGCCGGACGCGCGTGTTTTGCGGAATAAAGCGGCTGCGGAAAATCACCCGCTTTGCTATCTGGAATATCCTTCCATGTTTCATGCATGGATGCTGTTGGGGTTGTTGCCGGAGTCCAGGAAGGCGCTGCAGGATATTGTTAATTATCTTGAGAAACGCGTTTAGTGGAACGTCCTTTATTCAAGCGGAAGATTGAATAATTCCTGTCTTATCTGAATAAAATTTCTACCAACCAACATTTAGCCTGTGAGCATTTTTATGTAAAAGGGAACCGTCACTTGAACAATTTACCCATACGCCTGCCAGCTTCCGGCTTCCCCATAACATTACAATCCATTATTCAAACGTTCACAGGGAGGGAACAAAAACTGTCACAGTTCTTGCTACACGGTTTACGGGATAGGCTTTTGAAAGCCGGAACTGTCGCGCGTGACGACCAGCCTCACCTAAAAGTTCTATTCGATAGTCAAAAACTGATTCAGCTGGCCAAACTTTTTTCAGGGAGTATTCCCCTTAAGGCGTAGTTCATGAAAATCGCACAAATTGCGCCGCTGTACGAGTCGATTCCACCCAACTTTTACGGCGGCACCGAACGAATTGTAGCTTGTCTTGTGGATGCGTTGGTGGATATGGGGCATGAAGTCACCTTGTTCGCCAGTGCGAATTCCAAAACCAAAGCCAAACTTGTCAGCTGCAGAAACCAACCCATTTGGTTTGACAAGGACACGTGTTACTCAGATACAGCAGCCCACTTCAGTATGTTGAAGGAAGTGCGCCAACGGGCGCACGAATTCGACATACTTCATTTCCATTTGGACCTGCTACCCTACTCTTTTTTTGAGGATATCGCCGGCCGGGTGCTCACCACCTTGCATGGACGACTGGACCTGCGGGATCTGGAAGGGTTTTATCGCCGTTGGTCGCAATTTCCCCTGGTCTCCATTTCGGACAGTCAGCGCGCGCCACTTCACTTCGCCAATTGGGCCGGCACCGTGCATCACGGGCTGCCAAAAACCCAGCTTATGCCACCGCCGACACCCAGTAATGACTATATCGCTTTTTTAGGGCGCATTTCTCATGAAAAACAACCCGACAAAGCCATTCAACTGGCTCACCGTGCAGGCAGCAAAATTAAATTGGCCGGCACAATTCACCCTCCGGACCGCAGCTATTTTCAGGAACAGGTTGAACCGCTTCTGGATCACCCTGATGTTACTTTTGTCGGCAAAGTGAGTGATGCGGAAAAAAGTGATTTTCTCGGTAACGCCAAAGCCATGTTGTTTCCCATTAACTGGCCCGAACCTTTCGGCCTGGTAATGATTGAGGCATTGGCATGCGGCACGCCCGTTATTGCCTGGAATTCGGGATCAGTGCCTGAAATTATCGAACACGGCGTCACCGGTTTTATTGTTAACAACGATGACGAAGCTATCGAGGCGTTGGAAAGGGTAAACCAACTTGACCGGCAAAAAATACGCGCCGAATTTGAACGCCGTTTTTCCGCCGGGGCGATGGCGGATGGTTATATCGGCATTTATGAAAAACTCTGCCGGAATAACAAAGAATCCGATGTCATCGTCAGCCAGCCGGCGGAAGGATCGTTGGAAGCCGCATCGGTGGAATCCGAAACCTCCACGATGCCGTACAACCTGTACGCCATCAAACATATGGATTTATTCGCCATCGCCAATTCACTTGGCGATATCGTTGGCAAGGGCGACGGGGTGTTTCGCAACGATACCCGGGTGCTGTCCGAATTCCGCCTGAGTATGGGAAACAAGCCGCTGTCGCTGCTCAGCGCCTCGCTCAGCCAGGACGATGTCTTCTTTAATACCCATGTCACCAACCGCCCCCTGCCGCCACTGGGACAGAGTGAAATTCCCGAAGCGATAATCCATATCAAGCGTTCGCGTTTTCTCTGGCAGGAACGCCTGTACGAACGCATTCAATTGGTTAATTACGGCGAGAGCGACGTTTTCGCACCCGTCGAACTGCATTTTGCCGCGGATTTTCACGATATTTTTGAGGTGCGCGGCAAAAAACGCAGAGCGCGCGGCGAGAATCATCCACCCGCTGTCGCCGATGATCATGTGCGGCTGAGTTATCGCGGTCTCGATCATATCACCCGCCATTCGATTATCAGTTTTTCCCAACAGCCTCAGCGGCTGACCGGGCACTGCGCGGAATTCCAGCTGACGCTGCCGCGCAAACAGAAAGCGGACCTTTACATCGAAATCAGCCCCAGTCACAACGGTACACCCAGCCGGCAGCGGTTTCGCGACGCCGCCGCCCAGGCGCGGCGGAATATGCGCAAGCGACGGCACAACGGTGGCAAGCTGCGCTCGTCCGAACCTGTTTTTGACAGCTGGCTGGAGAAGTCCCGCTCGGACCTTGCGCTGCTGACCACGGACCTCGAGACCGGCCCTTACCCTTACGCCGGCATTCCCTGGTTTTCCACACCGTTCGGGCGCGACGCCATCATTACCTCCATGCAACTGCTTTGGTTCCAACCTGAAGTCGCGCGCGGCGTGCTGAGTTATCTGGCGGCCAACCAGGCGAAGGAAAAATCCACTTTCCGGGACTCCGCCCCCGGCAAAATCATGCACGAAACCCGCAAGGGGGAAATGAGCAACCTCGGTGAAGTGCCGTTCAGCCTGTACTACGGCGGTGTGGATACCACGCCGCTTTTTGTAATGCTGGCGGGTGCCTATGCCGAGCGCACCGGCGACCTGACCTCCATCGAGGCAATCTGGCCGGCGCTGGAGTCGGCGATGGAGTGGATAGAGGAAAGCGAATCGGTGCGGGACGGCTTTTTGACTTACCAGAGCGGCGAAGCCACCGGCCTGCGCAACCAGGGCTGGAAAGATAGCGAGGACTCCGTCTTCCACGCCAATGGTGAATTTCCCAATGGCCCCATTTCGCTGGTGGAAGTCCAGGGTTACAAGTTTGCCGCTTTGTCCGCCATGGCGCAGCTCTGCCGGCGGCGGGGAGATTCCAAGTCCGTTTACTGGAAGAACCGCGCGAAGGAAATCGCGGCGGCGGTCGAGCAAAGATTCTGGATGGAGGACCGGGGCTTTTATGCCCTCGCTATCGACGGCGAGGGACAGCTTTGCCGCGTACGCGGCTCCAACGCCGCGCACTTGTTGTTTGTCGGTCTGCCCAGCGCCGAGCGCGCCGCCAGGGTAACGCAACAATTACTCTCCAGTTCCTTCGATTCCGGTTGGGGCATACGCACGCTGGCAACCGACGAGGTGCGCTACAACCCCATGTCCTACCACAATGGTTCTGTCTGGCCGCACGATGCGGCGATCTGCGCCGCCGGCATCGGGCGCTACGGCCACCGCCAGGGCGCGGCACATATTCTGTCGGAGCTTTTTGGCGCGGCGGTCAACTTCGGCATGCGCCTGCCGGAATTATTCTGCGGTTTCCAGCGTTCTACCGGCGGCTCACCAGTGGCCTACCCGGTGGCCTGCCTTCCCCAGGCATGGTCATCCGGCAGTGCGTTCATGGCATTGCAGGCCTGCCTTGGAATCAGCATCAACGGCTGGCGCCGACAGGTTCAGATAACCCGGCCGGCACTTCCCTACGGCATCAATAACCTGAGCCTGAGAGACTTGCGGGTGGGGGATTCCCGGATAAACCTGGTATTTCAACGCGTGCGGGAACGCGTGGTGGTATTCTCCGAGGATAATGACGACGAGAATGTCAGCATCCGGACCTATGTTTAATTTTTTTACCTGTGCCGCGAGACCGGGTTTACAACCCCTCCACCTGATGCAACGAACACCTATCGCAATACTCGCGGTGATCGGCATTCTTCCGGCCCGTTATCTGGTCGCGAATCAATTTCTTTCCGATGTCCGGAACATGAAATGGTGACGGATATTTATTTGCCGTTGCAGTAGTTAACCCGAATTTTTTTCTCAACATTAACTTCTGGATGGAGTGATTTCTTCTATCTCATTTTTGGAAAAGGCGGCGGAACCGCCGCCCTTTGAACATCACATTCCGTCTTCCGGACTCAAAGAACGTTTAGCCACTTCCTCGTCTGTTTTTTCCTGCCAGACAGGCCAGTACTTTTGCTGTTTTGCCACAATATCGTTTTTATTTTTCTCGTACCAGGCATTGGACTTGGGAGAGTTCTGTACCAGCTTGGTTCCCTTGCGCCACTTGTCGAAGTCATCCGACTGGGTACTGTATTCCGCATTTGCATCGGCCTTTATCGGCCACAGGGAAAAGCGGGCCTTCCACGCGCCCATGCGCGGCGTCACAATACTGTAATAGGTTTTACCGGGCGCAAGATCCGCTTCCATAAAATCGGCCGCTTCGGATACCACCATAAAAACACGCTTACCCGGTTGGGTATCGTAGGCAATCTTGGTACCGTTGGCAATTATGCCAATGAATTCCGGCTTTTCTCCCGTTACATCGTAAAGCGAAGCATTAATTGCACTGCCGACAAACGAAGATCGCATAAAAATAACCTGGGACTCCGCCGGTCCCGGTGGCTCCAGGGACTGTGACTGTGAAACCTGCATCGGATTGGATGCGCAACCGACGAAAAAGATGGAAAGGAAAATTGCTGATAGTCGCAGAAACGTCATTGCTGACTCCTTGTTGGTTGTTAAATTATTGGAGTGCTTATCCAGAAATCGACAGCGGCCTGAAACTGTTTCCGTTCAGGCCGAACCGCGATGTGGTGAAACCAAGCAGAATAACAATAGTCCGTTACTGCCCCTGCTTCAACAAAATAACCAACGTTATCCACTTACCGCACTGAAAACGTGAGACGGTTTGAAAGCTTTACCACGACGACGCCATTTTCCTGTACCGCAACCTTAATGCATTCGATATGACAGACACAGAGCTTAAACTCATTGCCAACGCCGCTATCATCGGCGACAACAACAAGCCAAAAAGCGGGTAGGCCACACCGGCTGCAATCGGCACTCCCACACTGTTGTACAAAAACGCGAACAACAGGTTCTGCCGCATATTGCCCACCGTCATTTCGGACAACTGGCGGGCGTGGGAAATACTGCGCAGGTCGCCTTTAACCAGGGTGACCTGGGCGCTGTTCATGGCCACATCGGTCCCCGTGCCCATGGCAATTCCCACATCTGCCTTGGCCAAAGCCGGAGCGTCGTTTATACCGTCGCCCGCCATTGCCACACGCATTCCCCGGTTTTGAAATTCCGTCACCAGATTCAGTTTTGCGTCGGGCGTGACTTCTCCGTGAACTTCATCGATACCCAGTTCGCGACCTACGGCATGCGCGGTGCGCTCTCCGTCGCCGGTGGCCATCACCACTTTGATACCCGCCTTGCGGATTGCCGTTAAAGCTTCCGGTGTGGTTTTTTTAATGGGGTCGGAAACCGCAAGGACACCTACCAAAAGCCATTGATCTTCGCGCTGTTCGCCCAGATAAATGACGCTGGTGCCCTTGGCGCGCAGATCGTTCGCCTGCCCCTCCAGTGCATGCCAGTCGATGCCAGTCTGCTCCATCAGGGCAGTATTGCCCAATACCACCTGCCGTCCCTCGACCTTGCCGTGCACACCGATGCCGGAGGCGGAATCGAACTCCTCCGGGGCAACCAACTCCAGTTGCTGCTCACGGGCCGCTGTTACCATCGCGTGCGCCAGCGGATGTTCGCTTCCCTGGTCGAGGCTGGCCGCCAGGCGAAGCACGTCTTTTTCCGTGTAACCCGGTGCCGCTATCGCCTTGTTAAATACAGGCCGCCCTTCAGTCAGTGTTCCTGTTTTATCGACAATCAGCACGTCCACCTTGCGCAGCGATTCTATGGCCGCGGCATCGCGGAACAACACACCTTCAGTTGCCGCCTTGCCGGTGGCTACCATTATCGACATCGGCGTGGCCAGCCCCAGCGCGCAGGGGCAGGCAATAATCAGAACCGCCACCGCGTTGATCAACCCGTACACCCAACTCGGCTGCGGACCGAAGAAGCCCCATACCAGGAAAGTCGTGATCGCCACCGCGACAACAATAGTGACGAAGTAACCCGCCACCACATCCGCCAGGCGTTGCATGGGCGCGCGGGAGCGCTGCGCCTGGGCCACCAGGTTAACAATTTGCGCCAAGGTGGTTTCCGCCCCGACCCGTTCCGAGCGGATGATCAGGCTGCCGCTGGTATTCATGGTCGCGCCGATAACGGCATCGCCCACTTTTTTACTGGCGGGGATGGGTTCTCCGGTCAGCATGGACTCATCCACGGAACTGCTGCCCTCCTCCACCACGCCGTCCACCGGTACTTTTTCCCCCGGCCTCACCCGCAGGCGGTCACCTTTATGCACGTGCTCCAGTGGCACGTCTTCCTCGCTGCCATCGGCATTGATACGGCGCGCGGTTTTCGGCGCGAGTTGCAGCAGCGATTTAATGGCGGCGCTTGTTTGCGCGCGAGCCCGCAGTTCAAAGAGTTGCCCCAGCAGGGTTAGGGAGATAATCACCGCCGCCGCTTCGTAATAAACCGCCACTTTGCCGTCTATAAAAAAGGAGGCCGGAAAAACCCGCGGCGCCACCGTGGCCACCACACTATAGGCGTATGCGGTGGCCGTTCCCAGGCCAATCAACGTCCACATATTGGGGCTGCGGTTTACGACAGACTGAACGCCGCGCGCGAAGAAATGCCATCCACCCCAAACTACAACCGGGGTCGCCAGGGCAAGTTCAATCCAGTTCTGCGTACCCTCGCCAAACCAACCGCCTTCAAACCAGTGACGGCCGTGGCCCACCATCGCCAGGAACAGCACCGCCAGGCTAAACGGCAAGGTCCACCAGAAGCGTCCGCGGAAATCAGTCAGTTCCGGGTTTTCCTCCTCGTCCAGGCTGGGTGCTTCCGGCTCCAGTGCCATGCCGCACTTCGGGCAGGTGCCGGGGCCGCGCTGGCGAACCTCGGGGTGCATCGGGCAGATGTACCAGGCATTTTCATCCCGAGGTGATTCCGGTTTTTCCGATGGATTCAGAAACTGCCCGGGATCAGCGGTAAAACGGCGCTGGCAATGGGCACTGCAGAAATACCAGGTTTGCCCGCCATGCTGCATTTTATGGGGAGAAGATTCATCCACCGACATTCCGCACACCGGGTCCTTCAGACCTGCTCCGTGAGCCGGGTGATGATAATCGCATTCCGCCTGATGATGAGCGTGTTTATGCGCGGTCTTGTCGTGCCCGCCTTTCTTTTCATGGTGCTCGTCATGGTGCTTTTGCCCCACATGGCAGCACGACTTTTCATATTGGTTAGCCATATAGTTGCCTCCTTCAGAAGCATTAATGGTTTTATTCCGCCCTCTACCTTGGCGGGAATATTGATAGATTCACTATGCAGGGGGAACCCTCGCGGTCCGGCTGGTGGGGCGTAGGGCAGCAGCCGCAAGGGCTGCCCCTGCGTTGCGTCATCCTGCTGTCCACTGCGATTCGATCAGCCTGCACAGGGAGCTGCCGGTCGGAACGCTGTCCGGCATACCCCGCCATTCGCTCATGGCCTTCTCCATTCGCTCGCACAGCTCCGTCAGCTCGGCAATATGCCGGCGTGTTTCCGCCACGCGCTGCTCCATCAAGTGGCGCACCCTCGGGCACGGCGATTTACTGTGGATTGCGTCGGCAAACACCAGTTGAATATCCTGCAGGCCCAGGCCCAGTCCGCGCGCCATGCGAATAAAGTTCAGGCGATTCAGCGCTGCCTCGTCAAAAACCTGGTAACCGTTTTCGGGGTTGCGCCCCGGTTGCAGCAGCCCGAGTTCGACATAATGCCGCACGGTATCCTTCGACGTACCGGCGGCCTTTGCCAATTCGCTGATTTTCATGGGTTTCTCCCTGGGTTTGTTCGATTAAGTGCAGTCTAACACCGTGGGGCCACCCCACAGTCAAGGGCTGGAAGTACTATTTTAAAGAGGACGGGCAATTCGGTCGAAAAGATCAACTAAACTGCAACAAAGGACAAAAACCAAAACAGGCCACAATCGAAAAGCAGCGCAGGTAACATATAATGCAAAACCGACGCAGACACCCCCGTATTCCGATGACAGTCCGGGTAAAAGTAACCCACCCGGCCATTGGCGAAAAAATTGTAAAAACCAGGAATATTTCGGACAGTGGCCTGTTTATTCTCGTCGAACCCACGGAAATGCCGCCGATCGGAGAAATCGTTATCGGTCAAGTGCAGGGGATGATTGACGATCCGCCTTCGCTGGAAATGGAGATAGTACGCACTGAAAAAGACGGCATCGGACTTCGGTTTGTATTAAAAGAATAAAGGTTAGGGAAGAATGGCGCTTCTTTAAGCCCATTTTACTTAAAAAGATTATGGTAGGTCGGTCCGGCGGGGGCTCTCCAGAAACCTTCGGCAACATGGATGTTGTCCGTAGAGCCCCCAGGGATGGGTTTACGGCGTGTTTCTGGAGAGCCCCCGCCGGATCGACCGGATTCGTTAGCATGGTCATATAAAAGAATCTTCTCTTAAGGAAGTGCCATTCAGGTTAGGGAATGGCACTTTCCCAACCGCCTACCTGCACGACGTCCTTGCCGGCGATGGCGGGAATTTATTCCGGAGTAGTGCGCAAATTGGAGATCCGGAACTTGCGGAGGTTAAGGAGAGTTTTTACCCTGGATGTCCGCTTCGCGAACATGACGTCGGAGTATTCTGAACTGAATTAATCCATCCGGACACCGCTTTCGCCGGCGCGCAAGTTTGTTACTGGCAACTCGGTGCCCGTCACCCTTCCCGTCGCGCGGCATACGCGGCATAAAAGTTGCGTCCATTCAAAGTCGCATTTCGCCTGACCGGGAGCGCTACAATGGATATCGAAATCAGCGGTTTGTTTGGTCTCATCCTTTTAATTCTCGTTATCTACGCCATTGCGAAAATTGTACAAAGCAATGCAAGTTCCGGCAGTAAGGTTATCTGGATTGTAGTGCTTATCTTTCTGCCGTTGCTCGGTTTTATTTTGTGGCTGATCTTCGGGCCCAAACCCAAATAATATTCAGCCGTAGGGGCGAAACCATGTGTCCGCCCTTCCTCCTGCAAAATTAAAATTCTATACAGAAAGCAAGGGCAGACACGTAGGTCTGCCCCTACGGTGCATGATCAACGGCTGTAGGTTCCCGTTACTTGCCCGGCGGCCAACACATGCCCTTCCATGGCGGTAACCAACTCCGCGCGGCTAACGCCAAAAGGAATCTCCAGTTCGGTATCCAGCGCGAAAACCTGAAAATGGTAATGATGCGCGGGATCGCTCGCCGGCGGTTTGGGTCCGAAATAACCGATGGCGCCCGCCTCGCTTTTACCCTGCAATGCACCTTGCGGTTTTGCCGGTTGCGGCGACGGCGGCACCGCTTTGTTTAGTTGCGTAACGTCGGCGGGAATGTTGTAAAGCAACCAATGGACAAAAGGCGGGTCCTGAGCGACATCGGGGTCTTCCATAATTACAACATAACTTTTCGTCCCGTTCGGCCCTTCGCTCCACTGCAGCGGTGGCGATATATTGTCGCCTTCGGCGGCGTAAATATCCGGAATTGAATCACCGCTGGCAAACGCGGAAGATTCCAGCGCAAGGCTTTCATCCCCCGCATTCAGTAATTCAATCGCCAGGCCACCGGCGTTATCCTGCTCCGGTACGGGAACTTCCCCATCACCGACACGCACATCCACTCCCCGGGAATTGGTGGGCGGCCCCACGGAATGGCCATTCTGGCTTCCACCGGTATAGGAGATGCGGTAGATAATGCCGTTGGTGTCGTCGGTTACCAGCAGTGCACCATCCCGCGCCTGTCCAACCCCGGCCAGGCGTCCCTTGTGAACCCATTGTCTTCCCTCGCGCGATAAAAACCCCTGGGCAAACACGTCAAATGAAACGGGTTTTCCATTTTCGAATTGGATGCGTGTTATTTCGTAACCGGAAGGCGGTTTGCGGTTCCAGGAACCGCGAAACGCGATAAAGGCATCGCCGCGGTAGTCTTGGGGAAATTGTTCCCCCGAATAAAAAACCATTTGCATCGGTGCGGCGTGCGGCGTGTAGAAACCCACCGGCTCGACACTTTGCATTGCCCATTCGACCATGCTGATATTGCCGGGTGGATGATCCTGTGGATTGAACTTGCTGGCACCATACACATAAGGCCAGCCGTATTGGTTGCCTTTTACGATATGGTTGAGTTCTTCATATTGTTCATTATCGCCCAGCCAGTCGATGCCGTGATCCATGCCGTAAAGTTCCCCCGTTTCCGGCTCAAAACCGAAACCGATAGTATTGCGCAGGCCCAAGGCAAAGATAGTCCGGTAGGAACCGTCCGGTTCCACCTGAAGAATCGTGGCATTTTCCTGATTGGTCTCATCGCAGGCATTACAGGTGGAGCCCACCGACACATAGAGCTTTTCGTCCGGCCCCACCACGATGGTCCGGTTGGGATGCTGCCCACCGTCGGGCAGATCGTCGACAATATGTTCCAGAGGTGCGAGCGTGCCGTCTCCCTGGATGGTCGTCCGATAAATATCGTTAACTGTTACCAGGTACATCGTATTTCCGTCGATGGCAATGCCGTGCATTCCGGGTCTGTTGGCCACAACCTGCCGTTGCTCCGATTGTCCGTCCCCGTCCTCATCGCGCAGCATTACAACATCCCCCGCCGAGCGTTCGGTCACATACACCGTTCCATCTTCAGCAACCGCCAGCATACGGGGGTTGGTTAAATCCGCGGCAAACACATTAATTTCAAAACCCGGCTGCAGGGCGATGCGCTGCACACCACCGTTAACCGAAACCTGCTTTGGCTCCAGAATATGGCCGATAACCGTAATGTCCGCTGCTTTCGGGTCCTCCAACCGCTCCGACACGGGCCTGAGCTTGAACGCATGAACGCTTGTCGTGAGCAACCCGATACTATTGATTAATACAAAAAGAAAAACCGGTAATTTCATGACTGTCACCTGTTGCTAAAAACCTTTCACACAAGCGGAACATGTTCCGCCTACATCCCATCGCCTTGTTCGACGTGAAGAGAAAAGAGCAAGGGCCGTACCCAAAACAGCCAGAATTTATTTGCAACAGAACGTTCTAAAATTATCGATTGGTTAGTTTAAACCCAGCAGCCGAAGGAGTTACCGATGGATAACGATATCAAGGAAATGACGCGGGAAGCATTGATGGAAGAAGTCAAAAAATTAAGAAACGGCATCCGCCGGCACCGGGACACCAGCAGACATGAACTTTGCTGGCACCATCCGGCTCTGTGGGGACTGTTGCCGGAAAAAACAGATCATATTCCCGTTGTTCCCGAATGGCCGGAGTTTATGCGGGGATGTGTAAAATATCGCGAATCACTTGACCAACAGCTGCCTGACGCTCCACGCGACTCCCTGCCCTATGAAGATAACCGGGAATCCGGCTAAAACCATCCCTGGCGCCGAAATATCAATACCATTCCCCCGGCGACACCAATCATGATCAACCAGATCAACAAGTAGCCGTAACGCCAACTCAACTCCGGCATATTCCAGGGACTGGCCTGGGTATTAAAGTTCATGCCGTAAACGCCGACGATAAATGTCAAGGGAATAAAAATGGTCGCAATTATGGTAAGTACTTTCATCACACCGTTCATGCGATTGCTGACGCTGGACAGGTAAATGTCCAGCATACTGCTCGTCATTTCCCGATAGGTTTCCAGCAGGTCCATAACCTGAACAGTGTGGTCGTAACAGTCCCGCAGATAAACATGGGTACCTTCCTGAATGGTTTTAAAATCGCCTCGCAAAAGCTGGTTGATCAACTCCCGTTGTGGCCAAAGCATGCGACGGAGTAGAATCAACTCCCGCTTCAGGATGTGAATACGTTCCAGTGTCGGGCCGTTGGCACCGCTTAGAATCTGGTCTTCCAGTTCCTCCAGTTGCCAGCCAAAACTCTCAAGTACCGGGAAGCCCTGGTCGATAATCATATCGAGCAGCGCATACAACAAATAATCCGCGTCTTTGAGTCGAAAACGATTGTTTTTTTCCTGCAATCTTTTGATGATCGGCTCAAAAGGTTTGAAATCGCCTTCATAAAAACTGATAAGTGAATTTTTGTTGACGAAAATACTTACCTGCCGGACATTGACAATATTTTCCTCCATCAGGGGCAGGCTCATAATCACAAACAATTGCTCATCAAACGTTTCCACCTTGGGCCGCTGACCGGTGTTGGATACATCTTCCAGTGCCAACGAATGAAGATCGAAACACTCCCCCAGTTCAGACAGCGCCGCTTCCGTCGGACGCCCCTGAACGTGTACCCAGGTTATCGACTCCCGTTGCAGGTACGGCCGGCACTCGCTTACCGCAACATCACTACGCACTTCCATTTCCTCGGGGCGAAAATCTATCAGGTGGATCCTAAGCGGCTCGGCCGCTGGTTCGGCGGACTCAATCAACGTACCCGGCGCGGTGCCCGGCGGGTGATAACGCTTGGTAAAAAAGGCCACGGGGTTCTCCTCTGGTGAGCACATATTGACGAAATTTTAGACGACCAATCATACCATCTACTGTTTTCCGGTACAGATATGAATGGCCGGTGTTTTGCTTATCCCTACGGAGTCGTTATCAATTAAAGTGAGGTGCACCATGTTTAAGTCTACAGGACCTTTTTCCAAACTTGTTTTGGCAGTACTGGCGGGATGTATCGGTGTATTCGCTCAAGTCAGCGCGATCGCCCAACAGACAAACGATGTTCCCAACCCGAGGCAGTACGATTTAATTGAGGCGGACGAATTTATCAAGGAAGCGTCAGCCAAAAATCTTGCGGAAATCGAAGCTGCCAAAGTGGCGATGGAAAGCGCCTCTTCCCGGGAGGTAAAGGAATACGCCCAACACATGATCGAAGATCATAAAAAAGCTAACCAGAAGCTTAAGGAAATAGCAAAGAAAAAGAACATAGAGGTGTCGGATGATCCCGCGTTGATGGACCAGGCGAAAAAAATGGTGCTGGAACAGCGCGATGAATCCTTCGACGAGGCCTATGCCAACAATCAGGTGTCGGCGCACAAACAGACCATAGACCTGTTCCAGCGAGCGGCCAATTCCAATGATCCCGACATTAAGGATTTTGCAAACCAGACATTGCCCAAGCTGAAACAACACCTTGATAAAGCGCGGGAGTTGGTTCAAGTAACTGAAGAAGCGGAAGGAAATGTATAGCAGGCTGTAGGCTGGGACGAACGCGCAGGCTGAACGAGGTGAATCCCAACCTTCGATTTCTCGGTGCCCACACCTCCGCCTTCGGCGCGCTGCTGTCCTTTACTCGCACTGGTCTTTCCATCAGGACCAGTTCGCGCAAGGTAGCCTATGCGTTTATCGTCATCGGGTTCGGCTGGGGTTGGTACATTCGGAGAGTTGGGTGGACATGTTCCCGATTATTAGTTCGTGCATCGGCACCTATGCGCGGTTCTGCCTCAAAGGTGTTGCCATGTGGGTCGCCTTCCTTATCGCCGCATTTTCCTGGTTAATTAACAACCTGATCGTTGGATCGCTGGGTGGTACGCTGCTGGAAGTGACGCTGATTGCTGTTAATTCAATCACCATTTGCCGGCTGCACAAGAGCAAGCAAGCCGGTGTGCCGCCGGCATCTTACCCTTAAGCTGTCACCTGATACGTCATCCTGCTCGCGCAAACCGGAAAGATTCACTATGCTCAAAAACTGAAATAAATAGAGACTAATAAATAGAACCTGGGGAGTTGAAGTGGAAAAATATAATTACGACACGCTGCTAGCGATACGGAATGAAACCGTGGAGATTACTGATGGTGCGGGAAATACCACGAAACTGACGGTTAAGGAAGTAACGAAAAGCCGAATGGACGGCCCCGAGTGGGAAGCTTTTTCAGTGACCTACGGCAATCATGGCGAACTCCGCATTGCGGAAGGATGCTACCAGTTTACGTATCCAAGTTTCGGAAGTGTTGAACTGCTCCTGTCGCCGAAGAGCTTTACTGAATGCGAAACAGTGGTCACCCGCCAGCGGAATGTGCAGGAGCCGTCATCGGCAGTCTGATCACGACAAATGAGCAATATTGAACTTTCACCTATCGCACTTGCCGGCAATTCCGCGGCAAAATTTCTGTGGTGACCGCGGACGCTGGACCAACCCCACTCCCGGCAGAGGGAAAATTTAAGGCAAAAAAATCACGAGGGATAGTTAAAAGCCGCCATCACCCGCCGGACGTCGGGATGCTTTTCCAGAAGGCTCTCGTCGACCGGCGCCTGTTCCAGCCCCTGGTAATCATCTGTTTTCCGCCAACGCCAGTAATCCGCGCGCAATGGTGCCGCAAGAAACACTTCCAGGTACTCAAGTAATTTTTGATCATTCAGCCTGGCAAACGGCAACTCGAGCCAAGGGCTATCGTTCCAGATTTTTTTGTATGAAAGTGCCTGCAACTGCACTTCCGCCCAGTAGTATAAATTTTTTTCAAAAGACGTCAGGTGATCCCAGGCTTTGAGATACTCCGGCAACAAGGCCTCGACCGCGGCCGGGTGAAATAGCTCCTTCACCGGCAAGTGCGGCAGTATCGGCGGCACGAAGGCATTTTGTTTCAACCACGAACGCGCCACAGCCACGGGGTGCCTGTGTAAATGAATGATTTTGACCGGGCAGTCCAACGCCTCGCGAAACCATTGCAGGTGGCGCCAACAGGGAAAGCCGCATTCAATATAATGGCCGTCCTGCCCTACGTGTTTCTGTATCCCGGATAAATGCGCGGTTAATTTTTCGGCATTGCACACCAGGGGATGGGATGGCGAATTTTTCAACGGCGCATAATCGAAGTGCAGTGGTTCATGTTCAACCCGCCAATCTTCAGGCAGTGTTTCAGCCAGATTTTTGGCCAGCCACTGCGTTCCGCACCGGCCGGTGGATAGAATAAAAGTGGCGCTCATTTTTTCTCCGCATTTACGCCCCGATATCGTCCAATATGGGGGCAGCTTTTCTGTTGGATGCTATCCTAATTAAAACCAGCTATAGAACAATAATTTTTCCCCAGAGATCCGTATGGAGCAACCGGTTCATTCCCGCATAGATTTCGCCCGCATCCGTCTACCCGTGTCGCTCGAAGAAATACAGACAGAAGTTGCACGGTTGCCGCAATCCGCCTGGGTGGATCATGTTAACCGGCAGGATTACAGCGGTGGCTGGGATGTTTTACCCCTGCGCTGCCAGCGTCAACACCTGTATTCTCACCCGGTGCTGCAAGGCTTTGCCATCGAAGCGGGGGATGATTGGGCCTATCTGCCTGCTATACATTCCTGCCCCGCCATTGCTCAATTTCTCGACCGGCTTCAGTGTCCGCTTAAGGGCGTCCGCCTGATGCGGCTAAAAGCCGCCGCGAAAATACGGCCTCATCGGGATCTCGGACTGAGCATCGATTATGGCGAGGCGCGGCTACACCTTCCGGTGGAAGTAAATGACGATGTCCTGTTCATCTGCAATGGCCGCCCGATTCCCATGCGAGCCGGAGAGCTGTGGTATTTCGATGCCGACAGACAACACAGTGTCCACAACCGTGGACGCACCGATCGCGTCAGTCTGGTTATCGACTGTGTTGCCAATGACTGGTTGCGCAAACGTATTTTGAACCCGTAAACCGATGTCCCTGCTCCTGCCATCTTACCAAAAGCTCCTGATCTCTCCTCAAGAGCTATGCATTTATCGCGATCTCTCTTTTGATCATTGCCTTGCACGTCTGGGAAAGCAATGGGAAATCGAAAGTCGTAACGAACTGATTTCGAAACTGCATTGGTGCAACCAGCAAGTACTGGATCTGGATGTCGAGCCCCTGCGCGGCCACTGGCTTCCATTCTCGTACAGTGCCAACACCGGAAGCATCGGCTGGTGCCTGCCACTGGAACAGGCCCGAGAACCTTTCCATCACCAATACGTGGAGCGTTGCCGTCAGCAGATCGCGTTTAATCAGTTGATACAACCCAGAACCGATATTCATCGGCTAGCAGCGCCTGCGTCATCGCACGGAACGAAGCCCAACGGATTTATTTTTCATCTGTCCCGTTGCGGTTCAACACTGGTATCGGGAAGTTTGTCGGAAATTGAAGGTGTTTCTGTCCTGTCCGAATCGTCCTTATTAACCGATATTTTGCTTGACGACTCGCTGGCGGAAAATGAAAAATACCACCTGCTACCGGCGATGCTCGACTGCCAGGGAAATATTGGGATCAAAAACAACAAGATTATCGTTAAATGGAACGCCTGGGACTTGTTTTATTGGCCGTTGATTCGAAAAGTGTACCCGGATGTGCCGGTGCTGATTATTATACGGGAACCAGTGGAAATACTTGCATCGCACCAATACCTTGCAGGACGACATATGTCGGGAGACCCCACACTGGCAAAACTCGATCCGGCAATGGCACCGGCACGGGAAGGAGAAACCATTTTACGGTTTCGCATCCGGGTTCTGCGTGACCTACTTGAGAGAGTTCGAATTATCGCGCAAGAACCCGGCGTCGAGATTGTCGACTACCGGCAAATTAATATCAAAAAGATAACCGGGATGGGCGCTTTTTTTGGTTTGTCCATTTCCCCCATGGAAGCCGACCGAATACGGGAGCGAATGCAACTTCATTCAAAAAATCCCCAACAACCGTTCCGGTCGGACAGTCCGGAAAAACAACAAATGTTTCGCGAAAAAGAAAAGGAACTGATCCATTCCATCTTATATGGGCCCTATAGAGAGATTCTGCATTACACGGCAACCGCACAGGAAATCGGTTTATGCGGGATGACTTAATACTGCCGGGAGAACTCGCTCTGCGCCCCGCCCTGCCGGATGATGACGAATTTTTTCAGGAACTGTTTCGTTCCACGCGTCGGTACCTTTACCAGATTGCCCTGCCGGAATCCAGCATTGACAACCTGGTTCAACAGCAATACCGGCTACAGCAAACTTCCTTTGCCCACCACTCCCCGGACGCGTGCCACCTCGTTATACTGCTTTCCAAACTCCCGATTGGTAAAGTGATTATCGACCGCACGCAATCGTCTTTTCATATTATCGATCTTGCGATCGTTCCGGAACGTCGTGGCCAGGGAATTGGCACCGCGGTATTGCGCGCCATTCAAGCGGCGGCCGAAAAAATCATGTATTCTGTGGAGCTGTCTGTCGACCAACAAAATAAAGACGCGAAAAAATTGTATTTATCTCTCGGCTTTCAAGTCACCGGTTCATCCGACACGCATGACGCGATGAATTGGACGCCATAACACGATGTGGCTATTTTTTTGTCTTGTTGAACGCCAAATTTTTGACAATCTTTTCCCGATCGTTGCGGGCGATAGCTAAGAATCGATACTGAAGCAAAAATTTTATCCCTACGTTGTGGAATTGAAAAAGTATTCTACATTTACTAATAGACTCGCCCAGAACAATAACAGGGATAAGGAAGTTAATTGGTTAGCATGCAGAAACGGCTAAAATTTCCATTGGCAGCAGGTCGTTGCGGACTCCATTTCCGTTTTCCGTTATTTCCTAACCACACATTCCTTACCGACAATTCCTTCGGAAAGCCGGTTTATAGCGCGCTTTTCCGGGCACAGACAGGGAGTTACTTATATTAAGGAGCGTCAGCCGTGCAATAGTGACCACGGAATCTGGAGCATGGTTAGTCAATAAACTTTAATAATGAACAGAGGAAAACAGTATGTCACAACCGTTTCTTGGAGAGATCCGCATGGTGGGTTTCACTTTTGCACCTCGTGGCTGGGCCTTCTGCGCGGGCCAAATCATGTCCATCGCGCAAAACAGCGCCTTGTTTTCATTGCTGGGCACTACCTACGGCGGCAACGGCCAAACTACCTTTGCCCTGCCGGATTTGCGCGGCCGCAGCCCGGTAGGCATGGGCACCGGCCCGGGGTTGACACCGATTGACCAAGGGGAAATATCGGGCCTGGAAAACGTCACTATTCTGTCTTCGCAGATGCCGATGCATACCCACGCAGCGGCAGCCACGGCCTCGTTTGCTGTAGCGGGTACGCCCTCGAATGCATCTACCACCCCCTCCACAACGAATAATATTCTGGGCGCATCCCAGCCTGGCGGCGGTCCGTCCGCGGAGATTTGGTCCGACGCGATTAATGACCCTGTGACTCTCGGCAACCTCGAGACAGTGGATGTGACCTTACAGACCGCAGGCGGAAGCCAGCCGCTGTCGATACGCAACCCTTTTATGGGCACCAATTTCGTTATCGCCCTGGAAGGTATTTTCCCGTCGCGAAACTAGAAAGAAACGGTTGAAAATGACGTTTAACCAGATGCGGGGGCGTAGCGAATGCGCGCGCCCGCATCGTGCGTTATAACAATGCTTGAAGATTAACTGGAAATTTTACAAGAGAGTTTTACCTTGTCCGACGCACCAACGTTCCATTTTATTTCCGGTTTGCCCCGTTCCGGATCGACGCTGCTGGCGGGCCTTTTACGCCAGAATCCTCGCTTTCACGCAGCCATGAGCAGTCCAGTGGCAAACCTGATGAACGCTTCGCTGGAGCAAATGGGCGCTGGCAGCGAATTTGCCGCGTTTTTCGATGAAGCAAAGCGCAAAACCATGTGCCGGGCGCTTTTCGAAGCCTATTACAAAGACAAAGCAGACAAGCATATCGTTTTCGATACCAACCGCATATGGACGGCACGGCTCCATCAACTAGTGGAATTGTTCAACGAATTCAAAATTATTTGTTGCGTGCGGAATCCAGCCTGGATCATGGATAGTTTCGAACGCATCCACCGCAAAAATCCTTTCGATTACAGCCGCATGTATTCTCCCGGCAGTCGTCTCACCGTCTACACGCGATGCGAAACATTGATTAACGCGGGCGGCCCCGTTGGCGCGGCGTGGATGGCACTAAAGGAAGCTTATTACGGCGATTTTTCCGACCGATTACTGTTGGTCGATTATGACAGGCTGACTCAAAATCCTGCGCGGACGGTGGAACTGCTATATCAGTTTCTCGGCGAGCCGGTTTACGATCATGACTTCAACAATGTGGATTATGCGGAAAACGAGTTCGATTCGCAGCTTGGCGTAAAGGGACTGCACACCGTCAAACGAAAAGTCGAATTCATTCAACGCCGCAGCATTTTACCACCAGACTTATTTACTAAATATCAGGACATGGATTTTTGGCAGGACAACGCCGGGACTTCGTCCAGTTTCATTGGCCCTAAAAAATAACCGGGAACCCCATTCAAGATTGTGAGAATGTCTATGAAAAAGCAGATTATCAACGGACTAACTTCCTTGCTTCTCCCTTTCGGGGCCTACGCAAATATTTCTCCGCCCGCGGGTGCGTATCTACGTAGTTACTTGCGTTCCGGCGCGATAAGCGAACTGCCGCTGCACTCGAAAATTATTGGCGAAGATCAAAGCCAACTTTCTCAAGTGCCAATTGAAAACAACGACTTGGGTATTCTCCGAGGGCAGCCGGTCAGGGAACTGGTCATCATCGACGCGGCCGTTCCTGATAAACATGTTTTTCATGCGCAAGCGCAACCCGGTATAGAATTCGTTGAATTGACAGCGACAGATAACGGTCTTGAACAGTTGGAAAACGTGCTTTCCCGCTATCACGATCTCAATGCCTTGCACATCGTTTCACACGCCGATGAGGGTACGCTACTGCTAGGTAACTCGCATATCACAACGACATCCCTGCGCGACAGTGTCAATGCGTTCGCAGCCATCAACGGTGCAGTGCGACCGGGCGGTGATTTATTGTTATACGGTTGCGAGCTTGGCAAGGGCAACGATGGCGGCGAATTCCTGGATGTTATCAAAGGGAATACGCATGTAGACGTGGCGGCATCCGATAACTTAACAGGCAATGCCCAACAAAACGGCGACTGGGAACTGGAAATCCACAAAGGGGATATTGAAGCCAGGCCTTTACCTGAGTCGATCGCCACGAAGGATTTTACCGGCATTTTGCAGTTTACCGGCACGATAGATTTCAGCCAGTACAAAGCAGGCACTGGAGCATACAACGACTCCGGCGCTTACCTTGCTGATGCGCAGTTTTATGAAAGCGCTGACAAAAACTATCTGTTCACGGTCAATGGCGCAGATACCGGAACCTACCAATGGTATGGTTACGAAACAGTGGCCAGCGCTAAAGAATATGAAACAAGCATTACTTTGGAATTCACGAATAATGAAACATTCACCCCTAATTCTATTTCCCTCTATAACGCGAACGGATATGCGCTGACGTTCTACCTCACTACGAACAAGGGCGGAAATATCAGCAGCGGCTCTTTAAGTGATTTTACCTGGGCTTCTAATATTGATATTTCAGGTTTGCCTGACGATGTGACCAGCCTGACCATTACCGCAAGTGAGCCATTCTTTATACAGATTGATGATCTTGCAGTATCCGATCTTCAACCACCCGATACCGCTCCACCCGTTGTGCAGAGTATCGCGCTGTCCGGCTCCCCGGCAGCGACTGCTTCTTCAGTCACCTACACCGTTGCCTTCGACGAATCGGCATCGAATATTTCCACGGATGATTTTCAGGTAACAACGGTCTCTGGCACCGCCACGGGCACGGTGGCATCCGTAAGTGCCAGTTCAGGCACATCGGTGGACGTAACCGTTAACTCCATATCGGGCACGGGCACCCTGCGGCTCGATCTGACCGCCAACACCGACATTGTCGACGGCAGCGGCAACGGCAATAACACCAACGGATATGTCGCCGCCTTTACGAGCGGCGACACCCACACGGTCGATCGCGATGCGCCAACGGTATCATCCATTAACCGCGTCACCGGCGCCCTCACCAATGCAATCAGTGTTGATTACACGGCTACCTTTAATGAAAACGTCACCGGCGTCGATACCACCGATTTTACCTTGACCTCCACCGGCACGGCTGCCGGCACTATCGCAACCATCGCTCCGGTCGACAGCAGCACCTATACCCTCACCGTCAACGGCATCAGTGGAGACGGCACTCTGCGTTTAGATCTCAACGGTTCGGGTACCGGTATCACGGACGCTGTAGGTAATGCTATTTCCGGAGGCTTTACCGGGCAGGCCTACACCATTGACAATACCGCTCCCGCCGCGCCGTCCGCCCCGGATCTGACAGCCAGCAGTGACAGAGGCACCAGCGATACCGACGACCTCACCAGCGATACAACACCGACCTTCACCGGCACTGCCGAGGCAGGAGCGACCGTCCTGCTCTACGCAAACGGCACGGAAGTCGGTTCCGCGACAGCCGACGGGTCCGGCAACTGGAGCATCACCTCGGACACTCTTGGCGAGGGCATGTACTTCATTACCGCACGTGCCCAAGATGCTGCCGGCAATCTGAGCGCGGCCTCGTCTTCCCTCTCCGTCACCATCGACGCCACCGGTCCTGTCGTGTCCGCACCGGACATGACGGCCGCGTCCGACAGCGGTAGCTCGAATACCGACAACATCACCAATGTGAGCAAGCCCGAGTTCACGGGCACGGCGCCAGCCGGAACCCTCATCCAGCTCTTCATCGACAATGCCGGCAACGGCGACGCCACCGACCCGTTGAACGAAATTATCGCCACCGGCACCGCCGACGGGGACGGAACCTGGTCGATTACCGCCACCGTGGATCTTTCTGCCGGAACCTGGTCCATCAAGGCACGCGGCCAGGACGGCGCGGGGAATTTCGGCGCGGCCTCCTCTAGCGTGGACGTCACGGTTGACATCACACCACCGGCGGCCGTCCCCTCTGTACCCGATCTGGCGACGGGCAGCGACACTGGTTCATCCAGCACCGACAACGTCACCAGCGACACCACCCCGACGTTCAGTGGTACCCACACGGCCAATAACGTGGTCCGGCTGTACGCAAACGGCGTGCTGGTCGGTTCCGCGACCGTCAATGGAGACAGCGATTGGACCATCACCTCGGACGCCCTTGGCGCCGACACCTATTCCTTTACCGCACGCGGCGTCGACCTGGCAGGCAATGAAGGCACCGCCTCCACCGGCTTGTCGGTGACGATAGACAACGCCGCTCCCACCGCGCCGTCCACGCCCGACATGGATGCGGACAGCGACACTGGCAACTCCGACTCGGACAACAATACCGAAGACACCACCCCGACCTTCAGTGGCACGGGCGCGGAAGCCAACGCCACCGTGTATCTCTACGTCGGTGGCGTGGAGGTCGGTTCGTCCACGGCGGATGGTTCCGGCAACTGGAGCGTCACCGTCAGCGCTGGCATGGCGCTGGACGCCGGCGACTACTTCGTCGTGGTCCGTACCGAAGATGCGGCTGGCAATCTCAGCAACGCTTCGGGCGCGCTGCCGATACACATCAATACCGCCCCGACGGCCAACGGCAATCTCTCCCAAACAGTCAACTACATGGAGGATCCGGGCGGCAGCGTGGCCCTGGACGACATCGTAGTGACCGACGTCGATCCCGGCGATACCATCACCGCGACGCTCACGCTCAGCGACGCTGCTGCCGGCGTGCTGTCCACCGGCACCTACGGCTCGGCCACGTCCACTTTCGATGGCGACACCGGCGTGTGGACGGTCACCGGCTCGGTTGCCGATGTCAATGCGGCGCTGGCTGCGGTCGCCTTCACGCCCGCGACCGACTGGGATCAGAACGTCACCATCACGACCCGCATTCGCGACATCAACGGCAGCGGTCCTACCGACGGTACCATTACGCTCAATGTCACGGCGGTCAATGATGCCCCAAGCGACATAGCACTGAGCGCCGCTTCAATCAACCAAAGCAGCACTGGTGCTAATGTGGCCATAGGTGCCTTGAATTCCACCGATATGGACGGCGGCGACACCCACACCTATGCATTGGTAGCCAACGGCACATCCGACAGCGGCAGCTGTGGCGCCACGGGCGACGATGATAACAGTAGCTTTCAGATCGACAGCACTAACCAAGAGCTGGAAACCATCGGCAGCCTGCCCGCTGGATCCTATAGTGTCTGTATCGAGACCGATGACGGTGCTCCTGCCAGCTATCAGAAAACTTTTACGATAACAGTCGTGGATGATGTGGCGCCGACCATCAGTAGCGTCAGTGTCCCGGCGGATGCCATTTATATCGCCGGCCAAAATCTGGACTTCACTGTCAACACAGACGAAAACGTCACTGTAAGCGGCACGCCGCGCATTGCGTTGACCGTGGGGGCGGCGACTACCCGTTATGCGGACTACATCAGCGATAGTGGCACATCCGCGCTCTTATTCCGCTACACCGTACAAGCGGGTGACAACGACGCCGATGGCATTGTCGTTGACGCGCTTGGGCCGAATGGCGGCACTCTCCAAGACAGCGCCGGCAACAACCTCAACATCACCCTCAATTCCGTGGACGACACGACGGGCGTTCTGGTGGATACACAGGCACCTACCCTCGACAGCAGCACCCCGACAGATAACGCTTCCGGCATTGCCTTCGATGCGGATATCGAGCTGAATTTCAGCGAGAATGTGATTGCGGGCGCCGGCTCGGTATCGGTTTACGATGCCGCCGACGATTCGCTGGTGGAAAGCTTTGCCTCGAGTACGTTGGGTATTGTCGCGGATGTAGTGACGATTAACCTCACCAGTAACCTGACGCCGACGCACAATTATTATGTGCAGGTGGACAGTGATGCTTTCGAAGATACGGCGGGCAACGCTTATGCCGGTATCGCGGACGAGACGACTCTCAACTTCACCGTGGGCAACAACGCCCCGGTGGCCGGGGACGACAACGATACCACGGATGAGGATACCGCCGTGGCCGTGGATGTGCTGGCCAATGATACCGACAGTGACAGCGCATTCAACGCGGCAAGCACGGCTATCGTTACCCCGCCCGCCAATGGCTCCACCAGTGTCAATACCGCCACCGGTGTAATCACCTATACCCCGGACGACGACTTCAATGGCATCGACAGCTTCACCTATACGGTGGAGGATGTGCATGGCACGATTTCCAATACCGCTACCGTCAGTATCACCATTACCGCCGTTAACGATGCGCCTGTGGCGGTTAACGACCTGGAGAGCACACCGGAAGACACCAACGCGTCATTCGATGTAGCCGCCAACGATACCGACCTGGATACCGGCGATAGCGTCGATACCACCACCATTACTATCGTCACGCCGCCCACCAATGGTTCCGCCACGGTCAATGCCGGTCAGGTGGATTACGATCCGGATGCGGATTTCAACGGCACCGATACATTTACCTACACCATCGAAGACCAGAACGGCGCTCTGTCCAACGTAGCGACTGTGACTATCAATGTGACCGGCGTGAATGACCTGCCCACCGCCGCCAATGATAGCGATTCGGTCGATGAGGATGACTCTGTCGATATCGACGTGCTGGATAACGACAGCGATATTGACGGCACCCTCGATTCCACAACGGTGACGGTGATGGCCAATCCGGCCAACGGCAGTACCAGTGTGGACGCCCTCACCGGCGTGATCACCTATACGCCCAGCGCCAACTACAACGGCAGCGACAGCTTCACCTATGTGGTGCAGGACGATGCCGGCGGCACCTCCAACGCCGCCACGGTGACCCTCACCGTGAACAGCGTCAACGATGCGCCGGTGGCGGCAAACGATACCGCCGTGATGCTCGAAGATACCGCGCACGAGGTAAATGTGCTGGGTAATGACAGCGATGTGGACGGCACCCTGGTACCGGCTTCGGTTGAGGTCGTGACCGGTCCCGCCGAGGGCGGCATCAGTATTAATGCCACCACGGGAGCCATCACTTATACGCCGGATAGTGACTTCAGCGGCAGCGACGTATTCACCTACCGCGTGCAGGACAACGACGGCGCCTGGTCATCGGCCGCCACCGTAACCATGACCGTGGACAACGTCAACGACCCGCCTGTCGCCAACGGCGATAGTGCAACGCTGGACGAGGACGCATCGGTGGTGATTAATATGCTGGCCAACGATACCGACGTTGATGACACCCTCGACACCACCAGTGTTGTGGTTGTGAGCGCGCCAACCAATGGTTCGGCCGACGTGAATCCGGACGGCAGCGTGACCTACACGCCAGAGGCGAACTTCAACGGCATTGACAGCTTTACTTATGAAGTGAATGACGCCGTAGGTGACACATCCAACCCCGCCACGGTGTCCATCACGATTGATCCGGTTAACGATGCGCCGGTCATCAGCGGCACCCCGGCCACTACGGTCGCGCAGGACGGCGCCTATGTCTTTAGCCCATCGAGCAGCGATGTCGAGAACGACGCCCTGACCTTCAGCGTGACCAACCTGCCCGCCTGGGCCAGCTTCGACACCGCCAGCGGCGCCGTCAGCGGCACACCGGGTAACGGCGATGTCGGCACAAGCGGCAGCATTGTGATCAGTGTGGATGACGGCACGGATTCGAGTAATCTGGCGGCGTTCACCATTACCGTAACCAATGTCAACGATGCACCGACCATCAGCGGCTCCCCCGCCATAGCGGTATTGCAGGATATGCCGTACAGCTTTACCCCCACCGCCGACGATGTGGATACCGGCGATACGCTGACCTTCAGCATCGCCAATCAGCCGGCCTGGGCCAGCTTCAATACCGCCACCGGCGCCCTCACCGGACTGCCGAATAACAGCGCGGTGGGCTTTACCGGCAATATCGTAATCAGCGTCAGTGACGGCACCGTCAGTACTGCTCTGCCCGCGTTCAATATCACCGTGATGAATGTCAACGATGCCCCGCTTACCGGCGAAGATAGCTACAACCTGAGCGAAGGTGGATTATTGCAGGTGGATGCGATTGAGGGGATACTGGCCAACGATGTGGATATCGACGGCGACACCCTGACTGTAACGGTGGTGGATGCACCGGCCTCGGCCAGCGCCTTCACGTTAAATACCGATGGCAGCTTCAGCTATCAGCACGACGGAACCGAAAGCCGCAATGACAGCTTCAGTTATGAACTGAGCGATGGCACGGTGACGACCGAGCCGGTACTGGTCAACCTGGCCATTGCCGCCGTGAACGACGCACCCGAATTCGTGACCACGCCGGAAACCACCACAGTCATGCGCGGTACCGACTTCTTCTATGACATCGGCGTCAATGACCCCGACAGCGTGGTGCAGCTGACCCTGCTCGAGGCGCCGGAATGGCTGACGCTAAGTAATAGCATCCTGCAAGGCACCGCGCCCGCCGATGCCACTAGCCCGGCCAGTGTTCAACTGCGCGCCAGCGACGGCGAATTCACTGTCGACCAGAGCTTCGACCTGACCCTGGCCGATCCGGAGGATTCGGTTGTCACCTTGTCAACGAATTGGCACAAGCTGCCCGCGCGCGTCGGCGACCCTCTGCGCCTGGATATCACTCTGGCGCAGACCAGTGGCCCCGCCCTGAGCGATGCGACTTTGCGTGTGCGTCTGCGCGGCGAGAGTTCGGGCGCAACCATGGAGGAATGCAATGCGGTCGCCAGCGACCTGTTCGAGTGCCCCACTTCCCTCACCGTGGAAACATCGGATGAATTCCACCTTGGACTGACGCCGGTAACCGAAGGCAACCTGGCAGTGGAACTGCGGCTGCTCGACAGCGATGGCAACACTGTGGCCGAAGGCATCACCGACGTCAGCGTCAGCGAGAAGCCTGTCGGCCAGCCCAACCTGATTTATATACTGGCTCATGCCACGGCCCTTGCCAGTATCGAACTAATCGACGACGAAAACCACGAACTGGTGGTGGGTACCAGCCTGGGAGATACCATCAAGCTGCTGGACTACGATATGGCCTCGCTGACCGCCGATGAGATTGGCGAGATCGGCAATGAAGGCGAGACCGAGTCCGTGCGGATAGCCGACGTCAACCTGGACGGCCTGCCGGATGTCCTGGTGGTTAACAGCGAAGGCGATGCCAGCCAGTTGTACTACAACATGGGTGGCCTGGTATTCGAAGAGGATATGGCCGATTCGGAACTGCCCTATGCCAAAGAGGCGATCTTCATCGACCTGAACGATGACGACTATCCAGAACTGATCATGGGCGCCAATGGCTTCAACATTTACGTGTATGAAAACAACAACGGCTACTTCGATTCCGAGCCTTATGTAATGAACCTGCCTATCGCCGTTCGGCATTTCGCTATGTTCAAGCGTTTGGCCGGGGCTGATCCGTTTACCGGCAAGCTGGCCATCGCTGGAAGTCATTCCGTGCGGCTGCTTAGCTTCGACCTGCTCGATACCAGCGTGGCTAATAACAAACCGGGCGCGGTGGTGCAGCAAACACCATTGCGCAAAACCACCCAACTCAGCCAGTTGGCTATCCCGGGAGTCACCTCTATCCTCCTTGCGGACCTGGATGGCGACAACCAAGCGGAGATCCTGCTCAGCAGCGATCACAGCGACAACTCGGCGGACAACTCCGGCGTGAAAATTGTTTCTGTCTCATCCACGGATAATATGACGGAAGTAGCTGCCTTCAGTAACGCCGGCGCGCGCCAGGTGAGCCTCGCTAATTTTAACGGTGACAGTGCGGTCGACCTGCTGGTGGCCAATAACAACCAGACCTACCAGTTCTACCTGGGCACCGGCAGCCTGACAAGCTGGACGCTTAAGGATACGGTGATCTATCAGGAATCCACCCTGGTGCTCACGGAAGACCTCAACGGCGATGGCCTGTCCGATGTGTTGATCTACAAGGATGCCGAGAGCGAAATAGAGTTCTACACGTCCGAAGCCAACGGAGAAATAGGCGTGGCCACCGACCTGGGGCTTTCCTCAAGTGCTGCCGCGCTCGGTGAACGCGATTACCGCTTCAACTATTCGCTGACGGTGAATAACCAGGGCGGTGGTGATGCACAGGCGGTACGAGCCAGCGTGGCACTGCCGGACAACATTACAGTCTCTGCGCTGCCGGATAACTGCAGCGAGGATAACGGCGAAGTCACTTGCTCACTGCAAACAGTCAACGCCGGCGACAGCACCAGTGTCACACTTGTTCTGCTTGGCGACACCAGCATCAACAGTCAGAGCCTGACCGCGCAGGTGACTTCGGACGCGTTGGAACAAAACAGCACCGATAACCGTTATACCCTATCGCTAAGCGGCATGTTCGAAGGCACCAGCATACGGGTCAGCGGCGGCAGTGGCGGCTTCGGCCCCACCGGTTTGATACTGCTTGGTCTGCTCGCCCTGATGCGCAACCGGCGCCTGCGCAGATCAATACTCCCGGTATTGGCCTGCCTGTTCTTCACCCCCACCGGACACGCCCAGACTATAACCGACAGGCTGTTGGAAAATAGCTATCTGGAACTTGATTTGGGTCGCGTCAGTGGCGACTGGAATGAAAATGCCTTTAACAATCGGCTCGCCGAAGTGACGCCGAACGGTGAGGTAAGCAATATCGATGACGAACGCGCTGGCTGGCAGTTGCTGTTGGGTTACCGCCTCACGGAGCTAGTCGCGCTCGAAGCCGGTTACCTGGACTGGGGCGATACGGATCTTAAAGTGGAGGCTTTCACCTCCGACCCCAGTGGCGTCCTCCAACTGCTGCGCGACCACTACCCCGCCTCCGGTGATGGGTGGTATATCGGTTCGCGGATTGGTTATCAAAATTCACGCGACATGGAATTTTACGTGAAGGGCGGAGTTTGGGGTTGGCAGGCGGACTACACCATCACCGCGAGCGGATATCGAGAAAAGGTCAGCGATGACGGTATCGATTTTCCGCTCGGAGCCGGCTTTGCCATTCCAGTTTCCGGCGGTTTGTCTCTCGGCGGTCAGGTACAACAGGTCAGCCTCAACGGTGAAAGCCAGACCTGGTTGGGCTTGTCCGTTCAGTTTGATTTTAAATAGACTTAAGATATATTTTGCCGCAAACGCGGCGGATAACGCCGCGCTGAAAATCGCCATCTCTACACATGGCCCAATAAACTGTCGTGAAAACCCCGGGTGCCGGTAAAACATCGTCTGACTCCATCCGGTTTTTTCAAGATCATTCACGCGTTGCGACCAAGGAGAACAGCAATGAAGCTGGTAAAAATTCGTACTGTAACTGTTATATTTCTCGCAGCCCTTTTTCTCGCTTCCTGCGTAACGCAGTTGGCGCCCCAGTACGACCAGGCGCTGTTCGATGGCATCACCGAAACCAACACCCAAACCATGCAGCTGTTTGCGTCGGTTTCCTCCGGTACAAAGGCGAGCACATTCAACCAGCGCGAAGCCACTTACAATAATTTAATCGGCACCATTGATGCCCTTGCCATGCAGTCGCGCGCCCGCCCGGTACCGGAAAACAAAGTCACCGAAAAAGTAAATGCCTATCTTGAATCAAGGGGCGTTAGCGGCCTTTCCGACGGCGAAGCGCCGAGCGCCGCCGCGCTGGAAGAAGTATCGAAGAACCTGAGCAAAATGCGCGACACGGACAAGGCGAGCGGATTGAATCCCTCCGTGGTGGCGGTGTTTAAAAATGCCGTGGTTATCTCCATGGACCAGGCGCTTACTTACGAAGCTTTTCTGGAAAGATAAGGGAGAATAAAAATGTCAATCGATGTCAGCCAGCTCGTTACCGAAATCACCAATGCCGCCTCGGTCGTAATCAACAAGGACGTCACCCAACTGCGCGGTTTTTCGGAGCGGCAGGTTACCGCCCTGGCAAAGCAGGCGCAGCTGATTGCCGCCGGGATTGCTTCCGGTGATATTAATAAGGATTTGCAGGATTTTTTCCTGGATTCACTTGAGGACATGGCAATGAATTTTGCCAAAACCCTGCGTGGTCTTTTAACGGTTACGATTGAAAAAGTGTGGAATGCAGTTGTGGGTGTTTTATGGAAAGCGATTGAATCCGCGACGGGAATTCAAATAGCGCCACCATCCGCATAACGTTGGCGTGCAGGCAAGGGCGGACACGTGGGTCCGCCCCTACATTACGCGCGCAATTTTAACTCGTGAATTTTATCGCGCAGCTTGGCGGCCTTTTCAAATTCCAGGTCCTTCGCCGCCTTAAACATTTGCTTTTCCAGATCCTCAATGTGCTGCCAGATTTCCTTGCCTTCCGGCACATCGATTTTATAACTGGCAACCATCTCGGCCACTTTGCGACGCGTTCCTGGTCTGGCGCCAGGCGCTCTCGCGCCTTCCATAATATCGGCGATATTTTTACGAATGCCAATCGGCGTGATGTTGTGCTTTTTGTTGAATTCCATTTGTTTATTGCGGCGGCGCTCGGTTTCGTCGATGGCGCGTTGCATCGAACCCGTCACATTGTCCGCGTACAAAATGGCCTTACCATTGACGTTACGCGCGGCGCGGCCGATGGTCTGGATCAGTGAACGGTCGGAACGCAGGAAGCCCTCCTTGTCTGCATCGAAAATGGCCACCAGAGAAACTTCGGGCATGTCCAGACCTTCGCGCAACAGGTTGATGCCCACCAGAACATCGAACTCCCCTACGCGCAGATCGCGAATAATTTCCACCCGCTCGACAGTATCAATATCCGAGTGCAGGTAGCGAACGCGCACGCCGTGTTCCATTAAAAACTCGGTTAAATCCTCAGCCATGCGTTTGGTAAGCACGGTAATCAAAATACGCTCGTTGGCACCAACACGCAGGCTGATTTCCGACAGGCAGTCGTCCACCTGGGTAATGGCCGGGCGGATTTCGATGGCCGGGTCCACCAGGCCTGTCGGCCGGACCACTTGTTCCACCACCTGGCCCTGGTTTTCATTTTCGTAGGCGCCGGGCGTGGCGGAAACAAAAATCATCTGCGGCGCAAGACGTTCCCATTCATCGAAACGCAGCGGCCGGTTGTCCAGCGCGGACGGTAAACGAAAACCGTATTCCACCAAAGTTTCCTTGCGCGAGCGGTCACCCTTGTACATGGCGCCGATCTGCGGAACGGTTACGTGGGATTCATCCACCACCAGAAGCGATTCCGGTGGCAGGTAATCAAACAGGGTCGGCGGCGGTTCGCCCGCGCTTCGGCCGGATAAAAAGCGCGAATAGTTTTCCACGCCGGTGCAATAACCGAGTTCCTGCATCATTTCCAGATCGTATTTGGTTCGCTGCTCCAGGCGCTGTGCTTCCACCAACTTATCGACCGAGCGCAGGTATTCCAGGCGCTCCTTCAACTCCTCCTTGATCAGCTCAATCGCTTCGAGCACGCGCTCGCGCGGTGTGGCGTAATGAGTTTTGGGGTAGATAGTGAACCGGGGCGTTTTGCGCAATACCTCGCCGGTAAGCGGATCGAAAACCGACAGGTTTTCCACTTCGTCGTCAAACAATTCCACCCGCACGGCTTCGGTTTCCGAATCGGCGGGAAAAATATCGATTACTTCGCCGCGCACGCGGTAAGTACCGCGATAAAAATCCACGTCATTGCGTGTGTACTGCAATTCCGCCAGGCGGCGCAGAATTTTACGCTGGTCGATGTGATCGCCGCGCACCAGGTGAAGCATCATTTTTAAATAGGAATCGGGGTCGCCCAAACCGTAGATCGCGGACACGGTCGCCACCACAATCGCGTCCTTTCGTTCCATCAGGGCCTTGGTGGCGGACAGGCGCATTTGCTCGATATGCTCGTTAACCGAAGAGTCTTTTTCAATAAATGTGTCGGAGGAAGGAACGTAGGCTTCCGGTTGATAGTAGTCGTAGTAGGAGACGAAATATTCCACCGCGTTGTCGGGAAAGAATTCCTTGAACTCACCGTACAACTGCGCGGCCAGGGTTTTGTTGTGGGCCATGACCAGCGTCGGTCGCTGCACTTTTTCAATAACGTTGGCGATGGTAAAGGTTTTACCCGAACCCGTTACGCCCAAAAGCGTCTGGTGCGCCAGGCCGGCGTCGATGCCTTTTACAAGGTTTTCGATAGCGGAAGGCTGGTCGCCGGCGGGTTGGTATTTACTGTTGACTTTGAATGGCTTGGTCATATTACCCGTTTGCTGAAATTACTGGTGGGGCATCCTTTGCGAATACCTGGGCGGGCACAGCCCCGCCCCTTCGATAGCGGATTTTCAATTATGCCTCGCCCGTACTGACACTACATGTCAGCACACGTGGGGCCTCGATATAGGGTGACGGAGGAACCCAACATGTTATTCATGCGATCGTTGGGATTCGTTCCTCAACCCAACCCACGCCTTACACGTTCTTGATTTGCCAGCAGGCGTGGATTTTTTTGTTCCGCTCAAAATCCTTATCCAGGGTTTCTTCCGTTATATCTTTTACGCTCAAATTTGCCAGGGCTTCGCTGTCCAGTTTGAAGCTGCGCAGGTTGTTGGAAAAATACAAAACCCCGCCGGGGTTTAGAATTTCCATGCAGCGTTTTATCAACGCCACATGGTCGCGTTGAATATCCAGCACACCTTCCATTTTCTTGGAATTGGAAAATGTCGGCGGATCCAGCATGATGATATCAAACCCCTGCCGACACATCTTTAACCAGGTCATACAATCCTCTCGCACCAGTTTGTGGCGCTCCGGATGAATATTGTTAAGCGCAAAATTCTGGCTGGCCCAGTGCAGGTAGGTATTGGACATATCGACACTGACGGAGGAAGCCGCGCCACCAACGGCAGCATGAACG
This sequence comes from uncultured Cellvibrionaceae bacterium, assembly GCA_964451365.1. GTDB lineage: Bacteria > Pseudomonadota > Gammaproteobacteria > Pseudomonadales > Cellvibrionaceae > CAYVIB01. The sequence continues at coordinate 218,574 of CAYVIB010000002.1, forward strand.
GTAGCCGTGCCGGTATAGCAAAACAGGTTAAGAAAAGTTTTGCCCCGGGCGCCCTTGCCGATCATGTTTCGCAACGGGCGGTGGTCCAGAAACAGCCCGGTGTCCAGGTAATCGTACAGGTTCACCAGCAACTTTACCGGCCCCTCTCTGACAACGTAAAAGCGATTTTTGCTCGCGCCGTTCGGCGTCAGTTTTTCATATTGCTGTTTTCCCTTGTTACGCCGCCTCGTCTTGATGGCAATTTGGTCCCGCCCCGTCTGAAAAACCGCCGCCACAGCCTGCAACAGTTCATCAAAGCGTTTTTCTGCCTTGTTTTCATCGATGGATTTGGGCGCGGCGTATTCCTGGACATGGATGTGCTCGCCGTAGATATCAATCGCCGCCGCATATTCGGGCATATCGGCGTCGTAAACGCGATAGCATTCGATATGGTTTTTCTCTATCCACTTGGCCAGATGTTTACGGTTTTTCCGCAGGCGGTTGACCACCATCTGCACAGCTGCCGTCGGGGACTCAGGCGTATCCGTTTGAGGTTGCCTGTCCGCGGATCCCGGTTGTTCCCGCCGCCATTTCGCTTCGTCTTCCGCGACAATATCGAACAGCAATAATTCACTGGCGATGGTGCCGTTAAACAATTTGTACTTCTTTTTCGCCCGCAGGCGCAGCTCACGGCCCAACTCGCTATTGCCGGTGAACACACCCAACTGCCAGCCGGGCAATTCGGCCTTCACCACCCGCGCAAGCGTACGGTAAACCTCACGCAAGGCTTCCACCTCCCCCAGGCGCTCGCCATAGGGGGGATTGCACACCACAAGACCGGGCTTGAGTTCCCGGTGGGTGGGCTTCCTGAATTCCGCCACGGTTTTGCGGCTGACCCTCACGATACCTTCCAGGCCGGCGGCCTCGATATTGGCCTGGGCTGCATCCAGCACCCGGGGATCGGCGTCGTAGCCACGAATTTCCGGTAGTTCGCGAAGCAGTCCAATCTGCTTGCGGTGTTCCGCCTCCCGGCGAATGGCTTCCCACAAAGGCCTGTCGTGCTGCCGCCAGCGTTCAAAACCGAACCTTTCCCGCAACAGGCCAGGCGCCATATCTGCCGCCTGCATCGCGCCTTCAATCAGCAAAGTGCCGGAGCCACACATCGGATCGATCAATGCCCCGTCACCGGCGGCAATGTTCGGCCAGCCACAGCGCAGCAGAATCGCCGCCGCCAGGTTTTCCTTCACCGGCGCCTCCCCCTGCCCATGGCGATAGCCACGGCGGTGAAGGCTTTCGCCCGACAGGTCGAGCCCGATATGAAGAACTCCTTTGGCGAGACGGGCGTTGATGCGGATATCGGGGCTGATTTTATCGACGGCGGGACGATCGCCGGTCTTTTCCCTCAAGCGATCGACAATCGCATCCTTTACAGCCTGCGCGCCGAATTGGGTGTTGCGGACCAGGTCATTGGTGCCGAGAAAATCCACCAGCAGTGAGCCACCCTGTTGAAAATGTATTTCCCACTCAACCCCTTTGACCAAGCCATAAAGCGCCTCGGGGGTTTCAACCGCACCCTTTGCCAATGGCATCAGAATTTTGTTCGCCAGCCTCGACCACAGGCACGCGCGGTAGGCCACCTGCAGCGTACCGGCAAAATAGCAGCCTGCGACAGTTTCCCGTGTATCGTCCGCGCCCAGCCCGGCCAGTTCGGCATTGAGCAGGTTTTCCAACCCCTTTGGGCAAGTGGCAAAAAATTCACGGGTTTGATTAGTCATCGATTTGTATTCAAAAGGATCGAATTGGCGCGGAGTATTCTATTTTATTCTGACCAGCGATATACACATTTTTTGCTATAAAAAAAAATTGTTTCACAACAGCGTGCGCCTCTGGGAAACTTGGATCTGCGCGAAAACAGCGCGATTTTAGAGGGTCTCCCGCCCTTCTTCCCAATAACGTTAAACGTTATTTAAACATGCTATTCATCATGTCCGGTTTCACCCGGCCAAGATGAATCAAAAAAAACAGCAGTGGTGCCTCCTGAACGGAATCGTTTCGTTGGTGTATTCCACGACTATCGTCAACGATTCTCCAACAAAAAGGCCGCACCGCTGCCTGCATGACGCAATTAAATCGTCGCGCGACGATAACAATGAGGTATGACCTTATGAAGCGCCAAAAAAGAGATCATGTGTTGCGTGCTTTTTCCCGGGGATATCGGGCCGGCGTGGATGGGAAATCCCGTAGCTCCTGCCCTCACGACTCCGGCGAAACACGGCACAGTTGGTTGAACGGATGGCGTGAAGGCCGCCAGGATCACTGGAACGGCCTGAATACTCTGGCGCAGATCCAGAAAATTGCGAATTTTTAGCTCCTCTCCCAGGGACGATACGGCGGCTGCGGACTTCTCCTTCGCTCATTCTCAATGGCGAGGCCGCGAAAGGAATCAGGGGAACTCCGGTTCCCAATGAATCCCCGACAAACGGGGGCAATCGGCTCGCACTCTACGAGCCAACCAGGAGGCGGCAACTTAGCCCGATGCTACCTTAGGCCTTGGCCGATGCGGTAGCATCGGCCGCCTCTGCTATCAGCTCCGGCCCACGGTAGATGAACCCACTGTAAACCTGCACCAGGCTTGCACCGGCATCTATTTTTTCCCGCGCATCCTCGCCGCACAATATTCCCCCCACGCCGATAATGGGAATCGCCCCTTTTAGTTCGCCGGCCAAAAGCCGGACGACATGGGTGGATATATTCTTCAACGGCTTGCCGCTCAAACCGCCCGCCTCGCGTGAGTAGATGGAGTTCTGGACCCCTTCGCGCGAAACTGTCGTGTTGGTGGCAATAACGCCATCGATTCCGGCTTTTAAAAGTGTCGCCGCGACGGATATCACTTCGTCATCGGTCATATCGGGAGCGATTTTCACCACTAACGGGACATAGCGCTCGTGGATTTGTGCCAGTTGCTTTTGCTTTTGTTTCACACCCAGCAACAGCTTTTCCAGGGCTTCACCAAACTGTAAATTGCGCAACCCTGGCGTGTTGGGAGAGGAAATATTCACCGTAATATAGTCCGCGCACGGATAAACCTTTTCCATGCAGGCCTGGTAGTCGCTCAACGCGTTTTCTTCCGGCGTCAATTTATTTTTGCCGATGTTAATACCCAAAATACCCTGGAAATGCCGGCGCCTTACCCGCGCCACCAAATGATCGACGCCTTTGTTATTGAACCCCATGCGATTAATAATGGCTTCTTCCCTTTCCAGGCGAAACAACCTCGGTTGCGGATTACCCGGCTGCGGCAACGGCGTTACCGTACCAATTTCAATAAACCCGAAGCCGAACCGGCCCAGCGCGTTAAAGTAATCGCCGTTCTTGTCCAGGCCAGCCGCCAGCCCGACGCGGTTGGGAAATGTCAGCCCCATTACTTCTACTGCGTCTTTTCGAACCTGGGTTCCGAAAAGACGCAGCACGTGAAGGCGTTCGGCCGCGCCCAGCCAGTCGAGAGAAAGTTCGTGGGAAGTTTCCGGGTCCAGGCGGAAAAGGAGTTTTTTGGCGATAGAGTACATGCGGGAAAACGACTTGGGGAATTTGGGCGGCGATGATACCCCAAAAGTGCCGGGTCAGTCGATGTGGAATAAAACCCGCGACATGTTGGGTCCTCCGTCATCCCAACCTACGGATATCCTGGAATTTCTGGTTTTCATCGAAGGTGATAACAAACGATCCATCGATTCCATCGCGCGTAACAAACGGGCGCAGGATATTGGCCGGGAAACGGATACTGCGTCCATCGCGCGAGCGGGTAAAAACCGTGCGGGCAACGCCCGAGTAGGATTTAAGATACTCCTCGGCTGTAATCCGGATATCGATAATCAACTGCTGGGCCATCAATCGAAAGATCCGCTATGCTCCGTCGCCTGAGTCAGATCGATCAACTCCCGCAGCGCCACGGAAAACATTGCGTAATCGGTCACCTGTGCTCCCTTTACTTCCCTGACCATGGATTTCCAGCGATCGACGAGATAGCGGTTTTTTTCCTCCCAGCGATCGAGAATACGCGGCCATCCATCGGAGGATTTGAGCTTAACCAGCGCAATAGTTAATTTACGCAATTGCGCTTCCAGGTCGTCGATAAACGACTCGCGCGCAACCGCCTGCCAGTATGATTCCACGTTCACCTCGGATAACTGCGTGGCAAACCAGTTCAGGCTCAGGCGATCCATCAACATAAAGAAGACTTCCGCCACCTCATTGATATCGACCTTGACCAGCAAGGACGCTTCCACCACACCCAGACCGGAAAACAGATTGTCCGGCGTAGCCAGTTGCGCCACCCATTCCGGCGGCACATTTTGTTCAACCAGTTTTTGTTTTCGCTCCTGCCATTCTTCTCTCGCCCAGCCATCCAACACATCCGCCGTCAACTGTTGCACTTTCGCCATGGAATCCTTGAACACGGAAACTTCCTTGACCGGATCGAGACCGCCGCGACGGTTGCGCAAAAACCAGCGGGTTCCCCGGCGTACCCGCCGAATCATATTGATCATAATTTCCATCTGGAAAAGCGCGGGCACTTGGTTGTCGAGCGACTTGATGTACTGCTGGAAATCCTCCATGCGGAAAATATCCCGGGCGATGATATATGCCTTGGCAATTTCCACCAGGTTGGCGCCAGTGGTTTCCAGCAAACGATGCGCGGCGGTAATACCGAGATTATTGACGAAATCGTTCGCCACCTGCGTGCCGACAATTTCCCGTCGCAGGCGATGGGAATACATTTCCTTTTTATATTTGCTGCGCAGCTTTAACGGAAATGCCGTTTCAATTTGCTTCGCCACATAGTCATCATCGGCAATGGACGATTCACCGAGTATTTCCTTCAACATCACCTTGGCGTAGGAAATCAGGATCGCCAGCTCCGGGCGTGCCAGGGATTTATTCTTGCCCTGGCGCTCGACAATTTCCTCGTCGGACGGCAAAAATTCCAGTTGCCGGTCGAGCCTGCCTTCGGCCTCCAGGAAATTGATAAACCGGCGGTACTCGTTTACCCGCGCCAACGCCTGATGCTCGGCAATGCTGATAGCCTGTGTCTGGCGATAATTGTTTTGCAGTACGAGGCCGGCCACCTCGTCAGTCATTTCCGCCAGGAACTGGTTGCGGTGCTTAACGGTAAGTTCACCGTTACTGACCAACTCGTCCAGCAGGATTTTAATATTCACCTCGTGGTCCGAACAATCCACGCCGCCGGCATTATCGATGAAGTCGGTATTGCAGGCGCCACCATTCAGGCAGTACTCCACCCGCCCCAGTTGTGTCATGCCGAGGTTACCGCCCTCGCCTACCACCTTGCAGCGCAAATCCCTGCCATTCACCCGCAGGCTGTCGTTGGCTTTGTCGCCCACCACCGAATGCGCCTCTCCACTGGCCTTGACATAAGTACCGATACCACCATTCCAAAGCAGGTCCACCGGCGCCTTGAGCAACGCGGAAATCAAATCGCTCGGTGCCAGCCTGTCTTCGGTAATGGCGAACACATCTTTCATTTCAGGGGTAATCTTGATGGATTTGGCGGTACGCGGAAAAATGCCACCCCCCTTGGAAATCAATTCGCTATTAAAATCCGCCCAGCTCGAGCGGGGCATCTCAAATAATCTTTTCCGCTCGGCGTAGGTTTTTTTGGCATCCGGGGTCGGGTCGATAAAAATATGCATATGGTTGAACGCGCCTACCAGGCAGATATGTTGCGAAAGCAACATGCCATTGCCAAACACATCACCGGACATATCGCCAATACCCACCACGGTAAAATCCTGACTCTGAATATCAATGCCTTTTTCACGGAAGTGACGCTGCACGGATACCCACCCACCGCGGGCGGTAATACCCATGCCTTTGTGGTCGTAACCCTGGCTGCCACCGGATGCAAAAGCATCCCCCAGCCAGTGGTTGTATTGGTTGGAAATTTCATTGGCGATATCGGAAAAAGTCGCGGTGCCTTTGTCGGCCGCCACGACCAGATAGGGATCATCACTGTCGCGCCGTCGAACATTTTCAGGCGGAATAATTTTTCCTTCAACCAGGTTATCGGTAATGTCCAGCAAGCCCTGGATAAAAATCTTGTAGCAGGCGACTCCCTCCTTCTGAAACTCGTCCCGCGTCATTTCCGCATTCAGGTTTTTAGCGACGAAACCGCCCTTGGCACCATTCGGCACGATAACCGCGTTCTTAACCTGCTGCGCTTTTACAAGGCCGAGCACTTCGGTGCGGTAATCCTGCAACCGGTCGGACCAGCGCAAACCACCGCGCGCCACTTTACCGCCACGCAGATGCACGCCCTCCATTCGCGGGGAATAAACAAATATTTCAAACAGGGGACGCGGTTCGGGAATATCGGGGATGTCTCTCGGACTGAATTTGATCGAGATATAGGTTTTAACGTTGCCGTCGCTATCCTGCTGGAAAAAATTGGTTCGCAAGGTGCCGCACAACAATTCGTAGTAACGGCGCAATACCTTGTCCTCGTTGAGGTTGGCAACGCCATCGAGGGCGTCGAGAATCTTGTTCGACAGGCGCTCGATCCGCTCCTCGTCCTTGTCCGTGCCGTGCTTGACCCGCGGATCAAAAAACGCTTTAAACAGCGCGACAATATTGCGCGTGATATCCGGGTGAGCGGAAAGTGTGTCGGCGATATATTCGTGGCTGGAATTAAACGCGGTTTGCTTCATATAACGCGCGTAAGTACGCAGCAGATACACTTCGCGCCAGTTCAGCCGCGCGCCCAACACCAGTTTATTGAACGGATCGTTTTCAGATTTACCGCGCCAGATGGCGGAAAAGGCCTGTTCGAATAAATTGCGCACCGCGTGCACATCAATGGTTATCGGCAACGCCAGTGTCAATTCAAAATCGTGCAGCCACACCACGCCCCGTTTTGCCTTGATTTTGAAGGGGTGCTCACCCAACACGCGAAGACCCAGGTTTTCCAGTATCGGAATCACGTCCGACAGCTCGACCGGATCATGCAGGTGCATGATCTTGAAATACATTGTATTGGTATCGGCGGTGACAGGGTGATAAAAATTCATCGCCAGGTCGCTGTCCGACTCCAAGCCCATCAACATTTCAATATCGTGCACGGCGGTGCGCGCATCGAAGGATTCCTGGTATCCCTGGGAAAAGGCTTCCTTGAACTCGGAGAAAAGTTTTATGCCCCGGGTTTCACCGTGATGCTCGATCAGGGACGCCTGCAGATGGTCTTTCCAACCACGGGTGATATCGACAATGGCCGCTTCAAGTTGCTTGACGTCGTAATCAAGCTCCTGGTCCGGATCGACCTTGAAAATAAACTGGGCGCGCGCCAGCGCCGATTCGGAGAAATACGTGGTGGAATCGAAGTCGCTGGTATCAAGCGCGGAGCCGATCAGGTTTTCTATTTCGATGCGTACCTGGGTGTTGTAGGACTCGCGCGGCACGTACACCATGCAGTTGACGAAGTGCCCGAACGGGTCCTCCCGCATAATAACGCGAACAATATGGCGCTCGTTAATGGAAGCCACCGCCATGACATTATTGAACAGCGTTGTCTCGTCTGACTGGAACAACTCGTCGCGCGGAAAATTTTCGATCACGCGGCGCAGGTTTTTGCCGTCGTGCCCCGCCGGGTCAAGCCCCGAACGCTTCATCACCGCGTCGGTTTTTTGCCGCACAATGGGAATCCGGGTTGGTGAAATGGTGTAAACGGAATAGGTAAACAAACCGAGAAAACGCACCTCTCCGCACACTTGCCCTTCTTCATCGAATTTTTTTACGACGATGTAGTCGGGATAAATACTGCGATGTACGTTTGAGCGGGTGGAGGATTTGGAAAAATAGACAATATCGGGACAATCGTAAAAGGTGCTCATGCCAGGACGAAAATCTTTCTCGGGAATAAATTCCCCGCCCTCCGGCAGTTTTTTAAAGATGCCGAGACGACTGCCCGCTTTTTCCCGCAGCCCTTCTTTCCCTTTCTGTTTCAGGTAATCGAACTCGCGATAACCCAGGAATGTGAAATGCGCATCCGGCATCCAGCTGAGAAAAGCCAGGGCCTCTTCCGTATCGGAAGCATGCTGGTCCAGGTTTTGAGCAATTTCGCTCACCTTGGTCAGCATGGGGTAGTAGTCTTCAACCACGCCGGCGACATCCTTGAGGACCGAAAGCAATGAATTGGCAATATCCGTATGTTCCTCTTCGCCGGTAAGCAGGTTTACTTCCACATACACCAGCGCTTCCTTTTCACATGCCACCGCTTCGGCCGCGTCCACTTCGTCGGTATCCGCCTGAATATCCACCAGCTTGCCCTGGCTGTCCCGCGCCACCGGCATTACGGTGCTTTTAATCAGGTGGATCGCCAGTTCGCGCCGGCGAAGCTCCAGGCGGATAGAGTCCACCAGAAACGGCATATCGGCCTGCAACACATGGATAACGGTGCGACCGCACTCCCAGTCATGTTCATCGAGGTTGGGGTTGAAGACCTTGACCCGTCCGGACTCGCCCGGCCCCTGCTTCAGGAAATACCACAGGCCGACACAACAGCTGTACAAATCCCGCACCTGTCGCGATTCCCAGTCTTCCATCGGATAGTTGTCCAGGTAGCGGCGAACAAAGGCCTTGAACGGCTCGACCTCCGCCTTGGAAAGATTGGCAGCGGCCATGGAGTCGAGATCTTCCAGCAACGTCTGCCGTGAACGCACGCCAATTAAACTTGTATCCACACTTATTTCCTCTTTCCTCGTGTCGCTTATGTCCAGCTTCTATGTCCGCATTGCCGCCGGGTATTGATATATGGGCATGTGCCCTTAAATTAGGTATCCGGGAACTACCCGAAGCGAGCCGGTGTCTACCAGCACGCATTTAGCGATAGATTTTCCATAAAAATCAATAGCTTTAAGGCCACATCTAAAAATAGTAACTTTTAAACCCACCGGGATAACTTATGTCAAGCTTGACCGCCGTACAGAACTTAAAACAATGGCTCGACGGCCAAATTGTTGGACAACCCAAACTGACCGAAAGACTCCTTATTGCACTGATCGCCGATGGCCACCTGTTGGTGGAAGGCGCGCCCGGGCTTGCCAAAACCAAAGCGATCAAGACCCTCTCCGAGGGAATTGAGGGTGATTTTCACCGAATTCAATTCACGCCGGACCTGCTGCCCTCCGATGTGACCGGTACTGATATCTATCGGCCTGAAACTGGCACCTTTGAGTTCCAGCGCGGCCCGATCTTCCATAACCTGGTGCTGGCGGACGAAATTAACCGCGCCCCCGCCAAGGTTCAATCGGCCCTGCTGGAGGCCATGGCCGAGCGCCAGATCAGCGTCGGCAAATCCACCTACAGGCTTCCCAGCCTCTTCCTTGTAATGGCCACCCAGAACCCCATTGAGCAGGAAGGCACCTATCCGTTGCCGGAAGCCCAACTGGACCGATTCCTGATGCACGTGAAGGTGGACTTCCCCGATGCCCGCGCGGAGCACGAAATCCTCCGCCTGAGTCGGGCGGAAGCCAGTCGCGCTGCCGACCGGGCCGCGCCTCCGGCCGTTGTCCCCGAATCCGTGCTGTTTGCCGCCCGCGAAGAGGCACTGGCAATCCATATGGCCAATTCGGTTGAACAGTATATCGTTCAACTCACCTCCGCCACCCGCCAACCCAGGGCCTACGGCGACGACCTGGCCCGCTGGATCGAGTTTGGCGTGAGCCCGCGCGCCACCATCAGCCTGGATCGCTGCTCGCGCGCCCACGCCTGGCTCGCTGGCCGCGACTTTGTCAGCCCGGACGACGTGCGCGAAGTCCTGCACGATATATTCCGACACCGCCTGTTGCTGACTTTCGAAGCGGAAGCCAACGGCCAGACGGCGGACAAGGTTATCGATGAGCTGTTGAACCGGGTTCCGGTTGCCTAGCCGGGGGTTGAAAGAAATAGTGATCGACATTCAGAACAGGCAGAAAAAAAGCGGGACCGGCGCCTATGTGCCGGTAGAGGAATTGTTGCGCCTGCGTTACCTGGCGCCGGAACTCGTGCTGGAAACACGCAGGAAAAGCACCTGGATTATGGAGGGCGACTCCGCCACCCGGTTTCGTGGCCGGGGCATGGAGTTTTCCGAAGTGCGGCCCTACCAGCCCGGCGATGATATCCGCACTATCGACTGGCGCGTGACCGCCCGCACCCAAACGGTCTACACCAAGCTTTTCCAGGAGGAAAAAGAGCGCCCGGTATTCCTGGTGGTGGACCAGCGCTCGCCGATGTTTTTCGGCAGCCACAATGTGTTCAAGTCCGTTTATGCCGCACAGCTGGCCAGCATTATCGGCTGGACTGCGCAGCACAACAACGACCGCGTGGGCGCGCTGCTGTTTTCCGATCGCGAACAAAAAGACCTGCGGCCGAAGCGCGGCAAGCACGCCGTACTCGCTTTGCTGCACCAGTTACATCAGTTCTGCAACCAATTGATCTCCCCCATTCCCAAGCCCGGTGCCACCACGATGACGGAAATGCTGATGGACGTGCGCCGTATCGCCCGGCCCGGCAGCGCGGTTTATATCATCAGCGATTTCCACGACATCAACGGCGAGTGCGAGGAAGCCCTGTCGTTGTTGTCACGACACACGGATGTAATGGTGTTGAACCTCTACGATACCCTGGAGCGGGAGCTTTCCACCCTGCTCGCGGCCAGCAAACAGTTTGCCTTGACCGACTCCGTCAGCCGGGTCACCCTGCACGGCAATTCCAAAACCGTGGCCAACAAGCACGCGGATATGTTTAACCAGCGGCAGGCCCTGTTGCGCCGGCTTTGCATTACCAACGGCGCCAAGATCGCCACACTGAACGTGGCGGTGCCGGTTGAACATGCGGCGCGGGATCTGTTTGTTTCGCGCAAGCGCAAAAAGATTGTTCGGAAGTCCGCCTGATGCTGCCCGTTTTTAGCCAGATGCTCCCCGGTTCGCCACCCGCGCAAGGCCAGCCTTCCCCCCGGGAAATGCTGCTGTCGCAAATGAGCGATGTGATTACCCCGGAGCCGGTGGGCCTGTGGCCACCCGCGCCCGGCTGGTGGTTGCTGGCGCTATTACTGTTCATTTTACTTGCCGTTTCCGTCCTGGCGATCTGGCGCCACCGCCGGCAAAACCGCTATAAAAAATTCGCCCTTGCGGAACTGGATGCCATACAGAGAAATTTTTCCGGTTTTGGGGATGACCACGGCAACGCCGAACTGGCCCAGGCGGTAAATGCAGTTTTGAAAAAAACCGCCCTTAACGCCTACCCGCATTCACGCAACCGCCTGGCGGCGCTTTACGGCAGGCAGTGGCTTGTTTTCCTCGATCGCGCCGCGAAAAAGCCCGCGCCGCAAAAACCCGACGAAAGCTGGATAGAAAAGATGTATCAATCGTTTGCCAGCGGCGAAGCCATCGACAGAGTGGCTCTGCAGCACTACGCCAGGCATTGGGTTCGATATCATGCCAAACTGAACCCGCTGCAGGTCGATCAACTGTTGAACGACCAACCCGAGCCCGAACAGGCGCAACCGGCGGAGGCAAATTATGTTTGAGTTCGCCTGGCCCTGGGTTTTCTGGCTTCTTCCCCTGCCTTTGCTGATTCATTTTTTATTGCCGCGGGCAAAAAAAGAAGAGGCGGCATTAAAGGTGCCTTTCTTCCGCCAGATCAAATCGGTGTACCAGGAAGAAAGCACGCTTAAAGTCAGTCGCGGTTTTATTAATTGGCTGTTACTGGGGGTGATATGGCTGTTATTGCTTGCCGCCACGGCCCGACCACAGTGGATCGGCGAGGCAATCAGCATTCCCGCCAGTGGCCGCGACCTCCTGTTGGCGGTGGATATTTCCGGCAGCATGGAAACGCCGGACATGGTGGTGGAAAACAAACAAATACCACGCATCCTGATCGTCAAATACGTTGTCGGCGAGTTTGTCGAACGGCGCGAAACCGACCGGCTGGGACTGATCCTCTTCGGCACGCGGGCCTATCTGCAGGCACCATTGACTTTCGACCGCAACACGGTAAACGAACTGTTGCAGGAAGCGCAGATTGGCTTCGCCGGAGAACAGACCGCCATTGGCGATGCCATTGGCCTGGCGATTAAACGCCTGCTCGACCGGCCCGAATCCCAGCGCGTGCTGATACTGCTGACCGACGGCGCCAATACCGCCGGCGAAGTACAACCGCGCCAGGCCGCCGACCTGGCCAAGCAGGCCGGAATCAAGATTTACACTATCGGCGTGGGCGCCAATGAAATGATCGTCAACCAGGGCATGCTGGGAATGTTCACCCGCAAGATAAACCCCTCCGCCGAATTGGACGAGGAAACACTGACTTATATTGCCGAAACCACCGGCGGGCAGTATTTCCGTGCGCACAACCCGAAGGAATTGCAGGAAATTTATCGCATCCTGGATGAACTGGAGCCCATCGAACAGGAAAAGGAAACCCTGCGCCCCATTTCCGCCCTGTATTATTGGCCGTTGGCAGCGGCAATCTTACTCAGTATGCTGCTGGCGCTCGTGCGGATATTAACCAGTCTCGGCTTATTTTCCCGCGATGGCAGTTTTTCTCGCGATGGCAACTTCTCTCG
>CAYVIB010000002.1:231268-310478 GCA_964451365.1 uncultured Cellvibrionaceae bacterium
CCCTCCCAGGGCGAACCAAATGTTGCCGGGAGGTTTCAGTGACTGAATTCCTGACCAATTTCCATTTCGCGCGACCATTTTGGTTGTTGCTGATTATTCCGGCCGTGGTTTTGTTTGTCGCCACCTTGCGCAACAGCCGGCAAACCAGTGAATGGCGCTCGGTAATCGACGCCCACCTGTTACCGTATTTGCTCGATGGCAAAACGGTGACCGCAAGTAAACTGCCGCTGTACGGTTTGCTGCTCGCCTGGATCGTTGCCAGCATCGCGCTGGCCGGACCAGTGTGGAAAAAACTGCCGCAACCTTTGCACGAGGATGTGTCGGCACTGGTGGTTTTATGGGACCTGTCCCCGTCGATGAATGCCGCCGATGTAAAACCGTCCCGGCTGGTCCGCTCGCGCCTGAAATTAATTGACCTGCTTAACGAACGCCGGGAAGGACTCACCGGCCTCGTGGCCTACGCCGGCGAAGCACATGTGGTCACGCCGCTCACCGATGACAATGAAACCATCATTAACCTGCTGTCCAGCATGTCGCCGGAGATCATGCCACTCAAAGGCAGCAACCCGGAAATGGCAATGCAAAAAGCCATTGAGCTGCTAAATGACGCCGGCGTAGCGAAAGGCGATATTTTGTTTTTGACCGACGGCATTGCGCCGTCCGCCCTTCATACCCTGGAGACGCTGCACGAAAAAAGCGGTCACCAGGTTACCGTTTGGGGAGTCGGCACGCGAGACGGTGCCCCCATTCCCGGTATGCACGGTGGGTTTGCCCGCGACAACAGCGGCGAAATTGTCGTTGCCAAACTGGACGAATCTTTTCTCAGCGAAGTGGCCAGCGAACTCGGTGGTTTGTATGTGCCGTTCAGCAATAGTGAACAGGATATTCGCACCATTATGAATTTCAGTTTAAAACCCACGGCGGATCTCTCCCGCGAAACCACGCGCCTGTTTGATGAATGGTACGAGCACGGCCCCTGGCTGCTGCTTGCCCTGTTACCTTTGGCGGCGCTGGCTTTCCGTCGCGGCTGGCTGTTATCCGTGGCATTTCTGGTAATTGTACTTCCGCCACGGCAGGCCCAGGCGTTCGAATGGCAGGACCTGTGGCAGACAAAAGATCAACAGGCCGCCGACAAATTGGAACAGGGCGATGCTGAAAGTGCCGCGCAAACATTTGCCGACCTGCGATGGAAGGCAATTGCCAAATACAAAGCGGACAATTATGAAGAAGCCGCCAAACTGTTCGAGCAGGCGGAAAACAGCGCAGCGAGTTACTACAATCACGGCAATGCGTTAACGCATCTGTCGGAATACGACAAAGCGATCGAGGCTTTCAACAAGGCACTGGAATTGAACCCCAACCTGGAGCAGGCGAAAAAAAATCGCGACATTGCCGAAAAACTGAAACAACTGCAGGAGCAACAACAACAGCAGGCGAACCAGCAACAAAGCGATCAATCCCAACAGCAGGATCAACAAGGTGATCAGCAACAGCAGGAAAACCAGCAACAACAGGGAGAGCAACAACAGGGCGAACAACAGCAAAACGCGCAGAACCAGCCAGGCCAGCAGCAGTCTGACCAGAACGATCAGCAGCAAAATGCGTCCGGCCAGCAAAACCAGCAACAGGCCGACGCCAACGAGCCCCAACAGAAACAACAGGACTCATCGCTAAGCGAAGAGCAAAAACAGGCGCTGGACCGAAAATATCAATCCGGTGAAGACGAGCAAAGCGAAAACAATGCGCCCCGGTCCGATGAACAGCAGATGCAGGCCCAGCAGCCTTCCGAACAAAACGAATCTCCGGAAGGGAATGACGACCAGCAGACACAGGCGGCAATAGCCCGCATGGAAGAGCAGGAAAAATCCGAAGAAGAGCAGGCGCTGGAACAGTGGCTGCGCAAGGTGCCGGACGACCCCAGCGGCCTGCTGCGAAACAAACTCAAATACGAATATGACCAGCGCCGACGGGAATTTAGAAGCGGCGACTGGGGGCCACCTGACAACGAAGCCAACCAGCGTTGGTAACTGATAAAATTTATCAAAGTTGACGATAACGATGCACAGTTTTTTTGAAAAAAAACGGATACTGATTTTCCTTTTTCTGATGGTGTTTTCCGTCGTCGGATTGCCAGCCACTGGCGTTGCGGCCGAACTGATCGCCAAGGTCGACCGCGAAAAATTATCCGTCGACGAATCGCTGACACTCACTGTTCGCTACACCGGCACCGCGCGCGGTGAACCGGATTTTTCCCTGCTGGAAAAACAGTTCGATGTACTGTCGCGTTACGAATCCACCAGCTTCAGGAGCATGAACGGCCGGTTCAGCAGCGCCACCGAATGGACTTTGACGCTGGCACCACTGGACGAAGGAAAACTGCTTGTTCCGTCATTTTCTTTTGACGGCGCATTCAGCGACGCCATTGAGATCGAAGTGACCGCGCCGCGACAATCGCCGGCGGGAAACCTGGGCGATGTGTTTCTGGAAACGGTCGTCAACAAATCCAGTTCCTTTGTCCAGGAACAAATTCTGGTGACTTATCGCCTGTACTATTCCGTCAATGTGGACGGCCGGATTGGCGATGATTTAAAAGTGGAAAACGCAATCGTCGTCGACCTCAATGACACTACCTACCAGCGCGAGGTGGACGGCCAGCCTTACCAGATTACGGAATTCAACTACGCGGTGTTTCCCCAGTCCAGCGGCGAACTGGTGATCCCCTCCCTGCACTGGACCTTGAATATCGCAAACTACCGCATCGGTCGCATCGAGAAGCGTCGTGTGCGCACGCGGGAATCCATAGTGGATGTAAAACCACAACCGGCCGCCTTCCCCGCCGACGCCACCTGGCTGCCGGCGGAAAGCGTTGAAATCAGTGAAAGCTGGGCGCGCGACCCCAGCACATTCAAAGTCGGAGAACCCATCACCCGTACTATTACGCTTAGGGCGGATGGTTTAATGTCGTCACAACTGCCCAACTTTTCCAGCGAGAGCAATGATACCGACGAGGTGAAATTCTACCCGGACCAGCCAAAAAAAGTGGACAACAAAGGTGCTTACAATGTGATTTCCGAGCGCATCGAAACGGCGGCGGTGGTCGTCAACAAAGGTGGTGAAGTCACTATTCCAGGCGTCACCATTCCGTGGTGGGACTTGCAGTCGAACACATTGAAATACGCCAAGATACCACCAACCACTGTTTTCGTTGCCGGAGGCAGTCCTGCCGACAAGGCTAACGATAACGCGTTCGCCCCGCCCTCCCCTGACGCCGTTGTACCGCTGAACCAAACAACACAAGGCGGAGTCAGCACGACACTGTGGCAAATGGCAACGGTATTGTTCGCGGCATTGTGGCTTACCTTTATGTTTATGTGGTGGCGGTTGCGAACCGCCACCACAGGCTCTGAAAAAAACCTGGCGCTTGGCGGTCGACAGACGCCGGAAAAGAAAATTTTGAATGAGCTGCGACTGGCCTGCAATGAGAACTCGCTGGTGGATATTCGTAAAAAACTGTTGGAGTGGGCGCGGAAGCATTGGAACAACGACGAAATCACCACGCTCGATGATATTGCCGAACGGGTTGATGAGGCTCAACTGCAGAAGAATATTCGCGCACTGGATTCCGCTTTGTACAGCCCCTCGAATGAAAGCCAATTTGATGGCGGGTCGCTTTATTCCAACCTGATGAATTGGTTAAAAGCTGAAAGGCAGCAAGCTAACAAATATGAAGGGGGATTGGGGTCGCTTTATCCTGAAGCCTGATTTGGTTTTGTATCATAAGAGCTGGAACTGTGCACTAAGATAGAAAGGCGCTCAGGCCGAGGTGTTCTGAAAACGCATAAATACATCCCTGTAGCTTCGCCACGTCGTCCCTGACTTTACGATTTCAGAACACCTCGCCCTGAGCGCCGTCTCTCTTGGTGCAACTCAACTCCACCACAAAAAAAGGCGGGTAAACCACCCGACTGGAAGAAATAAACTATTCGATAACATCCATTTCTTCTATCAGGTTGGTGGCCCCGTCCAGGTACTCCATCACCCACAACATATAACGCGTATCCACCGAAATCGCGCGATTCTTTTCAGGGTCGAAGTCCCAATCGCCGATAATACTTTCGTAGACACCGTCGAACAGCAGCCCCACCAGTTCCGCGTTACCGTTCAATGTGGCGGAGCCGGAGTTACCGCCGGTAATATCCACCGTGGTCAGGTAGTTAACCGGAACTGAATTTAACTCCTTCATTTCGTACTTCCCGTATTTCTTTTGCTTGATCAACTCCAGTTGCTTTTCCGGCGCGTCAAAGGGCTCTTCGCCGGTATTCTTTTCGGTAATTCCCTGAAGCGTGGTAAACGGCAGGTTTTTAATGCCATCGCGCGGAATATTGCCCTTTACCTGGCCGTAGGTTACGCGAAGCGTACTGTTGGCATCGGCATAGATCGGTTTTCCCCTGCCGCGATTAAACGCGATAATCGCCTCCATATAGCGCGAACGCCACAACTGCTGCAGGCCGGCATTTTCTTTTTCCTGCCTTTCAATTTCCATCAGTGGGGCATGCATTGCCACCGCGTACTTGATCAGCGGATCGCGACTTTTCTCGAATTCTTCAACAGATTTATCCATCCAGGCGAGGCGAACGGATTCCTCATCAAGATCCGTTTTTTTATACATGGCGTCGACGCGCTTGGCGACTTTCTCTTTGTCGAACGACCTGCCGATTCCAAACGTGTTGTCGATGGCATCAACACGCTGATCCCGCGGCAATTCGGCGTAACGCTCCAACAGGTAAACCAGCATGGCTTTTTCCACCGTTTCATCGTAGCGGCGGGAAACACGCTTCAGCGCCTGCTCGAACTGGGGCATATCACGCTCCTGATAGCCCGGCTCACGCTCGGCATCCGGCTTTTGTTTTTCCACCGCCAGGCGGTACAACTCGGACGCGGCCGTCGGCAACGCCGTGTAATACATATAGTCCAGCACCAGGTCGCGCGCCTGGGTGGCCTGCATATCATCAATCAGCGCCGCCAATTCCGCCGGTGCTTTACTGTATTTGCTTTTTCGCTCAGGGCTGGAAGCTATCCAGGCAGCCAGTTCCGCCTCTTCTTTTTGCTTGCGCTCAAGAAAATCACTATGCGAATAACTTTCCACCATTGACTTAAAATTTTTAGCATAGTTGGACAGTCGCGCGTAGGTGCTTTCGTAGTTGATTCGCGCCTGGCTGTCCGGCTCGGATTCCGCTTCAATTATCGCCATTAAATCCTCGCGGATTTTCCGGCTTTCCGGGTAGTACCATGTGAACTGGTTTTCCACCTCGTCCGAAGTGCGGTAACGGTCGGTCTGGCCCGGGTAGCCCAGGGCCATTACAAAGTCACCTTTCTTCAGGCCCTTGGCCGACACCTTCAGGTAGCTTTGGGGTTGGTAAGGCACATTATCTTCGCTGTAATCCGCCGGTTTGCCATCCTTGCCGACATAGGCGCGATAAAAACCAAAGTCGCCGGTATGACGGGGCCACATCCAATTATCAATATCGCCACCGTACTTGCCGACGCTTTCCGCCGGGGCATACACCAACCGAACATCGCGAATTTCCAGTTGCCTGGTCAGGAAATATTCCAGGCCCCGATGAAACGCCGCGACGTTACAGCGGTGAATTTCGGTTTTTTCGCAGTCGGCCACCAGTTTTTTAATATTTGCCTCGATGGTTTCATAGCGATCGAGTCCGTTCATATTCTCGGAGACACCATCTAAAACGTTGTCGGTCACTTCCGTCACCTCTTCGGTAACGTACACTCGCGAACCGGGGGCCGCCGGTAATTCCTCGCTCAGCTGTTTTGCCAAAAAGCCGTTTTCAAGCAGATTGTTTTCCGCCGTGCTGTTGTACTGTATCGAACCGTAGACGCAGTGATGGTTGGTCACCACCAGGCCCTTTGGGGAAACAAACGAAGCGCTGCAACCGCCCAGGCTGACAATGGCATTCATGGGAAATGCCGTGAGGCTGTTAAGGCTTTCCGGATCGACTTTCAACCCCATACCCACCAGTTTGTCCTTCAATTCGGGCAACTGATGAGGTTGCCACATGCCTTCGTCGGCAATGGCCTGAACGGAGAGAAAGCTTGTTAAGGTAATTAGAAAAACAGAAACGGTTTTACGCGTCACGCGATATCCCCCTGAACAAAAAATCAATATGTTAACCGCTGGCAGGCAGTTAAAAAAGGAAAGGTGAAAAAAAGAGTTCAGGCGGGAATGGCGCCTACTTAAGCGAGTCCTTCTGAAAAGAATCATGGTAGGTCGGTTCGGCGGGGTTCGTTGGCACGGTCATATAAAAAATTCGCTTAAGTAAGCGCCATTCAGTTCAGGCGGTACCAATCGAAATGATTGGACCGCCACACACAGATGTAGTGAGAGGATTTTCGGATCACCGGATATCCCGCGAACCGCGGGAACTTGCGCGGGCGCGATGACTGCTGCTATCGCGACTTCTGTGCACGGAGCGATCCGGCATTCTCGAAGAGCGCTCCGGGCGTTGGTACGCGTTCATGCTTCTTTGGTCCCGCGAACTGGAGCGGTCGATACTTTGAGATTGCCGCCGCTCCCTTACAGCATCGTGCATAACGCCGCTGTTACTTCTATCCGACCTGTCCGACCCAATGTGACTTCGGTGCCGGTCGCTCCCACCCTGCTGCTGGGTGCGGTACTCCCGTCTTTCCGGGGCGATTTGCCGTTCCGAACGCACGCCCGCCGCTTCCCTGGCTTCCCGGCGGCGAATCGCCTCGCTCATCGCGCCATCGTTGGACCGACGCTCGATATTCGCCGCCCTGTTGTTGTCGATCTCACGGGATCTGTCGATACCTGTACGCTCCACTCTGTCGGCACTTCCGTCACGCAGATTCCTCAATACTGCTTCACGGCGCGAGTGGGTTTCGGCGTTATCAGGTGTAATTCGCCGCGCGTGATCGCGATCCCGGTCGGACAGGCTTCGGCTGACGACACCCCGGTTGTTCCTTGAGCTGACGTCCGCGGAATAACGATGGTGATCACCATAACGATCTCTCGCCCTGACACTGCGATAGACCACACCACGGCGGTGGACCGGATTGTGCTCCCAACGGTGCGCGCCGTGATAATGTGCCACATGCCGGCTGGAGCGGAACCGATGGTGGTGATGATGATCCACTACCACCACATGCCGCCGGTGCCAGTGGAATGAACTGAAGTAAATACCGGTACCGATATACACCCGAGGGCCCCAGACTACAAACCCGGAGCTGTAGTGATAACCCCGGTAAGGCCAGTAAACGGGCGGATACGCATCCCACCACCAGGGGCCGTACACCACACGGGTGTCATAGTACGGGACGTAAACGACCTCCCGCACCTTGGATTCAATCACAATATTGTCACCGTCACGATTCACCTCGACATGATCCATGGTGTCCAGGTTGCCCTCCTTGTAAGCCCGCTGGCGCAGCTTCTGGACGGTGTCGAGCACCCGCTCCTCATCCTGCAGGAAGGCCTCGCCAAGGCGCTGGGTCCAGCCCAGGTCCTCGCTCATCTGGCTGAGCAGATTCGGGAACGGCACCAGCGCCTTGACGCTGGGGTCCCAGTCTTCACCCTCCACGGCATCCAGTGCCTCCTTGCCCGAAATATCGGTGTGACTGCTGGCCCAGCGCTCGGCCTGCACCACTTCCAAGGGGTAGGTGGCGGCTATCAGGAGGTGGGACAATACCGTATCGGGATATAGGGCAACCGGTGCCAGCATCTGGTCCAGCTCCGCCTGGGTAAAGGTTACCTCGGCCTCGACTGCCACCGGTTCCTCGGCCACACCGAACGGCGCTGCCAGGGACACAAGCAGGCAGAAAAGAATTCTGGATGTGGTTTTCATGCCGGGAACCTCTCTGGTACGAGCGTTGGACTCTACCTTATTTTGCGTTATTAACGCTTATTCTGCCTTAACCCAAGCTGAATAAATGTACGATTTTGTTTGGATTCACTATTTTGAGTCCGTTGCCAATCTAAAATTCCTGTGGAACGTTTCGCTGACGATAGATTTTTTTGCAGCGCAATAACACCTGTTGCACATCAGTAAATTGCTGGACAAGGCCGACGCTGCAAAGCCACAATGGCACTTGCCCGATTCGACAACAATAACATCGCATTATGAGCAAACACAGGAAATGGCTGCAGGAAGAAATTCCACTTTGGGTGAATAAGGGACTCATCAATTCCGATCAGGCCAACCGGATTTCCGCGCTGTATTCAGTAGAAACTGACAGCAGTTGGGGCAAAATTGTCTTCGCCGCGCTCGGCGCCACCATTTTCGGTCTCGGCGTCATTCTGCTTTTCGCCTACAACTGGGAGGCAATGCACCGGTTCAGTAAACTGTTCACCATTTTTTCCGCTCTCGTTCTTGCTCACGGTCTGGGTTACCGCTACAGCGCGCGCAATTCTTCCCACAGGAAAATTGGAGAAAGCCTGCACCTGGTCGGCACCATGCTGTTCGGCGCGGGTATCTGGCTGGTGGCGCAGATCTACCATATCGACGAACATTTTCCCAATGCCTTGCTGGTGTGGGCATTCGGTGCACTGGCGGTGGCCTGGCTTCTGCCTTCGGCCGCGCATACCCTCCTCGCCCTCGGCCTTGTCGGCCTGTGGCACTGGTTCGAGGTATTTAAATTCGACTTCACCAATCACGCCGCCGTCTGGATTATTCTGCTGGGTGTTGTCCCTTTGACCTGGCTTCAACGCGCGCGAGGCGCCCTTTTTCTCGGCCTGGCCTTGCTGCTGTTTGCCTACACCACCTCCTATAGCGAGTTGGTTGATGGCGACGCAACGGTGATACCGGTATTATTTTCCCTGACCACCGTTTACATAATTGCGGCCCATATCGTCGGTGCCACCGCCTTTCCCCAAAGCGCGGACGCGATACGCTGGATTGGTGTCACTGTTTTTGCCGTGCTGCTTTTTGCCTGTACTTTTTCTTCCACGGATGATTTGCATTTTCGGGAACCGCTGGCGGAAATTCGCCTGCAAACCTGGTTTTATTTCCTTGTTCCCATCGCTGTCGCCGGCACGTTTATCGCAGCGCTATTTCTGCGTTTTCGCGCAAGCCTGTCGAACAGGATTGACCTGGCGGAAGTGATTATTGTCTGCGCGGTTTTTGTTGTGTCGGTACTGTCTGCATTCCCGCCACTGCATCTTGGCGAAATAAGCTGGATTATCCACAGCATATTGTTTTTGGTGTACAGCATTTTGCTTATTTATCGAGGCACGCATTACCTCCGCTGGCAAAGCACCGCACTCGGCAGCGCCCTCCTTTCCGCTTACACCTTTGCACGTTTTATGGACTTGTTCGACAGCCTCCTGATGCGCGGCATGGCTTTCCTTCTCATTGGTGCGCTGCTGTTTGCCGTGGGGCTCTACTACTCCAGGCAAAAACAACAATCCAGAACGAATGCCACGGGGACGGACAATGCCAAAGCCTGATATTGCGCGAAAACTGGTTCTGGTTGCAATCGCGGCACAAATTCTTGTACTGGCGTTTATGGCTGGCAAGCGCGAAGTTATTTCCGCCACCGGCCAGCAGGTTTACCTGCGCTCAGCACCCATCGACCCCCGCGATCCATTTCGCGGGGACTTCGTCCGCCTGCGATACAACATCAACACAATTCATCAACAGGATTATCGGGGAACCGCCAACCTTAAGGAACTGCCAACCGGAAGCATTCTGTATACGGCGTTAAAAGAAGGAGCGCGCGATGTATATACTTTTGACTATCTCACCGACAAAAAGCCCGATGGACAAATCTTTATAAAAGGCCGGCTAAACCGGGACTGGAGTTTCAACCCGATCTGGGAAGATAACACCGTCAACGTAAAGTACGGCATCGAACAGTACTTTGTCCAACAGGGAAGAGGCAAGGAAATGGAAGCCAAACTTGGCCAGCGCGACTCATTGCAAATTCCCGTCGAAATGCAAATCTCCCTGGGCAGCGACGGCACCGCGGTGATTACCGGACACCGTTGGAGCCCGCTCGGAATTCAGTTGGAATTTATTCGCACCGCACAACCGCGTGATAATGCCGATGACCCGATAGTCAGCCCGATCGTTAAAATTACATTGCAAAACGTTTCCGACAATCGCCTCGCCCTTCCCATACCAGCGGATAATTGTGCTTTCTCGTTGGCCAGAACAGATGGCAACACTTATGAAGAGCGAGCGGATGCAGGGTGCGATGCAGCGCTGGCGGAAAATATTGAAATCCGCGTATTGAAGCCGAAGGAAAGCTATTCGGAACAACTGGATTTCAGCCAATCCCGCTGGCACATACTTCACGAAGGAAAGCGTATGGAAATGGGTGAAATCGACGCATGGCAACAGTTTCGCCTGACTATCGAACTACCTCGAATTGAATCCGGCGAAATTCCAGTGTGGTCTGGAGAACTGCAAACACCAATGTTTACCGTTTCAGGTAGAGTAGATTAAAACAGCAAATAAAAATAATTAGTTTCTTTTCCGCAGGCAATGGATCGACCTGCATTCCCTGGATACCGGCTTTCGCCGGTATGGACGACGTGAATCCCAACCTACGACTTTAAGGTGTCGAGGAGCTTTTAGTTACTCCTCATACATAAACCTTTCCAAACGTTGTCGTAACTTCTCATTCTCCAGCTTAAGGTTTTCAATCCGATCCATCAGATGCATCGCCAGTGCCACACCCGGCCAGTCCACCGCCAGATCCCGATGAAGCTGTTCCGCTTTTTTCACCATACCCAGCATGTAATCGTCAAATTTCCACTCACCGGGCGCCCGCCCCGGTGGTTCAACAATCCCCAGTTCAACAATCTCCACCACCACATCCACCGACATACGGGTGACCTGGCAAAATTGATTCAGGGTCAAATAAGTCACTGTGGTATCTGTCATTTTTGCTCCCTCCATTTCGCGCGGGGGTCAAAGCCTTCAATCTCGGAAAGCTGCTGCCAGTGTTTTTTCGCCGCATCACTGTGATGTCTCGGCATAACTACATTGAGCACGGCGAACAGATCCCCCCTGCCTGTTTTAGTGGGCAAACCGTGGCCCTTGATCCGAAAGCGCTGGCCAGCCTGGCTGTTTTCAGGAATCGTCAGGCGGATACTGCCCGTCAGCGTGGGCACTGTAATCTTGCCACCCAAAGCCGCCTCCCAGGGAGCTACCGGCACAGTGATAGCCAGGTTTTGCTCTTCCACATCAAACAACGGGTGCGGCGCAAAGCGAACGCGTAAATATAAGTCGCCATTAGACTGGCCGCCGGCGCCGGGACCACCCTGCCCCTTCAGGCGAATGCGTTCGCCTTCGCCGATTCCAGGAGGAATTTTAACGTTAAGACTTTTGCGGGTAACGATTCTTTGCCCCTTGCTGTCGAAATGCGGAATCGAATATTCGATGGGTTTGGATTCACCGGAAACAACCTCCTCCAAAAATACCGGCAGCTCCAGTTCCACGTCCTGCCCGCGGTTGGTAAATTCCCAGTGTCGACCGCCGCGCGGGCCACCGCCGCCACCGAAAATCGAACTGAAAAAATCGGAAAAATCACCACTGAAAAAACCGTCCTCGCCCTCCTCGAAAGCCGCCGACGACTGCCAGCCGGGCGGCGGTTCAAACTGGCCGGAACGGCCATAGCGGCGAAGATCATCGTACTCGGCCCGCCGCTTTTCGTTACCCAAAACCTCGTAGGCTTCCGAGGCCTCCTTAAATTTATCTTCCGCGCCCGGCTCCTCGCTAACATCCGGATGATACTTACGCGCAAGCTTTCGATAGGCGGCTTTGATGGTTTTGGTGTCGGCGTCGGGCTCCACGCCCAGGATTTGGTAGTAGTCTTTAAATTCCATACAAACTCACATCAATGTTGCAATATGGAAGAATCAGGTTCTGGCCGGAGCGGTGATTTTAACAGGTTCAATCCTGTTATCCTTTTCCGCTTTTTGCGCAAGTGGCGCAATCTGGCCGTTGAGGTACACATTCGTCCGGCAAAGAGCGTTCCATAACGAATCATAAATACGCGCTTTATCCTCAATACCCACCTCATTGTCGGAAAGCGGTTCATTGACATAGGACAGGAAGTATTCGGCCAGGTTGTTGTACCTGTTGTCAAACGGCCAGTCGTAGCCGCGCAGCTCATCAACTATTGCTTTGCTCAGGTCCTGTATTTCCTTGGACAGACGGCGCAGGCGCTTCTTGTGTTCAACCTCTTTATGTTTTTCCACCCGCTGCTGATATTGCGGGATCAGGACAACATAAATCTTCAGCTCCGTCATTTTTACCGCATACTTTTGCAGGCAACCCAGGGCATCGACAAGGTACTGAGCCGCTTTTCGCTCGTCGGTATCATTGATGAAAGCCACCGCCAGGCACAACCTGAGCCCCATCATTTCGCATAGCCCGTTCTGTTGGCTGACGAGGTGATCGTATTCCTGCTGGGCTTCCTTATAGATCCGTTGAACGTGCCCCGGTTGAACCCCCTCGAGCCCGAACGCGGCCAAATCCAGCGCATAGCCTCCTTTCTGGATTTCCACCGCCAGGCGCAGGCGCTTTAAATCGTTAAACAACTGAGGTTGCGATTCCTTTAGCTGGCCGAAGTCCGGAGTACGGCGCCTGATCTTGCCGATCAACTCATTAAGTTCCTTCTTGCGCTGATGCATCTGCAACGATTTGGCATAGGTAAGTTGATCCAGCCTCCAAAAAACGTCAGGCGCAAACCAGCCGTTGTAGTATTGCTGGCACACCTCGTTGCGCAGTTTCTCTTCGTTGGAGGATATGGCAACTTCTTTTACATCCACCAGTTTTTGTGGATCAAAAACAATATTCCGCTCACGATAATAAGCGACCGTTGCCCGGTAGCACATTTTTTTCACTTCCCGCAGCAACCGGTAGGCCGGAATATCCAAAAGGGTGATTCCCGGCAAATCAAGATCCTCACCCTGCATGATTCGATCCCGATTACTGGGCACCATATCCTTCCACTGGGTGCTGGCTAACACCATATCGTCCTCGAGATGTTTGACCACCTCCGTGTCAAGAGCGTGAATATCGTGAAATATTAATGCTGGAAGATCATTCACCAGGCGATTGCCCGCATCGCGGGTAAATATGCTGTTGTGATAATCATCCAACGCAAATTCAACCAAATATTTTGTTTTAAAAGTATCGGTAAAAGCGTTGGTCCCCGCGAATAAAACGTTGTAATAATCCCCGTTAAACTCCCGCTGTCGCAGGAAACCGGCGCTAACCGCGTTAACGAGAAAGAGAAACCCTGTTAACAACCACCCGGTGATTTGGGCAAAAAAACGCGCAACTTTCGCCAGAATGCCCCACGTTTTTGACTGTTCCGCTTTTTGCTCAAACCACAACTGCCAGCCATCACTATCGTGGACACTGTTGTAGAGGCGTATATTCACCTCATGAATCAAATAGGCCACTTTGCTTAACTTGCCTGAATTGAAATGGCTGAATTCGCGGGCGATAACCCCCGCCAGTTGTCGAGCGGACAACGAGATGATCAGCGGAATACCAATCCACAGCTCCAGGCGCCCCTGCTTAATACCCTTAACACCTTTTTCAAAATCGACAAACGCCTTGACGTCGGTGGTGATATTTATACTCTCCGGCTTGTCCGCACCCGCCAGTCCACTGATATGTTGAACGAAACGAACAAAGGTTTTTTCCTTAGTCGCATCGAGAGAAAACCAGTTTTCACCGCGTGTGTCTCTGGGAAACAACGGCCGCAACAGAAAAATAAGCAGTATGGAAGCTGCCGCAATCGGCAACAAATAAAAAATAATAATCGACACCGCACCAAGGCTGAGCACGTTCGCGAGCAGGCTGTAAAATCGGGCGAGAACAAACAGTAAAACGGAGAACAACAGCAGCCCGTAAAGGGTAACCAGGGCACCGACACCGGCCGCCGTGGCAAAGAGTTTAATCCGGTAAACCAGTGACGGCGCGGGTATTTCCACTTCCTCGCTGAAGGCATCCGTCATTGAAATTTTGGGTCCGGTCGGTTCCGGATCAGCACTGGCGGTACGTCTGGGCGGAGTCTTCTCCGGCATCTTTTCCGGCTTTTTGGCTGAAGGCGCGGCACTGGTCGAAGGTTGTGATTTGGGTTGGGCAGCCGGTTCGGGCGGTGCCTTTTTTACTGTCTTTCGCTGGCTTTGTGGTACTTTTTGTGAAGTGGGCGCCTTTGGCCTGGCGGCGGCGCCTGGCGCAACAGGCTTGGCCTGGGAAGCTGTGCTTCGGGACGGAGGTCTGGCCGGTTTATCCGCTGGTTTACTTGCTGGCTTGCCTGGTTCGGGAACCCGCTCGACAACGACATCCACGCCTTTGGCCGTGAACATGCGATGATACTTTTTTGCCGTTTCCGCATCGACCCCGGCTTTTATGATCTTCCGGTTTCCTTTTAAATAGGATTCCGCTTCTTCCGATGAAACGTTCAGCAGCTCGCTTAACTCTACCACCACCAGTGATTTTGCGAAGCCATCGATCACAAACCCCCTAAGGACGACATTAAATTGACTCTCGCCTGGCATGGAACACCCAACCTCATTAACTTGCCCGATTGCCTGGAGAGGATCACGGGGAATTGCACTGCTGCAACCTGATGCGATTGCAATATATAAGCTACTGATATTATTTAAAAAACTGGTCGGTGGCTGTGAAATAAGCCGTGGTTTTGATCAATTGTAGCGCAACTTGTAACTACAGCTGGTGAAAAAAGGATTGATATCCGGTTTTATGGAGCTTGATCGACAAGGAAAAAAGGCGGGGGAGAATAATAAAGTGGAGGCTCCGATAACCGGAGCCCCGCAAATACGACTATTGTCGAATACCTTCGACGGTGAGGAAGAGTTCCACGGTCGCCGAAGCCGGCCCCAGCTTCTTGGCCAGGTCGAGACCGAAGTCGGCGGGAGTGATTTCCGCCCGGCCTTCAAAGCCCTGGCGGTACCCACCCCAGGGGTCTGGCCCGCCACCCACGTGTACCACATCGATGGTCATTGGTTTGCTGACGCCCATCAAAGTCAGGGTGCCGGTCATTTTACCGGTGTTCTCCCCGGTGACTTCATATTTGGAGCTGACGAACTTGGCGGTTTTGTGCTTATCTACATTCAGGAAATCGCCCGAGCGAACATGCTTATCGCGTTCCGCATGATTGCTGTCCAGGCTGGTCATATCCACTTCCGCGGTGAGTGTGCTGGCTTCCGGCTTTTTCGGGTCGTAGGTAAACTTACCGTCAAACTCGTTGAAGCGGCCGTAAAGCCAACTGTACCCCAGGTGTTTAACGCGAAACTGCACGAACGCGTGCATGTCCTTGGTGTCGAAAATATAATCCGCCGCCGTGACACTGGCGGAAACAGCGGATAGCGAAAGCACAACCAACCCCGCCGATATTATTGTTTTCATACTTCTATACATCATTCTGTCCTCCTGCTCGTTAATGGCCCCGATAATCGGGAAGAAAAATTGCGAACCTATTCAGACTTGCCCAGCATCCGCAGCAGCGTTTTATCCCTGTCGATAAAGTGATGTTTCAATGCCGCCAGTGCATGGACAATGGCCAAACCAATAATGGTAAAGGCTATCGATTCATGAATTTCACCGGCAATATCCTCCAGGTTTTCACCATCCGATACTACGGCGGGAATACTGAACCAGTCAAAAACGTCGAGCGACTGCCCTTTTGCGGTGGTAATCAGGTAGCCACTGAAAAACATACTGAACAATAATAAATAAAACAGAAAATGGGTAATTCTGGCGATTATTTTTTCCCAGCGCTTGTGGCTTACCAGCTCCGCCGGCCGGGAATTGTAAAGCCGCCAGGCAAGACGCACGACAACCAGGAAAATCAGCAGCACGCCCAGGCTTTTGTGCACATGCGGTGCGGTACGATACCACTTGTCGTAGTAGGTTAGGCCATCCATCCACAAACCCAGGGCAAAAAGACCGATAACGCCAAGCGCAATGACCCAGTGGAACAATACTGCCACCAGGCCATAGCTGTTTTCGGTATTTTTTATTTTCATCTTATTATTTCACCCTCGGTAAAAATCACATCAGGCTTTTTGTTACCACTTCGTAAACATCCTTCGACAGCTTCGGCTGCTCGCCAATGCGCTGCAATTGCTTTTTCATCAACGCCTGCCGTTTGTCATCGTACCTTTTCCATTTGGTCAGGGGCGTTAACAGGCGCGCGGCGATCTGCGGGTTCTGTCCGTCAAGAATGATAATCTGGTCGGCCAGGAATGCATAGCCCTCCCCGCTGCGATCGTGAAAGTTGATCGCGTTGCGCATACAAAATCCGCCGATAAGCGCGCGTACTTTATTCGGATTCCTGACATCGAAAGCGGCATGTTGGGTAAGCGCCTTGACCGTGTTCAGCGTACCGGGTACCGGACTTGATGCCTGCACTGACAGCCATTGGTTGACCACCAGCGATTCATCCTTCCACTTTTCATAAAAGTCATTCAGCAATTCCTGCTTCAGCGATTGAACGTGCGCGCTGCCGGAATAGACTATCGCGGCAAGCGCAGCCATCGTATCCGTCATATTCCCCGCCGTACGATATTGCTTTCGGCATAGTTCGATCACTTCCGCCCGGCCGCTTAGCATTAAATAGTGCAATGCGGTATTGCGAAGGCTCCGCCTGCCGATGCTCCCGGCATCCACTTTATACTCGCCGACTGTTTCATTTGCGTGATATACACGCAGCAGATTGTCGTACAGCGCAGTGGCGAGTTTTCGTTTGACACACTCGCGGGCGTAGTGGATTCCTTCCACGTCCACCGGCTGAGACAATTCCGCAAGGTAATCCTCGCTCGGCAGTTGCAGGATGAGAGCCACCATTGCCGGGTCCAGGCTCTGGTCCTCCAGCAATACCCGATAGGCGTCGACAAAACCGGCATCGATACTCGGGGAAGGATTACCCCCCATTTGCGCCATCATGTCACGGATAACGTCAACACCCAGTTGCTGGCTGGCGTCCCAGCGACAGAAACCGTCGGTGTCCCGGCTCATCAGGCGGGTCAGGTCTTCGCGGCTGTAGTTGTAGTCGAGCTTGACCGGCGCGGAAAACCCGCGCAGTAATGAAGGAACCGGCCTCTCGGGAACTTCTTCAAAAATAAACTCCTGTTCGGCCTTGGTAATTTCAAGAACCTTATGCGTGTTATCGTTGGTGTCCGTATCCGGTTGTTGCCCCTTGATTTTCAGCGGCAGCGCGCCGGCGTCGCCCAGCAATCCCACCGCAAGGGGAATAAGAAAAGGTTTTTTGTCTTTTGCTTCCGGCGTGGCCGGGCAGCTCTGCCGGACCTTTAAGGTAAACTCGTTTTTACCCTCATCGTATCGCCCTTCGCACTTTACCACCGGTGTACCGGCCTGGCGGTACCAGTTCATAAACTGGCTGAAATCGCGACCGGAGGCATCCGCCATCGCGGCAACAAAATCCTCAATGGTTACCGCCTGCCCATCGTGCCGCTCGAAATACAGATCCGACCCCTTGCGAAAGAGTTCAGGCCCCAACAGGGTGTGAATCATGCGCACAACTTCCGAACCCTTCTCGTAAACGGTGAGGGTGTAAAAGTTGGAAATCTCGATAAATGACGAAGGTTGAACGGGGTGCGCCATGGGGCCGGCGTCCTCGGCAAATTGCATGGTGCGGAGCATTGATGCGTCTTCCACGCGCTTGACTGTGCGCGACCCCATGTCCGCGGAAAACTCCGCATCGCGGAACACGGTGAAACCTTCCTTCAAGCTCAATTGAAACCAGTCCCGGCAGGTAACGCGGTTACCGGACCAGTTGTGGAAATACTCGTGCGCAACCACAGCTTCCACCCGTTGGAAACCCGCGTCGGTGGTCGTCTCCGGTTTAGCCAGGATGCAACTGGTATTGAAGATATTGAGCCCCTTGTTTTCCATGGCGCCCATATTGAAATCGTCCACCGCGACAATCATAAAAATGTCGAGATCGTATTCGCGGCCGTATACTTCCTCATCCCATTTCATCGCCCGCTTGAGCGACTGCATCGCGTGATCGCATTTATCAGCATCTTTTTGTTCGACAAAAATCCGCAACGCCACCTGGCGCCTCGAGCGGGTGGTAAAAGTATCGTCGATGCCGACGAGATCTCCCGCCACCAGCGCAAACAGATAACAGGGCTTTTTAAAGGGATCGTGCCATAGTGCCCAGTGCCGGTCGCCCTCCTCTCCGCTGTCGATCAAATTACCGTTGGAAAGCAAGACAGGGAACGCAACTTTGTCAGCGCTGATACGGGTATGGAATTCGCTCATCACATCCGGCCGATCCAGGTAATAGGTGATTTTCCGAAATCCTTCGGCCTCGCACTGGGTGCAGTACATGGTGCGCGATTTGTACAAGCCTTCGAGGGAGGTATTTTCATGCGGTTTTATCCGGGTCACGCAGGAAAATTCAAATTTGTTGGGAACGGAAAATACTTCCAGCGTTTCGAGGTCGGTTTTATAGTCACTTTCGACCAGAATCGTGCCGTCAATTTTTACTTCGCGCAGCTCCAGTTCCTGCCCGTGAAGTACCAGTGAAGCCTCTTTATCGGCCCGGGGATTGCGCACCAGTTCGAGCGTTGATTTAACCTCGGTGTAATCGGCAAACAATTCAAACTCAAGCGACGTTTTATTTATCCAGAAATCGGGCTCGCGGTAATCTTTCAGGTAAATTGTCCGGGGCTGTGAATCTCTCATAAGGTCTCTCGGTCTCGACTTGGTCTCAATTTCAGAGGTTGATGTTTTACTTCCACGCCAGCGGGGTCTCATCGTCGCTGTCGTTATGGCTGCCGCATTCCTTTTTTGGCGGCAGGTATCCTGTTCGCTCATCTTCGGGAACATGGGCGTGTTCGTAGGCGATAACCGCCTGCATGCAAATTTCCAGTTGTTCGGCGGATACCGCGCGGCCGTCCGGCCACTTTCTCAGTTCAATGGCCCGCCTGAATTTTTCATATATTTCCGGTGTAACCAGCTCCAGAACCTTATTGACTTTCATGATGGCTTCTCATCTTTTTTAACGGCGAAATACAACAGTGCCGCGGCAATACCAAACAGCAAACCGCCCAGGTGCGCGCCATTTGCCACCCGGCCGGTGATAAACATATCGATTACGCCAAAAAAACCCAACAACAGCCACGCAAACATAAATACGAAGATACCGGGCGGCAGGCGCAACACCGGATTACGGTTTTTCGATCCCGCGCCGGCCACCCAGAGAAAGCCGAGATAACCATAAACTACGCCGGATAGACCGCCGAAATAAGTATCTCCCTCGGCAATAGCATACTGGACATAATTCGCACCGACTGCAACAAACAAAAAGAGCAGAACATAATTCCGGGTGCCAAGATAGAGTTCCAGTCGCTTGCCCAGTTCCCAAATCCACAAACCGTTGAACAAAATATGCAGCGCACTGAAATGCAGGTAAGCCGGAGTGAAATAACGCCAGATTTTACCACTGCCCAGGATTTCGGCCGGACGGTCAAACAGCAGGTTTTCGGTGATAGGCGATTCGAGAGCGTGAACGCCGAGAATATAGCCGGTAATTCCCAGGATAATCGTGGCGAAAGTGAAAGGGCAGCGTAAAAAAACTTCCTTCACCGGCAGTGAAAACGCATTCCCGCGCGCATCGGCCCGCGAAACCACCTTGAGCCTGCCGTCCTCGAACGCCACAGTTAACTGCCTGGCTCGCTCGGCAAAACGGTCATCCAGCAACCACAATACCTGCTGTCCGCCCTCCTCTATAATCCGGTGTGGAATGCCTTCCGCCGTCAGCGCGGTATGCAGTACTTTCAGGTCCGTCTCGATCGGATACTCACCCATTTTCAAAATATTCATCGCAACCGCTTATCCAGTACGTGTTCCTGCCGGAAGGGATTGTCGCGCCAGATCCATGCCAACGTCATGCTGATTCCGAATCCACATAAACCCACACGAATTTATTTTCATCGAGTTGTTGTTCGCCGTCGAAACGATAACTGACAAGACGGCCATACTTGACGGCGCTGTAATCAAGGCAGGCGACATTGTGAGTGAGAGGCTTCGGCTTGCCATGCAGCCAGTAGTGGCCGACAAATACCGGCGGTGCCTCGTCGCTGTAGCTCAATAATGACGCTTTTTCCTTGTCACTGAGCGGCTTTTCCACCAGGTCTTCCGGCAACGGGTCCGGTTGGAAAACAATGTCCTTGTACATTCGCGGCGACTTCGCCCAAAATTTGGTGCGAAAGATGGCCCTTTCACAGCCGTCCCTGCCGCGAATGGTTCTGCCTTCCGGCAGGCGCATATCTGTTCCGCGGGTAAGCCTGTCCATAAACCGGCCGGCAAATGATTTTCGATCCGCCGATTCGCGAATAAATTCCAGCGTGACAGTGTTAGTAGCGTGGCGCGTTTTATACTTGTTGATCAAGGCATCATCCCAGCAGGCGTGAACCACGCGAAAGCCCGGCATTTCGAGAAACACCGGCAGGGTGACAAACCAGTCCAGGAACATGCGCCATTCCTCGGGATAGGGAGCGAACTGGATCAGGGTTTCGGCAATCTGCCGGTTGTGCTGGCGGTTGTGCTCGCGTACGTAACCGTCGCGCCCCGGTTTCCTCGGCGTGGTGTAAGCGATTGCATTGTACTCATGGTTACCCATGATGCATTTGGCGGTGCCCGCGTCGACCATGGGCTTTATCAGGTGCAGCGCCTCGCGGATACGTGGTCCCCTATCAACGATATCACCAACGAATATTACCTGGCGATCGGAATGCCAGAAGGTATTGCCATCCAGTTTGTAGCCAAGCTTGAACAGCAGCTTTTTCAGCGTTTCCGCGCAGCCGTGTACATCACCAATAATGTCGTAGCCGGAAATAGTCACGTTTTACTACAGTTCCTGAAAATCCCTCGTTGCCCGTTGATGGTAACCATTTAATACAAATACTACTTAATACAAATACTACGTCGCGCCGGTACTGCTGGCCCATCCCAGTTTTGTGCGACAGGTTTCATAAAAGTTGTGGCCTTTGGGATGGATTAGGTTTAATACTCTCGGTGATTTGGTCATCACCACCTCATCTCCCGGCTGGGTGACCACATGGGTCTGGCCGTCGCACGTAACATGGGGGTTAAGATTGTTGTACTCGGAGATCAACAGTTTTATCCGGCTGTCGCCGTGCACAACAATCGGTCGACTGCTTAATGTATGGGGGTTCATGGGCGCCAATACAATCGCATCCAGGTCCGGATGCATAATCGGCCCGCCACAACTTAAGGCGTAGGCGGTCGAGCCGGTGGGCGTGGCGATAATCAGGCCGTCCGAACGCTGCTGGTAAACAAATTCATCGTTGATGTACAGGCCGAATTCAATCATACGGATAAACTTGCCCGGGTGGACCACCACATCGTTCAGCGCGACCCCGTGGGCAATCGTGGTCCCTTCCCTGACCACCTCGGAGGATAGCAAGAACCGTTTTTCGGCCAGGTACTCGCCGGCCAGGACTTCGCCTACCTTGTATTCGATTTCCTCCGGGCTGATGTCGGTGAGGAACCCAAGCCGGCCCCGGTTGATACCCAATATCTTTGCCTTGTAACCGGCAAAAGCCCGCGCGGCGGCAAGCAGGCTTCCGTCACCGCCCACCACAATAATCAGGTCGCATTTTTTCGCCAGGACATTGCGGGGCTCAACCGGGAGATCGGTGTCTGGCACGATCGAAGCAGTTTCTTCGTCTATCAGCACCTTTACATTTTGTTTACTCAAAAAGGACAGCAAACGCTGAAGCGAGTACTGTGTGTTGATACTGGCCAGACGACCGATAAGCCCCACACTTTTAAAATGTCCCATAGTGTCTGATCCAAATAAATTGTTATTGCCTGTCCAAGCCAGGGATAATTCCGCCACGGAAAGGCATATTGGCAAAATCAAAATCCGATGGCAAACAAATCCACATATCAACAACCAGAGCCCTGGCAGCAATTTTCCCATCCGGTGGTGCGGGATCTGGCGTGGGTGATTACCAGCCCGGCGCTGATGTCGACCCGTCTCGATAATTTTTCCGCCCTGGAATTGGATCCGGATACCACCGATGCCTGCCTGGAATGGTTGGCCCGCCTGGACCAGTCTTCGGCGGACAGTATCCCCATCGATAAACGCAAATTTCGCCGGCTCGGGCTTTACTTTGAAGCCCTGGTGGCCTTTTTGTTCAGCCAGGGCCGGGACGACGCTGTGGTGCCCTACCGGCTCCTGGGGCGGAATATCCAGGTGTTGGAAGGAAACAGAACCATGGGTGAACTGGATATGCTATTGGAGGACAGGCAGGGGAACTGTATTCACCTGGAGTGCGCGGTCAAATTTTATTTGGCGCATCAGCCGGGAATCCGTGACTGGCAAAACTGGATCGGCCCGAACGCGCGGGACCGGCTGGATATCAAACTGCAACGCATGCTGACACATCAACTGCCACTGGCGAAGCATGCCACAGCGCGACCTTATCTGGAATCCCGAGAGCAAAACCCGCGGAAAGTCCAGTCCCGTTATTTCCTGCGCGGCATGTTTTTCCCGCATTCCGACAGCCCGGAGTGCCTGCCTGCCCATGCCAATCAGGCCGCGTTGACAGGTTGCTGGTTACACAGGGAGAAGTTTGCCAGCGAAGACCATCACCAATGGAGGGCATTGGCCAGGCTGGACTGGCTTACCGGATCACCGTCTCACCAGCCCCGAAGCAAAGTCGTTTCGCCACCCGAAATGCTTTGCCGGCGCACTCCAGAAGGGCGAGTGGAAAAACGGATGCTGGTGGATGACTACTGGCCGGAGACCAACTCGCCGTCGCGCAGGATATAACCCTCTTCCGTCACCAGGCTGTCCGCCAGCCCGGCGCCCAGATAGCCGTCGCGCAGGGACAGTACGTTATAACCTTGCTTACCCAGCAGGTAGGCCGCTGCCTTGCTGCGCCGCCCGGTGTCGCAGTACATGATGTAAGGCTTTTCCGGCGCCAGGAGCCGTTTTTTGATACTCAGGAGACTGAGCGGAATGTTGGCGGAAAAGGCCAGGTGGCCAAGGGAATATTCATCGTCGGTGCGGACATCGACAAAAATAGGCGTTTCAAGCATATCCGCCGCTTCGTCCTCATCGATTTCCTCCACAGCCGGCTCGCGCAACAGCAGCAGGAAATCACTTTTCTCCAGACGCATCAACACTCCGTCGGTCTTCATCCGCACGGTGGCATTGCGAACCGTTTCGTTAACCAGTGCATCCTCGCCAAAACAGCGGCCAACGGTAATGTCGGCAACTTTTTCCGATTTGGCGCTTGGCTTTGACGCCACCAGCACCTCGGCGCTGCCCTCCTTGATAAAATAACAGCAGTCGCCGATTTCGCCCTGCCGGATTAACACTTCGCCCTTATCGACTACCATCGGCGTCAGGCGATTGAAAACCTGCTCCACATTGACGGGCGGAACCTTGAAAAACAAGTTGGAATTCAGCACGGTCTGCATCCATTCCACATCCTCGTCCAGGTCGCGCTCCAGGGAAATTTCCGACAACAGGTAGTCGGCAATCTGGCTCCAGCTCAGGGTGCGGTCCAGGCGGTCGCTGTCAATTCGTAGCAAGTTGCAATCGGTTTTGGCGACAGCTCTGCAGGGACGGGGCTGGTAATTCACCAG
This sequence comes from uncultured Cellvibrionaceae bacterium, assembly GCA_964451365.1. Taxonomy (GTDB): domain Bacteria; phylum Pseudomonadota; class Gammaproteobacteria; order Pseudomonadales; family Cellvibrionaceae; genus CAYVIB01. Next base: position 254,947 of record CAYVIB010000002.1, read on the forward strand.
CGGCAGCTGAACATTCCGACCTTTAACCAGGTCTGTTCGCCCGGAATCATATTGAAGTTCAACATGGCCGTTCAACAGGTAGATGTGCTGGTGGTCGTATGCCCCTTCCTCGAACAGTATCTCGCCGGCGGAGAGAGTTTGCACAGCCACATGATTAAACAGGTCGGCGAGGAATGACGGACGAAGGTCCTTCAGCGGTACCAGCGTTCTGGCGGTGGCGAAAGCGCCATCGACCAATAATCCTGAGTTTCCCAAATTGTCAGCATTTCCGGCTGTTTTTGCATTCATTCTCTTGATATCCCCTTGATATAACCACGCCTGCCCTGTAATCCCCCGGAATGGACAGCGACCACGCGGGTGCCCGCCGCCCAGTATCCGGATTCCGCTAAACAAGTTATAGCCCACATTAGCTTGGCCGTATACACAGGGTCCAATAATATTTCCGTCTCTTCTTCAAATTCTTTAATAAATTCAAGTAGATAATCGGGAGCCTTGGCATAACCGCCACAGTGATACCGGTGGTTCAGTTCCCACCTGCCCGCGCAGCCGCCCAAGGCCTTTACCAGCGAGTGAACCTGCTGCTCCAGCCCTTCGGCACCTTTCAGTACTGTTATTCCCAAGGCAGTCATGCCGGGCTTTAAACCGCTGGCGACACCCGCCAGGGAAGCACCGGTGCCCACCGCATGGCAGATAACATCCGGCGGGTGTGGCGCCAGCGCCAGGATTCCTTCGGTTATGGCCCGGCAGCCCTTCGCGCCCGCGATACCGCCACCACCCTCGGGAATCCAGTGACAGGGGCCGAGCTGCGCTTCCAGCTCCCGCCGGAAGGAGATCTCATCGCGCCGCCGGTAGTCATGGCGGGATATGAATATTAACCGCATGCCCATGTCCTGGACGTCCGCCAGCGTGGGACTCAGGACAGGCGGCTTTTCACCGCGGATGATGCCGACGCAGGGCCGCCTGAGCTTCTCGCACGCCGCCGCGAGCGCGTAAAGATGATTCGACCAGGCGCCGCCGAAACTTACCAGTGGCCGCAAGTCATCAGCGGCAAATATCCGCTCCAAATGCCCGGCCAGCTTATAGAACTTGTTTCCACCGAGTTTCGGATCAAGCAGGTCCTCGCGCTTGATACTCAACCGGACACCGCACCGGTCGACCCTGGACCACGCCAGGGGTTGCAATGGAGATTGACTGGCAAGATCCGCAAGCGCGGCTTCAGGCCAACATGGAGGGAGCAAGCCGAAACGATCGGCCCGCGACACGCAATCAGACACCCGCGAGTTTGAGCTTGCTGACGCCCTTGATTTGACGATGTTTTTCACAGCAGTCGTCCTTGCCGATCAGGAATTCCGTGGGAGAGTCCACCCGGTCGAGATTTTCGCCGCAGATAGTCTCGGATTCGTCCCTGGTCTTACATACCGGTGTCTGGTAATGGTCCAGCCAGGCCTGATATTGGGTGATTTTGACACCGCAGTACTCGGCTGCGTAAGCGGCCGGGTTTTCCAGAAAACGTGACACCTCGGACACCGGCACGGTGATATGCCCGGCCCCCGGCTGATACGTTACAAAGCTAATGCCCCTGGCCATCATCCTCTCCAGCAGCTGATCGCCACTGTTGGAGACAAACTCCCTGTTTTCCTCCCGCAAACGGCCGATTTCCTGCTGCAACTGGCTTTCGCGCTCGTTGCGGTAGTGCAGCTCCAACTCCTTCATGTTGAGCAGTTCCTTAAGCTCGGTGGTGGCAGCCTGCACTTTCGCTTCAAGTTCCGCCTCGTAATTTTCCTTGAGCGCCTGCAGTTCATCCAGCTCCTGGTCCTGAGCCTGCTCCAGTTTGTGTTCGAAGTATTCCCGCAAGCCCTCCAGTTTCTTCGCCTGCCCTTCCATGGTCTCCTTTAGGGCGACGTTGCGCTGTTTTTCTTCCTCCAGCAGTTTATCCCGGGCCTGCAACAGTTCGCGGTATTCCTCCAACTGGTTCGCGTGCTGGCGCCGCAGCTCTTCAAGCGCATTTTCCTTTTCCCGGTCGATGGTGGATACGCGCAGGCGTTGTTCCTTGAGCAGTTGCGCCATATGATCGCGAAACTCCTGGGCGTACTCGCGACGCAACTGCTGGGTCAATTTCTGTTCAAGTTCCCGGGTATCCATTGCCCTGCGCGAGCCAAAGGAAAACTCATCCGCCGGTTCACGAAACTGGAGGGATAGGCGGTTTTCCGCCACCGCTTTTTTCAGGTGTGCCAGGTGGCCTTTCCCTTTGCGCAGGTCCGGGTCCCAGAGAAAACTTCGATAATGGTGGATGGGGCACTGGCTGGCACAGGCAAGCTTGATCGGGCCCGCACCCAAATCCGGGCCGTTGGATGCGTTATCAGCCAATTGGCCGAGTGGCAGATTCCAGTTGGAATCAATCGCGCCGGTCCGGGTAAATGGCAATTGAAAGAAAACCGCGGTGCGAATATTGAGCCCGGAATCAATTTCCAGATAAACAGCCTTGGCATTTTTGTTGGCCCATTCAAGTACCGGGACATACTCGTCGAGCACGGCCTCGAACTCTGAATAATACATTTCCTTGGGAACGAGCTTTCCGTTCTCGAAGAAAAAAATTGCCCTGGCTAACTCATCGTCATCGAATATCACTTACTGCCTTACGCTCACTTGTCATAGTTATAGTCCCGCAAGCGAAGGGGATCGCCTGATGGGTAAAAACCTTGTTTCCGTTTGCTAGGGAGCCTCTGATCAAATCCCTGTGGTCTCTGCGCAACCTGGCGCGATGCAGTTTCAAGGCGACAATCGCCGGCAATGGCCCGGGGTGCCGACCACTTGCCCTTGGCAAATTGCCAAGCCTTCCGCTCCTGCTCACGGCCCTCACCTACATCCATGTAGGCGACGCCGAAAGTGCACGCGCCAGGCAGGCCCTTCGGGGCTTACCGGCCTTTTGGTTTCAGAGAAAGTCGCTGGCGGCGTTGCGCTCATTCACCGGGCAACCAGCGGAACGCCGCCCGACCCGACTCAATCGCGCGTCTTGCCAGCAAAAATCCTGTAAGCCAGAGATCTCAGGGATTTGATTAGAGACTCCCTAAATATCGACCAGAAACGAATTATTCACCAGTCGAACTTCTCAAGCTGTGACGGGATAATCAGTCCTTAGATATTCAAGCTATTGAGGAAGGCTTTTTTCAGAAGAATTAGCGCTTAGGAGACTCAAAAACCTCTTTGCACTATTCCGAAGACATGCGCGGTTTGGAGGGTTCAGGAATTTAACAGGAAGGCTAAACCTCAATATATTCGTCGAGGTAATCTTCGTCGTCGTCAGCGTCAAAGGTTCTGATCGGCTCTTCCAGTAAGTCTTCTATATAGTCCTGCATGGTAAACGTCCTGCTATTGTCAGGCGGCGCTTCAGCCGCGTCGGCACAAGATAGCGATTGATTGTTAAAGATTTTTGACAGGCGAAACGGGAAAAGTTCTGGAAAAAAGTAGCCGTCCCCGCAGAAACCCTTCCGTTGTCCAAGTTTCGTTCAGTTTTGCCAGTACTTTGGATTATTGTTGCCGGAACGCGGGTTTGGCTTTATCGTCCAGAAGGAAGTTGATTTGGGCTCAATAATCGATATGCCATATAAAAAAGCCCATGCCTTTCAGCATGGGCTTTTTTATATGGCGACCCGGAAGGGACTTGAACCCTCGACCTCCGCCGTGACAGGGCGGCATTCTAACCAACTGAACTACCGGGCCGTGCAAAATCAAGCATGCGCGCTTGAAAATGGTGGGTGGTACAGGGGTCGAACCTGTGACCTACGGCTTGTAAGGCCGTCGCTCTCCCAACTGAGCTAACCACCCCGCGTGAGAGGAGCGCATTCTACCCGATATGCCATTCTTGTCAAATGTTTTGGGCAGTATGCGAAGGAATATTACCGATAGCCTCCGTCATAGTAGACAAGAGGGTCCACCTCACCGTGAAGGACAACCTTCTTAATATTCCCCACGAAGATGTTGTGCGTTCCGTAGGATACTGTTTTTGCAACCTCACAGAAAAATACCGACTGCGCACCCTCCAGAAAGGAAAGGCCGCTGGCTGGATCCATCGTCCAATCGCCACAATCAAAGCGGCTGGTTTCCACTTCAGGGATGGCACAATTGATGGAGATTTCCTGTTGCCGGCGGGACAGCACATTGACACAAAAAACGCCTGTTTTTCCAATCGCCTTACCGATACGCGTTTCGTTGTGGATACACACCAACAACGAGGGAGGCGCGTCCGACACAGAAGTGACGGACGAAGCCGTCATGGCGAATCTATCTCTATCATCCCTGGCGGTAATCACACTCACCCCTGAGGCCAGGCGCCGCATTCCCAGGCGCATTTGCAATGCTAATTCATCAGACATTAAATCACTTTCTTTATTGTGTTTACGTTTATTAGCCTTGATTGGCTAAGCTGTCGCCTGAATCGCCGAGCAATTCAGGTTGGAATCGGCCACCGCCATAACCAGGTTCAGAAACTGTTCGCAAGCGTAAATGGAGGCGGATTCTTCCATCGTATGATAACCGGTAGTCGGGATCTGCAAAGTGGTACCGTGAACCAAACCATTGGAGGCCGAAGTAATCCTGCCCATTTCGGTACTGCCAAGTGAATGTGTCGGTTCGCCGGCATTTACCGCCTGTGCATTCTGTTCCTTAATATACAGATCCTTGAATGAATAAGTTACCCCTATATTCGTGCACAACGCTTCCAACTGCTGTGTTGTCTCCTTGCTGAACTGCGCGTTCGCATCGCTCCAGCGCAGCACCACGGATTGTTTGTCGGCCGCCTGCCGGTCCGGAAAGGGACTGGTATCCACCACAATCAGATTATTGGTGGAACCACCGAAACGGCGAAACCACTCAAGCAAATAACGCCAGCTCCGGCCGGCTTCTTCCTGAGCTGTAAAAAATGCCGTGCCTTTAAAACCCAGGCTAAACATATGCACCAGTACAGCGGCAGTCAAAACGTTATCCAACTGTCCCGAATAGAAGCCGTTATTGATTTTCAGCCGGTCGGAAAATGCCACCGGCGTACCCGCAACAAGATGGGACAAACCGTCCACTTCAAAAATAAGGTTATTCCTGAACTCACAAATATAGGCCCGCTTGATCACCCCATTGCCACGGTATGCTCCGGACCAGGGCTCGTATGCGTATACCGGCGTGGATGCAAACCTATCGACGATTTTCATCATCAACTCTTCCGACACTGAGTTGCCCAGCAGATCCGACCGCCCCCCTGCAACAAACGCGGCGTATTGAAACTCGTTGGGACCGGTGCAGATCAGCCCGTGCCGGTCGATGTGGGCGGAAAACATTGCACTGTCCGGTTCGCTGCCCTGGGCTACCAGCAGGCCCTCATACCAGGTGACCTTGGCGCCACGCTCTTCGAGCTCTTTTTGCAGAACCCGAAAAAAGGAATGCTCCGCTCCGACAACACTCGGCTGACGGATAAGACTTTTCAGAAGGTCTTCAAACTCGAACAGATAATTAAAACTCATACTTCATCCAGCGGGAGAACACCCTGGTTTAAAAAACGTTGCGCGGCATCGAGGACAAAATCGCGATATTTTGCTTCAATGCTCTCCCTTTCATTATCGAACATATTTTGCTGCTTGCGGGAAAGCTTACGCCAGTCGTCCAATATGGGAATGTGTGCTGTCGCGGACTCCATGTCAAAGAACACGCTGAACGGATTCAGCTGTTTTTCATCAAAGTCCAGCGCCCGAAACAATACACTCACCCGGATACATCCTTCTGTCAATGTCACCTGGTCAGAAATCATCGCGCGGCAGATAATTTCGATACTTCGCAAGACCCGTTGCCGTTGGCCGGCGCGCTCCTGTTCAGCTTTCCGCCGTCTTTCTTCAACCTGCCTGCGCTGCTGGTACAAACGCCAGTGGTAATAAATTGCCACCGACGACAACACCAGGACAACCAATGCCGCCGCGGCCAAGAATATCATCAAAACACTATCCTCATGCATCCTGCTGTTTCAAATCCCGCAGAGTCAAGCCTTCGAATTCAGCCTCCTCCAGTTTATCCGGCTCCGGGCCCGTTTCCTCATCAGTTTCGTCATCTCCGGCAAGGGCTTTTAGCGCACTATCGGATAATGTTTTGGTTGCCTTGGCGCCGAGCTTCCTGAGCGTTTCGACTTTTCGCAGCACGTTCCCCCTGCCAGAGGCCAGACGTTCATAGCTTTTGTCGTAAGCGATTTTCGCCCGGTCAATATTCTTACCTATATCCTCCAGGGCCTCCAGGAACAGGACGAACTGGTCGTAAATTTTTCCGGCGCTCCGGGCAATTGCCTCGGCATTGGCATTTTGCTTTTCATAGCGCCAGATGGTTTCAACAGTACGCAGCGCCACCATCAGGCTCGACGGGCTGACCAATACAATATTTTTATCGTAGGCTTCCTTGAACAATCCGGGTGACGACTGTATTGCCAACACGTAGGCGGCTTCCACGGGAACAAATATAAAAACAAAATCCAGCGTTCTGATGCCATCCAGTTTTTCATAGCTCTTGAGTGAGAGCCCTTTAATATGGGTGCGAATGGATTCCACATGCGCCTTGAGGGCTTTTTCCCGCTGTACCTGGTCCGTTTCGCAACAGTACCGCTCGTAATCCAACAAGGACATTTTTGCATCAATGACAATATCCTTATTGTCTGGAAGGTGGACAATCACATCCGGCTTGAAACGCTTACCATCTTCATCCTTGTAGCTCTGTTGCGTTTCATACTCCCTTCCCTTTTCCAGGCCGGATTGCTCAAGCAGGCGTTCCAGCACAATCTCTCCCCAGTTACCCTGGACCTTGTTGTCCCCCTTCAGGGCATTCGCCAGATTATTCGCATCCTGACTGATTTGCTGGGCCTGTTTTTGCAGTTCCGCAATCTGTCCGACCAACTGGTTTCGCTGGCTGTTTTCCTTGTGATAAATATCCTCGATCCGCTTATTGAATGTATTTAACTGCTCTTTAAACGGGTTCAGCACGGCTTCCATATTAATTCGGCTGGACTGATCGAAATTTTGTTTTTTGGCTTCAAACAGGTTACTCGCCGCCAACTCGAATTCCTTGAACAAAACAGTTTTGGTTTCCTCAATCAGCCGCTGTTCGGATTTTTGCCTTTCAAGCTGTTCTTCGAACCTGGCCTGAAGCTGCAGGTATTCTTCCTTCACCGCCCGATACTTATCAAGCTCATTTTGCGTATCCAGAATACGTCTCTCCTGCGCTTCCAGCAACGTGGACTTTCTGGCGAGTTCCACTTCCTTCGCATGGATTTCATTTGCCAGTTGCACTTTTGCCTCGTTTTCCCTGATTTGTGATACCCGTTCCAATTCCGCCAATTGTGTCGTGTAACAACGTTTGACTTTTATAGTCAATAGCCAACCAATTAAACCGACGATAACCGCACCAACAACCATACCCACAACCAAATAGGGGATGCTGCCCGGGGTGAGGCCAAAATAGTCAAGTACGGTCGGAGACATTCTGTTTTACCTGCTTTAGCGTTATTATCCACATTTTAGCGTTTTTAAGGGGTATACCCAACAAAACGAATAAATTGACTTATTATGAGAAAATGCCCTCATATTCTTATTTTCGATTCCGGTGCGGGCGGTCTTAGCGTTGCCCGCGCAATATTGGCAAAAACCCCTTACTGCAGCCTGACCTATGCCGCGGATAATGCCGCCTTTCCCTATGGCTTGCTGGACGACGAGACGCTCATTGGCCGGGTCTGCCAGCAGATAGAATCATTGATCGCCCGCTGTAAACCCGATGTTATCGTTATTGCCTGTAACACCGCCAGCACGCTTGCCCTGGAGCACCTGCGGGAAATATCGAGCATCCCCTTTGTAGGCGTGGTACCGGCGGTTAAACCTGCCGCGCAACTGACCAAAACAGGAGTTATTGGCCTGTTGGCAACACCGGCAACGGTCAATCGCGACTATACCCTTTCCCTGATCGAAGAATTTGCAGCAAATTCAACAGTAAAACTTTACGGTAGCAGCCGCCTGGTGAGTATGGCTGAAGAATCCGTTCTCGGCTCCCCGCCCAAACCGGACGAACTGGCGACGGAACTGGATTTTCTTTTTACCCAGGAAGATGGAGACAGGATTGACACTGTGGTATTGGCCTGCACCCATTTCCCCTTACTTGTTGACCATCTTCGTGAATTACCCCGCGGTCGATCAATACAATGGATTGATTCAGGCGAGGCCATTGCCCGCCGGGTGGGATACTGGGTTAAAGAACTTGGATTTATACTCGATGACAACCGGATTGCGACAGACAGCCTCGAAATCATTCTGTCCGATCCAGGCAGTGTTAAAGGCAGTGTGAGTGAAATTTACCGAAGCTTTTTATCGAACTAACCGTCAAATCAAACTGCTATCTTTCTTTCGTGTATGAGGACTAGCCCGGAGACTCCGGGCTAGTAAAAAACAGCGTTCAATGTATTTTCACTTCCGCATTTTCGTATACCTGATCCTGATAAGCACTCCATGCATAGTTCGCGTTCTCCCGGTTTAACTGGGCGATCAAGCTTGTCCGGCGCTGCTCGGGCATATCTTCGATTGAGCCCGGTGAGACTTCTTGCAAGCCGATAACGGCATAGTCGTTGTTATTCAATGCAACAGTATCGTACTTGGCGTTTTTGGACATGGCGAAGGCCGCGGTCAAAACGTTTCGGTCAACGGACGCATCGCCCCGCTTCACGCCCTCGTGAGCTTTGAACTCGTATCCTTTCTCCTGCACCAACTGTTCGATATTTTCGCTGTCTTTCAGTGAGGCAATCAGGGCCTTGGCGCGCTCCTGTTGCAGCTCTTCCACTTTTTTATCCGTGAGAGTGGCGACAATATCCTCCTTCACTTGCTCCAGCGGTTTGATGTGCTCCGGCTCGTGTGTATTTTTACGCAGAACCACCGCGCGGTCGTTGGATAATTCAACAACGTTGCTATTCTGTCCATCCACCAGAACTTCCGCGGAAAATGCCACATCGCGAAAAGCCGGATTGCCAGCAACGCCTGTACCACGATTGCGCTGGAACATCGGCGAGGTTTTTACTTCCAGGCCGAGCTGCTCGGCTGCCGATGAAAGATCGTTGGCACTAAAAGTGTATTCTCCCAATTGATCAAGCATTGTTACGTAAGTCGTCTCCGCCTGCATTCGCTTGAGCTGGTTAGCGATGACATCTTTCCGCTCTTCAAAAGTGGGCGGCTCCGCCTCGGTTTTCTTGGTAACTTTGATAAAGTGTGTTCCTGCATCGGTTACAACAGGAGGTGAGATTTCCCCTTCTTCCAAACCCTTGACAGCCGCTTCGAATTCCTCGGGATAAACACCTGGAGTCATCACACCCAGGTCACCGCCAGCCGATTTGGAACCCTCGTCCTCGGAAAACTCTTCCACCAGTTTGGCAAAATCATCTCCCGCCTCCAGGCGTTCGCTGACCTTCTTCACATTCGCGTTGTTTTCTTCTGAAACAAGCAGGTGCGCGATTTGGTATTCGGTGTCTTTAGAAAAACTCTCCACTTCCTGTTCAAACTGAGCTCTCAAATCCTCTTCCGCAACTTCCACACTTTCGGCCAGTTTATCCACCGACAGTTCCAGATAATCGACAGACAGTTTTTCCGGTTCGACAAATTCCTGTTGGTTGCTGCTGTAATACTCCTCCACTTCCTCTTCGGAAACCGTTACCTGCTCCCGAAGCCCTTCCGCCGGGATTTTAACCTGATAGAACGAACGGGTTTCATCGATGATCGACACAATCGTTTCCAACTCTGCCTGAGTGACAAAACTTGATTCTGTCATGCCTTTCACTTGCTGGCCCATCAACAAATCGGTTTTCACCACATCCCGATAGGACGTTGGGGTGTAGCCGTTATTTGCCAGCAACTCGCGATAACGCTGCGGATCAAACTTCCCATCCACGTAAAAGCCTTCCTGATTGGTAATGGTTTTATTCACCTCCTCGTCGGAAATGCTCATTCCACCCTCGCGAGCGGTAACCATCATCGCCGTGCGTCGGGTCAGACGGTCCAGAACCGGGCCCATGAGATTCTCATCCTTTAAAAAATCGGAGGAAGGATCAACACCACCCTGGGCAAGTATTCTCTGCTTCTGCTGGTATACTTCCCTGCTCAGCTCCATTTTACTGACGCTTTCACCGTTGACTGTTGCCGCATCCGTACCCGCGGCGCTACCTAAAAAGGACCCACCAACCCCGGAGAGCACCATGGGGATAATAAACAGTATGATAACAATAACTGCTACCGTTCCTTTTAAATTTTCTCTTACACTCTGGAGCATGACTTACCTCTGAATTCACTCACCACTGATTGAAACCCCTTAAGCCCCGATCATCAGCACTTGACCCCGACTTGGAAAAATCGTTCGGGTTGAGATACTGTTTCCGCGACATTGTTTTGTCTGGCCAACTCACCAACATCATGTGAGAAAAATTTCCATTACTACCCACTACAATAAAAAAGGCGCATTACCTATGCGCCTTTTTGGGTACCAATTCTGTTTTATTTTTCAACTGCTCTTTTTGTTTATTCTTATTTAATCGAGCGGTTCAATCTGTGCCGCTTAGGCTTCAACCAAAGAAGACTTCAACCAAAGCCCGGATAAAACCGATATTCGAATTAATTTACAGCATCCTTAAGCGCTTTACCCGCCTTGAAGCTGGGTATTTTTGCAGCCGCAATCTGGATGGGCGCACCAGTTTGGGGATTACGACCGGTTCTTGCTGCACGCTCTTTTACCAAAAATGTTCCAAAGCCGACCAACGCAACCTGATCACCTTTTTTCAAGGATTCAGTTATTGAGTCAGTCACAGCGTCCAACGCACGACCCGCTGCTGCTTTTGAAATATCTGCGGAAGCGGCAATTGCTTCGATCAATTCTGATTTGTTCACTATAGACCCCTCTTTATTATTTGATTCAACTTTAAATCGCCCAAGACACTTTTAACAGAAACTCACCATCGAAACCCATATCGACATAAACCGTCTCGATATTAACCCGACTTGTATTCAACCCGAATTGCGTTGTTCTTCGAAACGCCAAAAGTTTCTGATTTTCGATAACGTGTTGCCACCCCGATAACACTGGTTGCACGAAGAGATCCTTGTGCCGTGCGACGAATAGCGATTTATACCAACAGCGCCCTAACCGGTCAAGAATCAAATCAATTATTTCGCTTCAGAACCTATATCTGTTCGCATTTCAGGCAATTTTTACAGCACACAGGCGTAAAATTAATGTGTGCTTATTCGATTTTTGTCTTCTTCCTCTCTTTTTACTTCTTGCTCCAGTGCTTCATATTCTTCATCGCTATAGGGTGTTGGCATATACTGTAGCGACAATTCAAGTACTTGATCAATCCATTTAACTGGCTTAATAGTGAGTTCCGATTTTATATTATCAGGAATTTCACGCAAGTCAGCTTCGTTATCCTGGGGAATAATTACCAGTTTTATTCCGCCACGATGTGCCGCCAACAGCTTTTCTTTCAAGCCACCAATTTTGAGAACTTCGCCACGCAGCGTGATTTCCCCTGTCATGGCAACATCCGCCCGCACCGGAATATCCGTGAAGACAGATACCAACGCCGTACACATGGCAATACCGGCGCTTGGTCCATCCTTGGGCGTCGCCCCTTCGGGCACATGGATATGCAAGTCCCTCTTTTCATGGAAATCGGGAAGTATTCCCAGGAACTGGGCTCTGGAACGAACCACTGTCATGGCCGCCTGGATGGACTCCTGCATGACATCGCCCAGCGACCCGGTTTTCACCAGCCGCCCTTTACCTTTCACGGCGGAGGCCTCAATCGTCAACAGTTCACCACCCACCTGGGTCCAGGCGAGCCCTGTGACCTGACCGACCCGATTTTCCTCGTCGGCCTTGCCATAGCTTGTCTTTCGCACACCCAGGTAATCTTCCAGCTGCTCAGCGGTGACTTTCGTCGGCGAGTCGGCTTTCTCCTTTACATTGTAGGTAACCACTTTACGGCAGAGCTTGGCGATCTCCCGCTCAAGCCCACGCACACCCGCCTCCCGGGTGTAGTAGCGGATAGTATCCTTGATTGCGGACTCTTCGATTTCAATTTCCTCCGGCTTCAGACCATTATTTTTGATCTGCTTGGGAATCAGATAGCGACTGGCAATATTGATTTTTTCATCCTCGGTGTAGCCGGGAATTCGAATAACTTCCATCCGATCCAGCAGCGGTCCGGGAATATTCATGGTGTTGGAGGTACAGACGAACATTACGTCAGAAAGGTCGTAATCCACTTCAAGGTAATGGTCATTAAAATGGCTGTTCTGTTCCGGATCCAGCACTTCCAGCAGAGCCGACGCGGGATCGCCCCGATGGTCCATTCCCATCTTGTCGATCTCATCAAGCAGAAACAATGGGTTTTTTACCCCCACTTTCGACATTTTCTGAATGAGTTTACCCGGCAGGGAACCGATGTAGGTACGGCGGTGGCCGCGAATTTCAGCTTCGTCGCGCACGCCACCCAACGCCATCCGCACAAATTTGCGGTTGGTCGCGCGGGCAAGGGATTCACCCAGGGAAGTTTTGCCCACACCCGGGGGGCCGACCAGGCACAAAATGGGGCCTCTGACTTTCTTCACCCGTGTCTGCACCGCGAGATATTCGAGAATACGCTCTTTCACCTCTTCCAGGCCGTAGTGATCCTCCTCAAGGATTTCCTCGGCCTTAAACAGGTCGTTCCGCACTTTGCTTCGCTTTTTCCAGGGCAGGTTCACCATCCAGTCGATATAGGAGCGGATAACGGAGGCCTCGGCCGACATCGGCGACATCATTTTAAGCTTGTTCAGTTCCGCTCGCGTCTTCTCCTCAGCTTCCTTTGGCATGCCGGCGGCAATAATCTTCTTCTCGAACTCCTCGCTCTCGTTGACCTCTTCACCGAGTTCGCCCAACTCCTTCTGGATGGCTTTCATTTGTTCGTTCAGATAGTATTCGCGCTGGCTTTTTTCCATCTGCTTTTTCACACGGCCGCGAATGCGCTTTTCAACCTGATACAGGTCGACTTCGGTCTCCATCAGGCCAATCAGATGCTCAAGCCTTTTCCGGACGCTGGGAATTTCGAGGATTTCCTGCTTCTGGGTCAAGTCGAGCGACATGTGTGCCGCCACGGTGTCCGCCAGACGACCGGGATCATCGATGCCACTGAGCGATGTCATCACCTCTGCCGGAACCTTTTTACTCAGGTTGACGTAAGCTTCAAAGCGGGAAAGCAGGGAACGTGTGAGCGCTTCATTCGTCTTTTCATCAACATCTTCAGCGAGAACAAACTCCACATCCGCCTGGAAGTAGTCGTCGGTTTCGGCTATGTCAGAAATCTGCGCACGTGATTTACCCTCCACCAGAACCTTGACAGTGCCATCCGGCAGCTTTAACAGCTGCAACACCATTGCAACGGTGCCGAACTTATACAGGTCATCTTGCGTGGGCTCATCCACTGACGCATGTTTTTGCGCTACCAGTAATACCTGCTTGTCGTTCGCCATGGCATGCTCTAGCGCGGCTATGGATTTGGGCCGACCGACAAACAGCGGTATCACCATATGGGGATAGACTACAACGTCCCGCAGGGGAAGCAGTGGTAGGCGTGATTCGGAACTGGTTGAATGGAGCGATTCCATCAGATACCTCAATTAGATGGTCAACAGCGTTATTGCGCCTGACAGATGGTGCTTTCAATAAAGAGTGGGGCCTACTGGCGAAAAAAACAAGCGATTTAATACAAAAAAGGGCCCCTTAAGGCCCCTGCAGTTCATTTTTTAAACAGGCCGTTTAATCCTCCTGCACGGCCTTGGCGGACTCATGGTTTTCATACACCAAAAGCGGCGCCGACTCGCCCTTTATGACTGCTTCATCGACCACGACCTTGACGACATTCTTTTCGGACGGCAGCCGGTACATGGTATCCAGCAGCACATTTTCCATTATCGACCTCAGGCCCCGGGCGCCCGTTTTCCGATCCATTGCCTTGCGGGCCACGGCCTCAAGGGCGTCATCACGAAAATCCACTTCGACACCTTCCATTTCAAAAAGCTTGGCGTACTGTTTCACCAGCGAGTTTCTCGGCTCCTTGAGAATCTGGACCAGGGCTGCCGTATCCAACTCGTCAAGCGTTGCTATAACAGGCAGGCGGCCGACAAATTCGGGAATAAGCCCGTAGCGAACCAGATCTTCCGGTTCCAGGTCCTTGAGGGTCTGGCTGATATTCTTGCTGCCATCCTTGCTTTTAACTTCCGCGCTGAACCCGATACCACCCTTTTCGGAGCGGTCGCGGATAACCTTGTCCAGGCCTGCGAACGCACCACCGCATATAAAGAGGATATTGGAGGTATCGACCTGGAGGAATTCCTGTTGCGGGTGCTTGCGCCCACCCTGGGGTGGAACGGAGGCGATTGTACCTTCGATCAGCTTCAGCAGCGCCTGCTGCACGCCTTCGCCCGAAACGTCGCGGGTGATGGACGGGTTGTCCGACTTGCGGGAAATCTTGTCGATCTCGTCAATATAGACAATACCCTGCTGGGCCTTTTCGACGTCGTAGTCACACTTCTGCAAAAGCTTCTGGATAATATTTTCAACGTCTTCACCGACATAACCCGCTTCCGTCAGCGTGGTAGCATCGGCGATCGTAAAGGGAACGTTGAGCAGGCGCGCCAGTGTTTCCGCCAGTAGAGTTTTACCGCTACCGGTGGGGCCCACCATCAGGATGTTGCTTTTACCCAGCTCCACATCATCCTTGGATTTTTTCTCCCCCACCCGCAGGCGTTTGTAGTGGTTGTATACGGCGACAGCGAGCACCTTCTTGGCATCTAACTGGCCGATAACGTATTCGTCCAGGGTCTGGGCAATTTCCTTGGGTGTGGGAAGTTTGTCGCCACTGGACTCAGAGCTGCTCTCCTGAATCTCTTCCCGGATAATGTCATTGCACAGATCAACACATTCATCGCAGATAAATACCGACGGGCCCGCAATCAACTTGCGGACTTCGTGCTGACTCTTGCCGCAAAATGAGCAATAGAGCAACTTGCCATTATCTTCGTTATCACTGGTATGGTCAGACATGAATCTTCCCCGACTTTCTTTACTCAAACCAATTTACAAGATGATTGGTTTGCGGATTGTTTTCAAGTGGGTTTTGCTAAAAACTGCCGATTTTTGCAGATTTCGACCGTTTAATGTCAGCAACACCCCTGGAAATGGCACCGTCCATTCCTTGAATAGCGGGAAGATGCCATATATCGTGTCAACCGGTGGTGATTGAGCAATTAATGAGCCAATCAGCGGGACATGCCAAGGCTTAGCCAGCCCCCTCCATGGCGCGACGCTCCAGCACTTTATCCACCAAACCGTATTCGCGGGATTCTTCGGCGCTCATAAAGCGGTCCCGCTCGGTGTCGCGGGCAACTTCCTCAATCGGACGGCCGGTGTGCCTGGCCATGATTTCATTAAGTCGTTGACGTATTTTCAGAATTTCCTGAGCATGGATGTGGATATCAGAAGCCTGCCCCTGGGCTCCGCCGGATGGCTGGTGAATCATGGTCCTGGCATTGGGCAGGCAGTAACGCTTGCCCTCTGCTCCGGCGCATAATAAAAAAGCGCCCATACTGGCCGCCTGGCCGATGCACATCGTACTGACATCCGGCTTTATGAACTGCATGGTGTCGTAGATCGACAACCCGGCTGTTACCGAACCGCCGGGAGAATTGATGTACAGGTGAATGTCTTTATCAGGGTTTTCCGCTTCCAGAAACAACAGCTGAGCCACTACCAGGTTGGCCATATGATCTTCCACCTGACCGACAAGAAAAATGACGCGTTCCTTCAACAGGCGGGAATAGATGTCAAACGATCGCTCACCGCGCGCGGTCTGTTCGATAACGATCGGAACAAGTGAATTATCGATTTGGGAGGATGTTTCTCGGGAGTTATTTAGATTCAAGGGATTAATACCTGACAGGTCAAAATTTGACATTTTCTCTTCCGCTTTATCACAGGTTTAAGTCACAGGTTTTATTTTGATGTGAATTCACGCGCCCGCACCATCCGGGTGCACCCGCGCGGATCTTACAACTTGTTTGCCGATAACTATCAGCTTAAACCCGGCCCGCCAATTTCGCCAACCGAATTACCTGCCAAAACGACAACTCGTTATCAGAACGCAAAACTCCACAAGAGTTCAGTCATCTTCGGCCATTGGTAGTCGCGCTGGTTACTCCGCGCTTTTCTCGCCTTCTTCCTTGCTTTCCGTTTTAATGTTTTCCTTGGCAAGCGGCTTGATAACTTCTTCGTAGCTAACAGCTTTATCGGATACTTTGGATTTGTTCAGGATGAAATCAACAACCTGCTCTTCCAGAGCCGACGCTTCAACACCCGCGAGCAGCTGTTGATTGCTGTAGTAATAGTTGATGACCTCCTGCGGGTCTTCATAGGCGGAGGCAGCCTCTTCGATTATTTTTTTCACCACGTCCTTATCCGCTTTCATTTTTTCCCTGGTTACGATTTCGGAGATAATCAACCCCAGCGCCACGCGTCTTTCCGCCTGTTCGCGGAACAGGTTATCCGGCAGGATGGATTTAAAATCAACATTGTCGGCA
The DNA here is from genome assembly GCA_964451365.1 of uncultured Cellvibrionaceae bacterium. Classification (GTDB taxonomy): domain Bacteria; phylum Pseudomonadota; class Gammaproteobacteria; order Pseudomonadales; family Cellvibrionaceae; genus CAYVIB01. Next base: position 271,608 of record CAYVIB010000002.1, read on the forward strand.
ATGCCGCCATACTGCTGAACGGTTTGGTTTCGCAATGCATCGATCTCGCCTTTAATGAGCGCCTGGGGAATATCAAATTGATTTTCCTTGAGCAAACCGTTTAGCACCTGCTCTTTAACTTTATTGCGGGCGGCCTTGTCTTTTTCACGCTCCATATTGGCTTTCACGTCCTCACGGAATTTTTCCTCTCCGCCGTCAGTGACGCCGTAGGAAGCAAAAAATTCGTCATCAAGTTCCGGCAGTTTTTGCGCCTCAACCTTATTGACAGTGATTTCAAATTCCGCGTCCGCGCCACGCAGGGATTCAGTCTGATAGTCTTCCGGAAACGTTACGGAAATGGTCTGCGTCTCGCCGGCTTTCATGCCGATAATTCCCTTTTCAAAACCCGGGATCATCTGATCGGAACCCAGCACGAGTTTGTGATTCTTCGCGCTGCCGCCCTCAAACTCCTCACCGTCTTTCGTTCCTCTAAAATCAATATCAACACGGTCATCTTTTTTCGATTTACGTTTGACTTCCTCCCATTGCGCCTGGCTCTTGCGCAGGGTTTCAATCATCTTCTCGACATCGGCATCGGTAATTTCCGCCGTATAACGGGTAACGTCCAAACCTTCCAGGCCTTGCAGCTCGACTTCCGGATACACTTCGAAAGTAGCGATGAATTCCAGATCTTTTCCTTCTTCCAGTTGCGTCGCTTCAATGGAAGGCTGCCCCGCCGGACGAATGGATTTTTGTTGAACCGCTTCGTAAAAAGAGCGGTTTATCGTATCCCCGATCACTTCCTGACGAACACCCCGGCCATACTGCTGCTTAACGATTTTGAAAGGCACTTTGCCCTTGCGAAACCCTTTCATGTTGACTTTTTTCGCGGCGTCCATAAGACGCTTTTCCACTTCCTGGTCAACAATATTTGCCGGAATACCTACGGTGAGTTTACGCTCCAGTCCCGTAGTTGTTTCTATTGAAACCTGCATGTTGTTCCTCATGAATATCTGGGAAGGTTAATCAATCTTTTCTACCACAGTAGTAAAGTAGGTATGGTGCGGTCGGAGAGACTCGAACTCTCACACCTTGCGGCACTGGAACCTAAATCCAGCGCGTCTACCAATTCCGCCACGACCGCTCTAACGCGGCAGCTTTCCTGTTGACGTACAGCTGTCCGCGGTTTTTACCGCATCGACGAACGACTCGATAACTCTTTGATTTTTAAGGGGAATTTTACTTAAAAATGAACAAGCCTTCGAAGAAGGTTGGCAATTGTGCCACAGTCACATAACCGGTTCAACTGAATACAAGGCCATGATCAGGTGTACCGAAAGCAGGCGCCACGTGGGGCGCCTGCGCTTATCCACTCTTTTAATTCACTCTCTCGACGACAGTGGTGATTCCCTGGCCAAGACCAATGCACATGGTGGCGACACCGAGAGTCGCATCGGTATCCTGCATGACACTCAACAACGTACCGGTGATACGGGTTCCGGAGCAGCCGAAGGGATGACCCAAGGCAATCGCACCGCCGTAAAGATTGACCTTTTCATCCATCGCATCGAGTAGCTTAAGGTCTTTCAGCACCGGCAAAGCCTGGGCCGCGAACGCCTCGTTCAGTTCCACCTTGTCAATATCCGCGATAGACAGGCCGGCCTTCTCCAGCGCCTTTTGCGTCGCCGGTACAGGACCATAGCCCATGATTGACGGGTCAACGCCGGCGATGGCCATCGCACGGATTTTCGCAATCGGCGTTAACCCAAGCGCTTTGGCTTTGCTGGCGGACATGACCAGCATAGCCGAGGCTCCGTCGGTTACCTGGGACGATGTCCCGGCGGTAACACTTCCCCCTTTTGGATTGAAGGCCGGCTTCAGTGTGGCGAGAATCTCCGCCGTGGTGTCGGGACGAATGGTTTCATCGGTTTCGATGAGTGTGGGAGCGCCATCGGGATCATGGCCCGGGCGCGGCAGGATTTCACGGGCGAATTTACCGTCACGGGTAGCCTGGGCAGCCCGTTGGTGCGAGCGCGCGCCGAAGGCGTCCTGTTGCTCGCGGGTGATGCCGTGCAACAAGGCGAGGTATTCTGCCGTGAGCCCCATCGAACCAGCCGCCTTGGCCACTGAAAGCCCCAACGCCGGATGGGGATCGACCTGCTCGTTCATGTCGATGTGCCCCATGTGTTCCACTCCGCCCACCAGGTAAACATCGCCCAACCCGGCCATAATATTGGCGGCCGCGGTGTGCAAAGCCGACATGGAGGAACCACAAAGGCGGTTGACGGTTTGACCCGGCAGCGTGTGCGGCAGCCCGGCCCGCAGGATAACGTTGCGGGCGATATTAAAACCCTGCTCCCCCCGCTGCATCACGCAACCCCAGATCAGGTCGTCGATTTCCGCCGCGGTGACGGATTCGTTTCGCTTTAGCAATCCGTTAATCAGGTCAGCGCTTAAATCGTCTGCCCGCACATGTCGATAGCAACCGTTTTTGGAACGTCCCATCGGCGTGCGAGCATAATCAACTATGACAACATCTCGTGAATCCAGACTCATGCTTCACTCTCCTCAGGACGCTTGATAGTAAGGTGTGTTACTGCTGGCACGTTGCAGCATGCCTTCGGTGGGCTGGTACAGCGGTCCCAACGACTCGAACGGCTTGGTCATTTCAACAAAGCTGGCAATGCCAATGCTGTCAATCCAGCGGAATATTCCACCCCGGAAAGGAGGAAAACCGAGACCGTAAATCAAAGCCATGTCTGCCTCCGCGGCGGAGGAAACAATATTTTCCTCCAGGCAACGGGCCAATTCCGTTGCCATCGGAATCATCATGCGGGAAATAATTTCCTCATCCGAAAATTCCTTCCGTTCCGCCACATACGCTTTTAACAATTCGTAACTTTCGTCGGTCGGTAATTTTTGCGGCTTACCTTTTTTATCGGGTTCGTAATTGTAGAAGCCTTTGTTATTTTTCTGGCCGTAACGTTTGGCCTCATACAATACATCGGAAGCCGCCTTAAAAGATTTTGCCATGCGATCGGGAAATCCTTCGGCCATGACCTGCTCGGCATGCACGCCCGTGTCGATACCCACTACATCCATCAGGTAGGCCGGCCCCATCGGCCAGCCCCATTTTTCCATTACGCTGTCGACCTGCTGGAAATCGGCGCCGTCACGCAGCAGTTGAGCAAACCCCGCAAAATAAGGGAACAGAACCCTGTTGACCAGAAAACCCGGGCAATTGTTAACAACGATCGGTTTCTTTCCGAGTGCATTGGCGTAGGCAACGGTTCTGGCAATTGCGCGGTCGGACGTTTTCTCCCCGCGAATCACTTCCACCAGCGGCATGGCGTGCACGGGATTGAAAAAATGCATACCGCAGAAGTTTTCAGGACGCTTCAGCGGTTGGGCAAGATAATTTATTGAGATAGTAGAGGTATTTGTGCAAAGAACGGTATCCGGCGTAATTTTGCCTTCCACTTCCGCAAGCACCGAGTGCTTGATTTTTGGGTTTTCCACCACCGCTTCGACAACAATATCAACATTTTCAAAATCGTCGTAGCTCAACGTTGGATCGATGCGATTTAAAGCTTCGGCCATTTGCGCCGTTGTCATGCGTCCGCGTTCAACCCGTTTATTAAAAAGTTTGGCGGCTTCCGACAGCCCCAGGTCGATACCGGCCTGGGCGATATCCTTCATTTTTACCGGCACGCCTTTCAGCGCCGATTGGTAAGAGATACCCCCTCCCATAATTCCAGCACCCAGCACGACCGCGTGCTCGACCTTTTTGTCGGCCTGTTTTTCCCAGGCCTTGGCTTTCTTGCCAATCGCTTGATCGCTCAGGAACAGCCCCACCAGAGAGCGTGCCGTTTCGGTTTGCGCCATTTTAATAAAGGTGGCGGTTTCCACCGCGAGAGCGTCTTCACGACCCAGCTTGGCGGCATTTTGCATGACTTTCACCGCCGACACCGGCGCAGGGTAATTTTTTCCAGCCTGGGCGCCGACAAAGGCTTTCGACGTTTCAAAAGCCATCAGGGATTCGATGTCATTGTGCCGTAACGGCGCCTTCTTTCTCACTCGACGTTCGGTGATATCAAGCTTGCCGGTAACTGCCCGCTCCAACACCGAAAGCGCGGATTGGCGAAGGTTGTCCGGTTCGACGACGCCATCCACCACGCCGGCTTTTAACGCGTCTTCAGCGGCGTATTCCTTGCCACCGGCAATCCACTCCACCGCCACATCCAGGCCCGCGAGCCGCGGCAGCCGTGTGGTACCGCCCCAGCCCGGGATGATACCCAGCTTGGTCTCCGGCAGGCCCACCTTGGCGGCATTACTCATTACCCGAAAATCGCAGGCGAGGCAAACTTCCAAGCCACCGCCAAGAGCGTAGCCGTTAATCGCCACCACCGTCGGCACCTTCAGGTCCTCCAGGCGGCTGAACAGCGCATTGGATTTGGTCAAGGACTCCCGGATAGCGTCCTCGCCGTGCGCGAACAACGGGCCGAACTCAGTAATATCCGCGCCGACAAAAAAAACCGACTTGCCGCTGGTGAGTAAAACACCGGTAACGGTATCGTCCGCCTCCAGTATATCCAGTGCCTGCCCGAGTTCGGCAAAGGTCACCCGGCCGAATTTGTTTACCGACTCACCCTTTAAATCGAAGTGAAGCTCGATCAGCCCCTTATCAAGTGGCTTGAGCTGTATTGCGTTGCCGTCGAATAACATTTTGACCTCTGTCGTCCAATGAATTGGTTGGGTTGGGCGGCATTTGGGAGGAACTGCCGCACACAAGTTCAAACAGTTGTTTTAAAGGCATTATCCACATTTTGACCCGACTGCCAATACTCCTTGTCCATTGAACATCGGGTTTAATCCAAGGCAGTAATGATTTCAAAGTATCGCGAAAAGTTTCAAGTGATAATAATGGCACTTCTATTAATTGGGAGTGGCCTCTCGTCTTTGGCCACCCAAATGTCGAACATTACCTCCGCGAAAGCATGCATAACCTGGCGAGGCTACTCCCAACTATAGGAGTGCCTTAACCGATTTAAACAGGCGTGGCAGGACTTTGTCCAAGCCATTAGCCACCAACGGCATCAACGGGCAAAAGAGGTCGCCACTACAACCGCCTGCTCGGTGGCGCTTGGATTGACAAACATGTGAGACCGCTGCAAGGAAAAGTGAAAACCTTCACCCGGCATCAGGGAATACTCCCTGCCATCCAGTACCAACAACAATTCACCGGCAACCAGAAAACCGCCGACAAATCCGTCGCGAACCATCCATTCAGGCGAGATGGTAGCCGCGGGCTCAATCACTTGCCGGCACATGTATGCCCGGCCGTCTCCACCTTCCACCAAAGGCATCAAGTGGCAGTCGGTATTTTTTTTACGAATTTTAATAAAACTTTTCTCCTTGAATACGACCGGATATTCATCCACGGATTCAGAAAAAAAAGCCTGCAGGGAAAAAGGAATGGCGTTCAATATTTTTTCGAGGGAGACAATGGAGGGACTCACTTTCCCCTGCTCAATCATTGACAGGGTGCTGTTGGTGATTTCCGCCCGGCGTGCCAATTCCCTTTGGGACAGACCGTGATACTGACGCACCTTCTGCAACCGTAAACCTACCGATGAACTTATCGCCAACTGACACAACGAATCTTTCGGCAGATCATCTCCACTCATATTATTCATTCCAAAAGCTTGAACCGAAAAAAGCGTTATTAAAAGCCGCTGTAACCTTCATCGATACTGAAAGGAATCACCTGGCCAAAGCCGGGCATTCTGACCTCTGTGTCGGACATTACGATTTCATCTTCGTCGATCAGGTTTTCGCCGAAACGGTATATAGGATTTAACCGCCCCCTGTCCGCCTCGGAAAGATATTCCGCCGTTTTCGCCCGGGTTTCCGCCAGTTTGTCGCGATAAGCATCCAATACTTTTTTATCCTGGGTGTTTTCAAAGTATTTTTGGACCACCAAGGGTGAAAATACCGCGGCGGTTGCATTATTGCCACCAAAACCCTTGGAGTTCAAGAAGGCAACAAGAGCGTTTTCCACCCCGATGTTCTGGTCACAGGGTGATATTGACAAGCGCTCGGAGAAAACGTCATCCGCGACTTTTGAAATTGTTTTGACGCCGGGCACAATACCGTATTTAAAAATTCCCAACGTCGCCACCAATTGATCCCCGCTGGCAGGGCCGAGCGAGTGGCCGACGTAGGCTTTGGTTGCCGCCACCGGCCACCGACTGACACCGAATACGCGGGCGACCTCGTCGAATATTTTTGATTCCGTCACGCGGTTGTGTGGCGTGCCCGACCCGTGCGCCTGAACAAAGCTCCGGCTTTGAACGACCTGCTCCCCCAAAAGTGTCTTCGCCAGACCGACCGCCTTGCCCATGGTGATGTAATTACCGGGACCCGGCGCCGAAATGGACTTTTTATAACCATCGGCATTGACATAAACCCCCGGCACCGCGCCAAATATCTCCGCGCCCAGAGCCAGCGCCAGGTCGTGGGCCATCAGCACCACATACTGGCTGGATTCACCGAGGGTAAAGCCGCAGTTATCGCCAAACGGCCGGCTTGCCCGGCGGTAGTTCGGCACCTCCACACCGTCGAGCTTGCACAAGTCCGCATCCGTCGCCAGCGCGCTCATTGCGGCATATCCGTCCATAACCTCCGGCAACAATGGTGCCTCACTACTGCCCACCAGCACCACTTTGCGCCGACCCTGGCGAATGTCCTCCACTCCCTGGCGCAGGTTGTAAAGGAAGGTTGCACAGGCGCCGGTAATGCCGCCGGTGGAACCGACGCTTCCCAGAATATAGGCATTGATAAAATCGGCGGGCATGGTGTTCAGGCCCAGGGCCAGTTGCTTTGATGTGGCCCGACCGCCGGTAAAACGGGCCGAGATCATGCCGCCGAAGCCGGTGGAATCCAACTGGCTCATCACACTGCTGGCATAGACACCGATTTCGTCCGGCACCACGGCGTCAACCACGGCCGACCAGGGAATTCCCATCGATCGAACCGCATCGGATGCCCCCAGCACAGCCAGTTGAAGACCCCGGGGGTGGTGGTTGGACCGATAATGAGCGCCGGGATCGAACCCCGATGGAAGCTGCCCTCCCGCCTGGACAGCCATACGGGACGGGGCATTAACTATTGCTTTCTGCGGACCATGAATCGTTACCCGCGCTTTTCTGGAGCCGCTACCCGACTCCACATGCCAGTTGGCGGGAACGGGATCGGGCAGGTCGCGAGTGGGAATTTCAAATGACAGCGGCTGATCGCTCCCTCCCAGCGTGACACTCAGGCTGGAAGGGGAATGTTGGACATCAAACAAATGCCGATCGATACGGCGAACCAAGGTTCCGTCAATCACCTCTTCGTCGGCACCTTTCGGCAGGTCCATCAACGAAGCCAGTGAGTTGAGAGTACTACGACGATCTTCCTCGGTCAGGCTTTCCAGAATCATGCGCCGATAAGCCTGGTGCCCCGAACTTCTACCGGCGGCGTTAAACCCACCAAAACCTACAATAACAGGTAACTTGACGTTCATACGTAACCACGTTCTGGAATAAGTTAGTGCACAAATGCGCCGGAACCGCCGCAACCGGGGCCTGCAATGCAGGTAGCGCGAGAAGGTATTCAGTGTAAGCGCGAGGAGAAGCGGCAGTCTTTGGCATTTGAGCCACTTTTACATGGCATTTCAGCCATCACCTGTTACCCTAGTCGCAGATTTAAAGAAATGAGAATTGAAAAGATGCTCAATGTGACATTCGTACTTTGCCAGCACATGCTGGCCACCAGCCTGACATTGCCGACCGAACAATTGAGGGCGGCGGAAGACCTGGCGCGGGCGGCACTGCCGGTTAAGGAAAGACGAACTCCCCTGCTGAATATCAAACTCGTTTCCGTCGATGGCGCGCCGGTTACGACCCATACCGGTATTACACTGGCAGCGGACGGCCGCTTTGACAATATCACCGCTGCCGATATTATTTACCTGCCCGCCCTGTGGCGAAACCCCAATCCGGTGATCCAGGCAAACCGGGATCTACTGCCCTGGCTGCAGACACTCTACCAAAATGGCAGCGTATTGGCGGGTGTAGGCACGGGTTGTTACTTTATAGCCGAAACAGGCCTGCTGGATGGCAAGCCAGCGACAACGCACTGGCACTACTTCGATCATTTCCAGAAGCGCTACCCCAAAGTACAGCTAAAACGCCAGTACTTTATTACCCAGGCGGGCAACCTGTATTGCACGGGCAGCGTTAACTCACTGGCCGATTTAACAATTCACTTTATCCAGCGTTATTTTTCCGCCACGATCGCCGCGCACGTAGAGAGGCATTTTTTCCACGAAATCAGACGGGCCTATGAAAACTCCCGCTCGCTGAAGGATGTTAACACCGCGCACCCCGACGAGGACATTATCCAGACACAGCTATGGATGCAGAGTCATTTCTCGCGCGAATTCCGTATGCAGGATCTGGCCAGGCAATTTGATATGAGCATGAGAACTTTCAACCGGCGATTTAAAAACGCCACCGGTGTTACTCCCCTCGCCTATTTGCAAAAACTCCGCATCGAAACCGCGCGGGAACTGCTGCAAACCAGCAACCTTTCGGTAAACGAAATCATGTACAAAGTGGGCTACCAGGATTCGGCGCACTTTACCGAACTGTTTAAAAAAACTCACGGAACCACGCCCAGCCAATACCGCACCACCGTGCGCGCTAAATTGTTTAGTCTTGGCAGCTAAGTTTTTTAAAAATAAACGCGTCCGTGGCGACTGGCTCAAACTCAGCACGCCAGTAGCGCGCCAGCCAGCGCATAGTGTATTGGGAAAAGAAAATAATATGGGTCGGATCGTTTTTATAATGCCATTTTTCAAAGGCGTTTTTATCAATCGCCAGTTTTGTCATCACGCCCAACAAGCCGCCTGTTTTTAACAGCGACCACAGTTGATTCAAAGTTTGCGCCGGATCGGATAAATGCTCGAACACTTCCGTGGCGGTAACAAAATCATACTGCCTTTGTAAAACCTGCGGGTGACGCGCATAAAACTTGTCGTATACCTCAACCGAATGGCCCAGTTCTTTTAACAGGACAGGTAGGGCGGGCCCCGGACCACACCCAAAATCCAACCCGTTGGACCGCGGCTTTAACCGCTCCGCCAGCGGCTCACACAAACGATTCAAAAATTTGCGATATCCGGGATCGCCGGCTGAATTTTGGTGCTTGTCGTATTCGGCTTTTTCCAGCGTCATCGCGAGATGATATTGTTGCGGCACGAACACCAGGTCGCATTCGTGACAGTGAAGGTACTGCCTTTTCTTATCGCTCAAATAAAATGAAACGTTATTTTGATAACAGAGGGGGCAGGTTTTTGAAATCAGGTTTTCAGTCACTCATACCGACCAATAAATACCAACCAATAAAAAAAGGCCGGCGCTACCGGCCCTTATTCCGTATTACCTGGAAATACCACTTAAGCGACTTTGCTTTCCACCGCCTTGGGCTTGTCCGATTCACTACGAATCTCGATGGTACGCGGTTTCATCGCTTCCGGAATTTCCCGCACCAAATCGATATGCAGCAGACCGTTTTCCATATTGGCTGACACAACTCTTACATGGTCCGCCAACTGAAAGCGGCGTTCAAAGTTGCGCGCCGCAATTCCCCGGTGCAGGAAGGTTCTCTCATCCTGGTCGCTCGGTTTGTTGCCTGTTACAGTGAGATTATTTTGCTTCGCTTCGATGATCAGTTCTGACTGGTCAAAACCCGCCACGGCCATCGAAATTCGGTACTGGTCCTCACCAGTCAGTTCTATATTGTAGGGCGGATAGCTCGGCTGGCTCTGCTCGGCGCGCATTACGGAATCCAACAGGTTCGCCATACGGTCAAAACCGATGGAAGAGCGGTAAAGGGGAGTAAAATCAAACGTTCTCATAGTAATATCCTCATAGTGAGCAATACGTTAATTGGCCCATCTTCAGATCGGGCGGTCAATGAATCGAACCTCTCTAATTTGAGCCGGCTCGTAAATCCAATATGGGGAACGGAAAATGCGGTTTCAAGGACGGGAAATTATTTTTTTTGAGGAATGCAAAAATGATAATCGGAGTTCTGACGATTGGCCTGGTTTTACCAGACTGCCAGTCACTTAAACAAAAACGCCAGCACCTGCGAAGCGTGAAAGACAAATTCGGTCATATGCCAAACATTGCCGTGTGCGAATTCGATCACCAGGACCAATGGCAAAGAGCGTCACTGGCATTTGTCTGCACGGCGACCGAAAAACGGGTTGCGGAATCGTTGCTGGCAAAAATCAGGGATTACTGCGTGACAAGTATCGATGCCCGGATTATCGATGACAGTATTGAGTGGCTTTAAACGCGCCCACGCTCACCCAGCACATCGGCCAACGCACCTTCCAGGGTGGGAAACAGGAATTTGTAACCCGAATCCAGCGCTCGGGCCGGCACCACTTTTTGCCCACTGATCAGCAGTTCTTCCGCCATCTGCCCGTAAACCATTTTTAATATGATGGCGGGGGTGCGCATAAATACAGGCCGGTTCAGCTGCCGCCCCAATTCCGCCGCGAACATTTTCTGGCGCACCGGCTCGGGTGCGGTAACATTGAAAACGCCCTGCTTGCGACGATCGAACAGGCAGGATTCAATCAGGCCGACCACGTCATTAACATGAATCCAGGAAAACCACTGGTTACCATCGCCAATCGGTCCGCCCAGGCCGAGACGGTAGATAGGCAAAAGCTTTTCGAGCGCACCTCCCCCAGGCGCCAGTATTACTCCAAAACGGACAATACACAGCCGGGAACCCAATTCCCGGAAGCCCTCTGCCGACTGTTCCCAACGCCTGCACAGCTCAGCGCCGAAGCCCTTGCCATAAGAAGAAGCCTCATCCACGGGATTATCATCGCGCGGACCGTAATACCCGATGGCTGACGCGTTAACCACCACCGGCGGCTCCCACTGTCGCCGCCGGCAGCTGTTCAACAGTTCCCGGGTGTACTCCACTCTGGCGTTAACCAGCTCACGTTTGCGCGAATTGGTCCAGCGCCGGTCGGCGATGGAAGGGCCCGCGAGATTTACGATGCCCGCCAGATCCGTACCGTTGTCCAGGTCGTCCAGACTTTTCACTAACTTCGCGCCTTCCAGAGTGTATTTGTCCGGCGTTCGGGACAGGACAACCAGGTTGTAACGCCGATCCTTCTCACGCAATGCCGCGCAAAGAGCCCTTCCGACGAGCCCGGTGCCGCCTGATACAACGATGGTTTTTGGCTGATCATTCATACGCTGTTCGCATTAGGTCTGAAGGCGGCACCAGCGAATTTCCATACGCTAACACCATGCCAGTATCAGGCGTGGATCATCCCACACAGCGGGTGAATTTACGCGCAACCAGCACACACTTCAACGAACGAATTTTGGCCAGGGTCTGCTTTTAATCACCATATTGAATAAACATCAACTCAATTATGCTCAATTGATCATTGAAATTTTTACAATACACGCCATCATAGAAACGTGGGCCCACAAAGTTTTTGATGCAATATCAAAGGCTTTTTAAATTACCTTTCCTGGTCATAATGGCACTTATGGAGGTATGCCTATGAAGTCTCATGCAGACGTCGTTTTTAGAGATCTAGACTTCTCTCCTGCACTTACAGAAATCATCAATAAAAAAATCGAAAAACTCCACCGCTTTTCCGACTCTATCATGCACAGCCGCGTGGTACTGGATAGCCCCCACAAACACAAACACAAAGGCAAACTTTTTCGCGCATCCATTGAGCTGGCGCTCAAGGGAACGCCGCTGACCGTCAGCCACGACGACCCGTCCGTTCACGTGGCCGTGCGGGATGCTTTTGCCGCTGTCGAACGCAAACTGAAAGAGGAGAAAGACCGAAAAAGAGACGTTCGACACTGAACTTACCTGGTTCACCTGTTTCAAAATCCCTGACTGTTCAGGTTGGCGGAGCCCTAGGGCCTGTTGATGTTTCGGCCACGCTCCTGCCGGAGGTCATTTTTTCGGCCCAGCAAGGTGGAAGGAGCACGGTGTAGTTACTCTACATAAGCGACTGACAACTCTGCTGGCTGAAAAATGGTCCCGGCCCTTCGGGTTGTGTCTGTATTTTCGCCACTCAGCGTTGCTCGTCGCTCATTTGGAATAACCAAACCACGTTCCTCGCGCCTTGATTAGCAAAAATACAGACACAACAGGAGTGCAGCCGAAACATCAACAGGCCCTACCGGGAGATGCCGGAAATCCGGCCGGCCTCTCCCGGTAAAAACCCTTTAAATAAACCTGCAAATCTGCGATAGTTCGCGCCTTTCGCAGCCGGACTGACTGCTTTTGAAGTCCTGCTTTGTTTCCACGTTTTGTCTTACAGGGGCGGTTGAACATTGAATAAGATTGTTCATCACAGCTGGACTGCAGCCCACTCTGCAGAACTCTATGGGGTCAACGACTGGGGAGTTGGTTACTTTGGCGTAAACAGTAAGGGCGAGATCGTCGTTACCGCGCCAAAAGCCAACAAAACCGTTGAAGTTTCCCTTATGAGCATCGTGTCGGATATCAGCGATCGGGGCATGAACATGCCCGTGCTGGTGCGTTTCGAAGACCTGCTCGAACAGCAGATTGGCCGACTGAACCGAGCCTTTAACGATGCCATCAAGGCCGCCGGTTACAAGAACGTGTATCGCGGCGTGTTTCCGATCAAGGTTAACCAGCAGTGCCACGTTATCGAGGAGATTGCCGAGGTCGGCGCCCGCTATGGCCACGGGCTTGAGGCAGGCTCCAAGGCGGAGTTGATTATCGCGCTCGCCCATGTGGAATCCAGCGAGGCCTGTATCGTCTGTAACGGCTATAAAGATGAAGAGTTCATCGACCTGGGCCTGCAGGCGATCAAGATGGGTTACCGCTGCTTTTTCGTGGTGGAAACCCCTACCGAACTGCCGATTATTCTCGAACGCAGCCGCGCCCTCAATATCAAGCCGATGATCGGTGCGCGGGTGAAACTCGCCTCCATGGTGGGGGGACATTGGAATGCCACCAGTGGCGACCGCAGTATTTTCGGCCTTTCGATCACCCAGTTGATCGATATGGTGGACACACTAAAGGCCGAGAACATGCTCGACTGCCTGCAGTTGTTGCACTACCACCTTGGCTCACAAATACCGAATATTCGCGATATCCGCACCGGCGTGCTGGAAGCCTGCCACGTCTATACCGATCTCGTCCGCGAGGGCGCGGCCATGGGTTACCTCGACCTGGGCGGTGGCCTGGCGGTGGACTATGACGGATCGAAAACCAACTACGTCCACTCACGCAACTACACGCTGGAAGAATATTGCGCGGACATTGTGGACGTGGTCATGTCCACTCTGGACCCAAATGAAATTGCCCACCCGACCATCATTACCGAGTCGGGACGGGCGACCATCGCCTACTCGTCCGTCCTGCTGTTTAACGTGCTCGATGTAGCGGTATTTGAACCGGGTACTCTGCCGGACTCCATCGACCCGGAGGAGCACCAACTTATACATAACCTGAAAGAGACGCTCGATTCGGCCTCGGTAAAAAACATGCAGGAGTGTTACAACGATGCCCTGTTCTACCGCGACGAAATCCGCGAGCTGTTCAAGCGGGGGCAAATCACCCTGCGTTCGCGCTCGTTGGCGGAAAACCTGTTTCTGCGGGTTATGCGCCGGCTCATAGAATTATCCGAGGATGCACCGCGATCCCTGCGTGAGCTGGATAAGTTGAAGGAGCAGCTTTCGGATATTTACTACTGTAATTTCAGCCTGTTCCAGTCCCTGCCCGACATCTGGGCCATCGACCAGATATTTCCGGTTGCGCCCATTCACCGGCTCGGGGAACAGCCCACCCGCGAAGCGATCATTGCCGATATTACCTGCGATTGCGACGGCAAGATCGACCGGTTTTCCAATATGCACGACACGCGAAAAACAATTTCCCTTCACCCGCTGGTGGATGGACAGGATTATTACATCGGTGTCTTTCTTGTCGGCGCCTACCAGGAAACCCTCGGCGACCTGCACAACCTGTTTGGCGATACCAACGTGGTCAGCGTGCGTATCGATGAAGACGGCAACTATGACTTCTCCGACGAAATCGAGGGCGACAGCATCGCCGATGTCTTGAGCTACGTTGAATACCAGCCGGGCGTTCTCAAGGAGCGGTTCCGCAAAATCGCCGAAAGCGCCGTTCGCAACGGCAAAATATCCGGAGCGGAAAGACAGCAGATAATGAAAGCATTTTCCGAAAGCATGCAAGGCTACACCTACTACGAGAAGGAATAGGCTAATGAGTAAAGTGTTGATTATTGGTGCCGGCGGCGTGGGCGGTGTTGTCACACACAAATGCGCGCAACTGCCGGAAGTGTTCAGTGAAATCATACTGGCCAGCCGGACGGAAGAAAAATGCAAGGCCATTGCCCGGCAACTGTCACGCGAAATCAAAACCGCGCAGGTGGATGCCGACAACGTGGCCGAACTGACCGCGCTTTTGCAAAAGGAGAAGCCCGACCTGGTGATTAATGTCGCCCTGCCCTACCAGGACCTTCACATTATGGATGCCTGCCTCAATGCCGGCATTGATTACCTGGATACCGCCAACTACGAACCACCGGAAGAAGCCAAGTTCGAGTACAAATGGCAGTGGGCTTACAATGACAAATTCAAATCGGCCAACCTGATGGCGCTTTTGGGCAGCGGTTTCGACCCCGGCGTTACCAACGTCTATACCGCCTACCTCAAAAAACACTATCTCGATGAAATTCACGAACTGGATATTATCGACTGCAACGCGGGCGATCACGGTCAACCGTTTGCCACCAATTTCAATCCCGAAATCAATATCCGCGAAGTGACCGCCAAGGGACGCTACTGGGAAAACGGCAAGTGGGTGGAGACCGATCCGTTGTCGGTAAAGGACTGCTATGATTTTCCCGAAGGGATCGGCCCGAAAAATATTTACCTGATGTATCACGAGGAACTCGAGTCCATTGCCAAACATTTTCCCGACATCAAGCGGGCCCGGTTCTGGATGACTTTTTCCGAGAACTACCTAAAACACTTGGAAGTATTGCAGAATGTCGGCATGACAGGCATTGAACCGGTTAACTATAACGGTGTGGAAATTGTTCCACTGCAGTTTTTAAAAGCCGTTCTGCCGGACCCGTCCAGCCTCGGGCCTTTGACCAAAGGCCGCACCTGTATCGGTTGCGTTGCGAAAGGCATTAAGGACGGCAAGGAAAAAACCTTTTACATCTACAACATCTGCGATCACGAAGCGTGCTACCGGGAAGTTCAGTCCCAGGCGATTTCCTACACCACGGGCGTCCCGGCCATGATCGGCGCGAAAATGATGCTCGAAGGCAGGTGGAAAAAAACCGGCGTGTGGAATATGGAACAGCTTGACCCGGACCCGTTTATGAACGACCTGAACCTGTACGGCTTGCCGTGGACAGTAACGGAACTGGAATCAACCGGGCTCGCCACCTGATGTCGAATGCGTTCAAACAATTCGACACTGCCCGGGTGCAGAGCCCTTGTTACGTGGTTGACGAAGTTGCAGTCGAGGAAAACCTGAAAATCCTGGCGCGTGTCCAGAGCGAAAGCGGCGCAAAAGTACTGCTCGCGTTAAAGGCGTTTTCCATGTTTTCCCTTGCGCCGCTGGTCATGCGCTACCTTTACGGCGTATGCGCCAGTGGCCTGAACGAAGCCCGGTTGGGACGCGAGGAATTCGGTGGCGAAGTTCATACCTATTCCGCCGCCTATCGGCCACAGGACTTTGACCAGATCCTGGACTTGTCCAACCACGTGGTTTTCAATTCGTTCTCCCAGTGGCAAACCTATAAGGAACGGGCACAGGCCAAACAAAAGGAAAAACCGGACCTCAAGTTCGGCCTGCGTATTAACCCTGAGCATTCGGAAGGCACCACACCGATCTACGATCCCTGTGCGCCCTGCTCGCGCATGGGCATCCCGATCGCCGCATTTGAATCGCAGGATTTGACCGGCATCAGCGGCTTGCATTTTCACACGCTTTGCGAGCAGGATTTTGCACCCCTAGAACGGACACTGAACGTGGTGGAAGAGAAATTCGCCGCCTACCTGCCGGACCTCGAATGGGTGAATTTCGGCGGGGGACACCATATCACGCGTCCGGATTACCAGGTGGACGCGCTGATCGAACGGATCAGGGCATTCAGCCAAAAGTACAATGTGCAGGTTTACCTGGAGCCGGGTGAAGCCATTGCGCTCAAATGCGGAATTTTCGTGGCCGAAGTCCTGGACACACTTCACAACAATATGCCGATCGCCATCCTCGACGCCTCCGCCACCTGCCATATGCCGGACGTGCTGGAAATGCCCTACCGCCCGGTAATTACCGGCGCCGGCGAGCCAAACGAAAAGGCGGTAACCTATCGTCTCGGCGGCCCCAGTTGCCTGGCGGGGGATGTCATTGGCGATTACAGTTTCGACCAACCACTGCAAGTGGGCCAGCGCCTGACGTTTGAAGACATGGCAATTTACACCATGGTTAAAAACACCACCTTTAACGGAATCAATCTACCGGATATCGCGATCTGGAACAGCAAAACCGATGAGCTTCGCATCGTCAGGCAATTCGGGTATGCTGACTTCAGGGACAGACTGTCCTGATAAGACAGTAAACCGGTAGTCAGCAACGCAATGAATTCATAACTGATGGCAAGCAAAAGCGCATCGGACAAACCTTGTCCCCGGGGAAAAAAGACATGCCCGATTTACGACGATGTTGCCCGCCTGCGTCGCGAGAACGAGGAACTGAAGGAAACGATCAGAACGGACCACCTGACAGGGCTCTACAATGTCAGGCATCTTCACGATGCGCTTGAACAGGAAATGGAGCGCACCAAACGCACGTTGCACCCCACCGCGCTCATTATTCTCGATCTGGATCATTTTAAATCCGTGAACGACACCCACGGCCATGTGGTAGGTGACCAGGCATTGAAGCATATTGCCGACATTATCCGGAGCACCACCCGGAAACTGGACATCCCCTGCCGCCATGGCGGAGAGGAATTCGCAATTGTGCTACCGTCGACGCCGCATTTACCGGCCATCCAGGTTGCACGACGTATTCGTGAGAATGTGGAACAGTCCAGCCTGGCGCTTGAGGGTGAAGAACTGTTTTTTACCGTCAGTATCGGCCTGGATACCTACAGCACCAGATCCCGTGAGACCGTGCAGGAATTCATAGATCGGACGGACAAACTCCTATACGAAGCCAAGGCGTCCGGTCGCAATCGCGTGGTCTACGCCGGCCCTTCGGACGACCCGGGAAAAGTCGGCATCGAAGAAAAAGCAGCCCTGTTCGGAGTGGCTGACACGGAGGAAAGCCCGATCCAAATTAAAAAACCCAAATCCAACCCTAAAAAAAACGGAACTATCATGCTAAAAGTAAATGAATATTTCGATGGCCAGGTTAAATCCATTGCCTTTGATACCAATACATTGCCCGCGACAATCGGTGTGATGGCCAAGGGAGAATACACCTTTGGCACGGACTGCAAGGAAGTTATGGAAGTCGTCTGTGGCGAATTGATTGTACAGCTACCCGGTAGCGACGAGTGGAAGTCCTTTATTAACGGCCAGGTATTCGAAGTGGAAGCCAATCAGTCTTTTTGCCTGAAGGTTCCGGTGGATACCGCGTATCTGTGCAAATATATTCGCTAACGGCTTTGGCTTATTGTGCTTCGAATCTCGCAAAATGTTTCCATTCCGGATAACGAAATTGACTTGACCGCCATCCGTTCCCAGGGAGCGGGTGGCCAGAACGTCAATAAAGTTTCGTCGGCGATTCATTTGCGATTCGACATAAACGCCTCTTCTCTTCCGGATTTTTACAAGTGGCGTTTACTCAATGTGCAAGACAAGAGAATAAACAAGGAAGGCATTATAGTTATCAAGGCGCAACAATTCCGCACCCAGGAAAAGAACCGGGACGATGCGTTGAACCGCCTCAAGGAATTGATCCGTAGCGTGGCGGTTGTGCGCAAGAAGCGTATCGCCACCAAACCAAGCCGGCAGGCCAAACGGCGGCGACTGGATGAAAAAGGCCGCCACAGTGAAAAGAAAAATCTCCGGCGAAATATTCCTAAATCCGAATAAGTCACCTTTTCAAAAACCAATTTTTCCTTTTTTCCCCGAGCTTAAGACCGGAGTAGCGCTACATTCCTGTATTGCCGAATACGCTGCTCTCCATCCGGAGTGACATCATTCATGGGGGCTTGCGTCTGCCTGTGTTCGTGCCTGTCCGTCCCATGTAAGCGCAACCGTTAATCCAGCCGAAGCTGTTAACAGGCGTCCTCGCTTTGGCACTTGGGGCAGTACCAGGCTTCGCGCCCGGCCGCTTTCATTTTTTCAACCCTGTCGCCACACCCAGGGCACTGGCCACCACTTTTTCGCTGCGGAGTGAGATAGGATGCGGGCAGGTTTTTGCGATCGCCATTGTGTTTGATGGCAGTGGTCAGCACAGAGTGAATCGCTTTGTACAACTTGCGCAGTTGCGTCTGGTCCAGGTTTGACAATGGACAATTTGGGTGCAAACGCGCCTGGAACAGGATTTCGTCTGAATAAACGTTTCCGATGCCGGCCAAAATATGCTGATTCATCAGCCAGGCTTTGACGCCTCCACGGTGTTCTGTCGCCAATTGCAGGAATTGCTTTTCACTCATCGTCAGCGCATCGGGCCCCAACTCTTTACTTTGGATAAAACTCTCCCTGGAGTCCGCCAAATGCACGCGACCAAGCTGGCGGCGGGAAACGTAAGCCAGGTTGTGGTTATTATCAAATAAGATGGTCAGCCGGGTAAAACCCGGCGCGGCTTTGCTGTTTTCGTAGTAAACCAATTTACCGGTCATGCCAAAGTGCATAGCCAAATACTTTTCATTGTCCAGCAATAAAAACAGCCATTTTCCGTAGCGCTCGCTGGATACAAACCTGTGGCTTTTCAACGCCCGTCCCAGTCCTTGGGCTGAAATGTCCGCCAATAGGGATTCACTGTCGACCTGAACCTGTTTAATCGTCTGGTTCAGTCCCTGTGAATTAAACTCCTTACTGTAAAGCTCCAAGTCGGGCAGCTCAGGCATGTTTTTTCCAACTCCAGTAGAAACTCACCTTCCTCCGCCAGGAGGAAAGGTCAGCATCCATACCTATTCCAATTCAAAGGTAATCTTTCCGTTGATCCTATACTCGCGAATCTGGTCACCTTCAACCTTGGCTTCCATTTCCTTGATATAAATCGACTTTATATTGTGCAACGAAGAAGCCGCCTTCCTTACCGCGGACTGCGCTGCATCCTCCCAGCTTTTTTCAGACTCTGCGAGAACCTCAATTACTTTTAGCGTCGCCATTATTGCCTCCAATTAGGTCAGCCATTCGAACGATATTGCTTTCCTTTGCACTTTCTTTACCAGAATTTTCCTCTCGGCAGCTATTTTTCCGATTCGAGTTCCAATTTAAGGGAAATAAATTCCATCAAATCCTTCAGTGAGATAATTCCCACCAGACGCCCGTTATCCACCACCATAAAGCGGGAATTTGCTCCGGGCCGTGCCAAAAGGGAGAGCAACTCAGCCGTGTCCTTTTCCGGTGGAACAGTGTTTTCCGGCGAACAATGCTCAGCCACATCACCAACGGTTTTCTGCCGCCACTGCTCGCGAGGTATATCCTTTACCTGTCGGGTTGTAATACAACCTGACAACGTGCCCCCTTCCACAACCGGAAACATCTTATAGTGGTATTGATAAATGTAATTCTCCACCAGGTCGGCAATTGTCAGTGCCGGCGAAACCGTTACCGGATCGGTTTTCATAAATTGGCTGACGGGCTTAGCACTTAACGCCTCATTAAAAACCAGTTGCCGGTAAGATGCATTGGCAGCTCCACGTAAAAATATACCAATCAGAATCCACCACATGCCGCCGATGATATTCCCCTGAAACAGGTTAAGCACACCCAAAACAATCAGCACCAGACCGAACGTGGTGCCAAACGTGCTCGCGATACGCGTGGCGCTGTGCAGATTCTTCTTCCAATGCCAGAGCGCGGCGCGCAACATACGCCCGCCATCCAGCGGAAACGCCGGCACCAGGTTAAAAACAGCAAGCACGACATTAATTACCGCCAGGTAATGAAGAACACCCACCACCGGCACGGGTACGCCGGAAAAGGTAAAAAACCACGTCAGTATGAAAAAAATCAATCCCAGGAGGAAACTTGCCAACGGGCCGGCGACCGCCATCAAAAATTCCACCTTCGGGCTGGCAGGCTCTTTTTCCATCTCTGCCATACCGCCAAAGATAAACAACGTTATCCCACGAATAGGTAAACCGTAATAGCGGGAAACGACAGAGTGCGACAATTCATGGAAAACAATGGAAAAAAGAATGCCCAACGCGCCGATCAAGCCCATCCACCAGTAGGCACTTTCCGCCAGGTTGGGATAATCCGCCGGGAACAGTCCCCTCGCCAGGGTCCAGGTAATAAGCAGCCCCAGCAGCAACCAGCTCAAGTCCAGTTTTACTTCAAAACCGAAAATGCGAAAAAGACGGTATCCCCGTAGTGGCGATCCCGACTCAGTCTGGTTTATTGCCCTGTCGCCATTCACGCCGTTTCTCCTGAATCGATATCAAGATTATGCAAAATGCAAAATTTAAACCGAAGGGCTACCCAACCCGGTCCCGGTGTCGAAAAGCCAAAAAATATTCATGTTGAAGAATTTACAACGAATGTTGCAAATGTCTCCTGATCTATATCGGACAGGAAGCTCAAGCGTGGTGCGGGCCGATTCGGAAATTTACCGTTTTAACCTTCCCAGCATGAATTGGCCTCACCGCCGGGACGGAGGTGAGGTAGTCTACAAAGAATATGGAGGTGGATCTTTTTGATCCGGTTGGTGAAGCGCCAGGGCGAGGTTAAATGCTCGGGAGCCTCTAACCACTGGAACTAATAAGGCCGGACGCCAACAAGCCATTCATGTGCCCAGAAAACGAACAGCACATACAGTAACAATCCGCCCACGACAGCAATCACATCATTAAATCGCCCCGCCGGCAGTGCGGGAATAGCTTTCGGAGGACGCTTTTTTATAGAAATGGTATCGGCCACTGCCCAGAGAAGAAAACTTCCAAACAAAAGAACATCCGCCAGCATTCCATTAACCAGCAGATGCGCCAATGCCCAGGCTTTAACTGCCACCAGCATTGGGTTTTTAACGTTGGTTTTGATTTTTCCCGGCAGGTAAGTGGCAAGCAACAACGGAAAAACCGGCAGCATCAGCAGCATCGCGATATAGCGGAAATAGCCGGGAGGCACATAAAGATAAATAGGCTGCTTGCGAACCACAACATAGCCATAAATCACCAGTATCAGCCCCACCAGGGCAATAATACTGTATAAGCCTTTCCACGGTTGCTCACCGATTCTTGTCACCATTGCATTCCGCCATCCGGGCGCCGCAATGGCAACCGAGTGCACACCCAGAAAAATAATCAATCCGGCAATCAAAATAAGCATTGTCATTCCTCTTTAATTCCGTGTGTTGGTTTATGCCCTGCCATGACGTACAGCAAGTCATTCTGGCACCGTTAAATTCCCAATACCAGAATCGTGGGATGGTAATCGACGCGGACTGGCTTTCGAAGATACCGCGGAACAGGACAGTTATTTCGTCAGAAACCAAAACCAACCGGTGGTGAACAACCTGACGAAATGGATTAAACCGCCGGTGTCATTAAAGTAAAAAACGAGAACAGCAGAAAGCTGCTGTTCCCGGCAAATCAATCGAGGTTGCGCAGGATACCTTCCACCATTTTCTTGGCGTCGCCAAACAGCATCATGGTGTTATCGCGGAAAAACAATTCGTTTTCCACGCCTGCATAACCCGCGGACATACCGCGTTTAACAAATAAAACCGTGCGGGCTTTTTCCACTTCCAGAATCGGCATACCGAAGATGGGGCTGGACGGATCGGTTTTCGCCGCGGGGTTGGTTACGTCATTCGCGCCGATAACAAACGCCACATCCGTTTGTTGGAACTCGTTGTTAATATCTTCCAGCTCAAAAACTTCGTCATAGGGAACATTGGCCTCGGCCAGCAACACGTTCATATGACCCGGCATACGGCCGGCTACCGGATGAATGGCGTAACTCACTTTCACTCCGGCTGTTTTTAATTCGTCCGCCAATTCGCGCAACGCGTGCTGCGCCTGCGCAACCGCCATCCCGTAGCCCGGCACGATAATGACGGAACCGGCATTTTTCATAATAAACGCGGCGTCTTCGGCACTGCCCTGCTTGACCGGGCGATCCTCCACCCGGGCCGTACCTTGCTGACTGTCGTCCGCACCAAATCCGCCCAGAATCACGTTGATAAACGAGCGGTTCATCCCCTTGCACATAATGTAGGAGAGAATCGCACCTGAAGAGCCCACCAGCGCGCCGGTAACAATCAAGGCACTATTGTGCAGGGTAAAGCCTATGCCCGCCGCGGCCCATCCGGAATAGGAGTTGAGCATCGAAACCACTACCGGCATGTCGGCACCGCCAATGGGAATAATAATGAGCACACCCACAACAAATGCCAACGCGGTCATGGTCCAGAAAACCCACGGCGCCTGTTCAAAACAAAAATAAGCGATCAACGCGATAATGGTGAGGCCAAGCAGGGCGTTAAGCGAATGCTGCCCCTTGAACACCACCGGTGCACCGGAAACCAATCCCTGAAGTTTGGTAAACGCGACTACGGAACCGGAAAAGGTTATCGCGCCGATTACCACACCCAATCCCATTTCAACACGGCTGGCAACAAAAATTTGTCCCGTGGCGTCAACCAGGTGAAACGCCGCTGGATTACTGAATGCCGCGCCGGCTACCAATACCGCCGCCATACCCACGAGGCTGTGAAAGGCTGCCACCAATTGCGGCATCGCTGTCATTGCAATACGCGAAGCGATAAGCAGGCCAAAGGCGCCACCGATAACCAGTGCGATTAAAATCCAGAGGTAAGACGTGATATCCGGACTGAGTACCGTGGTGCCAATGGCAATCACCATACCCAACATCCCCAGGATGTTGCCAGTGCGGGACGTTTTCGGTGAGGATAACCCTCTAAGAGCCAGAATAAAAAGTACAGCGGCAATCAGATAAGCCAAGGCGGTAAAAGATTCCTGAATTTGCACAAAGACCTCCGTTTACTTTTTCTTTTTATACATGGCCAGCATACGCTGGGTAACAGCGAAACCGCCAAAAATATTGACTGCCGCCAGCATGATTGCGATAAATCCCAGCGTTTTTGCCAGTCCCGCACCTTCGGGGCCGACCGCGATAATCGCGCCGACAATTATCACACTGGAGATCGCATTGGTCAGTGCCATCAACGGCGTGTGCAGTGCCGGGGTTACACTCCACACCACGTAGTAACCCACAAATACTGCCAGCACAAAAATTGAAAGTTGCGAAATAAAATCGGCGTGCATGGTTATCTGTCCCCCCCGGTTGTCGCCGGCTTAAATGCTTTGTGAACAATACCGCCGTTACGTGTAAGAGTAGTCGCGGCAAGAATTTCATCTTCCTCGTTCAAAACCAGCCTGACTGACTCACCTTCCTTTTCCAGCAGCAGCGTCAGGAAATTCAAAACGTTTTTCGCATACAGCGCACTGGCGTCCGCCGAAATCCGGCTGGGAACATTGTAGTGACCGATAATGGAAACACCATCAACATCCACCATCTCGCCCGGCCTGGAGAGCGTGCAGTTACCTCCCTGTTCGACGGCAAGGTCAACGATTACCGAACCTGGCCGCATGCTTTTTACCATTTCGTCGGTCACTAGTACCGGTGCCTTGCGACCGGGAATGAGCGCCGTGCAAATAACGATATCCTGTTTTTTCAAAGTCTCCGCCACCAGGGCCGCCTGTTTTCGTTTAAAATCCTCACTCATTTCCTTTGCGTAGCCGCCGGCGGTTTCCGCCTCCCGGGTTTCTTCCGAATCGACCATCACAAACTTGCCTCCCAGGCTTTCCACCTGTTCTTTCGCCGCGGGGCGCACATCCGTCGCGGAAACAATCGCACCCAGGCGCTTGGCGGTGGCAATAGCCTGCAGGCCGGCAACGCCCGCTCCCAGCACCATTACCCGGGCCGGTGCGATGGTGCCGGCCGCAGTCATCATCATGGGCATGCCGCGCTCGTAGATGTAGGCGGCGTCGAGAACCGCGCGATAGCCGGCGAGGTTGCTTTGGGAACTGAGCACATCCATGCTTTGCGCACGGGTTATGCGTGGAACAAGTTCGAGGGCAATGGAGGTGAGGTTCGAACTGGCATACTGCTGGAGCGAGTCAGGCGCGTTGTAAGGGGACAACATGCCGATAAGCAGGGCGTCCTTTTTCATCAACGCCAGTTCATCGGTGTCACCTTCGCCGGCCGATACGGGGCGTTGTACTTTTAATACGATGTCCGCATCAGAATACAGATCGGCGGGACTGGAAACTATTTTGGCGCCGGCCGCTTCATAGCTGGCATCCGGGTAACGGCTTTTTTCGCCCGCCCCCGTTTCCACCCAAACCTGCAACCCCAATGCGATATATTTTTTTACGGTCTCCGGCGTGGCGGCGACCCTTTTTTCGTAGGCGCGGCGCTCGCGCGGTACGGCTATTCTCATCGACCCTGCTCCAGTCTCCAATCAAAATAAATGGTCAGGCCAATATGGCCGGCCACTGATTCTACCGGGAAGGTGGCGGAAATAACAGAGGCCTGTTTTAAGCAATGAAAGCCTTTTTGATTCCGATCAAATTCAGGTGCTCTTGCATACAACAAACCAGGCACACAACAAGCCGGGTCAGGCCATCGACTGACGAATTATATTTTCCCTTTTTCCCGCGCGGCCCTGCGAATATCGGATAAATAAATTTCGTGGTGCCTGCCGGTTAATCGTTCCCCCCGCTCTTGAATATACGCGTGCACTTTTTCCACGGAGGGGTCTTCTTCGCTGAACGACCCCAGATGCATTATCTGTGCTGCCCGCCCTTCCGCAAAGGCTTCAAAACGCACACGGGATAAAGCTGTTGGATTTTTCTTTTTTCTCACTTCTTCAAAAGCCACGTCGACCAGATCTTTCGTTACCAGTTCCGGTTGAATGATCATCAATATCCACTTCCGGTCAGCCTTTTTATCCACGCTGAATGTTGTCGTGTCATCCACCCACCATAACCCGTCCAGTGGCATAACGCCGTAATCCAAATCCGATTGGGCCTTTCTTCACCATCAGTGTATAGGAAAGCGGATAAAGCGTGGCAACAGCATCCTGGAAAGACTGCGAGGTGTTTGGATCCCCTTCACCGTCAATCATCAGGAAATTCATTTTGGGGACGTCGACTTCCGCCACAGTTTTGGCGGACGGGGTATAAAGTGCTTTAAATTTCTTTTTTATAACCAATTTTCAGCATCGGATTGTCCTCACATGTTATAAACACATGATAAACATTCCCACTGCCAATAACTGTCGGTGGCTAAAAAAAGGATTGCGACGGATTACTAATAGTTGAATGCCGCCACCAGTTGTCGCAACACGCCGGAGTGGTCTTTTATCTCGCCGCCAACGAGGCGCGCCTGCTGAACATGATCCACCAGCGTTTCGATCAACGCATTGATTTCGCTGGAGTGACGGGCGATATGCTTGCTGGCAACATCCTGCTGCTCGATTGCGGTCAACAGGGTGGAATTAAGATCCGCCAGGCGTCGGGTGCGGTCCTTCGCAATATTGACCTGGCCGACCGCCACGTTCATTTGCTCAAGGCTCACCTTGGTATGGCTGTGCGAGGATTCCATAATTTCCACCGCCTCCTGGCTTGCGGACTGCAGATCCGCCATGGTGGCCTCAATTTGCTGGGTGGATTCCCGTGTCCGTGTGGCCAGCGCCCGCACTTCATCCGCCACTACCGCAAACCCCCTGCCCTGTTCGCCCGCCCGGGCAGCTTCGATTGCGGCATTTAGCGCCAGCAGGTTGGTTTGTTCGGCGATGCTGTTAATCACGTTAAGGATTTCACCGATGCTTCGGGTATATTCGGACAGCGACTGCGCGGTTGCGTTGGATTTTTGGATCAACCGGTCCATCTGTTCAGCCGCCCGCTGGCTTACCAACAGGCTTTCCTGCGCGGTCTGATTCGCCTGTGCCGACTCCTCGACCTGCTGATACGCTGATTTCATATTTTGCAGCATAATTGAAACGGTTTCCGCCATCTGGCCGGTTGCCGCCGCAATTTCAGCGGTACGTTCGCATTCATCCTTGGTCAAGCCGTCAATTGAGCCCACCCTTTCGAACAAATCCCGCACCTTATCATCAACAACACGCGCCGTATCGCTGGCTGATTTGACTGAGGTTTGCAATGACTCCATCAATTTATTAAAACCGGCGCCAACACCGCTTGAGTCCTTCGAGCGAACCGTCAGGTTAAGTTTATTGTCCTGGTTTTTTATAATGGCGGAAAAAGCCTCCGTCATTTCCTGGTCGCTTTTCGCGGAATCCGCTATCGCCCCCAGCACTACGCATTGCAGCGAAAGATAGACAGCATGCACCATCACGATGATCAACGTACAGTTGTCGGGATGATAAAAAGCGAAACCATCCACCGCGCCATGTTGCGCAAAGTAAGAAGCCAAATGGGCAACGGCGCCAACAGCCAGCAAAGTAATAAAGACAACAGCATCACGATAAATAAAAAATACTGACGCGGTAACGAAATAACCAAAGTGGGCTTCCACCATGCCGCCACTTTGGATTACCTGCACTGAGGTGAGTAAACTGAGAACAGCCGCCAGGACATGACGGGAAAACGACTCTCCCGCGTTGATTACACCTGCCCAGTACGCCACGGGCAATAAAACAACGGCGGCAAAAACCGCCAGTTCCCAATTTCCCTCGGCAAAAATCCAGGCGAGACAGCCCAGCCAGAAAAAACAAGTCAGCTTAAAGATGAAAACATCCAACTGGGGATGTGCGCTTTCTCTGTTACCCACACTCATATTTTGCTCAAGTCCTTATTGGTTTTTCTTGAGCATAGTTTGTTTTCCGCTCATTGCTAAACGCAAGCGGTGGGAGAGCGGACATGACGGCAATAATGGCGTGTATTACCTTGTTATGGCGTCATCAGCATTTAAGAAATTACACGCCAGCCTAAAGCCCCTTTGTCATAAAGACGCTGTAAGGATCTTCCACATAATCAGCGAATGGTTCGCAGAAGGTGAAGCCGAAACGGACATACAACTGCCGCGCCGGTTCGAACGCTTCCGGAGAGCCGGTTTCCAGGCTCAACCGGTGATAGCCGCGCCGGGTCGCTTCATTGAGGATTTGTTGCAGTATGCGCGCCGCCACGCCTTTTCTGAGATGGCGTGTCGCGGTGCGCATGGATTTTATTTCTCCGTGGGAGGCGTCCAGCTCTTTCAGTGCACCGCAACCGAGCAGCTCAGTGTTTTCCCAGGCCGTCCAAAACGTAATTTCCGGCTGCCGCAGCCGGTCCAGGTCCAGGGCGTGTACACTTTCGGGTGGCGAATGCTCAGCCATGGAGCGCAGATGTTCACTTAACAATTCAGCTACTTCCGGGCCTGCCAGATCGTCTATCTTTATATACACTCGTGGTTTTCTCCAAAAGTTGAAAAACGTCGCCTGCCAAGAGAAAAGCTTTTCTTGCGGATCATTAATGAAGAGCCAACTCAATACTACCTATTTTTCTTCAACCATCAGCCGAAGTTTATTCACCGTATTCCAATTCCTTGCGGTGACATCAACACCGAGTGCCTGGCCAATTTTTTCCGCCAGCTTTGAACGGCCAATACCCTCCGGCGCGAACAAGTAAAATATCTTCTTGTGTAATTTAAATTTTTCGCTTTCTTTCTGAACGGGTTTTAGTATCGAGAGATCGGCTCTTTTCGCTTCCGATTCAAGAAAAAAGAAATGCAAAGCCTTGCCGACTTCGGTATCGAAAGGGTTATGATCTATCGCGTCCCGCAGTTCCGCTTCCGTCAGCAACCAGACCTTGGGTTTAAACCCGTGAACCTGCGAAATGGCGGAGCTGATTTGTTCACCAAGTTTGCCGGCCTGCTTCGCGCTGTCGAACACCACGTTGCCACTTTGAATATAGGTCCTCACATTCCGGCATCCCTGTTCTTCCATAATAGTCGTCAGGCTTTTCATCGGTAGAACAGTTTTTCCGCCCACATTAATGCCCCGGAACAGGGCGATATAAGTAGCCATGAGTCCACTCCTTATCATCCGGTGGTAAAAAAGGTAGAATGCCGCGGGTAAAGAAATCCACCGCGGTAAAACGAGCATAAAACACATGGACGTGAAAACCAATATGGCAACAGCCAATCCCAAAGACGTATTACTCTCCACCTTCGGTTACCCCGAGTTTCGCGGCCAGCAGGCCGATATCGTCGCGCATGTCTGCCAGGGCGGCGATGCTCTGGTCATTATGCCCACCGGTGCCGGCAAGTCCATCTGCTACCAGGTGCCCGCCCTGAGCCGTGCCGGCACGGCCATTGTTGTATCACCCCTGATCGCCCTGATGCAGGACCAGGTTGAAAGCCTGCGGCTAAACAATGTACGCGCGGCATTCCTGAATTCCAGCCTGCGCTGGGACGAAGTCCAGCGTGTGGAACAACAACTCCTCGCCGGCGAACTGGATCTTCTGTACCTGGCGCCGGAGCGACTGTTGATGGAAAACAGCCTGAACCTGCTGGACGATTGCTCCATTGCCCTGTTCGCCATTGACGAAGCGCACTGCGTGAGCCAGTGGGGCCACGATTTCCGGCCTGAGTACCAGCAACTGTCCGTGCTTGCCCAACGCTACCCCGACATTCCCCGCATCGCCCTGACCGCCACGGCGGACGAGCCGACCCGCCGGGAAATTGTCCAGCAGTTGAGTCTCCAGAACGCGAAAATATTTATCAGCGGTTTCGACCGGCCGAATATTTGTTACCGCATCAATTCCTCGGGCAGCCAGGCGAAAGAACAGCTGTATCGCTTTATTCAAAACGAGCACGCGGGTGACTCCGGCATTGTCTATTGCCTGTCGCGCAACAAGGTGGAAACCATTGCCCAATGGCTTTGCGACAAGGGGCTAAATGCCCTGCCCTACCACGCCGGCCTCAGTCCGGAAACCCGGCAACAAAACCAGCAGCGTTTCTTGCGCGAGGACAACATTATTGTCGTGGCCACCATCGCCTTCGGCATGGGCATCGATAAACCGGATGTTCGCTTCGTCGCCCATCTGGATATTCCCAAAAGCGTGGAGGCCTACTACCAGGAAACCGGCCGCGCGGGCCGCGACGGCGAGCCGGCGGACGCCTGGATGAATTACAACCTGCAAAGCGTCATCATGCTGAAAAAAATGCTCGACGACTCACAGGCGGGCGAACAGCAGAAACGTGTCGAAAGGCATAAGCTTGACGCCATGCTGGGCCTTTGCGAAACCATCGAATGCCGCCGGCAGGTGTTACTGCACTACTTTGGTGATCAACTGGACATACCCTGTGGCAATTGCGACAACTGTATCAACCCGCCGCAAACCTGGGACGGCACTGTGGCGGCGCAAATGGCGCTTTCAGCCGTTTACCGCACAGGCCAGCGCTTCGGTGTTAACTATTTGATTGATGTGTTGACCGGTAAAAACGATTCGCGCATACAGCAGTTTGGTCACGATCAGTTACAGGTGTTCGGCATCGGCAAGGACTACACTGCTGATCAGTGGCGATCCATTTTTCGGCAACTTATCGCGGCCGCGTACGCCAAGGTCGATATTGAAGGTTATGGCGGATTGCAGTTAACGGAAAAAGCGCGCCCCATCCTGCGCGGTGAAAAACAACTGACGCTGCGTCACGAGACCAAAGTGACACGAGAACGCAAACAAAAATCCGTAACAAAAGTGGAAGGCGAACTGTGGCAGGCCTTGCGCGCGCGGCGGCTCGAATTATCCAAGGAATTGGGTGTTCCACCTTATGTTATTTTTCACGATGCCACACTGATGACTATGGTGGAACTGCTGCCGCAAAACCGTCAGCAACTGGCGCAAATAAGCGGTGTTGGCGAAGCAAAACTGGAAAAATACGGCGACGCGTTTCTGGAAGTGATTTCCAAACACGTCCACGAAAATACCTGACGCCACTTATTCAGTTACCGTTGTTTTGTTCCTCCGCCAAGTGGCTGGCGGCACGCCATATTCCCGCTTAAAGGCGCGGTTAAATGCAGCCTCGGATTCATAACCAATATCGAAACCAATACGCGCTATGGAATCGCTGGATTCCGCCAACCGGCTGGCGGCAAGTTCCAAACGCAGCCGGGTGATGTAACGCATTGGCGGCTCCCCAACGGCGCGAGTAAAGTGATCGGCAAACGCCGACCGTGAAAGCCCCACCTGTTTGGCTAGCTCCTCCGTTGTCCAGCGCCGGGAAACCTGCTCGTGCAGTAAACCGAGCGCCCGAGCCACCAGCGGATCTTTTGCCCCCGCCAGTTGATTGCCCTGCCGCGAAGAAAGCGATGCGAGATAACGCCGCACCGCTTCGATAAATAAAATTTCCGCCAGCCGCGCAATAATGGCCGGCGACTGGACATCACCACAGGCAAGTTCTCGCGCGGCAAATTTGAGTGTGCTCTCTATCCACTCTCCCGACGCACCATCCATAACATTTAGCTTCAACACCCGGGGCAGCATGGAAATAAGCGCGTTGCGCGGCATATCGTTACCGAGAAAACCGCACAAAATTTGCGTCGGCTCACCTCCGCCGCCGTAAACAATTCGCGCCAGCCTTCCCTCCGGCGTCGTCTGGATAAGATCGTCCGCGGTCACCGGCTCAAGGCCCGGCAAACTGCCGATACTATGCGGGTCGTTACGCGGCAAAACCACAATCTCTCCCCTGTCCACCACCACTGGCGCCTCGCCTTCCAGCGAAAGAAACATGCGGCCTGCCGAGACATAATGATAGGCAATAATATGGCGCGGCACAGGTGCGAACGGCGCGCAATCGTCGGCGGTCACTCGTGCGCCCACACACCAGGGTGCGGTGAAATCCGCCTCGAGAAAAATACCGCCACTCAGACGCATCCCGTGTAATAAATTCAGGTGAACTTCCATTTTTTCCATCGTGGTTTTCTCCGTGGAAATTCGGCGGATCGATCAAAACATCCGGCGGCTTGCATATTTTTCTCCCGGCCGGCTGGACGTATGCTGTGTCCAATCGCCGATACCTGGCATTTTTCGATTACCAAATCAAAAGGAGCAACATACCATGATTACCGACAGACAAGGAAACCCCCTCTCCGGCGCCACGCCGGCATCCGCCGCATTGTTCGACCAGGCGGTCGAGGCATTCAATCTTTATCGCGGCGATCCTTTCGCGCTGCTCGAGGCCGCACTCGAAGCCACGCCGGAATTCGTCATGGCGCGGATAGCCAAAATTCATTTGCTGGCGCTGGCCACCGAACCGGAAGCCACCGCGACGGCGCGCAAACAGTTTTCAAAACTCAAGACCATGAAACTGACCGACCGGGAAGCCTCTCACGCAACGGCATTGCAGGCATTGCTCGCGGGTGAGTGGACAGAAACCA
Organism: uncultured Cellvibrionaceae bacterium; assembly: GCA_964451365.1. Lineage (GTDB taxonomy): Bacteria > Pseudomonadota > Gammaproteobacteria > Pseudomonadales > Cellvibrionaceae > CAYVIB01. Next base: position 303,297 of record CAYVIB010000002.1, read on the forward strand.
CGATCCGGCTCGACCGACACAATGCGGACTATCCGCGGGACCTGCTTGCCCTCCAGTGCGGTCATCTGGTGGATTTTTACCGCGCGAACGGGCGCAACCTTCGCGACCGAATTGCGCGCGCGCTACCCGAATGGACCTCCGACCTGCCCGGCTATGCGGTGCTACTCGGCATGTACGCTTTTGGCCTGGAAGAGACCGGTGATTACGACCGGGCCGAGGAGACCGGCCGCCGGGCACTGGCACTGCAACCGCTCGACTGCTGGGCGCATCACGCCGTCGCCCACGCAATGGAAATGCAGGGCCGACCGGAAGACGGTATCGGCTGGATGACAGCGCGGGAACGGCACTGGTCCGGCGACGATAATTTTTTCAAGGTCCACAACTGGTGGCACCTGTGCCTTTTTCACCTGGACCTGGGGCAAACAGACCTGGCGCTGGGGCTTTACGACAGCGCGATCCGCCTGGGGAACAGCACCATGGCGCTCGACCTGGTGGACGCCTCTGCGTTGCTGTGGCGCCTGCACTTGTTGGGTATCGATGTGGGTGATCGCTGGAATGAAGTTGCCACTGCTTGGGCCAATCACGCCGACGGCAGCACTTATCCGTTCAATGACTGGCATGCGGTAATGGCCTGCCTCGGTGCCGGCCGCGACAGTGAAGCGCAAGATTTGATGGAAAAACTGCAACGGACCAGTGAAGAACAAACCGAAACCGCGGACTGGGTACGTCGCAATGCCCTGCCACTGGCGCAAGGTTTTATCGCCTTCTGGCAAGGCGATTACAGGACAGCGGTCGAACATCTATATAGCGCCCGCTACATTGCGAACAGTTTTGGCGGAAGCCAGGCCCAGCGCGACATTATTGACCTGACGCTGGCGGAAGCGGCAATTCGGGGCAACTTGCGCGGTTTGGCGCGGGCGCTTGTTAACGAACGCCTCGCATTAAAACCGCGCAGTGGCGGGAACAGGATTCTTTTTTCCCGTTGCGGGGACAAGGCCACGGCAACAATAAAAGCGGCGTGATTTTTTTCAGATTCGACGATCAATAACGGCCGGGGCGCCCGAAGTGTCGGACCATCGCTTACCCGCGCTACCGGCACAATCAGCAATAAAACCGCAAGGTAAAAATTACCATCGCGACGGGTAAAACCTCACTTACTCTTCCAGCCTCCTTCTTTAATCTGCCGGTGTTGGTCCGCCGCTGGACCAACCCTGCGTCACGGACTTCAAGGACGGACACAGGACAAGTTCGTGTCTTCAAGATAACGGACACTTTACCCAACTTAAAAGAAGGAACTGACATTATGCGTAAACCTCTATTTTCGCGACTGGTGCTGGCAGGCGCCCTGGTATTGGCGGGCTCGGCAGTCCGGGCTCACGGCCCGGGCGATGGGGCCGAAAATCTTCACTCTCTGGTGGAACAATCCGATGCCATTATTTATGGCAAAGTGACGGATATCGTCTATCGCAACTCGGAACCCAGCGAAAATTCTCCCAACGGGCTTCCCCATACATTCGTTACTTATCAACTGGATAAAGTGTTGCGCGGCAAAATCCGCGGCGAAACCCTGACCTTGAGAATACCGGGCGGCGCCGACGGACAAGGCGGTGTTTATAACGTGACATCCGCGCCGCAATTCGCACGGGGGCAGACCGATGTGCTATTTATCGGCGGCGAAGATGAAAATGGCTGTCCGCTGGTGCAGTGCGTGGAAGGCCGCTTTCGCATAGAGGACGAACGGGTTTACAACGGCTGGGGCGTGCCGCTGGTGGACGCGGAAAAACATTTGGTATTCGGCGGCAAACCCCGCTTCGATTTAAATGTGATGGACGTCCCCCGCCCCGAATTCGACGCGGTGTTGCGCCGCCCGGAAGTGACCCGGATACTAAAGGAAAAAGGTATCTCAACCGACGAGCAGTTAAAGCAACTGCGGGCGGAATACGAACGGGAAGCACCCGCCAGTTACCAGATCAAACTGTCGGTCGCCGATGAGGTGATCAACGATGATTATACGGGTGAACAGGAAGCCGAACCGACGGAAAAATACGCCGAACCCATGATCATCGATCAATTTTTCGCGCTGATCGAAAAGCATATCAGCCATATCGCCCCGCCAACAAGAGACGTTGTTTCCGCCAATCCAAAGGATCGCTTCAAAATTGCTGACCCCAGGCTGGAACAACTTTCCGCCACGGATAGCAAAACCGATATCAGCGAGGAAGAGGAACAGGATCTAAAGCAGGAAAGTGAAGAGCCGGATAGTATCGACCGCTCCAGCGCCAGGCTGCACTCTCTCAAGTCCTCCACGCTGGACTCCACTTCCATTCGCACACTGAATTAAAAGGAATGACAACAATGAAACGATTTCAGTTTTTAGTAGCTTTTTTTATTCTTTCTGTATCGGCTCCCGGTTTCGCCGCCTCCTGGTTGGAATGCAATGGCGACAGCGGCAAAAAACTGCGCTGGGGCGGCAGTTCCACCAGTGCGCGCATCAACACAGCGAGTTTTTCCGGCAGTGTACTGACCGCCGCGCGCCGCGGCTTCGACGCCACCAATCGCAATCCTTCGCCCTTTGTTATCAACGACGTGACCGAAACCGGCGGCGTCGGCAGCGGTAACGGGCAGAACGAGGTATTCGGCTCCAGCATTTCTCCGCCCGGTGAAGCCCGCATGCGCTACCACTGCTATTGGTTTTTCGGCTGGCACTACGGTTTGGACGAAGTGGATATCGTACTGGATTCCACCGGTCGCAACTGGACCGCGTCCACCGCCAAATCCAGTAACTTCACCTACACCGGTAATGCACGTCCGATCGATTCGGTTATCAACCACGAGGCCGGCCACTACCTGGGCTTGATGCATGTGAACTGGGAATACAACGTGATGGGCGATTCCTGGCGGCATTACCATACCAACGGCGGCACCGCCAACACGTATTTCGGCGAGGACGCCTCGCATGGCGCGCGGGTATTATACGGCTCCCAGTCGAGCAGTTTTAACGATGTATCGGTGTCGCACTGGCGCCGAACCGGCGCCAGCGGGGAGTATTCCAGCCACGGCCGCGTGCGCGTTCGCAATAGCGCCAATACCGGTACTCTGTCTCCCGTTACCATTAATGGTGAACCCGGTTTCCGCGTTACCCGGGGAACCAACGTCCGGCCCGAATTTACATTGGAAAACAACGGCAAGTTCACTGAAAACAACGTGAGTTTCGGCATTTATATCTCCACCAACGACTTTATCAGTTATTCCGACCGTCGTATTGGCGGTGGTACATTCGGCTCACTGCATCCGGCGGATGTGGCAACCAATACGATTCTGGTGCATATTCCCAGCGACCTGAATGTCGGACAGAATTACTGGCTCGGAATTATTATTGATGAAGACAATACTATTTCCGAAATGAGCGGAAGTAACAATCGCACGTATATTCCCATCCGTATTCAGTAACGCACGCCCAATAAAAGCGCCGGACGATCCATCCGGCGCTTGTTAATTTATCTGCCTAATACCTAATACCCAATACCCAATACCGAGGCTTCGGCACCGACGCCTATACGCATCAGGCCTGGCGATACATAAACTTATCCGCTACAGTACGGCCTGACACATCTCAGGAGTCTTCCGCGTCAATGGATCCTTTTACTCAAGGCGTCGTGGGTGCGACATTCGCGCAGCTTCACGGCAAATCCAACCAATTAGCGAAAATTGCAGCAATCGGTGTGGTAGGCGGCATGGCAGCCGACCTGGATGTTTTTATCCGATCGTCGGAAGACCCTTTACTGGCTCTCGAATATCACCGCCATTTCACCCATTCGCTTATATTTATTCCCATCGGTGCTTTATTCTGCACAGTACTGTTGTATCCCATGGTTGCGAAGTGGTGGAAAATGAGCTTCCGGCAAATCTACCTGCCGGCCGTTATCGGCTACGCAACGCACGCCCTGCTGGATACCTGTACCAGTTACGGCACGCAGCTCTTCTGGCCGTTCAGTAATTACCGGGCCAGTATTGATATTATTTCCGTTGTCGACCCCTTGTTTACTTTCCCCGTACTCGCCTTCATTATTTTGGCGATTTTCAAACAAACAAAAAAATACGTACTTGTTGGATTGTTGTGGGGCTTTGCATATTTGCTTCTCGGTTTTGTTCAACAACAACGCGCCGAGGCGCTGGGCTGGCAACTCGCCGCCGAACGCGGTCATCGACCCGAGTATATGGAAGCTGTCTGGAAAACGATTTACGAACACGAGCGGAATTTTTATGTGGACGCGGTTAGACCCGGCGTGACGGAAAATAAGATCTGGCCGGGTGAGTCCATTGCCAAACTGGACGTCACACGGGACTTTCCCTGGCTCGATCCCGCCTCCCGGCAGGCAAAGGATATCGCGCGTTTTCGCTGGTTTTCCGACGGGTTTGTTTCGGTATATCCGGCGGGGTCAAACCGCATTGCCGATATTCGATACTCCCTGTTACCGAATGAAATCGACCCTTTGTGGGGAATCCAACTTTCTCCCAACGCCGGACCCGAACAGCATGTAAGCTATAGCGTTACCCGGGACGATTCTCGCAATGCCACTAAAAAACTTTGGGGCATGATAGCGGGAGACAATAACTGACGTGCTTGTTTTACCTCCAATCGTTTGGAAAAAACAAGCGCAGGACGTTAACGTGACTCGGTATAATGAGCAACAACCTTGCACACTTTTCCAGCCTCGTTAAAGAACATCACTTCGATCGACATTTTTCCCATGACGGATTTGTAGTACAACGCAACGGAATCGACACTTGATGCCACATCCACCAACTCAAAGTTAAGACCGGGTAGTTTCTTCAGGGCAGTGGCCCAATACTGCCTGATATTTTCCTTGCCCGAAAGCATTCCTGTTTCCATACCCGTGGCGACCCGGATCATCGGCGAAGTAATTTCGAAATCGTCCGAATAGTGCGACAAAATTCTATCCAAATCGTGAGAGTTCCAGGCATCTATCCATTCCTTTGCAAATTCTTTCTCATTAATTTTCATTCATAACGCCTCATCAGTTTCCTCAGGAAATACCGTAACCACCATTGGTAACCGCACTGGTTCCAGATGGGTGATATTAATTTAAATCCCAGGGAGGGCATAGCGGCGTGCGATGGTTAACCGGTTTAGTCGCCAGCACTATAAACAATGTCCCGCACTTTTCCCAGATAGGGTTGGGTTCTGCCACTACCGTTGGGCAGCACCGCGAATTCCAGGTCCAGCGCGGGGTCAACGGTGAATGGCACTTCCTTAAGCCAATTTTGCTCAAAATCGCGGTGGTAAGTTCGCCTACCGGAGGCCCTTCAGAAACCTTCGGCAACATGGGTAAACCGGGAAAACAAAAAGCGCTGCTTTTTGCCGGTTTACGAGTTTGTCACGGAAGACAAACTCCGGCCTTGCAAGCGACGCAGGAGCGTTCAGCGAAGCAAGTTGCCCGTAGAGCCTCCAGGGACGGATTTACGACGTGTTTCTGAAGGGCCTCCGGTAGGTGAACTGGTTTCGGTGGCATCGGTATTAAAAGATTTCTTCGCTTAAGGAAGTGCCATTCGAGTCAATGGTCATCTCCGTGCGGTAACCATCCCACATCCCGGCATGGCCGTAACTGGTGCTGCCCAACATAAGGCCGTAACCATAGCCCAGGCTACCGAACACCGTCGATTTTTGAACTACCATGACATCTAACGTTTCCCGGGAAACAATTTCGCCATTTCGAAGAGCAATTGAAAAAATGAATAAAATCCTCCGTCGAACCAACCTGTCCCATGTTTCCCGAAAGCCAAGTGGTAATGCCGTATTGCTTTTGGCTGTTCCCATAGTTTAATGCGTCCCCGGTATGCAATGGATGCAGCTCGTCATTGATGTCGGAATTCGCCATTCCACCCGGTCCGAAAATATAGAGGCGCATATAATCGGAAAGCGTATCCTGTAACGCGCTGCAAGCTGCTTGTAGTCCAAGGAAAGCAACAAAAAAAACACTCCATGCATAAAAAACATAACACCTGCGTACCCGCGCCGGTTATAGATAACTTCTTCAGAAATAACATACATGAAAAGGAAACGAGCCGGCGGATATTTTACCTGCGCTTTATGCTTCTTTGGCATTCTTTAATGGACTGCCTCGCGCCGAAAAATCGGTACAACCTAAGCAGCTGAATTCACCTCCCATATCACACCGAATTTATCCCTGAACATACAGAAACAGGAAGACCAGAATGTCTGCTGAGGTTCCATATCAACGTTGCCTCCCACCGAAAGCCTGTTGAATATATTTTTAACCTGATCGGCGTTGTCAACCTGTATCAGTAACTGAATTCCGGCCGGTGGCTGATAGTCGCCGGGAACATCCGCTCCCGCAATTTCAACGTTCGCGCAGTGTATACTTCCATGCACAATTTTTTCCCGGAGCTTTTCAGGCACTTGATCGGCCGCGGAAGAATCGCCATAGCGCAGCATGGAAACCACTTCCCCACCCAGCGATTCCGCATAAAACTGTAACGCCTCTTCACAGTTTCCCGCGAAGTTGATGTGGATACTGATCTTCATGAATTCCCTCCCCCAACTGTAACCGTTTACTTTTGTACCCGGGAGTTTATCTCAATGTCACATTTCACGCGATGTTAGACCTTGGTCTAATTTCAAATAAACCCCTGTCTGTTAATATAAATGGTAGGTATGACAATAACAATCGTGTCATGCCGCACCCAAACAATTGTCCGTTTTACGGCAATTTGGTGTTGGCGATAAAAATAAATAAGTGTTGAAAAAAAATTTCGGGAGTTATACCCGACTTGTGTTTGTGTAGGACAGACCTGTTTCTAAAGCGTTTTATCGCAGCAAAGCAGGAAAATTAATCCAAGCGATTACTCATAAATGTTCATTTTATGGGTGTGGGTTGCGCTCGTCCTTAATTTTCCTTTTGTCGTCGCGGCTTCGCGATACCGCGGTCGGTTTCAGGCTCTATTCCCTGGGCAACTCGGCTGGCCACAAAGTGCAGTCGTCCCGTTATTTTTTGGATTCGTTTAATAAATTCTTACTTCAAGAAGAGGAACTACCTATGAGGCTTGCATGTTTAAAAAAGGGGACCGTAACGGGCAGGAGTATAGTTACGGCGCTCGTCTGTACCGCTGCCGCGCTGTGCGTATCAGCGGCCAATGCAC
>CAYVIB010000003.1:0-204098 GCA_964451365.1 uncultured Cellvibrionaceae bacterium
TTCTTTCGATAATTTAATATTTCCCATGACAGTATTGCTCTCCTACCCTTTGTTTAGACCTGTCTCATATTTGTCGGTTATGCGTAGGGGCAGCCCTTGCGGCTGCCCGGGTAACCGCAAGGGTTACCCCTACAAACACAGCAATGGTTTATCCCTACTGACACCCGGAACGTTACCACTACCCGATTCGTTATCCATCGTTGCGGACAATGATGAGATAGGTCCTGCATATCTCGATATCGGCTTGACCAAACACGATTTTATGCCGGTACCTTATGTATGGTAGCGTAGTTTACGTCAGTGTGAACAACAGAGGAACACCGGGTAACACCCCTCCGGCAATGGGCGGCACTGTCAGTATCGCAACTCCGGCGGAATATTCAGCTTTCTCGGGTAATCCGGGCGGTCGCCCTTGCCTTTGCGGAAAGCGCGTAACTGGAACACGTAGGCCAGCACCTGCGCGACAGCAACATAGAGGCCGCGCGGAATTTCCTGTTCAATTTCGGTGGTATGGTAAATCGCGCGGGCCAAAACGGGGGCTTCGACAAATTCTATCTTGTGCATCCTGGCCACTTCGCGAATTTTCATCGCCATATGATCGACACCTTTCGCCAGCAGTATGGGTGTTTCCATGGTGTCCGGGTTGTACTTCAAGGCGCAGGAGAAGTGGGTGGGGTTGGTGATGATAACGTCGGCCTCGGGCACCGAGGCCATCATCCGCTTCTGCGCCATTTGCTGTTGCAGCATGCGAATTTTGCCTTTTACTTCCGGTTTGCCCTCGGTATCCTTCATTTCATCCTTGATTTCCTGGCGGGACATTTTCAATTTTTTCGCGTGGTCCCAAATCTGGAACGGCACGTCCATAACCACAATCAATATTGTCGCGGCGGACATAATAACGGCTGCCCAGGCGCTCAAGTTAAGGGAGTGCCGCACTCCTCGCTGCAAACCTTCAAACGACAGCCCCAGAATGGATTCCTTCATGGCAAGCAGTAAAAAGTACGCCGCCGCCACCACGACTAAAACTTTTCCGATGGCTTTGAACAATTCCACCAGGGACTTGACTGAAAACATCCGCTTTAATCCCGAGATGGGGCTCAGGCGATCGAGTTTTGGCGCCAGCGCCTTGCCACTGAACAGCCAGCCGCCAAGAGCAACGGGCCCGGCCACCGCCGCGATTAACACTGTGATAAAAAAGGGCACCAACGCCCAAAGCGCTTTGTAAAAAGAATGCCCCAAATGGTTGAACATCCACTGCGTATCAAAAATGGCTTCCCGGCTCAGGGAAAAATTTACCTCGAGAATCCGCAGCAGGTTTTGTGCGATGAAGCCACCAAAAATCAGCAGGCTTATGCTGCCAGCCAACAGCACGGCGGTAGTGGTGAGTTCTCTTGATCGGGGAATCTGGCCATCCTCGCGCGCCTTTTCCAGGCGCCTGGGGGTGGCCTCTTCGGTCTTTTCCTGCGAGCTGTCTTCTTCAGCCATCAGCGCACCCGCAGCAAATCATTGATAAAAATAAAACCGTAATCCATGGTATTTTCAAAATTAGTGGAGAAGTTGGTGAGCCCCAGCCAAACGAGCAACAACCCGCAGATCAGGGTAAAGGGAAATCCCACGGCAAAAATATTTAACTGCGGCGCGGCGCGGCTCATGACGCCGAAAGCCATATTGACGAATAACAACGAAGTCAACACTGGCAACGAAATCACCAACGCGCTGGCAAACATCCAAGAAGCGAGGCCGGCAAGTTCAATAAACATTTGCGGCGAGATCACAATATTCCCCGGCGGAAGCGAACGGAAGCTTTCCACAATCATCGTAATCAGCACCAGGTGGCCGTTAATGGCGACAAACATCAGCGTCACCAGCATCAGGTAAAACTGGGATAATGCAGTTGTCTGTACACCATTGGTGGGGTCATTCATGGAGGCGAAACCCAGGCCCATCTTCATCGCCATAATTTGTCCGCTTAAAACGAATACCTGGAAAACGATCTGGAAGGCAAAGCCCACCGCGACTCCGATTAACACCTCCTGCATCACCAGTATCAGTGTGTGCAACGATAAGCCTTCCAGCACCGGCAATGCAGGCAGCATGGGTGTGACGATCATGGCGACCAGAAAAGCCATTACCAGGCGCACGCGCGCGGAAACAATTTGCGCCCCGATAATTGGCATTGCCATAAACATAGCACCGATACGGACAAACGGCAGGAAGTACTGCAGAATAAACGCGGCTATTTCCGTATCGCTGTAAACCATATCAGCCAATCACGTGGGGGATGTTCAGCATCAATTCGGTAAACAGGTCGGTTACCTGCTGTAGCAGCCAGGGCCCCGTGATCACAATCGTGGACAGGGTCACCAGTAAACGTGGCAGAAAACTGAGTGTCTGCTCGTTGATTTGGGTGGCGGCCTGGAAGGTACTGACCACCAGCCCCACCAGCAGGCTGGGCCCCACGATGACGGATACCATCAGCATGGTGAGAAAAAAAGCCCTGCCGAATAATTCCAGTGCGACTTCCGGGGTCATGTTTTTTTACCTCGTGCCTGGGATTTTTTAACCCAATTGAAAATTGTTTTTTCCGCGCCGGTATGACGCGTGTCAAAATCCGATCGCTCTTTTCGACGTGTCATCCCCGCATAGCGGGGATCCAGAAAATCCGAAACGCGCTGGATGTCCGCCGGGCGGCGTCCCGCCTCGCGAACATGACGGCCGGCAGGTCTGTAGGTTGGGATGAACAAAGTGAATCCCAACGCTTCATCGCGATCTTCATGTTGGGGTTCACGTTGTTCACCCCAACCTATATTAAACCCCAAAGCTGGACGCAAGGGTTCCGATTATCAGGCCCCAACCATCCACCAGCACAAAGAGCATAATTTTGAATGGCAGGGAAATAATCAACGGCGACAACATCATCATACCCATGGCCATCAGTACGCTTGCAACCACGATGTCGATAACCAGAAACGGGATAAAAATTATAAAACCGATCTGGAAGGCGGTTTTCAATTCGGATGTCAGGAACGCCGGCATCAATACGGTAAAGGGAATGTCCTCGGGGCTTGCCACGGCTTCCATATTGGCGATTCGGAAAAACAGTTCGATATCGGATTCCCGGGTATTGGCAAGCATGAATTTTTGGAACGGCTGTTTGGTCTGCTCGAGAGCCTCGTTTGCGGATATCTGTTCGTTGATATAAGGCTGCAGCGCGTTCTGGTTTACCTGTTCGATTACCGGCGACATAATAAAGATTGTCAGGAAAAGGGAAAGGCCGATAAGTATCTGGTTTGAAGGCGACTGTTGCAGGCCCAGCGCCTGGCGCAGGATGGAAAACACGATAATGATTCGCGTGAAGGAGGTCATCATCATCAACAGCGCCGGCAAAAAAGTCAGCGCCGTCATCAGCGCCAGAATCTGGAGTGTTATGGAGTATTCCTGGCTGCCATCGGGATTGGTGGTAACGGTAACCGCGGGGAAAGCTTCTATTGGTTCAAAACCGTTTTCGCCGCCGGCACCCTGGTTCAACAATGCTTCGGCCTCGGATTGGGTATCGATTTGCGCGAACGCACCATTGGAAAAAATGGCGAACAGCGTTAACAACAATAACCGAATGAATATTTTTTTGCCGCGCGACGGAAACAGGTAAATCATCGTTCGGGGCCGCTCTTCAGGATTTCTTTTAAATAGCGGGAGAAGTCGGAAATTTTGTGTTGCGCATTCGCGGAATTGGCCTCCTCTCCTTCTTCGCCCGTATCGATCACCGGGTGCTCGAATGCGTGAAGCATCGATACCCGCCCGGGTGCCACACCCAGCAGCATCTGGGTTTTGCCCACCTGCACCAGCACGGCCTTTTCTCTGTGTCCCAGCATCAGGCAACTGATAACGCGCATATTTTTTTGCGGCATAAAGCCGCCATAACCGATTCGTTTTGCAAGCCAGGCAAAAACAAAAATCAACGCGGTCACCACCGCCAGGCCGATAAGCACCTGGGCAATTACCATCGGCGAGTTGGCCACGGCCGGCGCTTTGGTTTCAGCAAAAACCACACTGCCGCAGTGTAAAACGCAAATGCCCAGCGCCAATTTAAGCAAACGGATTTTCATACTGCCGTGCCTTAGCGTAACTTCTTGATGCGCTCGGAGGGACTGATAACATCCGTCATGCGAATGCCGAATTTTTCGTTAACCACCACCACTTCACCGTGGGCGATCAGGGTTCCGTTAACCAATACATCGAGCGGTTCACCCGCCAATCTGTCCAGTTCGATTACCGAACCCTGGTTGAGCTGAAGCAGATTGCGGATGGTAATGGCCGTACGCCCCACTTCCATGGAAATACTGACCGGAATGTCCAGGATGACATCCAGGTCCTGTCCCACGCCACCGGCTTGTCCACTTGCTTTTAATTCGTCGAGTACCGCCGGTTCGGCGTTCTCCTGTTCGCTCATCGCTGCCGCCCACTCGTCGTCCGTGCCACCGGTTTTATTGCGATCACTCATTATTCTTTCCTCCGATTGCCGCCTTTGCCGGCCGTTCAATAAAATTCAATACCCTTACCGCCAGGTTTTCGTTTGACTGGCCCAGCTTTGCATGAAATACAGGCACGCCATTGGCGGTAACCACGTGATAGTCCGGCATGTTTACCGGAATAATATCGCCCGGTTTCAAGTCGACAATATCGCGCAAACTGATTTCACGCTGCACCACTTCGCAACCGAGGTTTACCCGCGCATCCATGAGGTCGCGGCGAATGGAGTCAATCCAGCGCGAATCGCGCTCGTCGGAATCCGACTGTAAACCGGCATCGAGTATTTCCCGTATCGGCTCGAGCATCGAATATGGCATGGTGATATGCAGTTCACCGCCGCCGCCACCGAGTTCAACGTGAAAGGTGTTGACCACCACCACTTCACTCGGGCTGACGATATTGGCCATGGACGGGTTGACTTCGGAGTTCAGGTATTCGAAGTCAATGTGTTTAACGGCTTTCCAGGCTTCATGCAGGTCGACACATACCTGGTCCAGAACCATTTGCACCACGCGTAGTTCGGTAGGGGTAAACTCCCGCCCCTCGATTTTTGCGTGCCGGCCATCGCCGCCGAAAAAGTTGTCCACCAGTTTAAATACCAGTTTCGCATCCAGGATGATCAGCGCGGTGCCGCGCAAGGGACGAAACTTGACCATGTTCAGACTGGTAGGGACATAGAGCGTATGTACATACTCGCCAAATTTTTGAATCTGGATGCCGCCCACCGAAACATCCGCCGTGCGCCGCAACAGGTTAAACATGCTCACGCGGGTGTAACGGGCAAAACGCTCGTTGATCATTTCCAGCGTCGGCATGCGGCCGCGAACGATGCGGTCCTGGCTGGTCAGGTCGTAGGAACTGGCCGAGCCGGGATCGACAGTGCTTTCGGTTTCTATATCGCCGTCGTTGACACCGTGAAGCAGCGCATCAATTTCATCTTGTGACAGAATGTCCTGCACGTTTTTTCCTCTCGTTCTTAATTCGGCAATGTCTGTTGTTGCACGTCTGTTACCGCATCAGTGCTATTGCATGACAAAGCCGACAAAAAGCACTTGTTCTATTCCGGGGTCGCCAATCTCGCGTTCCAGCAACTCCCGCATTTTTTCCAGGCACTGCAAGCGTGTCAGTTCCTTTCCTTCGGCGGTCTGGAGTTCTTCGTATACCTGGCCACCAATAATCATCATCAGTTCGTGCCTGATCATCGGCATATGCATTTCGATAACCGGTATCAGGTTCTGGTCGCGAAACATCAGCGACACTTCCGCCTGGACATAGCGTTGCCGCCCGCGTGCGTTATAGGTGACGATGATGGGCGGTTTTAGCGGATAGTAAATGGCCGGCGCGTGATCGGGTACGACTTGTTCACTGGCGGTTTCGGCTTCGACTACCGGGGCTGGAGGCGGGCTCAGCAGGTTGATAACCAACAGCGTACTGCCAACGGAAACAATAACGACACACAGGCCGAGTGCTGCCAGCAGGATAATTTTTTTCTTGTTTTGCTTTTTTTTATTATCGTCGGTGTCCTCGTCGGACTCGTTCGCTTTTTTATTATCGGCCATGTCAAACTTCCGTCTTTCGTCGGTAATAAACCGGGAAGAGCAAGAGGTGTGCCAGAGGATTGCGCAGGATATTTGTGTCGCGGGGTAACCCTTCCGGTTATCCGGACAGCCGCAAGGGCTGCCCCTGCGATGCGGAGGCGGTGGTTAATATCTCAGATAAAACTACCGCCACCAGATTGGCGAGGGCGAACACACGGGTTCGCCCCGACGGGAGAATTGCGTCAACCGTTAAACATAATGGTCAATGCCCGATGGGACCACCGTCACCAGATTGACGCCACTCTCGCCGGGAACATCATTTTCCGCCGCTTTTAATTTACCGTTGGAGCTGCCGCCGCTTTCGCCGGATTCCTGGCGTTGCTGGTCCGAATGATCGGCAACGTTCACATCCACAAGGTCCACTCCCTGTTGATCCAGCATTTCACGCAGGCGCACCGCGGTTTGTTCCAGGGAGTCGCGCACCGCTGGGCTGGCAGACACAAAATTGACACTTGCCTGGTCGTGCTGCACCGTCACCTTCACTTGCAGAGGCCCCAGTTCCGGCGGGTCGAGTTGCAGTTCGGCAAAACTGATTTTTTGCGAGGCCATCATCGCGGTGCGCTCGGCAACCATTCCGGCCCATTCGGGCTGGCCAAATTTGATATTGACCGGCATCTGAACGCGGTGGTCCACCGCCGCCTCGTTAACCTGCATGGGGGCCACGGCGGACATCGCCGCGTAACCGCTGCCGGTCGCCTGTGCCGAACCGGAAGTGCCGGACAATCCCGGTATTTCCAGGCTCACGCCCGATTCAAGTGTCTGTGTCCGGTTGGCAAATTGCCAGTCGAGGTTGGATTTTGTATAAGCTGCCTGGAAGGAAAGCGCGGCGTTGGCCGTGGTTACCGCAACCGCCGGTTTTTCCGTAGCGACTTTGTTACCTAAATCAGTGTCGTTCGCTCCAGAAGCGGCAATCGCCTTTGCCAATTCATTTTGCAATATCCCGCCACCCGGTTTTCCAGTAGTGTCAGTGTTGCCGGTGCCCACCTTCACAACAGTGGTGGCGTCAATTTGTCGACCATTCCCGGTCAGGGGACTTGTCAATGAACCCTCATCCCCCGGCGCCATTCCCGCGGTCGAAAGTCCGGTTACCGCTTCAGCCGTTGGCGAAACAGACAAGCCGGCGCGAACCGCATCGGAATTTTCACGCGCCAGCTGTATTGAATGTTCACCCGCCTCTCCCTGGGCTGAAGAAATGGCCGGCCCGGCATTTTCAGATCGCAAGGGAGCAATTACCGAAGCAGCGTCAGTGAGCGAGGTTCCGGTCGCTGAAACGTTGGCTGGAACCGTCACCTGCCCTTCAACCGGCGCAACGTCGGCGGTCGATTCAGGGCTGGCCTGTGATTCCGCCTCTGATTTGGTATTGGCCCGGGATGTCGCTTTCGCGGATACCTGATCCCCTCTACCCTTTGGCGTTTGGGTTTCACCCTGCCCACCCCGGTCTTGCGGCCTCTCAACGCTGTTTTTGGACTTGGATGGTTTTTGTTGCTCGGATACGTTAGCTTTCATCGTATCGCGAAAGCGGGTGGAATCTTCCGAATCCACTTTTGTTTCGGGCTTTGCGCCTTTTGCCCCGGTCGCGCCAAGGGAAGCATTGCGGCCGGGAGTCATCACCGGCTCAGGCAGTAGCGGATTCATCGGGGCTCCTCGTGTTATTGCTGTAATCGTCTGCTTTGTGTGGTTCTTCCCATGCCGAGCAAGCAGTATGCCAGCCCCGGAACAACCCGGTTTGCGCGACTTTTGCGGTTAATATCAAAAAGAACCGGCAACAATTCGCTGCTAAAGCGGCAATATTTTGCACACCTGTCCTCGCTTAAAACCAAAGTTATTTTTTTAGCCTATTCTTATAACCATCATTTACTAGAGAGAAAACCCGTTCGGCGTTACGCTGCTCCTCCTTCCAGGAAGGTGTCTTCTATCTATAATTACTAAACATCCTTTGACTTTTGTATGTGTATGAACCTTTTCGGTCGGACTTTACCAACTGGGAGTTGTAATGACTAAAAGCAAGGAGCGCAGGTTGAGAATCTGTGTGATCACACCCTACCTGCAAGGGGATTACATGGGGGAAATTATCGAAAACGTGCGACTTTTATGTGAGTCGCGCGACTACCTGTTCAGTGCCATACGGACTGACAGCTTCGGTGAGTTCGACCTGGGCCTGGGCCTGAGCGATTACGATGGCGTGGTGGTAATACGCAATGCCGCCAGTCCAAAGCTGATTGAAATTATCCAGAGCCGCAAAATTCCCATCGTTGCCATTGCACACGACTACTTTCCCCTCTCTGTCCCAATCGTCAGTTGCGACAACAGGCTGGGTATGGATCTCGCCTTCGATTACCTGCTGGCGAGGGGGCACGAAAAGCTGGTATTTATCGGCGACGTAACACAGTACGATTTGCGCAAGCGTTACGAGCGCTTTTGCGACCTGCATGCGGAACGGGGAATGAATTGTATTGACGAGCAGTTTATCCCCGTTTCCGAAGCGTTGTTCAGCAGTGGTTTTGCCGGCGGTAGTGAATTTTTAAACCTCGGCAGAAGTTATACCGGTGTTATTTGCGGAGCCGGCTATACCGCCATGGGGTTTGTGAAGCGAATGGAAGAAGCGGGGGTAAAAATTCCGCGTGATATCGAAGTTGTCGGCTTTGACGATATGCCGTTGATGCGCGTGTTGACACCCAACCTGCCGAGGGTGGATCAAAACCTGAATCTCCTGGCGGAAAAAGCGGTATCGCTTTTGGAAAGCATGATCACCGAAGGTGATGTTAGCGAACAGACTGTTTCCATCGCGCCAACACTGGTGGAACCCGGAGTTCGCCCCGACGTTTCCGGCGAGACCGATCCGTACCGTGCGGGCCAGCCGGAGTATGCGCGCTCGCTCATTCACGGGAATTTTGAGCTGACACACAATATTGTTCGCTCCGAGTTGGACCACATAATGAGTATCGCCCCGCTTTTTGACCAGTTTATGGAAGTGGGCTGCCTGACAAAACTGGTAAGGGACAAATTCGACCGCACCCGCCTGCGCCACGTCAAAATTTTTACCCACACGGCTTCCATCCCCATCGCCGAGGATGACGAGCAATATCTTTTTGCGCTTGAAACTTTTCCGGGGCGCCAGTTCAAGCAGGAATACGGGCGCGATAAGGACACCTGTGTGCATTTCCCGGTCTTCTGCCAACGAAAGCTGTGGGGCTTTGTCTCCATGTTTGGAAAGTCAACCAAAAAGGATACCTACAGCAGTTTTACCGGCTTTACCGGGTACATAGACACCATTGTGTTTAATTATTCGCAAACACTCGAAATTGAAAACCTGAGATCCGGCCTGGTGGAGCGTGTGCCTCACCCCGTCGACACGGAGGAAAAGGTCAATCACCATCCCGGTTTTGAGTGGGATCTGGAAAAGGGAAGAATCCGCTGGAACCGCCATGCGCTGGAACTCCTCGGGTTTGTGACGGACCTGGAAAAAAGCATTTACCGCAACATGGAAATCTTCGATCGCGTGCACAAGGACGATGAAAAATACCTGCGCAAGCAACTCACCGCCAGTCTGTCCAATTTAAAGAAAATGACACTGGATGTGCGATTGAAAAACGCCGAGGGTGTGTTCCGGAAGTATCACCTGGAAGGGGAAACCATTCGCGAGAAGGACAAGAAAGCCATTCAGTACCGGTGCCATATATCCCTGTCGTAATCACAACATTAAAACGCTGTCCGTCATACCGTGTCTGGTTTTGCCGATCTACAAAGAAGGAGCTGACAATGCGACTTTTGGCGAAACGTTTCCGGTTGGGAAAGCGGCGGGTGGCACTTTGTTTACCTGAACTAATCCAGTTTACCCGTCCTGCGTTTGTTCCATCGAAGATTATTTTCGGGTTGAAACCTGGTTGAACCATTCATCGAGAAGCTGTTGTTCCTTTTTGTTCAACACCAGCGCCTCCTCGTTGCGATAACGTTCGGCCAGTTCAATCAGCGATTTATGTTTTAAATGGCAAAGATGCCAGGCGGATTGACGCTGCGCGACTGCGGCCTCTACCCGTGCAATTTGTTGCTGTTGATTGTCCATCGCATCCGCCAGTTGTTGTAAAAACAAACGCGACTTTTGCAGGTCGGATGCGCGAATGCCCGAAACACCACCACTGTAATAATCCTGGTAGCCGGCATAATACTCTTCCAGTTCCTTCAACCGTTGACGCTCGGTTTCCAGATCCTGTTGCGCTTTTTGAAAAAGCGACGCGGCTTTATCCTCCTCCCGCTGAGCCAGTTCAATCACCAATTTAATTCGCGACGAACGGGATTCCATTATCCGGCCGGCTCAAGCACCGAGGCGAGTTGTTCAATACTTTCGTGGTAGGTGGCGCGCTGCGAAATGGCCTGTTCAATATAGGCGTTTAAGTACGGATACCGTTCGATTGCCAGGTCGATGCCCGGGTCCGCACCGGCTTTATAGGCGCCGATGGCAATCAGGTCGCGGTTGGCGCGGTAACGGGCGAGCAGTTGCTTGAATTTTTGCGCGCGCTTTAAATGTTCTTCGCTGACGATATTGGGCATCACCCGGCTGATAGACGCTTCGATATCAATCGCGGGATAAATGCCCTCTTCCGCCAGTTGGCGGGAAAGTACGATGTGGCCATCGAGAATTGCGCGGGCGGAATCGGCCACCGGATCCTGCAGGTCATCGCCTTCGGTCAGCACCGTATAAAACGCGGTTATGGATCCGCCATTTTTGTCGGCGTTGCCCGCGCGTTCCACCAGTTCGGGAATTTTGGCAAATACGGAAGGTGGATAACCCTTGGTGGCCGGAGGTTCCCCGATGGCGAGGGAAATTTCACGCTGGGCCTGGGCGTAGCGGGTCAGCGAATCCATCAGCAACAAAACATTCAGGCCCTGGTCGCGAAAATATTCCGCTATTCGCGTGCATAATTGCGCGGCGCGCAATCGCATCAGCGGCGCATCGTCGGCGGGCGAGGCAACCACCACGGATTTTTTCAACCCCTCGTCACCCAGGTTGTGGTCAATAAATTCCTTTACCTCGCGGCCACGTTCCCCGATCAGCCCGACCACCACGATATCGGCCGTGGTATAGCGGGTCATCATGCCCATCAGCACACTCTTGCCCACGCCGCTGCCGGCGAACAAACCCAGGCGCTGGCCGCGGCCGACCGTAAGTAAACCGTTGATCGCGCGAATGCCCACATCCAGTGATTCGGCAATAGGCCGACGTTGCAGGGGGTTGATAGTACTCGGTTGCAAGTCCACATTTTCGTTACTGTGAACAGGGCCGAGTTGATCGAACGGCTGGCCGATGCCGTTCAATATGCGGCCCCGCAGATGTTCGCCAATCGATAGCGTGCGATGTTCGTCCACGGGAATCACTTTGGCTCCCGGTTGCAGCCCACTTATCTTCTGCACCGGCATTAAAAAAGTTTTCTCGTTGTGAAAACCCACCACCTCCGCTTCCATCTCGCGGCCATCGTCCTGCACCACCCGGCACTGCCGGCCCACGGAAACGTTCAGGCCGACCGCTTCCATTGTCAACCCCACCATGCGGGTAAGCCGACCGTTGCAAACAGGTTTTTTTTCCAAAAGGGAAAACTGACGGTACTTTACCAGGCGTTGCTGCAATGATCGCGCGGGTATATTTTTCACCGGATCATTTTTCATTGCCCGTCCGGCTCCGTCGGTTCGTCCTTGTCGCTCAGAAAATCAAAACGCTCTTCGTCGAATTCATCGACGGAATTTTCTTCCGCATCGGGTAAATCAAAATCAGCATTCGCCGCGCCCGGTTCAGCGGCGGGCGGAATGTCTGCCTCCACCGTCGTCGTCTCCGGTTGTTTCCGATAGGAGGCAATCGGCTCCACGTCCGCTTCGGCGACAGCCGGCTGCATGGCGATATCCGCCAGGTAATCCCGCATGCGTTTTTCCAGGCTGTAATCCACCAGGCTTTCAGCGGTAACTATTTTGCACCCGCCGGAAGCAAGTTGCGGGTCGGCAACAATTTTCCAATCCGGCTGCAGGTCCGGGCAGGCGGATTTAAACAGCGCCGCATCTTCCTTGTTCAAGTGTACTTCTATATTGTTAGCGCCGGCCGGCAGCGCGGCCAGCGCGGTGGTAACCACCGGATAAAGCACGGAAGGATCACTGGCGACTTCCTTGCGTAAAAGATGTTTAACCAGTTGCACCGTCATATCGACAATGACATTTTCCAGCGCTTCCTGTTGTTCCGTCATTGGCGCAAACAACGCTTCGGCGATGGCGGAGAGTTTTTTTCTCTCTTCATTCAAAACGTGCTGGGTATCGTTGTAGGCTTTGCGCTGGCCTTCTTCCAGGCCCTTGTTGTAACCGTCGGTCTTGCCCTCGGCAAAGGCTTCGTCGTAGGCGTCACGGGAAATTTTTTCCAGTTCTTCGGCGGTGAGAACGTTGGATTTGGCGGGTCGGGGAATATCTTCCACCCGTTCGCTTTCCTGCTTTCTTTTTTCCGCTTCCGCGCTGTGAACAATTTTTCCGTCTTTGGAAATGGAGGGGAGATCCCAAGCGGAAACGCTTTCCTTGTCAATCGATTCGACGGGGATGCGACTGGCCTGTTTGTGGATTTCGGTCACGATGGCTCTCAGATTAAATGTAGGGGCGGACCCACGTGTCCGCCCATTCTGTGAAACTGGTGCATATGGGCAGACACATGGGTCTGCCCCTACTGGAAAACTGGCGCATAAAAGCAGACACTTAGGTCTGCCCCTACGGAATTTGCGCCGAATTCCGGCTACAGCATTTCCTCGCCGGAGCCACCGAGAATAATTTCACCGGCATCGGCCATGCGCCGGGCAATGGTAAGGATTTCTTTTTGCGCCGCTTCCACGTCCGATATCCTGACCGGCCCCTTGGCCTCCAGGTCGTCGCGCAGCAATTCGGCGGCGCGCTTGGACATGTTCGCAAATATTTTTTCTTCCAGCGCGTCGTCGGCGCCTTTCAGGGCAACAATCAATACGTCCGAGGATACTTCGCGCAGCAGGGTTTGAATTCCCCGGTCGTCCACGTCTTTCAGGTTTTCGAACACGAACATCAAGTCCTGGATCTGGTTGCCCATGTCCTCGTCGACTTCCTTTATGGACTCCAGCAGTTCGCTGCCCACGGAGCTGTCCAGGTTGTTGACAATTTCGGCCGCGGTTTTGAAACCGCCAATGGATTTGTTTTGTCCGCTCAGGCTGCCGGTAAATTGTTTTTCCAGGATTTTGTTCAGTTCCTGCAAGGCGCTCGGCTGCACCGCGTCCAGCGAGGCGATTCGCATCATCACGTCGAGGCGGTTTTTCTCCGAGAAAAAATCCAGCACTTCCGCCGCCTGGTCCGGGTCGAGATAGGCGAGCACGATGGCCTGGATCTGCGGGTGCTCGTTGCGGATAATATCGGCCACCGAGCGCGCGTCCATCCACTTGAGCGTGTCCAGCCCCGTGGTGCTGCCGCCCAACAAAATCCTGTCCACCAGACCACTGGCTTTGTCTTCGCCCAATGCGCGGACCAGCATGTTGCGGATATAAGAATCCGCGCCCAGGCCGAGGCCGGTCTGGGTGCGCACTTCATCCATAAAATTGGATATTACCTGCTCCACTTCGTACTGCTGCACATTGTTCAGTTTCGCCATTGCGGTACCCAGGCGCTGGACCTCCTTCGGGCCCATATGCTTGAGCACTTCCGCCGCATCCTGCTCACCGAGCGCCATCACCAGAATGGCAGCCTGGTCGAGCTTGCTGATATTCAGTGGCTTTTTTTCTTTTTTTGCCGGCGGCTGTTGAGGAGGCGTGCTCATTCTTCATTAATCCAGCGTTTAACAACCTGGGCAACACGGCCGGCATCGTCGGCCACCAACCCTTTAACGGTGTTGAGTTGATGTTCGTAACCTTCCTCCGGTCGCGGCAGGGCCAGCGCATCACCGCCGGTCAGTGTTACGGTGTCGTGGGAAAGCGAGTCGAATGAATCGATTCCAGCGGCCTGCAGGGCGGCCAGTTCGCGCTCCTCTTCGCGCGACCTGGCACCGTAACCGGACCTGGCGAGGCTTTTAAGTACCGGGCGAACCAGGCCAATCAGCAGCGCGATGATAATCAGCGCACCGGCCAGGGGTCGCATCAGGCGAATCATGTCCGGTTGTTTCCACCAGGGCAGCACTTCCGGTTCCCCTATCACCGGTGGCGGAATAAATGCCTCGTTCAGAATATTGACGCTGTCACCGCGTTCGGCAGAATAACCGACCGCATCGCGCACGAGAGTGGAAAGACGTTGCAGCTCTTCCTGCGTCCAGGGTGTGTGTGTCACTTCGCCGGTGGCGGGATCGATGGTTTCCTTGTTGTCGACCACCACCGCAACCGTCAGCCGGCGCAACTTGCCTTTTTCGTGAATGGTGTAGCTGACGGTTCTGTCCACCTCATAGTTCCGCGTCGTCTGGGTGCGGGTATTGCTCGGCACGGTGGTGTTACCCTCGGCGCCGGTTTGCGCCACCGCCTGTTCCGGCACCTGGCCGTCCACCGGCGGTTGATTGCTCAGCGCGCCGGGAATACCGCCCGTCACGCCACCGCCGATACGCTGTTCATTAACCGTTTGTTCGCTACGGACCACCGGCTGTTCCGGATTGAAAATTTCCTGGGCCTGCTCGATCTCGGTGAAGTCGATATCCGCGCTCACCTCCGCTTTGAAGTTTTCCTCTCCCACAATCGGTGACAGTAAACGGCGAATGCGCAGAATAACGTCGCTCTCCACCTTGCGGGTGTAATCCAGGTGCTGGGCAGCGGCAATCAGTTTTTCATCTTCCGCGCCCACCGACAGCAGGTTACCCTTCTGGTCGACGACGGTGACGTTTTCAATATCCAGCTCGGGAATACTGCCCGCCACCAGATTGGCGATACCCCGTACCTGCGCCCGTTCGATTTCACGGCCCGGAAACAGGTCCAGAAAAACCGATGCGCTTGGCTCGCGCCCGTCGTTGATAAACACGGAGCGTTTGGGAATAGCCAGGTGCACGCGCGCCGCGCGCACCGCATTGATGCTGGCAATGGTACGGGCCAATTCGCCTTCGAGGCCGCGCCGGTAGCGTATGGATTCCATAAACTGGCTGGTGCCCAACGGCTGCTCCTTGTCGAGCAGTTCATAGCCCAGGGTTTTGTCGCCCTGGATGCCGTTTTCCGCCAGCACCAGGCGGGCCTTGTGGACGTCGTCCACCGGCACCAGAAGCGCGCCGGTGGCACCGTCAATTTTGTAGGGAATTTTGTTGAAGTCGAGAATCCCACCCACTTCGGAAGAATCCAGCCGGTCGAGGCTGCCGTACAGGGGCTTGTAGTCCTCGCCCTGGCTCCAGAGCACGACCGCAAAACCGATGGCGACGCTGGCGGCAAGACCGATCATCAATCCCGCCTGACGCAACAGGTTCAGGCTGCTGAAACCTTCCACCAGGTCGCTGGTTCCTCCGCCGTGCGTTAAAGCAGTCTGCGCCATCTTTTTTCTCTTTTATTGGTTGGGATTTATTTTTTACCGACATTAATAAATTTTAGATCGGCATATTCATTACGTCGCGATAAGCTTCCACCAGTTTGTTTCGCACCTGCACCATTGCCTCGAACGCCACGCCCGCTTTTTGCGAGGCGATCATCACATCGGTAATGTCCACATTGGGATCACCCTGGATATAAGCCTGCGACATCGCGCTCGATGTCTGCTGAACCTCGTTCACCTTGTTTACCGCCTGCGCCATTAATTCGCCGAACTTTGGCCCCTGGGTTTCCTGCACGTTGTTGGCAACGTCCCGTGCCGCCATCGAGCCGGGGCCACCGAATGCCTGCGTTTGCGATTTAAGCGCGCGCATTTCCAGTAACAGGCGATTGATATCAACACGGTCGGTCATAACGGTTTACCATTTTTTACTGGCGACATTTTTTTGTCGCTGTTCAAGTGCGTTTTGGGGATAAGTGCACAAAGCGGGCCAAACCTTGCCGCCGGTAGTTTTTTGCCGTCGGAAAAAATCTGTCTGGAAAATTTTTACCGCAGCCAATGGCGGCCGCGCAAACAGCGTGCGTGGTTGACTCAAAAGCGCAGGCACGAGCGCTGATGAATCGTTGAGGATAAGTCATGTGAAAAAATCAGAATGTGGTCATCTTCGCGCCAGCGGAATGCCGCTGGGCGGGCGCTCCGCTGGCGCGAACATGACGAGTGTAAGAGAAAGTTGAGATATCTCATACTCTATCCTTCTTTTACGAATTGTTCCGCACGGTTTTGCCTTTACCGGAGGCTCGTGAGAAACGATAAAGATCAGGGAGGGCAAACCAATATGTTTGCCCAATAAGGAGATATGAAAAGGGAAAAATTATCGGTGGGCTACCGCTGGCGGTAACCCGAAAGAACACACCCGGAAGCGGAAAATTTTTCCGGGCGTAAAAATCTGATAACTATTGTTGTTCTTAATCCGATGGTTAAACCACCGGCTTAATCAACTGTTCTCAGTCAAAGTCGAACTCACGCATTTCCTTACGCAATCGAAGTTCCTCGAGCTTGTCTTCGAGGCGACGTCGCGCATCGACCTGCTCGAGTTGAGCACCGGATACCAGCACTGCTTCGTCAGCCAGACTCCCGCTTGAATCGAGAGCACCATCCAAAACCTCTACGCCCATACCAATGACTCCTCTGGACAGAAAAAAAGGATTTAGAAAGTCGGAACGCCGAACCTTTCGGCCATTCCCGTTGGATGGCTGGCAGGGATTCGGGGAAACCTTGCCCGGCCATCTTCCGGGAGCAATATTACAAGATAATTAACGAAACACAATAAATAAAAAAAGTGATTTTGTTCTAGGTTTTAAACTTCTTATAACCGTCAATCACCCTTAACAGCGCCCGGATACCGCTTCTAAATTATAGCCCTGGTCCCGCAGCCTCGCCATTTTGTAGCGCAGAGTACGCGGGCTGATTCCGAGCCGGTCGGCGGTATTTTTCTTACTGCCTTTTTCCTGGCGCAGGGTTTCGACAATGATTTCATATTCCCTTTTGCGCAGGTCGTTACCCAGTGCCGCGCCGGGTTCCTCACCAACCGGCAAACCCGGTTGGTGGGCCACCGGTCCGGTACCGGCAGCAAAGCCGGCACCAGCAAAGCCAGCACCAGCAAAGAAAGCCGGTTCCGGACTTTTTTGTTCCGTCGCTGCCTGCATCAGGGTGGGTTTTTCACTGAACCCGTCGCCGGTAACCAGCCCCAGGTCAGCGGCGTCGATAAGGTTTCCGGGTTGTAAAATAAGCGCCCGCTGCATCACATTGTCCAGCTCACGAACATTGCCCGGCCAAGCATAGCCGAGTAGCGCGGCCTTGGCGCCATCGCCCAGGTAAACCCCGGAACGGTGTTGCTTGGCAGCGTGACGGTTCAGCAGACTTTCCGCCAGCGGGAGGATGTCGTCTATACGGTCGCGAAGCGGCGCCCACTGCAGCGGCAATACGCTCAGGCGAAAATAAAGGTCCTCGCGGAAACGGCCTTCGGACACCTCGCACCGCATATCGCGGTTGGACGTGGCAATAACCCGCACATCGAGCTTAATGCTTTTGCGGCCGCCCAGGCGCTCCACTTCCCGCTCCTGCAACACGCGAAGCAATTTGGCCTGCAGGCCCAAATCCATTTCCGAAATTTCATCCAACAAGATGGTGCCACCGTTGGCCTGTTCGAATTTGCCGGGGGAGGAATTGTGCGCGCCGGTGTAGGCGCCTTTTTCGTGGCCGAACAACATGGCTTCCAACATGTTTTCCGGTATCGCCGCGCAGTTAATTGCGACAAACGGTTTATTGGCGCGCGGTGATTTGTCGTGAATATATTTGGCCAGCACTTCCTTGCCGGTGCCGGACTCGCCAATTAACAGCACGGTGGATTCGGACTGGGCGACACGACGCGCCAGTTGCAACAGTTGTTTGCTGGATTCGGCCATGGCAATCGGCTCGTCGGATTTCACCGCGCCCGCGCCGCAGAATTTTCTTACCGTTTCCACCAGGGTTTGAGGTTCAAAAGGTTTAACGAGGTAGTCCACCGCGCCCTCGCGCATGGCCTGTACCGACTCGCTGACACTGGCATACGCCGTAATTAACAGTACCGGAATATGGGCATAGTCACCGCGGACCTTTTTCAACAAATCGTGCCCGCTCATAACACCCATGTTTACGTCCGATACGATTAAATCGATGTCGCGGTTTTTTTCCAATCGCTCCACCGCCTTTTCCGCGCAATCGACAGAGACTACCAAAAAACCCGCCAGCTCAAGGGTGTCGGCGATGGCTTCGCGCAGGGCCGGATCGTCCTCCGCCACCATTAACCTTGGTTTGCGTTGTTCTGTTAACCGCGATTGTTGATTCATTTTTTTCTCCAGTGTTTTTACCCGGCTATAAATTCGGTTTTTCTAATTGGATAGAGGAATCCAGACACGGGCGATCGTTCCCTGCCCTTCGCTGGACTCCAAATGGAAAATGCCACCGTGCGCGCGCACTACCGATTGCACCACGGCAAGTCCCAGGCCGGTGCCGTGGGCTTTGGTGGTGACAAAAAGTTCCTGCGCCGAGGCCAGCAGTTCCTCGTTCATGCCCGGGCCGTTATCCGCAATTTCCAGCGTAATGGACTCCGAATCAGGAATTATTCTGATTTTCAGTTGCGTGCCCTCTCCGCCCGCCTGGACCGCGTTGTTCACCAGGTTTATCAGTGCGCTTATCAGCGCCTCGCGGTGGCAGCGGATCATTTTCGACGGCGCCGCGTTGTCCCACTCGCATTGGCTTCTGGTGGTCATCAACGGCACTTCCATCGCTTCGCGCAAACCCAGTTCCAGGTCGGCGCAACTGATCAGGTCGTTTAACGGCAATTCACTTTTGACGAATAACATCATGTCGCGAATCTGCCGTTCCATATGTTGCAGCCGGGCGGATACTTTTTTGGCGAATTCGGTTTTGCGTTCCGGCGCCACGTTGTCGTCACACAAATGACCGGTGTACAAAATGGCGGCCGACAACGGCGTGCGAATTTGATGCGCCAGCGCCGATACCATTTTGCCCATGGCGGAAAGGCGTTCGTAACGGCTCAGGTTTTGTTGCAGTTTTCGGGTTTCGGTCTGGTCGGTGAGCAGAATAATCTGTCCGTCCTGGTCCATTGAGCTGGTGGCAATACTGATACGTTTGCCGGTACGGGTGGATACTTCCAGGCCGTCGTCGTTGCGCGGTGCAAAGCAGCGGGCGATGACGTGGCGCCACAACTGTCCGTCCAGTTGGTCATCCAACAGTTCGCGCGCGGCGGGATTGCTTTCGACAATATATCCCTGTTGGTCGAGCACGATAACGCCGCCGGGCAGGAAGTCCAGCAGGGCCTGCATGCGGGTGGCAATCTGCTCCTTGGCCTGGTGTTGCTCCTCCTTTTCGGCGGAAACCTGGTCCAGTTCCCGGGTCAGTTCGGTAATTTTCTTTTCCAGAAACTGATAGGAATTGGTGAGCTGGATGGAGGTTTCATTAAAAAAGGCGAACGCCGCCTCCAGGCTGGCGATTTTTTCCCGCTCGGAAGTATGACCTTCCGCGTCGTTTTCTTCCCGCGCTGGGTGTTTGGTTATGTTCGATACCGCACTCGACAACACACTGGCTCCCGACAAAGATTCGTCGTTTTTGGATTTTGAACCACAGTATTGCAAAGGGGATGCCAGAGAAAATTATTGTCTATTTTCAATAACTTAAATAATCAACAGGCGGAACAAAAAACCAGAAGTCGGAGATTTGACGTGGTTCGGGCTTTCTGGAACCCCGCTACGCGAGGATGACACAACAGCCAATTCGGATTTAAACGCAGGGGCGTCGGACCATCCTACGAAAGGGGGCAGTAGCAGCCGACGGCTTCCTGGTTTAGCCAGAGGGGGTTGTTTCCCTTCACCAGTTCCTTGAGGGTGTACAGCACCATGTCCTTGCCGCGACCGCAAATGGCGCCGGTGGAGTACGGGCCGAAATAGGCAAGATTACCTTTCGCGTCCCAAATGGCGGTGGCGGGCGTGGCGGGCGGCCAGTCGGCCAGTTGCTCCAGTAGTTGCGGATTAATTTGCGGCGGGATGGCCTGCTTGTCGGTGCGCACCGTCAGGGTTTGTACGTTGTTGCCCAGAATAATCGTGAGGTGATCGATATGCTCCTTGCTGAAACGGTTGCACTCGCAGCCCGGATCGACAAAGTGCACCATTACCGGTTTGTTCTCGCTATTCAGGATGGAGCGGATATCCGGCGCCGAGTCCGTGCCACGAAAACTGACGGCGTGCTCCTCGAAACTGCCAATCCAACTGTACTCCACCCACCAGACCATAAAGGCCAGGACGGAAGTAAAGAAAACACCCATGGCGATCAGCACACGGGTGGCCTGGGACGAAGTCAGTTTTTTGCGGCTATCCTCGCTGCAATCCATATTTGCGCATCTTCTCCACCAGCGTGGTGCGGCGAATCATCAACTGCTCCGCCGCCCTGGCGACGACACCGCCGCAGTTGTCGAGGGCCTGTTGGATCAGGCTTTGTTCCAGGCCAGTGATGTATTCCTTCAGGTCGATTCCATCTTCCGGCAGCAGCGCTGTATCGCCCGCGCTCACCACGGACGGCTTGGGCATGCTGTTCACAACGATTTCGAAATCCTCTTCCTCGCTGGTTTCCACGTGACGGTATTTTACCGGCAGGTCCTGCACGCCAACCACGCCGTAGGGATGCATAATAGCCATGCGTTCCACCAGGTTGGCCAGTTCGCGCACATTGCCCGGCCACGAATGTTGGCAGAGGGAGAGAATGGCGGACGAATTAAACCGGATTGTGCCACGCTTCTCCGCTTCCAGCCGATGGACCAGTTCATTGATCAGCAGCGGAATATCTTCCGACCGGTCACGCAGGGACGGCATTTCAATCGGGAAAACATTAAGGCGGTAATACAGGTCTTCTCGGAAATGGCTTTCCTCGATCATTTTTTCCAGGTTTCGGTGAGTGGCCGCGATAATCCGGACATCGGTTTTGAATGTTTTGTTGCCACCCACCCGTTCAAAGGATTTTTCCTGCAGCACACGCAGTATTTTCACCTGCATGTGCAGCGGCATATCGCCAATTTCGTCGAGAAACAGCGTGCCGCCTTCGGCCAGTTCAAAACGGCCGGCGCGTGAATTAATCGCTCCGGTAAAGGCCCCTTTTTCGTGACCAAACAGTTCACTTTCCAACAGTTCGGCCGGAATTGCGCCGCAATTTACCGGTACAAACGGTCCTTCGCGACGCGGGGAGTGGTAGTGGAGGTTGCGCGCCACCACCTCCTTGCCGGTACCGGATTCGCCTTCGATCAATACCGTCACATCCTTTTCCGCCACCTGGCTCATCATGGTCCGTACCGCCTGGATTTCGCGGCTGGTGCCGACAAGACTGCGGAACAGATGGGATGGCCGCTGGGAACCGCCCTGGTTGACTGCCTGGGCGGCGTTCAGCCGCTGGCCACGATGCAGGGCATCCACCAGTTCGTTATAGGTAATCGGAGAACTCAGGCGCGAGATGACCATGTGGCGAAGATAAGGGTCCCACTCGGGATCGGTTTCCTCGTAATCCGCCGCCAAAATCACCGGCGTGACGCCAAAGTTACTATGGATCTGTTCAAGATGCTTCAGCAACCCGGGCGCCTGGCTTGTCTGGCCCAAAATGATCGCCGCAACATTGTCGGGGGTTAATTCTTCCCGCGCCTTGATATCGGCCCAGGAATGGCTGGTGGTGGCTATTGCCTGCTCGCCCAGGAAATCAAATATTACTTTAAGGTCGTGAAGTGAGGACGGGGTTTCATCAACAATCAGTACTTGTTTTTCGCGCAGCATTATCAGTAAGAATCCAGTTTCTCTGTCTGTTGTTTATTTTAACGAAGACAGCAACGACTATTGTTAAAGCCCTGTCGGCCCGCCCCTGAGGCGGCAGGTCGCGTCGTCATAAAACTGACGACTGGGTCACAGTCCAACACCCACCCTTATTAATAGTCAACTAATTGCCGGCGGTCAAATTTATGACACGGTTTTTTTGAAAAGGAGATAAAGGTATCAAAACCAATAACGGGAGATTATTGCCGGTTTTAATCACCGGCACTGGAAAGCATGGAAGGTGGTTATTTTTTGGGCCGGATAAAGGTGGACTCCTGCTGCTCGGGAAGTACCGAGACCATATCCGCATACAGGGCGAGAATATTTTCCAGTTCGGACACCAGGGCTCGCGTATTTCGACCCTTCTCGTCGAACGCCTTGTTCAACAGCCTGCCCAGTTCAATATCATTTTCCCGCACCGCCTGCCAGTTCCCCTGACGAAAGGACGTTTCAAGTTGTCTACGCGCGCGCTTCAACGCAAATTGGGATGCTACTACAATGGACATCAGCTCTACTCCGAAACATTATCACCACATTTCTATTTAGCGGCTTCAATGCCCGGAGCTTTACTGTTTTTTGTCCCTTGATTTAATTCTTACATACAAGACGTGGAAGACTAACCCGCGTCCCGCACTACTGTACCAATTTCGATTTCATCCCAACCGGATTTGACCTGGCTGATCAGCGCGCTGACTTCATCCAGCACGTCCACTTCGGATTCCGGGGAAGCGCCGTCGATTCTGTCAATCATATATTCGTAAAGCGCGCCCAGGTTGACAGCGATATCGCCACCTTCCTGAAAATTCAGGCTGCCGCGCAATCCGTTTATGATACCGATGATTTTTCCGATGATAAGGTTTTTATCTTCGAAGTTTCCGTCGTCGATACAGGCTTTGGCCTGGGTTACCCGTTCGAGGGCGCCGTCGAGCAAAAGTGAAATAACTTGATGAGACGAGACGGATTCTTGTTGTTGCTGCAGAATTTCAGCAGCTTTTGTTTGAGCCAGTGCCATTGCAACCTCCGGTTTTTTTAATTTTATAAAGCGGCGGAAATTTGCCGGTTTAATTAAAGTCAACAGAGGTACTGCAAGAATGGTGCCAATGCAAATTTTTGCTTGGATTAAATTTTTTGCTTGAATTATTGTGCCGTAGGGGCAGCCCCATGTGTCTGCCCAGGATTACCGCCAGGGTCATCCCTAAAAAGCACCGCGAAGCTCTTCTTCAAATAAAAAGGGCGGACACGTGGGTCCGCCCGTACGGGAACATTGGTGGTTAACCGATTTCTTTCCAGGCGGAAGCCAACTGGCTTAACAGAGAACTCGCTTCGTCGAGCAGGGCGGAGTCATTCTTCAAATGCGCGCGGGCCAGTATGTTTTGGATATAAATATATAGGGCATCCAGGTTTTCCGCTATATCGCTTCCCTGGTCTTTATCAAGGCTTTGGCGAAGGCCACCGATAATAGCGACCGCTGAGTTTATTTTTTTTCCTTTCAGTTCCACATTCCCGTATTGCATTGCCCCCTTTGCCTGGGTGATTCGCTCCAGGGCACCATCGAACAGCATCGTAATAAGTTTATGCGGGGACGCGGCTTCGACGTTGGCGCTGTAGTGAACCTTGGAGTATGAATCTAAAGCAAGTCGTGTATTCACGGGAACCTCTTTTTGCCAGGAATAACAGGTACAGTAATTATTGCGGCAAAAAAATATAAATCTTTAGCGGAAAAATGATAACCACGAAATCTAATTTTTTTCGTGTAGGGGCAGCCCTTGCGGATGCCCGGTTTGGGTAACCGCAAGGGCTGCCCCTACAACAACGAGGTCGCGAAAACTATCCCGACCGTTCGCTAATCTTTACTGGCGGTAAACGGTAATGTATCGACCAGATTATCGAGGAAGGAACCGGAGCTGTTCAGGCCGTTAAGGATGCGCTCCATCGCAATATACTGTTGAATAAGGCGTTCCTCGTAAGCGGACATCTTGCGGTCCAGGTTCTCCTGGTCGTCATCCAGGTCCTCCAGTGTATCTTCAAGATTCGCTTCGCGCGTATCAATCAAACCATTTCCCACCAGATATTGTTCGACCAGATCTTCCAGTTCACCGGCGAATCCGCGTGAGTAGTTAATCGTGGCACTGGTGGCATTCTCCCCGACAATCATCGCCAAACCTTCGCCAGGCTGACCGAGCGCGGGCAACAAAACATTGGCGGAACCAAAACCGGCAACGCCATTAATAGTACCGGCCACCTTGGTGCCAGCGGTACCGCCGGCCACGGCAAGCCCTAACTCATCGGTACTTTGGGTACTGGATTCCGTGATACTAACGGTGGAGTTTACGCCATATTGGGAAGACGTAATATCGAAGCCATCGTTACCGGAATTGTAGGAAACGGTAACCGAAGCGTTTACCGCCTTAAGATTCTCATCGGCGTTGATCATGGATTGAATAATCGCCGCCAACGATGCTTCATCCGAATAAGTACCGTCAGGAATGGTAATGGTGTCGGATTCGGTTCCATTGACTTTGACTTTAAATGTATAGTCTTTTCCGGTGGTATCGAAATCCGGAAACACCACCGCCGCATTGTCAATATCACCGCCGGTGTAATAACCGCGCGAAGGCGGCGTGGTGATAACAATATCGTACTCTCCGACCGCGGTTTTTTCGCCGGTGCTGTTTACCGTTATCGCATCGTCCGAGGATACTGTTCGCGGTGCAAAAAGTTTTTGCACATCCTCGAAATGATCCTTGAATGCGGTTTCGAAATCCTTTTCATTGATGCTCAGCGTGCCGTCCAGTTCGGTACGAATTCCCACATTGGTCAGCGAGGTAAAATTGGAATCCGCCAGACCCGGTATGGCGCTGGCAATAACCGTTTTTATTTGGGATATCACCGATTTGGCGAGCGCGTCATTTGTCAGGGAACCGACAATTTTGACTTTTTCACCTTCTTCGTTTTCTTCCTCGCTCACACCGAAAGCCGGTTTGATGGCTTCCAGGAAATCATTGTAAGCGGTAACAAAGTCGCGAATATTCTGTTCGGCAAAAGCCTTGTCTTCGGAAACGGTGACGGTAATTTTTTCGCCAGGCGCCGCCTTTAGGATATCCAGGGTCAAACCGTCAACAATATCGTCGATGGTATTGGTCGGCCGGGTAACCGACAAACCGTTTATGGTCAACGCCGCATCCCGTCCAACTTGAGTTTCAGCCCCTTCAAATCCGGTAACCGAGGAGTTGAAAGCAAAACGGGAAAGGTCGTTCGCATCGGTATCGGTGGGGGTTCCACCGGCTTCCGACACATTGATTTCTATCTGGTTGTCCTCGCCGGATTCAGCGAGCAGCGACAAGCGATATCCGTTGCCGTCGTTAATGATGCTGGCCTGAACCCCAAAGTCGGCGGCATTGATGGCATCGCGCAAACCTTTGAGGGTATTGTTGGTACTGTCGATGGTTATGGTGACGGATTCCTTGTCGGTGTTTTGACTGAAAGTTAACGGATTATCCGAACCATCGCGCGCCCAACTGCCAAAGTTAAAAGTTAAAGTTCCCTCGCCCACGGAATCGGTAATGCTGTCGAAGGAAACAAAAGAAAGTGATTGTGCTTGCGCTAGAGCAGTTACCTCGAATGAATAAACACCGGGTTGCACGTCGGTGCTTAGTTCCGTCGGCACCAGTGCGTCGCTTTCGGTAAACGCCGCGGTTTTACTGAACAAACCTTCCGGTTCGGTCAGTACTTTCGCCGCATCCTGCAACGTTGCCAGCGAGCTGCTTAACAGCCCGAAGTCGGAAATTCTCGACTCGGTGAGTTCGCGCTTCTCATCAATGCGTTGTTGCGGTCCGGCCCGTTCAAGCGATACGAGTTGCTTTACCAGGTTATTGGTATCGATACCGGAGCCCGCGCCGAGAGACTTGATAATATTGTTGTCTATCATTTTGACTACTCCAGTTCACACAACAGTTCACGTCAAAATACGCAAAACCAAAACGGCAAAAAGATGCCGTTACTACAGGCATTCTTTTTCCCGTGCGGCACCATTTTTCTATCCCAGAGCGTTAACCAGCCGCAATTCTCCATCTTCTTTCAACTTGCGTGCCAGCTCCAGAAACAGCTCATCCGGAATCTGCCGGATGACTTCACCTGAATGACTGTCGATAACTTTGATGATGGTTCTTTCCAATTCCTCATCAACGGTAAACTGCAGATTCCTTTGTATGGATTGAACAAAATTGTTCATATCCGCCACGGCGAACTCCAGCCCTTCCCCGGCTACCGCCTCCTTCGCTTTAGCAGTTTTTATCGCATCAGTTAAACCTTTGTTTTCTTCAGTTGATTCCGGCAATTTATTGCCGTTGTTATCCAGTTGAGCTTGCAAAGCCCCCTTAGAAGCAGCAGTTCCAGCCAAAACCTGGCTGGTATTTACTGAAACTCTTACTTCGTTCATGGGTTAATCCTCATTTTAACGACCTACGGGCCAGTGGCTTGCGCCACTGGCCTTTCGGTCTCTTCCAATCAGGGAAATCACTTTCCCCGACTGTTATTGAAGGAGTGACAGCACCTGCTGGGGTCGGGCGTTGGCCTGGGCCAGCATCGCCTGCGATGCTTGCTGCAGTACCTGAGCCCGGCTCAACTGTGCTGTTTCCGCCGCAAAGTCCGCGTCAACAATTC
Organism: uncultured Cellvibrionaceae bacterium; assembly: GCA_964451365.1. Classification (GTDB taxonomy): domain Bacteria; phylum Pseudomonadota; class Gammaproteobacteria; order Pseudomonadales; family Cellvibrionaceae; genus CAYVIB01. The sequence continues at coordinate 26,666 of CAYVIB010000003.1, forward strand.
GTGAACGCGCGGCGGAAGTTTTCTCAACGATGTTGCCCAGGTTAGATACGGTGAAATCGAGACGGTTACTGATGGCACCCAATTGTGAGCGGGTATCGTTGATCGTTTCCAGGGCCTGGTCGATAGAGTCGATGGCGTCCTGGGCTCCGGCCAAAGTGGCCACACTCAGGTTGGAAATCGCGGAACCTGTTACCGTGCTGCTCAGGTCGGTGTTGAGGCTGCGAAGACCGGTTGCCAGCGTGCCGTTGTCATTGGCTTCGACACTGATCGAGCTGCCGGAAATGGAATTCAACTCGATTGTCGCGCCGATAGTGATCGGGTCGACAATGTCATCGGCACCGGCGGTGTCACTGAAGCTGATACCCAGAGCGCTCGCTGTCGCGCCACCCAGTGTATTACCCAATTCCAGGGTAATGCTGGAAGAACCGGAGAATTTCAGCTGACCGTTGTCATCCAGGGAGACACGTACGCCGGTAGTCACTGACTGGGCGTTGATATCCGCCAGCATGGTTTCGGTGCTGGTCAGGTCGATGCCGGTCACTTCGGTACCGTTGATTTTGATGGAGCCGGTAGTGACTGTGGAAGCCGCCACGGACTCTTCCACCGCGCCATCAACAACTGCCGCGCCACCGATATCGTCCAGTTGCGTGGAGAACGCGCCGGCAACGGTTCCGTCGGTCACCACGATGGGGCCGCTACCGTAGATGTGAAGCTGGTCATCGTCATCCACGTAAGCGGTCACGCCAATACCGGCGGTACCGTTGATGGATGCCGCCACTTCGGCTGATGTCGCCGCCGCTCCCGCCGCTGCAACCGTGACACTCACGCCATTGATGGCAAAGTCGTTACCGTTGATCAGGTTCATCGTACCGGTCAAGGTCAGTTCGTTTACCTGTTGGGTAAGATCAACACCGTAGGATTGCGAGGCATCGATGGACGCGGTAACCCCAGTCTCGCTGGTCACGGCATTGATGTTGTCCACTTTGCCTTGCAGTGTGTCGGTGTCGGTCGCGCTGATGCTGACGCCGTTGATCTTCAGATCGCCCGCGGTGAGGGACGCGGTGAAATCCACTGTCTGTCCGTCAACGGTGCTGCCGTTGGTCCCGCCCTTGATAGAGCCCGCGGTCTCCAACTGTTGGAAACCGAAAGCTTCCAGGTCGGCGTCAGTGCCGTTGGCGCCCTTGGTGATGGTAATGGCGCTGCCATCCTCGGACGTCAGGGCCAGGGAGCCGGTTTGCGAATCGGTGTCGGTAAAACCGGTGGCGCTCAATACTTCAGCCGCTGAGGCCGTGCCCGCGTCAACAGTCAGCGTGCCGCCGGTGGTGTTGCTCAATACCAGTCGGTTGTCATCGCTTACGCTGGCAACCACGGTGCCGCCGGTTTTGGCGTTGATCAGGTCGACCATTTCATCCATGTTGGAGGTGGAAACACCGGTGCCGCCGATTGTGTAAACCGTGCTGGCGGAACCGTCGGTGGAACCCAGGGTAATGGTGAAAGTGTCACCGTCAGCCAGGATACCGTCACCTGCCGCGCCGGCTTCGAACACGTTGTAGGCGCTGGCGGTAACACCGTTGATATTGTCATTGATGTCGGCAACCAGGTCGTCCAGGGTATCGGAACCGCCCAAATCGATAGAGCTCAAGCCCTGGCCGTTAATGAGGATATCGCCATCATCCAGAGCCAGGGAAGCGCTAATATTGTCGCCGCTCAGGTCGCTGGTGCTGGAGCCAAGGCCCAGGCTGCTGGTGTTCATTTTGTCGATTGAGAAGGAAATCGTCTGGTTGGCTTCCGCGCCCACTTGCAGTTGCACGTTGCCCAGGCTGCCGTCCAGCAGTTTTTGGCCGTTGAAACTGGTGGTTTCGGAAATACGATCCAGCTCCGCAACCAGTTGTTGTACTTCGGCGTCCAGTGTGGCCCGGTCAGTATCGGAATAGATACCGTTCGAGGACTGGATGGCCAGTTCGCGCATACGCTGCAGAATATTGGTGGTTTCGTCCAGGGCACCTTCAGCGGTTTGAATCAGTGAAATACCGTCGTTGGCGTTTCGAATCGCCTGGTCCAGGCCGCGAATCTGGGAAGTCTGGCGGTTGGAGATGGCGAGACCCGCGGCGTCATCCGCGGCGGAGTTGATTCTTCGACCTGACGCCAGACGCTCACTCGCCTTGTCCAGATCAGCACCGGACTGAAGCAACTGACGCTGAGCATTCAGTGAAGAAATATTACTGTTAACAACTAAAGCCATGATAGGCCTCCTTTATCTGTGTGTTGAATACCAGCCGTCAGTGACCGGCCTTGCTACTACTTGTTGCTACTACCAGGACCAACCTGAATGGACTCGGTGGTACTTACACAGATTTTCGGCAAATCAAGAGCAAACTTTAGACTTAATTTGATCTTGATCACACACAAAATATCTAATACCAAAGCATTATAAATAAAAACATTAAAAACAAAGGGTTAATGAAAACAGCGGCAGGGGCAGCCCTCGCGGCGGCTGATAACCTGTAGGGGGAGCCCTCGCGGCTGCCCGGGTAACCGCAAGTGTTACCTCTACAGGCAAAACACGATCATTATCCCTACATAGGTCGGAAGGGATATTCCAAGTGAAACGGCGGATAAAAACAAAGGGCGGACACATGGGCCCGCCCCTTGGCACGTTCCGGACCCACCATGGGGACGCACCCGTGTGTGCGCCCCTATGGCGAATTAATTAACCCTGCAGCAACTGCAACACCTGCTGCGGCTGGGCATTGGCCTGGGCCAGCATGGCCTGGGAGGCCTGTTGCAACACCTGGGCGCGGGACAGGTTGGCCGATTCCGCCGCGAAATCCGCATCCACGATTCGGGAACGGGCCGCCGCGGTGTTCTCGGAGATATTTGACAGGTTGGCCATGGTGAATTCGAGGCGGTTGTAGATCGCGCCGAGTTCGGACCGGGTCTCGTTGATGGTCTCCAGCGCCTGGTCTAACGAGGCGATGGAATCCTGCGCGCCCGCGGCAGTGCGGATGCTCAGGTTGGCAATCGACGAGCCGGTTACCAGAGCGCTGAGGTCCGTATTGAGATTACTCAGCCCGGTCGCTGTTTTGCCATTGGCGCTCACCTCCAGCGAAATCGGCTGGTCATTGGTGGAGTCCAGCTTGATTCGCGGCTGGATAATAATGGTATCGTTTGCCAGAGTACCGTCGTCGGCCGCATCGGTGAAGGAAATGCCCATCGCCGCCGCCGATGTCAGGCCCAAGGTATTGCCCACTTCCAGCGTAATGGAGGAAGTGGAAGACAACTGCAGTTCGCCGTTACTGTCGATCTGGGCACGCACGCCGGTATCGCCGGAGCGGTTGTTGATGTCATCCAAAACGGTGTCCAAATCACCGAGGTCCGTCAGGGAGACTTCCACGTTATTGATCTTGATGCTGCCCGCCACACCGGAAAGCGCATCTACAGCGGCCGGGGTATCCACCACCGCGTTGGCACCGCCAATGTCCACCAGGTTGCCGCCCGCTGTCAGGTCGGCAAAGCTGCCGTTGGCCGTCGGACCGTTACCAATGGTGATCTGCCCGGACGCAGCCATGTGCAGGTCACCGTTGTCATCCACATAGGCTTCCACGCCCGCGTTGGCGGCATTGATATCCGCGGCAATTTCCTGGGCGGAAGGCGGTGAGCCCCCGGTCAGGGACACGGTTACGCCGTTGACCGAAAGATCGTCGCCGTTGGCCAGGGTATTGGCGGCAACCGAGGCGGCTGTCATAACCAGTTCCTGCCGGTCGTCAAAATCCGGCGTATAGGAATCCATCGCCACGATGCTGGCCACCACGCCGGTGGAATCCTGGATGGAATTGATATTGTCGACTTTGGTTGCCAGATTATCGGCACCGTCGGCCGGCACGGGCACACCGTTAATAAAGATGTCGCCAGAGGCCAGCGCAGCATCCTGCTCCACGGAGGAAAGCGGTTCACTTACCACCACACCGGCAGCTTCCACCCGACGAAAACCCAGGGATTCCAACTGCGCATCGGTGCCATTGGCGCCGGTGGTAACGGTCACCGGGCCACCGTCATCGGAGGACAAGGCCAGGCTGCCGTGGAAAACCGTGGAAGCGGCAAAACCGGTGGCCGCCTGGGTATTGGCGTCCGCGGCAACAGTCATAGTCGCGCCGGTAGCGTTGGACAATACGAGACGGCCGGACTCGCTGATAGTGGCTTCAACCGCACCGCCGGTTTTGTCATTGATTGCCTGGGCAATTTCGTCCATGGAAAGGGAATTTACCGCATCCAGCGTGTAGGTTATGTCGGAACCGCCGTCAATCGCGTGCAATGTGATAGTCAGGGTATCGCCCGAACTCATGGTACCCGAACCGGTGGACGTCGCTTCGGCCACATTGAAGCCAGTCGCGGTCACGCCTTCGATATGTTCATTAATGCTGTCGATAAGGGTTTGCAGGTTTTCGTTGTCCTGGGTGTTGGTATAGGCCGGCAGCGCCTGGCCGTTTATCAGCACATCCCCTTCGATAATCGTAATATTGCCCGCAACCGCGCCATCGAGTCTGTCACCGGACAAATCGGTGGAAAGCGAACCGAGGCCGAGCTTGTCGCTGCGCATATCGTCAATCGAGAAATCGATAATCTGGTTGGCTTCGGCGCCCACCTGCAGGGAGACATCCCCGAGGCTGCCATCCAGTAATTTTTGTCCGTTAAAGCTGGTGGTTTCGGCGATGCGGTCCAGTTCGTCGAGCAGTTGCTGGAATTCCGCGTCCAGTGTTGCGCGGTCGGTATCGGAATAAATACCGTTGGCCGCCTGAATGGAAAGTTCACGCATTCTTTGCAGAATATTGGTGGTTTCATCCAGCGCGCCTTCGGCGGTCTGGATCAGCGAAACACCGTCGCTTGCGTTTCGAATGGCCTGGTTCAAACCGCGAATTTGCGAAGTCTGGCGGTTGGAAATGGCCAGGCCCGCGGCATCGTCGCCGGCACTGTTAACACGTCGACCAGAAGATAGACGCTCCATTGCCTGGTTCATATCGTTTCCGGATGAAACAAGCTGTCGCTGTGCATTCAAAGCCGCAACGTTTGTGTTAATGACTAAAGGCATAACTTATCTCCTGTTACATGAGATTCAGTAAAAAATTCTCGGGCCGTTATTTTTGTTTTGAAAAATAAGTCACGGCTTTGAGCTTGCTCATGTTTTGCAACGGCTGTGCCAATAGTATAAGCCTATGTTTTTATTGCTTTTTTGTCATTTCTGTCGCGGGACACCGATTCCGCTTGCCGCTTGCGGTTCGGTAAAGCGGCAATGTTTGTTCCTTCGAACGAGACGAAACTTGCCGCTTTTGTTTCCACTTAGAAGCCATGCGGAACCCGTAAATGCGACTTCGGTGGAAGATATCTAACGCCGAAGAAGGCATAGTTGCTACCTCTCGGCGAGCAGTCATTGAAAATAATAAACACTAAATACATGGAGAAAAAATGAATAATCCAGATGATTACGGTGGTTTTGAGCTGCAAAAAGGCGACAATGACAAGGCCAAGAAGTGGAGTGGCGCCACCCGTCCCTTGACCAGCGGGGAGCACGTCAAGGTGCTGCAGGAAAACCTCCAGCGCTTGAAAGTGTACACCGCGAAAATCGATGGCGACTTTGGTGGGAAAACCGAACAAGCGGTTAAAATGTTTAAGTGGAACGCGAAAAACATCGATCGCCGGCTCAAAGATTGTACGATCATTTCCGACATCAGCAAATTAAAAGCGGGAAACAACGGCACCGTCGATTGCTCTACCGTTGAAGAAATTAAACGATGGAAGAAGAACCAATTTGAAACTACCGGGGATCTTATTCGGGTCCATGTTGATAAATTCAAAGCCATCGTTACCGAACACAGTGGTGTCAATCTTAAAAAGCTGAATCATCCCGATGTTTTCAAGAATGAATTTGTGATATCGGAAGTATTATTGGAATACCTGAAGAAGGCGGACGCCAAAGCACATGAACTTTGTCTAACTATCAAAATTAATGATGCCTTGCGTGTCGTGGGTATACCGGTATCGGGGGCCGTGGTAAAGCCCGCCAAAAGATCGCAGCATTTTATAGGCCACGCCATTGACTGCAATTTGATTGATGGCGACAACTGGAACAGTTCAAAAACGTTCAAAGAAGGCAATGAAACGGATAATGCAAAGTCGTTCATCAAGGCGATGAAAGAATACGGTATGCGCTGGGGCGGGGATTTTGCCAAAAAAACGTCAAAAGGTTACGACCCTGTGCATTTCGACAAAAAGTTGGCCCCTTTCTCGGAAGCGTACGAATATAAACACTTCTTTAATCAAAGGGTCATTTCCGAGCAAACTCGCATACCGCTAAAAACCTGGTAATCAACCATGAAATACCTGTACCTAGTTCTCTTATGCCTCATAAACCTTGCCTGTGCATCGGAAGGCAATAGTGAAAAACCGGAGATACATCAACAGTGGGCCAACGATATGGCCATCGCTGTTATAGTGAACATTGATGGGAATTCCACTAGTGAACAGTATGCCGACTGGTCGCATTATCTCAACGAATTTGCACAAGAAGTTGGGTCGGAATTCGTTTTTTACAAATTGCGGGAAATCAACGTCAAATTCAAAACAATCAAACCCGAACCCTATTCGATTCTTTTTTTCAAGAAGGGTCAACCCGCCTACTTCTATCAGGGTGCCATTACAGAGCCTCAGGTTTATCAGTTTATTCGCTTACGCTATTCGAACGAAGATATTCCTGGATTTCTACACCAGTTTTCCCCAACCCAAGTCAGCGCGGCATGGGATGACACAAGCAAGGCATTTGTCGTAACCCCTTGATGATGGATTGAAAAAATGAGCGATCCAGGTTTAATGGCGCAGTCTTTGCCAACCACCTACCACATCAAATCATCGGGAATCTGGTAATCCGCGTAGGGATCATCCCCGGCCGGGAGATCGACTTTTTTATTCAGCGCCACAACGGAATTCGGGTCCCGCTGGGCAATTTTTTCAGCGACAACCGCCGGTACCAGCTCATAACCATCATTCAAGCGAACGATGGCCAACTGGCCGTTGCTGAGGCGTTGCTGCAGAACACCGGAAATATACATTTTTTTGATCTTGCCGCCGTCGGCAAAATTGTAGGCTATATCGCCACGGTCCTTCGATTGTCGATGGGTAGTGATTAGCTGCCTGATTTGCGCGGCGATGGCTTTTGCGTCCTGCTCGGCTTTGCGCTCCGCGTTTAGCCGGCGATCGCGTTCCGCTTTTTCCTCCCGCGCCTGTTGCGCCCGCAGCTTGGTTTCATCCACGGCCACCTCATTGGATTTGCGCTGTACTTTTGCGTTTTTGCGTTTTTCCTTATTCACTTTTTTGGCCTGCTTTTCGTCCACCAGGCCGGCTTTAAGCAATTGCTCTTGCAGGGAACTCACGATACGCCTCCGCTTGTGGAGTCTAACTGGAAACGGCATTACAACAGATAACGCTCTGGCAAAAAAGGCGAAAATGTTTTTCCGCCAATGTTTGAAACATTGCCGGCTTCGCGTTTAGATCGCGGAATTGGCCGATTCAGGATCGCCCGGCACCTGTTGCCTCTCAGCCAGCACCTTGTCGATGCGGTTGCCGTCCATGTCCACCACTTCGAGTCGCCAATCCTCCCATTCGGCCACATCGCCGGTACGGGGCATATCGCCCATCAACCACATAATCATGCCGCTCAAGGTGTTATACCGGGCCCGCCCCTCGTCCGGAACCGACTTCAACTCCAACCGGTCCTTCAGTTCCGGAATGGGTATCAAGCCGTCGAACAGCCAGGAGCCGTCTTCCCGCTGGACCGCCCAGACATCTTCCGGGTCGCGCGGTTTGAATTCACCGGCCAGCGCTTCCATCACATTCTGGACGGTAATGAGCCCCTGTATCTCGCCGTATTCGTCGACCACGAAAACCATGTGCACGCCGGATTCGCGAAAGTGCTCAAGCAGTTTCATGCCGGTAAGCGATTCGGGCACGAAAACGCCCGGTTGCAGGTTGTCCATGAGGTTCGTGGTGTCCGCTTCCAGGCGCTGCTTGAGCAACCTTTTGGCGCTGACAACGCCAAGCACATCCTGCAATCCGCCCCGGCAGACAGGAAAGCGCGAATGCTCGCAGGCGATGAGCCGTTGCAGGTTGACGTCGAGCGGCTCGTTCACGTCAAGGTAGACAATTTCACTGCGTGGCGTCATCAGTGAGGCAATCTGCCGGTCGTCCAGCCGAAACACATTGCGTACCATATCGTGTTCCTGCTTTTCAATTACGCCGGACTGGGAACCCTCGATCAGTATTGCGTGAATATCCTCTTCCGTCAGGTTGGCGCGGCTGAGTTCCTTCTTGCCCATAAACCGCAATACCGCATCGGTGGAAACGGACAACAGAAAGACAAAGGGTCGCGACAGCACGGCCAGCAGCGATATCGGGCGGGCGATGAGGCGGGCGATACCTTCGGCGTTAAACTGGGCAATGCGTTTGGGTACGAGTTCGCCGACGACGATCGTCAGATAAGTAATACACACCACCACCAGGGTTGTCGCGCCAACCGACGACGTTCGTTCGCTGAGTCCGATATCGCGAAGTGAATCAGCAATGGGAGCGGCCAGCGCCGCCTCACCGACGATTCCGTTGAGAATGCCGATGGCGGTGATGCCTATCTGCACCGTCGACAAAAACTGGGTGGGCTCGTCCCCGAGCCGGATGGCAGTCGCGGCCGCCTTGTCACCGTCTTCCGCCAGGCGCTGCAGACGGCTTCTGCGGGCGGTCACCAGGGCGATTTCGGACATGGCAAACGCCCCATTCAGCAATATCAGCGCTAATAAAATCGCGATATCCAATTTATCTCTCCTGTTTTTAAAACGGCGCATTATGCCTGAATTTAAACTTCGCTAACGATTGATCGCACCCACGAGCCGGCAACCACGGTGTTGGTCAGGTCATAAACGGGAGGTCCCGCGTCGTCAGGCATCTGCCGGTTCAACGTGCAAAGCCTTTGCCGAATATCTATAATCCCCTGCCCTGGAACGGCCGTCCGGCTAAAACGCTGTCGGATAACTTTTCGTTCGACTTCCCCCAGAAAAACCAGCATTGAAGGCGTCCCGCAATGATTGAAAATCTCGAGCAAATCCTCCTGCTGCTAGGTGTCGCGGTTGCGGTTGTCGTTATTTTCCAGCGGGCACATATTCCCACCAGCCTGGGTTATCTGCTGGTGGGAGTCATTTTGGGACCCCACACCATCGGACCTGCGATTTACATGCACGGGCTCGGCGCCCTGGCTGAGTTCGGCGTGGTTTTCCTGCTGTTTACCATTGGCCTTAACTTTTCATTGCCGCAGTTGCACGCATTACGACACCAGGTGCTGGGATTGGGCACCGGCCAGGTTTTTTTCACCACCGCCATTGTCGGGCTGATCGTCTGGCTGGGGGGACTGCCCGCCGCCGCCGCGTTTGTAATCGGAGCGGTTTTCGCCCAATCGTCCACGACAATTATTGGTAGCCAGTTGACCGAACAGGGAGAGGAAAACACTCACCATGGAAGATACGGCCTGGCCATGTCGGTTTTTCAGGATGTTACCGCCGTTCCTTTCCTGGTTATTATCCCGGTACTGGGCATCTCCGTAACCGCCAGCGCGCTCGCGGGCGCGTTGGGATGGGCGTTGGTTAAAGCACTGGGAGCGTTTGCCCTGGTTTTTTTCGTCGGCCGATGGCTTCTCCGCCCTTTGTTCCATTTCGTATCGGAGAAGCGCTCCGCCGAGGTTTTCACCCTGGCGGTGTTGCTGGTGGCGCTACTTGCCGCATGGACCACCAGCAGCCTGGGCCTATCGCTTGCTTTCGGCGGATTCCTTGCCGGCATGATGCTGGGAGAAACAGAATTCCGCCACCAGGTGGAATCCAGTATGCGCCCTTTCCGCGACGTTCTGCTGGGACTTTTTTTCGTGGGCATAGGAACACGGTTCGATCCCGCCGCGATACTCCCTATCTGGCACTGGGTGTTTTTGGGGGCGCTTTTAATTGTTGTAAGTAAAACGCTGATAGTCATGTTTATGCTACGCGCGTTGGGAACCGATACAGTCATCTCCTGGCGCACCGGGCTAATGCTGGCCGTCGGTGGAGAGTTCGGGCTGGCGCTTGTGGCCATCGCGCTCGACTCCAACGTAATCGATATGCGCCTGGGCCAGATCGCCATGACCTCGGTCCTGCTCGCGATGATCATTGGCGCGCTGATGATTCGCTTTAATGGCCCCATCGCCGCCAGGCTCACCGGAAAACCCGCCGATACGTCAGCGGATACCCCCCAGTTGCTGAAGGATGTACCGGACCAGCAGGTGGTGATAGGCGGTTACGGTCGTGTCGGCCACACCGTTGCCACTCTTCTCCAGGCCAGCGGGGTACCCTTTATTGCCTTTGATGTCGACCCGGACCAGGTAAAACAGGGAAGAGTGAACGGCCATTCGGTGTCCTATGGCGATATTTCAGATCCCGACCTGCTGGCGGCGATTCATGTGGGACGGGCATCGTTGGTGATAATTACCGTGGATCACTCGCCAACGGCTTTGCGCGCGGTTTCATTTCTGCGCAAGAACTGCCCGCATGTACCGGTAATCGCGCGCGCGCGGGATTTGACTGTCAGCTCACAGCTCCTGGAAGCCGGTGCTATCCATGCTTACCCGGAAGCACTGGAGGCAAGCCTTCGCCTTGGGGAAACTGCGATGAAAATACTGCATGTGACCGAAGAGAATATCGATAGCGTGGTACAAACCATCAGGAACTGGGACTACAACACGCCCGGCCCGAAAAAAGAATAGGCTTGAAAGGCTGTATCGCGGCCGGTGTGAAATGCCGGTTTTCCGGGCCGACCTGCCTGATCTGTTTAAGCAAAAAAGACTTAAGGAAGTGCCATTCACCCCTATAACTGACTGAACAGAGTCAGGCGGCTGACACGCACAAAAGACGACTGCGCCGCCTGCAGCACAAGCGATTGCGCGGACAGCCGCGTGGCGGCTTCGGCATAATCAATGTCGCGCAGGTCGGAGAGGACTTTTTCGGTAATGACTTCAGTATCCTGGTGCAGGCTTCTTGTACCTTCCAGGGTGTTGTAGCGGGCACCGATTTTGGATACCACGTCGAGAATGCTGGTTTCGGTGTGGCCCAGGTTATCCAGTGTCGAAGACACAACATTTTCCAGGGTCTCGCGGCTTTCGGCGGTGCCGTCGAGGGATTTCATCGCGTCGCTGAAACGTGCCAGCGTGGTTAGAATATCCTGCTTGTTACTTGAGTCGACAAGCACCTTGTCGCCCGTGGTTGCCAGCACGCCATCGGTGGACGCGGTTCCGGCAGTGGTATCCAGGCCCGTTACATTATCGATATTGGCCGAGCCTCCGGAAATGGAAAAATCGATACCGGCGGGCATACGGATGCCGGTGCCGTCCACCACCAAGCCAAGGTCGGCCAGTGCGGCGGCGTTACCGTTACCCGCGTTATTCAATACATTCGCCAGATCGGTGCTGTTGGTGATATTCGCATCCAGCACAAAGGTTCGGGTTCGGCCGGCAACGGTAATGGAAAAGGTCTCTTCCGCGGGCGCGGTAAAATCCACCGGAAATGCGGCAACCGAATCGGCGCCAAACAGCCGCGTTGCCGGTGTCGCCGCCGTACCGGAAACCGGTTGGCCGATAATTTTAAAACTCACGCCGTGCAACTCGATTTCCGTGCCGGAGGTGTAGGGTTGATGGGCAACGATTACCCGGCCGGTGGATTTTTCCGTGGCGGTAAAGTTTTTTCCCGGCGGGCTGATATTGCTCTCCGCGTTAAACGAAATCACGATATCTTCCGGATAAAACTCGTCGTAGATTTCCTGGTCAACCACCTGCCCCACCGAAACCCGCAACGGCGGATTCGATGTATTGGACGGGCTGACATAGGTGTTAACCGTGTGGTTGGCGCTTTGAATATCAACAAAAAGCGCCTTGCCGGAATCGTTGGTTTCAATGGTTGTGTTGTTGGCGATTTTAATTTGTCGCTGACCTTCGTCGCCGTTATAAACGAAACCGGATTCGGCATTACCGGTAAACGGTTCGCCATTACTTTTATAGCCACCAAAAATATAATCGCCGTTGGCGTTGCGGGTATTCAGCATTGCCTGCAATTCCTGCAGGCGGGAATCCACTTCCGCCGCCAGGGTGCGATAATCGTTCACACCCAATGTGGCGGTGTTGCCCGCGTGCACAGCAAGTTCTTTCATCCGTTGCAACAGATTGCCTATGCCACTCAAAATGGATTCCTCGGCTCCGAGGTTATCCGTCGCAATATCAATATTTTTGTTGTACTGGGAGATTGTGGCCAGTTCGTTACCCAGTTGCAGCATGCGCGACGCAGCCACCGGATCGTCCGACGGCGTCAGCACGCGCTTGCCGGAGGAAATCTGCTCCTGCGTTTTAATCATCGCCGCATTGGCGTCCGCCATGCTGTTGTTGGCGATATTAAAAATATGAAGGGATGATATTCTCATAACAGATGCCAGTCGTTAAAACGAGCCGATAAGCCGGTCAAACAAATCCCGCGCAACCGAAATCACCTGCGCATTGGCGGAATACATTTGTTCAAATCGAATCAGGTCCGCCGCCTCCTCATCGAGGTTGACCGCGGAGATGGAGTTGCGTCGGGCAACGGTTTGATCCAGCACCTGTTCGCTGGCATCACGACTGATTCTGGTCGACGATGAATCGATGCCGATTTTCTCCACCAGGTTGCCGTAACCATCTGCGTAGCTGAACAGGCCATTGCCAATGGTTTTGGCCGCGCCGAGGTCAACCAGCGCGAGCGCATTGCGGTTATCCGACACACCGTCCCGGTTAAAATCAAGGGTAAAGGTATCCCCCGTTTCCGGGTTGCCACTGATGGCAGCTTGAATTCCCAAATAACTTGACTGGGCAAAACCCGCCGCGCGGGTATTGCCAAATAACATACTATCGGGAGGAAAACTTCCCAGAGTGACATCTTCCGCAAGGGACACATCGATTTTGCCGCCCACCATAGTGCCGGCAGCAATATTATTGCCCTGGCTCACCAATGACAGGTTGGGGTTTTCACCATCGCTGACATCAATGGATTCACCGGCGGCGCCGGTAAATTCCACCTGGAAATTGTCGCCCTGGCTGGAATAAAGACGCACTTCCGCCCTGCCGGTAATCGCATCGCGACCGGCCACCGCATGAATTCCCGCCGCCTGGAAAGCGCTGTTGCCGTTAATGCGATCGGCCAGGTAATCGTTAAAAGCTTCCGGTTCGGTTTGCGGGTCCGGAACAACGCCGGAAATTACCGGGTTGCCGGTAACGGAGTCGACCGAATATTCAACCAGGTCATAACCGTTCAGGCTGACCTGCAGCGGTTCGCTTAACGAAACATCGAAGTTTGATAATTCAATGTAGTTAAATGCGTTCGCCGATACACCGTTCATATTGGAAAGTTGGGCGGCAATTTCCCTGGCACTGGCGTTGCGGTTGGTAAAAATATTTTCCGTTACCGTGCCGCCCCCGACAGCCGAGGAAGGCCGGGAGACGGTAATGGCCTCCGCCGGATAGCCATTGGTCAACGTCCCCGTTCCGCTCGCGCCGTTGGCATTACCTACCGTGGTAAACGTACTGCCTTCGATATCGAAACCGAGCAGGTTGTTTGCCTGGCCGGCCGGCGCGTTATCAAGGTTGCCGTCCGGATCGGGATTATAATTCTGCACGGTAATATCGCCGTAACCGACGCTGTCCAGACGAAACGCCAATGTACCGTTATCGGCGATATACGCAGTTACGTCCGACGAGGACAACTGCGAATTGATATGCTGCAGCAAACTACTTTCATCCACCAGGGCCGGGCCATTGATATTGATGGTAAAGGTTCCGTCGTTCACGCCGTCGACGGTGTTCGCGACAACAACATCAAAGGAAAACTGGTTCGCGATTGCACTGAAATCACTGGTGGAAAAATCCGGCGCCGAGGCCGGGGGCGAATTCATCAACAGCGCCGCCTGGGTTACCGCGCTTCTGCCGGCGGGCAGGCCGATCAATTCTCCCGCCGTGGTAACCATCGTGCCACCGGGGTCGGTGGGAAATAAATTATTGGTCGAACCGGCAACAAAATGCTGGTTACGAATGGGCGGCTGCAGGTGTACCGGGTTTGCCGGGTCAGAATTATCCAGAATGTCGTAAGTGGTATCCGACGTAAAGCGTACGATCAACGGCGGACTCATTTCACCGGCGTTTTGAAACAGCGGCAACGGCTGTCCGTCCGCCCCCGTCAGTGACAACACTTCACCGGCGGAAATAATGCCGTTACCGGTGTTGCCGATGGAAGTGTCGGTCAACAGGGGGCTGCCAAAAGCAATCTCGGTGGCGTTGGAAATGGCAGTGGCGAAATCGCGCGCGCCGGATTTTACCGGTTGCAGTTTAAAGGAATCGCCCGCCTGGAAACTGCCACTTTCAAATACCAGTTCCATTCCATCGAATTCCATGCTGAACGGGTAGCTGCCCGGTAACACGCTGGCCGCCACTTCCGCGCCGTCCGACAGGCGTTGCACGCTGATTGCACCACCAGCGGCAATCGTCACACTGTAATCACTTGCGGTAATTTGCGAGCTGTCGGTAATATTCAGGGACAGCTCGCGATTGGCCGGCGCGGCGTTACCAGCGCTGCCGATGACCCGATTGCCGGCGATAGCGGGATCATTCACATCGTAAAACATTCGCCCGCCGAATTCACCGTTGAGCGTAATCCCCTGCTGGTGAACGCGGTTGAAGGTATCGGCAAAAACCACCGCGACACGGCCCAGTTCGTTGTACGCGTCCGTCATCACGGAATCGCGAAAACGCAACAACCCGCCAATTTCACCCCCGCGAATTTTATCGGTGACTATCTGCGCTCCGACACTGTTGCTTATCAGCACATCGAGTTTCGACGGATCTTCCTCGGATGATTGCAACTGCAGCATATTGGGGCGCGAACCCACCACCAGGTTTTGCCCGCCGGCGGCGAGCACATTCACTTGTCCCGCACCCTGATCGTATACCTGGATATTGATAATTTCCGACAGTTTTCTCAGCGCCTCGTCGCGCTGGTCCAGCAGGTCGTTCGGTGCGGAGCCATTGGCCGCGCCCGTGGCATCGGTAATTTTCTGGTTCAACTCAGCGATATTTCGTATCAGGGCATTCGCGTGCGACACCGCCACCGAAAGGGATTCATTTACGCCCCCCTCTATTTCCTCCAGCCGGGCGTATATATTGTCGAAGCGGTCTTCGATACCTTCCGCCTCACTGATAATCAGCTGGCGAGCGGCAATAGAGGTGGGATTATCCGCGCCGTTTTGTACCGCGGCGAAAAATTTTTCCAGCCCGCTGGAAAGACCGGAATTGGTGTCGGCAAGCAGGCTGTCTATCTGGCTGATATTCTGATGGTAGGAATCGAGACTGCTAAACAGGCTGGTGTCGGAGCGAAGCTGCTCAACGACAAACTGATTCATTATCCGTTCAATCGACGCAATATTGGCCCCGTTGCCAATATAGTTTCCGCCTTTCAGGTTGGCGGGATTGGCCTCCGCATTAATGCGCTGGCGGGTGTAGCCCTCGACATTGGCATTGGCAATATTGTGGCCGGCGGTACTGAGCGCCGACTGGCTTACCCGCAATCCGGTAACACTAATGCCTAATAAATCATTCGCCATGGACTCGTCTCAGCTAGGCGCGCTTGCCGCCGGTAATTTGCTCGTATACGGAAAGAATTTTTTCCGCGTAGGCGGGGTCAGTCGCATAACCTGCCTGTTGCAGTTCCTTCAGGTATTCGTCGCCATCTTTTGCTTGCAGCGCGCCCTGGTAATGCTCGCCGTTTTTAATCAGGTTGACGTAATCGCGGATGCTTTCGTCCACTGACGCATACCGGCGAAACGCATCCAGTTCGGGTTTAAATGTTCCGTCCCGGTATTCCAGGGAACGAATATTCACGGATTCACCGTCCCAACGACTTCCCGCTTTAATATTGAATAAATTGTTGCTGCTTTTACCATTGTCATCCGCAATCACGCGGCTACCCCAGCCGGTTTCCAGCGCGGCCTGGGCGACAATCAGTTCCGGTTCCACCCCCAGTTCCCGAGCCGCCTTTTCCACTTTCGGCAGCAGCATATGTATAAATTCCTCTGGCGTGCCGCTGATACTTGCTCTTGTAACGCCGGCCTTTGTAGCCGCCTGGTCTAACGCGCTATTTTTTTCGCTGCCATTTTTTTCGGCGCTATTTTTTTCGGTGCTGGTCTCACCGGTACCGTGGCTTTCATCAGAACCATAGGTCCGGCTCATCTGGCGATAAAGTGCTTCGGCAATACCGAGACCGTTGTTGTGCGCAAGCGTCAGGGACAACTGATGATCGTGCATATCGCGATAAAACTCGCTCTCCTTGCTGTTAAACATACTGCCCTCTTCGAACACCGCGTTGGCGTTGCGCATGTTTTTCAACATCAGGTTAATAAACATGGATTCAAACTGCTGGGCAACTTTTTTCAGCGCGGCGTCCTTGTCAGTGCTGCCGCGCAGTTGTTGCAGACCGTTCAGGTCGATATAGACATCCGTTACCGCCGTGGCCGGTACCGGGGATGACATCAATGAACCCGCGCCTGAAATACTCATCAGATCACCATAATTTCGGCTTTCAGGGCACCCGCCTGTTTCAGCGCTTCCAGGATGGCCATCAAATCGCCCGGCGCGGCGCCGACATCGTTAACCGCGCGCACAATTTCGTTGAGTGTGGGGCCCGGTTTGAATTGGAACATCTGGCCGGACGCCTCCGACACTTCCACCTGGCTTTCCGCCGCGACAACGGTTTCGCCCTGACCGAATTCGTTTGGCTGACTGATCTGCACATCTTCACGAATGGTAACCGTCAACGAGCCGTGGGTAATCGCCACCGGCGATACGCGCACATTCTGGCCAACAACAATAGTGCCGGTTCGCGAATTGATAATGACCTTGGCGGAAGCCTGGCCCGGAGTGACCTGAATATTTTCCAGCAACGACAGATAGTCGACCCGGTGCGCGGGATTTTTCGGCGCCTGCACCGCAATGGAAATGCCATCGAGAGGCATGGCGGTATCAGGGCCGACCATTTCATTGATACTGTCGGCAACGCGCTTGGCAGTGGTAAAGTCCGGCGTGTGCAAATTAAAAACAATGTGATCGTCGCCACCAAACGTTGTCGGCACCGCGCGTTCCACCAATGCGCCATCCGGAATGCGACCGACGCTGGGGACATTAACGGTAATACTGGAACCATCCCGACCTTCCGCGCCGAATCCGCCAACCACCAGGTTACCCTGAGCAACGGCGTACACCTGCCCATCGACACCTTTTAAAGGTGTTAACAGCAGGCTGCCGCCACGCAGGCTTTTGGCGTTGGAAACGGAAGAAACGGTGATATCGATTTTCTGGCCCGGTTTGGCAAAGGGCGGCAATTCGGCATGCACGGCCACCGCCGCGACATTTTTTAACTGAAAACGCGCGCCCTGCGGCACGGTAATACCAAACTGTTTCAGCATCGATAAAAACGATTGCGTGGTGAAGGGGCTTTGGTTGGTCTGGTCACCGGTACCGTCGAGGCCGACCACCAGGCCGTAGCCCACCAACTGGTTAACCCGAACGCCTTCCACCGAGGCGATGTCCTTGATGCGTTCCGCGCTGGCGCCCAGCGACATTAAAACGGCAGCAACAAATCCGGTTAGCAAGCGCATTGTCATTATTTTTTCCTCTACTAAAACGGCCAGATCGGGCTGTTGAAAAAGCGACTGACCCAGCCCATTTGTTGCGAATCGGCAAAATCGCCGGTACCGGAGTAAGTAATCCTTGCGTTTGCGATTTTGGTTGAAGAGACCATATTGTCCGGTGTGACATCGTCGGGGCGAACAAGACCACTGATACGGATATATTCGTTACCGCGATTGAGCGTCATCCATTTTTCGCCGCGAACAACCAGCGTGCCGTTTGGCAAGGTGTCGGTTACCGTGACGCTGATGGTTCCGGTCAGCTGATTGCTTTGGTCCGCATCCGCTTCACCGGTAAATTCGCGTTCCGCGCTCAAATCGACACCGAGCCCAAGTTCACCCAGTGAGGGCTCGGTACCCAAAACTGTCCCGGGCTGCACGGCTATTTCGTTATCCTTGATCATTTCAATGTTGGAGCTTTTGCGCGACGCGGTGCGCTCCTGCAACACGATAGTAATGATGTCGCCAATACGGGTCGCCTTACTATCGGCAAACAAGCCCATAGCCATGTTTTGCCGATACAGTGAACCGTTGGTTGCCGGCGCCGGCGCTTGCGAAGGGTTCATTACCGGCGCATAGTAGGGATCATCCGGTTTAACCGGTTGCTGTACTACGCAGCCGGAAAACAGCAGTACCGCTGCTGTTATTAAACCCGGTTTGATCGCTGATACTATTGTTTTCATTTTTACTTGACGTTGATTCGATTTAATTTAATTAGAGATTTTGCGTCACGTACTGCAGCATCTGGTCCGCGGTGGAAACCACTTTGGAATTCATTTCGTAGGCGCGTTGGGTGGTAATCATATTTACCATTTCCTGCACGATATCGACGTTGGAGTTTTCCAGCATGCCCTGTTTAACCTGGCCCAGGCCGTTTTCGCCTGGTGTTCCCTGGATGGGGTCACCGCTGGCCGCCGTCTCGACAAAAAGGTTGCCGCCA
This sequence comes from uncultured Cellvibrionaceae bacterium, assembly GCA_964451365.1. GTDB lineage: Bacteria > Pseudomonadota > Gammaproteobacteria > Pseudomonadales > Cellvibrionaceae > CAYVIB01. The sequence continues at coordinate 45,408 of CAYVIB010000003.1, forward strand.
ATCGCCTGCAAGCCGGCGGGGTTAACAAAATCCACCAGTTGGATATTTCCCAGGTTCTGGCCGTCCGGCTGGCCGATAATATTGGCAGTCACGATGCCATCGGTGCTGATGGAAATACTCGATGCGTCTTCCGGCACGGTAATATTCGGTTCAAGCAACAAACCATTGGCGTTGACAATCTGGCCTTCGCCATCCAGGTGCAGTTGACCGTCACGCGTGTAGGCAATGGTGCCATCCGGTTGCAGTATCTGCAGGAACCCTCTTCCATCAATCGCCACATCCAGCGATTGATTGGTAACTTGCAGGCTACCCTCGGTAAATTGTTTTTGCGTACCCGCAACCCGCACACCGGTACCCAGTTGCAGGCCCGAGGGCAGTTGGGTTTCCTCGGTGGTTTGCGAACCGGGCTGGCGTTGAATTTGATAAAGCAAATCTTCAAATACCGCTCGATCGCGTTTAAACCCGACGGTTGAAGCGTTTGCCAGATTATTGGCAACCGTGGTGAGTTGCGTATCCTGGGCAGCCAGTCCCGTTTTACTGACATAAAGTGCTGCGTGCATAATTTACCTCGTCAACCGTTTTTATTTTGCTGAAAATTTATTTAAATGATTTAAATCAGGTGGTTTGCAATAGCCGTGCCGAACTTTCGGAATTCTCTTTTGCGTTCTGCATTATCTTCACTTGCATCTCGTACTGACGCGCCAGTTCCAGAATACTTGTCAGCTCGTTGACGGCATTGACGTTACTGCTTTCCAGCGAACCGGAAGCGACGCGCACACGCGCATCCGGCGCAACCTCGCCATCCGGCACGCGCTGCCGAATTAAACCGTCTTCGGATTTCACCAGTGTCTCGACCGGCAGATTAACAAGCTTGATTCTGTCGACCTGAACGATGGCATCCTTGTTTTGGCCCAACGGAATAATGCTGATGGTGCCGTCAATCGCAATATCGATTTTTTCGGATTCAGGAATGGCAACCGGACCACCATTGCCGATGACCGGCAAACCGTTGCCGGTTCGCAACATGCCGAGGCTGTCCACATACAACGAGCCGGCACGCGTGTAAGCTTCCTGCCCGTCAGGTGCCTGCACGGCAATAAAACCTTCGCCGTCAACGGCAATATCCAGGTCGCGACCGGTGCGTATCATTGATCCCTCGGCAAAATTAGTGGCCGGCATTTCCGCCAGCGCGTACGCCCGCGTGGGATGTCCGTCGCCGTAGTACACGCCCATGCTGCGCGCCTGGGCGAAATCCGCTTTAAAGCCAGTGGTGTTGATATTGGCGAGATTATTGGAATGTACTGCCTGGGCAAGCATGTTGTGCTTGGCACCGGTCATGGCGACGTAAAGCGCTTTATCCATATCTGCTCCGTTAAAAAACCGTCATTTGGATTGATTAACAGGGTATGAGCAATAAGAGTGCCAGAAGCTGAAAATAAAATCGGCAAAAAAGGTTATCGGGAGAGGAGCGCATGAAAGATTAAAAATAAAAAAACCGGTGGGCTCCAATCGCGCACCGGTTAGAAAGAATTGGCTTCTTTCGCGTAACTAACGAAGATTGATAATCGTCTGCGTTACCTGATCGGCGGTTTCGATGGTTTTCGCGCTCGCCTGGAAGTTTCGCTGGGCGATAATCAGGTTAACCAACTGTTCCGAAAGATCCACGTTGGACTCTTCCAGCGCGCCGGACTGGATCGCACCGAGGGAGGCACTGCCGGGCGCGCCGATGTTAGGCGGACCGGATTGGAAATTTTCCGCCCACATGGTGTCACCCACCGGTTGCAAACCTTCCTGGTTGGCAAAATCCGCCAGCACAAGTTGACCCAGTACCTGCGATTCACCATTGGTGAAGCGCGCGAATATCATGCCGTTGTCATCGATGTTCAGGCCGGACAACCGACCGGTGGCATAACCGTCCTGGTCGATATCGTTCACCGAAAACTCCGACCCGAACTGTGTGGTACCAGTCAGGTCCATGACAAAGTTGGAACTGGTCGGTGGATCGGGAATGGTGGCGGTACCACCGGCCAGGACGTTGAGCGGACCGAGGGCGCCGTTCGGCCGGCCATCGACATCGCGCGGCACCCAATTGGAAATCAGGATATCTTCACTCAACGTCGCATTCAGGGACCCGTCCTCGTTAAAGTGGATGTTATATCCGGCGCGGGTCGGCACGGTATTCTGGGGCGGCGGCAAGGAAGTGTCCGGGTCACCCACATCCTGTCCGTCAATCTGGACATACATAACCCAGTGGTTGGGCGATGTGGTGGGATCGGCCGGATTGTAATTCTGCCTGACGAAATACTGTGTCATCACATGCGGGTTGCCGAGACTGTCGTAGATCGTCATGGACGTCGCGCTGTTATAGGTCGACTGGTCCGCCGGATCAAATTCATTGATCACCATGGGTGAAAATTCGGTTGGCCCGATCGGCTGAAATAAGCCTGTGGAAGGCGGATCGGCATTATCAATCGCGTAACCTTCGTCGAGCACAATGGCTATTGATCCGCCTACCACAATGGAGTTTGTTTCGGCATCATAATTACCCGCGCCCACACCATCGCTTGCGGCATCCACTTCCAGCACCTGCGAGGGAGCATCCGGATCGCCCTGAACGGTAACGGAGTCACCGTCATTAAGGCTGGAAATGGCAATTTCAATATCGTCCCCCACGGTGGATGAAATCCGCAGCGAGGTAGCGGTGCTGTCCAGTTCGGCGGTGATACCCGGCAGCGTTGAATTGGTCAGGTTGTTGATTTCCGCTTCCAGGCCGGCCAGCGTATCACTGGTCAGATCGAGCCCATTGATCGTCAGCGTCATCATGCCGAGGGGGTTGTTGTAGGCGGACAGGGTCAATTCCGTGGTTGCGGTTGCCGACACCCCCGGCAGCGCGTTTAATTCGGATGCGGTCGCCGCCGCCGTGGAACCGGCCTGGCTGGTGTAGGTCACCACTTCGCCGTCCGGATCGATAATATCAAGGGACTGTTGCGGATAACCATTGGACACCGACGGAATACCGGCAACGGACGCCGGCGCCGGGTTCAAACCCAGTTGTGCGGCGTTCGCGGTTTGATTGAGGATACTGATCTGGGAATTCTCCCCTTCCTGCAGCGCGGTAAATTCCAGCCGGTAATTTCCACCACCGAGATCCACCGCGTTGGCAACCGCATCGATGGGCGTCTGCGGCGCGGGGGGAGAGAAAATCTGGGAATTGATAATGCTTGCCAGCGTACGCAGATCGTTAAATGTACCTATGGTGGCCGGAACACCCGCGGCGGCATCCAGGCTGATACTGACGGTACCGTTATTGCCGGACGCCGCTCCGGTCATTTGTATATCGAAATCCATTGGCGTGGTATTGAAGTTGTTCGCCAACGGCAGATTAAAGGTGTTGCCGGTCAGCGTCGTTGTCGTGGCTGTCTGCAGCCCGGCCTGGGCCACACCCACCGCATTGCCCTCGGTGACGAAGCCGTTACCTACCATTTGTAAAACCGGTTCGGTCGAATCGAGATTCACCTGCGATTCAACTGACGTGGTCGGACGCGGTGCCAGACTGGCGGTTTCCAGCCGGATATCGCCCCGAATCCCGTTCAAATTACCTTGTGAGTCAGCAGAAAAACCTTGCAAGCGCGCGTTGGAGTTGTTGACGATATACCCCTGGTTATCCAGGCCGAAGGTTCCGGCGCGGGTAAACAGGGTTTCCCCGTCGCGATTGACAACGAAGAACCCGTTGCCGTTAATCGCCAGGTCCAGTTCATTTTCGGTAAAGCCGATATTGCCCTGGGTGAAACGCTGGGTGACGGCCTGGATCTGCACGCCGCTGCCAACCGAATTCGATCCGGCTCCGAGAACCGAAGTCGCGTAGACATCGCCGAATTCCGCACGAGAGGACTTGAAGCCGGTGGTCGACGCATTGGCAATATTGTTGCCCGTGATGGAAAGTTCACGTGACGCCGCACGAATTCCACTTAACGCTGTATCAAAAGGCATAACTCTCTCCTGCTCTTGCTAAAAATTTTTTATTTGATTGAACGGCTAATTGAACTGCTTGACGTCCGCCAGGCTGACCGCACCCACGCCGGCAAGATTCAAAGTCAAATTGCCGTTGGGCCCGACAGTGACGCTGTTAACGTTTGCACTCAATGCCGTTTCCAGTTCTGTTTTTTCACCTTCAACGCTGGTTGTTACTTCAAAGCGATAGACACCCGGCGGTACACCTTCGGCATGACTGCTGCTCCATTCGAGCGGTTCGCCATTCACTTCCGCGTGCAGGCCGTCCCAACGCAGTACCATTTCACCGGCCGGTTGCGGGCCAACGGAAATCTGGTCCACCAGCGATCCCGCCTCGCTGTAAATATTGATCAGCATATCCCCGGTGCTGGCCGGCACATCGATACTCGCGCTCACCACACCACCATTTGCCAATTGGGTTTGATCCGTCGGTACCGTTACAGAGCGGCCCACAAGTGTCGATGCCTGCAAGGCCTGGTTGGCGACAAAGCTGTTGGTAAAACTGCTGAAATTATTGTTCAGGCGATCGAGACTCTCCACCGAACTGAATTGCGCCAGCTGCGCGATAAATTCGGAATTTTCCTGCGGGCTCAAAGGGTCCTGGTTTTCCAGCTGAGTAATCATCAACTGAAGAAAAGCGCTCTGGCCCAGTTCGTTACCTTTTTTCTCGTCTTCCTGCTTGCGGGCGATGGAAAAATCGCTGAAAACACTGTTACTGGAAGCACTGTTGCCTGTGGCGGAGATATCGTTCATCGTCGTCGCATCCTCAAGGATTTACCGGGTTCCGACTTACTGGCCCAGTGTCAGCACACGCTGCATCATTTGTTTGGCTGAATTCATGACTTCCACATTCACCTGGAACGAACGAGAAGCGGAAATCATATTCGTCATCTCCTCAACGATATTGACGTTGGGATAGTAGACATAACCGTCCTGGTCTGCTTCCGGGTGCTGGGGCTCGTAACGTTTTTGCAGCGGAGCATCGCTCTCGACAATTCCCATCACCCCCACGCCCACGGATTCCTCACTGGCCGGGTTGCCATAGCCACCGCCCATCATCGCCGACTGGACCGCGGCGAAAACAGGATGCCGACCGCGATAAACACGGTCCGCGCTGGAGCTGGCCGATTCGGCGTTGGCAATATTGCTTGCGGTGGTGTTCAGGCGAATGCTTTGGGCATTCATTCCGGAACCGGCAACGTCAAATATGCTGGATAAACTCATGATCTCGTCCCGCCGTTATTCGCCGGTAAGGGCCTTGGTCAAGCCCTTGAACCGGCTGTTTAAAAAAGTGAAACTGGCCTGGAATTCCAGGTTGTTTTTCATAAATTCCGCGTGCTCCACCTGCTCTTCCACGGTATTGCCGTCAATGGAGGGCTGGGTGGGAAGGCGGTAAAGGCGCTCGCTGCCCAAACTTTCCGTCTGGCTGAAATCAATATGTCCGCGATGGGTCGAGCGAAGCTGTACACCGTGGCCGGCATCATTCATCCGCGCGCGCAGGGCGGCCTGGAAATCGATATCCCGCGCTTTGTAATTGGGTGTGTTGACGTTGGCCAGGTTGCTGGAAAGAACACCGGCGCGTTCCGCCCGTATCCGCAGCGCGGATTCGTGTAAGCCCAGAGCGTTTTGAAATGAAATTGCCATTATTCCGTACCTTGATTTTCTGTTTTTCATGGTGGGGATGTTACCGCACAGAAGCCCCACGCAAAGGTGTAGTGCAACGCCTGTGCCAAACAAAAAATTTAATTTAATCGATTGAAAATAAAGAAGTTTCCGTTTGCCGACCCGAAAGCGGCAATTCGATTCGAGAGGAAAGCGGCAAGGTTTTTCCGCTATAAAGGGAAGGGTTCGGCGAAACGGCAAAAATGGGCTGATAGCTGAATGGCACTTACTTAAGAAGGTTTTGCTTAAAATCGCGATGGGAAATTTCGCTCGCGGATCAAGGCTTATGGCCGTTTATTTGGCCTGGTAAATAACACCTGTCCCGAAATGGATAACCTCGAACAGGTCGGTTGCACCGTTGACTGTTTCGGACGACCCCAAAATCAAATAGCCGCCCTTGTTCAGGGACATTCTCATTCGCCGCAATATCTCGATCTTCAGATCTTCGGAAAAATAAATCAGCACATTACGGCAAAATATCACGTCGAACCTGCCCAGCGCGGCAAACCCATTCTGCAGGTTCAACGCCAGGAAATTTACCCGCTCCCGAATCCGGGGCCTGATCCTCCAGACGTCCCGGCCCACAATATCAAAGTGCGATTGCAACCTCGATCCCGTCAACCCTCGTGCTATCGAAAGGGAGTCGTACTCACCCCGCATGGCGGTGGCCAGTACGGACGTGGATAAATCCGTGGCGACCACTTCCGCCTTGAGGCCTTCCCCGCGATAGATATTTCTACCGAACTCTTCCAGCACCATGCTGATGGAATATGGCTCCTGGCCGTAGGAGCAGGCCGCGGACCAGATGCGCATGCACCCGTTCGGGCGCGAGTTGAGAAATTCCGGCAGGGTATGGTTGTGAAGGAATTCAAAAGGGTAACCATCGCGAAACCAGAAGGTTTCGTTGGTGGTCATCGCATCGATCACTTTTTGTCGGATCGCCCGATTGGTGGCACCCTGTATGGCCCTCGTCAATTCTCCAAGGCTGGTGAAATTGTGCTCGATAAGAATGCGGCGAATACGTGACGCGACGAGATACTGTTTGTTGTGTCCGAGATCAATGCCCGCTACCTTTTTCAGATAGTCCCTGAATTCGGTAAATTCATCGGCGCCCATCCTTACGGGTTCATTTATTTTTGTCACTGCCATTAAGCTGCTTTGTAGCCTGAAATAAATTTAGATTGCCTTTTTTTCACTTAAACTCGTAATGCGGTTGGTCACTCGCCGGGCCAGTTCATTGGGATGGAATTTCGCCAGAAAATCATCCGCGCCCACTTTGCGAACCATGGCTTCGTTAAAAACTCCGCTTAGGGAAGTATGTAGCAGTACGTGCAGGCTCTTGAACTGGGGAGAAGAACGGAGCGTATCGGTAAATGTGTAGCCATCCATTTCCGGCATTTCAATATCGGAAATAATCATCAGCAACTCGCGATTGGGGTTTTTACCCTGTTCAACCATGAAATTGAGGAAATCCAGTGCCTCGCGCCCGTTTTTCGCCAGCGTGGTTTCGATCCCGAGCGAGGAAATAACTTTTTGGATCTGCCTGCGCGCGATGATGGAATCATCAACAATCAGCACATGTTTTTGCACATTCAGACTGTTGTGGATTTCATCCACCATTTCCTGTGGAACGTCGTCAGGCACCGGCGCCATTTCCGCCAGCACTTTCTCAACATCCAGTATTTCGATAATACTGCCGTCCAGCTTGGTCACCGCGGTGAGGTAGTGATCGGCACCCGCCGCTTTCGGTGGGGGCGTGATATCACTCCAGCTCATGTTCACAATACGTTCGACACTGCTTACCAGGAACCCCTGGGTGGTGCGATTGTATTCGGTAATGATAACAAAGCATTCATTAGCATTTTCCAGCGGCAATCCACCGATGGCATGACGCAGGTCCAGAATCGGTATCGTCACATCCCTTATGTAGGCCACCCCGCGAACCACGGGATCGCGTTTGGGGATTTCCGTCAATTTGGGGCACTGCAGCACTTCCTTGACCTTAAATACATTAATTCCATACAACTGGCCGCCGCCAAGACTGAACAGCAGCATCTCCAACCGATTCTGCCCCACCATCTGCGTGCGCTGATTTACATTGTCTAGTACGCCGGCCATTGAGCGCCCTCTTCCATTTTCAAAAATTTTTTTGGATTTATACCGCTGGGATAATGAAAACAGGGTATAAGGTTTGCTATATATACAGGTATCACCAGTTTTAGGTAGATAACGGCAATTTTTTGGCGCTCTTTAGGTGAAAAAAGCGGGCCGTGGCTGCCCGAAAATAAACCAGTACATAAAGCATAGGACAGAATCATGATGCTTCGCGGATTTTTAATGTTGTTTTTATCGCTGACAGCGTCAACCGGCCTCGCAGCCGCGGATGAACGAAAATTTACCGACATTAATGCGCTAAAGCTGGAACTTAAAGCGTTTGCCACCCAATACTTCAGTAACCAGTACCGGGAGCAGGCCGAGAAAGGTGATGTCCGGGTAACGGTGAATTCCCTCGATGCGCGGCTGCGGCTGAAGCGGTGCGATAAGCCCCATAATCTCATCGTCAACGCGCCGGCACACCGAAGCAACAAGATTACCGTGAAAACCTCGTGCAAGGGGGTAAACCGCTGGACAATTTATGTTCCCGTCACGGCGGATGTTTACGATAATGTTATTGTCGCGGCGCACAGCCTGGATCGCGGTGCGGTGCTGACGGAGGAGGATCTCAGCCTGCAGCGCATCAATATCAATACGTTTGGCCAGGATTACCTGCTCGACTCCAGCCGCCTGGTGGGCATGGAGCTGAAAAGGTCCCTGGGCGCCGGCGAAACCGTGAAGCTTTCCTATGTGAAACCCACGGACGTGATAACACGGGGCGACTCGGTCGTATTAGAGTCTTCCAGCAACGTTGTCACCATCCGGGCAATAGGAACGGCCCTGGAGTACGGCCACGTGGGCGAACGCATCCGCGTACGCAACGATCAGTCAGAGAAGGTCATTGATGCGGTGGTAATCGGTCCGGGCAAGGTGTCCGTTGTGTCCCGATAGGCAGTTAAAGTGTGCTCAATAGCACATACCGGGTGAAATACAAATTTTTGACAAACAAAGTTAAAGTGATGGCCCCAGAGGCCGATAACCATTACAAAGGAGATGTCGGTGAGGTTTTGCAAGTCAGCCAAACTTCCGGATGCATGAGGGCCAGGACGGCGCCACAAGCGCGAGATATCGCACTAAAATTTTTGAAAAATCAGGACCTTAGCTATGGTCATTGACTCCAGCAACATACGACATAACGGCGTTACCCAGGCCAATACCGAGGCAGGCAAGGCCCGTCGCGGCGAAGCGGTCGAAGCGAAGAAAGCGCCGGAAACCAAAGACACCTCCAGCGGTGAGGGCGACAGTGTTTCGCTGAGCCTGACCGGGAAATCGCTGGTTTCCCTGGAAACCAACCTGGCCAACACGCCCGATGTGGACAGCGCCAAGGTGGAGGCATTGAAAGCCGCGGTGGAAAACGGTACGTACAAAATGAATGCCGCCGCAATAGCGGATAAAATGCTGGCTCAGGACGACTTGCTGAGTTAATGGTGTATTTCAGTTAAATAGTGTTGTGGAGGGACCCACAACAGAGCTCCCTCCCTCCTTTCGCCCAGCCGGGCACGATTAATGCTCTTTATCTTCAATTGCCTCGTATAACGCCAATTACGTCAACTTTTTGGCATTTATTTGAATAACAGGAGAGCGCCATGTCCGCACCGGTTTCACTAAAGGAAATCGAATCCCAGATCAGGCAGGACACCCTCGCGTGTGAAACGCTGCTAGCCTTACTTGCCCGGGAACGCGATGCACTAAAGGAAAAAAATCTCGGGGAGCTTGAGCAGATTATTGCCGAAAAAGCGGAATGCCTGTCCCAACTGGAACAAAGTTCGCGGCAGCGGACGGCCTGGTCACAGCGATTTTCCGGCGATTCTCCCGATGAAGCCTGGGATGCGCTGCTGAACAGTGTGAACAACAGCAACATTCGCGCTGCCTGGCAGAACCTGAAAAAATTGTTTGTCGAATGCAGAACCGCCAATGAAGTCAACGGCAAAGTGATCGCGCGCAATCAGCAGACTTTCGCCCGCCTTATGGGTATTTTGCGCGGGCAGGCGGAAGCGCCGACCCTGTACACCTCTTCCGGGTCATCCTCCTCTGGCGGATCATCCAATATTGTTGGCGAGGCATAACGCGCTATAGGTTTTCGTTGCAAGATTTTATCTTGTGGATCAATCCTGTATCATTCGGCCCCGGCCAGCGTCCCCGTAGTTTAATGGACAAAACAAGGACCTCCTAAGTCTTAGATACAGGTTCGATTCCTGTCGGGGACGCCATTTTCTTCAGCCGCCTTTTAAAGAACCTGCCGCGTCGATGAATCTACTTCTGCTCGAAAAAAATCCCACCGGCGGCACCCTTGAAATTTCCGGCAGCAAATTTGATCACCTGACCGGTATCCTGCGCGTTTCAGTGGGAGACACCGTGCGCGTGGGTGTATTGAATGGCAACATCGGCGAGGCCAGAGTGACCGGGCTGACAGACAGCGGCGCCGCGCTCGAAATAATTCATCTGGATCTGCCGTCACCGCCCCTGTTGCCAGTCACCCTGATACTGGCTCTACCGCGCCCCCAGATGATCAAACGAATTTTGCAGACAATTGCCGCGATGGGGGTGGAGCGGTTTTGCCTTATCCAGACCGGCAAAGTGGAAAAAAGCTTCTGGCAGTCCCCCACCATGACTGATGAGGCAATCCGACAACAACTGATCCTGGGCCTGGAACAGGGGGCTGCAACCCAACTTCCCCAAGTTCACCTGTTCAAGCGCTTTATTCCCTTTATTGAGGACAGTCTGCCCACAATCGCGCAAAACGCCCGTTGCCTTGTCGCCCACCCGGGAAATTACCCGCTTTGTACCCAGGCCCTGCCCGACCAACATCATGTACTGGCAATCGGCCCGGAAGGCGGTTTTATTGAAAGGGAAGTCAATCTGTTTCGCGCCGCGGGTTTTGCGCCGGTTCAGTTGGGACAGCGAATATTGAAGGTTGAAACGGCGATACCGGTGCTACTGGCGAAACTGTTTTAGCATTGCGACGGCGCTGGCTGTCATTGATCAATGCTTTTTAAGCGGAGTGACCGTCGCCGGGCCGGACTGCTGAACCCAACTGACCTTACCGTTCCCGAGCAGGGCGGCAAAGGTTTTTGGTTCCACCGGCGGACTGCACAGATAGCCCTGGTAATAGCGGCAGCCGTACTCCTCAATCAATTTCAGTTGTTCGATAGTTTCCACCCCCTCGGCCACCACTTCCAGTTCGAGCATTTTGCCCATGGCGCTGATGGTTTCCACCAGCACCCGGTCGTTGCGGTCGACGGTCAGGTCGCGCACAAAACTCTGGTCCACCTTCAGAATGGACACCGGCAGCTGCTTTAAATAGCTGATGGACGAGTAGCCGGTTCCGAAGTCATCCAGCGCAAAGTTGATACCATGGCTTTTCAGGGTCGACATGGTATTGATGGTTTCTTCCAGGTTATGGATGACGATGCCCTCGGTGATTTCCATTTCCAGCCATTCCGGCGGAAAGTTCTCCCGTTGCAGTAACTCCACCACCTCATCCACAAACCGGGACGAACGGAACTGGCGCGGGCTGATATTGATGCCCAGGCGCATACCTTCGCTCCACAGGCCTTCCTTTTGCCACTTTTTCACCTGCATGATGGATTCCTCGATCACCCACATGCCCACTTCGACGATCAGGCCCGAGGTCTCCAGGATGGGAATAAATTCGGCCGGCGACACCATGCCACGGGCCGGGTGGTTCCAGCGCAACAGGGCTTCGGCGCCAACGATTTCGGAACTCTTGATATCCACCCTCGGTTGGTAGTGCAGGCTGAATCGCCGGTCCTCCAGCGCGTTGTGCAGGTCACCTTCCATCACCAGCACGCTGTGCGCCCGGTCCGCCATGTGTTTGTTGAAAAACTGAATCGCGTCCCGGCCCTGCTCTTTTACCTGGTACATGGCGGTGTCGGCGTAGCGCAGCAGTTCGTGCACGCCAGTGTTCTCCTCCGGGTACATCACCACGCCGACGCTGCAGGTCACGTGCAGTTGCAGGTCGTTATAGAAGTGCGGCTCGGAAATAAAACGCCGCAGCCGCTCGCCCACATCCTCCGCGCGCAGGATGGCGTTGGCCATATCCGGGCCAAGGTCGGTCAGCACCACAACGAATTCATCGCCGCCGAGACGGACCACCAGGTCGTCCTCCTTGGTGACGTCCGTCAGGCGCTGGGCCACGTGCTTCAATACACCATCGCCGGCGGGATGGCCGAGCGAGTCGTTAATGTATTTGAACTGGTCCAGGTCGATAAACAGCAGCGCGCCGTAATATTTGTGATGCGCCGCCTTGCGCAGTTCCTCTTCCAGGCGCTCCTCAAGATAACTGCGGTTGGGCAGGTCGGTGAGGGCGTCGTGGTAGGCCATGTGCTCCATCTGGGCCTGGGTACGCTTCAGTTCAGTGATGTCCGATGAAACCACCAGTGCAACGATTTCGTCATAAAACTCCATCGGCATAACATGGGTGTGCATGTCATGTTCCTTGCCATCACGATCGATCCACTTCTCCTCCCATATTTGGGCACTGATTTTGGACATGATCACTTCGGCGTCCAGACTGATGATTTCCTGTGGGTCAGTCAGGAAATAATCGGAAAAATCGCTGATATGGGAGCCGCGCATGGCATCCGGCGTGGTCTGGAGGAAGTCAGCCAGCGCCTTGTTGGCGAAAATATAGTGGCCGTCCTTGTTTCTCGCCCCGACCCACACCGGCAGGCTGTCGATAATCTGGCGAACGTGCTCCTCGCTTTTGCGCAATACCACTTCCACCGCGCGCCGCTTGGCCAGCGCCAGGTCCACCGCATCCAGCAGTTGGTTGCCGCTGTTGACCAGTTGCTTGAGTTCGTCGTCGTGGCTGACGGCGGGTAGCGTCAGGCGCTGTTCGCCGGGACTGCCGGGATTGATTTTCTTGATCTCACCGGCAATGCGGATCAGCGGTTTGGTCAGCATGTAATGGAAGGCAATAAACAGGAAGAACACCAGGATGGAGCTTCGGATCAGGCCGATACTGATCACCACCGCCGTCTGCTGGTAAAACGGCGTAAAGGCCGCGTCCATATCCACCACAAAGCTGATATGACCGTTAACCTGTCCTTCCCCGCCCGGAATATCGAGGGGGGAACTGAACTGCTTGAGGTCCTCGGAAATCTGCTTGGTCAGCCAAATGGTGTTGGTCTGCTCCCGGGGTTTGCGACTGCTGGCCAGTTCGTTGCCCAACTCGTCCTTGATGGTCACCGCCACGATAAAGTCGTAGCGCATCAGGCCCGACACCACCTCGTTGGCCAGCATGTCATCCAGGGTGTGCACGGCCCTGGCCGCCGGCGGGGTGGACACTTCCATGATAACGTCGATCTGGTGATTGATTTCCTGGGTCTGCGACTGGTAATCAATGTAGATCTGGAGCGCGCTCATCACGAAACCGACCAGGAGAGCGATAATAACGCCCACCTTCGCCAGTCTGAATGAAATTCCTTGAAAAAAACCGTGCACGGGATACCTTTAGCTGTTGAAAGCCCGGTTGATTATAAAAACACGCATTATATTATCAACGCGACATCCGCGGCCCTGGTCAGTATTCATACGCTGCATACATATTAAAGCCGCCTTCCCAAAATTGGTGACGGACCAGCCATGTTGTTGATATCAAACAGGAAACAGCTCTCCTAAGCTTAGACTGTTTTGCCCCGGAAAGCCCAAATCAAAGATGCAACTCCAATTCGTATCCGGCTGGCCCTGGTTTTATTATTGTCCGCGCCGAAAGGCACTACTTAAGCGAAACTCTTTTTTATAAACTGTGCCGCATACATCTTCCCTGCCCACACTAACCCACGTTAATAGCCTCAATCCGATTGACGATCGCATCCGACTCCTCCGGCAACCATTCCCCGATGGAGGGCGATGGGTCGCCGCTATTATTTTTTAATGGTTCCGACCGGTCCAGCATTAAACCGACGAAATCGAACAGATTCCGATCCGCCAACTGGGACGGCGATACCCGCTGGAGGGAAGAGAATATGGTTTCCACTCGCCCGGGGTGCTTTTTATCCCATTCGGCCAGCATTTGCTTGATCACCTGGCGCTGCAAGTTTTCCTGTGAACCACACAGATTACAGGGAATAATCGGAAACCCCTTGTGCTCCGCGTATTCCGCCAGGTCCGCTTCCCGACAATATGCCAGCGGCCGGATCACAATATTGCGCTTGTCGTCGGACAGCAACTTTGGTGGCATCGCCTTCAGGCGGCCGGCGTGGAACATGTTCAGGAACAGGGTTTCGACTATATCGTCCCGGTGATGCCCGAGCGCGATCTTTGTGGCTCCGATTTCCTCGGCAAAACCATACAGGGTGCCGCGTCGAAGGCGCGAACATAAGCCACAGGTGGTCTTGCCCTCCGGCACCACGGATTTAACAACACTGTAAGTATCGCGTTCGATAATATGGAAAGGAATGCCAAGGCTGCTCAGGTATTCAGGCAGTACGTGCTCCGGAAATCCCGGTTGTTTCTGATCCATGTTAACCGCCACCAGTTCAAAGCGCACAGGCGCGGTCTTTTGCAGGTTCAACAGGATGTCCAGCATGGCATAGGAATCCTTGCCGCCGGAAAGGCACACCATTATCCGGTCGCCCTCCTCCACCATGTTGTAATCGATTATCGCCTGGCCGACATTGCGGCGCAGTCGTTTCTGCAATTTATTGAATTCCAGGCGGTTTTTTTGTACAGCTGAATGAGGCATCAAAAATCCAAGAAACTAAAGCAAACACAAGCGGCCATTGTACGATTATCCGTCGCCGCTGGAAACAAATCCGATAAATGTTGGAGCAGCGGCAAGACATGACCCTTGGCCGGATACCGGACCGGCCGGCCGGGCAAAATTTTGCCGCCGGGCGGCCTGGGATTTTACCTGATACTGCCGCCAACCCCGCAATATCGACCACTCCCGCAACAGGCACGGCCTTTGCTAAACCGCTTTTACATGCCGCCCCTCTACCAGCGTTCAGCGCTTTTTTACCGGTCTGACTGATAAATATGAAAAGCAACATTGAGCCACTACAAAAAAACGAAAAAGCAACCGGGAACACAGGTTGGGAATCCTGGGAGGTTAACCTCCTGCTCGATTGCGTGGCATCAAACCAGCACATCGGCATCAGCCTGCAAAGTAGCGAACGGGCACTGCAAAGCGTGATTATCGGTTTCGACTTAACCACTTCCACCCTTTTGCTCGACACTATTTACCCCTGCTCCGAACTGGAAATGGAAACTCTATGGCAACAAAATGCCCCGCTGGTTCTGTCCGTGCCTGTCAATGACCCGACGGAAAAACTGTATTACAACCTCACCGTGCGGATCACTGATATTGTCAGCAACGGGAAAAATTTTATGACCGAGGTAAAAGTGGAGAGTGTGGATGTATCGTCACGACGGCGGCGGGACTCCCGGGTTCACTTTGATACAACCTCCCGACCCGCTGTAACCCTGGTTACCGGGGATCACCCGAATATAAAAGGGCGCCTGTGCAACCTGAGTCGCTACGGTTGCCTGGTGGAATTTTTTGGCGAGGATTTGTCGCGCAAGTTGCAGAACCAGGCTCTGTCACTCAACATTCACTTCAACTCTCAATTCGATATCATCGTGCCGGGTTTCGTTGTACAGGCGCGATTCAGCAAACGGCCGAGCTATCACAACCGGCTCCATGTACAATTTAATGATGTGAATGGCGAGGTACAGGAGCAAATCAACGAATTTATCGCTTCAGTTGTAAGCCGAACCCGAACAAGTGATTTGCCCTGGTTCCAGGTGGCATAGGATTTTTTTTGTTGTCTCCCGCGTGTAAACTGCGGCTTTAATTTACAGAGCCGGAGTTTATCACTTGTCTGACTTTCCACTCGTACCACACGCAGTTGATGTGGAGACCATCGATAAAAAACACATCTGGCATCCCTATTCGTCATTTGCGTCCGTTAATCCGGTTTACACAGTCGCCGCTGCCAGTGGTGTTGAACTGACGTTCGCGGACGGTCGTGTCGTTATCGATGGCATGGCTTCCTGGTGGAGCGCCATCCACGGCTACAATCATCCCGTCCTGAACAAGGCCGCAAAAACGCAAATTGACCGGTTTTCCCACGTGATGTTCGGCGGGCTGACACACGAGCCCGCGGCGCGGCTCGCGGAAAAACTTGTTCGCCTCACTCCGGCGGGGCTGGACAAGGTGTTTTTTGCCGATTCCGGTTCGGTGGCGGTTGAAGTGGCCATCAAGATGGCGATCCAGTATTGGTTGTCGCAAGGCAAACCGAAAAAACACAAATTGTTGTCTTTTCGGCACGCTTATCACGGCGACACTTTTGCCACGATGTCGGTGTGCGATCCGGTCAATGGTATGCATCATCTATTTTCTTCGGTGCTGCCGGAACAGTTTTTCTGCGAATCGCCAGGTTGCGGTTTTAACCAGGAGTGGGATGAGTCCCACCTGGAAAATTTTATTCGCACCTTGGAACAACATAATGAAAATATCGCCGCCGTTATTCTTGAACCCATTGTTCAGGGGACGGGAGGCATGCGCTTCTACTCCCCCACCTTTTTAAAGCGCGTCAGGGAATGCTGTGATCAATACGACACATTATTGATCGCCGATGAAATTGCCACCGGGTTTGGTCGAACGGGGAAATTGTTTGCCTGTGAATATGCCAATATTTCTCCCGATATATTATGCGTGGGCAAGGCGTTGACGGGTGGATATATTTCCCTGGCCGCGACGCTTTGCAATAACAAAGTAGCGCGGGGCATTTGTGACGGCGAAGCCGGGGTGCTGATGCACGGTCCTACTTTTATGGGCAATCCGTTAGCCTGTTCCATCGCTGACGCCAGTATCGATTTGTTGCTGTCTTTTGATTGGCAACAGAAAATCCAGACGATTGAAAAGCAACTAAAAGCGGAATTGTCCGCGTGCCTTGAGTTGGATTCAGTGGCCGATGTCCGCGCTCTGGGAGCCATTGGCGTGGTGGAATTAAAAGAGCCGGTTGATATGCCGACGCTACAACCGATGTTGGTGGAGCACGGTATCTGGCTGCGACCGTTCGGCAAACTTGTCTATATGATGCCGCCTTATGTTATTCGTAAGGAACAACTGTCAAAATTGACTTCGGCGACGTTTGCCACGCTTTGGGAATATGAGAAATAGTGCCGACGGCGGGACCGGGTGAAGGCCTGCGAGACGCGCCGGAATGCCGGCCTAGCGTGAATCCATCCCTGGCGGCTCAACGTCGACATCCTGCCTCCGATGGTCTCGCAGGTCTTCACCCGATCCTTTTGTGCCACGTTTAACCGCGAAAACGGCGAGTGGCGCTTTGCTTACCCGCCTACGCATCTGCGGTTTTATAGCAGGAAAAATTCTAAATTGGCTCTATAGGCAGACACCCTAAAGCCCATAAATCCCTATCGCTTTCTTGATCTTTTTCAACAAGGGGACACTGTAAGAACGCGCCTTTTCCGCCCCTTCCTGTAAAATGCGTTCGATCGTTTTGGAATCTTCCATCAACGCCTGATATTTTTCCCGGGCCTCCGCCAGTTCGTTGTTAACCAGCTCAAACAACTGCTTTTTTGCTTCGCCCCAGGCGATACCGGCGGCAAACTGCTCGCGCATGTATTGCGCTTGCTCCGGCATGGCAAACGCCTGCCAGATCTGGAAAACGGTGGAGTCATCCGGGTCTTTCGGCTCTCCCGGCTCAAGCAGGTTGGTTTTGATTTTATTGACATGTTTACGCAGCTGTTTTTCGGGTAAAAACAGCGGGATCGTATTGTTGTAGCTCTTGCTCATTTTGCGCCCGTCCAGGCCCTGCAAAACCGCCACTGAATCTTCCACCACCGCTTCCGGCAGAACGAACACATCGCCAAAATGATGATTGAATCGCGCCGCGATATCCCTCGCCATTTCCACATGCTGTATCTGATCCTTTCCCACCGGCACCCGGGAAGCGTTGAACATAAGGATGTCCGCCGCCATCAGCACGGGATAGCTGAACAAGCCCATGGTAATTCCATAGTCCGGGTCTTCGCCCTCTTCCTGATTGGCGGCAACGGCAGCCTTATACGCGTGCGCGCGATTCATCAGGCCCTTGGCTGCCATGCAGCTGAGAATCCAGCTCAGTTCGGAAATTTCCGGTATATCGGACTGGCGATAAAAAACCACCTTGTCCGTATCCAGTCCCAGCGCGAGCCAGGTAGCGGCTATTTCCCTGGTGGACTGGTGTATTTTCTCCGGCTCGTGACACTTGATCAGGGCGTGCAGGTCCGCCAGAAAATAAAACGCCAGCGAATCATCGCTTTGGCTCGCCTGAATAGCGGGGCGAATCGCGCCAACGTAATTTCCCAGGTGAGGCGTTCCCGTTGTTGTAATACCTGTCAATACTCGTTGCTTGCTCATTTTTACAACCGAAGAGATTCTGAAAAATCCGCAATCATACCCGCTGAAAAATCTGATTGAAACAACCGCCAGCCGCTTATTTTTTTGCCGGTACCAACTCATTAAAAAGCGATTGATATTCAGGACCCAGCCGGTTCCAACTGAAATTATCCCTGATAACTGCCGCGCAATCGTCTACCCCATCGGTGACCATTTCCGCGATACGGGCTGCACAGGCTTTGGCTTCGCGATCAATGTCCTGCTCCGCTGACTCATAGCGATATTCCACGGGAAATATCTCCCGGTAGGACAATCGGTCGGGCACGACAGGTCGACAGCCCAATAAGGCGCCTTCCAATACCGCCAGCCCCTGAAAGTCGTGTATCGCCGTGGATAGGACGCCGTCGGCCCGGCTCAGCAGTTGGTAGTAGGCATGCCGGTCTTCGACAAACCCCCAGTGGCCCCGCCAATTCCTCTCCGCCAACAATTGGCTGATTGCCGCAAACTCCTCCGGCGCATTTCGAAAACGCTGGCCGATAATATGAAACTGCAGATTCAGCTCCGGTGCCAGCGCTTTCAGGCATGCCAGCAGCCGGTCGGGGCCCTTGTCGTACTCCCACCGATGGTTCCAGACAAGGGAAAAGGGGCCCGCCGGCTTCTTCCCTGGAGCGACCTGCTTCACGATCTCATCACTGATCGGCACCGGCAGCACCCGGCTTTTATTTTCCAGCAGTTCGGGCAGTCCCGCCGGTATCTGGTCCGGCAGTTTTTTCAGCAAGCCGGCCACTCCTGAAAGAAACGTTTCTCTGTTGTAGTTACTGTTAAACAGAACAATGTCCGCGGCCAATGCGGAATACAGGTTGACCACCTGGGGTTCGAGGCTGGGCTGCTGCCGGTCTGTCGCCGGGTAGGCAAACTGATTTTCGTGAAAGTAAACAATGGTGGGAATGCAGCCAAGCTCCGGCACCATACCTTTTAACGCGGAAAGGTCTACCACGGATGTGGCGATGATCAAATCGTAATGCCGGGTCAATACTTCCCGCTGGCCAAAGGCCCAGCAAAGACTGTTGCCCCGGATTCGCCAACTGAAAAATCGCGGCTGCAGGACAAGTATCGTCCAGTTAACGTCGGAAAAATAATTCTCCAGCCCGATACGCCAGGCTTTATGGCTGGCGGCATCGTAGGCGGATAGCAGCAGGATGTTCACGGCTTGGAAGATTGTCAGAGTGCGCGGGGAAAAGCAAATACGCGGAGGTGTTTTACCACACTGTAGGGGCACCCCTTGCGGGTGCCCTGGCAGGGGCGAGCCCCGCTCCTTGTATCTACAATCAGGTATCTACAATCAGGCGGCGTCCTTACTCTTGAGGATAAGCGCCTCGTAACCCGCCTGACACAGCAGATGCGCGGCAATATCAGCCCTGCCGCCAGCATCGTCCGGCACCACGTATACCACGTTCGGACCGTCCAACTCAGCCAGCCGGGAACGCAGGCGCGACAGCGGCACATTGATGCTTCCCGGAACATGGTTTAGCCTGTATTCCATCGGCATTTTTACGTCGATCAGTTTGTAGGGCTTGTCCAGGCTCTTCAGAACCCGGTCTTCCACGTAACGCAGCACGGGAGATTTCAGCAATTCGGCAAAGTCCTCGGCGGTCAGGCGCTTCAGAATACCGTTGCTGGTCATCTGGACGGTGGCGTTGCGCACGGTGTTGCCCAAGAGCGCCTCTTCACCAAAGTAGCTGCCCGGGCCAAGAATCAGGTCCACACTTTCGGAACGGTTGTAAACCCTGGCGGAACCGGAAGCCAGGACATAAAAATAATCGCCCTTTTCCCCCTCCTTGATGACAACCTCGCCCTTGCCCTTGGCCACGTCCGCAAAGCGCAGGAATAGCTCCTGGACCTGGGTCAGGGGGATACGCGAGAACAAGGGGGACTGCAGCAACGAAGACATCCAGTCGCCGCCCTTTTCACTGATTTCCTCCACCTCGAACACCAGCCTGTCCACTTCCTCGCCGTCCTCGGACGTGGATGCCATGGTCTGGCTCCAGGCTACGATCCGGTCCAGTGCTTCGGCATCGATCGAAAACACGGTCGCCGAGGACTTTGCCAGAGCCGAACATCGGGTGGGTGTTTCCGGGTTAAGGGTGGATTCGGCCCGTTCGGAGCCGGACATGACCTGGGTCGCGTAAAAGGCCGCGTCGATAAGATCCACCTGGCCTTCCAGTAGGAAATATCGCACATCAACCGCCTTACTGCGCTTGAAGATCATGGTTCCCTTTGCGTAAGTGTTTGTTTTTATTATACGTAGTGCCTCTTCCAGGTACTTTTCTTCCAATCCTTTGAATGGCACGAATTTTCGTAATACTTCTAAATCGACCATGATTGGTTACCTCGTTTCTTGTGTTTTTATTCTGGTCTAAAAACAACTGAATATCTGAGGCAAAAATCACGGATTGCCTAGGAGTTCTCAAACTTTAAAATTTTTCTTAATTTGTTAACTAAGTGAGAATCCCTTTGCGAAAAACCGCTGCTCAATAAATAGTCTCCGCCGCTAAAAACCGCTCGATTAATCTGTACATCTGAATAGTATCCTCCCTGCCCGCCAGTTCGCGAATGGAATGCATGGCAAATGTCGGCACCCCCAGGTCCACGGTTTTGATACCGATCCCGGCGGCGGTGATGGGGCCAATAGTGCTCCCGCAACGCATGTCAGCGCGCATGACGAAATTCTGTAGAGGAATTTCATCGGCCGGTTTTTCTCCCCGGGCCAGCGTGCGAACAAACGCCGAGCCGTCACTGGCAGTGGCGTAGCCCTGGTTCGCATCAAATTTGATAACCGGCCCGCGATTGAGGATGGGGCCATGGTTGTCATCGTGTTTGTCCGCGTAGTTGGGGTGGATACCGTGGGCGTTGTCGATGGAAAACATCAACGAGTTGCGAATTACCCGCTGGCGTTCCTGATTGTTCGGATACAGGCGCCCGACCAGGTCCACCAGCATGGTTCCCTGAGCACCGATATCGCTACGGCTGCCCACTTCTTCGTGGTCATTGCAGATCAGGATCACGGTTTGCGCGCTTCCCGCGGCGGCAATCGCTTTTGCACCGACAAAACAGCTGAGCAGATTATCCAATCTCGCGCTGGCGATAAAACTGCTGTCCATGCCGACGAACGCAGGCGGCTGCGTGTCGTAGAAGCTCAAATTGAAATCCAGAATATCGTCAATCTCCGGGTCATCGCGCCGCAGAGTTTGCAATAGCAAATCGCGCAGGTCCAACGGCGCGTCGCCCTGGAATAATATCGGGCTCATCTGCTTCTGCGGGTTGACAGCGCGACCTTCGTTGGCATTTCTGTCCAGATGAATGGCCAGGCTTGGGATGACGGCGACAGGGTTCTCGAAATCAATTAATTTGTGCAGCAGTTTTCCCTGGCGATCCAGGCATGACACTCTCCCGGCAATCGAAAGATCCCGGTCGAACCAAGGGTTCAGCAAAGCGCCGCCGTACACCTCTATCCCCAACTGGTGGTAGGAACGATTCAGCAGTTCCGGTGACGGTTTGACTTTAAGACACGGACTGTCAGTGTGCGCTCCTACGACGCGAGCACCCGACTCAACAGCACTGCCTGTGCCGACAACAAATGCGACAAGCGATGACTGGGAACGCTCGAAATAGTAGCGCCCACCTCTTTCCAGCTCCCACTCGTTCTTTTCATCCAGTTTTGTAAAGCCGTTGCCTTCCAGCAGCGAAGACAAATTCAGGGTGGCGTGATACGGCGTGGGAGACCGCTGGAGAAATGACAACAGTTCCGCGTTGAAATCTGGATTGTTGGACGACATGGTAACCTCCAGCCCGGTTTATCAAATACAAGAGCCAAAAACAAGAATCAAAAAACAAGAATCAGTATCAGAGCCACCCCGAGCACCAGCCGGTACCAGACAAACGGCATCATCCCGATACGATTTATAAAACTCAGGAAGTAATGTATGCAGAAATAGGCGCTGACAGCGGAAATTAGCGTTCCGAGTACAATGCCGAACCAATCGACACCGCTTGTACCGATCAGTTCCAAACCTTTGTAGCCTCCGCTGAGCGCTATCACAGGGATGGAAAGCAAAAATGAGAAGCGGGCCGAGTCGTCCCGACCAAACCCTAGGAATAATGCCGCCGTGATTGTGATACCCGATCGCGAAGTACCGGGAATCAGCGCAAGCGCCTGGGCGATACCAATAATCAGGGCCAGCTTGAAAGTCATATCCCGAAGCGCATATTTGTGCGAGACCTTGAGATCACTCCAGCCAAGCAGCAGACCGAAGAGGATAGTGGTTGCGGAGATTACCGCAATGGAGCGCGCGTGGGTTTCGATAATGTCGTTAAACAGAAGCCCCGCAAGGCCGGCGGGAACGGTGGCAATAATTATTTGCCACGCCAACATTCCTTCGGGATGGGCTCGCTCCCTCCCCAGAGTTCGAAACCATCCATCCGCCAGAGCGAAAACATCCCGGCGAAAATAAACCAATACGGCGGCAAGTGTCCCGACATGCACCGCAACATCAAAAGAAAGCCCTTGGTCCGGCCAGCCGAGCACTTCCTTTGGCAAAATCAAATGCGCGGAACTGGAAATGGGTAAAAATTCCGTTATTCCCTGAATCAACGCCAACGCAATAACCTGAATGATATCCACAAAATTCCTTAAATAGCCATTTAACAAATGTTTGCCCTGCAGCGGCATCAACGGGATATATGGTGCCGATACCAGGAATTAATTTTGCGATGCCTCCCTGTGCGCGAACCCTGCCCCCTCGACTCCACGTAATCACTATTTGTTTCGAATTCGAACGCGCTTGTTCCATGAAACCTCATTTCGAAGATACAGCGGTTGAACATCCGCTATATTCTCAAGTCGGCCTTCATCCATCAGCTTCTTCCCAAAGTGCGCGAGATCCCGGGCATTCGGCATCAGGTTTTCATCGCAATCACGCAGAAAATCGTGTCGGACCTTTTCCAAGGTCCAGCCATTTCCCACCCCCACCAGCCCGGCAGTTATTTTCAAGCTGGCGAGCGCACTATTTATGGCGTCCGCGCTATCGACGGCGGGTTTGGATATCTCGTGCAGTTTTTCTCCTTCCACACGGTACGCCGCCCAATAAATCTCATCCATTCTGGCGTCAATCATGGGCACCACGTAACACGGTAATTTCGCTTCCGCGGCTTTTTCCAGTCGCCCGGTTTGCCGCGCCTGATACGCCAAAAGCTCAAGTGTGGAAACAGGAACAACCGGCAGGCAGGCCCCATAAGCGAGGCCCTGCGCAACGGACATGGCGATTCGTATCCCGGTAAAAGAGCCGGGGCCATGCGTCAATACGATTGTGTCAACGGTATGAAGTGAAACGCCCGACTGAACCAACAACTCGTCCAGCAATGGGAGTAATACGCTGGCATGCGCGCGAGGTTTATCGGACAGCTTAAAAAAGGAATTATTGCCATCCAAAACTGCCACGGAACAGTTTTCTGATGATGCTTCAAGCGCAATCACTCGTGACATATCGGGGAAAGAGATCCGGGTAAATAAAGGATTCGGCCGAAAACCGGCATTATATTGGAAAATCCATATAAAAATCCCCCGTAAAGTGATTTACGGGGGATTGTTTGCTATCGGAACGCCACCGCCTTAAAGAGCATGCGGCACGCCGTCTGGTATTACTTCTTCTTGGGACGACCGGCTCGTTTGGCAGTAGCCTTACGCTTACCCGGCTTTGGGCCACGCTTGGCTGAAGCTTTTTTCGCTTTTGCCTTTTTAGCTGCCGGCTTTTTGGCTGCGGCTTTTTTTGCTGCCGGGGCCGCGGTTGCACCGGCGGCGGCATTGGCCGCTGCTTTCTTACGGCCGGCTGCCTTGCGCTTCTTGGGCTTGGCTTTTGCTTTTTTAGCCGCTGCGGCAGCTTTAGCTTTGGCTTTTTTCTCCGCCGCGGACGCTTTGGCGTTGGCTTTCTTGGCAGCTGTCTTCAGTTTCTTAGCATCAGCGGAAGCGCGTTTTTTGCTCCACTTGGCTGCAAAAGCTTTAGAAGCTTTTTCCAGGTCCGCTTCCGCTTTCGCGGCAAGCTTGGCTTTCAACTCAGCCACTTTAGCTGCCGCGGCTTCTTCCGCCGCCTTGGAGGCAGCAACGGATTTCGCGTTGGCCAGTGTAAGCTTCGCATTGGCTGCCGCTTCACGCGCCTTGACAACGCGCTCGGACGCTTTTGCAGCCGTGCTGCGTGCGCTTACCACGGCATTTTTACTGGCTGCCGTTTTGAGCTTGGCGGCCTTCTTGCGCGCTGCAGCAACTTTTTTACGGCTGGCGGAGGCCTTGGCGCTTTCGGTTTTCACCCTGGCTTGAGCTTTCTCAAGCGATGCCAGAGCCTTGGCAACAGCTGGCGAGACTTCGTTAGCTGTTGATTTTTTCGCTACAGCTTTCTTTGCAGCGGGTTTGCGGCCGGGTTTGCGGCCACGTTTTTTTGCTACTCTTGCCATCAGTTTCTCTCCTCACATTAATCGAGATTAAACCCCAGTCCGATCGGGAACATTTTTAAAACATAGCACCTAACAGACGCATCCACGTCTAATAAAGAATATTATTTTATATTTTTAGTTTTTGCACGTTTTTAGTGGCATTTTTTGCATCAAATTAGTAATTTTTATCAATTTTTGATGAATTTTGGGAGTTCGCGGAAAAAAAATGGAGTATTTTTTATATTTGGATGGTTTTCTTGAGAATTAAACTTCTCCTTCGCGGCTATATTTTTATCTTTTCCCGCGCGGTGGTTTGGTGGTTTTTTTATTTCCAAAGCCGTTGGAAAACTTGATGAAGTTAAAATGCCGCGCTGGAAAAAGCGCGTTAATTGAGACTGAATTTCCGTGTTCGACAACCTCTCTCCTTAAATAAATTCCAATATCACTCCCTGCTTAACGGAAAAAGACCCAAAAGGCAGAATCGAAAACCGAATACTCCTTTCGTCCTTAACAATAATATTCCGGTTAATACGAATCACCTGCGGGCTTAGGACGGTTACCATAGACTTGTGGGTGCAATGCTTTCCCGGAGGAAAAATATCCCCTCCGGCTCGCGCACAGCGGACAATACATTTCGAAAACGTTTACAATGAAGTGTAAATTTTTCCAACACCCCCGCTTTCGTCATATTTCACAGCCAGTCTCAACTGCCATATTGCACTGCGGTTTTTCCAGGGCAACAATTGCTGGCGGGAAACACGATTCGCCAAAAAGGCGGGAATACTGCCCGCGAAAAGCTGATTCAGGGCGACAATATCCAGGGGAGCACTGTCAGGGCGAAAAAAAAGGGCAATATCGCCCTCTTCTTTCGTGTCATGGCCGAATAAAGCTATTCAGCTTGTTTAAGCGTGTCGAATACACGCTGGCGTATCTCCGCGAGTGGACCCACACCCTCGACCCGGGAGAATCTGGGGGCATTTTCTTCGCCACTTTCGGATAGCTTCTTATAGTAATCGATCAAGGGTTCTGTTTGCTCATGGTACACCGCCAGCCGCTTGCGAACCGTTTCTTCTTTATCATCATCGCGCTGGATCAGCGGCTCGCCTGTCTCGTCATCAAGTCCGGCTTTTTGGGGCGGGTTGTGCTCTGTGTGATATATCCTGCCGGAAGGTTCGTGGACACGCCTGCCACTCAATCTTGAAACGATTTCTTCATCTTCAACAAAAATTTCCAGCACATTGTCGATAGGCACACCGGAGTCGGCCAACGCCTGAGCCTGCGGAATGGTTCGGGGAAACCCGTCAAACAGAAACCCGTTCTTGCAGTCGTCCCGAGCGATGCGTTCCTTCACAAGGTCAATAATAATGTCGTCAGAAACCAGGCCGCCGGCAGTCATTATATCCTGCACTTTCAGCCCCAGAGGAGAGCCTGCTTTTACAGCGGCACGCAACATATCTCCGGTGGATATTTGCGGAATACCGAAGGCTTCCATAATGAATTTTGCTTGCGTTCCCTTACCTGCGCCGGGTGCCCCCAGTAATATTACTCTCATTGAAGAAATCTCCTCGATTTTAAACGATATACACCGGTTACTGCTTCTAAAGTGATGGGTTCCGCCAGGGGCCCTCAAACAACATCCGGCTCCTGCCGCGTATTGATACAGACACCGGCGATTGGCATTGCCCTTATCCGCCCACCGCCATGGAAAATGAATCAAAATGCGACGCCGCTGCGCAAAAACCGGGTCAATGCGGCTTCGGCAAAAACTGCCCCGGGAGACCGCTGGGGCGCAGGTGAACCAGCCAGGTTCAAGGCGGGTCGGCAGGCAAATACAAGCTAGGCGCGCCACCTGCAATATCCGGGTCAAACGGGCCGATAAGATACACTTCACGCCCCGCATGCACAAGTATTAACCTTCCTCCTGTCCGCCGTTAAATGGTCTATAAGTTATATATGTACGGTATACATATGGCCGTCCCGTATCCGGTAAGGGAGGCCCGGCATATGGCCCAATACTTGTATGCGTTTTTTAACTCAGACATCGTGAAGACAGGACGGGATTTATGAGAGTGAAAGATTTGGTTGCCTACTGGGAAAGCCATGCGAACGATAAATTGACGGCTGAAACTTACCAGATTCGACTTTCGGTGGAAGACGCGGCAAAACTGAAAGCACTGGTGGAAATGTATCCCAGGAGATCAAGGGAACAACTGCTGAGTGAGCTTGTTTCGGCGGCACTGACCGAACTGGAAAGCAGTTTTCCTTATATCGCGGGTGATCGGGTCGTGTCGGTGGACGAATGGGGGGATCCCATTTATGAAGATGTGGGAGCAACTCCGGCATTTTTGTCGCTGACAAAAAAATATATGTCAAACGACAAGTTGAATTAGGATATTGCGAGACGTTATCTTTATCGAATAGACAGTTGTGAGCCCTGCTCCGGCCGGACTACCGCGGCAAAGTATTTTATAAGCCTTCCTGCTTGGACTGGTTCCACAGCGTTTCCAGGACGTCCTGGTTCACTTTTTCCAGTGTCGTTCCCGTGTCCCGCAGCTTCTCTTCCATGTAGCGAAACCGGCGTTCAAATTTTGTATTGGCAAAACGGAGAGTCTGCTCCGAATCAAAGCCAAGGAATCGGACCAGATTGACACAGGAAAACAGTAAATCCCCCAACTCATTTTGGATTTCCGGAACCCTCCGGCCGGAATCCAGCTCTTCTTCCAGTTCGCTTACTTCTTCTTTGATTTTGTTCAGGATGCCTTCCGGGTCCTGCCAATCAAACCCCACCCTGGAGGCCCGCTTCTGCAATTTTGCCGCGCGCGAAAGCGCCGGCAGAGCCAATGGAACATCATCAAGCAACCCGTGGCGACCCTTTTCTTTCCGCTCTTCTTTTTTTGTCTGTTCCCAGGACTTTTTTACCCCGTATTCATCGGGGACCACGTCTCCCACGCGCTCACTCGTTAGTGTGCCATCGGGAAATACGTGCGGATGCCGGCGCAGGAGTTTTGCTGTCAGTTCGTGCACAACATCGGCAAAGGAAAAACGCTGGTCCTCGGTTGCCAATTGCGTATAAAAAACCACTTGAAACAGCAAATCCCCGAGCTCTTCGCGCAAATGGGCAAAATCCTCTTTTTCAATCGCATCCACCACCTCATAACTTTCTTCGAGCGTTGACGGTGTAATGGAAAGATAATCCTGTTTAATGTCCCATGGGCAACCGGTGTCCGGATTGCGCAGGCGCGACATTAAATATAGAAGATCCTGCAACAAGTAACGATTCTCTTTGGCCGACATCGGGGTACCTTGAGGTGACAAATGAGCGAATTTATTTTCGGCGCGCTACCGATGAGATGTTTGGCAACTGGCTCAGACGGGCCAGCACGCGGCTCAATTCGCTGAGGTCGGTAACTTCCACCGTGAGCGACATTTCAACTGTATTTTTATCCTTGTCGGAAAGTGTCTGCATGGCGCTGATGTTGACCCGTTCCCGATCCAGCAGTGTGGCGATATCTCTTAACAGACCGTGCCGGTCAAAGGCCTCGATGGTAACGTCCGACGAGTAAAGTTTTCGCGGTTTTTGCGCCCAATCCACCTTGATAATCCGCTCCGGCTCTTCGGCCTGGCGACGCAACAGGTTGACACAATCCTGCCGATGGATGGAAACACCACGCCCAAGCGTGATATAGCCGCTGATGCGTTCGCCGGGTATCGGCGAGCAGCACTGGGCGATATGGGATAGAAGATTACCCACGCCGTCAATGTACACATCTGTATCGTTGTCTTCCCGTGAAGCCCGCCCCACCAGCGACACTACCGGCTTCTGGGGTTTATCGACATTCAACAGTCGCTGGGCAGCGCCAATAACGCGATCCACACCCAGGTCACCGGTACCGACCGCGGCATACAGGTCGTCCAGGGTTTTGAGATTCAATTTGCTGATCAGCGCATCGAAATCCAGGTTTTCCACCCCCAGCCGCTTGAATTCGTGATCCAGCAACGCCCGTCCGTCGGCAATGTTTTGATCGCGGTCCTGCAACTTGAACCATTGCTGGAGCCGGCTGCGTGCGCGGGACGTGGTGATATAACCGAGCGATGGGTTGAGCCAGTCCCGGCTCGGCGCCTCGCGCTTGCCATTGAGGATTTCCACCTGGTCGCCCGTTTTCAGCGGGTGGTTCAGAGGCACGATGCGGCCGTTGACTTTCGCCCCCCGACAGCGGATGCCCACATCGGAGTGGATGCGGAAGGCGAAATCTACCGGAGTTGCTCCTTCGGGCAGGTCGATTACGTGCCCCTCCGGAGTAAACAGGTAGATCCGGTCCTGCTCGATTCCCCGTGGCAGGTGGTCGTCCCAGGGACTGCCGCCAACTTCATCGTGCCACTCCAGCACCTGGCGCAACCACTCTATTTTTTGCTCGTAGCTGGTGGGGGAGCCGTCCTTTTCGGTATCTTTGTAGCGCCAGTGAGCACAGACGCCGTATTCCGCCTCGTCGTGCATGGCGCGGGTTCGTATCTGGACCTCGAGCACGCGGTTGGCTGGCCCGACCACCGCCGTGTGCAGCGAGCGGTAGCCGTTTTCCTTTGGGTTGGCGATGTAGTCATCAAACTCGTTGGGGATGTTGCGCCACAGCGAGTGAACGATACCGAGCACCCCGTAGCACTCGCGTTCGGAGTTAACCAGAATGCGCACGGCCCGAATATCGTAGACTTCGGAAAAGCCGATGTTCTTGCGCCGCATTTTCCGCCAGATGCTGTAAATATGCTTCGCGCGCCCGTAAATCTCCGCGTCGATGTTTTCCGCCTTGAGGGCTTTTTGCAAAATGGCGATAACGCCATCGATGTACACCTGCCTGTCGAGGCGGCGTTCCGCCAGCAACTTGGCGATGTACTTGTAATCGAAGGGTTGCAGGTAACGAAACGCCAGATCTTCCAGTTCCCATTTGATGTGGCCGATGCCGAGCCGGTGGGCCAGGGGTGCGTAGATGTCGGACACCTCCCGGGCAACACGCTGGCGTTTTTCCACCGGTGCGGTTTTAACGGCGCGGATGGCGCAGGTTCGCTCAGCCAGCTTGATCAATGCCACCCGTACATCGTCGATCATGGCCACCAGCATTTTGCGGACATTCTCCGCCTGCTCGGTGGACTCCTTGCCGAAAACGCTGTCACCGGAGTGGTTGGTCAGGCTGCTAATGGCGGCCATGCGCCGGACCCCGGAAATCAATCGGGCCACGGTGTCGCCAAAGCGTTTTTCAACTTCCTCTTCGGTAAGCTTGTTTTCCCGCACGCTACGGTAGAGTACGGCGGCCACCAGGGTGTCGCAGTCGAGTTGCAGGTCGGCAAGAATTTCAGCCATTTCCAGGCCCGCCTGATAGGTGGAATACCCTTCCCCCCAGCCGGTGAGCTTGTCCCCTTCCCGGCTCTCCACCTTTGCCGCCAAATCGCAGGCCTGGCAAAGGATTGGCGCCGCCTGCTCCTGATCCGGTAACCGGGCGATACTGAGTACCCGCGTCGCCCACGCGAACGTATCCAGGCTACCCTGGCTGTCGACCGGTCGGTCTCGTCTGACTTTAACCATCCAACACTGCTGCTTTGATTATTAAGCTGAATTATCCAAGGGCTTTGGTAGCGAAGTACTTACACACCTGTCGCTTCAAATAAACCGGAACTGAGGTAACGGTCACCCCGATCACAAATAATAGCCACTATTACCGCGTTATCAATGGACTGACTCAATTCCAACGCAGCCGCGACCGCCGCACCGGACGACACGCCGCTGAGAATGCCTTCCTTGCGCGCCAGTTCGCGGGTGGTCTGCTCCGCTTTTTGCTGGGACATACTCACCACCCGGTCAATATTTTCGCCAGTAAATATGGATGGCACATATTGGGGCGACCAGCGTCGAATTCCAGGTATTTTCGCGCCTTCCTCGGGCTGTAGCCCGACCACCTGAATTTCCGGATTCCGGCTTTTCAGGTAGGCGGAGGTACCGACAATCGTCCCGGTTGTCCCCATGGAGCTGACGAAATGCGTTATTGTGCCGCGGGTTTGCTGCCAGATTTCGGGGCCTGTACCGGTAAAGTGGGCCCACGGATTGTCCGGATTGGCAAACTGGTCCAGCACAATCCCCTTGCCTTCCAGCTGCATTTGTCGGGCCAGGTCGCGCGCGCCTTCCATGCTCTCCTCCTTGCTCACCAACACCAGTTCGGCGCCATAGGCGGTCATCGCTGCTTTTCGCTCCGAAGTCATGTTGTCGGGCATGATAAGAATCATTCGATAGCCCTTGATCGCCGCCGCCATCGCCAGCGCGATGCCGGTATTGCCGCTGGTGGCCTCTATCAAGGTGTCGCCCGGTCTGATATCGCCCCGCTCTTCCGCCTGGTTGATCATCGACATGGCTGGCCTGTCCTTGACGGAACCCGCCGGGTTGTTCCCCTCCAGCTTTACCAGCACAATATTTCTTTCCGCCCCCGGCATACGCTGTAAGCGCACCAACGGCGTATGCCCGATGCAGGATTCAATGGTGGGAAAACTGACGCTTGTGAATTGATTCATATTTATTCCGTGTCATCCGACGGATTGCAGAAAAAAGTACGCTGGAAGAAAGTGAAGAAACCATTGATAAAAAAAGAAATTATCGCTAATTTTACCAGTCTTGGGTGATGTCCATGATGGTTTGGTTATTCAATATTAGAATAATGTCCTTCACAAATCGCCTATTATAAAAAAATAATCCGTTCCGTAGAATCCAAAATCCGTATCCCCCGCGACAGACAGTTCAAATAATAGGCGCCCCGAATGCAAATCAGCAGCCGCAATACCAGCCTTCTGAAATTAGTACTTGCACCACTGGTTGCCACCCTCGCCATTCTTTTTTCCGCTTTTTTTGCCTTTCACTATTACCACCTGAACAAACGTGTGGATCAGTACCGGTTCTTTATCAGTCACACACTGGTGACATCTCTGGATCGCAGGCAGGCTTCGCTGGAGTATATAGAACACACTGTCAGCGGCGCGTTATCGGTTGAACCGTATCGCTCCGTCCTGTTTATCGACGGTAATGGCGACCTGGTCAAACAGTACGGGCTACCTGTTGAAGCCCAATCGATTTTTACAAATAAAATATACTGGCAGAATAAAAACCGTCTTTTCCTGAACTTTCCCTTAAACAATGCGCTACAGCTTGGCGAAGCAGGAACTGCCCGCAGCGTCATGGTCGCCATTGATCGCTCTCCGACATACCTGACCCTTTATCAATCGATCATCTTTTTACTTGTTGTCGGCATCGCATGTACCGTTCTGGCGCTCGCGTTTTCCCGTCACCTTATAAACTCCATTATCCGGCCAGTATCAATTATTCAAAAAAGACTGGATGAATATAACCAGGGACAGTTGGATAACGCTATTCAGATCAATGACAACGTCCTTTTTAGCAGCCTGGTTCGCGATTTGAATCAATTTGTGCACGACCAGAAAATTGCGCGGGAGAATACCCAGCAGTCCATCGACCAGTCGATAGAGGATCTTCGGGAAACGCTGGAAACGGTGGAAATCCAGAATATCGAGCTGGACCTGGCGCGAAAAAACGCGCTGGCCGCCAGCCGGGTAAAGTCGGAATTTCTGGCGAATACCAGTCACGAAATACGAACACCGCTAAACGGCATCTTGGGATTTTCCGGGTTATTGGCCAAAACCGACTTATCCTCACAGCAAAAGGAATACGTCAATACCATTAGCGAATCGGCCAAGGTGCTGTTGACCACCATTAACGATATCCTGGATTTTTCCCGCCTGGAGATCGGCACACTCTCACTTGATTACAAACCTGTGCGCATACGGCAGATTGTCGAGGAGGTTCTTAAATTCCAGGCACCGCTGGCAAACGAGAAGAAGGTGCGCCTGCTGACAATCATCGAACACGATGTACCGGAACAACTGCTGGGTGATCCACTGCGCCTCAAGCAGGTATTTTCCACATTGATGGCAAATTCAATTTCCTTCGCGGAGTCGAACTACATTCTTGTGCGAATCAAGCGGGAGGAGGAGTATGAAAACCAGTACGTGCTCCGATTCAGTATCAGTAGTAATGGCTCAAATCTGTCACAGGAACAACGGGAAAACCTGTTTGATTCCTACATCCAGCTCGATAATTTTAATTTTGAAAACGGCAACACCACCGCCAACGCCACCGGGCTGGGACTCGCTATTGCCAAAGGCCTGGTGGACCGCATGAAAGGCCGGATCGGCGTGGAAAGCTCGGATGCCCAGGGCACCACATTTTGGTTTACATGTACTCTCGGCATGGACCTGAACATCACCAACCTCTCCGGGTACCTGTCGGGCACATTATCGGGAGTTAACGCTGTTCTTTTCGATCCCGACCCGATGGGCCGCGCTGAAATATCGCATTACTTAAAAGGCTGGGGCGTGCGGGTAATCGAACCTGAAAGCCCGGACAAAATTTTGCTCGAGGCACGACAACATTTTTACCCCGACACAAAAAATATCGTCATTATCGACATCCAGCCCAACAACGATGAAAAATGTTTCGATGAGCTAATTTCCCTGATAAAGGACGTCAACACGATTCATTCCACGCCAGTAATTTTACTTTGCCCGCCCGTCATTCAGAGACTGATGGAGAATGAACTCAAAGACAGCATAAATACCTGCATGCACCGGCCGGCTCTGTGCAATCGCCTGCACGAAAGTATTTGCAAACAGCTCGGAATCAGGAATGAAACCGACAATGAAAAGAAACCTGTCGTCAAACCGCCTTCCCATGTAACCAAAACCCCGGCTGTGAAAGTGCTTGCGGTGGACGACAACGAGGCAAACCTGAAGCTGGTAAACGAGTTACTGAAGGATATGAATATTGAAGTGCGGCTCGCGGACAATGGTGAAGCCGCCGTAAACCTGGTGGCCAAAAATGCCTTCGACCTGATTCTGATGGATATTCAAATGCCGGGCATGGACGGGCTGGAGGCAACCAGGCGCATCAGGGAACTGGAACGCGAAACCGGTCGAACTCCCATTATCGCATTGACGGCGCATGCCATGAGCGACAATAAATCAAAGCTTTTACTGGCGGGAATGGATGACTATCTAAGTAAACCCATCAGCGAAAACGAACTAAAACATCTGGT
The DNA here is from genome assembly GCA_964451365.1 of uncultured Cellvibrionaceae bacterium. GTDB lineage: Bacteria > Pseudomonadota > Gammaproteobacteria > Pseudomonadales > Cellvibrionaceae > CAYVIB01. Next base: position 79,230 of record CAYVIB010000003.1, read on the forward strand.
GCAGCGCTGGGCCAGACAACCCCTGCCCGCGGGACAAGCCAAACCGTTACGCCCATTTGCCGATACCGCAAAGGCAAAAATTGAAGAGCATTCAGCGGTCAACGTTGAAGAATGCCTGCTATTGGCAAAAAATAAACCCGACCTGGCCAGGGACATGTTGAAAATGTTGATTGATTCACTGCCAAAATGCCATTCCGACATTCGCGCCTACCACGAGGCATCCGATTTTACCCGACTGCAGGAAGTTGTTCACAAGTTACACGGGGGATGTTGCTATTGCGGTGTTCCCGTCTTGCGCGAGAGCAGTTCCACATTGGACAAATTGCTGGTAAAAAATGAGGTGGGTAACCTGGACGAACTGGTCAAAAAAATTATTCGGGATATTGAAGAATTAATGGATTGGGGAAAAGAAAACGAGCTTGACACGCTGTTCGGTATCCGCGCGACATTCTAGTGTGGTGTAACAAATAGTATGCGCATATCAGCGAGTCACCAAGCGGTGCTGCGCAAGGCGCACTTGTGCAGGCATATTGGGCATATGTCAAGCAAGTGCAAGCCTTCCGCTCCTGCTATCGGCCCTCACCTACATCCATATAAGCGACACGGCGGAGGGCCGCTTGGAGGCTCGCCCGAAGGGTGCCCTCCAGATTGGCCGCCGCTGTGTTGCGGCATTTGCAAATATTCTCGATATTCGCTGCATGCCGCGCCTTGCCGCAGCCAATCTGGTGGGCACTGATATGTGCATACTATTCGTTACACCACACTAGGAAATAGCAAGGAGTCTCCATGGAATTATCCGCTTCCGTTGGTTTAAACGGCGTCAATCGCAAGTCCGATGTAAAGTTAGTGCAGGAAGCACTAAATCGGGTGATCCGGGTGCCGTATGCGCTGTTAAAAGTGGACGGCCTGGCTGGCCCGCTGACAAACGAGGCGATAGAACGCTTTCAACGCACTGTATTAAAGTTTAAATATCCCGATTCGCTGGTGGAGAAGGGTGGCCGTACCTGGGCGGCGCTATCGGTTTACCTGACGGAGTCGAAACAGGAAGCGGATACGCGAGTGCTGACATCTCCCTCGCCGGGATTGCCTCCTTCCGGAACCACAACGGTCAGTTCTGCCGCGGCAACCGCCAAAAAAATTGCCTGGGGAGCCAAGGTTTCTCCGGCGTTTAAGGTAAAAGTTATTCAGCTATGTGAAGAGCTTGAAATAAATGTAGATTTTTTAATGGCGTGCATGGCGTTTGAAACCGGCGAGACTTTCAGCCCCGGTATTAAAAATGCCGCCGGCAGCGGGGCCACCGGTTTGATCCAGTTTATGCCGGCAACCGCCCGGGCATTGGGAACATCAACCGAACAACTGGCGAAGCAGTCGGCGGTCGAGCAGTTGGACTACGTTAAAAAATATTTTCTACCGTATAAATCCCGGCTCCAGAAGCTGGAAGATGTGTATATGGCAATTCTTTACCCCGCCGCTATTGGCAAACCTGCTGACCATCCGCTCTTTAAGGAAGGCCGAAAAACCTATACTCAGAATAAAGGGTTTGATACAAATGACGACGGAATAATTACCTTGAGTGAAATTTCGAGTAAGGTAAGAGCCAAATATGAAAAAGGTTTGCAGGCGGGTTACATTGGATGAGTAGTGTGAAGGTCAGAAATTTTTTAGCGTTCGCTCTTTGCCTTATAGCTTGTTCCTGTGCAAAGGCGGAGTGGAGAGGAATTTATTTCTGCGAATTGGAATTCGGTTCCACGGTACCTGGCCAGGCGGTTATCGTGGAACAGGCGTTGGTGCTTTCGGCGGATGGCTGCACCCTGTCCGTAAACGGATACCAGGTATCGGAAAATATTATTTGCAAAGCTGAAAGCAAAGGTGACGGGGTGGCTATAAACTTCGTCTCCTATGCAGATGGCTCGGTAAAAAATATTTACGGCGTTCAGGTTTATGAGGCCGGCGAAACGCTGTTTATTTTAACCGGAGATACAGCCCGGCCTGCCACCATATGGAAAAGCATGTGGACGGAAGATATTCCCGCCGAAGGAAAAAACTGCTTTATCAGGCAAGACTAAAAAGCAACCTGTAAGGCGGGTAAGCAAAGTGCCACTAGCCATTTTCAGCACTGCACTCGTTATTGCCGTCGATAACTGTAAAAGTCGTGACAAAAAAATACCTGAATCAATTGTTTGAATAACCTCCCGCGTCCCTGTGAATTTCCCTCAAACCAACACGCGCTTTCTATGCCGTCACTTGTTGGTCAAAACGACTTTAACCTGTCGGCTTTTTTCACCAACAAAAAATAATCGTCAGCAGTTTGATCATCCTCCCTTTTTTTAACCTTAAAGTTGTTAACATCCCGCCTGGAGCTGCGACGGCTGTACATACTGCCATTACGGTTCTTCGGGCCTGTTAATCTGTTTTCCAGGCTCTCATAACAAATACAAATCCGAAAGGAGCTTAATCATGTTAGACATTCCAAAAGTACTACGGTTTTCACGTTTGAAAAAACCGGTGATCACGGCCCTGGCTGCCTCTGCATTGATAACCGGTTTTGCCCACGCGCAACAGGGCAACCCGCGTTTGAACCAGGTGGGCTATCTACCCAACGGGTCGAAAATTGCCAGTTATTCCGCCAGCACGAATACGGCGCAAAGCTGGCAATTGAGACAGAACGGCAACGTGGTTGCATCCGGTACCACCGAGCCCCTGGGTCTCGATCCGGCTTCCGGCGATATTGTGCATGAAATCGACTTTTCATCCGTGACCACCACCGGCAGTAATTTCACGCTGCAGGTGGGTTCCAATCAAAGTTACAGCTTTGATATCGGCGCCGATCTTTTCACGCCCGCGCTGTACGATTCGATTCGCTATTTCTACCACAACCGCTCCGGCATCGCGATTGAAACCCAGTACACTGGCGGCGGCAACGGTAGTTATTCCGCGAACTCGCAATGGGCGAGACCGGCCGGCCACCTGAGCCAGGGCAGTAACCAGGGCGACTACAATGTACCCTGCTGGTCCGGCAGTGGCTGCAATTACTCGCTCGATGTGATCAAGGGCTGGTACGACGCGGGCGACCATGGCAAATATGTGGTAAACGGCGGTATTTCCGTCTGGAAACTACTGAACCTGTATGAGCGTGCTTTGCATATCAGTAACACCGCCGACAAATACGCCGACGGCACGCTAAATATTCCTGAAAGCGGCAACGGTGTGCCCGACCTGCTCGACGAAGTGCGCTGGCAGATGGAATTCATGTTGTCCATGCAGGTGCCGCAGGGTGAGAACCTGGCCGGCATGGTGCACCACAAGATGCACGACGTCGGCTGGACCGGCCTGCCGCTGGCGCCGCACGAGGACAGCAACGCCCGCGCACTGGTTCCGCCTTCGGTGACCGCGACGCTCAACGTGGCGGCAACGGCGGCACAGTGCGCGCGGGTATACGCCAATATCGACAGCAGCTTCGCCAGTCAATGTCTGACCGCCGCCGAGCGCGCGTGGGATGCCGCCCAGGCAAACCCGAACATGCTCTATACCGGCGGTTACGATAACGGCGGTGGCGCTTACGGCGATGAGGTGGCCGCGGACGAATTCTACTGGGCGGCCGCCGAGCTTTATATCACCACTGGTGACTCGCGTTACCTGTCGACCATTAACAACTATACGATTACCAAAACGGATTTTGCCTGGCCCGAAACGGAACTTCCCGGCGTAATCTCTTTGGCGGTTGTGCCGGCTTCACATACATCCGGCCTGCAAAGCAGCGCGAGACAGACAGTCATCAACGTTGCCAACGCGTTGGTTGATGTCGTTAACTCCACCGGTTATGGCGTGCCGAACACGGAAGAGGAATACTACTGGGGCTCCAACAACGTTATCTCCAACAAACTGTTCCTGATCGGTCTTGCGCACGACTTCACCGGGGCCGATCAGTACAGTGACGCTTTCGCCCAAGGCGTGAACTATCTGTTCGGTAACAACCCCTTGTCCATTTCCTACATCTCCGGCCACGGGGACGATGCTATTCGTGAGCCGCATCACCGCTTCTGGGCCGGCGCTTTAAGCGGTTCATACCCTTGGGCGCCGCCGGGCGCGCTGGCTGGCGGCCCCAACGATGGACTGGAAGACAGCGTTGCCGCCTCTGCCCTGGCAGGCTGTGAATCCACGCCGGCCAAGTGTTATATGGACGATATCGATTCCTGGTCGACCAACGAAATCACCATCAACTGGAACAGCGCATTGGCCTGGGTGCTTGCGTTTTATGACGACCTTGCCGATTCATCATCATCGAGTTCATCCTCATCCAGCTCTTCGTCCAGTTCGTCTTCGTCGTCCTCTAGCAGTTCTTCCTCCAGTTCATCCTCGTCAAGCAGTTCCACCAGCAGTTCGAGCTCATCATCAAGCTCTTCGTCGTCGAGTTCATCGTCATCCAGCTCGTCCTCAAGCGGCGGTACCTGCACCAGCGTCTGTAACTGGTACGGGGAAATCCGGCCGCTGTGTCAAAACCAGAACAGTGGCTGGGGATGGGAGAACAACCAAAGCTGTATCGGTATCAATACCTGTGAAGACCAATGGGGCAATGGCGGCGTTGAAAGCAATTGTTCAAGCTCCTCGTCCAGTTCATCTTCATCGTCGTCCAGTTCTTCCTCTTCGAGCTCTTCCTCTTCGAGTTCATCGTCAAGCTCTTCGTCGTCTAGCTCATCCAGTTCATCGAGTTCGTCCAGTTCCTCGTCCAGTAGCTCCTCCTCCGGCGGGCAAGGCGGTTTGAACTGTGACGTCACCCTGTTTAACCACTGGGGCAGCGGCTATCAGATGGATGTGGAAGTGACCAATAGCGGAAGCTCGCCGGTATCCGGCTGGACGGTTGAATTGAACTTCGGCGAAGCGCCGCAAATGACCAACGGTTGGAATGCCAACTACAGCACTTCCGGCAACCTGGTTATCGCGACGCCACTTGGCTGGAACAGCAACCTGAATTCAGGACAAAAAGCCAGCTTTGGCTTCCAGGGAAGCTCGGACGGATCATTGAACCAGCCAACCTGTTCCGTGCAGTAGTCGTGGTTATTTAGCGATTCACCAAAAAAGCCCGGCATTTGCCGGGCTTTTTCTTCACGGTCACACTGGTTTTTCTCGTAAAGCAGACCCATGTGTCAGGCCTTTCCCGTCTCGTAGGGCGCGGTATGCAAAGCGCACCCGCCATTTAAATACCCGAACTCCCCAATACTAGTGTAGGTCGTCATAAATAATGTAACATATGGTATCTTCTATGTAGAGAGAATTTGCCATGCGTGTTGCAGTAGAAATTGTTTTGTCCGATGACGAAGTTTTACAATTGGAGAAGTTAGCTAAATCGCGTTCTGTGTCGGTCCGCTTAGCAGAACGTTCTCGAATTGTTCTTTTGGCCGCAAAAGGTATGACGAACGAAGAGATCGGTCACGAGTTGGGTATTACGAGACAGAAGGCCGGCCGCTGGCGAGAGCGCTATGTAGAGAGTGGAATCGAAGGTATCCGTCGAGATGCGTATCGGCCAGGGCGCAAACCGAAAATCGGTGCACGCAAGGTTGCACAGGTGGTTAGGCTCACGACACAAGAGACACCGGAAAACGCTACACATTGGAGTCAGAGTCTCATGGCGCAGAAGGCGGGGATCAGCATGTCCTCGGTGGGACGGATATGGAAAAGTCACGGTTTGAAACCGCACCGGATAAGTACCTTTAAGATATCGAACGATAAAGCGTTTGCCGAAAAGCTAGAGGCGATCGTCGGTCTTTACATCTCGCCGCCAGAAAACGCCATTGTTTTCAGTTGTGATGAAAAGAGTCAAATACAAGCGCTGGATAGAACACAGCCGGGCTTACCGATGAAAAAAGGCCGTGCGGCGACAATGACGCATGATTGTAAACGCAATGGCACCACGACCTTGTTTGCTGCATTAAATACTTTGACAGGGGAAGTGCTGGGCAGCTGCGCCGAGCGGCATCGCCATCAAGAATGGTTGAAGTTCCTCCGCCAGATTAATAAGTCGACGCCCCAGGATAAGGAAATTCACATTATTTGTGACAATTACGCCACGCATAAGCATCCGAAGGTAAAAAGCTGGCTGAAATATCACAAGCGATTTCATGTGCACTTCACGCCCACCAGCGCATCGTGGCTCAACATGGTGGAGCGTTTTTTTCGAGAGCTAACCGAAAAGCAATTGAAACGAGGCGTTTTTAGCAGTGTGAAAGAACTGGAGCAGTCAGTCATGATGTTCATTGAAAGGCATAATCAAGCACCCGCGCCGTACATTTGGACCAAGTCTGCAAGTGACATTTCGGAAAAGGTGAAGCGTGGTAGAGAAAAAGCTTAATAAGTTACAAGCTGTTTGACGGCCTGCACTAGCGCTCTGGGTTTCCGGCATATGCCGTTGAAAAACCGTGATTTTCGGCTCACGTAGATCTTTGAACTCTCAACTTTGACAAACACCCCACCTCCTACGCCAAAACCCTTCCCCACCAAACCGCTCCTCTCGCCGATAAAGATAATCCCGCAACCCAACATACCGATTAAACTCCTCAAACACCGCATCCTGATAACGGCCAAGACTCTCTTCGCCCGCTGCAAAATATTCCATAATAGCCTCACCCGCATTTTTGCCCTGCAGCAATGATCGCGTAATCCCCGCCGAGGTAATGGAATCATAACTACACGCCGCATCGCCAGCGGCAAGCCAGCGCTCTCCCACACACACGGTCAATATGGCCGAGCTGGCGGGCATCAGGAAAAGGTCCGCATGCTCAAGGGAATCCTCGGGCAGTGTCTCCTGGAGCCAACGGGTTTGCGCATAGGCGCGGCGCCAACCGGCGGTGTTGTTTATCGCGTGCTCCGCAATATGTTCTTTATCGGTGGTGAACGAGAGAATAAATCGGTTGCGCGGCACTTTGGACAGGTACCACCAGCCGCCCAGCGTTGCTTCCAGCAGGGTGTAGTCTGGCAGTTTGACGCCTGACGGAATCGGCAAGCAGGTGTAGACACTGATTACCTCGTCGATAACATTGCGGGCAACCGGCAAACGTCGGGCAAATGCGGCGGCTTGACCGGTGGCATCGACAACGAAGTCCGCGTTTATTGTTTTTGCTTCGGTGGGGCAACGAAAGCCGAGTTCGAATCCTTCGGCAAGCGGATTCACTTTGCAAAACGTGTGGTCCGGCAGGATTTGCGCACCGGCTTTTTCCGCCGCTGTGAGTAAATCTTTTTCGAATTGTTCGCGATCCAGGTGATAACCGGGGCCGTCGAGGTCGAGCAGAAAATCATTGGCCATTGGTTTGTCGTCTCCCCAAACGGAAATGCTGCCGGGGCAGGGGATATGAGCGGAATCGTTCAACACATGTTTAATGTCCAGTTCGTTGAGCACGGTATTGGCGGCGGGGGGAATGGTTTCGCCTACGGTCCAGCGTTTTGTGCCGGTGCGGTGATAAAGCGCGATTTCAAATTCCGAGCTGTCAGTTTTATTCAACAAGGATAAAGCGGTGGCGGCCCCGGCAGGGCCGCCACCGATTATCGCAATGTGCTTGCGTGTCATCGCGATCAGTTTGGACCGCAGTCCGACGGCGGCTCGTAACCGGGGATTTCGGCTGTCGGCCAGGGCTCGACAACTTGCCCGTCGGTATCGAACAGGCTCGCCACTTCCAGGAATTTATCGCTGCCGTAGTTGCCGCCCTTGCCATCGGGTATTTGCGTTCCCTGAATCACAAAGCCGACTTTCTGCCAGTTTTCCAGGAAGTCGAAGTAGCACTGGTAACGCCCTTCCTGTTGCGGGTAGGGCGTTTCGGTGCCGTGGCCTTCGTTGCCGCGCACGCTGAATACCTGGCCGCCGAGGTTCCATTTTTCACCATCGAAAGTGCACTGGCTGGCCGGGTAAACATTTACCGGTCGCTGGGCTGGCCAGGACCAGTACAGTGTGTTGTTGCCAGTCGGATTCGGGTCGGGGGTGTGGGTGGCGCAACTGTTGTAGTCCGTGTGCCACGGCAGGGACATGAATTTACATAAATCGCCCGGCTCCACCGCTTGGGTGCGAAGCGGCACATAGCCTTCCTGCAGAAAGGGTGTATTTGCCTGCACCTTGGAATAATCCAGTGTTTGCATATTAATTCGGAACGGACCAGTTTCGTTCTGCCAGTTTTGTTCGTACAGATTCACGTCGCGTACGATAAACGTCAGATCGATACCGGGTGAATAGCGGCCGCCCAGACAGTTTTCCAGCACCGCCTGATCGAGTTTTTCACCGCCGCCCAATACCGGCGTGTTGGGAATGGATTTGCCGTCGTACCACTGCATCAATAAAAAATATTGCGTCGGTGTCAGGCTTAAAAAACTTTTCTGCGCATCGCCCAACGCCAGTGGCATTTTCACGCCCTGGTTGTCTTCGTTGGTGTCGTTGGGGTTGCGGATCAGACTTTTGAGATTGGGGATTTTTGCTTTCGGGTCGTCGCCGGGTTTGATGGAAGCCACGTAATTATGGCCATTCACACCCGTGCTCGGCAGGTTGGTGTTCCAACGCTGCAGCAACGCGCCGTGAAAAACCGGTAGCACATGCTCGTCAAACGCGGCTGTAAAATTACTGTTATAGCTGCCGTTCGAGTAAAGCGTCGGTATCAGGTTGAGGTTTTCCACCCAGGTGGAATAGATGTCGTCCCAGTTGGATACCACATTGCGGGTTTGCGGCGCATAACCCGGATCGGTACACACCACCCAACCCTGCACGGCGGAGACCGTGGAGCCGTCGTCGAAAATAATGGTGGCGGTTACCGGGCCGTCGGAGGTGTCATCGAACCAGCCGTCGTTGTCGATGGCATCGTTCAGCGAAGGTGGTTTACCGTCGGTGATAATGCCGCTGGCCTTGCCAAAACCGCCGGTGACAATCAATCGGCCGGTGCCTTTTTCGATGCACATTTCACCAAGCGTATCGATACTGCCGCGCGGATTGAACATGGTGAAATGATCATCCGGAAAGCTGGTGGGATAGTCGGAAATGGGTGTAATGCAACCATCGCTTTTGACATAACTGGCGGGCGTGGCGGCGTTGAACGAAACCGGATTGTTACCACTCGACGCGGCGGACAACGCACGCGGTCCCGCATCAATGACCAAGCTACGCAACCGGTCAGTGGAATCCGCTCCGCCGGGAATCTGCGGATTGCGCAGCGGCGGCGTTTGGCCGTTTTCATAGGCGGCGATCCCTTCCTCCTGGCCGTTGGCGCTGGTGATCGAGTAATTGTTTGCCTTCTTGTTGGCCAGGTGAACCTGCCAGACAATGTCTTTAATGGTTTTACCGCCCACGCTGTCGCCGATTTTTATTTCTCGGCCGGGGTCATTGGAGGGATACTGAGTTTGCGGCGAATCGTAAGCGTAAATGCGAAAGCGGGCCGCCTGGCGGCGGGGATTCTGATTTGCATCGCGCAGGTCGTTTTCTTCAATGGGTGTATTCTCGGTGCCTGCCTTGATGGGCAAACCGCCGAACAGGCCTGTCTGGCTGTCAACCAGTTTGCCTGCCGCGGTTTCCGGCGCAAGGTAATATTCCTCGCTGACACCCACGCGGGCAAAGTTAATGGACGGATGAACTCTGAAATAAGAATTGGACATGATGATTTCTCCCGATTATTTTTTTGCTTCCGCGGTTTTTTGTTGCGACCAATAATAAATATTCTGGAACGCATGGCTGATGTTCAGGTTAAGCGCCGGCAATGGATAAAGGTCCGTGCTGCTGGGGAAGGAATGCATGGTGTTGTGGCAGCGGAAACAGTTGTTCATGGTGCTTTGGGTTTGGGTATAGGTTTCCACTGTTGAATTGGATAATTTCAGCGAGCCGGTGAGAATATCGTCGGTGTCCAACGCCATGTTGGGTTTCAGGCCATCAATAGCCGCGAACCAGATGGCGCCCACTTCGAAATAATTCCGCCAGACATCGTCCTCATCCAGGTTTTTCTTCACATCGGCGTTGAGATCTTTAATATTGTCGTCATTGGGTTGCACGCCACCGTTGGCCGGATCGTTGCCGAACTCGAATTGACGGCAAACCTGGGTGATCGGACTCAGGGTTTGCGTGTCCTCATTGAGCTTGAGTTTGTTTGTATTGGCATAGTTAACGTTACAGTTTTGGTACGTTGTGCCGGCCTTGTAGAACGTCCAGTCCTGGTTGGATATGACTGTGCCGGGGGTAACGTTCTCCGGCACGTTTGGCGAGTTGTCCTTGTGCTCGAAGGTGGCCCATATCATTTCCGGATGCTGGTTTACCACGCCCGCGATGTGAAAACCGACCAGTGCAAGTATCACTGTTTCGGTATTGTTGGGGTCTATTACGATTTTTCCGTTTTTGTTGACCAACTTGTTAACTTCACCCTGCATGGTGAACATATCGCTGACATCCTCGCCCGGCTGCACGATTTTCCACGATACCTTCAATTCGATCGTGCCTATGGGGAAGGGTGTATCCGGATCAAATGCCCGTACCGCCGCGGGATCGGTTAAATTGTTTTCCTTCATGAATTTGACGAAATCTCCATTGATATATTGCGAGTAGTAAACAGCGCGACCACTCTGGTCAACCATTATGCCGTCAGTGCCGGCCTGCAGATATTCGTTGAAGGATTCAGGTGCATTACTCTTTTGCATGCGAGGCATCAACCCGTCCTGCGACATGCCCAAAAGCGAATAGGGCGAGACCATGGACAGAAACAGCGGCTTGCCGTCCACTTCTTTGGTTAACCAGAGAAAGGTCTGCCAGGACCATTGGTGAAACACGCAGTTGCTTGTACTCTGGAAACCTTCATTATCAGGCTCCGGCGTTTGAGAGTGGGGAAACCAGCTGGATTCCGCTTCGCAGTCCGCGAATGCGGACGTGGAAAACAGGCATATAGAAGAAACAATGACAGCTGGAATAAAAGCGGTACGGAATGAAAGGGATAAAAAATTCAATGCACTGACTCCTTTAAGTGACGTGATAACGGATATTTATTTTTTACAGCAGATTGTTGTTGATGGAATTAATAGAGGAGGGTGCGTTCTTTACCCGAAAGCCGCGATGGCCTGGATGTTTGAAGAAACACTCTGCTTTATTATTCGTGTTAACAGAAGCTGCCCACAGGTCAGTATAGACACGGCTAAAATATCCCTCCACTTTATGGTTATGATTTTTTGATTTGTTTAATCCGATTTCTAGAGCTGCAACTTTTTTAAATTTATTAACTGTGTTGCAAAAATAAATCAGTGGCAGGTTGAGGTTGAATTATAAATTGCTTTCTGGCGCGCATGTCTTTTTTGGGTCTGGTTTTTAATGATGGGCGCGCCATATTTGGCGCCGGTTTCGTTTTTTTTAATTTGGGATCGTAGACGGGCTGATAAACGAGCGTTTGGATTTTTAACCTCGAGAAGTCGCGAATTTGTGCGATTGCGGCTAACGACAGGGACTTTCCTGGGCGTAATAAAAAACCCTATTTTAATACGCGCAAATTTTTTAAGCTTCATGGGTGCCCTTGCATTCCGGTATGGGAACTTATCCAGTGGCTGCAATCTATGTATCAACGGGGAAACCCGGCGAACCCATGGCCGACGGAGATATAGTGATGGCTACCGACGAAAAGCAGAAGGCAACAGGTTACGACCGCTTCAAACGCCATGAGGAAAAGGAATATTCGGGCATGCGGGTCGGTCGTGCCCACAAGTGGTATTACGACCAGGGAGAATGGCGGGAGCGAAAGCTCAGCCCCGACGATTGGGAAATCTACTATCAAACCACCAAGCGACGCGCTGCCCGCGCGCCCGAAGAATCCGGTGCTCCCATCGGAACGGAATACAACTGGCTTATCGTGTCCCACCAGCGCGTCGACAAGCTTGATGCCAACAGCTACATGACTTGCATGGAAGGCAGGAAGTTTAAAGTCGCGCACAAGCGCGCCAGCAAAAATGCCTGGAGTGCAAGTGAAAAAGCCCAGCGAAAAAAAGTTATTCAATACCTGGAGCAGATGATTGAAGAGCTTAAGCGGGCCGACGAATCCGAGAGCCTTCCCTACAGCGTGGGCGAGCACGATCATATTTACGGACTGAATCTACGGACAAAAAATGAATTGTTGGAAATGGCGAAGGCTTACTCTGTTCCGGTAAAGTCCAGTATGAAGCGTGAAGAACTACTGGAGGCGGTGAGGGAAGGGCTCGATAGGCGCGAAAAAGCCAAAGGCGATGGGCAGGCAAAACCCAAACCGGAAGGAGCCGGAGCAAAACCGGACGGAGTTGAAGCAAAGCTGCAACAAAAATCCAAAGGCGATCTGTACAAGCTGGCAAGCGAGCACAATATCAGCGGTCGATCCCATATGAATAAAATGGAACTTATGCATGCGCTTGCAAGTGAGATTCGAAGCTCCGGTGCGAATGCGAGACTGTAGGTAGTCGAGTGGCTGCTGGGAATTCCGGTATAACATCCTGTGGCAATGATGCAATGATTTGTAGGGGCAACCCTTGCGGTTACCCGGGCGGTCGCTAGGGCCGTTCCTACACCCGATCGGCAATTACGGACAATAATCTGCCGCGCGCAGCGATAACCGAATTAGTGTTAACAGGCCCTAATGAGTCTTTTGCTTTTCCTGTTTTATTTCGAACCAGGAATGCAGTGTCATCGCCATAAACACAATGGCTCCGCCCGCTAGCGTCAAAGGAGGAACGGTTTCACCCAATACCAGCCACGCCCATGCCGGCGCAAGCAGGGTTTCCACCAGCAGAAACAAACTCACTTCGGGCGATGGTAAATAGCGCGTAGCGGTGAGCATACAGATTGACGCAATCGGTTTTTGAAACAGTCCCATAATGGCAAGCCATCCCAGGCTGGTCATGGGAACCGCCAGAGGTGTGCTGAAGGGCGCCAACAGGGGTATCGAAACCAGCGCGCCCAGGGCAATTGCGGGAACGCGTGGAAAATCCGGATAGCGACGCAACAACGTAAGTAGAAAACCGGTGCTTATCGCGAGTAAAAAGGCAATGGCATCTCCCCGCCAGCTGGGCATTTTTAACGATCCCGCGAATACAACAATAATGCCCGCCGTGGCAATGGCGATTGTCCAGAGAACGCGGCGGGGCATAACCTCGCGCAGCATGAGCCAGGAAAATAAAGCGCAAATTAACGGCGTGCAACACAGAATAATCAGCGTGTTGGCTACTTTGGTATAGCTGACGGAAAAAACAAATAACGCTGTGTTTAACCCGTAAAGCAGGCAGACTGTCAGGGTCACCCAGCGAATGTCGAGCAATGCGCGAAATGACCGCCACTGTCCCGACACCGCCAGGTAAACCGACAACGACAAAGCAATTAAACAGCCGCGCCAAAACGCCGCGTCCCACGGTGATACGTCAGCCAGTCGAATCAGCACAGCATCAAAACTTAAGGTAACAATGCCAAAGCCGGCGATGGCAAAACCGCGCGTGTAATTGGTGTTGTTGGTTGCGAGATCGTCAGCGCGTGCGCTTTTAATAGTCATCGGTTTTGATATCCATTTACAGCTCGTATTTAGTAGAGCAAGCGTTGTTCCAGGAAAACGAGAAAATATTTATTGTTTTCGGCTTGAGGAAACGTTGCGGGAGCGACGATATAACGAAATGAACCGGAGACAGGTGGATTGGCGAGCAGAGTTTAAAAGCGAAAGGGCGACGGCGTGGTCGCCCTTAAAGCTCCATTAAAGCATGGGGTAAAACCCTTCCGCCTTAATATTCCACTGGCCATTGGCGGGAAAGCCAGGCGCCTCCTTGCCGGGCGCACCTTCCCAACCGGCTGCCATCATTGCCACCGCGGAAAGCAGCGCGCCGTTCGCCGGTAAATACACCGGCAGCGAGGCGCCCTGCTGCGGACAATGTCCATTGGGCAGGTAGTAATTGTGGGGCGCGTCCATCAGCAGTACATCCACGGCAACTTCCGGCATGCCCAGCCTCGCGGCGGTCATTGCGATCATGGGGTAATCCCAGCCCCAGATTTTGGTTTCCCAGTCCCAGGTTTTGAGAACTTCGAACAATGTATTTTCCATTACGCCTTCGTTGACGGTCTCATCGTTCAGCAGGCCCAGCGGCGCGAGCATGGTGGGGTGGTCCCGTCGGCTTTCAATGTTTTCGAATGTATCGGGAATGGATTCGATTGCCACATATTTACTGTCTTTTCGGGGGAGCCCCGCCAACTGATTTACTTTGGTGGTCCAGTCCGCGTTTTCCGGTTTGCCCTGACGGGTTCGCCATTGTTGCGCGGTCTGCAAGCCGAAACGCCAGTAGGCCAGTTCAAAAGCCGGGTTGCGGGTTTGTTTGGGATCATAAATTTCCTGGGCAATCCAGATTGGTGGTTCCAGTGACCAGCGTTGATTCTGTTCATTCCACACCAGCATCGACTCCAGTCCCAAAGCGGTTTGTTCCACCAGTTCGGCATAGCGGTTGAGTACGTCGGCGGAAGGTTGAATTTGGTAAAGTAGTTCGGCCAGGTGAATTACCTGCGGCTGGTTCCAGATGATCAACGGATTGCCACCGGGGCTTTCGCGATTTTCCGGGCCGACCATTTTTGCCCAGCGCGCGCCTTTCAGCCCCCGCTCCCGCGCAAGCGCTTGCGCCGACTCCAAGTGCTCGATGTACCAGTCGAGCACGCGTTCCAGTTGTTGCTCGCGTCCCCATAACGCCCAGTGAGCGGAATGCCACCAGGCCATTTCGGTGTGGTGTTTGCCGTACCAGGAGCTACTGGTGAGGCCGGTTTCCTGGGCGGGAATTTCCGCGCGAGCCTGGACGCCCATTAAATACTGCGAAAGTACAACCCGCCGTTCAAGCTCATATGCGCGGTGGTCGGTACTGCCGGAGAAGTCGATGGCGGCACCCTTCATCCAATAATCTTTCCAGTGAGTGGCGGAGTTGTTGATCACCTCGTTAAAGGCCACTGCGTCAGTGGAGTCGAAGGGCGCCTGGGAAAACTCCACGGAATACTGGATATTGCTGTCTTCCCCCAGGGGAAGAAGGCGATAAAAATGTTCGTCCACTTTGGTGAGTTCCGCCGGCGCTGACCAGCCGATGCGAATGTAATGCCGCGCATCGTCTACATTGCGTTGAAACAGAGCGGAACGTTCGTCCTGGAAAATAACGGTACTGGTGTGCTCGTCATCCTTGCTCCAGAGCATATCGGGCGTGTTTTTGATCGACAGGTCATAGCCACGCGGGAAACGAATCGCCATACCCAGTTCGCCCGACGCGACCATGGGTGAAGTGATATCGAAAGCCAGAATATCCCGCTCTCCGTGAGAGGCGGTGGTTACACTTACCTCCCGCCCGTCAAGTTTGTAGTGGCTGGTGAGTATCCCGTTCCATAAATTCAGGTGCTGATTAACCTCGCTTAGTTGGCTGGGCAGGATGGACTCGCCGTTGAGCTGCAGGCTGAGGCGCGCCAGTGGCAGGTCGTGTGGGTTTTGTCGCAGCCATTGCCCGGCGGGGGAATCCATATTGGAGGGGAAACTGACGTTCCTGCCATACGCGTCGAATTCCTCACTCGCGTTTTCCAGTGAATAACCGTCCGGGTTTGGCCGCGAGTGCCATGCCCAGCGGGCCTTGGTTTCGAGCGGAATGCCGTTGGAGTAATACAAATTCGCCAGGCTCTGCAGGCCGGTAACATCGGCGGTAAAAGCAAACTTGCCGTTGCCGACGGTAAACGGGGACACGGGGTCGACAAAATTGGCTTCCGGGTTGTGTCGTTGTACGAGTGCTTCGCGGTTAATGGGTACCTGGGTATTTTTTTGTTCGCAGGCGCAGAGGCAGATAGTGGCAATGAGGCAGGCCAGATAAAGAAGTTTTTCCATAGTGTTTTTCGCCCCTGTTCGATTTTTAATGTTGTTGGAAGGAGTATCCATTTCTTGCACGACAAAAGTTTGTATATAGGCATTTTAAAGTGACGTTTTTTACTTTTCATCCGCGCTTACAATCCTTGGCAACGTTTTGTAAAAAAAGGATTTAAACGCGGCGTATTCCAGGTTTTATTAAAGATGCCATATTCACAACAGCGCACTGTTGTCGCGATTAAATTCAATGCTCGTATCAGCCCTCGAGCCGGTATCCAGTGCCGCGTATCTCATGATGCGCATCTCCACTTTTTTCTCTCTTGCCCGCGTCACGTTCGTGCAAGCGAAACCCTCCACAAGTTCCGATATCTCCTGGATCTCCGCTGCGCGAAGATGACCACATCCTGGCTTTTTTGGTCACCCCGTTGACCCTGGTGTATAAGGGGGGTAAGTCTTTCCCACCTACTCAAGGGTCTGCAATATAAAGCAAAAAAGCAGCCAAAGGGAGGCTGCTTTATCGGGAGTCCGGCCCGATAAGCTTTCGCGGCGAAGCGCGCGGGGGGCTGCCGTACCTCCCGGAACCGTTGTGGCGGTGTGCCGGCCACCGGGTCTGCATCCGGCCAATATGTTTATCAATAAAAAAATGGCATACCACTATGGTGGAATACGAAATGAATTTCCGATCAGGTTGATTTGAGGCTTTCGGATAGCCGGCGATACGGAATGAGATAGTTTGGGAGGAGTTGTCGAGAAAAAAGTGCAGCCGGATGGGGACCGGCTGCGTATATTGGGAGATTCTGCAACATCAGAGTCACCCAATGCCAAGGAAGATGCGTTGCCCGAAGCCCCGCCTGTAATAGAGACGCGAGCCCCGAAGACCATCTGACTTACACTACTTGTGGTCGAATTGTATACCAAAAGACTTAACTGGTATACCAACTGGTTCAAATTGGCCTGTCAATCGCGGCAATATGTGACTGATTGCCGGTTACTTGGGGAGTGCGGTTAAGCCGGTAGAATCTACTCCTCGTTGGCCGGTTTGCCTATTGTGGCGAGAATCCCCCCGTCGACATAGATAATCTGGCCGGTGACGAAGTCGCTGGCCTTACTGGCCAGGAAGATGGCCGCGCCCTGCAGGTCATCCGGATCGCCCCACTTGCCGGCGGGGGTGCGGCTGATAATAAACTCATTCATGGGATGCCCCGCAACCCTTATCGGAGCGGTTTGGCTGGTGGCGAAATACCCGGGGCCGATGCCATTGACCTGGACGTTATACCTCGCCCACTCGGTGGCCATATTGCGGGTCAGCATTTTAAGCCCGCCTTTGGCTGCGGCGTAGGCGCCCACGGAATTGCGGCCCAACTCGCTCATCATGGAGCAGATATTGATAACCTTGCCGCCGCCGCGCGCCACCATTTTTTTTACCACGGGTTTTGTCATGGTGAATACGCCGGTGAGATCGGTTTTAATTACCGCCTCCCAATCTTCGAGGGGCATATCCAGAAGTGGAACGCGTTTGATAATGCCGGCGTTGTTTACCAGGATATCAATCGGTCCCACTTCGCTTTCGATGCGGTTTACCGCGTCGTTGGTTTCCGTCTCATCGGTGACGTTAAAGCGGTAGCCAAAAGCGTTGCACCCCTGGCTTCGATATTCATCGAGCGCCGCATCGATTTTTTCCTGGCTCGAATTGCCGCTGACAACAATGGTGGCGCCGGCGCTGGCCAGGCCGCTCGCCATGGCCATGCCCAGGCCGTGGGTGGCGCCGGTAACCAGCGCGGTTTTGCCTTTCAGGTCGAACAGTGGATGCGTCATTAATTCACTCCTTAGCGCAATTCCGACGGCTGGTGGAAATCCATATCGGTGTAGTCGAGGTTCTCGCCGGCCATGCCCCAGATAAAAATATAATTGGCGGTGCCGACGCCGGAATGCATCGACCAGGGCGGCGAAACCACCGCCTGCTCGTTACCCACCCACAGGTGGCGGGTCTCTTCCTTCGGCCCCATAAAATGGCAAACGGCCTGTCCCTCGGGAATTTCAAAATAAAAATAGGCTTCCATCCGGCGACTGTGAGTGTGCACCGGCATGGTGTTCCAGTTAC
This sequence comes from uncultured Cellvibrionaceae bacterium, assembly GCA_964451365.1. Classification (GTDB taxonomy): domain Bacteria; phylum Pseudomonadota; class Gammaproteobacteria; order Pseudomonadales; family Cellvibrionaceae; genus CAYVIB01. Next base: position 97,143 of record CAYVIB010000003.1, read on the forward strand.
TGCCGGGTTGCAGTTCGGTCATGCCCATTTGCAATTGGCAGGTTTCCAGTACGGTGTTGATCAGCAGCTGATTGATCTTGCGTTCGTTGCAGGTTTCCGGCGAACCCATTTCCAGCACCTTGGCTTCGCCGCGGCTGATTCTTTTTGTCGGGCAACTTTTGTGGGCGGGCGTGGAGTTGATATAAAACTTGGCCGGCTGGTCCGGATTGTCGCTGGAAAAAACCACTGATTTGGCACCGCGCCCAATGTACAGCGCTTCCTTGGTTTTGATTTCGTGAATTTCGCCATCGACGACGACCTTGCCGTCTCCGCCGACATTGATCGTGCCCAGTTCGCGGCGCTCCAGAAAATATTCCGCCTTGAATTGATCGGCCGGCTCGAGCGCGACTTCGGCTTTAACCGGCATCACGCCGCCAACCACAATGCGGTCGTAATGGGTGTAAACAAAATTGGCTTCGTCGGCGGAAAAAATTTTTTCTATCAAAAAGTTTTTGCGCAGGCGTTGAGTGTCGTAATGTTTGAAATCGTCGATATGAACCGCAAAGCGTTCTTCAATAACTTTCGCCATGTTTTCCTCCAAAAAATTTTTAAAGCAGTCGATACATTTCGACGCCGGCGAGGATGAAAGGACCGGTACCTTTTGGATCATTCTCCAGGACCGGCTCGCTCATGTAATAGTGATAGCTCCCGTCGCGACCATAACCGAGGCCCGCCACCAGGCAGATATTGGTTAAACTGACCTTGCCGTCGCGGTGAACGGTAATAAATTCGCTTACCAGGCCATCAAAGGCTTTTTGGGCCACCTCTTTATAGGACGCCGGCAGATAACCTTTGTTAACCGCCTTGGCGAAAAAATAGGTGAACATGGACGAGGCACTGGCCTCGCGGTAATTTCCCCGCGCATCCGGCTGGTCCAGTATCTGCCACCAGGTGCCGGTTGCCGGGTCCTGGTATTTGGCCAGTGCCGGTGCCAGTTCCCTAATCATGTCGATCAGGGGCTGGCGGTGCTGCTTATCGCCTTCCGGGATAAAATCGAGTACATCCACCAGCGCCATCGACAACCAGCCCAGTCCGCGTCCCCAGAAATAGCGCGAAAGCCCTGTTTCAGGGTCGGCCCAGGCCTGTTGTTTTTTCTCGTCCCATGCGTGGTAGTACAGGCCGGTTTCGGAATCGCGCAGGTACTTGCGCATAATTTTGAATTCGTTGACAACCTCTTCAATACTCGCGCCGCCTTCAAACAGTTGTGAGTAACGGGCGAGGAAGGGCATACCCATGTAAACACCGTCGAGCCACAACTGGGAATCGTATTTTTTCTTGTGCCAGAAAGCGCCTTCCGAGGTGCGGGGGTGATGCTCGAGTTGACGCCGCAGATGACTCGCCGCAATTTTATATTTTTCTTCCTGGGTGGCGTCGTACAAGCGCAGAACACTGCGACCGGGGGCGACGCTGTCGATGTTGTAGCTGCTCTCGTTGTAGTTAAGAATTTCACCGCTGTCGGTAATAAAACTTGCGGTCACGGTTTTGATAACCTGTGCGTGCTTCGGGTCCTTGGTTTCCTTCGCCAGTTCGTCGTAGGCCAGCGGCAACAGGCCGACAATGTCATACTCGAATTTGGGTTTTCTTTCGCGATTGACATCCCATCCGTCGTAACGGTAATTCAAGGCTTTGCGCTGCAGTTCCGAATCCGCCAGTTTGGTTGCCCAGCCGAGGGCGTCGTCCGCTGAAACCGGAAGGGATTTGTTCGCCCTGGAATAGGCCGTGTGCAGTTGCACGCGGGGAGCCAGTGTCAATCTTTTCGCTTCACTTTCCACGTAATTGACGAATTGCTCCCTGGTTTTTATGCCGTTGAGTTCCTGTTCCCAGGCCGCCAGAAAATAATATTCTGCATCATTGTCGGCGGCGCTGACTACCGACGCATAGTTGTTGGCGTCCGTGGTTTGCTGCTCCAGATCTTTCTTGCGGAACAACAATGCCATGCCGAGATGGTCATCGTTCAGGCTTTGCTTCCCCCAACTGGCAACGTAGGTATAGGCTTCACCGGTAATATTCAGGTTGCCTTCGATCAATTCGGTACCCGGATGCTTGACCAGGCCAATGGCCAGGTTCGGCAATGAATTACTTAATTCAAGGCGGGTGTGCACGAGACGGCTGCCGCCGTGCATGGAAAGATTCGCCGTCAGGTTGACGGACTTGCCGGCCACCTGCCAGTTTTTGTAGACGATTTGCACGGCGGAATAGAGGTTTCCATTCTCCACAATTTTTGCGTCCCAACCATCCACCTGTGACACCAGTTGCACTGATTCACCGTTCCAGTAACCGTAACCGCCCGCGCCGAGGGATTTTCCCACTTTCAGGATATCCATTCCCCAGTCGGTCATCTCATGGTAGGAGTCGAAACCGTCCTGCCCCACGTTTTGCAGGACCATATCACTGGTTTTTTTGCCGAAAATATCAAAACCGTTGCGCTCATCCAGGTAAACACGGTAACCAACTTTATCGGATTCAATTCCCGGCCCCTCGTAACGAATAAACCAGGAGTGGTCGGTATGTTGCGGCGGCGGAGTGAGTTGCCGGACATTTTCGAATGTGCCTCCAACGTACTCCCGCAGGTCGGGGTTGTCCTCGCGCGGCTGCCATTTGCCACCGGTTTTGCGGGAAATTTCCGCCTGGGTCAGCTTGATGCTTTCAGCTTTGGTTTGGGAGTCTGCCACAATCACCAGTTCGTGTGTTTCTGCCGGAGCGAAATCCAGCAGCACGAAAAGACCATCGCCTTCACCATCGCCATCCCGGTCGATAATCTGGCTGGGAACGACATCGCCGTTTAATTTCACGGCGAGATTTTGGGTGGCTTCTTTGTCTATCCCCAGATCGTAAAAGCTGAAGTAAAGGGGTTCGAGTTCGCGGGCGGTATCCGACGGATTGCTGACTTTTGCGGTTGCCAGCGGCGGATGTGTATCCGTGGCCGTTTTACCCGTGGACCCTGGTTGCACAGTGTCGGGTGCTTGCACAGTATCGGAATTGCAGCCCGTCACAAGCGCCAGCAGCACGGCGAGTGAAATACTGAGGGGATACTTTGAACTCGGTTTCAGCTTCACGGGTATTTACCTTTTTATATTGATTAGTGATTGAATACCGCCACGGTACCGTTACTGGACGCGGCGCGTCTGATCGTGGCTGTTTTTGCAGGCCCGGTACAATGCAGATCTGACCAATGCTCTCATAGATTGGTATACCAAACAACAATAATGGTATACCAATTATGGTCGTTATTTCTCCATGTAAGGATGTAACTAGAGTGTGAAACGCTTGCCGTTGACCAGGACATTGTCGAGATCCAGCCCTTCAACATTTTCGATAATGCCAGGCTCGTCGGCATGCACTATGGTCACGTTTTTCAGGTGGAGATCCTGTATCGGCGCCCGCGCGAATCCCCGAATATTGAAGGCCTGTTGCGCGTGGTTTACGTGCAGGTTTTCAATCACTACGTTGCGCACCGTTGGGTCGAACTTGCCGGCATCGCCTTCCTCGTAGTAAAAGTTGATGACGATGGCCTCGCGCACCTCGCCGATGGTGCAGTTGCGCATAAAGAGGTTTTCCAACTGGCCGCCGCGAATGGAGTTGGTTTTGATGCGAAACCCTCTTTCCAGGTCCGGGCTGCTCATTTCGTTATTTTCCGCAAATACATTTCTCACGCCGCCGGAGATCTCGCTGCCGATCACCACGCCGCCGTGCCCCGCGCGCATTTTGCAGTTGCGGATCACGATGTTTTCCGATGGAACGTTGATCCGCCGGCCGTCGTTATTGCGGCCGGACTTGATCGCGACGCAGTCGTCACCGGTATCGAAAAAGCAGTTTTCAATCACCACGTTTTTGCAACTCTCCGGATCGCAGCCATCTGAATTGGGCCCCATGCTTTCAAATCGCACGCCGCGCACGGTGACGTTCTCGCACAACGTGGGGTGGAGCAGCCAGAAGGGGGCATTGGTGATTTTAATTCCCTCTACCAGCACATTTTTACACCGGTAGGGCTGCACGAATGGCGGGCGGAAGTAATAGCCCTCGGCAAAATGGCGCTGCTCCGGCGGGACACCGGCTTCGACCTGGGCCATCAGTTCCCTGCGCCCGGCGGCCTGGGTGCGGGGGCCTTCGTCGCCGTTGAATGCGTCTTTGCGGTTTTTGCTCAGCTTGCCGCTCCAGGGCCACCAGTGAGTCATGCTGGCCTGGCCGTCCAGTGTTCCCTCGCCGGTAATAGCGATATTTTCCTTCTGGTATGCGTAGATCAGGGGGGAGTAGCCCATCATTTCCATGCCCTCCCAGCGGGTGAACACGGCGGGCAGGTAGTGGTTGGTATCCGTCAAAAACGAAATGGTTGCATCCCTTTCCAGGTGGAGATTGATATTGGATTTCAGGTGAATGGGCCCGCAAAGAAAATTACCTTCAGTGACAACCACCCGACCACCTCCGGCGGTATGGCAGGCGCTGATCGCTTTGCGGAATGCGGCAGAGTTATCCGTTTTGCCGTCGCCAACGGCACCGTAGCGGGTGACATGGAAATCCCGGTCCGGAAAGTGAGGCAAAGGGGTTTGCGTGATAATTTTTTCTGCCAGTTGCCAGTGTTTTTCGTAATCCTTCCCGCGTGCGGGACGTATATGGGCCGGGCCTTTATTGTTCGTCGGAATTTGAGCGCACCCGGCAATTCCCAAGGCGGTCAGGCCTTGTAGCAGGGCTCTTCTCTTTATTGGCTGCATTGGCTTCTCCTCGGTTTGCGGTCAAGGATAAACCATTTACTGTTAATTGGTAAGACCAAATTGGTGTGAGCGGTTAATCAGCGGGGTAACGGAAGCCGCCGGACAACTCAACAGGAGTGCCGGCGGTTTGGTTTATTTGGTAATGGAAAAGCGTTCCCGATTTTGCTTCACCTTTCGCCGGGCTTCTTCAACGGCTTCGGCTTCAGTCGCATCCAGAAGTTGTTGAATTACCCGGGTAAGGTGCTCACGCATCGCTGTGCGGGCGTCGTCTGGGTTATGTTTTTCCAGTGCATTCAGGATAACGCTGTGCTCCTCAATGCGGGGTCTGGAGCCGGCCTGACGCACCTTTTCGAGAATGCGGGCCGAAACCGGCGAGCTGTTGCGCAGTTCCCACAGGTAGTTGCAGACGGAGACAATGGCTTCGTTTTTGGTCGCCTTGGCGATCAGCATATGAAACTGGCGATCCGCATCTTCCCTGGCCGGTTCCATTTCATTTTCCTCGACCATGGCCTCCAGTGCTTCCCGCAGCTCGGCCAGTTCTTCATCGGTGATCAGTTTGGCTGCCAGTTCGGCGGCTTCGCCTTCAAACAGAATGCGCGCCTCAAGGATGTCGAAGGGGCCAACGTCGAGCTCCGATGTTGACAGGGCGTGGGTGTCGGTGCTGCAGACGTAAACTCCGGAGCCTCCCCGAACCTCCACGCAACCGGCCAGTTCCAGGGCGATAATGGCTTCCCGAATAGTGGGCCTGCTCACGTCAAACTGTTCGGCCAGCTTTCGTTCCGCCGGCAGGCGCGAGCCCGGTGGGTATTTGCCATCGGCAATCAGGTCCGCCAGTTGTTCCGCCACTTTCTGGTATAACCTGCCAGGGGTTTGTTTACCCGGTGCAATTAAAATATTCATTTTCGAGTCAGCTTCGGTAGGTGAAGATTGGGTCAGTTTAGCAAGTGTGCTTGCCTGCCAACAAGTGCGGGCCAGCAGGATTGGTTAGTACGGTCGCGCCTGTATACATCTGTTGCGGTCAGGCCAATAAGCTGATAGATTTTACCACTTAGTTGGTCTGTTGTGTTGCCGATTGTGGCTGTCATATTTTTTGAGGGTTTTTGTGGGAAAGGTAATTCGTCTGCATGAGCGTGATAATGTTGTTGTTTCTCTGGAGGCGATACCTCGGGGTGGAAAAATAGTATTGGACGGGAAAAGTCTGGTGGCCGCCGGTGATATTCCCCGCATGCACAAGGTGGCCATCCGTCCCCTGGAAAAAGGGGAAAGCATTTTTAAGTATGGCCAATTCATTGGTTTTGCCGGCCAATCCATTGCCGCCGGTGAGCATGTTCACACACATAACTGCATTGTCGGCGATTTTCAGAAAGATTACGGCTTTTGCCGCGAAGCGCGGCCGACCGAGCTTGTCCCTAAGGAAGAGCAGGCTTTTTTCCGTGGTTACCGCCGACCCAACGGCAAAGTGGGGACCCGCAACTACCTTGGGGTACTGACTACGGTAAATTGTTCAGCCACGGTCGCCCGCCAGATCGCTGCCCGCTTTTCCACTCCTGAAAGCCTTGCCGGTTATGACAATATCGATGGTGTGGTGGCGCTGACCCATGAAACGGGCTGTGGCATGCGCTCCGAAGGTGAGGGCTACGAAGCCCTGCGTCGTACCTTCGACGGTTATATTCGCCACCCGAATTTTGGCGGCATCCTGCTGGTGGGGTTGGGTTGCGAAACCATGCAGGTGCAAAAAGTCCTGCGGGATTCCGGGCTGGCCGAATCCGACACTTTTATGGCGTACACCATTCAGGATGTTGGTGGCACCCGCCCGGCGATCGAAAAAGGCGTGGAGCAACTCAAGAGCCTGTTGTCGAAAGTTAACGACATAGAGCGGACACCTTGCCCCGCCAGTGAACTGACCCTGGCCGTGCAGTGCGGTGGCTCCGACGCCTTTTCCGGCATTACCGCCAATCCGGCTCTCGGCCTGGCGGCCGATCTGCTGGTTCGCCAGGGTGGCACGGTGATCTATTCCGAAACCCCCGAGATATACGGCGCCGAGCACCTGCTGACGCAACGTGCCGAAACCCCGGAGATTGCGGAGCAGTTGCTCGAGCGAATTCGCTGGTGGGAGGACTACACCGCGCGCCATGGTTTTGAGCTCAATAACAACCCATCGCCCGGTAACAAGGAGGGTGGTCTCACCACTATCCTGGAAAAATCCCTCGGCGCCCAGGCGAAAAGTGGCTCCGCCACGATGAAGGGGGTTTACCTGTATGCCGAGGAAGTGAAGACGCGTGGCCTTGTATTCATGGACAGCCCGGGCTTCGACCCGGTCTCCGTCACCGGCCAGGTGGCCTCCGGCGCGAACGTGGTGGGTTTTACCACCGGCAGGGGCTCGGCCTTTGGCTGCAAACCGGTACCGAGTATCAAGCTGGCGAGCAATACCCATATATATAAGCATATGGAAGAGGATATCGATATCAACTGCGGCACCTTGCTGGATGGGGTCGCCACGCTGGACAGTCTTGGAGAGGAGATTTTTAACCGGGTGTTGGCGGTTGCATCGGGCGAGCGGACCAAGAGCGAGTTGCTCGGTTACGGTGACGCGGAGTTCAACCCCTGGAAGATCGGTGCGGTGGTTTGAGCCGGATTTCCGGCTACTTATATATAGGAGGATGCATACTTCCGTAGTGGTTTTTTCGCTTCTATAAGCTCCCGGTTTTTATCGCCATTTCCTCCAAAAATACGCCAAACACTTGTTGACACCCCGGGGGGCAGTCATTAGAATGCGCGCTCATTTCGGCCGGCCCCCAGCGGTTGGACGGCTGATTGTTCTTTAAAAACACTTGGAGTTTTGGTTCAGATGCAGAATCAACGTATTCGAATTCGCCTGAAGGCGTTTGATCACAAGCTGATTGATGCCTCCACGCAGGAAATCGTGGATACCGCTAAGCGCACGGGTGCCCAGGTTCGGGGGCCGATCCCTCTGCCTACCCGCAAAGAGCGATTCACGGTTTTGATATCTCCGCACGTTAATAAAGATGCGCGAGATCAGTACGAAATTCGTACCTATAAGCGTCTGCTCGATATTGTCGAGCCGACCGAAAAAACAGTTGATGCTTTGATGAAGCTGGATTTGGCGGCTGGCGTCGAAGTTCAAATTAGTCTGGGCTAAAGGCTCAAGTAAAGGGCCTTGAATACAAATTCAAGGCTTGTGTAACGCTCTGAAATGGGCGGCCATAGCGGGTCCCTCCCGACACTGTCATAGGGAGGGGGAAAAGCCCCGTACACTGCGAGGTTACAAAAATGACGATTGGAATAGTCGGCCGCAAGAGCGGCATGACACGCATTTTTACAGACGATGGTTTATCCGTTCCTGTCACTGTGATTGAGGCTTCGCCCAATCGCATCACTCAGGTTAAGAACGCAGAAACCGACGGTTATGGCGCAGTCCAGGTTACCGTAGGGTCTCGTCGCGCCTCCCGTGTTAAAAAACCCGCCGCGGGTCACTTTGCCAAAGCTGAAACAGAAGCTGGGCGAGCCCTGTGGGAACTGCGCAACGATTCCGGTGAGCAGTTCGATGTGGGTAGTCAGATTACTGTCGATGTTTTCCAGGCCGGGCAGAAAGTCGATGTAACGGGCACTTCCAAAGGTAAGGGTTTTGCAGGTGTGATCAAGCGCTGGAATTTCTCCGCGCAGGATGCCACCCATGGTAACTCCCTGTCTCACCGGGCACCTGGTTCTATCGGCCAGTGTCAAACCCCGGGCCGTGTATGGAAAGGTAAAAAAATGGCTGGTCATATGGGGGCTGAGCGCGTAACCACTCAGAACCTTGAGATCGTAAAGGTCGATGTTGAGCGCAACTTGATATTGATAAAAGGCGCCGTTCCCGGTGCGCCAGGTGGCGATGTAATCATTCGTCCCGCCGTCAAAGTGCGTAACAACGCTTAATAGTCCCAGGAGTCGACCATGGAATTAAGTATTGCTACTCCCCAAGGCGCCAAAGGTACGGTTGCGGTATCTGAAGCGGCGTTTGGCAGAGAGTTTAATCAAGATCTGGTGCACCAGGCGGTTGTGGCCTATATGGCAGCCGGCCGTCAGGGCACGAAAGCACAAAAAAACCGAGCGGCCGTTTCCGGTGGCGGTAAAAAGCCCTGGCGTCAAAAAGGCACTGGCCGTGCTCGCGCCGGTACCATCAGAAGCCCGCTTTGGCGTTCCGGTGGTGTAACCTTTGCCGCCCAGCCACGTAACTTCGAGCAGAAGCTGAATAAGAAAATGTACCGCGCCGCATTGCGCTGTATTTTGTCGGAGCTGAACCGGCAGGAACGGCTCGTTGTGGTGGAAGAATTCGATGTGGATGCGCCCAAGACCAAAGGTCTGGTGCAGAAGCTGGCTCAGTATGACCTGTCGGAAGCGCTGATCGTTTCGGACTCCGTCAGTGAAAACCTCTACCTGGCCGCGCGCAACCTGCACAAGGTCGACGTGCGCGATGTGCAAGGCATCGACCCGGTCAGCCTGGTCGGATTTGAAAAAGTAGTGGTGACTGTGCCCGCCCTTAAAAAGCTTGAGGAGGCACTGGCATGAACCAGGAGCGTTTATACAAAGTCATTCTTGGCCCGGTCATTTCTGAAAAGTCAGCCACGGTAGCGGACTCCTCCAATCAGGTGGTGTTCAAAGTGGCAAGAGACGCAAAAAAGCCTGAAATCCGGGCAGCTGTTGAAAAATTGTGGGACGTCAAGGTCCAGGACGTTCGGGTGCTGAACGTCAAGGGTAAAACCAAGCGCACACGTTATGGCATGGGCCAGCGTAGTGACTGGAAAAAAGCCTATGTACGTCTGGAGCAAGGTCAAGAAATTGATTTTGCCATAGCGGAATAAGGAGCGGATCATGCCGATTGTAAAACGTAAGCCAACATCCGCCGGTCGCCGCTTCGTCGTAAGCGTTGTCAATCCGGATCTGCACAAGGGCGAACCTTACGCGCCCCTGCTGGAGAAAAAGACCAAAACCGGTGGTCGCAACAACAAGGGCCGTATCACCACCCGTCACGTTGGTGGTGGTCACAAGCAACACTACCGCAAGATCGATTTCAAGCGGGACAAAGACGGCATTCCGGCGAAAGTAGAGCGTCTGGAATATGACCCGAACCGTACCGCCAATATTGCGCTGGTATGTTATGCCGATGGTGAGCGTCGCTATATTATCGCTCCCAAGGGCTTGAAAGCCGGTGATGTGATCGAATCCGGCGATGCCGCGGCAATCAAGACCGGAAACACGCTGCCCCTGCGAAATATTCCCGTGGGTGCGGTAATTCACTGTATCGAGCTGAAGCCTGGCAAGGGTGCGCAAATAGCGCGTTCGGCGGGTGCGTCCGTGCAGCTGGTCGCGCGTGAAGGTATTCACGCCACATTGCGTCTGCGCAGTGGTGAAATGCGAAAAGTATTGTCCGATTGCCGGGCAACGCTGGGTGAGGTTTCCAACAGTGAAAACAACCTGCGTTCATTGGGCAAGGCCGGTGCCAAGCGCTGGCGCGGTGTTCGCCCGACTGTTCGCGGTGTGGCAATGAACCCGGTTGACCACCCGCACGGTGGCGGTGAAGGTCGAACCTCTGGCGGACGTCACCCTGTTTCACCGTGGGGAACACCGACCAAGGGTTACAAGACGCGCAAGAACAAGCGTACAAGTAATATGATTGTCCGTCGTCGCGACAAAAAATAGCGGCGGCCGGTAATTTAACAGCATAAGCAAAGAGGAAATCACAGTGCCACGTTCACTGAAAAAAGGCCCTTTCATTGACCACCACCTGCTGGCCAAGGTCGAGAAGGCCGCAGAGCAGAACGATCGTCGCCCCATCAAAACCTGGTCGCGCCGTTCAATGATTCTGCCGGAGATGGTGGGTCTGACCATTGCGGTTCATAACGGACGCCAGCATGTTCCCGTTTTGGTAAACGAGGAAATGGTGGGTCACAAATTAGGCGAGTTTGCCGCGACACGAACCTATCGTGGCCACGCGGCGGACAAGAAAGCGAAGCGCTAGGCGGAGTAGAACGATGGAAGTAGCAGCGAGATTGCGTGGCGCCGGTTTGTCGGCGCAAAAAGCAAGATTGGTGGCGGACCAGATTCGCGGTAAATCGGTGGAAGACGCACTCGATTTCCTCACGTTCAGCACCAAAAAAGGTGCCGCGGTCATCAAGAAAGTTTTGGAATCAGCGATCGCCAACGCCGAGCACAACGAAGGCGCGGACGTTGATGAGCTGAAGGTGTCCACAATCTATGTGGATGAAGGTTTAACTATGAAACGTATACGGCCACGCGCGAAAGGTCGGGCAGACCGAATTTTAAAGCGCACTTGCCACATTACCGTTAAGGTAGCGGATCAATAAGAGAGCGGACTTATGGGCCAAAAAGTACATCCGACTGGAATACGTCTCGGGATAATCAAAAAGCATACATCCACCTGGTACGCCAACAAAGGTGAATATGCCAATAAGCTGAACCAGGATCTGCTGGTTCGGAACTACATTCAAAAGGCTTTGGCCCATGCTTCCGTGAGCCGTGTTGATATCGAGCGGCCTGCCAATACGGCCAGAGTCACTATCCACACCGCTCGACCGGGTATCGTAATCGGTAAGAAGGGTGAAGACGTAGAGAAACTGCGTGCGGAAGTCAGCAAGCAGATGGGTGTACCGGTCCATATCAATATTGAGGAGATTCGCAAGCCGGATCTGGACTCCGCGCTGGTAGCCCAGGGCGTGGCCCAACAGCTGGAGCGACGGGTTATGTTCCGTCGCGCCATGAAGCGCGCCGTACAGAACGCCATGCGCCAGGGCGCGGAAGGTGTAAAAATTCAGGTGAGCGGCCGTTTGGGCGGTGCCGAGATCGCGCGCACCGAGTGGTACCGTGAAGGCCGTGTGCCGTTGCACACTCTGCGAGCGGATATCGATTACGCCACCGCGGAAGCATCGACAACCTATGGAATCATCGGTGTGAAAGTCTGGATTTTCAAAGGTGAAATCATTGGCGGTATGGAAGAGGTTGAATCCAACCAGAAGAAAAAAGGTTCCAAGTAACCGACCGTACTTTTAGCACCGGGACAACGACCAAATTAGTTAAGGGTTAGGCAAATGTTACAGCCAAAACGTACCAAATTCCGCAAGCAAATGAAGGGTCGCAACCGCGGTCTGGCACAGCGCGGGTCCAAAGTGAGCTTTGGTGAATACGGTTTGAAAGCGGTTGACCGCGGACGTCTGACAGCGCGTCAGATCGAGGCAGCCCGACGGGCAATGACTCGTCACGTAAAACGTGGCGGCAAGATCTGGATTCGCGTTTTCCCGGACAAACCGATTACCCAAAAGCCGCTGGAAGTCCGGCAGGGTAAAGGTAAGGGTAACGTTGAATATTGGGTGGCGCAGATCCAGCCGGGTAAAGTGCTGTATGAAATGGAAGGCGTTTCCGAAGAGCTGGCGCGCGAAGCTTTCGCCCTGGCAGCGGCCAAACTGCCTTTGAACACAACTTTTGTTAAGCGATCGGTGATGTAATGAAAGCCCAGGAACTCAAAACAAAATCGGTTGAAGAGCTCAACAAGGAACTGCTTTCCCAGTTGGAAGAACAGTTCAAGTTGCGCATGCAAAAAACGACAGGCCAGCTCAATCAGACTCACCTGTTGAAGCAAACACGACGAAACATTGCACGCATCAAAACCGTGCTTCGTCAAAAAGCAGATGCTTAAAGCTAACAAAAGCGATTATTCGCTAAACACGTTTAGGTAATCAGGAATGGCTGAAGCAAAAAAACTGGTACGTACCCTGACAGGCAAGGTTGTCAGCGACAAGATGAACAAGTCCATCTCGGTGGCGATCGAGCGCCGGGTGAAGCATCCTGTTTATGGTAAATACGTGAGTAAAACCACCAAGGTAAAAGCTCACGACGAAAACAACGAATGCAAGATCGGCGATATCGTTACCATCGCGGAATCTCGCCCGATTTCGAAAACCAAGTCATGGAAGCTGGTGAAAATCGAAGAGCGGGTAACAGAAATTTAAATCGAGCCATGTTTAGCCGGGTAACTGGCTAAATGGAATTTTCGGAGAAAGACGATGATTCAGACAGAAACTTACCTGGATGTGGCCGATAACAGCGGTGCACGACGAGTAATGTGTATTAAAGTGTTGGGCGGCTCTCATCGTCGTTATGCGCGGGTGGGCGACGTGATTAAAGTTACCGTCAAGGAAGCCATCCCGCGCGGTAAAGTTAAAAAGGGCCAAGTGATGAAAGCGGTTGTCGTGCGCACAAAAAAAGGTGTGCGTCGTCAGGACGGCTCGATAATCCGCTTCGACGACAACGCGGCGGTACTGCTGAATAACCAGGAAGCCCCAGTGGGTACCCGTATTTTCGGGCCGGTTACGCGCGAGCTGCGCGGTGAAAAGTTTATGAAAATTATCTCTTTGGCTCCGGAAGTACTTTAACCGTTGCCGGGGAATTGAGGACAGGATTATGCGCAAGATTAAACGTAATGACGAAGTAATAGTTATTACCGGTCGAGATAAAGGCAAGCGTGGCAAGGTCAACCGTGTGTTGTCCGATGGGCGTTTGATTGTTTCGGGAGTTCAGACAATTAAGAAGCACCAGAAGCCGAATCCTCAGTTGGGTGTCGCTGGCGGAATCATTGAAAAGGAAGCACCGATACAGGCTTCCAACGTCGCGATATATAACGGTTCGACAAAAAAAGCGGATCGTGTCGGTTTTAAAATCGAGGATGGCAAAAAGATTCGGGTGTTCAAGTCGGACGGCAAAACCATTCCCGAGTCCAAATAATTTACTGGAATTTTGCAAAGCAAGCTGAGTATATAAACATGGCCAGGCTGAAAGAACTTTATCAAAACGAACTCGCGAAGACGTTGAAAGACGAGCTGGGTTTGAAAAATGTGATGGAAGTGCCGCGCATTACCAAAATCACCTTGAACATGGGGGTTGGTGAAGCGTTGGCGGATAAGAAAGTACTGGAAAACGCCGTTGCCGACCTGGAAAAAATTGCGGGTCAAAAGGCGGTTATTACCCGTGCCCGCAAGTCCATCGCCGGTTTTAAGGTCAGGGAAGGCTGGCCGATTGGCTGCAAAGTCACCCTGCGCAAAGACAGAATGTATGAATTTCTCGATCGCCTGGTGAGCATTGCGATTCCGCGTATTCGTGACTTCCGCGGTATCAGCCCCAAGCAGTTTGACGGGCGTGGCAACTTTTCCATGGGCGTCAGCGAACAAATCATCTTCCCGGAGATTGATTACGATAAAGTGGACAAGCTGCGGGGCCTGGATATTTGTATTTCGACAACCGCCCGTAACAACGACGAAGGTCGGGCGTTGTTAAAAGCTTTTAACTTCCCGTTCAAAGGGTAGGAGTTGATTGAATAATGGCTAAAAAATCGATGATTGCCCGCGAGGTAAAACGCGCAAAGGCTGTAAAGAAATATGCGGCGAAACGGGTTGAACTAAAAGCGATTATCAGCAATCCGGAGTCGACGGACGAACAGGTACATGACGCGCAGTTGAAGTTGCAAAAATTGCCGCGCGATGCAAGCCCCGTTCGCATCCAGCGACGTTGCCGCGTAACCGGTCGTCCACACGCCGTTTATCGCAAGTTTGGTTTGTGCCGTAACAAGTTGCGTGAAGCGGCTATGCGTGGGGACGTACCCGGCCTGGTCAAGGCCAGCTGGTAAGTTCGCGGAATCATCAGGAGCAGAATGTCATGAGTATGCAAGATCCAATAGCTGATATGCTGACCCGCATTCGCAATGCGCAGCAGGTAGGTAAAACTTCGGTTTCCATGCCGTCTTCAAAATTGAAGAAGAGTATTGCACAGGTATTGAAGGACGAAGGTTATATCGTGGACTTCCAGGCTGTCGAATCAGCCAAGCCGGAGTTGACGATAGAGTTGAAATATTTTGAAGGTAAGCCGGTTATCGCCGAGCTGGACCGTGTGAGCCGCCCCGGCTTGCGCGCTTATTCCAGCAAGGGTGAATTACCTTCGGTACGGGGCGGTCTGGGTATCGCTATCGTATCCACCAGTAAAGGTGTTATGACTGATCGTGCGGCGCGAGCTGCTGGGGTGGGCGGCGAAGTTCTTTGTACCGTATTCTAAAAATTGGTACGAAGCGAGCCTAAAGAAAGATTAACGGGTAAAACGTTATGTCACGTATTGCAAATTATCCAGTGGAGTTGCCAGCCGGTGTTGACGTCGGCCTGACAGGGCAAGACATTACTGTTAAAGGCGGTAACGGCACTTTATCGATGCAGATCCACAACAGTGTGGAGATCAAGCAGGACGACAAGGTTCTGACTTTCGCCGCTCGTGGTGGTGCGCCGAACGCTAACGCCATGGCGGGAACCGTGCGTGCACTGGTGAATAACATGGTAAAAGGCGTAAGCCAGGGCTTTGAAAAGAAACTGCAGCTGAACGGTGTGGGTTACCGTGCGAAAGCTGCCGGATCAACCTTGAACCTGACTCTGGGTTTTTCACACCCGATAGATTATGAGGTGCCTGAAGGCGTTAAGGTTGAAACGCCGAGCCAGACGGAAATTATTTTAAAGAGCGCTGATAAACAGTTGTTGGGTCAGGTTGCGGCCGAAGTTCGCGCTTTCCGTCCACCGGAACCTTACAAGGGTAAAGGGGTTCGATATGCGGATGAGCAGGTAAGACGCAAAGAAGCCAAGAAGAAATAACGGAAAAAGTACCCGAAAAAGCATCCGAAGTCAGTGATAACCAGGAATACAGGTTTTTAAATATGAACGCTAAAAAGCAATCCAGAATACGCCGCGCCAAAAGAGCGCGAGCCAAAATTCGGGAATTGAGAACATCGCGTCTTTGTGTCAACCGAACCCCTCGCCATATTTACGCGCAAATTATTACTGCCGAGGGAGACAAGGTTATCGCGACTGCTTCCACCCTGGAGAAAGATTTGCGCGGCAGCAAGACAGGAAATACCGACGCCGCGGTCACGGTGGGCAAACTGATTGCCGAGCGGGCAAAAGCGGCCGGTGTAACCGCGGTCGCTTTTGATCGCAGCGGTTTTAAATATCATGGTCGTGTAAAGGCGTTGGCTGATGCGGCGCGCGAAGGCGGACTGGAATTCTAAAGGTTTGAATTATGGCGCAACAAAGCAATAGAGAAGAGAGCACTGCCGAAGGCTTGCAGGAAAAGCTGGTTCAGGTAAACCGCGTAGCCAAAACGGTGAAAGGTGGCCGGATCTTCGGTTTTACCGCGTTGACAGTGGTTGGCGATGGTAATGGCAAGGTGGGTTTTGGTCGTGGCAAAGCGCGCGAAGTCCCGATCGCAATTCAAAAAGCGATGGAGGCAGCCCGCCGAAACATGATCCAGGTGGAATTGAATGGTGACACCATTCAGTATCCAACCCGTGGTCGCCATGGTGCGTCAAAGGTTTACATGCAACCCGCTTCGGCCGGTACCGGCGTTATTGCCGGTGGTGCAATGCGGGCGGTGTTGGAAATTGCCGGCGTACAAAACGTATTGGCAAAATGTTACGGTTCAACCAATCCGGTTAACGTCGTACGCGCTACTTTTGAAGCGCTGCGTGCAATGGCTTCTCCGGAATCTGTGGCCGTTAAGCGCGGTAAAACCGTGGAAGAAATTCTTAATTAATTTCTGGAACTATTAATTTCTGGACTATAGAGAAGCATTGAGCGGAAACAGCCATGCCTAAGAAAACGACGAAAACATTGAAAGTAACGCAAACTCGTAGCGCTTTCGGGCGTCTAAAGGCACATCGTGCCTGCATTACCGGTTTGGGTCTGCGCCGTATTGGCCACACCGTTGAGCTGGAAGACACTCCCTCGGTTCGTGGCATGATTAATAAAGTCTACTACATGGTTCAGGTGGAAGGAGAGTAAGATGAGATTGAATACTTTAGCCCCCGCTCCGGGCCGTGTAAAAGACAGAAAGCGCGTTGGGCGCGGTATCGGTAGTGGATTGGGTAAAACCTGCGGACGGGGTCATAAAGGTCTGAAGGCCCGTTCCGGTGGTAAAGTGAGCCCCGGTTTCGAGGGTGGTCAAATGCCCTTGCAAAAACGCCTGCCGAAGTATGGTTTTACCAGTCGTATTGGCAGAGTCACCGCTGAGGTGCGTTTGTCGGAGTTAAACAAAGTCGACGCTGATGTGATTGACCTCGCGGCCTTACAGGCTGCTGATGTCATTGGCCAAAACATCAAGCGCGCCAAGGTTTTTCTGTCGGGCGAGCTCAAGAAAGCGGTAACGATTAAAGGTCTTGCGGTAACCAAAGGCGCAAAAGCAGCTGTCGAAGCAGCCGGCGGTAAAGTCGAAGAGTAATTGTGTTACTGCTGTAATTTGAGGTGAGAGTTAATGGCAACGCCCGGAAATATGCCGCTAGGTAGCCAGAAAGGTTTAGGCGAGCTCTTTGCTCGCCTAAAGTTTTTGCTGTTGGCGATTATAATTTACCGTATAGGTACACATATTCCCGTGCCTGGAATCGATCCCGATAAAATTGCGCAGCTCTTTGCTCGTAACGAGGGAACTTTCCTGGGAATGCTGAATATGTTTTCCGGAGGTGCCTGGGAGCGAATGAGTATCCTGGCTCTCGGTATCATGCCTTACATCTCGGCTTCGATCATTATGCAGATGATGACCGCGGTTACGCCGTCGCTGGAGGCGATCAAGAAAGAAGGCGAGGCGGGAAGAAAAAAAATCAGCCAGTACACCCGCTATCTGACGGTGGTACTTGCGCTGGTTCAGGCTTTCGTCATGGTTGCCGGTCTGGCCGGGCAGGGTATGGCCTATCTTTCCGGTTTCAGCTTTTATGTGATTGCGGTGACTTCGTTGGTCACCGGTGCGGTATTTATGATGTGGCTCGGTGAACAGGTGACCGAGCGTGGTATCGGTAACGGTATTTCCATGTTGATTTACGCCGGTATCGTCGCGGGCCTGCCCGGAGCGGTGGGTCAGCTGTTCGAGAGCGCGCGCCAGGGCGACCTGAATGTGTTGATGCTGCTTTTCTTTGCCTTGGCAGCGGTCGCGATTGTGTGGTTCGTAGTGTTTATGGAGCGTGGACAGCGCCGGATTACCATTCAATACGCGCGGCGCCAGGCCGGTCGCTTCGCCCAGGGGCCGGCGCAGACAAGCCACTTGCCGTTAAAAATTAATATGGCGGGTGTAATTCCGGTGATTTTCGCCAGCAGTATTCTGCTTTTCCCGGCGTCCATAGCGCAGTGGTCCGGTAATGCCGCTGAAGGTAAGGGTGGGGAAATCCTGCAGGAGATTGCGCTGGCAATTGGCCCGGGCCAGCCTCTCAACTTCGTCCTGTTCGGTGGTTTGATTATCGCATTCTGCTTTATCTATACCGCGATGATGTACAACCCGAAAGAAGTGGCGGATAACCTGAAAAAGGGAGGCGCGTTTATTCCGGGAATACGTCCGGGAGAACAGTCGGCCAAATATATCGATAACGTGCTGACGCGTTTGACAGTTGTGGGTTCCGTTTATATTGCCGCGGTGGCGTTGTTGCCACAATTTCTGGTGGCCTCGGCAAACGCGCCGGTCTATCTCGGCGGTACGTCACTGCTGATCGTGGTGGTTGTGGTTATGGACTTTATGTCCCAGGTACAGTCTCACCTTATGTCGCACCAGTATGATTCGGTGCTGAAGAAGGCGAATTTACAAAGTTACGGCAAAGGCGTGTCCCGCTAGTCCGCAGGTTAATTTGAGGTTTAGTCATGAAAGTTAGAGCGTCAGTAAAGAAGGTGTGTCGTAACTGCAAGATGGTGCGTCGCAAGGGTGTGCTGCGGGTGATCTGTTCCGCCGAGCCCCGCCATAAGCAGCGTCAGGGCTAGTGTATAGATTTCAGGTACCGGAGTGCGTTGACTGCGGAGCCTTTCGGGATATCTGGTCCCGATAAATCGGAGGTATTAACTGTCGTCTGGCCGGAAACGGTCAGGCTATTGATTTTTTGTGGCTTTATCGCTATGCTTGCGCGCCTTTTTGGCTGGCAAGTATGGCATAAGTTGCTGTTAATGCTGAATATCTTACCTTGTTGGAGTGAATTGAATGGCTCGTATAGCTGGTGTAAACATACCAGATAACAAACATGCCGCCATCTCCCTGACCTATGTTTACGGCATTGGCCGTACAAAGGCCAGGGAAATCTGCGCGGCGAGCGGAGTCGCCGAATCGACAAAAATAGGCGAATTGAGCGAAGAGCAGGTGGATGCCATCCGTAATGAGGTGGCCAAGCATACCGTCGAGGGTGACCTGCGTCGTGAAGTGTCCATGAATATCAAGCGGTTAATGGACCTCGGCTGTTATCGCGGTCTGCGTCACCGTCGCAACCTGCCGGTTCGTGGTCAGCGGTCCAAGACTAATGCGCGTACCCGCAAAGGTCCTCGCAAGCCGATCAAGAAATAAGTCATTCATCAACTGCAACTGAACAGTCCGGGAAAATATTACTATGGCTAAGCCAAGTGGTAAGTCATCGACAACCAAGAAAAAGGTCAAAAAGACCGTTGTTGATGGAATTGCGCATATACATGCATCCTTTAATAACACCATTGTGACCATTACCGATCGCCAGGGTAATACCCTGGCCTGGGCCACCTCCGGTGGTTCCGGCTTCCGTGGTTCGCGCAAGAGCACGCCTTTCGCCGCGCAGATCGCCGCCGAACGCGCTGGTCAGGCCGCCCAGGAATACGGTTTGAAGAACCTTGATGTGGAAGTGAAAGGCCCCGGTCCGGGTCGGGAATCCGCGGTGCGGGCATTGAACGGTGTTGGCTACAAGATTACCAATATTACCGACGTGACGCCGATTCCGCACAACGGCTGCCGTCCACCCAAGAAACGTCGAGTGTAGGAGGACAATAAATGGCTCGTTATTTAGGACCTACCTGTAAGCTGTCTCGTCGTGAGGGTACCGATCTTTTTCTCAAAAGCGGTATTCGTCCGCTGGAATCCAAGTGTAAGGCTGAAACCGGCCCCGGCCAGCATGGCCAGCGTCGCGGTCGTCTCTCTGACTACGGTGTTCAGCTGCGTGAAAAGCAAAAAGTAAGACGCCTGTACGGAATTCTGGAAAAGCAGTTCCGTGGTTACTACAAGGAAGCCGCCCGCCGTAAAGGTGCGACCGGTGAAAACCTCCTTCAGTTGTTGGAAAGCCGTCTTGATAATGTAGTGTACCGGATGGGATTTGGTGCGACTCGTTCCGAGTCACGCCAACTGGTGTCTCATAAAGCAGTACTGGTTAATGGCAAGACGTTAAATATTCCTTCTTATCAGGTAAAAGCCGGCGATGTGATTTCGATTCGAGAGAAATCAAAAAGCCAACTACGCATCCAGAATGCACTGGCTATTGCCTCGCAACGCGGGGAAGTCGAGTGGGTGGATGTCAGCACCGATAAAAAGGAAGGAACATTCAAGCGTGTGCCGGATCGTGCTGATTTACCGGCCGAAATCAACGAAAACCTTATCGTCGAGCTTTACTCCAAGTAACGTTTGACCGGAAAGGAAAATACCACTTACAGGTGTGTCTATGCAGAGTGCTGTTAATGAATTCTTGACGCCGCGTCATATCGACGTAACCGAGGTTGCGCCAACACGGGCCAGGGTGGTTCTGGAGCCTTTGGAAAGGGGATTTGGCCACACGTTGGGCAACGCCCTTCGCAGAATATTGCTTTCTTCCATGCCGGGATGTGCCATCACCGATGTTGAGATCGAAGGTGTACAACACGAGTACAGCGCGATTGAAGGTGTTCAGGAAGATGTTATCGAGATTCTTCTGAACCTGAAAAATGTGGCTGTCGTTATGCACGGCAAGGATCAGGCGGTTTTAACGCTTAGCAAGCAGGGTCTCGGTCCGGTAACCGCGGGCGATATCCAGCTTGATCATGAAGTTGAAATTAAGAACCCGGATTTGCTGATTGCCAATATCACCGGTGACAAGGCGTTGAATATGAAACTGACGGTCACGCGTGGCCGTGGCTACCAGCCGGTGGATGCGCGTGAAACAGACGAAGAGGAAACGCGGACGATTGGCCGCTTGCAGCTGGATGCGTCCTATAGCCCGGTTCGTCGCCTGGCTTATACGGTTGAAAGCGCGCGGGTTGAGCAGCGTACTGACCTGGACAAGCTGGTTCTGGACCTGGAAACCAACGGTACCATCGATCCGGAAGAGGCGATTCGCCGCGCGGCGACTATCCTACAGCAACAGCTGGCGGTATTTGTCGACCTGGAAGGTGAGAAAGAGTCCGAACCGGAGCAGAAGGAAGACCAGATCGATCCGGTGTTGTTGCGTCCGGTGGACGACCTGGAGTTGACGGTTCGCTCCGCCAACTGTTTGAAAGCGGAAAATATTTACTATATCGGCGACCTGATACAGCGTACGGAAGTGGAGCTGTTGAAAACGCCGAACCTGGGTAAGAAATCCCTGACGGAAATTAAAGATATTCTGGCTTCGCGCGGGTTGTCTTTAGGGATGAGATTGGAAAACTGGCCGCCAGCCAGTTTGCGATCAAGCGATTAATAAGTGCGTTGGTTCGGCCGGCGTAAGAAGTTGGACATGGCTGTGACAGTTGGTTGTTGCGGCATTTATCTATAAGGGTTAAGAGTCATGCGTCATCGTCATAGTGGACGTCAGTTAAACAGAAACAGCTCTCACCGCAAGGCCATGTTTCGCAATATGGTTTCCTCTTTGGTTGAGCACGAATTAATTAAGACCACTTTGCCAAAGGCAAAAGAGCTTCGTCGTCACGCAGAGCCGCTGATTACGCTGGCAAAAAGCGACAGCGTTGCCAACCGGCGCCTGGCATTCAGCCGGCTGCGCAGCAAGACCGCGGTTGGAAAATTGTTCAACGAGCTTGGTCCTCGTTACGACGGCCGTCCGGGCGGCTACCTGCGCATCCTGAAGTGCGGTTATCGCGCGGGAGACAAGGCGCCAATGGCTTATGTTGAACTGGTGGATCGTCCCGAGCCGCTAGCGACTGAAGTTGCCGAAGAGACAGCCGCTGAATAGCTTTTTGCGGGGATACGAATTAACACCGGGCCAGGTCCCGGTGTTTTTATTTTTGGCGTCTGAAGAATTCAGCTGGTAACAGTAGGTACAGTTGGTTGGCCTTCACTGCCCCTCTTCCACTTAATATCACGACATATTTGCACTTCAATAGAGCAAGGCTCTCGATGCCAGAGCAAAGTTCACTGCTCTAACCTGGATAGATTATTCCAACGCGGGCGTTCCGTTAAAATTTTTTGATCTTCCCGCTTCCATACAAAACTTGGCAGTGACTTTGCTTGGGATAGCGCTATCTCTGTTCAAGAGCCACAAAAATGTTTCCCCCAGCCGTACAGGCATATCAATCGGGGGCAAAATCGACGCCGTGCAACATTTTTTAGAATATGGGTAAATGTTACATTTGCCGTTGCGCAGGCTGGCGAGTGATAACAACTCTTATATAAACCGGCGGCACATCCCGGATGGGAATAAATTCTTCTATTTATTTATTGAGTTGGGTCTAAGGGTGCAATATCTATGAGTGACCTCGACAGGGTACTTTATTGGCACGGCGTAGCACCGGGATACGATAACTACAGGGGCGAAGCGGTTACCGTATCGCTGGAAAACAGAAAGTCGCTCCTGCGTACAATGGGCGTGGATATCAGTTCACCGGAAGCCATATCCAAGGCCGCATACGATCTTGATGTGGCGCCCTGGAACAGATGGTTTCCTCCCCTGATAATTACTTCAAATAGTGAACAGCCGGTTTTCTATATCAATTTAACACCGGCGGATCTGAAGCAGGAATTTAGCTGGACTTTGCGGGAGGTCGATGGCAGTCAGTTGCAGACCGGCCAGTTTATCCCGGAAGAATGCGATGAAATCGGCAATTATCACTACGGAGACATTCGCTTTACCCGGCGCAAGGTTAACCTGAATCCCATGGCTGTGGGGTATTACACCCTGGAGGTGGAAAATCGGGGCCGGTCCGCCGCCACGACACTTGCGTCAGTGCCGGCAACCTCGTACCAGCCGCCGTGGGCGGATAAAGGAGACAAACTGTGGGGATTCATCGTGCAGCTCTATACCCTGCGTTCCAAACGCAATTGGGGACTGGGGGATTTTTCCGATCTGGCCGCACTGATTGAAAAGGCCGCCGCGGCCGGGGCCGATATTATCGGGCTTAATCCGCTGCACACCCTGCTGCCGAACGTGGAAGAGTATTGCAGCCCGTACAGTCCTTCGGATCGTCGCTATGTGAATCCACTGTATATTGACGTTGAAGTGGAACTGGATTACCTCGACTCCCCGAAATTGGTGGAGCAATACCAGTCCTCCGGGATCAGGCGGGAAATTGAGCGGTTGCGCTCGTCGGCACTGGTTAACTATACCGATGTGAAAGCGCTGAAATACCCTTGTTTTGAGAAAATGTATCAACGGTTTTGTGAAGTTGAATTGCGGAATCAGTCCGACCGGGCGAAAAGTTTCGATTCTTTTCTGAAGGAGCGCGATGCCGGTTTGAACCAGTACGCGCTTTATGAGTTGGTGAGAAACAAGGTTCCCAATACGCGCTATCACGCGGAAGTGCCGGATGGCATTCTTCATTCCGGTAAGGGAGAGGCATTCGATCGGGTTGTTGCCGACAATTTGGAAGGCGTTCGGTTCTACGCTTACCTTCAATGGCTTGCACACCGGCAACTGGATCATTGCCAGCGTAAGGCGGAAGCCCTGGGGATGAAAATAGGGCTTATCCGGGACCTGGCTGTGGGCGCGGATGGAGACGGATCTGAAGTTTCCCTGAACCAGCAACTGTTTTGTCGAGGTGCCGCTGTCGGCGCGCCTCCGGACCCGCTGGCCGAACAGGGACAAAACTGGGGACTGCCACCCATGGATCCGGCGGCGTTGCGGCGCAGCGGTTTCAGGCATTTTATCGAGCTGCTACGGACAAATATGTCCCTTTGCGGCGCATTGCGCATTGATCACGCCATGAGCCTGATGCGCCTTTGGTGGTGCCCTCCAGGCAAGACCGCTGATTATGGGGCCTATGTATACTATCCCTTCGAGGAGCTGCTGGGACTGCTTAAGTTGGAGAGTCATCTGAATAAATGCGCCGTGGTAGGAGAAGACCTGGGCGTGGTGCCGCAGGAATTCCGCGACGCGGTGCATGAAGCCAGAATATTCACCAACAAGGTTTTTTATTTTGAAAAAAGAGGGGATAAGTTTAAACCGCCGCAGGAATACGATACCCACGCGCTGGCCATGGTCAACAACCACGATGTTCCGACGTTGGCCAGTTGGTGGGATGGTGTCGACCTGGAATTCCGGGGAAAATTCAACTTGCTGGAGGAAGGGGTCAGCTATGAGCAAATCTGTGCCCAGCGCGTGGTCGAAAAACAGGAAGCGGTAAACCTGTTGAGGGAACAGGGGCTTTTCCCGGAATCGTGGGAGGACAAGCCCCTGGACTCAGCCGCGGATCGGGATATTGTTTTCGCAATCCTCAAGCTGACGAGCCGGGTGAGCTCCCAGATTTACATGCTGCAGTTGGAAGACCTGCTGCTAATCAGGGAGCCTGTTAATATTCCCGGAACATTCAGGGAGTATGAGAACTGGAAACGCAAGCAAACCGAAACAATTGAAACCAGTTTTAGCGATGGCCATATCGTTTCCCTGCTTGCCGATATCAATACCGAAAGAAAAAAATAAAAAGAGGCATTAATGGGGGTTAGCGACACTATTTCCGAAGAGGTTATTCGGATCATTGCCAACGCGGAATGCGAGGATATTTTTGCTTATCTGGGGCCGCACAAAATAGCCGACGGTTATTACGCGGTCAGGGCTTTTTTGCCGAATGCCGACAGGGTGGAAGTGTTAAACGCCGAGTCCGGTAAAGTAATCGCAGAGAGCCGGCGATTGCACGAGGCGGGATTGTTTAGCGCGATAATCGAGAGTGAACATGGACTTAGGTACAAATTGCGCGGGTACTATGGACCGGAAGATTATGTTTTCGAAGATCCCTATCGATTCTGGCCTTCCATAGGCGAACAGGATTTATATTTCTGGGGGGAAGGCACGCACGAAAAAGCTTACGAATTTTTAGGCGCGCACCTGATGGCGTTGGACGGTGTAACAGGTTGCCGCTTCGCGGTGTGGGCGCCCAATGCCAAACGGGTTTCAGTGGTGGGGAACTTTAATTTCTGGGATGGGCGCAGGCACAGTATGCGCAAACATATTCCCAGTGGTGTGTGGGAAATTTTTATTCCCGATGTCAGGCCGGGTGCGCTGTATAAATATGAATTGTTAACGCGGGATGACACGGTGCTTCCGCACAAAGTGGACCCGTTTGAATTCCGTGCCCAGCGGCCGCCGGAACAGGCGTCGATTGTGGTGGAACCGGATAATTATGCCTGGCAGGACGCCGACTGGCGGGAAAAAAGCCGGCGCTGGAGCCGGCGCGACCGGCCCATTTCAATTTACGAAGTCCATCTTGGATCCTGGAAACGGGTACCGGAAGAGGGAAACCGCTATTGTACGTACCGGGAACTTGCGACCGACCTGATTCCTTATGTCAAGGAAATGGGGTTTACCCATGTCCAATTGATGCCGGTGAATGAATTTCCCTTTGACGGTTCATGGGGATACCAGCCGATAGGACTCTATGCACCCACCAGCCGTTTCGGTAAGCCGGACGATTTCAAATATTTTGTCGATCAGTGTCACCAGGCGGAAATAGGTGTATTGATTGATTGGGTCCCCGGTCACTTTCCCACGGACTTGTTCGGGCTTGGCCGGTTTGATGGAACACCGCTTTATGAGCATGCGGATTATCGCCAGGGCTTTCACCCGGACTGGAATACCTTTATCTACAATTACGGCCGTCGGGAAGTGAGCAATTTTTTGATGGCCAACGCGCTTTTCTGGCTCGACAAATATCATGTCGACGGCCTGCGCGTGGATGCGGTGGCTTCCATGTTGTACCTGGACTACAGCCGTAAAGAAGGTGAGTGGCTGCCCAACGCGTACGGCGGTCGCGAAAATCTCGAAGCCATCGATTTTTTAAAATCCACCAATGAGCGTGTGTATAAACACTTCCCCGATTGCATGATGGTTGCGGAGGAGTCGACAGCCTGGCCCGCGGTATCGAAGCCCACGAACTTCGGCGGACTGGGTTTTGGATACAAATGGAATATGGGCTGGATGAACGACAGCCTCGAATATATTTCGAAGGACCCGGTGCATCGGCAGTATCATCATCACGACATGACGTTCAGCCTTTATTACGCTTTCAGCGAAAATTTTATCCTGCCGCTCAGCCACGATGAGGTGGTTCACGGTAAGCGGTCCATACTGGGAAGAATGCCGGGCGATACCTGGCAACAGTTTGCCAACCTGCGTGCATACTATGCCTTTATGTGGACACACCCGGGCAAGAAGCTGTTATTTATGGGGAGTGAATTCGGCCAGGGGCCGGAGTGGGATTACAACAGCAGCATCTGCTGGCATCTACTGGACATTGCGGAGCACCGCGGTGTCCAAACCCTGGTTAAGGAGCTGAACCGGCTCTATGTCAGCTCCCCGGCTTTGTATGAAAATGACTGCGAAAGCAGTGGTTTTGAGTGGATCGAGGCGGATGACCGGCACAATTCAATTTTTGCTTACCTGCGTAAATCTTCAACAGGTAAGTCGATGCTGGTGGTGGTTAACTTTACGCCGGTGTTCAGGGAACGCTATCGCCTTGGGGTGGATAAGCCCGGATTCTATCGGGAGCGTTTCAATACCGACAGCGAACTGTTCGGTGGAAGCAACCAGGGTAACAGCGGTGGCTTAATGGCGGAAGAAGTGCCCTGGCAGCACAGGCGTTACTCCCTGTTAATGAAGCTTCCTCCATTGGCGGCCATTATTCTTGAATTAAGTGACCAATAGAAATGAAATATCCTTTTGCAGTAACAGAAGGTAAACCCTATCCGCTCGGCGCAACCTGCATGGATGACGGCGTTAATTTCGCGCTTTTTTCCGCGAACGCGGAAAAGGTTGAGCTTTGCCTGTTTGATGAAACAGGTGAAAACGAAACTGCCCGGATTGCGTTGCCGGGCTACACCGACCAGGTTTGGCACGCCTACGTTGAAGGGCTAAAGCCCGGTGCGCTATATGGTTATCGCGTCCATGGGCCCTACGAGCCGCAACGGGGCCATCGTTTTAATTCCCAAAAATTATTGTTTGATCCCTACGCAAAAAAAATTGCCGGCGCGTTTCGCTGGCACAACAGCATGTATGGATACAAATTGGAAAACCCCGATCACGACCTTGTTATCGATACCACGGATAACGCTGCGCATATGCCCAAGTGTGTCGTGCTCGATACGCGTCCGTTTGCGGAAGATCAAGGCAGCCGGCCGCCAAAGCCGTATATTCCCTGGAACAAGACCATTATTTACGAAACACACGTCAAGGGCTTTACTCGGCTTCACCCGGCAGTGCCGGAAAACGAGCGTGGCAAATTTGCTGGTTTGGCACATCCCGAAGTGCTCGGCTATATAAAAAGCCTGGGTGTCACTGCCATTGAAATTTTACCGGCGCATGGATTCGTCGACGAGCAGTTTTTGCTTACCCAGGGGCTATCCAATTACTGGGGGTATAACAGCATACATTTCTTTATGCCTCATGCCGGTTATTTGATGGCGGGAGAGCCTGGGGAATTCCGGCATTTTGTCGATGCCGTTCATGAACACGGATTGGAAGTGATTATGGATGTTGTTTACAACCACACGGCGGAGGGCAATCACCTTGGCCCGACGCTTTCCTTTCGAGGAATCGATAACTCCAGTTATTATTCACTGCAGGCGCAGGATGGCCGCTTTTATGTGAACGACACCGGTTGTGGAAACACACTCAACCTGAAACATCCACGCGTGTTGCAGTTTGTCCTGGACAGCCTTCGCTATTGGTACCACGATATGGGCGTCGATGGTTTTCGCTTCGACCTTGCCACCGTGCTCGGTCGGGAGGCGCATGGGTTCGATTCCGGCAGTGGCTTTTTCGACGCCATCCGACAGGACCCGGTGCTGGCGCACTGTAAATTGATTGCCGAACCGTGGGATATTGGACCGGGTGGCTACCAGTTGGGCAGCTACCCCACCGGCTGGTCTGAATGGAACGACCGTTACCGGGACACCTGTCGCCGCTTCTGGCGCGGCGAGCCGGGAAAGTTGCCGGAATTCGCGCGTCGTATTCATGGGTCCAGCGACATTTTCGAACACTCGGGCCGGGTGCCCTCGAGCAGCATCAATTTTATTACCAGCCACGACGGTTTTACCCTGGCGGACCTCGTCAGCTACAAAAACCGGCATAACGAAGCCAACAACGAAAACAACAACGATGGGCACCATTCCAACTTCAGCGACAATTACGGCAAGGAGGGGCCGACCACCGACGAAAAGGTTCTGGCGCTTCGCGAACGGCAAAAGCGTAACTTTTTAGCTACACTCTTTCTATCGCAGGGAACACCGATGCTGCTGGCGGGGGATGAAATCAGCCGCACGCAGAAGGGCAATAACAACGCCTACTGCCAGGACAACGAGATCAATTGGCTTGATTGGCGGAATCAGCACGACGACCAAAAGGCGCTGCAGTTCTTTGTTGAATATGTTATTGCGCTGCGAGGAAAATACTCGCTGTTAACATCGCGGCGTTACATTCATCGTCCGGACGAACCGCAAGGGAAAATTCACAGCTGTGTTCGCTGGGTTAACGAGTCCGGCGAGGAAATGCAGGAAGAACAGTGGATCGATCCCGATACTTATACCGTGGGCTGGATTCTTGAAAGCATTCCGATTGACAATACCATTGATTACACCCCCGAGCGCCTGTTGATCCTGTTTAACGCCGGGCCGGAGACGATGTCGTTTACCCTGCCGAACGATCCGGAGGTGAGCCAGTGGAATTACCTGCTGGATACCTACAGTGCCAATGGCAAACCGATAGACACGCTTGCAGCGCCGGGAACCAAAATCAAACTCAAAGACAAATCCATAATGATGTTGAGCGCTTCATTTAAATAGCGGGAGCGTAATTTTTTGATATACCGAAAAGTGGAAAGAATACATGATTAGCAATAACGAGACGCCAATACTGGGTAGCGATGCTGAATGGGTGGCAACTGACCTCCACCGGCACTTTCACTATACGCTAGGGCGTTTTGATCACGATACCGACGGCTATATGCTGCACGCCCTGTCGTTCACCATCCGTGACCGCTTGATGGAGCGGTGGCGATATACCAAGCAAAAAGAAGTACAAAAAAAACCGAAACGGGTTTTCTATCTGTCCCTGGAGTTTTTGTTGGGCAGGAGTTTAAACAACGCAATCCTGAACCTGGACATGGAGGAAAGTGTCAGGGAAGCGCTGACGGATTTCGGTTGTGACCTTGAATATATTGAATCCGAGGAAAAGGACGCCGGGCTGGGAAATGGCGGCCTCGGACGACTCGCGGCCTGCTTTATGGACAGCTGTGCCACGTTGAACTTACCGGTAGTGGGTTACGGCATCCGCTATGAATATGGAATGTTTCATCAGAGTCTTTCCGAAGGTCGCCAGGTGGAACAGCCGGATCACTGGCTGCGGGAGGGAAACCCGTGGGAGATAGAAAAACCGGATCACGTACGCGAAGTCAAGTTCTACGGGCGAACCGAATTTTATACCAACGAAAAAGGTAAAACCTGTGCCCGTTGGGTGGATACGCAGGATGTGTTGGCCGTTCCCTACGACATGCCCATTCCCGGTTATCGAAACAGCGCGGTCAATACGCTTCGTCTGTGGAAAGCGGCAGCGACCGATGAATTCAATTTGCAGGAATTCAATGCCGGCGACTATTCCGATGCGGTAGCGGAAAAAAACATGGCTGAGCAAATTACCATGGTGCTGTATCCCAATGACGCCAGCGAAAATGGAAAAGAATTGCGGTTGCGCCAACAATATTTTCTCGCATCCGCAAGCCTGCAGGATGTGATTGCCGAGTGGACACGCTACAACGGCCATGATTTTATCCGGTTTTCCGATTATCATTGCTTTCAGCTAAACGATACCCATCCGACACTCGCGGTTGCCGAATTGATGCGCCTGCTGATGGACGTGCACGGATTGGGCTGGGATGAAGCCTGGGGCGTTACCTGTAAAACCATGGCGTACACCAACCACACTTTGTTACCGGAAGCACTGGAGCGGTGGTCGGTAAAACTGATGCGGGTGCTGCTGCCTCGCCTGCTGGATATTATCTATGAAATCAACGCGCGTTTCCTGAGCATGGTTGCGCACCGTTGGCCGGGCGATACCGATCGGCAACAAAGAATGTCCATTATTGAGGAAGGCCCGGAGCCGATGGTGAGAATGGCTTATCTGGCTATTGTCGGCAGCTTTTCCGTTAATGGTGTTGCCGCGCTGCATTCGAAGCTCTTAACCACCGGTTTGTTTAAGGATTTCTATCAACTGTGGCCGGAAAAATTTAATAATAAAACCAACGGCGTCACTCCCCGTCGCTGGCTTGCGCATTGCAACCGGGAACTAAGTACACTTCTTAACGACTCTATCGGCGAACACTGGGTGACGGACTTCAGTGAAATCAGTGGATTATCGAAATTCGTTGATGATCGCGCATTCCAGGACAAGTGGCACGAAGTGAAGCGACAAAACAAACAGAGACTGGCGGATCTGGTGCTGGAAAAATGTGATGTCCAGTTCGATACCGATTTTCTATTCGACATTCAGGTCAAGCGAATACATGAATACAAACGTCAGCTACTCAATATTCTTCATGTGATACACCTCTACGACCGTATCGTGCGGGGAGAGGCGGATGACGTCAGCCCCCGCTGTATCCTTATCGGTGGCAAGGCCGCGCCGGGTTACATGATGGCGAAAACCCTTATCAAATTGGTGAGCAATGTCGCCAGGGTAATTAATTCGGACGAACAGGTATCGAAATACCTGAAGCTGGTTTTCTTTCCCAATTATCGTGTGACCTCAATGGAAGTTATTTGTCCCGGCACGGACTTATCCGAGCAAATCTCCACCGCCGGTAAGGAAGCATCGGGCACGGGCAATATGAAGTTTATGATGAATGGCGCCGTGACGATTGGCACCTACGATGGTGCCAACATTGAAATCCTGGATGCGGTAGGCGATGATAATTTTTTCCTTTTCGGTCTAAGGGTTGAAGATATTCCCGATTTTCGCGTTCGCAACAGTCCCAACGATATTATTGACAGGGACACGGATCTGAAGCGGGTAATGCGACTTCTCGAATGCGGGCATTTCAGTATGTTCGAACCCGGCATTTTTGATCCCATCGTGCAGACCATCCGCAACCCCAATGATCCGTGGATGGTGGCTGCGGATTTCCGAAGCTATATCGAAGCGCAGGAAAAAGCCGCAAAAACCTATCAAAATAAAGAAGAGTGGGTGAAAATGAGTATCCGAAATACCGCTGCCAGCGGGTATTTTTCCAGCGACAGAACAATTCAGGAATACGCGCGGGATATCTGGAAGATCCGCTGAAAATCCGGAGCGAAATGATTGCGACTTTATAGCCCGGCATGTATATGTGCCGTGTTGATAGTACATAAATAAACACGCCTGACAACCCAGGAGAAACAAAATGCTCGACCCCAATTCCCGTTATGTAAGTCGGTTAACTCGAGATACCATGGCATTGATATTGGCAGGCGGCCGGGGAAGCCGTCTGCACGAGTTAACTGATTGGCGGGCAAAACCGGCGCTGCATTTTGGGGGTAAATTTCGCATTATTGATTTTCCGCTTTCCAACTGCGTGAACTCGGGGATCAGAAAAGTGGGCGTATTGACTCAGTACAAGGCGCATTCGCTGATACGCCACATTATTCGCGGCTGGAGCCACTTTAAAAAGGAACACGGGGAGTACGTGGAAATTCTGCCGGCATCGCAGCGTTATTCGCCAAACTGGTATGAAGGCACGGCCGATGCCATTTATCAGAATCTCGACATCATCCAGGCGGAATCGCCCAAGTATGTGCTCGTGCTTTCCGGCGATCACGTATATCAAATGGACTACGGGGCGATGCTTGCCTACCACGTGGAGTCGGGTGCGGATTTGACGGTATCCTGTATTGAAGTGCCGATTGAAGAAGCCGCGAGCGCGTTCGGTGTGATGACCGTGGATGAAAACAATTTGATCAAACGTTTTGATGAAAAACCCCTGCATCCGACGGAACTGGCCGATAATCCCGGTTATACCCTCGCGTCTATGGGTAACTATGTTTTCAACACGGAATTTTTATTTGATCAGCTTCGAAAGGACGCCGACGATCCGGATTCCGACCACGATTTTGGGAAAAATATTATCCCCGCGATTATTGATAATTACGATGTGCGGGCATTTCGTTTTCGAGATCCTGACACCGGCGTATTATCCTATTGGCGGGATGTGGGAACAATTGACTCTTTCTGGCAGGCTAATATGGAGCTGGTTTCGCCGGACCCCGCATTAAATCTTTACAACCACGACTGGCCGATTTGGACATACCAGAAGCAATTGCCACCGGCAAAATTTGTTTTCGATGATGACGATCGGCGGGGGTTGGCGGTGGACTCCATGGTTTCGGGAGGTTGCATTATTTCCGGCGGAAAAGTCCGTCAATCCCTGTTGTTTTCCGATGTGCATATTCACTCCTACACGGATATTGAAGAGTCGGTGCTGTTGCCTCAGGTGGAAGTGCATCGCTATGCAAAAATAAAACGCGCGGTTATCGACAGCGCCTGTGTCATACCGGAAGGTATGGTTATAGGATACGATCACGAACACGACAAGGCGCGGGGATTTCGCGTAACCAAAAATGGCGTGGTTCTGGTGACCCGTGAAATGCTGGGTCAGCCTGGAGGCTGTCGGGCCGATTAACCAGTTAATTTTTAACGTAGCGATTTTTATTTATTCGATCAAGCCGGATCGTACTCGCGCTACGTCTTCAATTTAAAAGACTAAAAAAATCATGACTAAAAGAATATTAATGGTGGCGGCGGAAAACGATGCGCTACCAGGGGGGAAAGTCGGCGGAATCGGCGATGTTATCAGAGACCTGCCTCACGCGTTAACAGAAGAAGGACTGGCGGTGGATGTCGTCATTCCCTCCTATGGATTCCTGGCGCGACTTAATAACCTGGAAGAAACGGGGCGGTATTCCGTTCAGTTTGCCGGCTTTCCCCATGAGGTTGTCCTGTATCGGGTAACCAATCACCCGAACCACGTCAGCAACTACATTATCGATCACCCGGCGTTCGCGCCACATGGCGAAACCATTTACTGCGACGACCCCGACTGGCAACCATTCGCCACGGATGCCACCAAGTTTGCAATGTTTTGCGCGGCTGTGGCCCAGGGATTAAAAGAGGGTTTTCTTCCGTTCCCGGATGTTCTGCACTGTCATGACTGGCACACTGGCTTTTTGCTTTTGCTCCGGGAGTACTCCAATTCCTTTAAAAGGCTCGAAACAATTCCCGCGGTTTACACCATTCACAATTTGGGGATGCAGGGAGTTCGTCCACTAAAAGGCGATGCATCTTCCCTGGAGGCGTGGTATCCGGATTTACCCTACGATGGCAGAGTCATTTCCGACCCCGATAACCCACATTGCATAAACCCCATGCGCACCGCCATTTTGCTGGCGGATAAAGTGCATACGGTGTCACCGACCTACGCCGAGGAAATCCAGCAGCCCAGCAATTACAAGAAGGGTGTTTACGGTGGAGAGAGGCTGGAGACCGACCTTCGTGCCCGGGCGGAGGAGGGAGCACTAATCGGCATCCTGAACGGTTGCGAATATCCCGACGGGAAACGTTATCTCAAATCGTCGGCCAGGAAGATTGCCGATCTGGCGGAAAAGGAATTGATCTCCTGGGCGGGCAGGGACAGGCATTTGCGCACCGCCCACTGGGTGGCCGAAAAACGCCTTACCGGCTGGGCCGGGAGCAAGGGAAAAAATTTTACCGCCAGCTACGTGGGTAGAATCACGGACCAAAAAGTCCGGTTGTTTCAAACACGGGTGCCCGGTGGAAAAACGGTATTGGAGTCTATCCTGGACAAGTTAAAAAGCCTTAAGAGCGCAGATGGCGAAACTGTCACAGGCTATATGTTGCTACTGGGCAGTGGCGGCGAGCATTTTGAAAATTTTTTTACCGCCACCGCCGCGCGTTATGAAAATTTTATTTTCCTGAATGGCTATTCGGACGCGTTGTCTCACATGGTCTACTGTTACGGGGATATCTTCCTGATGCCCAGTTCATACGAACCCTGCGGGATAAGCCAGATGCTGGCCATGCGTGCGGGCCAGCCCTGCCTGGTAAACAGCGTGGGCGGGTTGAAAGATACGGTGCGGGATGAAGAAAATGGTTTCGTTTTTTCCGGGGCGGATATCGGCCACCAGGCGCAAGCCATGCTGAAAAAATTCGATGCGGTAGTCGATCTTTACCTGAAAAATAAAAGTGCCTGGGACAAAATCCGGCGTTCCGCCAGCACAACCCGCTTTACCTGGCAGAACACCGCCAGGCAATATATGAAGCAGCTATACTCCATTTAGAATAAGCTGATTTCACGTCATATTGACTTTAATAGCATACAATTTTCCATATCCATAATTAAAAGTTATTACATAATAAGGCTACCTTATGCATTTTTCCCGCCGTCAACTGCTGCTTGCTTCCGTCGCCGGCCTGGCGTCACTGCAACTGATGAAATCCCGTGCTTTTGCCAGGGCACTTGAGGAAACTGGTCTTAAGGATGTTTTCAAAGGTGATTTTTTGATGGGAACCGCGATAGGCGCGGCCACATTTAGAAACAATGATACCGGCAAGCTGAACCTGATTGCCCGGGAGTTCAATTCCATTACCGCCGAGAATGAAATGAAATGGGAAAGGGTGCACCCGGAGGCCGACAAGTGGAACTGGGAGATTCCCGATCAGTTTGTGGAATTCGGCCAAAAGAACGACATGCATATCCTGGGACATGTGCTTGTCTGGCATTCCCAGGTGCCGGCGGAGGTGTTTACCAATGCTGATGGAAAGCAGTTGGATCGCAATCAACTCTTGAAGCGAATGGAAGATCATATTTCCACGCTGGTTGGGCGTTACAAAGGCAGAATTGATGCGTGGGATGCTGTTAACGAGGCGATTGATGAGGATAAGGGCTGGAGAAAAAGCAAATGGTTTGACCTCATCGGACCAGACTTCGTTGAAAAGGCTTTCCACTTTGCTCACGATGTGGATTCCCGGGCGCAGTTGCTTTACAACGATTACAACATGCATGACCCCGGCAAGCGGAAATTTTTGCTTAAAGCTATTAAGCAGTACAAGAAGAAGGGTGTTCCCATACACGGAGTGGGTATGCAGGGCCACGTGGGCCTGACGTATCCGGATTTAAGGGAATTTGAAAAGAGTATCGTTGCCTACGCCCGGGAGGGCATGCGCGTGCATATTACCGAACTCGATGTCGATGTGTTGCCAGTTGCGTGGGAGCATACCGGTGCGGAAATTTCCACTCTTTACGAAGCGCGCGATGAATTAAATCCCTACACAAAGGGGCTTCCCAAGAACGTGGAAAAAGAATTGAACGATCGCTATGTCCAGTTGTTCAAACTTTTCCTCAAACACCGGGACAAGATAGATCGTGTAACGTTCTGGGGAACAAGTGATGCGGAATCCTGGAAAAATAATTTTCCGGTAAGGGGGCGAACAAATTATCCTCTACTGTTTGATCGCCAGCTTAACCGTAAAGAGGCTTACCACGCAGTTACCTCTTTAAAAAAATAACCCCTTCTTCATCATGGAAAAGGCCGCTGTATCCACGGCGGCTGTTTTTCATATCTCAATAGCATAATAAAACGAACAAACTAAACCGTTAATTTTTTTGAATGACCGTTAATTTTTTTCCCTGTTACATGTCGCGCCATTTTCGCTTTTTTTCCTGTCGATTCCAGAAGTTAATACTATAATAAGACTATCGAGTTAGACTTGCAGGACATAATAATCAACGAGGGAGCCGTCATTTGCTCGACGGAGATTGTCATTTTTGAAGCTACGTTGTATCAAAACTGTGGGAATGAAGTAATGGCTGCTTCGGCTGTAGAGGATTTTTCGAGGCGGGACATCCCCATGACCAACAGCGATTTCACCCGAATTCAGGAAATCGCGTATCGGCACACCGGAATTTTACTTTCGACGGAAAAAAAGACGCTCGTCTATGGACGCCTCGTTCGTCGAGTGCGCCAGTTAAATCTGTCCTGCTTTGCTGAATACTGCAATTTGATGGAGCGGTCGAGTAAAACGGAAAAAGTAGAGTTTATTAACGCTATCACCACTAACGTGACATCCTTTTTTCGCGAGAGCTATCACTTTACGCATTTAAAGCGGGATGTCATTCCCGCATTAATAGACCGTGGGAAGCAGCATAAAAGAATACGCATCTGGTCAGCGGGATGTTCAACGGGTGAAGAACCTTATTCGATAGCAATGGTGTTGAGAACATTCCGGGTGCTTTATGACTGGGATGTCAAGGTTTTTGCCACCGATCTTGATTTCAAGGTGGTGGAAGCGGCTAAAGCGGGCGTTTATTCCACGGATAAGGCACGCAATATTCCCCCTGAATACCACTGGATGCTGAAATTCAATCATGGGCAGCGCACGATGGAAGTCCAGGGTGATGTGCGCGATTTGGTATCATTCCGGCCGCTCAATTTGCTGGACAACTGGTCTCTGGCCGGTGCGATGGACCTGGTTTTCTGCCGCAATGTGATTATTTATTTTGATGCAGCCACTCAGCAGAAGTTGTTCGACCGGTTTGCCGGTATTCTTGCGCCGGATGGCTACTTGTATTTGGGCCATTCCGAAAGCATGCTCGGTATAAACAACCGGTTCAAACCGCTGGGGCAGACAATTTACCGGAAGCTGCGCTAGGGAGCCCAGGGTTGCTGCCGGGAAAATCAGTGGTATCGCAATTCTGTCGCCTTGCCCCAAAACACCCGATAGGAAAAGAACGTATAGCCGATAATGGCCGGAACAACGATTACCGCGCCCACGAGTATAAATTTGAGTGACTCCGGCGCGCTGGCGGCTTCCCAGATTGTCAGGCCGTTCGGCACGATATAGGGAAAGTAGCTGTAGGCGAGAGCCTGGAAGCACAGGAAGAAAATGCTGGCGGCGCAGGCCAGCGGTACCCAGTTAAAGCGGTCCTGGGCGTAAGGGATTCCCTGCAGGCATTTATCGCCAATAACGAACAGGGCCGCGCACATCAGCGGAATCGGGAACAGCACGAAGATTTCCGGAAAACTGAACCATTTTCCGAAAATTCCCCTGTCCAGCGACAGGTTGACGATGCTCACCAGCACGATGCCGCCGGCGGCCAGCCAACCGCTTCTGCGGCCCCAGAGCGCGGCACGGCGCTGCAGGTCGCCCTCGGTTTTCAGAATCAACCAGCCCGATCCGATATAGGCGTACGCGGCGGGCACACAAAGGGCGCTGATAATGGAAAACAGTATTGCCCCTGCCGACCACTCGAATCCCATCACGTACATACCCAACATATAACCTTGCGCGATGGAGGCAATGAATGAGCCGGCGCGGAAAGTTTTGTCCCAGAGCTGTTTTTGTCGGGTGACAGCCTTCTCGCGAAAGTCAAAAGCCACGCCCCGCAGGATGAGTCCGGTCAGCATAATGGCGGTGGGAATATAAAGCGCCTGTAGAATCTCACCGTGCGCCTGCGGGAAAGCGATCAGCAGAATGCCCACCGCAAGCACCAGCCAGGTTTCGTTGGCGTCCCAGAAGGGGCCGATGGAGGCGATCATGATGTCGCGCTGGTTTTCGGCTTGTGGGTCGAGTGGCAGCAGCATGCCGATGCCAAGGTCGTAACCATCGAGGATGGCGTAGGTCAGTATTGCAATGCCCATCAGGCAGATAAACACTATGGGTAGCCATTCGGTTTCGCTCATGGTTTCTCCGGTATCAATGGACGCAGGTTTTCGTGGCCTTCGGGATCGGTGAATTCTTCTACCCGAATCGCACGATCCGCCATCACGAACAGGGTGCGGATATAGGCGGCCAGTAGAAGCACGGACAGGGTGACATAAATTGCCAGCGAAAATCCCACGTTTTGGGGTGGAACCGTGGTTACGGCATCCGCCGTCTCCAGCAGGCCGAACACTACATACGGCTGACGGCCGATTTCATTGACATACCAGCCGGCGAGAGTGGCGATCCAGCCGGAGAAGGTCATCCCTACCAGCACTTTCAAATACAG
The DNA here is from genome assembly GCA_964451365.1 of uncultured Cellvibrionaceae bacterium. GTDB lineage: Bacteria > Pseudomonadota > Gammaproteobacteria > Pseudomonadales > Cellvibrionaceae > CAYVIB01. The sequence continues at coordinate 135,175 of CAYVIB010000003.1, forward strand.
CGGCGGCAGCTTTTCGCGCCGCAACAGGAATATGCCCCACCAGCTGACCACCAGCATCAATAGTCCGACTCCCACCATGACGCGGAAGGAAAAAAATACCGGCGCCACCGGTGGGTGATTGTCCCGGAACTCGTTCAGGCCCTTGATTTCACCTTCCCGGTTGTGGGTCAGTATCAGGCTGGCCAGGTTCGGCACTTCTATGGCGAAGCGGTTGCTGCGGGTGGCTTCATCGGGCAGGGCGAAGAGTACCAGCGGAGCGCCCGCCTGGGTCTCCCACAGCCCCTCGACGGCGGCAATCTTCTGTGGCTGGTGTTCGAGGGTGTTGAGCCCGTGAAGATCGCCCACAGCAATTTGCACCGGCATCAATACGGCGCCCAGAATGATCCCGCTGCGCAGGGCCAGGCGGGGCGCCTTTTTATCGTCCCCTTTTAAAATGCGATAGGCGGACACCCCCGCCACCAGGAAGGCGGCGGTCAGGCCGGAGGCGAGCAGCACGTGCGCTAGTCGATAAGGCATCGACGGGTTGAAAATAATCTCCAGCCAGCTCAGCGGGTAGGCCACCCCATTGCGCATTTCAAAGCCCACCGGTGTTTGCATCCATGAATTGAGGGCGATAATCCAGAAGGCCGACAGTGTGGTGCCAATGGACACCAGCAGGGTCGCCAGGGTATGGAGCCAACCGGGCACGCGGTTAAGGCCAAAGAGCATCACGCCCAGAAAAGTCGCCTCCAGGAAAAACGCCGACAGTACCTCGTAACCCAGCAGTGGGCCGGCGATATTTCCCACGGTATTCAGGTAGCCTGGCCAGTTGGTGCCGAACTGGAACGACATGGTGACACCGCTGACGATTCCCAGCGCAAAGCTGAGGGCAAAGATTTTTACCCAAAACCGGTAGGCCCGCATCCAGACCGGGGATTGGGGTTTAGAGAAGTCGTGCCTGAGCTTGAAATAGAAGAGTATCCAGCCGAGCGCGATAGTGATCGATGGAAACAGGATATGGAAGCTGATATTGACCGCAAATTGTATGCGTGAGAGTAGAAGCGTATCAATCACTGTGGTCTCCATGGTGGCACGTTCTCTTCATGAGCCTGTATCAGTTGAAGGGATTATGTCGAGACTTATTCAACAGGCTGGTCTTTCGCCAGCAACCTGTCCTTTAAGTCGATCACCTTGCTGACACCCGCGCCGAGCTTCATCAACGTGGCCAGTTTTTCGGGCTTCATTTCCTGCAGCTCGCGGGACCAGGCGGTGACCATTTCCAGCAAATCGTGTATTTCACGCATTTTCTGTTGCGCGTAGGTATCAGACTCGTTGCTGGCCTCGTTCATCAGCAGGTCACGCAACAGCGTCAGTGTCGGGTCTATTTCCCGCTTGCGGCGCTCCTCCAGTACCTTGCGCGCCATGTCCCAGACATCGCCATCGGTAACATAGTAGTCTTTGCGATCCCCCGGTAAATGTTGCACGCGCACCAGGCGCCAGGACTGGAGTTCCTTTAGTCCCATGCTGACATTGCCGCGCGACAGGTTCAGGGCCTGGGCAAGCTCATCCGCTGTCAGGGCTCTTTCGGTGACCATCAGCAGTGCATATAGCTGGCCAACCGTGCGGTTGACACCCCAGCGGCTGCCCATTTCACCAAAATGGAGAACAAAACTTTGAGTGGATGACGTAAGTTTCATAGTTTTCGAATATTCAGAAATTTTTGAAAGTATACCTTTTGATTCACCGGCAGGGAAGACCCGCGATGGAGTGCCTTGCGACGTCTTATCTTCCGAAGGGTGGAGAAGACGCCGGCGATCCTTGTTGGAGGTCGGGACACTCCCGGGAGGAGGCAGTGGAAGTGGGAGCGAGAAACCACGGAGACCTAATCAGAGTCCCCTGGTTCATCGATAATGCCTGTGAGGCTGGATGCCGCTTTTCGCTTACTGCGGGGGAGACCACCACAGTCTGTCGTCATCAACCGGAGTTTTGGGAGGGAGCGCCGGATTATCCAAACGAAAGATTTTCCGGTTTTCAAGGTTGGCTTTATTCAGTACATCCTTGATCATGGGGCTGTCGAAAAAGAGCTTGTCAAAGCTGCCGTCCGAGATAGCCTTCATTAACCCTTGCTCGATGTCTGTTGCAAGTTGAGCATCGTCCGGGCGGATAAAAAAGTACATGGGCATTCGGTAGAGGAAGGCAAGGTTCTTTTCCACCGCAAACTTGAATTCCGGTTGGGAATCAAGTTCCTGCCAGGGTTCGTGGACGCCGCGGGGAAATGCATCAAAGCGTTCCCCGGCGAGCATGTCGAACAGAGTTTCGTATTTGCGGCTCTTAACCACATTGAAGCCGCTAGCCTCGAGTATCGTGGTGTCCGCCCAGTCGGCACCCTGTCCAAATTTCACGGTCAGCAGGTCTTCCATGGTGCTGATATCGTCAAACCGCCCCTGTTCGCCCTGGCGAATGATAAAAATACGATAACCCAGAAGCCCGCGATAAAGGGGAACCCGCACCGGTCTCGCCCGGGATTCATATTCCATTGACGTCGCCAGCCATACGACATCAAGTTGGCCATCGAGAAGCCGTTGGATCTCCCGGGTTTGGCTGCTTGAGCTGGTAGGGGAGATCTCAACCGTGTAGTTGTCGCCACTATACGAAAGAGCGAGCTTCAGCAGTTCCAGGCAGTATCTGTGGTGGTCGGTGGCGATGGGCGGAACCAATAGCTGTTTGACCGTACGCGCCAGGCTTTGGTTGGCCGTCCCGCCCACAAGCAAAATAATGAAGACAAATAAAGAAGCTCTGTAGCGGTGAGTCCGCATATAAAAACCACCGTAAATTCCCGTTTAACTTTTAGTGTAGCTTCCATTGCGGAACAGCGCTAAATTAAGCCTTGTTCCAGCCCCGGCGTAAAAAAGGGCATGAAGCGGGCTACCGTTCATCGGTTGGCGAAGTTGGATTCGTCGGAGACCACCAGAGCCTGTCGTCGTTAACCGGAGTGTTGGGAGGCAGAACCGGGTTGTCCAGATGGAACACCTTGCGTTGCTCCAGATTGGCTTTGGTCAATACGTCCCTGATCATCTGGTTGCCAAAAAAGAGTTTGTTAAAACTGCCATCCTCTATCGCTTTCATCAGGCCACGTTCAATCTCCCGGCCCAGGATGGCGTTGTCCTTGCTGACGAAAAAGTACATGGGCATGCGATAGACCAGAACCAGGCTTTTTTCAACGGCGAATTTAAAATCCAAATGCGATTCCAGTTCCTGCCAGGGTTCGTGCACACCGCGTGGAAAGGCATCGAAGCGGCCGCCTTCCAGCATATAAAACAGGTTTTCGTACTTGCGGGTTTTAATTACTTTCAGGTTGTTCGCTTCCAGAATCAAGGTATCCGCCCAGTCGGTACCCTGGCCCAGGCTGATCGATTTTAAATCCTCCACGCTGTTTATGTTGTCAAAGCGGGATTGTTCGCCTTTGCGGATAATGAAAATCCGATAACCAAGTAATCCCCTGTAGAGGGGAATTCGAATCGGCAGGGCCTGGGACTCATACTTTTCCGAAGTGGCCATCCATGTAACATCCACCTTGCCGTCCAGCAGGCGTTGCAGCTCGCGCGTCTGGCTGCTGGAATCTTCAATGTAGTCAATGGCGTAGTCGTGCTCACTATATGATAGCGCCAGCTTTAACACCTCCAGGCAGTAACGATGATGATCGTTAAAAATAGGTGTGACCAAAATAGGCTTTTTAGATTTTGCGGCGCTTAAGTTAGCCGTACCGCTGAAAAGTAAAATAACAATCGTAAATATAAAAATTTTTTTATGGTGCTTTTGCATATAAAATTTCGCATTTAGACTATTAATATATTGTAGTGCAATTTCGAATGTCTGCTGCGAAACTGTGCGCTCGGGTTGTTTGGTATAGTAATGAAACACCGAATTTGCAGGGCCGGGAGATGAAAGATTTCTCTCTTTTGTTGTTTTCCCAGCAGCCGTTTTTACTGCCGGCCCCGCGATGGTCCGGCGGCTTAAACAAAAGCTTACGCCCTATGTAGAATCGTTAAATATTAACGTTGCCAAACCCTTATATTCGGCCAAGCCGGCTACGCCGGTTTTCGGATCGTGAACGCGCAAGTCGGTTCGGCATCGGGGTAAGTGGAAAATACGCAAGGTAACGGCGAGACACGGACAGTCCACCATCGGGACCAGCATATTGAATTTGCGACGGTTTAAACGGAGGCAGGGTGATTCCAGGTGTTCGCCAGACGGTTAATTAAGCCATCCGAAAATATTATTTTCCGGATGGCTTTTACTTACGCGGTTGCCGAAAAAGCGGCAATGACCGGCATTCGGGCGGCGCGAATGGCGGGGAAGACTCCGCCGAGAAGGCCGATGATTATCGCCAGTTTAATACCGCTTGCCAGCGAATCGCTGGAAAGGCGGAAGTCAAAAACAATTTGGGTAAAGCTGCCGCCCAGGGTTGAAGCGGTGAGGCCGTCAAAGAACAGGAACGCAGCTACGGTCCCGAGTACGCCACCTATTGTGGCCAGGACGATAGACTCCACCATGGTGCCAAAAAAAGCGGACGTGCCGCTGTAACCAATAGCCCGCAGGGTCGCTATTTCCTTTGCCCGTTGGGCAACGGAGGTGTACATGGTATTAAGTGCACCGGCGAGCGCGCCGAGGGCCATCGTGATTGCCAGTGGCCAACCGAGATAAAAAATGAAATCCGACATCTGTGAAGCCTGTTCGCTGAAATATTCCTTTTCTGTTTTTATGTCGAGATTCAGCCTGGGGTCGGCTTCGATAAATTCTTTGATCGGTTCGAGATCTCCCGGCGTCTCAAGTGCTACACGAATTGTTTGATAGCTGTTCCCCCGGTTGAACTGGCTTTGTATCGTGCGCGCATCAGCCCAAAGTTCACTGCCAAAAACTGAGCCACCGGCATCAAAAACGCCAACGACTGTCCATTGGGCATTTCCCAGTCGCACTTCCTTTCCCAATTCGAATCCGCCGAACTCCCGCAGAACGTTAGTCCCTACCATAATTTCGTTGCGACCGCTTTCAAACATCCTGCCTTCCACGATGCGGATATTTTCCCGCATGGTGATGCCGCGTTGTTCGAGGCCGCGAAACGGCAGATTCACTTTGGTTTGGGAGGACTTCTTGATACCGTCGACGATGACATACAGTTCGGCGGATATCAATGGACCGTTTTCGTCCCTGGCTATACCAGGGGCCGTTTCGATCAGGTTGACCTGTTCGCGCATTAACGAACTGTTGATCTCGGCCTGGGAGCTTTCGCGCATGACAATGGCAATGGACTCAGAGCCGGTATTTTCCACCGTGGTCTTGAAACCGTTTCCCATGGCGAGGAAGGCAAGCAAAACAGCCACTACGATGGCCACGGCGAATAACGTTGCTAGCGACATCCAGAGCCGTTGCGGCAGGCTGCGAATATTCATTCCCACTACCGCGATAATTTGTGCAGTTACGGATCCCATAAATTAGCTCCTGTTCAGCGCGTCGATAGTGTTGAGTTTCATTGCCTGGTAGGCGGGGATAAAGCCTGTCACCAGCCCCAGCAGAATCATGTAACCGAGTGCCTGGATTAAAACCCGATTTGTTATTGCCAGGTTGGTGAGAATACTTTGTGCCTGGGAAATTCCGCTGACGGCAAGATAGGCCAACCCGATACCCAGCAGTCCCCCCAGCAGGGAGAGCAGCAGCGATTCGGACAGCACCATGGCGAACACGCTTTTGGCGGAGAAACCGAGCGTTTTCAATACGGCAATTTCCCGGGTTCTTTCCCGAACAGCCAGCGCCATTGAGTTGCCCACAATCATTAAAATGGTAAAAAATGCAGCCAGTACAACGGAGGTAATAATCAGGCCGATACTTCCAATTTGTTCTATAAAAGCCTTGTTGAATTGTTCTTCGGTTGTGGTTTCCGTTTCCGCGGGCGAGTTGGCAAATTGCTGGTCGATTGCCTGGGCAACGGCTTCATTGCGACTGGCATCGCCGGTGGTCAGCGATATCCAGCCTATCCAGTCGCTGCCGAACGTCTGGGTTTCGATAAAGTAATCGTAGTGCAGCATTAAATAACTGGTATCCGTCTGTGGTGTTTCGCCTTTGTAGGTCCCGACTATCTCCAGGTCCCAGGTGTTGGAGCCATCCTGCTTTGAAAAAATAGTGGAGGATATGGGAACGCGGTCGCCTGTTTTCCAGTTGAACCGGCGCGCCATGGCTTCGCCCACCACCATGCCGTCGCGGGTGTTAAACCATTTTTGTTTTTCTTCCTCCGAGAGGATAAGTTCCGGATACACCTTGAGATAACTTTCCGGGTCCACGGCAAAACCCATTGCCTGGTTGCGTGGGTCCTGGTAATAGGAGCCGAACCAGTTGGCATAGGTGGCATGCTCGACACCTTCCATCGCGCGAATTTTGTTGACGTAGGAAATGGGCATCGGCTGGGTAAAATTAATTTTGTTTACTGTCACCAGTCGGTCGTCGGCGGCAAGATCGATACCGGCATCGAAGGCGGTTTTAATTGAACCGAGCACGCCGAAGATCAGGAATGCAATCAACAGCGCGAAGCAATTCAATATCAGGCGCAGTTTGTTGCGGGTAAGGTTTTTCAATACAAGATAGAAACCGGACATATCACGCCTCCTGCAGGGTGGCGGTGTTCTCCACGAATTTACCCTTGTCGAGGTGCAGCTGTAATTTCGCATATTTAGCCGCTTCCGGGTCGTGGGTAACCATGACGATGGTTTTGCCAAAATCCTTGTTGAGCAACTGTAGTATCTCCAGAATTTCGCTGGCGGTGGCGCGATCGAGGTCACCGGTGGGCTCGTCGCACAGAAGCAGATCGGGGTCCGACACAATCGCGCGGGCGATGGCGACACGCTGTTGCTGACCGCCCGACAGCTCCTTGGGTTGGTGTTTGGCTCGGTCCTGCAGGCCGACCAGGGCCAGTGCCGCCTCGACATTTTTCTTGCGTTGGGCACCACTTAATTTTTTCAGCAGTAATGGAAGCTCGACATTGCGCGCGGCGTTCAGCATGGGCATCAGGTTGTAAAACTGGAAAATAAACCCCACGTGATCGGCCCGCCACCTGGCCAGTTGCCCCTCGCTTAGTGATTGTATTGGCTGGCTGTTAAAAAGTATTTCGCCGCTGGTGGGCCGGTCGACGCCGCCCAGCATATTCAGGAGCGTGGTTTTGCCCGATCCCGAGGGCCCCATGATCGACAGGAAATCCCCTTTATTGATATTCATGTTGAGGTGGTCAAAGATAGTGATTTTTTCCTTGCCTTTAACAAAACTTTTGGAAATATTTTTAAGCTCAAACAATCGCCCGTCAGACATAACCGTATCCTCGTTGTTTATTTATTCTTTACCTTTTAAAAAGGCCACTTTAACTCCCATGTCAGGCAGTATGCGTGCATCCTTCTCTTCAATTTTTATCCGCACCTGCACGGTGGCTTTCGCCCGGTCGGCAGTGGGGATAATGGCGATAACACTGGCCGGAATATTCCAGTCCGGGTAGGCGTCCAGGTTGGCGATAACTCGCTGGTTTTCGAAAACCCTTCCAATAAACGCCTCGTTGACATCCACTTCAATTTCCAGTGAATCCATATCGACAATGGTGCAGATGCCGGTGCGGGTGAACCCCCCTCCGGCCGCGGCGGGCGCAACGATCTCGCCGGTCTGTGCATTTTTTACTGTTACCACGCCGGCAAACGGCGCGCGGATAATATGGTCGTTGACCAATTCCTGCTGGTGAGCGACATTCAGCTCGGCCACTCTCAAATTTGCCTTGGCGCTGGCCAGCGCTGAACGGAACTTGTCGGCGTCGGTTTGCGCGCGGGTAAGCTGCGCTTCGCTGGAGTAGCTGTCGGTACCAAGGCGGGATACGCGTTTCAATACGCGTTCGGCTTCCCGCAAATCGATTTGTATGCTTTCAATCTGCGCTTTTTGGGCCTCAACCTGCGCCCTTGCCAGCCGCAGGTTTACCTGCGCGACGGAGTCGTCAAGCGTTGCCAGTACCTGACCGCGATCCACCTTCATGCCTTCCTCCACTTCGACAGCGGTAATCAGGCCCATCACTTCCGCGGATACGGTGGCGACGCGCCGGGCGGCGATATAGCCGGAAGCGTTTAGAATCCGGGATGATGCTGGAATGGGTGTTATTTCGGTTGGAGTGGACGCCGCATCGTTTGCGGCGCTATTGGTTTTGGTGCTGTTCGCGGCAATGGCTTTTTTCGCCGGCTCCGGGGGCGGTTCGGATGACGGAGAAAAAAGAAAAACCAGCACACCGCCAACGACAGCGGATATCAGTGACGCAATCGCCAGGTGTCCCATGGAAAGTCCGGGTGGTGCCGCTGCGCTTTTGTCTATTTTTAATTGGTTGAGCAAATGTGTTTTATCATAGCTCTTGTCCGTAGTGTCGCCCTTGTCCATAGTGTCGCCCTTGAATTTCTATTTTTTATTTATTGATACAACGATACCGCAACGAAAAAAAAGCCTGAAGTGACAAATGTCAGGAAATTTGTAACCCGGCAATGATTACCACCGAATAATATAAACCGTGTGGATGGCCTGCTCCATCCGTTTATCGAAATACTGAAAGCGGTTGACTATGATGAAACGGCTTCCGCTTTTCCCGATATTTTTTTCCCGCCGTTCCCCCTGCCAAGCATAGGTTTCAGAAATCGGCCTGTGTGTGACTGCTTGTTTTTACCGACCTGTTCGGGCGTGCCCTCTGCAATAATATTGCCGCCGCCGCTGCCGCCTTCCGGCCCCAGGTCGACAATCCAGTCCGCCGTTTTTATCACATCCAGGTTATGTTCGATAACCGCGATGGTGTTGCCGTGGTCGCGCAGGCGGTGCAGTACCACCAACAATTGCTGGATGTCGTGAAAGTGCAAACCCGTGGTCGGTTCATCGAGGATATAGAGTGTCTGGCCGGTGTCGCGCTTGGATAGTTCGCGTGAAAGCTTAATACGCTGGGCTTCGCCGCCCGACAGGGTGGTGGCGGCCTGCCCCAGGCGGATGTATGACAGCCCCACATCCATCAGGGTTTGCAGCCGTTTGGCGACCGTCGGAATGGGGTCAAAAAATTCCCGCGCGTCCTCGACTGTCATTTCCAGCACGTCGTGAATACTTTTACCTTTGTATTTGATCTCCAGCGTTTCGCGATTGTAACGCTTGCCTTTGCATATATCGCAAGTGACGTAGATATCCGGCAGGAAGTGCATTTCCACTTTTACCAGGCCGTCGCCCTGGCAGGCTTCGCAGCGACCGCCTTTGACATTGAAACTGAAGCGCCCGGACTTGTAGCCGCGCGAGCGGGCTTCCTGGGTGCCGGCAAACAATTCGCGTATCGGTGTGAATATTCCGGTGTAGGTGGCGGGGTTGGAACGTGGCGTGCGGCCGATGGGGCTCTGGTCGATATCGACGCATTTATCCAGGTGTTCGAGTCCGCTGATGGAGTCATGCGCCTCGGCGGTCAGCGTGGTGGCACCATTCAGTGCCGAGGCGGCCAGTGGATACAATGTGCCGTTGATCAGGGTCGATTTACCGCTGCCCGAAACGCCGGTAATACAGGTCATGATTCCCAGCGGCAGCGTCAGGGTTATGTTCCGGAGGTTATTGCCACGGGCGCCTTTCAATACCAGGTTTTTGCCGTTGGGCTGATGGCGTTTTTTGGGCACGGCAATTTCCCTGCGCCCGCAAAGGTAGTCGCCGGTAATGGATTTTTTCGATTTGATAATTGCCTGGTAATCGCCCTGCGCAACCACCTCGCCACCGTGCACGCCGGCGCCGGGGCCGATATCGATTATGTAATCCGCCGTGCGAATGGCGTCTTCGTCGTGTTCGACCACAATCACGGTGTTGCCGATATCGCGCAGATGGGTCAGGGTTCGCAGCAGGCGGTCGTTGTCGCGCTGGTGCAGGCCGATGGAAGGTTCGTCGAGAATATACATTACGCCCACCAGGCCGGCGCCGATTTGGCTGGCCAGGCGTATCCGTTGGGCCTCGCCGCCGGAAAGCGTGTCGGCGCTGCGATTCAGTGACAGATAATTCAGGCCCACGTCCACCAGGAAGCGGAAACGGTCACGCAGCTCCTTTAAAATCTTGTCGGCGATTTCCTGCTTGCCGCCGCTGAATTTGAGCCTGTCGAAATAGTCGTAGGCATCGCCCACCGGCAGGCCGGCTATGTCCGGCAGGGTCCTGTTATCGACGAACACATGGCGGGCGTCTTCTTTCAAACGGGTGCCCTCGCACGCCGGGCACTTCATTGATGACAGGTACTTCGCCAAATCTTCACGGATACTGGACGATTCGGTATCCCGGTAGCGCCGCTCCATATTCGGTATGACGCCTTCAAAAGTGTGGGCGCGTTTATAGGTATCTCCCCGGTCGTTGACGTAGCTGAAGTCGATCACTTCGTCCCCCGAGCCATACAGCACCAGGTCGCGATGCTTTTTCGCCAGCTTTTTCCACGGCTTCTCGATGTCGAAACCATAGTGCTCGGCCAGTGAAGTGAGCATGTGGAAGTAGTAAAGATTGCGCCGGTCCCAACTGCGGATGGCACCTTCCGCGAGCGAGGCTTCCGGGAATTGAATGATGCGCTCCTCGGAAAAAAACTGTTTCACTCCCAGGCCGTCGCAACTGGGGCAGGCGCCGGCGGGGTTGTTAAAGGAAAACAGGCGCGGCTCCAGTTCCGACAGTGAATAATCGCACACGGGACAGGCGTGTTTGGCGGAGAAGGCCTGGTCCGGTTTTTTGCTGTCCATATCGGCGATCACGGCGATGCCGTCCGCCAGGGTAATGGCGGTTTCAAAGGATTCCGCCAGCCGCGTTTTAATATCTTCGCGCACCTTGAAGCGGTCCACCACCACGTCAATATTATGCTTTTTCTTTTTGTCCAGTACCGGTGCATCGTCCAGATCCACCACGATGCCGTCGATGCGCGCGCGGATAAAACCGTCGCGCCGCAGCGTGTCGAGAATATGCAGATGCTCACCCTTGCGGTCGCGCACAATTGGCGCCAGCAGCATGGCCTTGCTGCCCTCGGGCATTTTCAGCACCTGGTCCACCATTTGGGAAATAGTCTGTGCCACCAGCGGTTTGCCGTGCTTCGGGCAGCGCGGTTCACCCACCCGGGCGAACAACAGGCGCAGGTAATCGTAAATTTCGGTAATGGTGCCCACCGTGGAGCGGGGGTTGTGGGAGGTGGACTTCTGTTCAATCGAAATGGCCGGACTCAGGCCTTCGATATGGTCCACGTCGGGTTTTTCCATCATCGACAGGAACTGACGGGCGTAAGTGGAGAGTGATTCCACATAGCGCCGCTGGCCTTCGGCGTACAGGGTGTCGAAAGCCAGCGATGACTTGCCGGAGCCGGAAAGGCCGGTGATAACAATCAATTTATCGCGGGGTATATCGAGGGAGATGTTCTTAAGGTTATGCGTGCGAGCGCCACGGACAACAATGGTATCCACAGTAAGCAATTCCGTCGGTGGTGGGTGATCAAACGCGATAGTATACGGTGTTTGGAGGAAAAATATTGACTCAGTCCTGACTGATCATGTCAGTAGCGTGGCGCATTGATGGCGGTATATTTTCAAAACCGACGCGGATATCCGAAGGAGACTTCCCGTAATGCCTGAGACCGCTGGATCTCCGCTGCGCGAAGATGACTGGGTTCCGGTTTTTGCGAACGGACCAGCCTTTTGGTCACTGGTATCTTTAGGCCCTGGTATTTCTGCTGACTTCGAAATCGGTAGCATCGCTTGGAGTTAAACGAGCAGGATGGAAGTGAAACAGTGTGCAGTCGCCAGGCAGGCAAGTGGCGGGGAAACAGCCGCTAAACCGAATCCAGGTCGTCGAGGTCGCGCACCCAGTTGCTGGCCTCCAGCCGATTGCGCACGCCAATTTTCTTGTACACGTTGTACAGGTGGCTCTTGACCGTGTGTTCGCTTACTTCCAGCGCCGCGGAAATATCCGCGTTGGTGGCGCCATCCTTGATCAGTTTGAGAATCTGGCGCTCGCGTTTGGTCAGCTTGACGTTGGGGCGCTTGATTTTGGACGGTGCTTTGCGGTTCTTGTCCAGGAAATGGTGGAGCAGCCGCCGCGGCACCCAATAGTCTCCCTCCAGCAGGGATTTCAGGCCGCGAATCAACTGGTCCTGATCCGAATCCACATAAAACAGGCCCATGATGCAGGGCCATTCAAGCAGGTTTTCGTGGGCACTATCGTATTCGGCATTTAACAGCGCAGCGGTGGCGCTATCAAATTGTTCGTGGAAATTATGCGCAATTTTGCGCAGTTCCTCGGCGTCCTGTCCGTTGCAGTCAATCAGCAACAAAGTGATATCGGTCGGTACGGCGGAGATCTGTTTAATAACGAGACACTTTACACCCAACTCCTCGCCAATAAGCTTGCCCAGCAACCCCGTCTGCAGGGTGCTGTTGGGAGAATATAGCGCGATGGTCTTTTTGGTGAGTGAGGAATTGCTTGTTTTGAGAGACACTGAAATACCTAGTTCCTGTTTTGATATTTATACCCGATTAAGTTGATACCTCAAAACCGCCGAACACTACGAATGGAATCTTCGGGCCTGTAAAATCCCTGGCCTTGGAATCCGCTGGCAATAAAACCTCCAAAATGAGGAATTATCCGTCATTGTAAACCAAAAAAAAGGGCCACAACATATAAAACCAGCCCATTTGGTTAATTCTTATGACAAATAGTTAGTTCTTAAGTGCCATAGGGCAAGTTTAAACATAACTCATGGCACGCGTCGAATTATTTTACGCATCGCTGGAATGCTTTCCTTTACGCACAATGCGTTTGTTGCACTGTAACCGGTGCTGCTAGAATCCCGTCCTCCTTTAATCAGGCCCTGGTGGACTGCGCGGAAAGTCAGGTAGCGAAAGGTCAGGTAGCGGAAAGTCAGGTACATGGTTCGCGCAACCCATTAGGGGTTCCAATTTTCCAAATTCGGATTTCATGAGTAACGACAGGCACAGAGGGTACGACTTACGGGGGCGCGAAGTGCGATCAGAATTTAAAACCATTGGCGCGCTTGGATTGTTGTACGCGTTTCGAATGCTGGGGTTGTTTATGGTGGCTCCGGTGCTGGTGATCTTCGGTACTGAATACGCCGGCGCCACACCCGGGCTGTTGGGGTTGGCGATGGGAGCGGCCGGATTTACCCAGGCGCTGTTTTTAATTCCGCTGGGGCTGCTATCGGACAGGTTCAACCGCAAGCTGGTGGTTGCGTTGGGCTTCGCTGTTTTTGCGCTCGGCAGTTTGGTGGCCGCACTCTCTTCCAGTATTGAAGGCTTGATTATCGGCCGTGTCCTGCAGGGGGCCGGGGCCGTTGGCGGTGCTATCCTGGCGCTGGTGGCCGATCTGACCAGCGAGCAAAACCGCACCCGGTCAATGGCGGCGGTGGGTGCGTCCATCGGTCTGTCATTCGCGCTGGCGATGATTGTGGGGCCGGTTATTGCCGGCGTGGGAGGGCTGGCGGCGGTCTTTACCGTGGCTTGTATTCTGGCTGTCCTGGCCATCGTGGTGCTTTACGGCGTCGTGCCGAACCCTTCTCCCGCAACCTCCGGCGTTCCGCATGACCGGCAAATATCCCACCGCCTTTTATCTTTGGCGTTTGAACCGAACCTGGCCAGCCTGAACTTTGGTATTTTTGTTTTGCACGCCGTTTTTACAGGCAGCCTGATGGTAGTGCCGACACTCTTGCGCGATGTGGTTGGCGTTCCGGCGGCGGATCACTGGCAGGTTTATGTGCCGGCCCTGCTGTCGGCTTTTGTCCTGATGTTGCCCGTGATGCTGGTAGTGGAAAGAAAACAATGGGTCAAACCGGCGGTAATTGCGGCCGTGGCATTATTGGCCGCAAGCCTGGGTGGAATGATGTCAACGGGCAACGGTAAGGTTATGTTATTGCTTACCCTGTTCCTTCTTTTTTTGGCTTTTAATTTTCTTGAAGCAACGCTCCCGAGCCTGGCGAGTAAATCCGCTCCCGCGGCCGCCAAGGGATCGGTCATGGGAATGTTTACCACATGCCAGTCCCTGGGCATTTTCACCGGTGGCCTTGGCGCGGGGATACTGTTGGAACTCTATGGGCAGCAGGGAGTATTTGTTGGCGCTATTGTAATCACCGCTGCATGGTTGCTTGTCGCTGCTTTGGCAATGCCGGTACGCAGGTATACCGATCGCCGGGTTATTGTCCCGCCCGGATTCGATAAGCGTTCCGGCGTTTTGGATAATCTGAGTTTAACGGGCATAAAAAAAGCCTGTTATGTCAGGGAGGAGTCGGCGGTATATTTGCGAATTGACGAGTCCAGCGTGGACCCCAGGCAACTGGAGTCACTGGTGGCGTCGCTTGAGGAGGAGCCCGTTTGAGCTTGTTCGTTTTGCCCGCCACTTCTGTTATGCTCACTGGTCGCCGGCGCGATGAAAAAAACGCGTAGTGTATTTTTAAACAGGTGCAAAGGCGGGATGCCGGCATCAGCAAACGCAAGTTAGTGGAGGGCACAATAGTGGCAAGAGGTATAAACAAAGTCATCCTGATTGGGAACTGCGGTCAGGACCCGGAAACACGGTACTCGGCCAGCGGCGCGGCCATTACCAACGTCAGCCTGGCTACCTCGGAAACGTGGAAAGACAAACAAAGTGGTCAACAGCAGGAACGAACAGAATGGCACAGGGTGGTGTTTTTCAACCGCCTGGCTGAGATCGCGGGCGAATACCTGAAAAAAGGCAGCAAGGTTTATATCGAAGGTGCGCTGCGCACGCGCAAGTGGCAGGACCAGCAGGGACAGGATCGGTACACCACCGAAATTGTTGCCAGTGAAATGCAAATGCTGGATTCGCGCGGCGGTGAGGGCGGTGCTTCGTACGGCGCGCCACCGGTGGGTAATCAATACGGTCAGTCCGCGCCTGCTCCCAGCAGTCGTGAACCGGCGCCGGATATGGACAGTTTCGACGACGATATTCCGTTTTAAGCTGGCTGCCGGGATCGTCGATGTACAGTGTAGAGGTGGCTTTTGGGGTTTAAAGTTTTAGTTCGCGGCGCCGGGCCGGATATCTACGCAAATTTTTTATCGCTTGTGGAAGAACTACCCCTGGAGCTTGTCGGTTGTGATGACACATCGATCGATTGGGCCAGTGAGACCGTGGTGGACGAATTTTTTTCCCAGGCCTCGCCCAGCGTGGTTGTCAGTTTCCCCCCGGGAAATATTAAATCCCTTGAGAGTCGGTACCTGCCCGGCCTGGGGGTGATTGCGAGGGCCTGCGCGGCCAAAAAAATTCCGCTGATTCAAATTTCTTCCTATCTGGTGTTCGGCAATTACTATCAGGAAAAGGGGTTTACCGAGACCGATATTCCCGAGCCCACCACCGAAAGAGGGCAGAATCTGCTCTCGATGGAAAACCTGGTCGGCGAAACGGAGCGCCACGTTATTTTGCGGCTGGGTTGGATGCTGGATGCGAAACAGCAGAGTGTTTTTGCGGACTTGTTTCCGGCCCTGCTTGGTGAAGACCCGCCAGTAGTCTCCGATCACAAATACGGCAGCCCTATCTCCCAAAATTTTATTGCCAGAGCGGTAATCGCCATTATTCAGCAGTTATTGTGTGGTGCGCGGAACTGGGGCATTTTCCATTTGCATAGCATCGACAGTTGTTCCGAGGCGGAAGTTGCCGATTATTTTGTTCGCGTTCTCCACCGGGATCTGGGAATACAGGCCGCGCAGCCGGTCATCGCCAGCAAGGACGACCCAAGACAGTTCTTTAAAGGCTGCGGTAACCTGAAAGGACGACGCCTCACCAACAACTTCGGTATCCAGCTGCCAACCTGGCGCAACGGTTTTAAGACTCTGGCGAAGGCCTGGTTTGAGCGGAATGAGAGAAGCCTTATCGAAGGCGGGCTGACCATACCCCGGGTGTTCGAGGAATCTTAACGGTTTGCGGGGCGGGCAAGCGAGCGCCCTCGCTGCTGCCCGGCGCAAAAATTAGTCGCGGTATTTTTGGAACACCAGGGTCGCGTTGGTTCCACCAAAGCCGAAGCTGTTGGACATGGTGCGCTCCAGTTCGGCTGCTTTCGTCTCCGCAACAATCGGCAGCCCCTCCGCTTCCGGGTCCAGTGTTTCGATATTGGCGGAGCCGGAGATAAAACCGTGTTCCATCATCAGGAGCGTGTAAATGGCTTCCTGCACGCCCGTTGCGCCCAGTGAATGCCCGGTCAGCGACTTGGTTGAACTGATGGCCGGAATTTTCCCGCCGCTGAACAGTTCCCTGATCGCCTTGAGTTCCGCCAGGTCGCCCACCGGAGTGCTGGTACCGTGGGAGTTGATGTAATCAACATCGCTCTCGACATTGGCCAGCGCTTGGCGCATGCAGCGCACCGCGCCCTCGCCGGATGGGGCCACCATATCATAACCATCGGAAGTGGCGCCGTAGCCAACCAGTTCGGCATAAATTTTTGCGCCGCGCGCCAAAGCGTGATCCAGGGATTCGACCACCACGCACCCGCCGCCGCCGGCAATGACAAAACCGTCGCGATTGGCGTCATACGGCCGGGAGGCTTTCTCGGGCGTGTCGTTGAACTTGGTGGACAGGGCGCCCATGGCGTCGAACAATCCGGTCAGGGTCCAGTGCTCCTCTTCGCCGCCACCGGCAAACACCACATCCTGTTTGCCCAGTTGGATCAGTTCCATGGCATTGCCGATGCAGTGCGCGCTGGTGGCGCAGGCTGAGGAAATGGAATAGTTCACACCCTTGATTTTGAAGGGGGTCGCAAGGCATGCCGATGTGGTGCTGGCCATGGTCTGGGTGACGCGATAGGGGCCGACCCGTTTGACGCCGCGGCTGCGCATAATGTCCGCCGATTCAACCACGCTCTGGGTCGAGGCGCCGCCGGAACCGATGATAATTCCGGTTTTTTCATTGGAAACCTGCTCTTCCGACATGCCGGAATCTTTTACAGCCTGCTCCATGGCGATATAGGCGTAGCCGGCGGCGTTGCCCATAAATCGCAATACTTTACGATCGATGTGCTCCGCCAGGTCGATATCGATCGAGCCTGATACGAGGCTGCGAAAGCCATTCTCCCGATAACTTTCGTTTAACTTGATACCCGACCTGCCTTCGCGCAGGGAGGAGAGAACCGTTTCTATATTGTTGCCAATGCACGAGACGATACCCATGCCTGTAATCACAACACGTTTCATAGAAAACCTCTTTTATCGTTCTGGTACGCAGCACTTCTGCTGGTGCGGCAGTTACTCATCTGACGTAATCGTTATTTTATTAGGTCACGCCAAATCAAAATGATTCAGTATTACTAAACAATCCGACTCTCAGGTCCTTGGCAAAGTAGATTTCCTTGCCATCGATGGCAACCCGTCCATCGGCGATACCCATAATCAACTTGCGTTCGATCACGCGTTTCAAGTGTATATGATAAGTAACCTGATTGGCTGTAGGCAGGATCTGCCCGGTAAATTTGACCTCGCCCGCCCCCAGCGCTCTGCCACGCCCGGGATTACCCTTCCACGCCAGGAAAAAGCCCACCAGTTGCCACATGGCATCAAGGCCAAGGCAACCGGGCATTACTGGATCCCCGGGGAAATGGCAGCCGAAAAACCACAAGTCCCTGTTGATATCCAGCTCCGCAATAATTTCGCCCTTGCCGAATTCGCCACCCGTCTGGCTGATATGGGCGATTCTATCCACCATCAACATACTGGCCACGGGCAGCTGGGCATTGCCGGGGCCAAACATTCTTCCTTCGCCGCAGGCAATGAGTTCGTCTTTGGTGTAGGAGGGTTTTGGTTCAAATGAGTGCATTGCCAATGAGTCCGAGTAGGTGAATAAATTTGCCGCCTAGGAGGTCGCGAAGGCGCCATTCTACCGTCTATCGGCCGGTTGTCTAGCCCGGATAGTGCTCCAGGGGATTACGATTCGACGTAAGTCCGCGCATGGCGGATCGTCCGGGGGCTGATTTCAGGAAAGTCAGAGCTGGGAAACTGACACCCAATAACCCACCACCATGGTTGCACATAAATAGTTCTTTTATTGTGGTATATTCATTGCACTCTGTCCCCACGACAAATTACCAATGAAGGTGAAACTATGATCAAAAAATGTTTGTTTCCGGTTGCCGGTTACGGCACGCGATTTCTTCCAGCTACAAAATCCATGCCCAAGGAAATGTTGCCCGTCGTCAACAAACCCCTGGTGCAGTACGGTGTGGAGGAAGCGCTCGAAGCCGGCTTGAATGAAATCGGTTTTGTAACCGGACGGGGAAAAAGGGCAATTGCGGATCACTTCGATGTCAGTTACGAACTGGAGCACCAGATCGCGGGCACCGATAAGGAGCAGTACCTGTCATCCATTCGCCAGGTGATGGCAAAAGGATCATTCTCTTTCACCCGTCAAAGCGAAATGCGCGGGTTGGGCGACGCAATTTTAAATGGACGTCGGTTGATCGGCGATGAACCTTTCGGCGTTGTGCTTTCCGATGACCTGTGCGTGGCCGAGGAAGGTGTGCTGGCGCAAATGGTCAAACTCTACCGCCAGTTCCGCTGCAGCATTGTCGCCGTGGAGGAGGTGCCGGAAGACCAGATTCACAAATTCGGCGTTATCGCAGGCGAGCAGTTGAAAGAGGGAATTTACCAGGTGACCAACATGGTGGAAAAGCCCGCCGCCAAGGATGCCCCAAGTAATCTGGCCATTATCGGACGCTATATTCTCACCCCCGATATCTTCGATATCATTGAAAACACCACGCCGGGTAAAAACGATGAAATCCAACTGACCGACGCCCTGATGACTCAAGCCAAAAGCGGCTGTGTGATGGCCTATAAATTTAAAGGCCGCCGTTTTGACTGTGGCAGCGTGGCGGGCTTTGTTGAAGCGACCAATTACGTCTACGAAAATATCTATTCGGCACAATAATCGATCCAACCAATCTTCATTAAAAAGCAAACCAACCAAATCGAGAGCATTTAATGAATAAAATCGAGATTACCTGTTTCAAGGCGTACGACTTGAGAGGGCGGGTTCCCGACGAACTGAATGATGAAGTGGCCTATCGCGTGGGTCGCGCATTCGTTGAATTCCTGGATGCAAGGCAAGTGGTGGTCGGCCACGATATTCGCCTCACCAGCGCAGAACTGACGGATTCGCTGATACGCGGAATCAATGATGCGGGAGCGGACGTAATTCACATCGGCCAGTGTGGAACCGAGGAAGTTTACTTCGGCACATTTCATTTGGGTGTGGACGGTGGTATTTGTGTCACCGCCAGTCACAACCCGATGGATTACAATGGCATGAAACTGGTTCGACGCGGTTCCCAGCCTATTTCCAGCGATTCAGGCCTGGTGGAAATCCGGGCGATGGCGGAGGCGGGTGAATTTAAGGAATCCGATAAAATAGGTTCCGTTGAACACAAAAACATTCGCAAAGATTACATCGAACATTTACTTACTTACATCAATGTCAATGAACTCAAGCCGTTGAAAATAGTTGTTAATGCCGGCAACGGCGGCGCCGGGGCAGTGGTTGATGGCCTCGAACCGCATCTGCCGTTTGAGTTTATAAAAGTGCATCACGATCCTGACGGCACTTTTCCCAACGGAATTCCAAACCCGATTCTCGAGGAAAAGCGCGCGCCGACAATTGAAGCGGTAAAAAAACACGGAGCGGATTTGGGTGTGGCCTGGGATGGCGATTTTGACCGCTGTTTTTTCTTCGATGAAAACGGCAATTTTATTGAAGGTTACTACGTTGTCGGTTTACTTGCCGAAGCGTTTCTTGCGAAACACCCGGGAGCCAAGGTCGTACACGATCCGCGATTGAAGTGGAACACTATCGATATTGCCGAGCAGGGCGGCGGCAAAGCCATTGAAAGTAAAACCGGCCACGCTTTTATAAAAGAAAGAATGCGGCTGGAAGACGCTGTTTACGGCGGCGAGATGAGCGCGCACCACTACTTCAAGGACTTTGCCTACTGTGATAACGGTAATATTCCCTGGCTGTTGGTAACCGAACTGATGTGCAAGCGGGATATAAAACTGTCGCAGATGGTGGCCGACCGCGTGGCAAAATTTCCCTGCAGTGGCGAACGGAACAATACCGTTGGCAATCCCGCCGGCATTATCAGTTCGATAGAAAAGCATTACGCTGATCAGGCCGGGGCGGTGGAAAAAGTTGATGGGCTTTCAATGTCGTTCGACAACTGGCGGTTCAACATCCGTATGTCCAGCACCGAGCCGGTTTTGCGCCTGAACATTGAATCCCGGGGGGACCGGGCGTTGATGCAGGCCAAAACGGATGAGCTACTTGGCCTCGTAAAACAATACGACGTGTAATGTAAGGAAATGGCGGATGGCGCCCCGAAGTGTCGACCAGCGCTTATCCGCCCTACCTTCTGATCAACGCATCCAGCGATATGCTACCCGGGCCGTGTTTTGCCAGGTAAAGCAGAACCGCTCCCCACAGCAGGTGAACCGTCCACTCATTGGGATAGACAAAGAACTGGATAACGAGCGTTATCAGTAACAACCCGACCGCGCTCAAGCGAGTCAGCAGGCCAAACAAAATCCCCAGGGAAAGAAAAAATTCGGCAAATGTTGTCAGGTAGGCGGCAGCTTCGGGTGGCAGTAGCGGCACGTCGTATTCATATTCGAACAGCATCAGCGTACTGTCGGTGACATTCCAGAACATAAGTTTCTGCCCAAACACGCTGCTGCCGGCAATTTTTGTCTGTACCGAGTGCCAGAAAATAAAAAAGATTCCCAAACGCGCGGTGACGGCAACCAGCCACTCGGGGATCAGCGTCGAGATGGATTTCGCCACGCTGTCGACTTTGGAAAGGATACTCATGCTGATGGATCTCCCACTATTTTTGTCGCCAAACCGGACTGTATCAAAAATTGTATGGCTTCGGCGGGGTGAAAGGAAGCGTCGTTATCGATTCCCTCTGACAGCGCTTGTTCCAAGGTGTTTCCCGTGAAGAGGCTGCTGATAAAGTGATAACTGCCTATTGTCAGGGAGTAGGTGTTCACTGCCGTTTCAGGCCGGACTACAAGCACACTTTCAGCCTCATCCGCGTTTATTTCGGATTCGGTGTCAGCGGATAAATTCCATATGCTGAAACAGGCGTGGGCTGATTTTATCAAACGGGCGGAGGGGTGGGGCTGAAGTTGGCTATTGGATAATTCCTTGGGGCTCATACGCGCAAAGTCTTCTGCTGACAGCGGGACGGCATCGGCGGCGTGGTACGCCTGGTGGCAAGCCAGGTCGATCCGCGCCACGTCGGGCAGATAGGGCAGTGATGTCGCTGGTGCAAACGATTCGAGAAACTCAGGGAAGTCGTGGGCCAGCACGACCAGGGAAGCCTGGCGAGGTGGATTTTCTTTCAGGTATGCCTTGGCGCAGGCGTTAAAGAAGTTTTCACCCACCGTCTTGACCACGGCGGGGTACAGGTCCGACATCACTGAAAGCAATGAGGCATAGACATTGTTCCTGTAAATGGCCAGGCGCGCGTTCAATTCATCCTTCGAATAGGCTTTTACCAGCGCGGATATTTCATCAGCGTGGAAGTTGGAAAAAATATAGTCCGTTAAACCTTGCTCAAACTTTTGCAACTGCACTGGACATCTCCGCGCCGAGCTGTTTTTGCATACGCGACCGGGCTTTTTCGGCTTCGGCGGCAAGTGTATCGAAATCCGGAATGTCCGTATCCCATTCGACCAGTACAGGAAGGGGCGTTTGTGTCTGGGCGATAACCTGGTCGAACAGTTTCCAGACGTCATCAATGACCGGTGAGCCGTGATCGTCGATTCGTATTTTTTTATGTCCGGTCAAATCGACGGTGGAATGACCGGCCAAGTGAATTTCTCCCACGCGGTTCGACGGAAATTGCCGAAGATATGCCACAGGGTCAAAATCGTTATTTTGCGCGGACACGTAGACGTTATTGATATCCAGCAATGCGCCACAGCCGGTTCTGTCGCACATCAATTTGATAAATTCCGGTTCGCTGTAATCGCTCTGGCTGAAATCGATATAGGTGGACGGGTTTTCCACCAGGATGCGGCGATTCAAGAATGACTGGACGCACTCAATATTTTCACAAACCACCGCAAGCGATTCGTTGGTGTAGGGCAAGGGCAATAAATCATTCAGGTATATTCCGTTCCAATGGCTCCAGGCAAGATGTTCGGAAATCTGTTCGGGCTCGTAACGCGCCACCAGTTTTTTAAGTCGAATGAGGTGATCATGATCAATACCGTCCGCCGAACCCAGTGACATACCCACACCATGCATCGACAGTGGATATTTGCCGCGAATGGCGGTGAGATATTGGTGCGGTGGACCGCCGTCGCCCATATAGTTTTCGGGATGAATTTCGAACCAGCCCACCTTGGGCAGGTCGTGCAGAATAGTCGAAAAATGTTCCGCTTTTAAACTTATTCCACTGTCTTTCGGAAGGGCAGACATAATCTGGTCAGGAAGGTAAAACCGATAGCGTTGCCCGGTGCAATAACACCGGGCAACGAAAATCAAAGTCGGGCATTATTCAGGCTTTGGGGGAAGTGCTGCCGCCAACGATTTTGTCGCAGGTTCCGGCGGGAACATAAATCCAGGCATCGGCGATACCGTCTTTTTTTGCCGCACCGGCACAACTGGTACCCTGGCTTTTGATCGCGCAATCGTTTTTACCCGCCTTGGCGATGCCGTAGCATTTTTCCATTTTCGGCTTTTTGCCATCGCCCGCCATAACGTCGCCGGCGGTGGCCATGAGTATGCCGGTGGCGATAGCGCTTGAAACGGCCAGGGTTTTGGTCATTTTCTTCATGCTTATGTTCCTCATTACGTGATTAACGGTTTTTATGTCAGATTTATTGGTTAAATCAGCCAAGGCCTGAGATTTTCTACTTGAGCCATAGTTCAAGTAACCGTCGCCATGTTGCCGGAGTTTGTGAATCCTTTCATCTTCTCCTTATCAATTTTTTATCACATTTCTATAAATTCTTGTGCGCGTCGTTGAATCGCTTGATCAGTTTTTGGGTCGAGGAATCCCAATCGCCCGGAATATCGGTGGTGTCGATGGCCGTGATCACATGCGTTCCCAGCAGTTTGCCCAGTTCCACGCCCCATTGGTCGTAGGAGTTGATATTCCACAGCACGCCGAGGGTGTAAACCTTGTGCTCGTACGCGGCAATCAGCGCGCCCAGGGTTTCCGGTGTCAGCATGTCCAGCAAAATGGTATTGCTGGGTCGGTTGCCCGGGTGGACTTTATGCGGCGCCAGGAAAGCGATTTCTTCCTCGTTCACTCCCTGTGATCGCAGTTCCGACTCGGTGGTAGCCAGGTCCCGGCCAGCCATCAGCGCCTGGCTCTGGGCCACGCAGTTGGCATACAGGAACTTGTGCTGGTGCGTGAGGGGGTGATGGGCTTTCAGCGTGGCAATAAAGTCGATGGGAACCATGGTGGTGCCCTGGTGCAGCAATTGATGGAATGAGTGCTGGCCATTGGTACCCTCGGTACCCCAGACAATGGAGCCGGTCTGGTAGTCGACGGACTCGCCCTCGCGAGTCACGCTTTTGCCGTTACTTTCCATTTCCAGTTGCTGCAGGTAGGCCGGCAGCAACTGCAGGTGATAAGAGTAAGGCAAAATTGCCTGGGTATCGGTGCCCATCAGGGCGCTGTACCAGAACACAATCAGGCCCATCAGTACGGGGATGTTCTTTTCCAGCGGCGCTTCCGCGAAGTGCTGGTCCATGGCGGCGGCACCGGCGCGCAGCTTGTTGAAGTTGTCCATGCCGATGGCAAAGGCGATGGGCATGCCGATGGCCGACCACAGGGAGTAGCGCCCGCCGACCCAGTCCCACAACGGATAAACATTGTTGGCGTCGATGCCGAACTCCACGGCTTTATCCACCTTGGACGAGATGGCGACGAAATGCTTGGCCAGATCCGCCTGGCTGCAGCCATTGTCCAGCATCCAGGCCCGCGCCGAAAGTGAGTTCTCCAGGGTTTCCAGTGTCGAAAATGATTTCGAGGCAACCAGGAACAGCGTGGTCGCCGGGCTGAGGCGGGCAGTCAGGTCGGATAACTCGGCGCCATCGATATTGGCAATAAAATGTACGTTAACGTGGCCTGTGTGGTAGGGCGTAAGCGCCTTGGTCACCATGCGCGGGCCCAGATCGGAACCGCCGATACCGATATTCACCACATCCCGGATACGTTCCCCGTTAAAGCCCTTCCACTCGCCGGAGTGAACCGAGGATATCAGGCCGTTCATCTTCTCCAGTGTTTCGCTGACGCTCTTGTGTTCGGCGGTCACCGGTTCGCCGATGTGACGAAGGGCGGTGTGCAGCGCGGGCCGGTCCTCTGTGTTGTTGACATGGTCCCCCCGCAGGAGCTTTTTGATCGCTGTTTTCAGGTTGGCTTTCTCGGCGACAGCCGCCAGCAGGCGGATGGTCTCATCATCGATATGGTTTTTAGAATAATCCAGCTCCAGACCCGCCGCTGACACCGAGTAGCGCGCGGCACGATTGGTGTCCTGCTGGAAAGCCTGTTTCAGCGTTCGGGTTTTCCAGGACTCGGCGTGGGCTTCCAGGCTATTCCAGTTATCGTAGAAGTCGGTCAGTGTTTTGGCAGTCATTTGGTTACTCTCGTATGTGTCTGTAAATGGAGCCGGCTCGCTCCCGGCTTTGTAATGTAATGAGTGTTGGCAGGCCCTAGTGAGAACGTTCAACAGCAAAAACGGCGAGGTCGGCCAGCGCGGCCTTGAATTCGCCGGGAGGTAGCGCGGCCAGCGCTTCGTGGGCCTGTCGAGCATGGAATTCGGCGGTGGTTCGGGTGTAATTGATACCGCCGCGGCGGTGCACTATATCGATAATTTGTTCCAGTTTGGTGATACCGCCATTTCGCAGGGCGTCGGCAATCAGGGCGCTTTCGGTCTCGCTACCATTGGTCATGGAATATATCAAAGGCAGGGTGGGCTTACCTTCAGCGAGGTCATCACCGACATTTTTACCCAAGGCGGAGACATCGCCCGTATAATCCAGGGCGTCGTCAATCAGCTGAAACGCCAGGCCCAGGTGAAAGCCATAGCGCCTGGCCTCGGTTCGAACCCTGGGCGTCGCGCCGGCCAGTACCGCGCCGGTTTCACAGGCCGCCTCAAACAGCGCGGCGGTTTTCTTGTGAATGACGTTCATGTAGTTTTCTTCCGTCACACGCGGGTCCTTGGCATTCACCAGTTGTTGCACTTCCCCTTCGGAGATGGTGTTGGTGGTATCCGACAGTATTGCCATGATTTCCATATTGCCAATGGTCACCATCATCTGGAACGCACGGGAATAAAGGAAATCCCCCACCAGCACGCTGGGTGCGTTACCCCATTTGGCGTTGGCGGTGGGGCGCCCGCGGCGCAATTCCGACACATCCACCACATCGTCGTGCAAAAGAGTTGCTGTGTGGATGAACTCGATGATCGCCGCCAGGTCCAGGTGCTGCCGGCCCTCATAGCCCAGCGCTTTTGTCAGCAGCAGTACCAGCAGGGGTCGCAGGCGCTTGCCGCCGCCATCGACGATGTACTGGCCGATATTTTCGACCAGCCCCACCTCGGATCGCAGTTTCTCAACGATCAGTTGATTCACCGCCGCGAAATCCGATGCGACCAGCGTGCGAAATGAGGGTTGGGAGTTGTTTGTCACCAAGTTTGCCCAGGCGAAAAAATGGAGGTGAGGATGCTAGGGGGGCATGGGGTGGCTGTCAAGTCTGAAGACGCCGCGGCCGTTGTTGATATTGTTGCGTGGACCGGGGATATATCGTAGAATTCGCGCCCGCTTAAAGCGGGTTGTAAACGACGCAAGCTTTGTGACTTCAGGCCAGTTGGGGCCGGGGTCTGAAAGCAGACTGGCAAGTGCCGGTTTCGCTGCTTCGTGTCGTCCATTGGCTTGCGAAACATTAGGGTAGCAAGCGCGTAATTTGGAGCAAAAACAATGTACGCAGTCATTGCCTCCGGTGGCAAACAGCACCGGGTTGAAGAAGGCGAAGTGCTTCGCCTGGAAAAAATTGAATTGGCTACCGGTGAAACAGTCAAATTTGACCAGGTGTTGATGGTAGCGGATGGTGACAATATCAAAATAGGTGCTCCGGTTGTCGACGGTGCCCAGGTAACCGCCGAAGTGCTCAACCACGGTCGCGCGGACAAGGTGAAGATCATCAAGTTTCGCCGTCGCAAGCACTCCCTGAAGCGTCAGGGACACCGTCAGTGGTATACAGAAGTTAAAATTACCGGCATTACCGGTTAAAAGTAAGGTTAAGAGGATAAGCTAATGGCTCACAAAAAAGCAGGCGGTAGTACCCGCAACGGTCGCGATTCCGAAAGTAAACGCCTGGGCGTCAAGCGTTTTGGTGGCCAGGTGGTTCAAGCCGGCAGCATTATCGTTCGCCAGCGCGGAACCCGGATTCATGCCGGTGAAAACGTCGGTATTGGCCGTGACCATACCCTGTTTGCCAAGGCGGCGGGCGCGGTCAAATTTGAAGTCAAAGGTCCAAACAACCGCAAGTTCGTGAGTATCGTCAGCGCTTGATCGGGTAAAGGATCGGAAACATCGAAAGCCCCGCTGCCCTCAAGGTAGCGGGGCTTTTCTTTTTCCGGCGGGTGGTTTGGTTAAAACTTTTGGACACAACCGGAAGGGCTGGGCTCGGTTTTTGAGACAAGAGTCCCGTCCAGCGGCGTTATTCAGTCGCTTATGTCAATGGCACTTACTTAAGCTTTTTTTGCTTAAACGGATCGACCGGCTTCGTTGGCACGGTATATAAAAGAATTTCGCTTAAAGAAGTGCCATTCGTGTTAACACCCTAATGTATGATTATGCTTGCTTTTAATCCGAGGCCCGATTGTGAAATTTGTTGATGAAGCGATCATTTCTGTCCACGCGGGTAAAGGCGGTAACGGCTGCCTGAGTTTCCGGCGCGAGAAATTTATCGAAAAAGGCGGCCCCGACGGCGGTGACGGCGGTGACGGCGGCAGTGTCTATATCCAGGCGGACGAAAACCTGAATACACTGGTGGATTACCGCTACCAGCGCCGCTATCGGGCGGAGAGCGGTGAATCCGGCCGCGGTCGCAACTGCACCGGCAAGAAGGGCGAAGACCTGGTGTTGCTGGTGCCGATCGGCACCTCCATTATCGACGGGGACAGTGGCGAAACCATTGGCGACCTGACCGCTCACGGCGAGCAGTTGCTGGTGGCGCAGGGCGGCTTCCACGGCCTGGGTAATACTCGCTTTAAATCCTCGGTCAATCGTGCGCCGCGCCAGACCACGCCGGGCAGCGAGGGGGAAGAGAAAAACCTGAAGCTGGAAATGAAGGTGCTGGCGGATGTGGGAATGCTGGGCCTGCCCAATGCCGGTAAATCCACTTTTATCCGCGCCGTCTCCGCCGCGCAACCGAAAGTGGCCGATTACCCCTTTACCACATTGGTGCCCAGCCTGGGTGTGGTCAAGGTGCAGACACATCGAAGTTTTGTTGTCGCCGATATTCCGGGGTTGATCGAAGGCGCATCCGAAGGGGCGGGACTGGGAATCCGCTTCCTGAAACACCTGACCCGCTGCCGGGTGCTGCTTCACCTGGTGGATGTCGCGCCGCTGGACGGGACCGATCCGGCGGAAAATGCGCTGGCTATTGTTTCGGAACTGGAAAAATTCAGCCCGACCCTGGCAAAACGCGATCGCTGGCTGGTGCTGAACAAAGTGGACCTGCTTGGCGAAGACGAGTTGACCCGATGCCGGAACAGCATCATTGGTAAATTGAATTGGGCGGGGCCGCTGTACGAAGTGTCCGCGCTGACCGGGCAGGGGACTAAAGAGCTGTGCAGCCAGTTGTTGACGCACCTGGAAGAGGTATGGGCACTGGAAAAATCCGACCCCGATGCGGCCCAACTTGAACAGGAAACCCAATTAAAAATGCAGGCGGAGGCGCGCGAGCGCATTGAATTCCTGCGCGAGCAGACCCGCAAGTCCCGCCACAAGGATGATGATGACGATGATGATGATTACGATGTGGAAGTGGAGTACGTGCGTTAGCGCTACCAAAAGAATATGAAAAGGCAACTCATCAAACAAAGCCGGCGCTGGGTGATAAAAATTGGCAGCGCGCTGTTGACGGATGACGGGCGTGGTCTCGACCGCGAATCCATGTCGGTGTGGGTCAGGCAGATCGCCGCTCTCTCCAAGCGCGGGCACGAGGTGGTGCTGGTATCCTCCGGGGCGGTGGCCGCCGGGATTACACGGCTCGGCTGGGGTGAGCGTCCGACATCGATACACAAGCTGCAGGCGGCGGCGGCTGTTGGACAGTCGAGCCTGATCCAGAGCTATGAGCAGGAATTCCAGAACTACAACATCAAGGCCGCGCAGATATTGCTGGATCACGATGACCTGTCGAACCGGCAGCGCTATCTCAACGCCCGCTCCACGATTCGTACATTGATCGAGATGGGGGTGATTCCCATTGTGAATGAAAACGATACCGTGGTGACGGATGAAATTCGCTTTGGTGACAATGATACGCTGGCCGCGCTGGTGGCGAATTTGATCGAGGCGGATACACTGTGCATTCTTACCGACCAGAAGGGTATGTTCGATAGCGATCCGCGCCAGAATGCCCTGGCGCAGATCATTCCGGAAAAATCCGCCAGCGATCCGGCGCTGGATGATATGGCCGGCGCCGGCGGTTTGCTCGGCCGTGGCGGAATGATCAGCAAGGTTCGCGCGGCACGACTGGCGGCGCGTTCCGGCGCCAACACGGTAATTGTCGGCGGCAAAATATTCGATGTGATTACCCGTGTTGCCGATGGTGAATCGCTCGGCACGTTACTGTATGCCAGCCAGCAACCGATTGCCGCCCGCAAGCGATGGCTGGTCGGCACATTGCAGTCGCGCGGTGAAATTATTATCGATGACGGCGCCGTGAAAGTATTGCGTGAGAAAGGCCGTAGCTTATTGCCGGTGGGCGTGACGGATGTTAACGGTCATTTTACCCGCGGTGATATGGTGGTGTGCCTGGACCGGCAGGGCCGGGAAGTGGCGCGCGGACTGGTGAACTACAACAGCGATGAGTCGCGTAAAATCATCGGCATTCCCAGCGAACAAATCGCTTCCACACTCGGCTATAAGGATTTCGATGAACTTATTCATCGCGATAACCTTGTCTTGAGTTAAAAGGTCCTGATTAGAATGGCGCTTACTGAAGCGTTCCCACAGGATCGGCCGGATTCGCTGGCACGGTTTTATTAAAGAGTCTTCACTGCAAGGCTTAGGTAAGTGCCATTTGGCAGTGATTAAAGAGTTCCAAGTTATCCTTTTGATTGTCCAAGAAGTCTGTTATGTCAGTAATCAAATCCCACATCGTCGCCATGAGTGCCTATAAACCACCACTGGAAGGGCGCGATCCAAAAAAACACCTGTTGTTGGATTTCAATGAGCGCACATTGCCGGTGAGCAAGGCGGTGGAGCAGGCGTTGGTGGATTACATCCGCGACGGTCGGTTGCAACAGTACCCTTCCTATGGCGATGTGGTTGAACAGATCGCGCGGTACGCCAATGTGGAGACCGGGCAAGTGATGATTACCAATGGCTCCGATCAGGGCATTGAATTGGTTTTTCGCTCTGTTTGTCGGGAAGGTGACGAGGTAATCATTCCCGAGCCCAGCTTCGCGATGTATACCCAGTGCGCGAAAATTGAAAACGCCAGGATCATTTCGCCGGCATACACACGCGAAGAAGGTTTCCCCAAGGATGCAGTGATAAGTGCTATTACCGAGCGGACGCGCCTGATCGCTATCGCCAATCCGAACAACCCTTCGGGGACGGAAGTATCCCGCGCGGACATTATCGAAATTTTGCAGGCGGCACCAAATGCGGCAGTGCTGGTGGATGAGTGCTATTTTGAATACTGTGGCTCTACCGTATGCGATCTGGTGGCCCAGTACCCCAATTTGATTATTGTCCGTACATTTTCCAAAACGTGGGGAATTCCATCGTTGAGGTTGGGTTATATCCTTTCCGAGCAAAAAAATATCAGTGCATTGCTGAATGTTCGGGGGCCCTATGACATCAATCAACTGGCGGTGGTGGCGATCCGCGCGGCGCTGGCGGATATCGGCTCGGTACAACAGTACGTGCGGGAGGTTATGGAGGAATCCAAGCCACTGATGGAACGTTTTCTGGATGATAACAGCGTCCTGTATTGGCCGAGTGCGGCCAACTTTATCTGGATTTTCCCCGTCGAGGCTGAAAAAATCGAACTGGCCCTGCGCGGGCAGGGGATCCTGGTGAGGCCAAAAAAAGATGCCGCCGGCAACCTGGGATTGCGGGTGACTTTGGGAACCGTTGAGCAAACACGAAAGATGATAGCTGTCATGGAGACTCAACTATAATTATTTGATATGGATGAAAAACCCAGTCCGGAAATAAGCGTGGCACGGTCGGATTTAAAAAAAGTTATATTCCTGTTAGTAGGTGTAATCGCGGTTGCATACCCCTTCGTGGTTTTCGTGGGGCTGGACAGGCTGGGCGTATCCAACCTGGTACTGGTGTTGCTGGCGGTGGTGTTCTTGCGCTTTATCCTTACGAAAGGTTACAGGGATAGGAGCCAGTTGCTGTTATTTGTTGTTGTCGGTGCTTTCTGCGGTGGCGTCTATGCGCTAAAAAGCGAGGCGCTGCTTAAGTTGTACCCGGTGTTGATGAGCTTGTCCATTGCCACGCTTTTTGGTTTGTCTCTCCTGCAACGCGAATCCATTATTGAAAAATTTGCCCATCGCATGGGCAAGGACATTTCTCACCGGGAAAAGCAGTACACGCGTCGACTGACAGGGGTATGGACCGCCGTCCTGGTTTTAAACGCGGCTGTCGCCGGCTATACCTCCTGCTGCATGGAGTTGAAATACTGGGCGTACTATAACGGCTTTTTATCCTACGTTTTGTTCGCCATCCTGTTTGTGGTGGAACTGCTCTACCGCTATATCTTTATTATAAGAAAGGAAGCGAGGGAAGCGAGTTAATGATTAAACAAGGAAACCCGTTGCTCCCGCCGGACAGTAACCCGCTTGAGTGGCCGCAAATCAAAACCCTGCGCTGTGAAAAAACCGATGAAATGGGCAATGCTTTTCTGGAGCTGTATATTCCCGAAGATCTGGCGTGGCTTAAGGGCCATTTTCCCGGACAGCCGGTTGTGCCGGGAGTGGTGCAACTGCACTGGGCAACGGTGCTGGCTAAGGAGGTATTTGAAATACCGGCGTCGTTCCGGGCAGTCGATAATCTTAAATTTCAATCGGTGATCCTGCCGGACCGGCACATCACACTCGACCTGATATACAAAAAAAATAATGCCAGTGCCAGCTTTCAATATCGCGATACCGAAACATTGTTTTCAGAAGGAAAAATAAAGTTTACGGACGGATTCAGGGAATAGCCCGTGGTTTGGTTTTTATGACTTATTGTTTGATAGTACCTCATTACAATCACCAGAAGCAGCTGGCGGAATTTCTGCCATCGCTGATGGAATCCGGTCTTCCCTGTATTGTTGTTGATGATGGCAGTAATGACGACAGCCTGGCTCAGCTTGAGGCGCTGCTCCGGTCGTTCGACGGCATTTATTTGTGCAAGCATACCTATAATCGCGGCAAGGGTGCGGCGGTAAAAACCGGGTTGTGCTATGCGCGAACGCTTGGCTTTTCCCACGCTGTGCAAATTGATGCCGATGGCCAGCACAACAGCGCCGACATTTTGCGGTTTATCGGTATCAGTGAGGACAAGCCGGACACACTTGTTTGCGGCAGGCCCGTGTTTGATGAATCAGCGCCAAAGGCGCGGTTGTATGGAAGGAAAATAACGGATTTCTGGGTTGCGCTGGAAACCCTGTCGCTTGAGATCAAGGATGGACTGTGCGGATTTCGCGTTTATCCTCTCTCTCAAATCGAAAAGGTGCTTGACCGGTATTACATCGGTGGCCGCATGGATTTCGATACTGAAGTGCTTGTCAAGGCGATGTGGGCGGGTGTAGCACTGGAATTTGTCGATACAACGGTGCATTACCCGGAGGAAGGCGCGTCCCACTTTCGCTATCTGCGTGACAACCTGATGCTGGTTGCACTGCATACCCGCCTGATGCTCGGTATGCTGATCCGGTTTCCGTGGCTTGTTTTTCGCCGGTTGAGTGGGAAATAAAAATGGCGGCGACCAGCGATACTGAACATTGGGCCCAGTTGAAGGAAGCGGGAACCCTTCGCGGATTTCATTTTCTCTTGTGGGTACACAAGGTCTTTGGTCGCGGTATATTTTCAGCGTGTCTTTACCCGGTGATGTTATATTTCCTGCTGGCCAGGAAAGTAGCCCGGCGCGCGTCGCTGGATTTCCTGACCACTCACTATCACTACGCCCCGCAACGCTGGAAAACCAAGCCGGGTTACCGTCACGTCTACCGTCACTTTATGGCCTTCGGCCAAGCCATTCTTGAGAAACTGCTCGCCTGGAGTACCGAGATAGCCGAAGAGGAGTTCCTGATCGAGGATCAGGCCGCGGTCGATGACTTACTCAATGATCCGCGCGGTCAACTGATTATTGGTACTCACCTGGGCAACCTGGAATACTGTCGTGGCTTTATGCAGCGCTACAAAAATAAAGCGATCAACGTGTTGCTATACGACCAGCACGCCGCCAATTTCGTCAAGATGATGCAACACGTGAATAACGATTCGCGCATGCGCGTTTACCAGGTGACTGAACTGGATATTCCAACCGTACTGCAGTTGAAGACGAAAGTTGATAACGGCGAATGGCTGTTTATTGCCGGCGACCGTGTTCCGGTGAGTGGCCGGGAGAGAACCGTAAACACTACTTTTATGGGGCGCGCCGCACCGTTGCCCATTGGTCCTTACATGCTGGCCCAGACGCTGCAATGCCCGGTAAAGCTGATGTTCTCCTACCGCTTGAAGGATAAAGTAAAATTTCGGGTGGTTCCCTTTGCCGAGCGGGTGACCCTGCCCCGTGCTGATCGCGAAGGTGCTGTCCGGCAATATGCCCAGCAATTCGCCAATGATTTGGAAAAGCAGTGCGTGGAAGCGCCTTTTCAGTGGTTCAATTTCTATTGTTTCTGGTCCGACGACAACAAAACCCGGGTGAATGGTTGTGACTGACATCGATAACCAAATTTATTACCTGCTTCCCCACCGGCCGCCGATGCTGCTGATCAATCGCGTTATTGAACTCAGTCAAACGCATTCGCTTGCCGAAGTTATCGTCGATGATCAGGCTTCCTTTTTTGTGCGGGACAAAGGTGTACCGGCCTGGATCGGTATTGAGTATATGGGACAAACCGCGGCGCTGATCGCGGGATACCAGCAACAGCAGGGCCTGGTTGGTCCACATTTGGGCTTTTTACTGGGAACGCGAAAATACACCTGCCAGACCGAATGGTTTGAACCCGGCGCCGTTTTGCGGATAGCATGCAGCGAGGTTGCGGTGGTGGGGGATTCGTTGGCAAATTTTCATTGCGTGATTAAAACGCCCAAAGAAAAAACATTGGCAGAAGCCCGGCTGTCCGTTTTTAGAAAAAAAACGGAAACATTTTTGAATGACGAAAGTTGAGTGAGCACCCATTGAATAAACGTGTAGTGATAACCGGCGGCGCGGCTGTTTCCGCCCTGGGCGACAACTGGAACCGGATTCGCGATGCCTTGATCGCGCAAAAAAACTGCGTCCGCTATATGACGGAGTGGGACCGGTATCCGGAACTCAATACTCGCCTCGCTGCGCCGATCGACAACTTTGAAATGCCACCCCACTACACGCAAAAACGCAAGCGCAGCATGGGGCGGGTTGCGATGCTGGGGGTGCGCGCAACGGAGTTGGCTTTGGAATCCGCGGGCCTGCTTAACGACCCGGTGTTAAAAAGTGGCGACACCGGCGTTGCCTATGGCTCTGCCACAGGCAGCAGCGACGCGGCATTGGAATTTTTTTCGCTGCTGGAAAACCAATCCATGCAGCGTATTAATGGCACCACGTATCTGCGCATGATGAGCCACACGGCGGCGGTAAATATCAGTGTTTACTTTGGCACCGCGGGAAGAATGTACACCACATCAAGTGCCTGTACCGCCGGTAGCCAGGGAATCGGTTATGCTTACGAGGCGATCCGCGCCGGGCGGCAGGAGGTGATGATTGCCGGCGGTGCTGAAGAATTGTGCCCCACCCAGGCAGCGGTGTTCGATACCGTTTATGCCACCAGCACACGCAACAATTCGCCGCAGTCATCGCCGAGGCCTTTCGACAGCGATCGGGATGGCCTGGTAATCGGCGAGGGCGGCTGTACATTGATCCTTGAATCACTCCATCATGCGCTTGAGCGAGGTGCACCGATTATTGCTGAAGTCGTAGGTTTCGCCACCAACACCGACGGCGCGCACCTGGTTCGCCAACAGCAGGATAAAATGGAAAAAGTCATGCGCATGGCGCTGACTGATGCGAGACTGTCGGCGGATCAGATAGGTTATATTTCCGCACACGGCACCGCCACCGAGTTGGGCGATATCGCGGAGACGCTGGCAACGGAAGCGGTAATGGGAAGTTCAATTCCGTGCAGTTCGTTAAAAAGTTATGTCGGCCACGGGCTGGGTGTTTGCGGCGCGCTGGAGGCCTGGACCGCGATCAACATGATGAACGAAAATTGGTTTTCGCCCACGCTGAACCTCGACAACGTGGACGAGCGTTGCGGCAAATTGGATTATATTCGAGGCGATGTTCGCGAAATTAAAACTGACTATGTTATGAGTAACAATTTTGCCTTTGGCGGTATTAATACGTCGCTGATTTTTAAGCGTTGGAAATAGATTGTGGCAGTGGCGGTAGGGCAGTGAAAACAGATAACGGCGGGTGGTGCCCGAAGTGTCGGACCATCGCTTACCCGCCCCACGTTTATGCCATGCCGCCGTTTACGTTGATTACCTGCCTGGTGATATAGCCTGCGCCGTCGGAAAAGAGAAACCCGATGGTTTCCGCAATATCCTCCACCTTGCCGAAACATTTCATCGGAATCATTTTCAAGGCTTCCTCCCTGAACATTTCCTCGGTCATATCGGTCTCGATAACGCCGGGCGCGACGCAGTTCACTGTTATTTTCCTTTTCGCCAGTTCGATCGCCAGCGCCTTGGTCGCGCCGATAATGCCCGATTTGGCCGCGCTGTAGTTAACCTGGCCGCGGTTGCCGATGACACCGGATACCGAGGAAAGCGTTACAATGCGGCCGCCACTGCGCAGCCGGATCATCGGCATAATCAGTGGGTGCAGTACATTGTAAATTGCATCCAGGTTGGTATGGATGACGCTGTCCCAGTCCTCGCCGGTCAGTGCGGGAAATGCATTATCTTTGGCGATACCCGCGTTGCACACAACGCCGTAGTAGGCACCGTTAGCTTCAATTTCCTGTTCCAGTTTTTGCCGGGTTTCCTCCCGCCTGGCGACATCGAACTGAATTGTGTTGGCCTTGCCACCCTGCGAAGCGATTGTGTTGGCAACGTCTTCCGCCATCCGCTGATTGGAGTGGTAGTGCACCGTGACGGAAAAACCCTGCAGTGCCAGTTTTAGCGCGGTCGCCTTGCCAATACCACGGCTCGCGCCGGTCACCAGAACGCGTTTCTCTCTCATCTTTTTCTCCTAATCATCCGCGGCCACCATTTTATCACCAGTGGAGGATACCGATCCCGCCCAGGAAAACAGGATGGTGCCGATAAGGTTGGCGGTATTGCCTATCAACACCGTTAAACCAAAAGCACTGACAACAGTCAGGCTGCTCAGGCCCAAAAGGCCGAAGGACAACAGGCTGGTAACGGCGGAAAGGAATACAGCGGTTAATGTGGCTTCCTTGTTCTTTTGCATTTCGGCGGCAAAAATGACGTAGTCCATACCCAAGCCCAAAACCAGGAACATCGCCATGCTGTGGAACACGGTAAATGGCTGACCCGCCGCGAACAGAATCAGCAGGGTGGCCATCGTGGCGCCCAGGGGAACCGCCAGCATGGTCAGGGCTTTCACGGTGCGATAGCGAAGCAGCAAGAGTATCGCGATAAGAAAATAAGCGGCGATCAATACAATCGAGGATGAACGCCTCTGTTCTTTCAGGGCCGTAGTGGCCATGGAAACAGTATCGATAAACTCCACATTATCCATGTCGGCCGCAAGTGTTTTCAAAGAGGATGTGTCGGTGCCTTTTCGGATCAGCGCAAAACTGTATTGCACACCGTCCTGCGTGAGCCATAATTGTGGCAGGGACCCGTCCAACTCACTGAAAACGTCAGCCGGCTGCAGTATTTTGTTTTCCGCCAGTTGGTATTCTTCCGTTAACTGGTGTATTAGCTTTGGATCGACGTTTAATGTGTTCAACCATTCAGTCGCGATGCCGCCGGTTTCATAAAGTCTTCCCAATAGCGCATAGTTCCGTCGCTGTTGTTCCGGAGACGGAAGCCATTGGTCAATGGTTACCAAAGCGGGTGCGTTATCCTCTGCCTTACCCGCCCGCGCACTCAGCTTGGCGAGGCTGTCAAAAATTTCCTGTGAATCCTTTCCGGTCACGACCAGATAGCTTCCGGGCTCAAAATCACTGGTCACACTGCTGACGACCCTGTCTTCCTTGAGCAAATCCGTTGGCGCGGAAAAAATTTCCCTCGGGCTGTCACTGCTGGGCAGGCCGACGATAATCAGCGTTGAGCACCCTATGAAAAGTGCGATAAAAAGATAAACGGAAAAAGGGCCTATACGATAAACGTGGCGATTGAAAGCGTTAACCAACGCGGGCAAACGTGTTCGGTTAACGTCAATTGACCGCCTGGCCACCAGCGGGGCCAGTACGACCACACTCAACCACGCGGCGATCAGCCCGGCGCAGGAAAACAATGCCACTTGCCTCAGCGAGGGCAGGGAGGAAAAACTCAGGGCACTGTAGCCGATAACCGACGTGACAAGACTGAAAAATAGTGCCCGGTGTAAATCACGGTGTGAATTTTTTTTCTGGTTGGCACTGGATGCATGATGATAGAAATAATGCAGCGAATAATCGATGACAATGCCAATCAGGCTTGCGCCGAAAACAATGGTGATAATATGGACGGAACCGAAAAGTGTGTAGATAACGGCGAACGCAAAACCGACACCGATCCCGACGGAGAGGAAGGGCAGGATAAGCGGCCATAAGGAAGAAAAGGCAAATAACAGTAAAGCCACAATGCCGACCAGCGAACCGATACTGATCAGGCCGATATCCTGCTTTGACTCGGTCGCGGCGTTCGCGGCGTAAAAGAATACACCGGAATGAAAAACCTCCAGCCGGGGATAATCCCGCAGGAGTTCCAGTTCGGTTTGTGCGAGCATTTTTACCAGTTGTTGTTGTGTATCGAGCTCCAGCGCACCGCGACTGATATTGACCACAATGGGTTTGTAAAAGGTAATGGAACCATCTTCGGATTCACGTTCAATAACTCCGTCCGGTGACTCATTGCCCCCCGATTCATCGAGTGCTTGCAGGAGGTAGTCACCAAACCACCCAAACGGGTCCTGGTGAATCGGCAACACTCTTACAGCGCCGGAAAGCTGGTACAGTTTATGGGTAGCCGTCGCTTTAATTTCTTCGTCCGATTTTTTTTCAAGAGCCTGCCGCTGCTCTTCCGTCAGGAATTTAAAGCGGTACGGGACCAGTGCGGCGGAGAGGTTATCGAGCAGCGCTTCGCCGGCGCCGGCCACCGATAGTTGTGGCATGGCCACCAGACCGGCGACCAGCTCTTCGTGAGCCTCTATTAGTGAGTCACTATCTTCCGAAGCCAACAGCAGGATAAAGCGGTTTTCGATGGAAGCGGAAAGCTGGTTGATTGCGCTCTGTAACTGTTTGTTGTGGGTCAGGCGGGGGGATAAGTCCTTCAAATCGGTATTAACTGCAATGTCACCGTTAATACGAAAAAGAAAGAAAGCGCTGGTAAACAGTAAAACCGCCAACAGCAGGAAACGCGCACTCGCTGTTATAAAGCGTTCGCTATTCATGCAAACTACTTATCCGTCTGTAAAAGTGATTCGCAAATATCCGCCGGTTCCGAAAAATATTCGCGGCAACCGGCCTGGTTGAGACTGTTCAGGGGGCGAGTATCGAAAATATGGATATGTGTAATGTTGCGCGCGTCGTTTACCAGGCTGATGTCAACGGATTCCTCGTTTTTGTGCAGGTTCAGCTGCTGGATAAACCGCTGCATGTTTTTCTTTTTTGGCCGTAGTTCCACTTTGCCGGGCTCGGCATGACCGACAGAAAAATATTCTTCCATATAGCCGACATCCGCTCCCATCAATGCGTTGAGCAGCCGTGCCATGTGGCTGTGCAGTCGCCCTTTTAGCGGTTTGATCCGCATGTTGCTATCGGCATAAAAATGTTTTTTATGGCTGGTATAAATAAGGGTTTCGCGAGCGGGTGATTCTGTTTGCCAGATCAGGCCATGGTCGCAGGAAAACAGAAAATTTCCTGTCGATTCCAATGGTGTGGGGATATTTTCCACTGTCCGGGTCTGGGCAAAACTGCCTGCGAAATGACACGCCTGTGGCAGCAGTTTTTCGATATCCGAGGTCGCCGGGTTATTTGCCTGAACGATTGGCGAAGCAAATATCGAGATTAAAAAGCAGGTAAAAATTCGGTGGAAAATCATAAAGCCTGTTGTACTTTTTGTATCAGCATTGCGGGGCATTCCAGCATCAGTTCCTGTTTCGACATGTCGACCGCCGCCTGGACGGTGGTGGCTTTGGTGAGTTTGACCTGGGTTTGCGCATCTCTGATCAGGTAATTTATCTTTAGCCGGTACTCCCATTCCTTGAGTGTGGCCGTCACGGAAATTTTTTGCTGGAACGAAAGTGGTTTCACGTATTTTATGCGCAGGTCCACGATGGGAAAGAAGTAGCCGGATTCCCTCATATCCCGGTAGTTATAGCCGATCCTGTCCAGCAGTTTACAGCGGGCGATTTCGAGGTATTTGACATAGTGGCCGTGCCAGACGACATCACAGGAATCGACATCAAAAAATGCGACATCCAGATGGACGGTTTCTTCTAGCATTGGCACTTTCCTGGGGGCCTTGGCGCCGTTATGGGCGCTCTTCGTTCAGCAATTCGGCAATCACGTCAACAACATCCTGTACGGTGCGAACATCCCTGAAATTTTCCGGTGGAACCTTCCTGCCGGTAAAGGATTTCAGTTCGATCATCAGGTCGGCGGCATCGATGCTGTCGATATCGAGATCTTCGTTCAGTCGGGATTCCGGCGAGATATCGTCCTTGTCGACTTCGAATAAGTCCTGCATAAGATCCGTAATATGTGCGTAAATCTCGTCTTTTGTATGGCTCATTTGCTTCGTCGCTCGCTATGGTGCATGTGGGGCTGCCGGCTGGGGTGGATTATATCAGTAACGGAGTGGTTTGCCGGGATTCGCGCGGGTTATAGCGGACGATTCGTCGCCAGGCTGTCCATTTTTTGCCTGAAAATGCTTTCCAGGTGACGGTTGAGCTGCCGGACCTGAATGGGTTTGGGGCGATTCGGATTGATATGGTTGTCAATGAATACGGGTGACAGCACCTTAAAGCGAAAGAGGGGTGGGGAATGCGGTACCTGGTACCACTTGTTGTGTTTCTGAAGGGTTTTGGGGAAGCAGTCGACCAGCACTGGCGTAATCACGCAATTCGCGGCCAGTGCGACATTGGCGGCCCCGCGTTTGAAGTGCATATTGCCGTTGCCGGGTGTGCGCGTGCCCTCGGGGAACACGATCAGGCTCTGGCCTTGCCTGATTTTCTCCGCCGCCCGTTCCACCAGGGCCTCCCGGTCATTGCGCACATAGCCCGCCAGGGAGACGATGCCAAAGGTGAACGGGTTCTTCCACAACGCGGCCTTGACCACGCAGTTGGCGTCCGGCACCAATGAAACCAGGAATACCACATCGAGCAGGGAAGGGTGGTTGGCGATGATCAGCTGGCCCGAGGACTTAAGTTTGTGGGTATCCACATACTGGTAGGTCAACAGCCCCATCATTCGCATCATCCGAATATAAAGCCGGCAGCCCGCCGAAATAGAGCGCCGCGTCCAGCGCTGCTTAATGCTCCACGTGATCGGGAACGGGTAGACCACCAGCAGGAGCGCCAGCGCCAGCAGGCCCGCGCCAAGGCCAAACACGGCAAAGCTGAACCCCGTGCCGGCAATGCGCCAATACCTGTTTATGCGATTTCCCAAGGGTTCTAACGCCAGGACTTCCATTAATGCCTCTTTAAGGTGCGCAATTATTATTTCAGCTTAGTCGATTTCATGGCCCCGGCGGATCATATATCGGCCGCCGCGCAGTGCGCCTCGATCTCCACCAGCAGGTTCTCCCGGCAGATATCCGCCCAGGTAAAAACCGCGGCTATGCCGGGATATCGCCGCTCCAGGCAGCGCTTTGCCGTGTCGTAGTCGTTCGGCGAGCGAAGATAAACCTTCAGTGACTGAACCGGCAGTGTATGGCCTATGTGTTGC
This sequence comes from uncultured Cellvibrionaceae bacterium, assembly GCA_964451365.1. Classification (GTDB taxonomy): domain Bacteria; phylum Pseudomonadota; class Gammaproteobacteria; order Pseudomonadales; family Cellvibrionaceae; genus CAYVIB01. The sequence goes on from CAYVIB010000003.1 coordinate 175,769, forward strand.
AGCAGTTGGTCTATGTTATCGGCGGTCGTCTCCAACTGGCCTTCCAGCTGATTCAGCGAAGTGGACTGATGCCCGAGAATGCTTGCCGTGCCCGAGATGAACAGCAGGGGTCGCGCGGTTTCCAGGTAAGTAGCGCGCGAAAATGATGGACTGCTGGCCCCGTATTGGCGCGGGTAGCGATACGCCCGCTCCTGCAGCGGGTTTTCATACTGAACGCCGGGAGTTTTGCACGAGAAGGCATAAATTACGGCGCCTTCGGTATGGTGTCCCAACGCCGATGCGGCCGGAAATTCAATGGATTCGATGCCCATCCGGTTAAAGGCGGACAACCTGCCAGCGCAGAATTTCTTGTATTCCTCCCGATCGCCATCTCCCGAGTTGATTTGGGGAATGTAGTTCCAGAAGCGGCACGGGTGCCGGTAATCGGTGCGGTAGAGAAATTCCAGCAATTCCAGGTAGGCGGAATGTGTGGCCTCTTCGATATTCCGGCACTGCTCCGGGCTGATCCAGACGGCCGCGCAGATTACACCCTCCGCCCGGCTCCAGTGGCAGCGCCCCGTAACACCGCGCTCAATGGTGCTTTCCCCGGCAACTTCCCATACCTCGCTCATATTGGAGGTGGGGAGCGAAACGACACCGGTGGAGATCAGGCCGGGCTGGGCGGGGGGTGAGCAGCGCTCGTCAAAGCCAACCACAGTGAGTGTGCCGGGTTTGGTTAGCAGCGTTTCCGGCGACTCGGATGAATAATAGTGACGCAACATTAAGTGATTGACTCAATCTTTATTATTTTAACGAAGGCGCGAGTTTAAAAAAAATTGCGCCTAAAGTTAAGGGTAAATCGTGATTTGATCCTTGACCTGATATACACTCCTCCACCCTCGGCAGAGTCCTGGCGCAGTCAACGATAAGTTCTAATAATATAGTATGAACCATTACCTGCCGCGAGGCTAAAGGCGTAAAATTGCCGGTAAATGCAAATCAATCCCGAATGGAGAACGCGAATGTCCAAACAAACGGCTGCCGAACACGAACTGGCCAAGCTGCTGGTGGAAGCATTGAACCTGGAAGATGTGGATGCCGCCGATATCGATCCGAATGAACCTCTGTTTGGTGAGGGCCTGGGGCTGGACTCCATCGACGCGCTTGAAATCGCGCTGGCTATTTCGCAGAAATACGGCGTGCAGATGCAGGCTGAAGATGAAAGCGTGCGCGATGCCTTCGCCACCCTGGCCAGTCTGAGTGAGTTTGTTGAGCACCACAAGGCAGCCTGACCAGGCGAATCAGCCTGCAATGACAGGTATGGAAAAAGCCCCGGTTTTGCCAGCCGATAAGTAGACTCTTTTCAAGCAATGGTTTCGTTCTCCGCTCCCCAAAGTCACTCCCTGGTTTGCCGCGAACCGGCGGACCCCATTGTTGCGTTTACCGGCAGGGAAATCACCGTTGTTAGCGTGGGTGAATTCGTTGCGCAAGCACGGGCGTTGGCGGAATTGCTGCCGGATGCGCGGTATGCAATTAACCTTTGCGGCAGCCGCTACTCCTTTATGTTGGCTTTTTGCGCGGTTATGTTGCGCCGGCAAACCAATCTGCTGCCGCCAAACAGGAATGTGTCGACTCAGGGAGTACTGAGCGGCCGGTACCCGCACTGCTATGTCATACACGACAACGTGGAAGTGGCGCCCGGGCTGCCGCATGTGAATGTAAACGATCTGAATATTTCCGCCCGCGGCGCCGTTTCCACCATACCGGAAATTCCCCTTGATCATCTCAGCGCGATTACCTTTACGTCCGGTTCCACCGGGGAATCCAAACCCAACCTCAAACCCTGGCGGACCTTTGTCGAAAGCTCAAAAATCAATGCCCGCTTTATGGTGCCTGAATTCGACGAGACCCTTTACCAATTGGCGACGGTGCCTGGTCAACATATGTGGGGGCTGGAAACGTCCGTACTGCTGCCGATGTTTGCCAATATCTGCGTCGCCGACGCACGGCCGCTGTTTCCGTTGGACATCCAGTCGGCGCTGGAAAATTTGAAGGTGCCTCGCATGCTGGTGTCCACACCGGTGCACCTGCGGGCTCTTGTTATGAGTGGAATTGAATTTCCAGCCGTGGAGAGAATACTTTCCGCCACTGCGCCGCTGGATCAAAACCTGGCCCGGCAAACCGAATCCCTTTTCCGTGGGCAATTGCGAGAAGTCTATGGCTGTAGCGAAGTGGGTTCAATGGCGTTCCGGCACACCGCCCGTGAGGATTCCTGGTATCTGTTCGACGGTATCAATTTACAAAAAAACGAGCGCGGCACCCTCGCCGGCGCCGAACACTTGCCGGAAGCGGTGCAATTGCAGGATATTCTCGAAATGTCGGGCGACCGGCATTTTCGGTTAAAGGGTCGCGATTCCGATATGATCGAAATTGCCGGCAAGCGCGGTTCGCTGCAGGAAGTAAACAGAATATTGCTCTCCATTCCCGGTGTTAAAGATGGCGTGGTGTTTTATCCACAACAGGATAAAGCCGTGGGCCGTTTGGTGGCGATTGTGGTGCTTGCGGAGGGAACGAAAAAGGAAGAGGTGATTGCGGGTTTCCGCGCGCACCTGGATGCGGCATTTGTTCCCCGCCCCGTTTATGTAGTGGATGCGTTGCCGAGGGAGGAGAACGGAAAATTGTCCAGCAAAAAGGTGCTGGAATTTTATTTGGCGCTAAGGGAGAGGTAGCGGAAGATGTTTTGATTTAACAAAACAACTGCCTGTACCCTCCAAGCAATTCCTTTTCCTCGTCGCCAATTTCAGCTTTGGAGTTGTCGTTCAACATTGAAATGACGAATCCGGAAATTTTTTCCAGCATGTTAACGTTTCTGCTCAACTGTTCGTTCGTTTGCAGTTGTCCCGCTTCCATCAATACTTTATTGAAATACTGTAGGCAGGGAATCTCGTACTGATTCATAAACACACCGCGGGCCGGCAGTACCAGTCGCTTTTTTGCCCGTTCCCGAAAGCGGGCCTGTATTATTGAATTGTACTGTTGTGCTTTTTGCAACGTCATGCTGTTGGATCGTATCCAGCCTATGTCCGAAATCGTTCCCTGGAAGAAAAGCAGGCTCAGCACACCCCAGTAATAAGCGTAGTCCCAAAGCAGTTTCAGCCCCATCATTTTGCGGTCGCCAAAGCCGCCGTATTCGCCGGTATAAAGCGAAAGCGTGCTTTCGTAAAAGGAGTTGAACAGTTTCTGGTAGATGGCGCTGTCCAGCCGGATATCGGCACCGGATTTTTGCCTGGTGATCAATTCGCTGACGAACGTGTTATTGATGGCGATAAAGTCGCTGCCGGGCGAATAGAACGGGTCGGTAAAAAAACCCGCCTCGCCGGTAATGGCCCAGCCGTTGTCGCCGAACAGTTGCTTGCAGCTGTGGGAATAATCTTTAATCGCCGCGAAATCCAGCACTTGCGCGCCTTCGATGGCGGTCGCCAGGTGCGGTTGATTCCGTTGTATCCATTTTTTTGTATTTTCGATCGTGCTGAAGTCGTTTTCGCTGAAAACGATGTCGTCCATCACGATACCGATACTTGTCACGCCCGAGGCGAGGGGGATAATCCAGACCCAATAGCCCGGTCCCATTAAATGGTTGGTGCTGAGCCAGCGCTTCCGGCTGGGCATGCAGCGCTGGTGCCACTCACGGTTGTCCGTCCAGTCGTCAATTTCAATTCGTCTGTCGATTCTGAACCACGCGGCATTGCCGCTGTGTTGACTGGCTTTTGCGAGGTTCAGTTTGTTTTTTAACAGGGATTGGCGGCCAGCGGAATCAACCAGCCAGTTTGAGATGAATTGCCGGTTATCCCTTTCGCCGCCGGCGGTGACGGTATAGTGTTTGTCGCCCATATCAATTGACTGGATAGCGACACCATCGACAATGCGCACGCCCATTTCTGTCAATGTTCGCGCCAGATGATTTTCTATCACGCCGCGATCAATCTGGTAGGTGGGAATGCCGAATGTCTGGCTGACTCCCATTTCGTCAAGCTCCGAAAAATCACCCCCGGATTCGCCGAAAAAACAGCGGATGCCGAATTTCTTTAAATGCTTTTCCCTGAAATGTTCGCGCAGGCCGATGGTTTCGGTAAGGTAGTGCGAACCGATTTCCACCGTGGACTCGCCGATTTTTGCCACGGCTTCCGGAACGGGAAAGGTATTTTTTTCCAGTACAACAATATCGAGATCGTTAACCCGGCTTTTGAGTTGGTGCGCCAGGCTTAAACCCGCCAGGCCGCCGCCGGCAATAATTACATCGGTGCGATTGGTCACGTTGTCCGTCTCAGGGTTATTGAAGTGGCGGCGCTTAATGGCAGGCTGACAATTTTGTTATTTTCGCTTTTTGCCACGCACTCCAGCAGGCTGAGAATTTTGGCCGAGGGGTTATCCTGGTACAACGGCATCAGCTTTTCATTGGCCAGTGGCGGCCAGGTTTGGGATTCGCCCGTGATTTCCATTTCGAATGTGGCGAAAGTTTTTTCACCCACCGGCGCGCCCTCGGGCGCGATCACCACCGCCGCGGCGAACGGAAAAGTGTTTTTTAACAAATCCTTGAGAATATCCGCCGCCGGCGCGTCGAAAAGGGTAATCAGTAGCGGTTTGTTTTCGAATATGCATTGACTCACGCCTTCCAGCAGGGTGACCGCCACGGTTTTCTCGAAACCGGCAACAGAGTTGGCCGCCTGCATGCAATCGGTGCTGATGGTCCAGTAACCCGCGGCGGCATTGTGTACGGAATTGTGGAACCTGGTGGGCGATAACTGCATCGTCTCGGTGTTCAACACCTTGCACATATAGTCGGTAATCTCGGTATCGCCCAGGCCGGAGGCAAAAACACAGGTGAGTTTTTTGGGGTCGATACCGGCATTTTGCGATGCCTGCCAGGCGACATCCACGGCGAGTTTGACCGGTAGTGGGGCGCGGCGGCGCTCGTTGGCGGGAATGATTTCCGGTTTGGGTGACGGCGGCTGTTCAACGCTAATACTGTTGCCGTTTAACAGGGAGGACAAGTCTTCCCAGTTGTTGAATCCCGGCCCCCAGGTGCCGATACCGATAATACTGAATTTCATTTTTATATCTTTAAACCTCGTCCCTGCTAAAAATCAGGCAACAGTTGTTACCGCCGAAACCGAACGAATTATTCATGACATGGGTGAGTGCTTTTTCGCTGTTGCGGGCGGACATATTCAGTATCAGGTTTTTATCCAGGTTTTCCAGGTTTAATGTTCCAGGCACGAAATTATTTTGCAACGCCTCTATGGTGATAATGGCTTCGGTAATACCGGCGGCGCCCAAGGTGTGCCCCGTCCAGCCCTTGGTGGATGACGCGCTTGTTTTTTGCCGGTTAAACATGTCGCCAATCAGGTGACCCTCGATCAGGTCATTGGCGCGGCTGGCCGTGCCGTGCAGGTTGATGTAATCAATATCGCCGGTGGACAGGCCGGCCACCTCCAGCGCGGCATTTATCGCCCGCCGGGCGCCTTCACCTTCCGGGTGGGGATGCGACATATGGTGGGCATCGGAACTTTCGCCAAAACCGTTCAGGCGAGGCAGGTTCTTTTTTTCGATTCCCGTCTTTTCGAGATAGTCGGCTTTGACCAGAATGGCGAAACCGGCCGCTTCTCCCAGGTTAATTCCGTCCCGTTTTTCGTCGAACGGTTTGCACGGGTTGGGGGACACCAATTGCAGCGAATGAAAACCGTGAATCACGCTTAAACAAAGGCTGTCGACACCACCGACGAGCACCGCGTCGACAACGCCGCACGCCAGCCAGCGGGCGCCGGTGGCAAACACTTTCGCGGACGACGAGCAGGCGGTATTAATGGTGATGGCCGGTCCGGTGATGCCGGTGCGGTGCGCGACGAACAAACCGGGCGCGTGCGGGTTGTGCACCTGGCGTTGGCGGAACGCCGGTTTTAATCCGCCTTCGTCCGTTAAGTGGCGATACGCCTGTTCCGTGCGGTCGATGCTCGATGTGCTGGAGCCCATAACCAGCCCTACACGGCTGGGTGAATAGTGCTTTATCACCTGCCCGAGCGACGACATCAGGCTTCCCTGTTCCAGGCCAACGGCCGCCAGCGTATTGTTGCGGCTCTGCCATTGGAGTTCGGAATCAGGCCATTGGTAATCATCAATTTCCGCCACCCGGCCGACCCAGGTTTCCAGGTGAGAGTGGGGAATATTGTTGGGTTTCAGGCCGCTGGTCTGCTCGCGCAGCGCGTGCCTAAGCGCGGGCAGCCCCGTTCCCGCCGCACTGGTGGATTCATAATCCAGCACCCAGACGGCGGGGGATGGGGAAAAAGGTTGTTTATTGGTCATCGGGTACGGATTTGGAGTGCTTTAAAGCTGGAAAGTGTAGCCGGAATCGGGACGGCGGTCTAACCCGGTCCGTGCTATTCAACCGGCGTCAGTAACTCCCTCAGCTCTTCCAGGCTGCCGCCTTTTACCAGGTGATGGTCGAATCCGGAATCGAGCGCCTGTTCCCGGTCACTGGACTGTCCGTAGCCGGTCAGCGCGATAAGCGTGACCGCGTTAAATCCCGGCAGTTTTCGCAGGTTCCTGGCCACGTCGTAGCCCGACATGCCCGGCAGGCCGATATCGAGCAATACCACATCCGGGTGAAAATCGGGCGCAACTTCAAGCGCTTCGGTGCCGCCCGAAACCACCTGGACTTCATGCCCCCAAAACTGCAGCACCATGGCCATGCTCTCCGCCACATCCGGGAGATCTTCCACCACCAGCACGCGCAACCGCCGGGCGATGGCTTTTTTACTTCGTTCGGGCACCGGTTCGCTTTGGTTGGCGCGGGTATTTGTTTCCGTCTGCGGCAGCTCGATAATAAATTCCGCTCCGCGGCCCCGGCCTTCGCTATGGGCGGTAAGGGTACCGCCCTGCATTTCCACCAATTGCCGGGCCAGTGACAGGCCAATACCCAGGCCGCCCTGTGCGCGGTCCAGGGAGCGTTCCCCTTGGGTGAACAGGTTGAAGATCGACAGCAGTTGCTCCTTGGGAATGCCTTCTCCAGTGTCTTTTACGTGGATATAAACTTTTCCCTGTCCCTGTTTCATTCCCAGTTGTATCAGCCCCCCGCGGGGAGTGTACAAAGCGGCGTTGTTGAGCAGGTTGGTCAATACTTGCGTCAGGCGCACCAGGTCACCAATCACCGTCGTGGGTCCCGAAGGCAATTCCTGCTCAAGCCTGTGTTTTCGCGATTTGACCAGGGGCATGCTTGTTTCCACCGCCCGCGCCACCACTTCGTGCATATCCACCGGCTGTTTAACCAGCTTGATGCTGCCGGCCGTCACCCGGCTCAGGTCGAGAAGGTCGTCCACCAGGCGGGAAATCTGACCGACCTGACGATCGATAATGTTCCGCGCGCGTTCGTGGGCCGGGTCCTCGGGGGCGGCCATGCGCATTACATCCAGTGCGCCGCGAATCGGTGCCAGCGGATTGCGCAACTCGTGCGACAACAGGGCGAGAAACTCCTTCATCCGCTGTTCGGCCAGCTCCAGGGTCTGGATTCGCCGGCGGTCGGTCAGGTCGCGGGTGACTTTTGCGAAACCGTAGAGGTGGCCCTCCTCGTCGTGCAGCGCGGTGATCTGCACGCTGGCCCAGAATCGCGAGCCATCCTTGCGCACCCGCCAGCCTTCGCATTCATAAGAACCGTGTTCCTCCGCCAGCTTCAGGTAATGCTGGGGCCAGCGCTGCTCCGCTTCCTCCGGTGGGTAAAAGCGGGAAAAGTGATGCCCGACAATTTCCTCTGCCTTATATCCCTTGATATTTTCCGCGCCGGAATTCCAACTGCTGACGATTCCCTCGGGGCTCAGCAGAAACATTGCGTAATCCTTCACTCCCTCCACCAGCACCCGAAACCGCTCTTCACTTTTGCGCAGCGCTTCTTCAAATGCCCGTCGTTCGCTCAGGTCGCGGGTAATCTTGGAATAGCCCCACAGCTCTCCGCTCTCGTCCTGAAGTGCGGTAATGATGATATTGGCCCAGTAACGGGTACCATCCTTGCGCAGGCGCCAGCCCTCGTCCTCGAACCGTCCCTTTTCCTTGGCGGTATTAAGCTCGCGCAGGGGCAGGCCGTTTTCTATATCCTCCGGCAGGTAAAAACGGGAAAAGTGCTGGCCGATAATGTCTTCGGCGTCATAGCCGGCTATCCGGCTGGCCCCTTTGTTCCAGCTGCTGACGATGCCGCTTGTGTCCAGCAGGAAAATTGAATAATCACCGACGGCGTCCACCAGCAGGCGAAAGCGTTTTTCGGTCAGCCGCAGGGTTTGGGTAATACTGCCTTTGGGATAAGTGACAGCATTATTGCTCATGTCTGTGCTGGATCTGGAGTTCATATTGTTTTCTCTGAGGATACCAAACGTTTGGGTTGTTCCAGACCGACATCCTGTCGCTTTTCTGCTTTGAGAGACTACCAGACAATCGTGATTAATTTCAGGCCTCTTATCCATCTTTTTGTAGATATAGAGGCGCAAAGTGAACAAAAGTGCTGTCAGGGACGTTTTTTGCCCAGGTTTATTTTTGCCAACTTTTTAGCCGTTGAGCAACTTTAATTTTGCAATCAGCGGCAGGTGGTCCGATGACACTTTTTCCAGTTCCGTGCGGGGAACATCCACATCCAGTACCTGAACTTCCGGGTCGACGAAAATGTGATCAATGCGAAAGTGCGGCAGCCGACCCGAGAAAGTATTTTTGGGTTTGCCCATCAGTCCGCGTTGAACGTCTTTCAGTTGCTCCTCGACCAGTGCACACACCTTCGATTTGGGTGTCGCGTTAAAATCGCCGGCCAGAATTCGAGGTCCCCTGCATAGTGGGTGGCCCAGCCATTCCGGACCGAGCAGGGCCTGTATTTGCGCCAGCCTCTCCATGCGTGACAGGCCGAGGTGGGTGTTGATAACCTGGACCATCCTGCCGTGATGCTCCACTTCCACCCAAAGGGCGCCGCGCGGTTCGCGCATGGGGTTTTGCTCCAGGCCCGGCAGCAGGCCACCCTTGATCCTTCTCATCGGCAGGCAGCTCAATATGGCGTCGCCGTACTGTTCCTCTTCCAGGTGAATCGCCGGATGAAAGTGGAATTCCATATCCAGGTAATGGGCGATTTCATGGGCCTGGTCCGCCCCACAGGTATATATCCGGTTAACGTCCAACTCCTGCAGCATCACAATGTCCGGTTCGTGCCGCGCAACAACCCGGGCGATGCGTTCCGGTGACAGCTTGCCGTCCACGCCGATGCAGCGGTGCACGTTGTAGGTCATCACCTTCAGGGTTTCCTCCTGCCGGGCAAGCCGGGCGGGGCTGGAAGGCGTTCTCCGGTGGCCGTGTTCAAGAAACCGCAGCGCCGCCTCGCGCAAGTCCACCGGCCGGTGGGAACCCTGGTTGTTGAGGGGCCAGATATCTCTTGGCAGCAGGGCGAAGGGCGTCGTTTCCAGCGGGCTGAAACCGCCGTGGCTGCCGTTTTCCACCGCAAAGGTGACGCAGTCTTCCCCGGCCCGCCAGCCGCAGGCGATAAAATCCCCGGAGTTGGGGTGATGGCACAGCTTGACCAGGTCCTCCGTGGCCTCCCGCAGGAAGGGGTGGTTTTCCCCCAGCACGAGGCTGCCGTCTTCCGGCAGATCTATCGAACCTTCTTCCACCCAGCCTTTTACCGCGCCGTCATCGTCCTGGTAAAGCACCAGGGGCACATGGGTCTCCTCCACTATCAGCCTGGCAATGGCGCTTTTATCCAGCGTCGTGCTCCGGTAATAGATCAGGGCGAGCGGGCCCAGGGCGGCCACCGTCAGGAGGATCTCGTCATCCGGAGGCGCGGGCGCGTGATTGAGCGTCGCCAGCAGTTTTTTCAGCCAGCGGCCGCCCAGCAACATCATGCGTTTCAGCTCCACCTGCGACTGCCCGTCAGAGCGGAAGGGCACCTGCTTTTTCTCCCGGCGCGCCAGGGCGCCGGAAAGAATTTCGGCGAATATCCTGCCGTTGAGCTGTTTGTACGCAATGGCAGGTGTCTGGCCGTGGTCGGAGTAAACCCAGATATCATAGTGGCGCTGGGAGGCATTGCCGGCGGCGCGCCAGATTCGGGCGATGGCGTCGTCGATGCCCAGCAGCGTCCAGTGGGCGAAGCGGGAGTCGGGCCCACGCCGGTGGGCCTGTTCGTCGTAACCCACGAGATTGGCGAAGATAACCGGTAACCCGCGCGCGATATCGATTTTCGCGCCGATCACTGACAGCTCCCGCAATGCCACCACCACACCGACCCGGGCGGGGATAAACTTGATTTCCCGCCATAAATCCTGCCCGCGAATCACGCCGCGAATACAGTCGAGTATCGCCAGTACGAATTCCACGCACAGCAGTGCGGTGAGGCGGACGAAACTCCAGATATTGGTGATGATAAACAGGGCGATGGTGAATGGATTGGCGTGCCGCAACGCCGAGCCCCAACCCATTTGCGACGAACAAAAGTGTGTTTCCCTGGCGCCGCCGGAAAACATGCTGACATAACAGCTGCCGTCCTTCAGCAGTGGTGTCTGCCCTTTGTCCAATAGCTCCCGCTCGATTTTGCTGGTGATACCGGGCTCGAACATATGGACAATTTCGCCGGAATCGGGCTCGACGAAACTGAAGCCCGGCACGGCGCCTTCAACGCCGTAAAATAATTCCGCGTGCACCGCCGGTGTGGTGGCCGGCACGCCGGAATAAAGCGGATATAACTGGTATTGCTCGCGCTGCTGCATTTTGTTGAGGAAGGGCATTTCGCCCTTGGAGATGGCCCGGCCCAGTTCGACATGGCTCAGTCCATCGATCTGGATCAGCACCAGGCCGTTATCAGATTCTGTTCGTTCGGAAGGGGGAAGCTTTAACGCGCGCGCCAGCCATTCGCTACGGCTGAAAAAACGCCGAAATCGGCGTATGGAAGCTTCTATCCGACTCAGCATGTTTTCTATCCTTGTGATTGAAAAGTGGGTTTCGGAAAAAAGTTGCCCTGCTCGATAAATGGATTACCGCAACCCGTGAATGCACTACGTAAGCGCCGGTTGTTTTTCATTGGAAAACGCGGCGCCGGCGGCGCGTGCCAAACCTTCCAGAATTTCCCACTCGGTCTTGATCAACAGGCGCAGTCGCAACCATTGATGATAATGGTCGTCGTCGATGTGATGCGGCTTGTTTTCCAGTAGTTGTTCGTAGTGGTGCAATGCCGCCGTCGCGGTGTTGGTCATGGAAAATTTTTCCGCCGTTTTCAGTGCCTGGGCGCGGAATCGCTGTTTCTGGCTGGCGGGCTGTTCCATCATCCATTTCAATGCCGCCGCAAATTCATTTACCATGGCGTTGTCGAGCAGCCTTCCGTTGATGCAGTCCCTGACCACTTCGCGCGAGCCGCTAGCATTGAGTGCAACCACCGGCACACCGGCGGCCATGGCTTCAGTCAACACCATGCCTTGGGTTTCGCTCTTCGAACTGAAGGCGAAAACATCCATGGCCCGGTACACATCCTTGAGTTGTTGTTGGTTAAAAACCGCGGTTTTGTGAAAGCGGTTCAGCAAACCCTTGCCGGCAAAAATCTGCTGCAGTTTTTTCTCCATCGGCCCGACACCGCAAAGCAGAAAATGAACGTTGTCATTTTCCAGCATCAATTGCGCAACGGCGTGAGCGAGAAAACCAAGATTCTTTTCCTCCGCCAGCCGGCCCAGGTGACCGACGACATAAGCCCCGCCGGGGATTTTCATCTGGTCGCGAAAACGCCAGCCGTTGCCGCCGATAAAATCCTCCAGCCGCACGCCGGTGGGCACCACCGAAACAGGGGTGCGCACACCGCGCTTTTGTAACAGGGCGGCAATACTTTCACTGGGGGCGAAAACGTGGTTGGCCAGGTTGCTGTAACGGGTAGCGAGTTCCACCACAAACCGTTTCAGCGCCCCGGAATCGGCCGGCACGTAGTGGGTGTACTGTTCGTACAGGGTGTGGTGGGTAAATACCAGCGGCAGCTCGCGAAACCGCGCGATGCGCAGTGCTGTCATGCCCAGCAGGTAAGGGTGGTGGGAGTGAATAATGTCCGGTTCGAATTTATCGATTTGCCTGGTTAAAAGGCCCGGCACCGGCAGCACCACGGAAAAATCGCTGCCGTTGAAATTCTGGATCGCCGGGATGCGGATTACATCCTCTTCCACATCCGGTTGATTGGGAAATTCAGGCGCGACAATTAAAACATTGTGATTGCGATTGCGAAATTCCGCCGCGAACGCGTCAACCGATTTGGCCACGCCGCCGACATGAGGTTTGTAAGTATTGGTCAGCATTAATATGTTCATACAAAATTCGCAACGTCGGTTGATCCCATATCACCGCTTACCGTGAATGGGCTGGCGCCGCCGAGACGGATTTCCACCTCCGGCGCGGCGGCATGCCAGTCTGCCTGCCACTCTATCCTGGCAACGTGTCTATCTGTGTCTGTCATATAAATTTTCAAGTTGAGCATGCCAAACCTGGTTGGCGCGGGGCCGAAGGTAATGGCGTTATCCTGGTTGCTTGCCATTACCCAATCGGCGGGTATGCCGGAGGCGATAATCAATTTCCGGTCTTCCTCGCGCAGGAAGCAATTGCGCAGCATCACCACCCACTCGGCGGCCGCCCAAACATGCTGGCCATCACCCATGCAACCGCCACCGGTACGCGGATGAACCGCCTCCGGCCACTGTCCGGTGGACGTGGCGATTCCAGCTACCGTGTCAATCAATTCCCGGTAGCGCTCGTCACCAGCACGAAGCAATACCTGCGCCACATGCAATGTGAGGTAGGGGTTGATGCCGGAGTGAATCATGTCCTGGAAAAAGCCGCCTTTTACCAGGCAATTCCGGTAAAGGTAGTCCCCGGTGCCTACCAGCCGGGCATTCTCCGGTGCAAGCAACTGCAAGGGATAGCCGGCGACAATCGAACCCACCGCGCCCGGGTCCATGCGGCGATAGGGGGACGCGGGCATCGCCCTGTGCCCCAGCCGTTTTTCCACCCGGGCCAGACTTCTTTCGACCGACTGCATGAAATCGTCCGCCTGCCGGTTAAATTCCTCCGCCAGGGCCGTTTCGCCGGCGCGGCGGCAAAACAACGCGGCGCTTTGCAGGCCGGCGATGCCCCAAAAATCATCCCAGTAGTAGTAATCGTTGGGGCCCAGGTGTTCGGCGCTGAAACCGGCCGGCAGCAGGCCCGCGTGCGGGTTGTCCGGGTTTTTGTCCAGGCGTTTGCGCGTGATCCAGCGCGCGCCGCGAATGATAGCCTTAAGCCACCGCGGCTTGGCGGGCGTATTCGTCATTTCGGTAAAGAGCGTCATAATCCAGATGGCTTCACCGTTGCTGTCCCACTCGCCATCCTGGGAATGGAAAAAGCCGTTTTGTTTTTGCCGCGGCAAAAAACGTTCGAGCGCCCGTTCGGCGCGGTCTGTCAGGTTGATATGAAGCAGGGCCTGGATAATGAACGCCGCGTCCCGAAACCAGAAACGCTTGTAAGTGTACGGCCCGGGGAAAACATCATCCGGCGAGTGAAGGATAAGCGTCCTGACGGCTGATTCGAAAAGGAATTGCTGCTGCTTGTCTGGAATATTGATCCGGCAGGCGGGTTGGAGTTGTTGCTCCCAGTCATTGAGCTTCAGTGGCCGCTCTTCGGTATGGGGAAGCGGGATATTGACGGAAATTTCCCTTTCCTGGCCGGCAAATAACTCGAACAGCGCAGCCGCTGTCGCCATTCCCACATCGCATTCCTGCCGGGCCTGGCCGGCGGGTAAACCCGATCCGACATCGACCTTCAGGCGTACGTCACCGTCGCGATAGCAGGATGAAAGGTGGCGATCGGGCGCGTCGGAAAAAAGTACCGGATGTTCACCGTTGACAATCCATTTTTTTTGCCGGTAATCGAAGTTGATCTTGTTGATAAAACTGATGCCTTCGGAATTGAACGGCCGCAGTGCGATAGCCAGATATCCGCCCACGGTGTTTTTTGCCTTTAAAGCCAGCCGGCAGACCGGCACGCCATTTTCAAGCTCTACCCGGGCGCGACCGGTTAATTTGCTGTTGTCGGACTGTGTTGAGGTTGTTACCGAGACACCCTGTTCGAAACCAAGGGATTGCTTGGCGGTCCCGCACTTGGATGGAAACAGGTGATCGCCGCTTTTATCGATAATCCAGGCGTCGACGGACCAGCTGTCGTAGTGGGGAGTCAGAAGACCCCTCGGGTCTATTAAAGGCAGGTTGTCATTATCGGGCCAGCCTATGGCGGTCCAGTTACGGTGGCTGAGATTGCAGTGGGTAATGGAAAAGGCACGCGGAATAAATGCATCGTCGTGCGGATCGAATTGGCGCTCGATCCAGTACGGCCACACCCAGTCGAGATTGTGTTGAATCACGCGGCTGTTGATCAGCCCGCGGGCGTGAAAGATGACGCCCGCCCGCAGCAGTTCGATCGGTTCCGCCACTTCCGACGGTTCGGCAAAGCGCTGCATGCGGGCCACCAGCGCAATGGGGTCGAGAAAACCGTGGGCGAGGGCAAACCGTCGTATAAAAAACCGCCAAGGCAACCATTTCATCCAGGGCATCAGGCCTCCTCCTTTTTTTCGATGGGTGTCTGGGTTTCGATGTGGGTTTCGATGTGTGTCTGCCCGTTTTGAACCCTGAGTGTCTTCTGAGCAATGCGCGCCAGACCACTTACGGCAATAATGACAAGCACCAATCCGACGCCATACGCCGCCCACTCCATGGGCGTGCGCTCCGATTCGTGCGTGCCGAGCGAAACAAGGTCCGCCGCGATGGAACCCAGGTAAGCGTTGTGCAGGGAAAAGGGAATGATGCCGACCAGCGTGCCGAGGGTAAAATCCTTGAACCGCACCGGCGTCAGGCCGAAAAAATAATTGGAAATTTTGAACGGGAACAGTGGGATCAGGCGGGTAAAAAATACGATGCGCAAGCCATCGTGGATCATTGATTGACTGGCGGCCCGCAACGTGACATGGGACATAAGAAAGCGGACCATTTTTTCGCTGAAAAGATAGCGGGAAATCAAAAAGGCGCAGGTGGCACCGAGCGTGGTGCCCAGGACCACGTAGGCGGTGCCTTTTACCACGCCGAAAACGAAACCGGCTCCCACCGTGAATAACACGCTTGGCAGAAGCAGCACAATAACCGCCGCGATAATTGCGATAAACACAAATGCCGCGCCGCTGCCCAAACCATCCAGCCAGTTCAGCAGCCCGAGCGCGTAACGTTGCAGGTCGAAAAAGTGGAGCGCACCCAGCATCAACAAGGCAATTGCGGTACCACTGATCGCCGCCAATATCGGCAGCGGAACAAACGAGACAATGCGCTTTAGTTTGCCGAACATGCGTGTAACAAATACCTTTCTTTGTTTTCGTTACGCTTTTCGCCTACAGCCCCTGTTGTTCTCCGCGCTTCACCCGAAAGCAGTTGGCAGCTTGCTCCGATATAGGGGATATCGGCAAAATCGAAGACCGCGAAGCCTTTGATTTTGTGAGAAAAGCAAAATCATATTTTTTGCTTTTCAGCAGGCTGCCGGTTTAATGCGCGCCGGCGTACTCTTCTTCCACGCTGTGCCTGATTTCGTCGAGATAGCGGGATACTTCCTCATCCGGTGTCTGGCTAAAATCCAGGTAATGTGAACCGACCGCGTAAAACGGAACAGGCGAGTCCAGGCAGATGAACCGATCCACTTTCCTTTTCATTTTCCACTGCATGTCCGTCGGCGCGACGGGAACGGCAACAGTAATGGATTCGGGCGACTGACTGCGAATCGCATCGATTGCCGCGAACATGGTGGAGCCCGTTGCGATGCCGTCGTCCACGAGAATAATATGATGGTCGTAAATAGTCTGGGGCTTGCGGTGGCTGTAGGCCTTTTCCCGTTGCTGCAGCTCTTGGCGTTCGCGCTCAATAACAGCCTGTACTTGCGATTCCGAAATTCCCAGGTTGCGGATAAGGGCATGATCAAGGAACTGAATTCCACCGGAGGCGATGGCGCCCATTGCCAGTTCCGGCTGGAAGGGAACACCGAGTTTTCTTACCACCAGCACATCGAGCGGAATATGAAGTTCGCGGGCGATGGCGTAACCCACCGGCACGCCGCCTCTCGGCAGGGAGAATAGATACGCCTCCTTGATATGAGGCAGGGTTTTTAGCGCCCCGGCAACTTGCTTTCCCGCATCCAGTCGGTCACGAAATTGTTTCATACGCCATTCCCGGTTTCGTTTCCTGTAAAAAGTTGGACGTCCCTTAAAGCGGAAAGTTTGGATAAAGTCCGCGCTTTTACCTACCGTGGGGAAGCAGGGCTTGGCCGGCCTCTGTTTTGCAGTGTACGCTTACAACAACGGCCAGTGTTGATATTCTTCAATGGCGGTAAGCATCGCCGCCCAGGTGAAACAGCCGAACATTTGACCCGGGTCAAGGTCTACACTCGTATTCATATTAATTTAGAAACAGCCTGATTGTCGGGGGAATTTTATGCTTAAACAGGGGTGGAACATAGTTCTGGCAGGCGCTCTGGTGCTACTGGTATCCGCGTGCGCGTCCAAGCTGACCAGCGATGTGGTCAGCTTTCACGAAGGTGACCTGCCGGACGGGGAAAAAATTGCCGTTGTGCCATTGGATGAAGCCAAACAAAAGAGCCTTGAATTTCAGCATTATGCCGAGCTTATCGAACAAAGCCTGAAAAAAATGGGTTACGTTCCCGTGGAGAACCCGGATGACGCGGAACTGCTGGCCAGGGTCGATTACAGCGTAAGTGAAGGGCGGGTGGAAACCCGTACCAGGATGGAGCCACCGCGCGGATATGCCCACTACCACTTTTATTACGGCCGTTATTACGATCCCTTTTACTTCGGTTACTACGATCGGTGGACGCCGGATATTCGCTCCTACACCGTGTACGACCGGACACTGGAGATGAATATCCTCAATGCCGATTCCGACGAAGTTGTTTTTGAAGGCCGAGTGCGAAGCACCGGGCGGGAAAATGAGATTGCTGAAATCATGCCGTACCTGGTGACCGCCATGTTCACCAATTTCCCCGGTGAAAGTGGAGTAACCAAGGTGGTCACTATTGAAAAGGACCGGTAATCCAAAATCCAGGAGTAAAGGTTAGAGGTGAATATGTCGTGCCAACGAAGCCAGTCGGGTCGGGTCCGGTGGGGACTCTCCAGAAACGCGCCGTAAACCCATCCCTGGGGGCGCTACGGACAACTTGCTTCGCTGAACGCTCCTGCGTCGCTTGCAAGGCCGGAGTTTGTCTTCCGTGACAAACTCGTAAACCGGCAAAAAGCAGCGCTTTTTGTTTTCCCGATTTACCCATGTTGCCGAAGGTTTCTGGAGTCCCCGCCGGACCGACCTACCATGATCCACCTAAGCAAAAAAAGCTTAAGGAAGTGCCATTCAAGTTAGAGGTAAGGGTTCAACGAGTTCAACAGAGCGAGGTTGCGAACGATGTTATATTCCAAGCATGTTCAGATTCCTGTCCAGGAGGCGGTGCTCAACGGAGACCTTGTGTTGCCGGATGAAGCTCGGGGACTGGTTTTGTTTGTACACGGCAGCGGCAGCAGCCGCTTCAGCGAGCGCAATCGGTTTGTGGCGGAAAAGTTACAGCAGAACCATCTGGCCACCCTGCTTTTTGACCTGTTGACTGACGAGGAAGAGGATATCGACCTCAGTACCACACAGTATCGTTTTGATATCGATTTGCTGACGGAGCGGTTGGTGTCGGTAACCGATTGGGTGATCAACGAACCGGTTGCCGATCAGTTGGACATCGGCTATTTCGGGGCCAGTACCGGTGCGGCGGCCGCGTTAAGGGCCGCTGTTGAACGGGAGCAGGCCATTCGGGCTGTAGTGTCGCGTGGCGGCCGGCCGGATCTGGCGGAGCGAATGCTGGATCGGGTGAGAGCCCCCACCTTGTTGATTGTCGGGGGGGATGATACCGACGTGATTAAACTGAACCGTCGCGCCCAGGAGCACATCCGGGCGGCCTGTCAATTGGAGGTTATCCCCGGTGCAACCCACCTGTTTCCGGAACCGGGGGCACTCGATAAAGTCGCGGATCTCGCGGCCCATTGGTTTATGGAATATTTCGGTTCCTCCACCGGAAAGAAGGTTTAGCGCCGGAAAAAACTGAAAACCAGGCTCAACACAATGCTGATGATAATCATCGAAACGAGGGGAAAGTAAATTCCGCCGCTTTTGCCCTCGACGCGGATATCACCTGGCAGGCGCCCAAACCAAGCGAACAAATTGGGAAAAAAGGTGAGCGCAACACCGACCAGAACAAACATCACGCCCAACATGATAAACACTTTACTCATGGGTAAAACGCCTCCTTTTTTGCTGGTTTCTTTTTCCCGGGACTGGAAACACCGCTAAAAATTCGACTCCTGCCCTTTTTGAAAATTCCGCCATCCCGATTCTATCCCCGGTTTGAAACCGAACAAGTCGGGCATGTACACATATTGCATGTACCCGTTTAAGCACTGTCGAGGGGTTTGATTTATGACGAGCCGGTCGATTGATAAATGGATGTGGCGGCGCGCGCAGCAGTTATTGGCCGATGCCGAACGTCATACTTATCAATTTTTTGAACATGTTACAGAAAGCGGCGCGCATGCCTGGCAGGCACCCGTGGATGTATTCCAGGTGGATGGCGAGCTTGTGATTTGGGTCGCCCTGCCGGGTGTGCCTGCCGAAACAGTGACAGTCGACCTCAATGACAATTGTTTGAGAATCGGTGGTGCGCGGCATCTGGTTATCGAACCGCCGTTTGCCACCATTAAGTGCCTGGAAATTCCCTACGGGCAGTTCGAGCGTGTGCTGGTGTTGCCCAAGGGGAGTTATACGATTGTTGAACAGGATTATGCTAACGGGTGTTTGCGCCTAAGGATGCGTTATGAGTGATACACAAAAAGAACCGGTATCGCTGCCGGAAGATGTGTTGATTATCGTACCGGTTCGCAACACGGTTTTGTTTCCAAAAGCGGTGCTCCCCGTTTCGGCCAACCGGCAGCAGCCGATTGCGGGAGTTCAGGAAGCGGTTCGCACGGGAAGAAAAATAGGTATTGTGTTACAGCGTGATTCCAGGGTGGAAGTGCCGGAGAAAAATGACCTGCATTCCATCGGTGTATGCGCCGGTATCCTGCGTTATCTCGCTTCCAATGATGGCTCTCATAACCTGGTGCTGACCGGGGAAAAAAGGTTTCGCATTCTGGATATCCTCCGCGGTTTTCCGTTTCTGGTGGCTCGGGTGGAAATGATTGAAGAGCCCGCCGATGGCGGTAAGGAAGTGGCGGCGAGGGCTCTGTACCTGCGACAGAAAGCGGAAGAAACGTTGCAGTTATTGTCAAATGAACCCGGTGCTATGCTGGCCAGCGCGCTGATGGAAATACAGGAACCGGGAAGGTTGGCCGATGTCGTTACCGCGTTTATGGATCTGGAGGCGGAGGGAAAACAAAAAGTACTGGAGACAGTGGATCTTAAAGCGCGGCTTAACCTGGTGATAGACAACCTGACGGAACACCTGAATGTGCTGCGCCTGTCGAAGGAAATCGAGGATCAGACTCGCGGAAAATTCGACGCGCAGGTGCGGGAAAGAATGCTGCGCGAACAACTCGAAACCATTCGTCGTGAACTTGGTGAGGATGAGGGTGCGCAGGTTAATGTGGAGGAATTCCAGCAGGCGATAGAAGAAGCGGGCATGCCCGAAACGGTGGAAAAGGAAGTCCGGCGCGAACTCGGGCGCTTGAGTCGTATGAGCGAACAGGCGGCCGAGCACGCGATGCTGCGCACCTGGATCGAATGGATGGTCGATCTTCCGTGGTCGAAAACAGATCCGGAAAATATCGATATCGAACGCGCGCGCAAAGTGCTGGATGAAGACCACTACGGGCTCGAAAAAGTCAAACGTCGCATTCTGGAATTTCTCGCGGTGAGAAAATTGAATCCCGAAGGGAAAAGCCCGATTCTCTGTTTGGCCGGTCCTCCCGGAGTGGGGAAGACCTCTCTCGGTAAGAGTATCGCCCGCGCCATTGGCATTAAATTTACCCGCGCCAGCTTGGGCGGGGTTCACGATGAAGCGGAAATTCGCGGTCACCGGCGGACCTATATCGGCGCCTTGCCCGGTAATATTATTCGCTGCCTGCGTAAAACCGGTTCGCGCAATCCGGTATTTATGCTCGACGAAATCGACAAGCTGGGCCACGGTATTCAGGGCGATCCGGCGTCGGCACTGCTGGAAGTGCTGGACCCGGAGCAAAACAACAGCTTTGGCGATAATTATCTCGGCGTGCCGTTCGATTTAAGCCGGATACTTTTTATCGCCACCGCCAATGTGCTCGATGCAATTCCGCCGCCGCTGCGCGATCGTATGGAAGTGATTGAAATTCCCGGTTATACGCTGGAGGAAAAACTCGAAATTGCCAAAAAATATCTGGTCGGCCGCCAGCTTAGGGCAAATGGATTAAAGCCGGAACAGGTTACCATGAACGAGGACGCGCTCAGGCTGGTTATTCATTCGCATACGCGCGAGGCGGGCGTGCGAGGCCTCGAACGTCAGATCGGCGCGCTGTTGCGCAATTCGGCGGTGCGTATTGCAAGCAGTGAAGCCGAGCATATCGCCATATCAAAAAGCGAAGTCAGCTCCATTTTGGGCACGCCGATATTCGAACCCGAACCCGCCATGCGAACCGGTGTGGCGGGTGTGGCGACCGGCCTTGCATGGACGCCGGTGGGCGGTGATATTCTGTTTATCGAAGCCACACGCTCTTCCGGTAAAGGCAATTTTATTCTCACCGGTCAATTGGGTGATGTGATGCGCGAAAGCGCGCAGGCGGCTTTGTCGCTGATGAAATCACGCGCGAACAAACTGGGAATTGATGTTGCGTTCGACCAAACCGAAATTCATGTGCACGTGCCTTCCGGGGCCATTCAAAAGGATGGGCCGAGTGCCGGCGTCGCCTTGTTTATTGCCCTGGTGTCCCTTTTTACCGGCCAGCCGGTGCGCAGCGACGTGGCCATGACGGGTGAAATCAGTTTGCGCGGACTGGTGCTGCCGGTGGGCGGGATCAAGGAAAAATGCCTGGCGGCTTTGCGCGCCGGAATTAGAACCGTGATGTTGCCCGCGCGCAATAAAAAAGATCTTCAGGATATTCCCGAGGCGGCAAAGCAGCATATTCATTTTGTCTGGCTGGAGAACGTGGACCAGGCGGTGGAGGTTGCCTTTGCGCGGGAGAAGGCTGTGGTGAAT
The DNA here is from genome assembly GCA_964451365.1 of uncultured Cellvibrionaceae bacterium. Lineage (GTDB taxonomy): Bacteria > Pseudomonadota > Gammaproteobacteria > Pseudomonadales > Cellvibrionaceae > CAYVIB01. The sequence goes on from CAYVIB010000003.1 coordinate 197,063, forward strand.
CAATGATTGATCCGAATGGCACTTCCTTAAGCCAATTTTGCTCAAAATCGCGGTGGTAAGTTCGCCTACCGGAGGCCCTTCAGAAACCTTCGGCAACATGGGTAAACCGGGAAAACAAAAAGCGCTGCTTTTTGCCGGTTTACGAGTTTGTCACGGAAGACAAACTCCGGCCTTGCAAGCGACGCAGGAGCGTTCAGCGTGTCGCCATTCCCGAACCTTTCTGAATCTCGCTTCGGCGTTGCCTCCTGCATCGCTCTACTACCTCGTGTAGGCGTCGCGAAGATGACTGCGTTCTGGCTTTTTCAATTTATTCCGGAGTGGTAGTTCGCTGGGTAAAAATGAGCATTCATACCTCGCTTACATCCCGAAACTCCGGCCGCAGCGAACGAACTACCTTTTTCCGATGCGCAAGCGACTGCTTTAATGTCGCCAGCCAACTGATGCCATAAAAAATTTTAAAAACCCACAATCGCCGCAAGATATTTTTATTTTCAAATACATCCCCGGCCAACATGCTGACCACGGCGCGTTGCGTATTCAGGATATTCCTCGGGTTGGCAAACAACCACTGCATGGCCGGTGTGGTAAAGCGATAGATAAACCAGGAAAACACGCTGACTCCCCGGCGGCTGGTTTTGACGTAGCGCCGACAGGCGGCGCGATAACTTTTTATATCGCCTTTCAGTTTGTGTTCGATCGCCGGCACTACCTGCTCGGCGTTGACCATCGCCAGGTAAACACCGCTGGAAAATACCGGATCGATAAACGCGCACGCGTCACCGATGGCGATAAAGGAATCGTTCCAGATACTGGAAGAGGAATAGGAATAATTGGCCGCGACGCGCACCGGCGAAACGGCTTCGGCCTTTTCCATTCTCGACATCGCCGCGGGCGATCGCGCGAGCGTATCCCAGAGAAATTGGGTGGTGTCGGTGCGGCGGGTTTTCAAATATTCCGGCCAGCACGCGGCGCCGACGCTGACAATATCGTTGTGCAGGGGAATCATCCATATCCAGCCGTGATCGAAAATGTAGACGCTGATATTGCCGCTGTCCCGGCCTTCCCGCCGTGAAACCCCTTTAAAATGGCCAAAAATTGCCGCGCTCGCATGCTTGCGATTCGGTTTGCGCCAACCGTTTTTGGCGGCCATAAAAGCGTCGCGGCCGCTGGCGTCAACCACCAGCTTGCATTGCCAGGCCAGGTGTTCATTGGTATTGGTTCTGGCCCTGACAACTGAGGAATCGTCGCCCATCTGTACCGATGTCACCCGGGTATTTTCATAGACATCGGCACCGGCCTTGCGGCAGGTTTCAAACAACAGGTGGTCAAACTCGTCCCGTTTTACTTCGAAAGCATAGGGCGCAGATTCGCCCATGGCCTCTTCAAAGCGATAAGTCTGGTAGTGGTGGGGATCATCACCAAAAGTAAAGTCGGCGCCAAGTTTGGGAACGCCCAGTTTGTCGAGTCCTTCCATGATGCCCAGCCTTTCAAAAATCGGCAGGTTCATCGGTAGCAGGGATTCACCTACATGAAAGCGAGGGTGTTTTTCTTTTTCTATGACGCTGACGCGATAGCCTTTGCGCGCAAGAAGGGTGGCGAGGGTCGAACCTCCCGGGCCGCCACCAATGATGGCGACATCGGTGTCCAACCTTGTTTCTGTTCTACATTTTCGGGTGGGAGCTGGATTCTGGCTTAAAGTCATACCGGGGTTTGTAATTCTTAATGAGACAAATAATTGTAAACCATCAATTTTTTGATCCGGCAAAAAAAAACCGGCTTTTTAGCCGGTTTTTGGTGTACTTCACGGGGTGAGGCATCAGGCAGCCAGTGCTTTGATCCGGGCGCTCAGGCGACTTTTATGCCGGGCGGCCTTGTTCTTGTGAATGATGCCTTTGTCAGCGATACGGTCGACGACGGGTATGGCTTCCGCATACGCCGCTTTGGCTGCTTCCACGTCGCCTGCTTCAATCGCCGCCACTACTTTTTTAAGATATGTGCGAACCATGGAGCGCAAGCTGGCGTTGTGTTTACGCGCTTTGTCGTTTTGACGGGCGCGTTTCTTGGCTTGAGGTGTGTTTGCCACCGCGGTGCTCCTATAAATAGCTATATGTAAGAATTCTGTGGAAATTGGCCAACGGGCCAAATCAAGGACGCGGTATTATCCGTGTTTGGAAGGCAAAGTCAATACTCCTCGTGGCCTGAGTGGGAGCGTTGCGCTTACCCGCCGCCTACGCCGCCGGCAACCGGATTTCGAAGATGACGCCGCTCTTGTCGGGCACGTTGTAGCCCTGCACCTCGCCCCGGTGGAAATCGGCAATCAGTCGAACGATGTACAGGCCGAGCCCCAGGTGATGCCCTTCCTCCTCGCTGGCGCCCTTGTCCCGCACGGACACCATCGAATCGAACAGCTGGCCGTGCATGTGGCTGGGTAGGGGCGGCCCCTCGTTGCGCACGGTGATGATCACGTCGTTACCGTTGCGGTACAGGCCCAGTTCCACCAGCCCGTCCTTGGGGCAGAAGTCCGCCGCGTTATCGACCAGCTTGTCGAGCATCTGCACCAGCAGTTCGCCGGAGCCCATGATTTTCAGGTCCCCGTCGCCTTCGCGGATTCGCAGGGTGAACTTCACCGTGCGGTAGACATCTTCGTAAGCCTCCTTCAGGTTGCGCAGCAGTTCATCGCAGGGAATCACTTCCAGCTCCGCCGCGCCAATGGCCTGTTCCACCCGGCTGGCGGCGCTCATGGCGTTGAGAATATTGGACAGGCGGATGGTACCTTCGCGCGCCCGTTCGGAATAGACCTTGGCCTGGCTGGACAGCTTTTCATGCTCCAGGTTATCCAGCGAGGAACGCACGATGGCCAGCGGTGTACGTAGTTCGTGGGACAGCTTGCTGGACAGGGTGCGCAGGTAGTTGGTGTATTCGCGCAGCCGGGCCAGCAGTTGGCTATAGCTGCGGGAGAGGTCGCCCACTTCGTCGCGGGCGGAAAATACCGGGAAATCCTCCACAATCTTGCCGCTGTCGCTGATGGCGCCGGCGGCGGCCCTGCTCAGGCGGCGAATCCGCATCGACAGCCAGGTGGCGTAGAGTATCGACACGGAAACGATAGCCAGGATCACCAGCAGGGAGTAGGCGAACAGCCGGTTGAAGGCACTGTTGGTCATGGTGGCCAGGGAATCCGCATTCTGGTCCACGACAACGGCGCCAATGACATCCTCTTCCCGCGTCCGGTCGAAGATGGGGGCCGCCACCCGCAATACGCGTTTCCCGCCGGACTCATACCAGCCGTGGCTGTCCCGCCCCGCCAGCGCCAGGCCCACTTCCGGCGTTTCGAAGTTGCCGGTGGTCTCCGGTGAATCCAGCCCCGGATAATGGCCAATACCCAGGGCGGCTCGGTAGAACCAGCTGATAAAGCCGTGCTGGTCCGCCAGTTGCTGGCTGGCCTTGTCTTTCAGGTCGCCACTGACGGCAATGTATTTACCGTTGGCCGACGCCAGGCTTAGCCTGATGCCCGGCTGCGCGAACACGTTCAAATCCTGTTGCAGTGGGGGAGAGCGGGTAATAACCGGCGGTGGGGAACTGATGGTGTTGTAGTTGGCAATCTTAATATCCCGGTTTTCGAGGGTGATGCCGTCGATGCCGATGCCGAAATTCCGTTCCGCCCAGGCAAGAGGAAGCTGTATTTCCACCTGGTAGCCAACGCCGGATTCCAGCCAGTTTCCCTTCACCCGGTGTTCCACCGCCTGCTGGCCCTGATCCAACAGGCGGGTGGCATGGATTTTCCCCGGGCCGCTGGCGTAAAGCGCGATCGTTCGACTTTCATTGTCGGTCGATACCAGGCTCAGAAGAATATGGTCCGTCTCCAGCGGCGAACTTTGCGCGGGGTTGAAATATTCCAGCGCGCTGTCTTCAACCCGTATATAAAGGTAAAGGTGCTTGTCGAACCGGCCAGCCACCATTTGCGCATGTGGTCGGCCGGGTACCGAAGCCGAAGTCAGCACTTGCATCGCGTAGCTGTTCACCAGCCAGTCGTCGTCATAGCCATCCAGCAGAATGTCCGAGCGCAGGGGGTAAACGTAAACCGGTGTGGTTTGTGGCGGCGTATCGAAGTAACGGAGGTGGACCAGTGATTCCCGGTCGGACCCGAGGCGGGAGGCCACGGCGCGGGAAGTGGCCAGCAGCGCCTCCCTCTGCCCGTTTTGCAGCACGCTTTCCATCTCGCGAATGTATTGGCATCCCGCCCAGGGCAGTGTGAGGCTGATCAGGCTCACGATCAGGAGTTGTTTGCGCAGTTTCATTTAAAGCATCAGTTGTCGACCCAGCGGTATCCCATGCCGTAGGCGGTTTGAATACAGTCGAAACTTTCGTCGTGTTCGCGGAATTTTTTGCGGATGCGCTTGATATGCGAGGTAATGGTGTTGTCATCGAGCACCACATTGGCCGCGTCCATCAACTGCTGGCGGTTTTTTACATGGCCCGGATGCTGCGCCAGGGAGTGGACGATCCACAACTCCGTCACCGTCAGGTCCACCACCTTGCCGTTCCAGTTGGCGCTCATGCGGTCCATATTGACGGTGAGTTTGCCGCGCACCATCTCTGTTTCCTGCGAGACCGGCTTTTGCAATGCCTCGATGCGGCGAAACAGCGCGGTGATACGGGCCAACATATGGGCCTGGCTGATATCCTTGGTCAGGTAATCATCCGCTCCGAGGCGCAGGCCGGACACCACGTCGAATTCGCTGTCGCGCGCGGTCAGGAAGATAATTGGCAGTTCCGGCGCCCGGCTGCGCAGGTCGCGGCAGAGTTCAAACCCACCCTCGATATCGTCCCCAAGGCCGATGTCGATAATTGCCAGGTCCGGCAGGCGCGAGGAAAAGGCCTGCGTCGCCTCGGGGCGGGAGCGGTAGTGGGATACTTTATAGCCCTGGCGGCGCAGGGCGTCGCAGTAATTCTGGGCGATGGCTTCTTCGTCTTCTACGATGGCAATATGGCGTGACATAGATAATTAAATTATTTCTTAAGGTAAGGTGAAGATTAAACCATCGGTATGGACCACACAAATATTCAGATCGCAAAAGCGGTTTGTGTTGTCTTGACCTTCCCGGCACCTTTACATAGAGTGGCGCCACTTCAAAAATTGCCCCCTCACAGCCACGGAGAACCGAAGATATGTTTCCTGCCATTGTCGCCGATATCGGTGGAACCAATGCCCGTTTTGCCCTGGCCAAAGCAAAAGAAGGGAGCGAGTTTGAAATTACCGATATCCGGATACTCAATGGCAGGGATTACCCCACCTTTTCCGACGCATTGAAAACCTATATCGACGGGCTTGACGGCGTTTCGCCTAAAAGTGCCTGCGTCGCGATTGCCGGGCCGATAGAGGGTGACCACGCCCGTATGACCAACCTCAATTGGGCGTTTTCGCAGGCGGATGTGAAGCGGGAGTTCAAGTTCGAGCAGTTTGCCACTATTAACGACTATGCCGCGCTGGCCATTGCCACCAGCCGTTTGACGGAAGAGCACCTGGTGCCGATCAAGTCCGGTTTTGCCGACCCGGTGGGCAACAAGGCAATTCTCGGCCCCGGCACCGGTCTGGGCGTGGCGGGGCTGGCGCGCGCGGGAACGGGCTGGCTGCCGATTCCCGGCGAAGGCGGCCATGTGAATGTGCCGGCGACCACGGTGCTGGAGTGCGAAGTGCTCAAGGCGGCGGTGGACCAGCACGGTTATGTGTCGGCGGAAATGTTTGTCTCCGGCCCCGGCATGGTCAATCTTTACCGGGCGCTGGTCGAAGTGAAGGACCATGAGGCGGAAGTATTGGAGCCAAGCCAGATCACCGAACGGGCCCTGAACGGTTCCGATGCGCTTTGCCGCGAAACACTGGAATTATTCTGCGGCTTTACCGGTAGTGTCGCCAGCAATGTGGCACTGACCTATGGCGCAAAAGGCGGGGTTTACCTGGCCGGCGGCATACTGCCGCGGTTTATCGATTTTCTGCGGCAGAGTCCGTTCGTGGAGCGTTTTTCACAGAAGGGTGTTATGAGCCATTATGTTGCTGATATCCCCGTCGGTGTGATCAACCACGAGCAAACCGCATTTTTGGGTTGCGCCGCTTGGCTGATGCAGTTCCAATAAAATAAGATCTTAGGGAACTTCAAGCACTTCCAGTGAGGTAAACCTTTTCCCATCCCAGTAGAGGTATGAGTCGATCCCTGTTTCCGTGGGTATAACAAGGATGTCTCCGACGGCGTTGTTACCAATTTCTTTCCATGCGGAACTATCGGGATTATTTCGTTTGGCAACAAACATCTCTTTCGCTGCATCCGTTGCCAGGATGGAAATTGGATTTGGATCAACAATTAGAAAATTATCTTGTTTGTCTGTTTTGTAGGCAGTCGTTATCAGCAATGAAATTGGCCCGCTTTCGGCAAGAGCGGGGCGTTCGCCTTCTCCATTATTGGGCCAAGCGTAAATAACGTTAAAGTCATTAACAATGCTGGGTGGCAGAGAGTCAGAATTTACCAACTGAAGATGATCTTGCTTTCCATCTGAATCAAAATCAGCAAAAAACTCCGCCTTTCTGTCGTTTACCAACTCGTATATTTTGTGCGACGGCGCATCGCCCTGATTAACAGCTTCCGCTTTGGTTGCTGGCTGGTTCCTCGCACTTTCTTCACCTGCGTGATTCTCACACGCATATATTGCGGATAATGTGAAGAGCAGGAATATAAAACGCCGTTTTATTTGCATCGATTTATTCCGCTTTTTCCGACTGACAAAGTAAATTTTCCATAGTGAACCTTGCTATCCGCCGATTATTCTCTTTTTGCCTGCGATTTATCCAAATAGAATATGCAGAAACCATTCTGGATGTCCAGGTTTCCACCGTTTTAGTAATCGGTGGGTCAGAAAAGTGGATATATACAAAAATTTCTCTGTCATGTCACACTTGGGTTTTTCATCTCGTCTTCATGGTATCAATCCAATTGAAACGAGGAGATAACCATGAAAAACCGCCTGAACGCTTTCACTGCCGCGCCCG
>CAYVIB010000003.1:204198-221475 GCA_964451365.1 uncultured Cellvibrionaceae bacterium
TGAAACGAGGAGATAACCATGAAAAACCGCCTGAACGCTTTCACTGCCGCGCCCGAGAGCATGCAAGCCATGCTGGCTTTCGAGTACCATCTTCGGGAATGCGGGCTTGAGGAAAGCCTGATCCACCTGGTAAAGGCACGGGCATCGCAAATCAATGGCTGCGCCTACTGTATCCATATGCACACACGTGACGCACGGGCTGCCGGTGAAACCGAGGAGCGGCTTTATCTGCTGTCGGCATGGCGCGAGTCTCCCCTGTATTCCAAGCGGGAGCGGGCTGCCCTCGCGTGGACGGACGCTTTGACGCTGGTCGCCGAGACGCATGCGCCGGATGAGGACTACCTGGAAGTGACGCAACATTTCACCGAAGAGGAAACCGTTAACCTGACCTTGCTGATCGGGGCCATTAATGTCTGGAACCGCATTGCTGTCGGCTTCCGGAATATTCATCCCGTCGGCGGCGCGGGCGGTACTGCCACAAAAGCCGCGGTTTCGTGATGGAAGGGTTGTAGTGGAAGGAATTATCCAGAATCATCGTCGATATCTCGTGAGGTTGGCGTACCGCATGCTCGGGGAGGTTTCGGAGGCGGAGGATGTTGTCCAGGATGCGTATCTGCGTTGGCGTGGAACCGATTGGGACAAGGTCGAAAATCCCAAGGCTTTCCTTTCCAGAATCGTTACCCGCCTTTGCCTCGACCGATTGAAGGAGGCGCGCCGCCGCCGCGAAACCTACACCGGTGCATGGCTGCCGGAGCCTTTGGTTGAAACGCTTGTAACCTCCATCGACCCGGAAGCCGAACTGGCGGAGGATATTTCCTTCGCCCTGATGCTGGCTCTTGAGCGCCTGTCGCCCCTAGAGCGGGCGGCATTTTTGCTGCGCGATGTTTTCGACCTGAGCTTTGCGGAAGTGGCCCTTACCCTGGACAAAAGCGAGGTGGCCTGCCGGCAGCTGGCCAGCCGTGCAAGGGCGCGGGTGAAGAAGGGCGTTCCCCTGTATACCGTGACACCGGATGAGAGCGCCCGCCTGACGGAGGAGTTCTTTGTCGCCTCCCGCAGTGGCGACACCGGTAAGCTGAAAACACTCCTGGCGGACTCCGTGCGTTTCTACAGCGACGGCGGCGGACGCAAGATCGCCGCGCTCAGGCCCATCTTCGGCTTGGAGAAGGTCTGCCGATTGTTTGCCGGGCTGGCCCGAAAACCCAATAATATTGAACCCTTATGGCGAAAAGAGCTGATGGTCAATGGCCTGCCGGGATACGTCAGCGTGGAGCGGGACGGTACGCTGCAAATTACCGCCCTGGAAATGAGCGATGGTCGCATTCATGGAATTTATGTTATCCGCAACCCCGATAAGGTGGCTCACCTGCTACCGCTTGTGCCGGAGCACTTGCGGGCAAGTGTGGGTTGAACGCCTGGGTGGGAAAGCTTCTGATTCAATCGTTTTAATCCCGTCTTGTAGTTAACCTCTCATTCCGATTTAATTATCCTGTCTTTTCAAATGTGTGGATTCACGTGTTAAACACGTATGAGTTGGAATCAGCATGGCATACAGTGAAAAACTCGCTCAACGCGTCCGCTACTATTTCGTCGACCGTGAAGATGTAAGCGAACGCAAAATGTTTGGCGGCCTCGCCTTTATGGTGGGCGGGCATATGTGTGTCGGGATTGACGGCGATGATTTGATGGCGCGGGTGGGGCTCGACAATTACCAGCGCTGCCTGGAGCGAAAGTACGTCCGGCAGATGGATTTTACCGGCAAACCGCTCAGGGGCTTTGTTTTCGTCGACTCGGAGGGGATCAAAACCAAAAAGTCGCTTCACGAATGGATAGGTATGTGCGAAAGCTTTGTATTTTCCCTGCCACCAAAATAACTTCAAACAATATTCATGAATAACCACTGCCCTGCCTGTTCAGTCAATGCCATCGATAAAGCGCTTGGCTACGTGCTGTTTATCCGTTGCGTGGTAAAAGGTTAAGCAGTATGGAACACAGCGCAATAACGCATGTACTGGTTTACCTGGCCGCCGCCGTTATTGCGGTTCCGCTTTTTCGCCGTGTCGGGCTCGGTGCCATTTTAGGTTACCTGGCGGCCGGTGCACTCATCGGTCCTGAAGGGTTGAACTTTATTTCCCATCCGGAAACGGCCCTGCATTTTGCCGAATTCGGTGTGGTGATGTTGTTGTTCCTTATCGGCCTGGAACTCAATCCGGAAAAACTGTGGAGCATGCGCCTGCAAATTTCGCTGCTGGGTGGGGGACAATTATTGCTTAGCGCTGTCGCTATCGGCCTGTTTATCCACTTCACCCTGGTGCCCGACTGGAAACTGGCAACGTTGATAGGCTTGACTCTCAGTCTTTCCTCGACCGCCTTCGCCGTGCAGCTAATGGATGAGCAAGGCATTATGGGTTCGTCGCTTGGCCGAAAAGGCTTTTCTATTCTGTTGCTGCAGGATATGGCGGTTATTCCCATTTTACTGCTTGTGGATTTCTGGACGCCGTTCGCCGACGCGGAAAATTCCAGCCAGGCATTGGCCTGGTGGGTTCGGCCGCTCGCCGTGGTGGCTGTTTTACTTTTCGGCCGCTTCGCATTGAACCCGGCACTGCGCCTGATCGCGCAGCACGGCAGTCGGGAAGTGCTTACGGCGGCGGCTTTATTAATTGTGTTGGGCACGGCTGTTTTTATCCAGGCCACCGGCCTGTCGATGGGCATGGGTGCGTTCCTGGCAGGTATCATTCTGGCCAACTCCAGTTTTCGCCATCAGCTGGAAGCGGATATTGAACCGTTTAAGGGCTTGCTGCTGGGGCTGTTTTTTATCGCGGTGGGCATGACCCTCGATTTGTCGCTGTTGCTTTCCCAGCCACTGCTGATATTGGGTTTTGCGCTGGCGCTTATGCTGGTGAAAACACTGTTGATTGCCGGCATCGTGCATTTTCGTGACTGCAACTGGAAAGAAGGCTTGCTGTTGGGATTAATGTTGTCCCAGGGCGGTGAATTTGCCTTTGTGGTCATGGTCAAATCCGTTGGCCTCGGTCTGGTGGACCAGGGGCTGGCCGATTATGTGGTTATCGTTGTCGGCATTTCGATGGCGCTTACCTCGCCGGTGGTGGCCCTGTTTAAGAGATTAACGACTCCGGCGACGGAGAGCACGGCCAATTACGATGGCGAGACAGGTGACGAGCCTGAGGTGGTGGTTGCCGGCTTCGGGCGCTTCGGCCAGATTATCGGTCGTATTCTGTCGGCCAATGGAATTCATTTCGCCGCGCTGGACAAGGACCCCACGCACGTGGAATTCGTTAAGCGCTTTGGCAACAAAATTTTTTTTGGCGATGCTGTCCGCTTGGACCTGCTGCAGGCGGCCGGTATTGATCACGCGCGGGTATTGGTGGTCGCGGTGGATAAAATAGAGGATTCCGTGGCTATTGTCAGGACTGTGCGCGAAGCTTATCCCCGGTTGACAATTATTGCCCGCGCCCACAACAGAATGCATGTTTACCAGCTGAAGGCGGAAGGTGTCGAGCATGTGATACGCGAACTGGTGGAAAGCAGTTTGAGCGCCGCGAGGGATACGCTTATTGCTCTCGGGTTTACCGAAGGCCAGGCTATCGGCAAGGTGGATGTTTTCCGCAAGCACGACAATGCGCTGTTGGATAAGGCGGTAAAACATCGGGACGACACGGACGAATTGTTAAAAATCGCCAACGAAGGCAGGAGGGAACTTGAGCAGCTTTTCAAACAGGATGAGGGCCTGTAAACAACGGTGGGCCACATAAAAAAGTGAGTTGAGAGATGTTAATCCGCGATGTAAAAATACAGGACGCCGCCGCCTTGTGCGCCATCTATAACTATTATGTGGAAAAGACCACCATTACCTTTGAAGAAACGCGCGTACCGGTGGACGAATTTGCAAAAAGAATAACAGACATTACCGCAAGCTATCCCTGGCTGGTCGTTGAAGATGGCGATGAAATACTTGGCTACGGCTATGCCGCCACATGGAAACCGCGCAGCGCCTATCGCTACTGCGTTGAATCCACCCTGTACCTGGCGCAATCGGCGATGGGCAAGGGGTATGGAACGGCACTGTACCTGCGATTGATCGATGAGCTTAAGCGGCGGGGAATTCACAGTATTCTGGCAGGCATCGCAACGCCGAATGAACCAAGTTTTGCGCTACACAGAAAACTGGGTTTCGAACAGGTGGGCCTGCTTAAACAGGTGGGTAAAAAATTCGATGTATGGCTCGATGTTGCTTATTGGGAACTGATTCTGTAGCGAGTCGGTTTTATAGGAATGGCCGCTGTGGCATGCAACGGCCGTTTAAGTAAAAGGCCTGGTGAAAAGAGTCAAGCCGCGCTGCTTTTAATTCCCCGCTCGGCTTCGGCAGCTTCCCGTTCCTGGTGATGTCGCCATATGTCGCCGATGGTAATGATGCCGCACATCTGTTTGTTCTCCACGCTGTCGATCACGACCAGCCGCTGTACCTGATTCTCCCGCATGGCCTCGGCGGCGCTTTCCAGGTCGCTGTCCTTGAAACAATAAAGGATACGATTTGTCTTGATCTCGCTTACCGTGGCCTCGTCCGGATCCAGGCCTTCGGCAAGTCCGCGTACGACAATATCGCGATCCGTTACGACGCCACGCAGTTTTTCGTCCTGCGGCCCGCCGATGGGAAGGAAACCACAATCGAGCTCCTGCATTTTAATGGCGGCCTCGCGCAGGCTCGCTGAAGGATCAATTAATTCAAAATCTTCTGTCATTACATCTTCGATTCTCATACCGCTCACCCTCTTAAAAGAAACCTGGTCCCTTGGTGGTACCTTCGGAATTCCCGGCAGGTTTCCCGGCCAGGAGTTTAAACCTGTTCCAGGTTTTCCTGGAATGAGTCTGACAGAGCACGGAGCATGCCATTGGTAAAGAGAGTTCAGTTTACCGGGTATTCCGGGGTTGCTTTTTCGGACCTGAATATGGCACGCAATGTGCAGTTGCAAGTTTAACAATAAAGATAGGAAACGCTGTATTAATACTAATAAATTAATTGGACGCCAGTAATTCCCACGGTGCAACGTATCCGAGCTTTACGAAGTGAGCATGCGCTAACGGTAATTATTGGGGCGAGGTAAAAATTACAATGATCAACGCAATTCTTGCAAAGAGTGCCGTGATTCAGTGTCGTTGAAGTTACCAAAGTGACTTCAGCCGTCACAAAAATTTATGAGAGCGGGTTAACAGGCACGATGCAAATTATCAAACATGCAGCAGTACACCAAGTTATTGAAATTCTACACCGGATCGCCCAACGATACCTTCACACAATGCCGGGGAATGAGACGGGCGATCTGGACGATCCAAGTTCACGCGACAAAATTTCCGATACTTGTCCGGTACCGGATAGCGCTCTTCAAGCGACGGACATCAGAAAATTGTTTTTAAATATCTTTACATCCAACGCGGTTGCCGGCGGGAAAGCACGATCCGACGGAAGGTCATCTTGTGCCGGATTCGCGACGCTTTATAAAAGCGGCGCCGTTAAATATCTGTCAAATTATTTCTCTTTGGCTCTTCCCACTACTTCTTTTCCCAATATTTTTGGGCGGACGATCAGACTGACGACATTTTTTTCGCTCCAGATTAAAAGCCCTGTTATTTTGGCGGGTATTAATGCGTTGCAGGTTAAATTTTTTTGTTATATTGGTTCGAACCTCCCGGGCACTGGGTTCGTATTGAAGCCGCGGTTGAATGCGGTTAGCGTCCCATGCAAAAAGGAGGGAAGGTCTGCAAGCAAGTTTACTCCGCACATGTCAGCAGTACACATTATTCACGAAGCATTTTCGAAAAATTCGCTGTTGCCGGGCGGGCGCCTGCCTGCGTGAAAAAAGGAAAACGGTCGTGAGAAATTTGTACAACACTTGCCGGATAGGAAAAAATTCAAATCAACGGGTGGCACGGTAACGAGTGGAAATGGTGATCCAACAAGAAGCCGACCTAAAAAAGCGGGACGTTACCCGCGGCAGGAATATTCTGGACTACTGGCCGTTGCTTGTCCTGCTTTCGGTATCCCTGTTTGTGGCTTTCTTTCTCGCCGATCGTGGCAAAGACGGGCTGTTGATCGGAATGCACTATTACATGGGCTTCCTGTTGTGCTCTTTTGCCATGTTGAAACTGTTCAGTCCCGAATCGTTCGCACGGGAGTTCGCCTCCTACGATTTGCTGGCAAAAAAAATAAAAGCCTATGGCTACATTTATCCGGTACTCGAATTAATTCTTGGTTTAGCTTATTTTTCTTTCGCCATACCTCTGGTGGTGTACCTGGCAACCGTGGCGCTTTTTGTCTTTGGTGCCGTCGGGATTATTCAGGCACTACGGGAGAACCTGGACATTTATAGCTCCCGAATGGGAGCTGTTTTGAAAGTGCCTTTAAGTACCGTCTCCCTGGTGGAAGATATCAGCGTGGCAGTATTGGCGATATTAATGTTTGTTATGCGCTCTTTTTCATTTTTTATTAACCAGGCAACCTGATACAAGGAGGAGCAAAAATGGCAGACTAGAAACGCGGATCCCGACCCTGGTGAGAACATGAGCCGGCTTCTTTTTTGCAGGCTGAACATGCTCCCCAGAGCATATGTAACCGGGCTGTTAGCAGAAGCGTTGCACTTAAACGGTTAACTTGAGAGATTGGTGAAAAATGTCAATGTGAAATAGTTGCCCTTGCAATAAAAACCCATTGACAGAGCAGTAAAGCAGGATCCTCTGCCCCGAGCTTGACAGTACGTTTAAATATTTATGTATACCTTTGGATGTTTGCAGTTGTACCTCGTCCTGTTTTTCATAAGTAATAGCAACACTTCCAGCCAAACCGCCTTTTTCACACAGGCTTTAATTACTCTTGTTAAATTAGGAATATGACTATGTCTACAACTACCGGTACAGTTAAGTGGTTTAACGAATCTAAAGGTTTCGGTTTTATCGAGCAGGATTCCGGTCCTGATGTTTTCGCTCACTACAGTGCTATCGTCGGCACGGGTTTTAAAACCCTGGCCGAAGGGCAAAAAGTGCAGTTTACCGTGACCAAAGGCCAGAAAGGCCCGCAAGCGGAAAATATTGTTGCGTTGTAACAACGCCTGGTAACAACGCTTTTTGCAGGGCGTTTCTCTCCTCACACGGTTTTACCTGGCGATAGCCTTGGGGTTAAATTGAAATGAAAAAGGCAGGGCCGGAAGGCTGCTGCCTTTTTTGTTGCCTGTCGAAGCCTGTAGCAGTTATCCCCGCATCAAGCTGAAACCGTTCGTGCCTTTACGCGCACTGGTTATTGTTTTGTTACCGGGTTTTCTCCCGCGCGGGCGTTTACCGCTTTTGTTTTTGGGGGGTGGGTTGAGGCGGGATTCCGGTACCTCGTGAACAGGCTCAAAGCCGTCTATTGTCCTGCGCGTTAAAACCTGTTTGATCAAACGCTCGATATCGGAAAGCTGTTTAAATTCATCGGCCGATACCAGTGACACGGCCTGTCCGTTTGCGCCGGCGCGACCGGTCCGGCCAATGCGGTGCACGTAATCTTCCGCTACATTGGGCAAATCAAAATTAACCACTTGTGGAAGTTGGTCGATATCCAATCCCCTTGCCGCAATATCTGTAGCCACCAATACGCTGACTGATCCTTTTTTAAAATCGGCCAAAGCCCGGATTCTTGCCCCCTGGCTTTTATTGCCGTGAATGGCCGCCGCTTTGATGCGCGCGTTTTCCAGGTGGCGGGCCAATCTGTTGGCGCCGTGCTTGGTTTTGGTAAATACCAGAACCTGGCTCCACTGGTTTTCGCGAATCAATTGCGTTAACAGGGCTGGCTTCTGTTTTTTGTCCACCGGATACACCCATTGTTTTACCGTGGTGGCGGTGGTATTGCGCGGATTCACCGAAACTTCAACGGGATCGTTGACAAGGCCTTTCGCGAGTTTTCGAATATCGTCGGAAAAGGTGGCGGAAAACATCAGGTTTTGCCGCTGCGTCGGCAGTAGGGCCAGAATTTTGCGGATATCGTGAATAAAGCCCATGTCTAACATGCGATCGGCTTCATCCAGTACCAACACTTCAAGCTGGTCGAACTTCACCGCGTTCTGGTTGTGAAGATCCATCAGGCGGCCGGGTGTCGCCACCAGGATATCCACGCCCGGGCGCAGTCGCATCATCTGTGGGTTGATTTTGACTCCGCCAAACACAACGGTTGAGCGCAGGGGCAGGTGTTTGCCATAGGTTGTTACGCTCTCGCCCACCTGGGCTGCAAGCTCCCGGGTGGGTGTCAGTATCAGGGCGCGAACATGGTTGGCGCGAGGTCGCGGTCCTTTTGTGAGGTTTTCCAGAACGGGCAAAGTAAAGCCGGCGGTTTTGCCGGTGCCTGTCTGGGCCGCGCCCATGACATCGCGGCCCGCCAGAATAGCGGGGATCGCCTGGGCCTGAATGGGAGAAGGATTTTTGTAGCCCTGGTCGGCTACGGCTTTAAGTATCGGAGCGGAAAGCCCCAGGGAAATAAAACTCATGAAGGTGATAACTGCCAAAAAACGAGGAGCCAGTCCAACTGGCGGGCGTGCAGCTTACAGGAAAACCCTGCCAGGTGCTAATGTTTTATCCAACGGGGACGTGTGACCATGGAAATGGGGAAAAGTTATCGTCGAATTTAATTCAATGTGGATTTAATATTGTGTTCGCCCCACATGGGTATGCATGTTTAATCCAGCAGCTTGCTGTCGAGCGTTTTGCACTCCCTGTCAATGAGTTCCCGGCATTCTTCCCGTAAATCCTCCAGTGAAACATGGCGCACGTCGATAAGCTCCCGGGTCAGGTCATCAAGGGACTTTTTGTCGTTGCTCTCTTTGCGTATCTCTTTATCCAGTTCATCGAACAGGACGGTAGCCCGGGCAGTAGTCGGGCCGGTGGAGGACTTTTTTCTCAAGGTTCTGACATCCTCGCCCCAGTCGGCCAGGGAACGGATAATTTTTTCCCGCCGCTCGGGCGTGATACCACCGGCGCGATACAGTAATTCAAAGGAATAAAACTCGGCGATGCCCTCTGCAATCCAGTCGTCGTTGTCGTCCCCCTGAATACGGGTGAAGGAGTGAACCAACTCGTGGACAAAGGAGCTGGTGCCGTTGCCGCTTACCAGCGGTCTCTCCGAGTGAAGGAACAGGGAATTGGGGCCGGAAAGGCCGCCGCGCCACATCGGGTCGCTACCGCCGACAATTAAAAATTTGGGTGGGGTGGGGCCGAAGGCCTCTTCCATCTCCGGCCAGATCATACCCAAAAACACCAACCCTTCGATGCGATGAAGGCCTTCCGCGCCCATCGGAGCGCTGATTGATACCCGGGTGCTGCCCAACTGGTCGCGCCGGGTTCCCAGTTTGCCGGCAATCATCCAGCCGGTCGGGCGATCGAATTTTCGCTCCGGGTTGTCAACAATAAATTCGGGGCGGTTTTTATCCCCCTTCTGCCGGCTTTTGTCCCGCTCCCAACCCGTGTTGACGCGCCAGCCCGAGGGCAGGTCGAACACCAGCCTTGCATATGATTTGGCTCCTTTTTTGGCTGTGACTCTCGCCGCGGGAATAATGTCGTCACCGCGAAAGATGGCCCAATCCCCGGTCATCAACGCATCGTAGGTTTTGTTTTCGCGCTGGTGCGATAACTTCGCCTCCAGGCTGAAGCGGGCTTTTTTCGCCGGGGGAGTCCAGATGGCGCGGTTGTCTTTAATTTTTAATTTTCCGTTGGCCTCGACTTTGTTGTGAATGCCCGGCTTGATCCGGAAATCCAGTTCTGACAGTAGTCTTGCATCGGGGATTTCAATGGAAACCCGGGCAATATCCTTTTTGGGTACCAGTTCGACGTGATAGGTCAGGTCATATACCGTTTCCTCGCCCCCGTTGCCGTTATCGGCAGACAAGGGAAGGGCCTGCGCCAGTAACAAAAAACCTGTGCCGATGAGGAGTTTTTTTAACATTGACCTTGCTGCGCTGATCGTTTTAGTCATGGATTGGCTGGATTCGAAGTCGGCGGAAAATTTTTGTGCCGGAACATTGATGTATTCTGGAATTACCGGCGGCTGGCATTTTAGCCTTTTTATAGACTGCGCCGAAAGTCGCAAAGTTCACATTACCCGAACCCCGGGGGATACTTAGTTGTCCAATACAGCGGTTGTCTAAATATTTACCAGCCCAGATATTTACCAGTCCAGATATTTACCAATGCTCAGGGGAATATCAAGGAGAGACACTTGGAAAGAGTATTGATAGGCTTGCTTATTGCCGGCAGTTCTTATGCCGGATATTGCTTTGCCGAAGTGGATTACAAAAATATGGTGCGAAATAGTATCGAGACGGTGGATGCCAACAGGGATGCATGGGCATATCGCATGGAATTGACGGATTCTGAATCCACCCGTGTAATCGAGCACAATCCCTCCCTGGAGCCCTCCAGGCGCTGGCAATTGGTTTCAATTGACGGCCAGCCCCCGACGGAACAGCAACTGGAAGAGCATCGGGAGCGCTGGGTGCAAGACGATGCCGACAGCGTAGGACAGGAAATGCGCAAGGAATATTCCCTCGGTGAAATTGTCGACCTGGACTCTCTTGCTTTGCGGAGCGAAACCCGGGATCACTATGTCATTTCCTTTCAACCCACCATTAAAGACCTAAAGGACGAAACCCGGAAGCTGGAAGGAAAACTATTTATTGATAAGGAAACGGAAAAACTTGATTTTTTGAGTATTACCAACAAAGGTAGCCTTTCCCCTGCCTTTTCCGTGTCCATTGACGATTTCAACTTGTTTTTTTCCTTTGCCGTTGTGGAAGATACGTTATTTCCACGGGAAGTAAAAACCGATATCGAGGGAACGGCACTGTTTTTTAAAAATTTTGAGCGGCACAGTTCGCAGGAGTACAGTGATTTCCGGTTTGTTGGAGATCGGCGGGTAACGGCTAATTAATGCATCTGTAATTGAAAGGTAAAACTCATAATAAAACCAGAATGTGGTCAGCGCTTCTGCCTTTTTTGCTAGAACCTATCTCAAAACTGTGCCGAAGTTTTTGTGATAGCAGCTTGCAGAATCCCACTTCGACCGTCGTTTGTCATCGGGGGGAAAGGCTTCAAAACCGCATAAATACGTCCCTGTAGCTCCGACGCGCATGGAAGCGCTAATGCCGCGATGGCGGGATGCCATAGAGTGGCCTCACTTCTTCCCTGAATTGAGGGTTTTGAAATCTTCCCCCGAGGACAAACTCGCAATGTGCAATGCTGCAATTTTGAGATAGGTTCCACTAATACTTAATGAAAATCCCGTGATTTTAAATTGAAATTCTGCAACTTGTCTGAAAAATCATAAAGCCGTTTGGCAATAATGTGAATTACCGAGTCCTTGGTTTCCAGTCGGCCTTTTACCATTAACAATTGGCTGGTCAACAATTCCTGCCGAAACATTTCCTGGGTGGCTCTCCATACAATCACATTGATATTGCCCGTTTCGTCTTCCAATGTAACGAATATGGTTCCGTTGGCCGTTCCCGGGCGCTGGCGGCCGGTAACCAATCCTGCCACCTGGACAAACCGTTTATTTCCCCATTCCGGGAGTCGACTTTGTTTTATACAGTGGTTAAAAGGGTATTCATTGCGCAACAGCGCCATGGGATGCGCACGCAACGTCAGCCCCGTCATCTGATAATCCGTTGTGACATCCTTTTGAATACCGGGTGCGCGGGTAGTCAGCCGGGCATTATCGAACAGTGTGTCCTTTAGCAGTTCGCTTTGCGGGCTGACCGCCGCCGCTTGCCAGCGGGACTGGTGGCGATTGCCGCTGATAGCGTGCAGCGCGTCGGCCGAGGCGAGCACCTGTAAATCCGTGCTGGAGAGGCCCACCCGCCAGGCCAGGTCGTCCAGCGAGGTAAAGGGCCGCCCCTGCCGCGCCTGTGCAATAATTTCGGCCTTACTGGTATCCAGCGATTTAATTTGGGAAAAACCCAGACGTATTCCCCACACCGGTTTGCCTTCATCGGTACCAATTTTTTCCAGCTTGTTTTCGTACTCGCTGATATTGATATCCAGCGGCAGAATTTTAATGTTGTGTCGCCGGGCATCCTGAATCAGTTGCGAGGGGGAATAAAACCCCATCGGCTGGCTGTTGAGCAGCGAACAATAAAATGCGGCTGGATGGTGGTATTTAAGCCAGGAGGAGGCATAGCACAATAGCGCGAAACTGGCCGAGTGGGACTCGGGAAAACCATATCCGCCGAAACCTTTGATCTGTTCAAACAGGCGGTGGGCAAAGTCCGGCGAATAGCGGTTTTTCAGCATGCCCTGGATAAACTTATTTTCAAACTGAAGCAGATTGCCATTTTTACCCCAGGTTGCCATGGCGCGCCGCAATTGATCCGCTTCGCCACCGCTGAAGCCAGCGGCCACCATGGCCAGTCGAATGGCCTGTTCCTGGAAAATCGGCACGCCCAGGGTGGGTTCTAAAACACTTTCAATATCCGGACTTTCGTAAGTTATCTTATCAATTTTGTCTCGCCGCCTTAAATAAGGGTGAACCATATCACCCTGAATCGGTCCGGGGCGAACAATAGCGATTTCAATCACCAGGTCGTAAAATTTTTTTGGTTTCAGGCGCGGCAGCATGGACATTTGCGCGCGCGATTCCACCTGAAAAACACCAATGCTGTCGCCTCGACTCAGCATTTTATAAGTAGCTTCATCCTCTCGCGGAATATCCTCCAGTTCCTTGATCGCAGGTTCATATTGGTGTACGTATTCCAGCGCCTTGCGCAGTGCGGTGAGCATGCCCAGTGACAATATATCCACTTTCAGCAGGCCCATGTCTTCCAGGTCCTCCTTGTCCCACTGGATAACCGTGCGGTTTGGCATGCTGGCGTTTTCCAGTGGCACCAGTTCGCTGATCTTGTCCTGGGTAATCACAAAGCCGCCCACGTGTTGGGAGAGGTGCCGGGGAAAGCCGAGAATCTGTTGCACCAGTTCGAAAAACATCCGCAATAATTGTTGTTGCGGTTGCAGTCCAACGGCTTCGATGCGTTGGGCCAGATCACCGGTGCGGTCCCACCAGGCCAGGGATTTGGCCATATAATCAATTAACGAAGGCTCCAGGCCGAGCGCCTTGCCCACATCGCGGACGGCACTGCGCGAGCGGTAGGTAATTACCGTGGCGGCGAGGGCGGCGCGCTGGCGGGTGTATTTTCCGTAAATATACTGGATTACGTCTTCCCGGCGTTCGTGTTCAAAATCCACGTCGATATCCGGCGGTTCATCGCGTTCCTTGGAAATAAAACGCTCGAACAGCACGTTGATTTGCCCCGGCCGGATTTCGGTAATACGCAGGCAGTAGCACACCACGGAATTGGCCGCCGAGCCGCGCCCCTGGCACAGAATATCTTTGCTTCTGGCGAATTTGACGATGTCGTGTACTGTTAAAAAATAAAATTCGTAGTTCTTTTCCTCGATCAGTTGCAGTTCCTTTTCCAGCAAAGCCCGCACATCCCCTGGCGTGCCTTCTGGCCAGCGTTCCCTTTCGCCTTTTTTTACCAGGTGACGCAAATAGTCAATGGGCGTGAATTTCTCCGGCACCAGTTCCAAAGGGTATTGGTAGCGTAGCTCTCTCATCGAAAAGGTGCATTGTTCGGCAAAAGCCGCAGTCTGGGCAATTAACTCCGGCGCATAGAGATCGCAAATGTCCTCCAGCGGCTTTAAACAGGCTTCCGCGTTACTTTGCAAAAGGGTGCCAAGCTTGTTTACCGAGGTGTTTTGACCGATGGCGGTAAGTACATCGTGCAGCGGTTTGCGCTCCCTGTCGTGCATCAGCACCCGGGGGCAGGCGAGGAGGGGAATATTGTATTGGTTACCCAACTGTTGCCAGTGTCGGAACTGTTGTTGCTCGCCGCCAGCTAACTGATGATTGATGCCAATCCATAAGCGGTTTTTGAAAGCCAGTGACAGCTCCTTGCCGATGGCTTCCGCGTTTTCCAGACCCGGTTCCGCCAGCCAGATAACCAGGCAGGTTTGCAGGCGAAAGCGCAGGTCCTCCATATGCGCTTCGTATTCTCCTTTGGGCATGCGGCGCCGGGCGAGGGTGATAAAACCGGACAGTTCCGCGTAAGCGCGCCGGTGCGGCGCTATAACCGCCAGTTTGCAACCCCTGGACAAAGTAAACGTGCTGCCGATAATCAGCTTGAAATTTTCTTCCTCGAATTTTTTCGCGGCGGTATATGCTTTTACCACACCGGTAAGGGAACATTCATCGGTAATGGCCAGTGCGTTATAACCCAGTTTGAAGGCGCGTTCCACCAGCTCCCACGGGTGCGAGGCGCCTTTAAGAAAGGAGTAGTTGGTAATGCAGTGCAGTTGGGCAAAATACATCAGACAGCCCTGTCAAAAAACTCCGTGGGCATACCATTCCTCATTGTTTAAATCGTAAAAAACCCACACCCGCAGGTTGTCCTCCCTCTGTGCGACAAAATAGTCGCGCTTGGTGGGTGTGTCCCACCAGTTGCCTTCGATGCGCTCCGGCCCCTGGATTAAATCCAGCTTGCCCTGCCATTCAAGCTGATTGTTCCTGTAGCGGATAGGAACAGGGGAGTTGAGCAGCCATCCTGGCCGTGACGCTACCTGTTGCGCAACGGGTAGTTCGGTATTTGCGATTTGATTTAGCGGAATCATTTCGCAGCTTTTTTCCGGAATGTGATTGTTGTGGTAACTGACTTTGTAAACCGCCTTGTCGCCCAGCCGGGCGGTCAGCTTGGCCAGGGTAATTTCCAACTCGCTATCGTTGCCGGCGTGTTTGCCATCAAAAGACAGTTTGCCATTAATGCCTTCCTGTCGGGTTGCGTGTTGGCATTCCAGCTCAAGAATATCCACTTCAAATGGCAGTTGCATACTTTCGAACTGAATAACGCTTAAATCAAACAATAATTTCCAGGAAGTTTTACCGCCGCGGCGGGCGCCGATGCAGTTAACCTTGATAACTTTTTTGTTCTGGTAAATATCGTATAGTCGCCATTCAACGCCCTGGGTCTGCAGTTGCCGCTGATTGAGGTAAATGTCCAGCTCTTGTAACAATGCTTCCATCGGGGGCTTTAACAAATCGATACCGTCAACGGGATGATCGAACTGCATATTCTGGTTAAAGTATTCTTTCGGTGTATACGTGGTCCGTGGTTTTTCAAAAAGGGTTTTTTGTTCAAAATTATTTTCGATGGCGAAGGTTTCGCTGATATGGCGGCAGAACCCGTCGCCAAAGCGTTTGCGCAACGGCGCCAGCGACTGGCTGTTGATTTGCTTAACGATATCGCCCAGAGTTTCAAAGCCGGTTTTTTCCAGGCTTTCCACGGCCTGGGGATATTCCCGCAACAGTTGCACGGGCAGTTTTTGCAGGCGTTGAAGAAAATGTTGTTTGTCCGGGATTCCTTCCGGTGTTTCCAGGCTGGGTGTCTCTTCACGGGACAATTCTTCCCGGGATAACTCTTCCCGGGATAACTCTTCCCGGGACAACCCACCATAAGACATTTCATCATAGGACAGCAACCATGCGCCGGGCGCCGTGTGGGCCAGCCCGTAACACAAGGTGTAATCCGGATAAATGGCCTGGAAAAAATTCACCACCAGTTGGTACAGGTTGGTCAGACCATCGAATAAGTTCAGGCAGCGGGATATTTCCAACAGCAGGCCGGTTTCCATAAGGGTGTCCTTGCGGTAAAACTCCACATAGGGGGTAAAACGGTAAGCGCTTTCCGCCAGGGCTTTCAACACCTGCGTTTCCAACATTTGATCCCTTTCATGGGTGTCGCAGTTGGACAGGGCCTGGGCGGTGGCTTGCGGCATGCCAACTGAAACACCCGCCTGCAATGCGCTATGGTTGGCGCATATCACCCGTTGTTTTTCGGTAACGACCGAGGGTTTTTCGTTTGCAAACTGGCAGGCAACCGCTTCCAAAGGTAAATAAGGAAGCCGTATTGCCAGCCACAGCCTTTCGCTACTTTTGCTCATGTCAGATTTGTTCATGTCAGGAGTGTCCCCGTTTTGGGCTTGGAACGTATAGGTGTGATATTGGATTTTTTGGCTGCCGTGGGCCGGAAAATTGAACTGCCCAGTTCCCGGTGCGCGGTTTGCGGCAACCAGTTTGGCGGCAGGGAAATAACTGCTTCGCCGGAATTGAATCGGCCTTTTTGTTTGAAAATATCCACTCGCAGGTTTTCCGCCTGCAGTTGTAACAGCAGTCGTAACGGTGCCGGGGAGCTTTGGTTTTTACTTCTATGCGGGCGCAAAAGGAAATACAGCCCTTGTTGTTCCGCACAGGCCAGTTGGCACTTGCGCAGTTCCGTATAGTTCAGGTAGTGCCTGGGTTGCCAGGCCAGCAGTGCGGCGCAGTGGCGCGAGCGGCTTAATTCGACGAAGCTGGCGATAAAATCCTGCCGGCTTGCGGCGTGAGTAACCAGGAGTTGATCCAGGGGGATTCCCAATTGAATCAGCCCACTGGCAAAAGGTAATGCCGGTGGGTTCAGCAGCGTGACGAAGGTTCCGGATTCGCAAAATATTTTAATTGCCGGAGTCAGCAGCGGCCATTCTCCGCCGAAGCAACCGTGGCGGTTAAAAGCCTCCGGCAGGCAAACCTCCACCAGGCTTCCCAGCGGCCAGCCCCGGCCAACCAGTTTGGGGTCCAGCGTCGCGTGTCCCGTGGAAACAACCTCCCCGGGGGTGAATACCTGGGAGTGTCCCCGCCACACATCGCCCCGGCGCAGCAGCTGCTCCAGGGTGGGCTTTTGGTTGGGAGTAGTGATGGGTGTATCCATGGGTAGAACAACTGAATAACTGGTTAAATATACAGTAATCCATAGACAGGAAGCTTGCAAGAAAGTTGTGGTGGGATTCTGTATGGAAATACAGTCTGTGCGAGAGGCTTAAAACAAAAAAAGGGGCGGATAGACCGCCCCTTTTGATTGGAAACCCGGTTTAATTCAACCGGATTGGATCAGGCTTAGTTACAAACCACGCCGCCGTCACCCCACTGATCGTTACAGGTGTTGTCGCCGATACAGCTCTGATTGTTTTCCCATCCCCAACCGCTGGACTGGTTCTGACACGACGGATACAGACTGCCGTACCAGTTACATTGACAGCCGCTGTTGTTGCCGCCGCTGGAGCTGGAGGATGAGGAACTGGAGCTGCTGGAAGAGCTGGAGCTTGAAGAGCTGCCGGAGCCGCCACAGTTGCCGCTGAAGCAGTCGGAGGTATCGCCAAAGCCGA
>CAYVIB010000004.1:0-120080 GCA_964451365.1 uncultured Cellvibrionaceae bacterium
TCGGGCTTACAAAAGTTCTACTTTTGGGTTGTCTACTTGACGGGGGAGCTTACGCATTCAGATCGAATCGCAGGGTTTTCCACAACACAAAACTCTCTGTTCTCAGGCGGCGACTATCACGAGCGGCTATGCCCAGCGTTCCCTGGGCACTCAGAAGTGTCAGTAAGGCCTTAGCGTATCCCCCTTTTGCTGTCTTCAGCCCATTTCTGATCTTGACCAGCTCCTTTCTGATGTAGCGACTCTCCTGAGACTGTGCCAGCATCCCTTTGGCAATTTTGGTCGCAATCGCTGCAGCGACCACGGCGCTGAGCTTTTTACCAACCTGCTTGCCTATCGCTCGTTTTCCGTATTTTTCAATGTAGGGGTAAAACTGTTCTATATCAGCGGCGCTGATACCACCAATCAACCTGTGTTGTACGGCCTTTAACAGTTCGGCCTTGCTAATCCCATCGCTAAATTTGATACTTCCATCTTGAACAAGCTTTTCCACGATAAATTCGGGAATAGCCGAGCAGTACTCATTGATAACGTAAGTCACCATCTGCATGATGGGGTTATCCATTACGCTTAAGTCAAAATTCAGAATCTTCTCGACCAGCGATACAACTGAATTATAAACAGCCACGTTTTCTGCACCCACATCCTGGAACGCTTCACTTCCCTTCAAATGCAACCCCTCGGCAGTTCGCTCAATTCCGTGGCCAAGGGTGTTAACCTTTTTGTACGTTACATCTCTTACACCATTAGCAATACCAGCTATCACAGGATCAATCTGATCCAGGGTGCGAAGAACCTCGTGCCACTCCTGCGTCCTTTGCACAACCCGATAGCCGGGATGATGACAACCAAAATTACACTCTTTAAATTTTTGTTCCAACTCTTGAGGCGTGTTGAGCAGGGAAATATTTGCAGTATTTTGTGCTTTGACAGCGTTTCTATACTTCTTTACACCGATTTCGCTGATCCATTTTCCATCGTATTCCATAGGTTTTTCTCCTTTATGCTTGCTTATTTTCTATTTCAATTTATTTTTAATTAGAGTCAGATTAATGGGTTTTTCCCGATTCCACGTAGCTGATGCTTTTGTATATAGACGCTGCAGTATCTTCAAAGCCAGTGTGATACTGTGCTGGCGTTTCAAATAAAAGAAATGCAGCGTATCGCTCGCCCTCATGCAGATAGCCTTCAAGATAAAAATCCTTGTTGGGAGTAACCGCATGGGTAAACATGCCTTTGGAAAAGCCGAAATCCGCAACACCGACCTCAAATTCAGAACTGTTCCTTTCATCTTCGTCCACGAGAAACGAAAGTGTCTTTTTCATTTTTTCGCCAAGAGTGGGAATATTCTCTCGCTCCGACATATCGTATATGTCGAGATACAAACTAATACCGTTATCCGATTGTGCAACGACTTGGGTGTACCCTTCCGGCCACTCCTTATCCACCCAAATCGTCCATGTTTCCGGCAACGTGATTTGAAATCCGTTATTTTCGTATGACTGACCTTCCAGCTGCGCACCCGACTGGTGCGGTACCGACTGTTTGTCGCATCCAACAATTGACGCGAAGAGCACCAGCACCAAGCCTATCCGTATTATTTTCATTATTTTCATCGCCTATGAATTTTTATGTATGTGGGACCCTTGGTCTATCTTGCAATGTCACCGGAATCATAAACTCTTTTACACGACAGAACCGAGATCAATCGCTAATTTTATAGTTAGGGTTATTTGAACAAAGGAGTGACTCGATGATTAACCCTCAAGTCAGGGAGACTTGAGGCCACTCATTGGCGTCCTGCCATCGCGGCATTAGCGCGTCCCTGCGCGTCGGAGCTACAGGGATGTATTCATGCGTTTTCAGAACCCCTTCGGCCGAGGGCCTCTCCCGCTTAGTGGCTACTAACCAACTTATATCCCCAGGTGCCAACCCTACGAAGTCGCCGCCTCCGACTCAACCACCTGCGTCGACAACTGCCGCAAAATCTTGCACTGATCCACCGTATTCCCTTCGCACCCCCGCAGGGCGCTCAATGTTTGCTCAAGCGCCTTCAGCTCCTCCAGGGTGTGCCGAACCTTCTCCAATTGCTCATCAATGATCTTGTCCACTCGCTGGCAGGGGGCGCCGGTACTGCCTTGCAGGTCCACCAATTGCTTGATGTGCTGGAGGGAAATGCCCAGTTCCCGGCAACGGCGGATAAAGATGAGGTTGTCGAGATCCCGCTGCTGGTAGCGCCGATAGCCGTTGGCCTCGCGCCGGGTGTTGGCCATCAGGCCGACGGATTCGTAATAGCGAATGGTTTTTTTCGGGATGTGCGCCGCTTTGGCGAGTTCTCCGATACGCATGGGCTTGACCTTCCAGTGACTGGAAGGTTTATGGTATCCGCCTCATCAAATGAATTCCAGGGTCGAATTATGTCTGACTGCTGCGCCGTTGACGCCACCAATCAAAGCGAGCGACGCCTGTTGTGGACCGTGCTGGTCCTCAACGCCGCCATGTTCGCGGTTGAATTCACCGCCGGCTGGATCGGCGATTCCAGCGGCCTGATGGCGGACTCCCTGGACATGCTGGCCGATGCGGCGGTCTACGCCGTGAGCCTGTACGCGGTGGGCCACAGCCTGGCGCATCGCGCCCGCGCCGCGCTGCTGAATGGCTCCCTGCAATTGATACTGGGCCTGGGTGTGCTGCTCGATGTCATCCGCCGCTGGTGGTTCGGCAGCACGCCGGAACCGCTGATGATGACCTCCATCGGCGCGCTGGCGCTGATGGTGAACGTTACCTGCTTCGCCATGTTGTATCGCCATCGCAAGGGCGACATCAATCTGCGTTCAAGCTGGATTTGCTCACGCAACGATATGCTCGCCAACCTGGGCGTTATTGCGGCGGCATTGTTGGTCGGTTGGGTCGGCGCGGCTTGGCCGGACTGGTTGATAGGCGCCGCGATCGCCATATTGATCGTACATTCGGCGGTATCAATCATTCGCGACGCATTGAACACATTGCGCGGTGAAAAAGACAATGACGGAAGCAAAAAAACAGCGACCGGTCACAGCTGTTGCAGTTCGTCCGGTTGTGATGCGGGGGATAACACCGTAAAATCCCGGCAATAAAAAATACCAAGCCAAGCCCATGCATAAATTCATCTGCCTTTTGTTGATCCTGACATTTGTCGTGCAACCGGTGTTAACACTGGCGGATGTGCATCAATTCCATCAAAGCGGCGCGGAACATCTTTCCTTTGATCACGATGATCAAACAACAGATAAATTAACCCGCGATAAAAATTCCGCAACGCAGTTCGACTGCCATCACTGCTGCCACTGCCACGGTGCCGCGTGCGGGGTGGGGCTGCCTGTTACCCTGATTCTGGAATGCGAATACGGCGTACCTGTCCAAACGGATGATTATGTTGTTCGCGTTTATCCCGCCATCTACGAAAAACAATTCCGCCCACCCCGCGTTTAGACCTTCACCTGATTTAATCGAAACACCATTCAGCAATCACTGCTGAATGGTGCCAATTGCACGATAGATCCAGAGAGGTCTTTTCCATGATTTTTGACACGCTCGCTAAAGGCGCTAATTACCGTCGTTTGCTATTTTTGCCGGCGGTTCTGTGTTGCTGGCTCGTACCACACAACACCATAACCGCGCAGGATTTAAATTTGAACCAAGCCATTGACCTGGCCTTGCGCCAACATCCGGACCTGCCTGTTTTTAATGCCCGGCAACAACAACTGCAGGGCGCGCGACAAACCGCCGCGTTAAAACCGGCGCTGGAGATGGAACTCGAAGTGGAAAATTTTGCCGGCAGCAATAATTTCAAATCTTTCGATTCCGCTGAAACGACCGTCGCCCTGTCTTCCGTTATTGAACTCGGCAACCAGCGCAACAGCCGAATTGCCGCCGCGGATGCCAGGGAACAACAGTTAAACGTGGAGCGACAAATTCAAGCGCTGGAAGTAATGGCGGAAACCACACGTCGTTTTGTCAATTCGCTTACCGCGCAGGCGCATCACGAACTGGCATTGGAAGCCGAAGCCCTGGCCGAAAATGCGTTACAGACCGTGCAGCGACGGGTAAAGGAAGGCGCGAGTCCGCGCGCCGAAGCGTTGCGCGCGGAAGCCGCTTTGGCGCAGGCCCGACTGACTATTGCCCAAGCCGCCAGTGAGGTTGAAATTGCCAAACTGCAACTGGCGCGGATGTGGGCCGGCGACCCCGCCGCATTCGATAGCGTCAGCGGTGATTTATTGCAACTACCGCAACCGCAATCGCAGCAGGCATTTGTGAACCGCCTGGAAAATAACGCGCACATGCAACGCCTGGTAAACGGCATTGCCATTCGGCGGGCGGAACTCAAACTCGCGAAAGCCAACGGCAATACCGATGTTCGCTGGAGGGTGGGCGTCAAGCAATTTCAGCAGGACGACCAGAACGCTCTGGTTGCCGGTTTGAGTGTGCCTTTATTTAGCGGGCGTCGCAATCGCGGCGAAATTATCGAAGCGGAAGCGAAACTGACGGAAGCACAAGTGCAACGGCAGGCAGCGCAACTGGAATTGCGCACGCACTTGTTGACCCTGCTTACCGCCAATCAAACCCATTACGAAAAAGTCCGGCAATTGCGCAACCACGTCATTCCCCTGCTGCAACAGGCGCAGGCGGACGCGCAGGTCGCCTACCGGCGCGGTTTGTACAGCTACCTCGAACTGGTGGCCGCGCAGCAGGATTTAATCCAGGCGCGACGAAATTTAATTGATACCGCGGCGGAAGCGCTTGGTTTACAGGCGGATATAGAACAGTTAACCGCCGCGCCCATGACACTGCCAGGTTACTCCAGCGGAGAACCCACCAACAACTACCCCGCCCTTGCGCCCGAGGTGAACCAATGAATATTTTTACTGTGACAAATAACCGCCGGCGCGACGGTTTAATCACCGGCTTGATTATAAGCCTGATGCTGCTAAACCATTTCGCCATTGGCCAACACGATCACGGTCACAACGAGCACGGCGAAGAGGAGCATGAAGAAGCACGCGGCCCGCACGATGGCCGTCTGTTAATGGACGGTAATGTACAAGTGGAACTGGCGATTTATGAAACCGGCGTGCCGCCGGAGTATCGCGCCTGGGTTTCCCGCGATGGAAAACCTGTTCCCCTGGACAAGGTTGATTTGCAGGTTGAACTGACCCGCCTGGGCGGCGACGTGGACACCATTTCGTTTTCGCCGCGTAACAATTATTTGCTTGGCGATTTAACTGTAGAAGAGCCGCATTCTTTCGACGTAAAAGTAACAGCAACGGTGGAAGGCGAACGCCACCAGTGGGAATACGAGTCCCACGAAGGACGCGTGTATATTGCACCCGAAATGGCAAAAAAAGCCGGTGTTGTTTCACAAATCGCGGGCGAAAAAATTCTGCACCAGCGTTTGCGCCTGTATGGCAAAACCGTGCCGGACCCGCAATTAATAAGCCATATTCGCGCGCGCTATCCCGGCATTATCGAAAATGTCAGCGTGTCGATTGGAGACCAGGTAAAACAAAACGATTCCCTGTTGCGCGTGGAAGCCAATAACAGTTTGCAAAGTTACACCATTACCTCGCCCATCACCGGCACGGTTATTCAACGCCACGCCAACCCGGGTGAAGTGACGGGGGATAACGAACTGTTGACTATCGCGAATTATGAACACCTGTGGGTTGAGTTGAATGTATTTCCGTCGCAGGCCACTGAAATTAAACCGAAGCAGCCGGTAAATATTATTGCCGGCGATCGCGCCGCCGAATCACGAATTCGCTACCTGACACCCACCGAGCACGGCGGCCCGAGTATTCTCGCCCGCGCGCCACTCGACAACAGCAGCAATATGTGGACGCCCGACCTGATGGTGGAAGGACTCGTCACCGTCGACGAATTCCAGGTGCCGCTGGCGGTGGACAACCGCGCATTGCAGACCTTCCGCGACTGGCAGGTGGTATTTATCCAGGTGGGCGACGCCTATGAAGTCCGGCCGCTCACACTGGGGCGAACCGACGGGCAGTTTACAGAAGTGCTGGCGGGCCTGAACCCGGGCGACCGCTACGTGGTGGAAAACAGCTTTTTAATCAAAGCCGATTTGGAAAAGGCCGGCGCGGCGCATCATCATTAGGGGGAGCGTATGATTGATTCAATATTGCGCTTCGCGATCGCGCGGCGCTGGCTTATGTTGTCGATGACACTGGTCATTACCGGTGTCGGCATCTGGAGCTATCAACAACTGCCTATCGATGCCGTCCCGGATATCACCAACGTGCAGGTGCAAATTAACACCGACGCGCCGGGCTACTCGCCACTGGAAGCCGAACAGCGCATTACTTTTCCGGTGGAAACCACGCTCGCAGGGCTGCCGAATTTATCCTACACCCGCTCCCTGTCCCGTTATGGTTTATCGCAAGTAACGGTGGTGTTTGAAGACGGCACCGATATTTATTTTGCCCGCAACCTGATTAACGAACGCCTCGGCGCCATTAAAAATTCCCTGCCCGAAGGACTGGAACCGGAAATGGGACCGATAGCCACCGGGCTCGGCGAAATTTTTATGTACACGGTGGAAGCCCTGCCCGGCGCAACGCGGGACGACGGCGGCGAATACACCGCGATGGAGCTGCGCGAAATCCAGGACTGGATTATCAAACCGCAACTGGCCCTGGTGCCGGGCGTAGTGGAAGTCAACACCATCGGCGGTTTCGACAAACAATATCATGTCACGCCACACCCGCGGGAAATGTTGAATTTCGGGGTCACACTGGAAGATATCCACCGCGCGCTGGAACGCAACAACAGCAATCGCGGCGCAGGTTATATCGAAACCAACGGGCAACAACTGCTGGTGCGTTCACCAGGCCAACTGCAAACCATTGCCGACATCGAAAACGTTTATATCAAAAACAGTCACAATGCGCCGGTACGTATTCGCGACGTGGCAGGCGTGGCGATTGGCCGCGAGCTGCGAACCGGCGCCGCCACGCGGGACGGCAGGGAAACCGTACTCGGCACGGCAATGATGCTGATGGGGGAAAACTCACGCGAAGTGGCGCGTGCGGTGGCGGAGAAGCTTGAGAACATCAAACCTTCGCTGCCATCCGGCATTAAAGTGGAAGCGGTTTACGATCGCACCACATTGGTGGACAAGGCGATTGCCACCGTGCAAAAAAACCTGATCGAAGGTGCGCTATTGGTTATTGCCGTTTTGTTTTTGTTGTTAGGGAATTTTCGCGCGGCGTTGATAACCGCGGCGGTCATTCCGCTGGCGATGCTGGCCACGATAACCGGCATGGTGCAAACGAAGATTTCCGCCAACCTGATGAGCCTGGGCGCGCTCGACTTTGGTTTGATTGTGGACGGCGCGGTGATCATTGTTGAAAACTCCATTCGACGTTTGGGGGAGGCACAAAAAAATGGTCAGGCCTTGCCGCTTAAGGAAAGGCTGGAAGTGGTTTTCGCCTCGACCAACGAAGTCATTCGCCCCAGCCTGTTCGGCATTACTATTATCACGGTTGTTTATATTCCGTTATTCTCCCTCACCGGTGTGGAAGGGCGAATGTTCCACCCGATGGCGGCCACTGTGGTAATGGCATTGCTTTCAGCAATGGTGCTATCGCTGACTCTTGTTCCGGCCGCGGTGGCGGTTTTTATGAATGGCAAAGTCAGCGAAAAGGAAAATCGCCTGATGAGTGCCGCAAAGTCATTCTACCGGCCCGTTTTGCTCGGTGCCCTGCGCCTGCGATGGGCGGTGTTGTCGAGCGCGCTTGCGCTGGTGGCATTTTGCATTTGGCTGGCCACCACCCTGGGTTCGGAATTTATCCCGCAACTAAACGAAGGGGATCTGACGCTGCACGCCCTGCGTATTCCGGGTACCGGACTGGACCAGGCGGTGGCCATGCAGGAAATACTGGATAAACGGATCAAGGCGTTCCCCCAGGTGGACAAGGTATTTTCCAAAATCGGCACGCCGGAAATTGCCAACGACCCCATGCCGCCGAACGTGGCCGATAATTTTGTGATTTTAAAACCGCGCGAACAGTGGCCCGATCCCTCACAAACCCAGGCGGAATTTGAGGAAGAACTGGAAACCGCGATCAGGCAATTGCCAGGCAACAACTATGAATTTACCCAGCCGATTGAAATGCGGTTTAACGAGCTCATTTCCGGTGTGCGTTCGGACCTGGGCATCAAGGTGTTCGGCGATGACCTGGACCAATTGCTTGCATCGGCACAGGAAATTCTCCGGGTGATCGTAAACATGCCCGGCGCGGCGGATGCGCGCGTTGAACAGGTTACCGGTTTACCAATGCTGTCGGTGATTCCGGATCGAACCGCCGTGGCGCGTTATGGACTGAATGTAGCCGACCTGCAACAGGTAATTGCCACGGGAATTGGCGGCGAATCGGCGGGACTGATTTACGAGGGTGACCGCCGTTTTGAACTGGTGGTGCGCCTGCCGGAAAATCTGCGCACCGATATTCGCGGCTTAAACGAATTGCCGGTGGCCTTGCCGGAAGGCGGTTACGTGCCGCTGTCGGAAATTGCCACACTGCAACTGGCGCCGGCGCCAAACCAGATCAGCCGCGAAAACGGCAAGAGACGCGTGGTGGTTACGGCGAATGTGCGCGATCGCGACCTCGGTTCGTTTGTTGCCAAAGCGCGGGAGAACATTGCCCGCGAAGTGAAACTGCCACCGGGTTACTGGCTGGACTACGGCGGCACGTTTGAGCAACTGCAGTCAGCGCAACAACGATTGTCGTTGGTGGTGCCAATTACTCTCGCCGTTATCTTTGGTTTGTTGTTGATGGCATTCGGTTCGGTAAAGGATGCACTGATTATTTTTACCGGTGTTCCCCTCGCCTTAACCGGTGGTGTAATTTCCCTTTGGCTGCGCGATATGCCACTGTCCATTTCCGCTGCGGTGGGCTTTATTGCCCTCTCTGGTGTTGCGGTGTTGAATGGCCTGGTCATGCTGGCGTTTATTCACGATTTGCGCCAGAACGGTGCCGATTTATTTAATGCTGTTATCGAAGGCGCACTGGTTCGCCTGCGGCCGGTATTGATGACCGCGCTGGTGGCAAGTTTGGGTTTTGTGCCGATGGCATTGAATACCGGCACCGGCGCGGAAGTGCAACGGCCGCTGGCGACGGTGGTGATTGGCGGGATTATTTCGTCGACGTTGTTAACATTGCTGGTGTTGCCGGTGTTGTATCAATGGGTGCACGACGGTCAAAGGCACAGGTTGGAATGAGCCTGCGAATTTTCTGCTCCTCCACCTTTTCAAGGGAGAGGCCAGGAGGGGGTTCAATGGCGGGTGGCGCCCGAAGTGTCGCTTACCCGCCCTACCGGTTGCTGTTAAAACGCTTTAGCAAATCGCTATAAACGGGGTCTGCCACGCCCGGTATCGCAACCCATTCCAGGGCCAAGGCCTCCTGGGTATCGGCGATATTTTTACGGCCGAAGGACTGTTGGAGTTGTTGCACCTGGTATTCCATCCGCAGGGTTTTGTCTTCCGGTGGGCTTTCCTGACCTTTGGCTATTTCGACACGTATACACAAAAGCCGCAAAGTGTTCTCGCTATCGGCAACGTCCGCGGCCTTCAAACTGGAAGCCGCTTTCAGGCGCGCCTGCAGAATGTCCTTACCACCGGCAGGCCAGTTTTGGACGGCTTCCATATGCTCTTTAATGGTGGCCAGGGTTTCACTCCGTTCGCTGTCGGATTCGGACGCCTTGATTACCGCAAGTTCGTATTCCCGAATTTCGTTCGCCACTTCGAACAATATGTCCCACGTTTGTTTGATCGCCGCATTGCGCTGTTGACGGCCTTTATCTTCGATCAATTCCAGTTTTTTATTAAAGCTGTTTTTGATTTTGCCGTGCTCACCCTTCGGCAGTTCGCCCAGCGCATGGAATTCATCTTTTATCGCCTGCAGGCTCTTCTTCGCCTGATAAAATTCCTCGCCGTTTTTGCCAAGAATATTATCCAGCCTTTCCAATAATGCTTTGGCTTTCCCTGATTCTTCGGCACGTTCGGCATTGACCTGGACGTATTCCGCGTCGCGTTTTTGGAATATGGCGTCGCAATGGCCACGGAAAGCCTTCCACAACTTCTGGTCTTGTTTTCTGCCCATGCTTACACGGGCATCCAGCGTCTTCCACTGCGCCTGCAAGTTTTTTACTTCATTGATCGCACCGGCAACATCCGCTTGCTGCGCGAGCTGTTCCACGCGGTCCACCAGCTTTTGCTTGGCGTCACCGATGGATTCCCTCGCGGCTTTTACCTTGCCATGGATTTGTTCCAGCATTGCATCAAACCGCGTCTGCATGGAATTCATTTTCTTTTTCGGCACCGGCCAATAATGCTGCCAGGTTTCCCGCGCGACCCGCATTGTCTGCTCAACATCTTTCCAGACCGCATTGTCCCAATCATACGCATTCAGATAATGGCTCACCTGGCTGATCAGCTCCTCGCGTTTGGCAAGGTTCTGCTCGCGCTCTTCGGCTTTTTTATCGAAATATTGTCGGCACGGTTCGAAAGCTTTGTCGGCGGCGGTTTGCAGGCGCTGCCACAAATCCTGGTCCTGGTTTTCGCCGCCCTTGCACAAAACCTTCCACTCCTGCTGCAGGGATTTGATCCGTTCGGCCAGCTCATCGGGATGTATATTGGCCTCGACAAGCGCTTCCATTTGCTCCACCACCGCCTGCTTTTTCGGCAGCACGGCGAATTCGTGCCAGTCGTTCAATTTGGCCATGGCCTGGTCCAGTTCTTCCAGGCGGGCGGTTACGTTTGCCGGCAAATCGCCGTGCTTTTCCCGCTTTTCATTCAGTTCGCGGGTAATTCCCCTCGCCTGCCGCACGTGGCCGGCGGCAATGGCGCGGTTGGCCTTGGCGATAAGTTCGTTGATTTTCTTCAGCCGCTTTTTGTCTTTTTCTGCTTTTTCCCGGTGGGCCTGAACCCAATCGGCAATGGCGGCACCGGCCTCGGTGACAATACCGGGCAGGTCGCCGCGCACCAGCGACTTGTAGCGTAAAAGGTTATTGATTTTGGTTTTTATCGCGCCGCCTTTTTCCGAATCCCCGCTCTTCAGTTCGCTTACCAGTTTTGCCAACGGTCCGTCGGTTTTCATTTGCTGCCACAGTTCATTTACCGCTTCAGCAGTCTGCAAATAATTTTTATATTCGGCATCCAGAGTAAAACCCTGTTGCTTTATGTCTCCCGCTTCGGCGTTTGCTTCCTGCAACCTGCTTTCAACATGCGACTCCAGTTCCGCATCCACCGATTCCGCTTCATACAGTTTGCGGGCGAGCCCGTTTAATTGAGTGCTCAACGCGGACATTGCCTGCCTGGCCTGCTCCGCTTCGCGGGCCTGTTCCTGTCGCTCGGCTTCCGCCGCGAGCCTCGCTTGCAGTTTTTGCCGGCATGTGGCGATAACGATTTGGTAGCGGTTGTCGGATTCCCGTCTTTCGGCTTCGCCCAGCTTATTCCAGGAAGCTTCTATCCTCTCCAGTCGGTGCTTGAATTGTTCGTCGGCCTCGCGGTTGACCAATTGTTCAGCGCGCTCACACAATTCCGCCGCCAAGGCCCGGTTTTTTGCAAATTCCGCATCGGCCGCCTTGAACACTTCCAGTTTGGCCTTGATGATCTTAACTACCGATTTATCCCGCTCTTTTGCCGTGCCCAGTACCGTTTCCAGATGTTCGCGAGCCTCGATTTTTTCCGCCGCTTTTTGCCGCACCTGGGTGGTTTTGCCGTTGATGGCAATATCCACCAGAACCGTTTCGTCATCGATGCCGGCAAATAATTTTTCATTCACGGATGGGGAATGAACAGTCAGGTTGATTAACTCGGCCTGGTTTATATTTTCATTTGTCAACGTATCGACCAGTTCTGGATTTTCTTCCAGCAGCTCACCAATATGTTGGCGCGCCGCCTGGCTGACTTTCGCCGGGTAATCACCCAAGGCCAGGTCCAGCAACGGCTTGCCGTAAGCCATGCGGCGAACCGCTGCCTCCTGCAGCTTCACTTCGGTCGAATTCGTCGCGATAGCGAAAAGTTCGGAATCGGTGTGACCGGAAAGCGCGGCGATGCGCTCTTCGAGAGTTTCCGCGGTTTGTTTTGGCTTGATGATTCGGGTTATCAGTGACATCGGGGTAACCAGTTATCGCTTTTGTTGTGCTTTCGCAGAGAAGTCGTTTTTTGACAACGTTTTAGTATTAAAAATTTTTGGGGCGGACGCAGCGTCAGGGCAGACACATGGGTCTGCCCCTACGAGAGATCCTGAAAGGTGGTATTGGACACCGTCTCTTGCGCCTTGCCTAATGCCGCGTATTCCTTTTCGTAGCGCGCCAGCACCTTTTTGCCGGCGCCGCCCAATACTTCCACGGCCTCGCGCAGGCGGGCGCGGCTCATGTCCGAACCCAGCAGGACCATGGCGTCCATCACCGAGAACGATGAAGTGGAACCGGAGATGGCAACGAACAGCGGCGCCAGGAAGTCCTTGATTTTGATTTCCATACCATTGGCCAGTTCTTTCATGGCGGCGAAAATATCATCCTTGTCCCAGATGCGCAGGCTTTCCAGTTTCCACTGGACGAACTGGAGAATTTTCTTCTGGGTGTCCAGGTCCAGCTTGTTGAGGGAGAAGTCCTGCTCATTCAGGTTGAGTCTGCGGGTGGCCAGGAAGCCGACCATGGGCACGAAATCACCCAGGGTTTCCATGCGCTGCTTGACCTGGGGAATCACCGCCACCAGGTTGTCGTCATTCAACCACCACTCCTTCAGGCGGTCGGCCAGCGCGCGATCGCTGAGATCCTCGCGAATCCACAGGCCGTTGAGCCAGTTGAGCTTTTCCACATCGAACACCGGCCCGCCCAGTGAGACGCGGGAAATATCGAAACTGCGCAGCATCTGCTGGACGGTGAATTTCTCGCTACCGTCCGGCATGCTCCAGCCCATGCGGCCCAGGTAGTTGATCACCGCTTCCGGCAGGTAGCCGGCGCGCTTGTAGTACAGGATGCTGGTGGGGTTCTTGCGCTTGCTGAGCTTGGTTTTGTCCGGGTTGCGCAACAACGGCAGGTGGCACAGCACCGGCGCCTTCCAGCCGAAGTACTGATACAGCAACAGGTGCTTGGGCGCGGAGTTGATCCACTCCTCGCCGCGAATGACATGGGTAATGCCCATCAGGTGATCGTCCACCACGTTGGCCAGGTGGTAGGTGGGCATGCCATCGGATTTGAGCAGGATCTGCGCGTCCACCAGGGCCCAGTCCAGGTCCATTTTGCCGCGCAGCAGATCATCCACCACGCAGGCACCTTCATCCTCCGGCACCACCATGCGCACCACATAGGGCATGCCCTTCGCTTCGCGTTTTTGTTGCTCTGCCTCGGGCAGCTTCAGGTCGGAAGGCTTCAGTGCCGTATGGATGCCTTTCTCCTTGCGCTCAGCGCGCAACCGGTCCAGTTCCTCCGCCGTGCGGTAACATTTGAAGGCATGGCCGGACTGCAGCAATTGATCCACGTATTCCCCATAGATGTCCTTGCGCTCGCTCTGCCGGTACGGGCCCCTGGCGCCGCCCACATCCGGGCCCTCGTCCCACTCCAGGCCCAGCCAGCGCAGCGATTCCAGGATGGCTTTTTCCGATTCAGGCGTGGAGCGGCTCTGGTCGGTATCCTCGATGCGCAGGATAAACTGGCCACCATACTTGCGGGCGAAACACAGGTTGAACAGCGCAATGTAAGCGGTGCCAACGTGGGGGTCGCCGGTGGGCGACGGGGCAATACGGGTACGAACTGACATAGAATAACGGCCTTGTTGTTTATAGTGCCGCCGCAGACTTGTTGGGATGAAACCACGGCTCGATGAAAAGCAAAGAATTATACGCACCTTGAACCCGGTAATGTAGCCCGTACAATACCGGCAACCCCACATTTACCCAAAACCAGAGACAGTGAGATTTTATGACTTCAGCCACCGATGTGTTGCTCACCCGCCGCTCCGTTATGGCCAACGACCTGTGC
Organism: uncultured Cellvibrionaceae bacterium; assembly: GCA_964451365.1. Taxonomy (GTDB): domain Bacteria; phylum Pseudomonadota; class Gammaproteobacteria; order Pseudomonadales; family Cellvibrionaceae; genus CAYVIB01. The sequence goes on from CAYVIB010000004.1 coordinate 14,038, forward strand.
GAACCCGGCCCCGGTGAACAGGAAATCGAGACCATCCTCAAGGCCGCCCACCGGGTACCGGACCACGGCAAAATCGGCCCCTGGCGGTTTATTCTTTTTACCGGCAATGCGCGCCGGGAGTTCGGCAACGTACTCGCGGATATTGCGCAAAAAAATAACCCGGAAATTACGGAGAAACTGGTCAACTTCGAACGCGAACGCTTTACCCGCGCGCCGCTGGTGATTGCGGTGATTTCCTCGGTGGATGTCAACCATCCGAAAATTCCGCAGTGGGAACAGGTGCTTTCCGTCGGCGCCGCCTGCCAGAATATTTTGCTGGCAGCCACGTCGCTGGGTTACGGCGCGCAGTGGTTGACGGAGTGGTATGCCTATGACAAAGCGGTGCATGAAGCGCTGGGGTTGAACGCGGACGAGAAGCCGGCGGGGTTTATTTATATCGGCAGTTTTGTAAATAAGCCGGAGGAAAGGGTACGGCCGGATTTGATGGAGAGGGTTTCTTATTGGAAAGCGTGACGGATATGTTCAGGTGTTTTTTCATCTTCCTATGCATGTCATGTTCGCGCCACCGGACATTCAGAAGGAGTGTCCGGAACTCCGATATCCCTGGATCTCCGCTGGGCGTCATTCCGCTGGGCCAAGGTGACGAATAGTGAACCCAAAAAAAGGCGGCCAATTGGCCGCCGCACCTGTTCCGTCAGGAAGAGAGACTGTTAAAGCGATCCGTCGATGGTCCAGCCGGCCCACCAGGCTTCGGCAGCTGCCGTGCCCGGCGCAACCGCACCGACGAAATCAGTGTTATCGAAGGTGAAACCGGAACCGTTATTAACGGCAGTAATGGTGGTTGCCGCACCCAATTGAGCCGCCGCTTCGGTAATCGCGTGAGCGTCGTCAAAAGTCAACGTGGCCGCACCCGCATTGGTTTCAGTGCCGGCAACTTCATGGGTGTAGAAACCGCCTGTGCAATCGCCCAGAACGTTAACCAGGGTCACAGCGGATGCGACGGTAGTTTCGCCTACAGTTGCATCGTCGATGCGAACACAACCGGTATCAAAACCCATCACCGCTGAATTATAAATAGCGGTTGTCAAGGCACCTCGCAGACGCATTCCCGGCTCGGCACTCGATACCGGTCCGCCGATAAGAGTAATGTTCGCCAGCGCGGCATTGGTTTGCGGTACATAATCCGCGTCACTACTGTTGGCTTCAATGCCTCGCGGGTCGTTGCTCCCTTGTGGCGTGGCACCTTCGGTTTGATTTTTTACCACCAGCGCATACTGGATATTGCCCTGGTAACCTTCGTCAAAATCGATGTCGTCATCGTCGTTACCGGTCAACACCAGATAGCGGGCATTCACAGTACCGCCGAACCATTCGACACCGTCATCCAGGTTGTTGTGCACCTGTACGTATTCAACCGTTGTGGTATACCCCACACCTTGCAGGGTCAAACCGTTGACCTCGTCATCCAGCGAAGTGATCAGGCCACCCTCGGCAATACGCACGTAGCGCACGATACCGCTATCGTCATCCGCCTCGGTCCCACCGTAGTAGATGGGGCTGTCATCGCTGCTGCCTTCACCGGGAACATTACAGATTCCTTCCGCGGAACAGGCGCCTGTGTTACCAGGGCCATACTGCGGGGCAAAGCCCTGTATAATAATGCCGCCCCATTCGCCCAGGCCGTCGAAGTCATCGTCTTCAAGCGAGCTGAAAGTAATCGGGCTGGCCGCTGTGCCGTCAGCCAGAAGACGCGAGCCGCGAGTAACAATTAATGTCGCGCCGGCGGTTCCGCGCACATGCACACCTGGCTCAATGGTCAGTTCCACACCAGCTTCCTTCACCGTGGTTACCGCCGCTTCGTCCGCCAGGTTCTGGTCGCCGGAACCGACTCTTACAACACCATCCAGTATCCATTGCTTGTCTGAATCCAGGTCCAGCGTGTAATCCTCGTCAATGGTTCCTGAAATGGTGTAAACATCGGGTTCGCTGCCTGAACCGTCAACACAACTTACGAACGCGGGCAGGCCATCGTTACAGCTTACAGTCGGCGTGGGAGTTGGAGTGGGGGTCGGCGTGGGATTGCCGCCGCCGTTGTTATCGTTGTCATCCCCACCGCAAGCGGTAAGCAGGATGCTGGCCCCTAATAAGGTCGATGCTAGCTTTAACTTTTTCATAACAAATATTCCGTCGGTTATTGAATTTAAGGTTGATTCACTCGTAATAGCCACACTCCGAGGGCTTCTTGGTGCTGCAATACTTTTCACTAAAAGGAAAATCGCAACTGACCAAATTCTTATCAAATTTTTGTTTCATCTTTTTTAAAAACTGTGGGTATATTTAACCGAAAGCTCGGTACCCTTTTTATAACGTTCGATGATTACGTCGTTTTGCGAGTATTCGACTTCCTCATTGAGCAGGTTTTCTATCTTTACGTTTATTTTTGAAAGATTTTCGAATTCTTTCTCGTAGGTGAAATCCACCGATACCCGTCCGAGTTCGATTTCATTTCCCAGTAATGATCCCCTTCCTACTTTATAAATTTTGTCATCGAAGTAGTTGATCAACAGCGTGGCCTGCTGGCCGGTGGGACTGTGATCGAGACCAAATTGGACGTTGGCGAGAAAAGGCGACTGGCCTTGCAGCTCCCGCCCCTTGGAATCTTCCCCTTCCAGGCGCAAACTGGTTGCGTTGAGCTCCACTTCGGATTCGATAAAAGACAAGTTTCCACCGACAAACATCGACCAGTTGGCGTCCTCCATAAGAATCTTGTAACCATCCAGCTCAACTCCGCTCACGCCCGCACTTAAATTATTTCTAAAGGTATAGGAGTTGCGAACAGCGGAACCGGAGCCTTCAGGGATGGCCCGCTCTATGGGGTTATCTATCTGCTTGCCAAAAATCGCCAGTGACACGCTGCCACCGTCGTCCCAGTAATACTCGAACCGCATATCGACATTGTCGATAGAAGCACTGACAAGATTCGGATTACCAAAGATTTGTTCATCGGTATCGGGGTCGTACATGGTTGATTGGGAACGCTCAATTATGCCGGGGCGCGACACCGTCTGGCTGGCGGAAATCCGAAATTGCCAGACATCGTTCGAGTAATACCCAAACCCGATAACCGGCAACGTGTCCAACTCATCAAGAATGCTTGGGGCGCTGTCGGTGCCGTATGGATATTCTATTGTCTGCTCGTTATCCTCGACTCGAACGCCAGCCACCAGGGAAAAGCTATCGACGAATTTTGTTTCCGACTGAAGGTAATAGGCCGAGGTTTCAATTTCAGCCAGGAAGCTGTCACCGCCGGCGGTACTTTTACGCAGCTGATAATGTTGATTTTCCAGGCTTTCATGCGACAGCAGTATTTCCGGGCCCGCGGTAATATCGTCCGGGTTGCCGCCCCGTCCCAGCCTGAAACTGTAACGCGCCAAATCCCATTCCCTGTCGCGATTGTTATACAAGTAACCCAACTTCAGGTCGGTGGAAACGTTAGCACTGAAGTCGATCGGCAGCGAATAGTCGAACCCGAAATCCAGGCCGTCTTCCGTCAACTCCGCATATCTTCTTTCCAGCAAGGTAGGAATAAAAGTGCCTTCAAGATAGGTCCACGTTCTGCGGTCCGGTTCGTTGACAGTAGTCTGCGAGACACCGGCGCGCCAGTTGAATGTGTGGGTATCGAAAAATGAGTGCGCGGCGGAGAGCTGTTGCGCAACAAATTGACGTTCGGTCCAATGCAGGACGGCGGTTTCAAATTGAGTGTCTTCGTTGGTATTCACACCCGATTCCAGCCGGGTAACGTCGTCGGCCTGTCTTAGGAAAATGGTTCTGCTGAGCCATTCGCTCCCGTGGTTATCTTCCAGGCCAAACACCAGATAAGCACCAAGTTCGGAACTCTTGGTACTTCGATCGTAAGTGGTGCTTTCAGTAACACTGTTAACCACCGCATCGAGTCGAGCTTCCGTTTCATTTTTAAATGAGACGGAGCCGTAGTATCCCAGGCTGCCAAAACCAGGTTCGAACCGATTTCCATATGAATAGCCCAAACCAAAATCCGCTTCCGCCTGCTCTGTTTCAACATCGTAAATAGCCGGAAATTGTTGCGCCAGGCGAGCATTCTCTTCATACGAAATATCGCAGAAGGAAGAGTTGTTACAGGTGTTGACGGAGTGGAAAGATGAGCCTGCTTCGCCAAAAAATACCTGGTCAACCTCGGATGGCATATCGCGCAAACCATCGTCATAAGTCAACCAATCGGAGTCGCTTCCCTCGTAAGTAACGATGTCATCACCTGTCACCTGGAAGTTGTATCCAGCGGAAAGAGAAACCTGGTGAACACGCTCATCCGGCGCGTTGCGCGTTACCATGCCAATGGAACCGCCGGTGGTATCCCCCGGCATATCGGCGGTGTAGCTTTTCTGGATTTGGATACTACCGAGAATATTCGCGGGGAAAAGATCCAACTGGACATCGCGTCGCAGCGGGTCAGTGGTGGGCATCAAATTATCATTCAACGTGCTGGAAATATAACGTCTGTCCAGGCCACGAACCACCGCATATTTTCCATCGTTAACATCGACACCGGCAACGCGTTTCAATGCACTGGCTGCCGATGAATCGCCGAAACGGGCCAGTTGGTCCGCGTCGATCGCATCGACAATAGCCGTGGACATGCGCTCGATATCGAGCGTTGTATCGGTGGGTTCGAAACGGCCAAGAATCAATACTTCTTCAATCGGCGCCAACGAAGGCGCGGCGATTTGGAGTTTATTTTCCTGCCGTGGCGTCGAGAGATTAACGTTTACCGCAAACCCCACGTTGGCCACTACACGAATACCCTCCTGGGTGGAAGTTCTATAGTCCGGGTGGCTCACTTCCAGCGTATAGGTGCCGTGCGGTACTTCCAATAAGTAACCACCGGATTCATTGGTGGTTGCCTGGTATTCGGTATCCACCAGGGAAACAGTTGCTCCACTGATCGGGATACCATCGGCACTGGACACACTGCCCTGGATAATACCAGGCGCGCCGGCTTTTTCCGCGCCGGGAAAATATTTCTCGATGACGATCTCCGGCTCTTCCGCCAGGTCGGAAAACGCCACACTGATTTCCGCGTTTTCCCTTTGCATGGTGAGATAACTGTAATTCAGGATCACGGTGCCATTTTCGGATAGCTGCAGAATATGTTCGCCGGCGTCCATCTCGTATGTCAGTGAACCCTCGGACGCGGTTTCGCCAACCATTTCATCATCGAGGCGAACTTCGAGCCCCTGAACCGGCCGGTTGTTGAGAAAAACACTTAAAAATGTCTCGGCTGACCACGCACTTTGCGAGCAAAGAATTAAAAAAAGTGCGGACAATATAGGTCGTGAGAAGAATTTCATGTACGTTGGCCCATCAAGCTGTCGAGTCTGGCTGGCAAACTCTTTTGTTTTTGCGGTGATGACATATGGATAAAGCCGGCTGACATAAAACTGTAAAAATACTGTCATTTTTACCCAGCTCCAATGTCGCCATAATCCCCCGCTTTATCTTCAGGCGCATTCTGGTGGCAAAATATTTCAACCATGTTACATCGATAATATTTTGTACAAGGATGGTTTTTCGATAAGCGCTTCGTTCGCCCCGAATGTCAAAAAATTACAACCGGCAGCGTTAGGCTAGCATTGGCAAGATGTTGAATTTATTACGCTTGGCGGGATTTTTTTGAGAATTTGCGCCGCTGTTCTGTGGGGGTGGCCTTTGCGGCTGCCTACGCGGGTAACCGCAAGGGTTACCACTACACAACATGGCGATAGTGTTTTGCTGATGTGGGGGCGGACCCCTGTGTCCGCTCGGGTTTGTGCCATAAAAAAAGGGCGGGCACATGGGCCCGCCCCTACGTTGAATGCGGAAGCAAATTATTCAAACGCGAAATTCTTTTCCTTTGCGCTGCTTTTTATGGATTCAATCAATACCTCGTCCATGGTGTCAGCAGTGGTGTCCGCCTGTTTGCGCTTTTCACTGGCAACGTATTCGTCGCGCTCTTCAGCCAATTTTGCAATTTCCGCCTTCAGTGCTTCACGTTCCTGTTTTTTATCGGCGACATATTTTTTCTTTTCCTCCATGCTCATGGCCGCCATGGGTGCCGGCAGGCTTTCCTCCTCCACTTCATCGAGGGAGACTTCGCCGGATTCAAGTGCATCCACCAAGTCCCACTGGGCCTGCTTGTACGCGGCCGACACTTTGGATTTAACCCGCTGCGCCAGCAGTGAAAGGGAGACTTCATTATTTCTCCGGTCCTGTTGCTGTTGCCTTTGTGCGGCAACTTTTCCCTCAGTGCCGTAGGGAATGTAGGTGGCATTGAGTTGACTGTTCAGTTCCGCTATTTTCCGGTCCTGCGGCGCGGCGATGTGTGCGATCTGTTGGTTGGGATCGATACTCATATAATTTCCGCCGGCCAGCAACGCGCCCTGTTGCCAACCCGTTGCGAGCCCTTGTTCGTGATCGCCGGCAAAAATAGTGCTGACACCAATACCCTTTTCCTTCGCCAGCTTAATTGCGTCGGCGTAATTTTTCGGCCCCTGGGTAAAAGGTTCGTTACCCGCGATATAAATCAATCGCAGGTCGTCCTGATCGTTGCTCCACTGCAGGTTCCTGACGGCGGTATCGATGGCATAACCGCAGTATTCCTGCCCACCGTTGGTTTGAAGCGAGAACAAGGCTTCCGATACCTTATCCAGATCCGTGGTGAGGCCGGTAACTTTTCTGACATGACCCACGTCGGGGGAAATGCCGTCGTTGCCGTATTCATAAACCGCCACTTGCAGTTCGGGCGCGGTACCCTGTTTTTTTGCTTTGGACAATTCGTTTACCATCTGCCACAACTGGCTGCGGGTCTGGTCGATCAGGCCGTCCATGCTGTTGCTGGTATCGAGCAGTATGGCCAGTTGAATGCGATATTGTTTAGCGGTTTGCGCCTGGACTCCGCCCGCCGACAGGACGAGTGCCAGCACAAACAGTTGAACCGTTTTCATTGCGATGTGTTTCATTTTTTTCTCCCGTTCCGTGCAACTATGATGTGACACAGGTTAGGAAAAGATGGAAAAACTTTTAAGGCGAAGGGATGTAAAAAGGTTTTGGTGGAGTTTACGTTTTGTTTACACGATAGATAACAAACCGGGTGGGGGTACCTCTTGCGGTGTTTTTTGGTAGGGGTAACCCTTGCGGTTACCCGCGGGCAGCCGCAAGGGCCGCCCCTGCGCACAAGGGTAATTTGAGATGGTTCCAAAAGACTATATTTCTGAATCCGCGCTGGTCCGGTTATCTTCAATTTCCGCCAACAGATTTTCAAGGTTTTGCAGACTGACCGGTTTTACCAGGTGCCCGTCACCACCCGGCAAAATGGGAACGCACCCGGTCCTCTTCCTGGCCCCAGCCGGTAACGGCGATGATTATCATATCGCGATCGCCGCGCTCTTCGCGGATTTGGCGGGTTGCCTCATAACCGTTCAGTTTCGGCATACCCACATCCATTAACACAATATCCGGCAAAAATTCCCTGGCCGCCTGTACGGCTTCCAAACCGTTGTAGGCTTCGCGGACATCGTTGCCCAACATTTCAAACAGCATTGCCATGGAGCCGCAGGCATCCTGGTTGTCGTCCACCACCAGGATGCGTCGGCGTTTTTCAAAAAAACGGTTCGGGGGCCGGTTTTCCGCCACGGGTTCCGACTGCCGGGTGGCCGCTGGCAGCCGGACCGTAAAGAGGCTTCCCTTGTCCCTCCCCTCACTGGCAGCGGTCACGGTGCCACCGTGCATTTCCACCAGTGTCTTGACCAGCGCCAGGCCAATGCCCAACCCAGCGGTATCGGGATCACTGTCCCGTGATACTTGTGAAAACAGATTGAATATATCTTCAAGTTCCGACGCGGGTATTCCGACGCCGTTGTCGCGCACACTGATGATCACCTCATCACCTTCGGCTTCGGCTGAAAACCGGATAGTGCCGCTCCGGGGCGTGTATTTGACGCTGTTGGAAAGCAGGTTACTGAAAACCTGTGCCAGGCGGGTGAGATCGGCATTGAGCACTATCGGCTTGTCGGGGATTTCCAGCGTTAATTTATGCCCCGCCGACTTAACGGCGGGCTTCACGGTTTCCACCGCGCTATTCATAATTTCCGCCAGAGAAATATAATTTTTTTGCAGGTACAGCTTGTTACTGTTCAGGCGCGATACGTCCAGCAGGTCGTCCACCAGCCTTACTATATGGCTGAGTTGCCGGTCCATCATCTCCTGGATTCGTTTGGTCACCGCGGGGTTGTCCGACATCTGCATTATTCGCAGACCGTTTCTCACCGGGGCGAGCGGGTTGCGCAGCTCATGCGCCAGCACGGCGATAAACTCATCTTTCTTTCGGTCGCTGAGCGCCAGTTCATTCGCCCGGCACTGCAACTCCTCCTCCATTTGCTTGCGCTCGGTAATGTCGCGGGTGGTACCGGCCACCGCTTCCACCTCGCCGGTATCGGAAAAAACCGGAACAAAAATATAGTCGTAAATGCGCGTGCCGTTGGTGCCGCTAAAAGGGACTTCACCGCGCACCGGCTGGCCAGTGGCTATCACCCGGGCGATTTCCCGGTCGTGCATGTCGGCGTGCCACGGCTCGTAGCCCAGTTCCAGGCAATTTTTACCGCTAGCGTTCTCCCAGCTCTGCCCCCACGTATCCAGCAGCGCTTTGTTGGCGTAGGTGAAACGGCCGTTAAGATCGAACACATATATCAGGTCCGGCGTGCTGGCCAGGATGGTTTCGTACAGGCGCCGCAGACGCTCGGATTCCTGGGTCAGTTCGGCAAGCTGCTCCTCCGTGTGCTTGCGCTCGGTCAGGTCGACGCCGTGGACCAGGATTCCGGTCACCCCGCCGTCGCTTGTTAACAGCGGTTCATAAACGAGATCCAGGACAAGGTCTTCCAGTTCACCCCGGCCAGTGCGCATCGTCACCGGCGTATCGGTGCTGACGACAGGCTCGCCGGTTTTGTATACCTGCTCCAACACCTCCAGGTAACCCTGTTCCACCACTTCAGGTATCGCTTCGCGCACGGTGCGACCAATCAATTCCCGGCGCCCGAGAAGTTCGTGGCAGCGCTCGTTTGCCCGCTCAACGACAAAATCCGGCCCACTCAATACCGCCATAAACGCCGGCGAACGCTCGAACACTTCCACCAGGCGTTCGCGCTCCAGGCTGAGCTTGTTCAGCAGCCGCTGCGTATTGAATTCGAGCGCCTTGCGCTCCGAGATATCCGTCAGCACATTCATTGCGCCGATAACATCCCCATTTTCGTCCCGGAATGGCGTGATGTGGGCCATTACCGTCACATGGCTGCCATCCGGCCGCTCAATCATCACTTCCGGGCCGTGATACGGCCGGTTTTCCCGCAGGGCTTTCGCCATCCAGCTATCGTCGGGATCAATCGGGGAACCATCTATCGAGGTTATTTTAAAAGAGCCGCAGTAGCGGTCTCTGGCGTCATGCAGTTTTGGCATCCGGCCCCAAAGTTTCGCGGCCGGCTCGTTGAAATAAGTGATGAGTCCTTCGCTGTCGCACATATAGGCCGGCGACGGAAGGCTTTTGAGCAGTTTACGGTAATGGCTTTCGCTTCTTTGCAGCCACCTTTCACGCTCCATGCGTGGGGTGATGTCCTGAAGCACACTGATCGCGCCGATAATTTCCCCATCAGTATCGCGAATGGCTTCGATGTTGACCAGTGTGGTAATACGGGAGCCGTCGTAACGCTCGATGGTTAATTCCTGGTCCCGCACCGGTTTGCCGGTGCGCAGCACAACCGCCATCGGCCATTCCGCCATCGGTATTGGCGTTCCGTCCGGATTAAACAGGCGGCGGGAACCCCCAAAACGATCATTCTCCTCTCTCGAGCCTGGATTCCGTCCCCACAATTTGGCGGCTCGATCATTGTAACGGACAATCTTTCCGGACGGCGCTTCGCAAATGTACGCCGCCGCCGGGAGTATATCGATCAGCCTGGAATCCAATGTGCTGAGCGTGCCGCTCCATTCGGTTGGGTTAATACTGACATCGAACATACTAATTTCTCGTCACCCGCTGTTACCACCTGGGATCGATGGGAGAAAACTTCGGCAGCCGCGCTCTGGCGGGAACTGCCAAATACAACAAATCGTTGTTCGGAAAACGGATCAAGCTGAGAGGAACTGTTACCGGCGACGGACCCACTCGGGGAGCCGGTTACGGTATTTACATGATCCGACCGGATCGTGTCCTGAAAGTAAACGCTACTCTACCACGATTGACGACAATGTATATGCCTGCATAAAAAATCGACGGATCAGCCCTGGCGGTTGTGCTCCTTTTGGCTCTTCCTGACATCAATCACGTAGGTGCGACTGATTCGATCGTGAATAAGGTTACCGCCAAGAAAACAGTTTACAAACCAGGCAAACTTCGTCAGCGCGAGGGACAGCATAAAGGTGAGAATACGAGCAAACCCGTGAAGATAGCCGACACGCTGGAACTGCCGGTTGGTGACTTTAAAACCAAAAAGATCCTTGCCGGGTGTCGCCTGTCGAGGCGAGCTTTCCATGATCCACGCCATAATGAAATAACCGAACAAGGTAAGTAAAAGCATAAGCAGGTTTACCTCCGTCTCGTCCCGATCCATCAGTTTTAGCATCACCGCACCCACGGTAATGTAGAGAGCGCAGTAAATAATGAATAAATCCAGCGTTAATGCGAGGGTGCGGGAAAAAAGACCAGCAAAATAATAGGTATCCACCTCCTCGATGACTTTCTTCGCTTTGCGTTTAACCAGTTTGGCGCCGCCGCGAAGTGCCGACAAGGGATCGTCTTGCTTGCTGTACTGCTCAAGCGGAGTAAACACCTTGTCGCACAGCTCTTGGCCAAACTCCCGGTAATAGGACCAGCGCCGGGCCTGCCAGCCAAAGATACTGTCGCAGTAATCGAGAATATTCACCGTTACCAACGGATTGTCCTTACCACGCATATTTTGCTCGGCGATGCGTTTAAACACCTGGAAACCGAGGTCGCGATTAAAATCGTCCTCCAGAAGAAAGGGAATTTTCGCGAGGAAATGCCAGCTGCTTTCGACACTGATAAAGCGGTCGTTTTCGAGCACTCTATCCACCTGGTTCAACGCTTCAAAAAATGCCGCCAGGCGGACTTGGTATTCCTCGTCGATTTCGGGAGCCTGAACCCGCGGCGCGGGTTCATCCACGTTATCAACAGTCGCCAGGGTGTCCGGCAACTCGACGGTTTCGCTTTCGTCGGACATAATTTCCGCTTTCGGTGGCGCTTCAATTATTGGCTCTGTTTTTATTGGCTCCGCTTTCGTTTCGGGCGCGGTAACGGCTACCTCAACAAGCTCTTCACCCCCATCAAAGGTGGAGTCTGCCAGTTCAACAACCTGAGCCCTCTCCGCCAGCGAAAGCGCCCGTTTATATGCCTGATGCAGGGCCTGGAACTCCGCCGGCTTTTCATCCGGCCGCGTCTGTTTGAGTTTTTTCGCGTAGGCGCGCTTTACCTGCCGGAGGTCGTCGGACGGTTCCATTTCCAGTATTTCCCACGGATCCATCAGAACCAGCCCTCCCGGTCCAGAAGGTCCAGCTCCTGCTTCAACACCTCACGCGCCTTTTTAATTTCGGTGGCATTTTGCGAATCCAGCACGCGGTCAAAACGTTTCATCAGCTCGGCAATATATTCCCGCTTTTCGCCGAGGCTGGCTTCGTACAAACGCTCCCCCTTCGCCAGCAGCATTCTGTTTTCCTCACTTTCCCGGGGATGGAATTTCAGCTTCGCCAGCCGCGCGTGGGATTTGGCTTTTTCATCGTCGCTCAACGCACCGGGGGTGTGCTCAATCAGCTTGGAAAAGGTTTTTTGCGTGGATACTACCGTCACATCCACTTCGAGCAAACCATTCATGTCATAACTGAAGCGGATATCGGCGGCCTGTTCACCCTTCGGCGCTTTCGGCACCGGCACACGCAGGTCGCCGAGAAAAATATTTTTCTTTACCAGCCGGTTTTCCCCCTGGTAAACCTTGATGTTAATTTCCTCCTGGTTTTCGTGCGCCGTGTACACACGGCGCACGATACTGGCGGGAACAACCGTGTTGCGCTCGATAATCGCCATAAAATAATCGCCCTCGTCGGGGCTGCTGTCATTCAGTACCGCCGTGCCCAGCGTGTAAGGACAAACATCGGTCAGCACGATATCGTCGAGCGCCTTGTCCTTCGACTTCAGGCCGGACTGGATCGCCGCGCCCATGGCCACCACCGTATCCGGGTCCAGGTGGCACGACGGCAGGCGGCCGAACATTTTTCCCACTGTGGAGCGGAACAACGCCAACCGTGTGGCGCCACCCACCAGCACCACATCGTCTATTTTGTTGGGGGGGAGGTTCGCGTCCATCAACGCCCGCTCGATGGGCCGTTTGGTTCGCAGCAGTAATGGTGTGACAAGGCGGGCAAACAGGTCGGGTGTCAACTTCCACTCCACCTTTTGCTTGCCCAACTCCAGTACCAGCGTCTGTTCCGGGTGCTGGCTCACATGGCATTTCGCCCGCTCCATCTGCAGGTAGAGGTTTTGCTGTTGCCGGGCATCGAGGTGGCTTTTCTCGATACCCTGTTCCTGCAACACATGGTCGATCATGACCTCGACAAAATCCTCCCCACCCAGGAAGTTGTCACCGGCGCTCGCATGCACCTCCATAACGCCATCAAAAAATTCCAGGATGGAAACATCGAACGTGCCGCCACCCATATCCAGTATCAGGAAGGTGCCTTCGAATTTTTCGTGCAGCCCGTAGGCAATCGCCGCCGCGGTGGGCTCGTTGATCAGGCGATCCACTTTCAGGCCCGCCAGTTCGCCGGCCAGTTTGGTGGCATGCCGCTGGTTGTCGTTGAAATAGGCCGGCACGCTAATTACCGCTTCGGTTACCGGCCCACCGAGAAACGCCTCGGCATCGTCCTTCAGCGAGCGCAGCACCAGGGAAGACAACTCGGTCGCGGTAAACTGGTGCTTGCCCAGCTTGACCTGGTGGTCGGTGCCCATCAGGCGCTTGAACGCGGCAACGGTGCTGTCGCTGTGGTTGATCAGGCGCTCACGCGCGGCCTTGCCTACAATAATCTCCCCTGTCTTGTCCACGCCCACCACCGACGGGGTCAGCAGCTCGCCCAAACGGTTCGGGATAAGCTTCCCGCCCTCCTCGGTCCACACGCCACACGCGCTGTTGGTTGTCCCCAGGTCGATACCGATAACTGTCATAACATCTCCGCTTTTATTATTCGCGCGTGTCTTCGCGCATTCCCCGATTATATTTTTCCCGCAGTAACTTTTATTTATAGAATCGCTACCGGCATTGTTCAAATCCGGCCGGAATTTATCACTAACTTGACTACACCACAATGTCGTGTTTTTTATATCGATGTTCTTAACACTGCCATGGCAAGTTCGTTTGGTGGAGGTCCTTCAGAAACCTTCGGCAACATTGACGTTGCCCGTAGAGCCTCCAGGGATGGATTTCGGCGTGTTTCTGAAGGACCGCCGCCAGACGAACGGATTCGGTGGCTCGGTGTAACAAATGGTTAACCCATTTTATTTAAAAGAGGCTACTTAAAAGAGGCCACTCATCGTAAATATTTCCTCCAGGAAAATATTGTCTGCCCAATATTGGCGGACAATATCAGCAAGCCACCGGCAATAACCGGCAATGTTATTTCCTCTCCCAAAAAACACCGCTGAGCACAATGGCGATTGGAATCGCCATTGTGTTTACCATCGGGCGGGGGCGTCTTGGTCTCGCGGTTTTTTTATCAGCTTGTACTTCGTGTACAAAAAAGGCCACGGCGGGATTCATGGCTTTCGGAACTGGTTCGATCTTTTTATTATCGGCGCGATATTCGGCCTGCACTGGCTGACCTATTTCCTCAGTATTAAACTATCCAGCGCCTCCATCGGTGTTATCGGTGTTTCCACCTTCGGAATTCATTTGCTCATTTTGAACTGGCTGGTCAAGGGACAACGGGTGACGCTGTTCTATCGGCGTTGCCCAGACTGAATTCCGGCACTACCATCAAACAGCCCGCAAAGCAAACGAGGATGGCGGCCAACTGCGTCGCGCCAGGTTGCGCAGAGGCCACAGGGACTTGATCAGAGGCTCCCAAGATATATTCAAGTTGTTGTTGCTGTAGCGATGGCCCTCCGTGTGAAGGGCACTTGCACAAGCGCCGGCCATAATAGCAGTTCGCGGCACATCCGGCATCCCAAAAAGGAAGCGACGGGGCGGCGAAAATACACGCCCCATCGCCATGCAACGTCCTGTTTTATTAACCCGGCATATTGAATTCCGGGTTAATACCGGTACGTACGAATTACTCGGTCACCTGGCCGATTTCCTGTTTCCGGGTAGCGGGGATGTTACCGCTGATAATCTGCTCGGCAGTCACTTCCTCGCCGTAGTAAGCCGCATTTTCGTCATCATCCCAATTGATATCGGAAACGGCGATGGCAACTTCACCGAATAAACCTTCGGTGTCGGTCCACACCACGATATCGCCTTTCATACCTGCTTTTGCTTCTGCGCGGGCAGACCAATTCACGATTGATAACCCGGCTTCGGCATCAAGTGAAAAATTGTTTTGCTGCTTAAAGCTTTGCAGGGCCTTATCGTTCATCAGAATCATAGCGATGGAACCCGCCTCGACTCCCGCCTGGACCCCCAGGCTGGCACTACCGATGTCGTAGAACGCCGGGTGGCCCCACTGATTGTTGGTTTTGGGAATCAGCACGCCTTCACCACCGGCACCGCCAACAATTAACGCCGCCGCGGCATAATCAGGCACGACAAATATGCCGCTGGCCTGCTCAAGCAGTTTATTCACTTCGGCGTCGGACTGCATTTGCTGCACTATCTGGACGGATTCCTGTACATCTTCCCGTGGACCGTGTGCATCTTCCGCCTGTTTAGCGGTTTTATCGGTACCGGCGGCGAGTGCGGGCACGGAAAGAACCGACAACACAAATCCCACAAGCCCGAATTTAAAAGAATTACTCAAAGAGTTCATATTTACCTCCTGTGGTTTAAGTTTCTGAAACAAGCAGGGATAGCAGGCTGTTGATAACCGCTGCTTTTCCACAGCCTGCTTCAACACAGGAATGTGTTGGCAAAATCGAAGGCCGTTAAGCCTTTGATTTTGTGAGTTGAAAAAGGCAGGAAGCCCTTTTCAACAGGCTGATGGAAAAACCCATACTTGCCGCACGCCTTAATTGACTTAGACGTATTTAACCCAGCAATGATCGTGCCCTGATAAAATTCAGGTTATTCCGAACAAAATTCTCAATTTGGCAACGCGGGCCGCGGCATACCGGAATATTTGCTTCTTCTCCCCATCCGGCCTACAAAAAAAGGGGCCGGGAAACGCCCCTTGATTGCGAGATTATTCGCCGCGCGTTATAGATCGCAGATCCAGGTCCACGAGTGATCCGAGCCCGGTGCCGAAGTTGTCCACCAGTTCGCGCGATACACGGACCCTTCGTAGCTCATCAGGTCACCTGTATTGGCATGATTGGGATCGCCCTTCCAGTCATTGCGCGGCCTGGCAACTTCCTTCCACCGGCTCACTGCTAACGGTAATGCTTTCTGTTGTTTCCACCGCGGTACCGTCTTCAGCGGTAGCGACCGCGCGCAGAAGATGGGTGCCCTCGCCAGCGGGCCAGCGGTATTGGTTGGCGATATGGTACACACTTGAAGAGCTGGATTGCTCGGGCACGATCAGCTTCCCGCCGATAAACAGTTGCAAATTTTCCACACGATAAAAGCCGTTGACAGTTGCCGTAATATCAACACTTTCACCAGGCTCCGCTGAGTCCGGCACTGTGATCGCTAATTCCGGAGTTCGGTCCGCCCCATCAAGAATCTCAATCGACGATACCGAGGTTACCGATGGCGCATCATCAAATGCCACGGTGATCGTGTGCGTGCCATACCTTATGGGACTTAACGTTATACACGTTAGACCCAAACCCGCTGGACGACGAAGCCGAACTGCTTACCGAGGAACTTGAGCTTGAGACCACCTCGCCGCTTTCATCGTGAACAACGGTAAATGCAGGCGGGTGCTGGCGATTTTCATGTATCGTCCACCCATGCAGTATACAAGTGACACAGGATGATAATGGCGTTGCAAATTTTCCGCTCCTTCGGGGCAGTTTTTTAAATCGCCATTGATGGCATCAGACCGGATTATGCGTAGGGGCAGACCCATGTGTCTGCCCGGGTAACCGCAAGGGTTACCCCTACAAAACACCGCAAGAATTTGCCATAACAACCGCTGGAATTGCGCCGGAAAAACATTCCAGCACGTTATAGGTCCGCCGGCTCCCCAACTTTAAAACTTTCCACGTTCAGGTTGTGGCGATTCACAATTTTGTAAAAATCCGAACGGTTGCGTCCGGCAAGTTTCGCCGCCAGGGGAATACTGCCCTGGGTAATGCGCAACAGTTCCGCCACGTAATCCCGCTCGAATTCGCGCTTGGCCTCGCTCAACGAGGAAATGGAATTTTGATGCGCGGCAGGCAGCGCGTTTGCCATCAATGTTTCGCTAATGACGGCGCCGGGACAAAGCGCCGCGACTTGTTCCATCACATTTTCCAGTTGGCGGATATTTCCGGGCCAATGGTATTCCAGTAATTTCTCGCTTGCCTGGGGTGCAAGCTGTTTTGGCGAATTGCTTTCCCGCAGCGCTATTTGATGAAGAAAGTGATTGGCGAGAAAAAGTATGTCTTCTCTTCTTTCCCGCAGTGGCGGCAAATGCAGATTGACTACGTTCAGGCGGTAATAAAGATCCTCGCGAAACTGCTTGTCCTCGATTGCCTGCTGCAGATCTTTATGGGTGGCGGAAAATACGCGGATATCCACGGGAATATCATTGGTGTCTCCCACCGGGCGCACGCGTTTTTCCTGCAACACCCGCAACAGTTTTGATTGCAGCGCCAGCGGCATATCGCCAATTTCGTCCAGGAACAGCACGCCCTTGTCCGCGGCGGTTACCAGGCCGGTATGGTCTCTCGTCGCGCCGGTAAACGCACCCTTGACGTGACCGAACAATTCGGACTCCAGCATATCATTGGGAATGGCGCTGCAGTTAAGCGCAATAAAAGGCTGCTCACCGCGTTTGCTGTGATTGTGCAACGCCCTCGCCACCAGTTCCTTACCGGTGCCGCTTTCGCCGGTAATCAGCACATTCACATCACTGCCGGCAATTAATTTCGCCTGGTCGAGAACATGGTGCATTTTAACGCTGCGGGTTTTGATGGTCTGTTCCCAGCTCTCGCGCGATACATGCGGCTCATCGTAATGTTTCAACGCATCTCGTATGACTTCACTTAATTCTTCTTTCTCGACAGGTTTGGTCAAAAAGGAAAATACGCCGCGTTGGGTGGCGGAAACAGCCTGCGGAATCGAGCCGTGCGCGGTCAGCACTACCACCGGCAGTGTGGGCCAGCGCTCGTGAATTTTTTCGAATAATGTCAGGCCGTCCATTTCCTCCATGCGAAGGTCCGTTATCACCAGGTCGGGCAGATGGCCGCTGAGCAATTGCAACGCTTCCTCACCACTGGTGGCGCCGTGTGTATCGTAGCCCATCGACTTAAGTCGCATGGACATCAGTTCAATCATTCCCTGGTCGTCGTCGACAATTGTAATTCGGGGTTTTGACGCCGATGGCGGTTTTGGGTTTAACGGTTTGGGCATAAGGGCTCCTCACTACTCACTATTCAATTTGGTCTCTCCTCACAAATTTGGGCTATCTGCTTTATCAATTTCGGCTTCGATATTTTTAATTCCCTGAATTGTTTTTTCATGTTGTTCCAACAATTCTTCGTAGCGGTTGTTCAGCACCAAATAGGCATTTTGCTCCGCCATCAGCAGGTCGATCAGCGCTTCGTGCTCCTCCGGCCATTTGCCGACGGCATCCACCTCGGACAACATTTCCGACACCACACCAGGTGTGCGTTGCGGATCGCAGGTTGCCAGCATCAGGGCGTAAAGCAGGTGAACCTCGCTCGGCACGGCGGTGCCTGTTTCGCGCCGCAGGGTGGACTCGTCCACCTCCTTTTCGACAAACACCTGGCGATACAATTGCAGTCGATTCGCCTGTTCGTCTTCAGGCAGGCGGCAAAGTATTTGTCGCACGGTCAACAACTGCGCGACCGACACCATGGCGTCCTCGGGTTCGTTTTTTATCTCCGGTTCCACCGGCACTTTTACGAGTCGTTCGGTGCGCACCATGGAGAAGGGAAAACAGGCGCTGATCAGCAATGCAAAACCCAGGACCAAAATCAATTTCATAAGATATTCCATTACGCTTGGGGAAAAGTAAGGGTAAAACGCGCACCGCCCAACTCGCTGCGATCCACTTTGATGGCGCCCTGCAACCGGCCAACACATTCCTGCACAATCGAGAGCCCGATACCGCTGCCCTTCAGCGCGCCGCGCCGTTGCGCGCTGCCCTGGTAAAAGGGCTTGAAAAGCAGGTCGACCTCCGCCGGCTCCACTCCCGGCCCGTTGTCTTCGACGCACAACCACCAGGATTGAGCCGCCCTGCCCCAGGTAATGCGAACCACGCCTTTTTTGGGAACCAGGTTTACGGCATTCGACAATAAATTACTGGTAATCATTTCCAGGCAAAGAAGATCCGTTCGCACAATGTCGCTTTCACCATCGCACTGCCAATGAATCTGATGGCGCTCAATCATTGTGTGAAAACGCTGGAAAACCTGGTCGCACTGCGTGCGCACGTTCACGTCCATCAGTTCCGGCTTCAGGCTGTGTTTTACCGCGTTGTAATTGAGCAACTGCTGGATAAGGTCGCGCAGGTTTTGTGTGTTGTGGCGCAGGATGGACAACACCTGGCGCTGGGATTCGTTCATCCTGCCTGGAATTTCCTCGCGCAGCAGCGCTTCGGCTTCAACGATGGCTGCCAGTGGGCTTTTAAGCTCATGGGTGATGTGTTGCAGGAAAGCCTGCTTTTGAGAATCGCTGGCCAGCAGTTGCTCACGCATCCATTCCAGGCTGCGCCCCAGCGCCATGAAATCCGAAGGGCCATCCACATGCACCGGCTCCTGCCATTGGTTATGCCCCAGCCGCCGGATGGCATCGCGCAAACGCCACAATGGCCGCACGACGGTTACCGTGCTCAAACTGATTAACAGCACCGTGCCCGGCACCGCAAGCACACCAATAAAAATCACCCGCCTCAACACGGTTTCATAACGCTTTTCGCTTTCCCGTATGGATTGCCGTGTCAACTCGTTTAACTGCTCGGCAAACCGCCGACGCTTGTCGTTAACCGCCTGCCAGGCCGCGTTGGCCTGATCATCAGTCGGCGTCTTGTCGCCGACAAGGAAATTTGTTTTAAAACCGACGACGCTGTCGGTGAGTTCGCTCAGCGTTTCCAGCGGGGGACTGGTGGGCACGGTAAAGACAAGTTCGCGCTGGTAAGCCTGCAGTATTCGCAAGCGCTGGTCGTAAAGCTCGCGAAAACGCGAATCGCCGATCAGCAGGTACTGCAGGCCGGCCCGCTCCAGGCCTGCCACCTGCCTTCCCACTTCCGCTTCGAGGTCTTTGAGGGTGGTCATCAATAACAGCAGGCGACCGTGTTCCTGCGTTTGCGCGGCCAGCGCGTATATCGCGTATGCCACCGCCAGTACCAGCGGCAGGGTCGCCAGCACGGTGGCCATTGCCCATTGTTGGGTGAAGGTTAAACCCCACCGGGACCGGCGCGGTTCGGGTGTGGACTGTTCTGTTGCCATTTAGTTGTGTCGCTTTGCCGGATGTTGCCGGATGGCAACCAGGCAAGTTATTGATTTTTCGAAAAAAACAACGGTCGCGGATAAACAGGTTGCAAATTGCCAACCATCCGGGGCCGGATTTGGAGGGAAACTTCGTCAAGCAAAGGGGAGAGAGATTGTAACCTTTTGTTTTAAAAATATTTTTTCGATTTGGTACGCGAACTGCAATCCCTTGGGCATTCACTGAAAACACCTCCCAGGGAGTTAACAGTGATGTTCGGAAACGGAAATGCCGGGTAAATTCTACAAACCCGGACACTTTTTTAACGAAACTGTAATTGGAGGTTTATCATGACTCGTTTAATCACTGTAGTACTGTCTTCCGTAATGCTGGCTTTCTCTTCTCTGGTATTCGCCGGCGGGGACGATCAATCCCAGGCGCAAACCGAAGGCCAGACTGAAGGAATGCAAAGCGACACCATGCAAACCAAGGCTTTTAGCGAAGTGGATGCGGACAGCAGCGGTACTTTGGATGAATCCGAAGCCCAAGTTGCCGATATTCAGGACTTCCAGTCTGCTGACGAAAACCAGGACGGTGAGCTGGACCGCAACGAGTACTACTCCGCGGTAACAGAACAGCAAGCTTCTTAAGAATCTACCTTGACGGGATTTGACGAGGTCCCGTTTCAATCCTGCGTCAATGATGACGCAGGATTTTTTTAAGGTCCCACTATCGTAAACCGCCGGAATTATTTTCGGCGGTTTTGTAATTTTGTAGGTTGGGGCGGCTCGCGCAGGGTGAGCTTGCGAACCCCAACAATCTGCCGGCTTACCAACCCCAACAAGGTTATCTGCCGGAAAGTATCCAATGACACGTTGGGATTCACGTTGTTCAGCCCGCGCAGCCCGCCCCACCCTACAGGGGAATTTTTCCGCGAAGCGTAGCGGGAGTGCCGAGGCAGAATTATTTTTCGCTATTCCACCACGTCTTCTTTTAATTCCAGCGTCACTTTTAACGGATTGTGATCCGACGACGTTACCGCCGGGATCCGCGCTTTTTTCACTTCAAAACCGCGAATAAAAATATAATCGAGATAATTACCAAACCATTGGGTTCTGTGATCAGGCGTAAACTCAACCGCGGTCAGTCCCATTTCCTTCGCGGTGTTGGTGAGCAACTGCATCCGCGAATCTTTCCAGGTATTAAAATCTCCCGAAAGGACAACCGGCCCCCGATGCGCTTTCAATACACGAACCACGGAATCGATCTGGTCACTGAATTCTTCCATGCCCAGGGCGAAATTAACCGAATGCATATTGACCAGCAAAATGGATTTGCGCGAGTCCTGGATGGGAAAGCGAAGAATACTGGCCGCCTTGGGTGTATTCAGCCAGGGTTCGACCGTTTGCATGCTGCAAATCAGGTCAGGCGACACGCGGCTCGCGGTCATCACACCACTGGTGAAACTGTCGGCCTGGTAACCGGGGGAGAAGGACCAGAAAGCGTTTTCTCCGAAAGGCTGTTTCATATCCTCCAGCAACAGCGCCTCCTGTAAAAGTACCAGTTCGGTTTCCCGGGCCATTTCCTTCAGGTCTTCGCGCCAACCCGGATCTTCCCCCTTGTGGATATTCCAGCTCAACAGATCGAGGTTATCGGCGGCGGAAAAACCCCGCGCCGCCGGTGGCGCCGGAACAGTAACCGCTGTTTTGCACATGTCGGCATCGGTATAAACCCTGGCCAGGTGGTTGGCTTGTGTCGGCGCCGCCCTTTGCGGAACGATATTACACGCTGTCATCAGCAGTACGAAAACCAGGCTGGCCCAAACCCCGGGCCCGCCGCCATACCGCCTGTTAACTCTGATCATCAAAAAAATACTCTTGGCTCGCGCCGGTTACACTGCCGGGTTAAGACAGCGTTTAACCAATAAAATCCCTGCCTCGAAAAGTATAATTGATGATTTCACAAGCGCCCTGTGACGTATTTATCCGCCTTGCGCCTCGATTTGTCGGATATGATCAAGTCGCGACCGTAGCCACTGGTTTACCGGCTGCTTCCCGCTATCGGGGCAGTCCATGTAATACGGTTTGCCCGTCCACGAACTTTTGCTGGCCAGGTTCTCGATAAATTCTTCCGGAGTGTCGGCGTAGCGCTTTCCCCGCCGCAACTTCAACCGGAGATGATCGGCGGCCGCCTCCGCGCCGTGGCTTTTGTTGTTGCGGATAAACGTGCAGCCGCTCGTTTCCACGGCCGCGATCAATAAGTGAATAATTTCCTCACTGGTGGCCGCAGCGCTTGATTTACCGTCGGCGAAAGATGGCGAAGCCAGCAGCAGGCACGCCAGCAAAAATGCTGCTTTGTTCATACTGTTTCCTATCCCGAAAAATTTCCACTGACTTTACATTGGGTGTGTTCTTGCATTTGGCATGCCCGTGCCCGCCGGCCCGGCGCATGTCCGCCAGGCACAGCGGCAACGCATCTGTCATTCCGTGTGGCCGGTCATAGTCATCTTCGTAGCGCATTGTCCGGAATAACTTGTAAAGGAAGAAAAGGAACCTGAACCATTTCAATTTTCTCTTACGCACATCATGTTCGCATAGCGTAGCGGACATCCAGGAAGCAATCTCATCTTCACCTCCCGAATCCCTGGATCTCCGCTGGCGCGAAGATGGCCGTTTTTGGCTTTTTCACGGGGCGAACCCGGCGTAACACCTGCACCAAGGGGCAACGCCTGCTGCCCGATAGGTCAATTTACTAATTCGTGGGTTCGCAGGAAGATAAGGCCTGTTCTCAACGTACCGACTCGCACTTCACAAGGAAATGAAACCAATGTACGTACGACGGCTACCCGTTATGGCGGCGATAATGCTGGGCCTGGTATTTGAACCCCTTTCGGCGCAAACGAGTGGAACAAGTACACGGGAAGCCGTCCCCAATCATCCCTCCCTGACCGACCGGTTCTTCGTCGAATTGGGCGGATTCTATTCCAGGTCCAGCACCCAGGCTTCATTGTCCGGCGCGGGCGGAGGTGCCGGCGTCATTATTGATTTTGAAAATGCACTCGGCCTGGACGAAAGAACCCTGACACCCACGACGGGGCTGCTTTGGCGCATGAGCGACCGCTGGCGCCTGGAGATCGAATATTTCGACCTGGATCGCGACGCCCGACGGATACTGGAAAGGGAGGTTACCTGGGGCAACCGGACTTTTACCCCCGAAACTCAAATGGAATCCCAATTCAATTTTTACGATGCCAGGATGAGCGTCGGTTATTCGTTGTTCAAGCGAACCGACAAGGAGTTGGGCATCGGACTTGGCGTGCATGCAGCAAGTATCGAAGCCGAACTGGAGGCGTTGCAGGCGGGAACCGAAAAATCGGATATCCTGGCTCCCCTGCCGGTAATTAATTTTTTTGGCGGATTTGCGCTCACCGATGCATGGGCAGTCAAACTGCGCGTGGATTGGTTGTCACTCGCTTACGACGATTATTCGGGAGATATTCGCAACACCACCATCGATATGCTGTATCAACCCTTCGACCACATCGGGTTTGGTTTCGGCGTGCGCAACCTGGTACTGGACCTGGAAATAGACGACCCCGACTGGACCGGCCGCGTTAGAACGGTTTTTTCGGGGCCCACCGCCTTTGTGAACCTGTCGTTCTGACCCACACGCGTCAACCGGTTGTGCTCGACAAATTCGCCAGGGAACCTTCCAGCCAAAGTTTATATGCCTGCCGCACCGGCATGTAGTCGTAGGAGTCCAGGTTGATCATCAGTTCATGCAGCAGCAGGTGATTGAGTTTATGACCGGGATACCTGGCATCGAAACGTCCCAGCACAGTCGCACCGGCCAGTGCCAGGCTGCCAATACAATCCAACGCCTTGTGTCGAACGAATTCGTCGGCAAAACGCAGACCTTCTTTATTTAAAATGTCACTTCCGTTCACCAGCACCGTGTTATTCAACGAACCGCCACGGGCAAACCCTAACTCCCACAGGGTTTCCAACTGTTCAACAAACCCAAACGTACGCGCGGTCGCCACCTGGCTGGAAAAATTCTTCGCGTTCACCGGCATGGAAAAAAACTGGCGACCGACTGCCGGTGCCGCAAATTCAATTTCCACATCAATCCAGGGTATGGGTGAAGGCGATAAACTGGCTCTCTTGTCCCCGTCGGTGACACCAACCATTTTATTTACCACGATCACCTTTCGCTCCTCCGCCAGCGGTAGCTTGCCAACCGTTTCAATCAATTCCATAAACGATCTGGCGCTGCCGTCCATAATGGGAACTTCCGGGCCATCCAACAAAATATCGGCATTATCAATTCCACTAACCTGCAGGGCGGCCAACAAATGCTCTATGGTACCGACACTGACGCCAACACTATTGGCCACGGTAATTCCCAGATGAGTGCTGCTGACGGTATGCCAGATGGCCAGAATTTTATTGCGATCCATCGGCATATCGCGACGAATAAACCGATAGCCATTATTTGCCGCCGCCGGCATCACAGTCATGCTCACCGTCAGGCCAGTGTGCAAACCCTTGCCTATGCAAGTAAACGAATCTCGCAACGTGTTCTGAAAGTACGGTAACTGTGAATCGTAATCTGACGCCTTCATATCTTCTCGCTCCGTTGGTTAATGCGAGAATCAGTTTACGTGGTGGATGATAAGCAGAATTGGCCGGACAGGACAAGCCGTTGTCTCCGAAAATGTCTTGCTCATAATTGTTTCTGATTTCCATACGGAAAAAGGCAATGCCGCATTCCACGCAACACATCCCTGTCTCCACCAGCGTGCTCACATCCTGGGCCCTGCTGCTGTGGATCACACTGAAGGACATGGGTCACAACCCCCGTCCCCTGTTTAAACAATGCGGGCTGGACCCCAATAAACTGGGAGACGGCGCGGCGCGGTACGATACGCTTTCAATGGCCAAACTCTGGGCCCTGGCGGCGGAACACACCGGTGACGAGGATATCGGCATCGCGGCCGGAAAGTGTTGGAGTTGCACCACATTTCACGCATTGGGTTTTGCCTGGCTGGCAAGCAGCAGCCTGCTGGACGGACTCCAGCGCCTGGAACGATACAGCCAACTGGTAAACAATTCATTGATTGTGAAGCTGGAGCGGCAAGGAGCACAATATCGCTTTTCACTCGCAACCACCGCTGACCCAGCGCAAAAAAATCATATCGGCGTCGATGCCGGCATAAGCGCGCTGATAAAAATGTGCCGAATGCTGATTGGTGACCATTTTTCTCCCCTTGCGATGGAACTGGTGCGCCAACACAGGTCCCCGGAACAACTTGAAGCCTATGCCGGTATAAGCGCGCGCTACGGACAGCCGGAAAATGCGTTGTTCTTTAATGCGGCGGCGGCGGAAGGGGAATTGGTAACCGGCAACGCCAATCTCGTGGACGCCAACGAACATGTGGCGTTGGAATATCTCGCGCGATTAAACCGGAACGATGTCGTTTCATCGGTAAAAGCAAAGATCGTGGAGCTTCTGCCTTCCGGTCGGGCAACGGAGGAAAGCGTCGCCGGGCAGCTTCACTTAAACCCCCGCACCATGCAACGCAGGCTCGGCCAGGAAGGCATTAACTTCAAACAAATTCTCAACGACACTCGAAGGGAAATAGCCCATAACTACATTCGCAATTCCAGCATATCCCTGACTGAAATTGCTTATTTGCTCGGGTTTGCCGACCAGGCAAATTTTACCCGCGCATTCCGTCGCTGGACCGGTTCCCCACCCAGCGAACACCGCAAAGCCATTCTGTCAAAAAAAACCGCCAGTATATAACCGGCACCCCACCCGACATTGAATATCGTCCTGAAGCAGGCATATGTGAAAAAGCCGGGACACGACCATTTTCGCGCAAGCGGAGATCCGGGAATTTCTGCAGATGGCAGCGAAAGGACAAGCATCTGGCACATCCGGACAATTCCCTATTTCGATTCTCCTATAGAGTAATCGCGCAACAATCGATTAACCTCGTCGGGAACGGAAGGTCCAACCCTGACGGCAATGGAGACCATCATGTTGATTCTAACTCGCAGAACTGGAGAGTCCATCGTTATTGGCGACGATATTACCGTTACAGTATTGGCAATAAACGGCAAACAGATCAGGCTGGGCATCGGCGCGCCGAAAGACATCGCTGTTCACCGGGAGGAAATTTATGAGCGAATCAAGGAAGAGGAACTTGCGGTAAAAAATGGTATCACCGCGGATGGCAAACCGCATTAACCACTCTTCAACAATCATACCGGCGATACCGGCGGGAGATTCGAGGAAACCGGAATCACCCGCCAAACCCTTCACAGTTAATTTACCCTATTGAGCCGCACGCCTACGCAACCTTCATTACATTCGGAATAACAGGTCGTAATAATTGAAGGTAGATAACAAGACAACTCGCATTCATTTCACCTTATTAACGTTGGGAGGCATCCAGGTGCCATCAAGGATGCCCTGACCAGCCCAATAAGCACGAATGTAGAGCGAAAACGGCCCTTCGGGAGCCGGTACCCAATTAGTCTCTTTGTCCTTGCCTGGAGACTTTGCACCAAAATATAACGTCAGTGAACCATCCGGATTATATTTAAGCGATGACTTGCTCTTGGTCCCCAGTGAATAACGATTTAACCGGTTAGGTTCGAACAAGTGGTATTTGTTGTAGAGCGTCAAGGACCAAAAGCCTTTAACGGGTGGTTCCTGCCCTTTGGGAAAAGTAACCGTGTAACTGTACGCCCCGTTAAGTGGTTCGTCTTTGCCGTCCAGGTCGCGGTAAAAATAGGCCGTCTCGTTACGCGTGTTGTCAAACATGTTCGACTTGGACGTGCCCATGCGATTTAAATAATCAAAGCCCCATGCCGCGTTATTTGACGGAGAATTCCATCCGTTGCCGGCCGGACGGCCATTATGCTTCCACTGAAACATAGGGGCGACCAGTTCTTTATCTGCCGCGACAAATGACTCAATCAGAGCTTGCTTCGTACCCGGGTCGCTCTCCGCCGCTTCGAATACGGAGGTGATCCAACTGTAGAGCGCCTCTTCGCCCGGCAGGGGTGGCACAAGTTTCATAACACCGGGCAACTGGTCGTAGAACTTCTCGGGCACAACCCACTTGACTTCACCGGGCGCGGCCTCCGGCACCGGAAAATGAGGCGCCTCGCTCCAATTCATGGTCTTCTTTTTACCGTCGAAGCGGCTAAGAGGATAGCCCATAATCTGATTCAAAACCGGCTGGACAGCCTTGGTGTCTTCCGCCGTATCATCCTTAAAAACACGGGGGATAATAAACACCAGTTCGGTGGAAGACTTCACCACACCGGTAATCCCCTTCGGTGTCTTCCCATCCCAATTGGGCCCGACAATCATATAGAAGCCGGGTTTCGTGCCGTAAGGTTTACCGATTTGGGCAAATTCATCTGTACGGGAATCATATAGTGCATAGACCCAGAAGCGATCGCCGAAATCCGGTACCTGGATCACCATCGGCTCGTCGTTCAATGCAGCGAATCCCGCGCCGTAAGCCACATCCTGATTGGGACAAGCCACAAAAGTTTCATCCGGTTTGATGTAATCGTTCAACATCGCCAGTTGGCCAATGGGAGCCATAGGGAGAACGCCTCCATTCCAACCGGGCACGTTGCCGTTTTGGCTGGTTACCTGCTTGAACGCCGCACGGCGGTTGTGCATGTTAACCAAGGGATAGCCCCAGACATAAGCCATGCGACCAATCATCTGTACATAATCCTTTGTCATCAACGTTTGGGAATCCGGCTTGGGTACATCCGCGGCGGTGTCAGGAAGCGGCACCTGCTGTGCTTGTAACGCGATGGGAATTAACGTTATGAAAAGCAAAGCAGTGAAGCTCCTTTGTACGCGAGTAAAATTCATCATTGTTCTCACCTCCAGTGGCGAGTGTTGCTAACGCAGATGGACAGGCGGACTGTTGAAAACAGTATTTCGACAGCCTGACTCCGGTACATCGATGTAAACTTCCGTGGCTCATTTCACCTTTACCAAATCATCCGGCTTCCAGGTTTGATCGTAGAAGCCATCCTCCGTACCGTAAAGGCGCACCGCGACAAGAAAGTTTCGCCCCGGAATGGTTTTGATAAACGCTGTATCGGCAAGGTTCGAGGGTTGTTCGGGACCAAACCAAATCTCAATGGAGCCGTCAGAATTTTTTGGCAGGTCGTAATAACCGTTGGTCGATGGAAGAAGCTGATCAGTTTCCGGCATGGTACCGTCTGTGATGTTATAAGCCGTCACTGCCCAAAACAGAGATGCCGGAAGCCCTGATGGCAACCGCAATCGGTAGGTACTGGAACCATTCAGGAAGTTGCCGTCCTTGTCGCGTATGGTATATGGATATTTGGAACCTGCACCGGTAGTACGCACGACCATCGCCGGTGCCGAAGAAAACGCGTACTGGAAAAAACCCGCTCTCTGATTCAGATCGAGATAAGTTTGTTGCATCCACTCGGCGGTACCCGCTCCCCAGGCGTTTTCATATTGGCGATCTTTATAGTAGAGATTGCGTCCGTCTTCCCGCCCCAACTGTCGCATTGCGAGAATCATTTTCGGTGCCACCCGCACGGCTTTTTCCAGTAATTGGCGTTGACGTTTGTTCGGCTCGAAAGGCTGATCCTTAACAATACCGATGGAAGCCAATACCCCGCGTAATTCTGGATCAATCGCTGCTATCGGTTCGTAGTCCACAAACTTCTTGAGTTTGGTCCAGTAGCTAAAGTCGGTAGGGTACATCATGTTCACACGCACACCGCTGGCATTGGGAAATTCCATCGGTTTGATTTTCTTTTCTTCCTCCCAGAGCGGATAGACACGTGTGGTTTCGGCGTTGGCCACCGCGGGGGCAGGGTCCGGTTTGCCATCGCCTTTAGCCATCACAGTTCGAAAGAACAAAAAAACGTTATAGGTGGGCGACTCAAAAGCGTAATAACTATCCGGCACGTGCCCATCATAGCCGGGCGGTAACAGCAGGTATAATCCACCGCGCGCACGATCGGGACCGATTGCTCCGACATCCGTAATGGTCCGTTGGAAAAAATCGGTAAACATTCCTATCACATTCGCGGGCGCTTTTACCACCAGCGGACCGGTTTCCTTGAGGTCCAGATAACTCATTGAATAAATGACATCCGCATTGGGCGTGGGCACCCAGGTTCTGCTGTCCATGCGGTCCTTCCATATCGGCAGTACATTATAGCCAGCGCCGAATTTCTTCTCGGAACCGTCACGCATACCGATCACATTAAGTGCGGACTGCATGGTCATATAGGCATGAATCGCTCGCTGATAATATAATTCGTCGCGCAACTCCTCGGCTTCATTCCTGGGTAACCAATTGCCGTCATTGATCTGCTTCATTAATGGAGGAATATCCTGTCCCCGGGCTTGGGTGGAAATCAGGATGACAAGAAA
The DNA here is from genome assembly GCA_964451365.1 of uncultured Cellvibrionaceae bacterium. Classification (GTDB taxonomy): domain Bacteria; phylum Pseudomonadota; class Gammaproteobacteria; order Pseudomonadales; family Cellvibrionaceae; genus CAYVIB01. The sequence goes on from CAYVIB010000004.1 coordinate 43,317, forward strand.
AAGAATAAAAATACTCTGAATTCGTTGGGACATTTTTAAATCTCCATTCAACCGAAGTACCACATACCGCCCGATAAAAGTATTTCGCAGTATCATTAACTTAATTCCCGAGCCTAACCCGGAAACTGCATATTAAAGCCCAAAAAAACCTGCCACTCAGGCTGCCCGGCGCCGTCATCCGCCACGGAAAATTGCGGCTCGACAAAAACATTGAAAACCGTTTCACCCCTTTTGAATACCTGGCCGTAACCAACGCCCAACGGAACGCTGTAGTTGTCATTCTCCAGGTTATACACCCAGATAGGCGCCGAGCGTAAATACCGGCCCCCACCCAATTGATAAAAGGCAAACGGTTGGAATGCCGCCACATCCACATCGGCTCTATCATCCTCCCCGGCGAAACTTTTCTGCCAGGTTAACAGATAGCCATACTGGAATTTTGCGGATTCCGCGTTGAATAACACATTGGCAAATCCGGCTGACCACTTTTCGCTGCCAAGCGCATCGTCGCTGGCAGTGGGCGCGGTAATCTGCGGGCCGATACCAAAACTTACGGCGGGATTGCCGGTATCGATCAGGTAGGCGGCAAAGACATTGAAATCGCCGATCCCGTTTTCCGTATCGCCACCGGGCCCGGTGGGGTAGGAATTAAATGGCAGGGATGCCCGTAACAACCAGTCCGTGCCGGAAATGGAAAAGGGCCTGGCGTAGCGCGCCCACAGCTGGTTGGCTGATTCATCGGACTCCGTCAACTCACCGATATAATAATCCTGGATATTAAATGCGGTCATACTGGCGAGGGGATTATTGGCCTGCGCCGCCGCGTTATCCTGCGCAAACACGGGATCAGCCAACCCGGATATTGCTGTTAAAACAGAAACAAATAATGCCGGCTTTTTCTTCATTGCAAATCTCCGCTAACAAGCTGCAAACTGTCCTCCTGACGCAAGAACAGGCGCCTGAATCATAATAACTCCCCTGGAATGTTATGGTCGAAAAGTTTCGTTGAATATTGTCCTTTTAGGCAGGATTTATCGCCCGAAAGGGCGATTGAATTTACTACCCGCTTGAATAGCTTCGAATATTACTCGCCAGGTTTTTCAACAATTGATTCACGCTGTCGAGCCGCACCATGCCAAATCGTGCAAACTCCACATCCAGGATAACGTACAGAATAAACGCGATCACGCCAGCAAAACCAACTACATGAACCGGGCTTAACTGGTACTGCGTTGTCGTATCCGCGCTGTAGCCCACCAGACCAGCGCAAATCAGCGCGACAACAGCCAGGGCGAAATAAATTAATAGCGGCGGATGTGTTCGTACCGCAACCGTGCGAACAGTGGTGATATCAATCATTTCGTTCAACGCCGGCAGCACCAGCATCCTCGTGGACTGGTAACCTTCCTCCGATGTTGCTGTCACGGCAAGGCGCCATATTTCATTTTGAAGCGCAATGGAACGAACCAGTTCCCGGCGCGCGCGAGGCAGGTCCACCAGCAAATCAAACAGCTCCGATCGAACGGTGGCATATTCGCTGAATTTTGGGCGCAACCTTGCCTGGGCGTGGCTGGATAGCAAATCGATTCGCGCATACGCTGTGCCGATACTATTCGCCTCCTGCACGATAATCTGCCGGCGATCATCGAAACGGGAAAAAGCACCCGAAAAGGTAAACGCAATCAGCAGGCCCAACAACGCAAACAGCGCTCCCGTTACCGTGGCAACACTGCTGCCGTCCGGCTTTACCATTCCGCGCCGGGTCTGCCACAGCGCAATGCGGTGGCCGACATAAGGCATGAGCGTCATGCCCAAAAAAAACGACATACAAACCAGGACAATAATATGAAAAAGGCTCATACATTTATTTGTAGGACGGGTAAGCGATGATCCGACACTTCGGGCGCCATCCGCCGATGATCGGATAAAAACCGGCGGGTGGCGTTTTCATTTACCCGCATCTACGTTTAACGATTAATATGCAAACCCGAATTCAAAACGGAATGAATCGAGATCCACTGTATCGGACGCCGCATCCAGATCGATAAAATCAATGTGATATCCCAAGCGGAGAAAATGACGTTCGGAAATATCGTACCGTACCCCCAGCGCTCCGCCATACATAAAGTTGTCTTCCGAGTAGGAAGGCTGGTAATAGTCGCATATGTAGCCCAGCCACGGGTCCCACCAGCAGAAAGCCTCCGGCGGACCACTGGCCACGCCGGAATCGACGAAGTTCCAGCCGATATTGAGATTCACGTAGGGCGATATGTCACCCGCGATAAAATAATAGTCCCCGCCGACACGGGCACTGAAGGTATCAAGGGAACCTGAAAATCCGTCCGTGCTTCTTACATCGTTGTCCAGCACCCTCACCGCGTCGTAGCTGATGGAGTTCATTGAAATATCCATACGGGCGGCAAGCTTTTCACTGAAATTGTAGGCATAGGTGAATCCAAAACCGGGATCGGAGTTTAAATCGGCGCTCGCGCCACCGTTAAAATCGATGTCCTGCCCATTTACATAGGGAACAAAAAAACCGACCTCCATTTTGTCAGCCCTGTCCGCGTAAGACAGCGACGGCATGGTAATTGCCAATAGCGCGACCAGACGAAATACAAACTGAATTTTTTTCATCGACAGGCTCCTCCTGAATAGTTAAAGCATTTTGAATGGGTTTTCGACGTCATTGAGCATTGGCCGATTCGAGTCGGCCGTGCGACGATATAAGGGAACTTCTGGTTGCGTCCCAACGCATCTCTACGTGACCGAATCGGTGTGCAAATGCAGGGCGAATTCCGCATGCAATGGTTGACGCGCCCCGGGGCTTGATCAGGGGTCCCCAAATTGTTTTTCGAAGAACACTGCCTTGCTTTCATTTCCATTTTCCCGGTAAATGCCGGCCAACGCGGACAGCAATTCAGGATTGCGCGGATACCGCACCAGCGCCTGCTCCAGTACACCCAGAGCTTTCTGCGTCCGGTTTTGCGAATTCAACGCGATGGCATAGACATAGTGATAGCGCGACGTTGAACTACTGCTCTCGGCCGCTATTCTGAAATGCTCGAGGGAAACATCTGTTTTTTGTTGGCGAACAAGGGATAAACCGAGAGCGAAATGGATAGGCGATGCATCGCGAACCACCGTTAATCCTTCCCGCAATATTTCACTGGCTTCGCTTTCTTTGTTCTGCCGACGATAAAAATCCGCAAAGTTGACATAGGCAGGGGTGTAAAACGGCGCAATTTCGATAGCGTTGCGATAAAACTCCACCGCCTTGTCAAGCTGGCCGGTTGACGCGTGGATGCCGGCAAGATTGGTAAGCGACTCCGGGCGATCGGCATTGAACAACCCGGAAGCGATGTGCTCGTCCAATGCCCGCGCGTACCTGTCGCGCACTTCCTCGGGAAACTGCTCTAATGAAATACCCACCAGGGCGTTGGCTGCCAGCGCGCGGGTTACACGTCGCTGGTCATACAGTAAAGGCACCGCGAAAGCGGCGCGGTATTGAGCCGGTATATTGTCCAGGTTGTCGGCAAGCGCAAACCCGACCAGGGCCTGGTCGTATGCCATCGATTGCAAAAGCGGCGCGGTTTCGCGAGATAAATATCGGGTCAGTAACGCTGTCGCCGACGCACGGATAATAACGGGCGCGGTTTTGTCCGCGACTATATTCGCGAGCGACTGACCCGCTCCCGGCTCCCCGGTTATTGCCGCATGAAGAGCCTCGGCGTAATGATCCGCCGGCGGTTTGCCGAATTGCTTCTCCAACTGTTGTGCCGCCCAACTGGCGGATTTATCGGTATGACATCCGTTGCATGCATTCGGAACGCCCAGGCTATGCGATAAATCCGGTCGCGGAACACGGAAACTGTGGTCGCGGCGGGCGTCGACCACCATGATATTTTTCGCGGGCATATGGCAGTTGACACACTGCGCGCCTTCGCTGTCAGGCGCGTGCAAGTGGTGTGACGGCGAAAAATATTTTTCGGTCGAGTGACATTGGGCACACACGTTGCTGCCCTCGGCCCGCGGTTTTAAACCGTGAGGATCATGGCAATTACTGCATGTCACCCCGGCCTGGTACATTTTGCTTTGCGCAAAGGAACCATAGACAAATGCCTCGCCATTAACCTGCCCGTCCACGTGGTACAGCGAATCCGTCAACAGAATCGGCCGATAATCATCCAGCAAGGCATGTTGCGGTTGCGCATCGGCAAACAGGGTCGAACGCCGCGAGTGACACCGCGCACAGGTGTCAACTTCCGAATGCGGGGAGATGGATGGTTGTGGGTTGGCGTTGCCTGTATGTTGATTAATTTTCCACAGGACATCCCGTCCGGTTACCAATTTTTTTGCAAATCCCTTGTTCGCGACCGCCTCCGGTTTCGCCGCCCACGCCAGGTGATTGGAAGCGGGTCCATGGCAGGCTTCGCAACCGACATTCATTTGCGACCATATGGTATCGTAGGTTCGGGTTCCCGGATCATAGCGCTTTTGCAGGTTGGTGGAATGACAATCCGCGCACATAAAATTCCAGTTTTGGTTAATGCCGGTCCAGTGAAGCTCATCGTCGTGTTTTATATGTTCGTCCGGATACAGGTGAAACCAACGCTGCCCTCCCGCGGACTTGTCCCGACTGTCCCAAACGACATTGAGCGCCTGTAGTTTTCCACCGGGAAATTCAATCAGGTACTGCTGCAGGGGATAAACACCGAAAGTGTAAGCGATGGCATAGTCCGTAAGCCTGCCGTCCGGCCCGTCCGTTTTAACAAAAAATTTTCCCTGCTTTTTATAGAACGTGGAAGTTGTTGCAAAATAATCAAATGTCGCGTTGTCAAAGTCGGCCAATACGGTTTGATCATTCGCCTCCTGCATTGCCAAATCGTGATGGGACCCGCGCCAGCTTTCGTACTGGCTGGCGTGGCAGGACCTGCATGCCGTCGGCCCCACATAGGTTGCCTTTTTTTTGTCAACCAAAAGGTCCGCGCTTGCACGGGCTGTTAACACTGTCCGGTTTTGTGGCAAAGGGTCGGTCGCGGCGTTGTGATCACCGCAGGCTGTCAACCATGCCAGCAAACACGCCAGACACTTCCTCACATCCCCTCCCCTATGGGTATATTTTTTTCCAGTCGTTTTTCATATCGACAACCGCCCAATTATGCCTGTCCGCCTCAACGAGGGCCTTGTCCAAGGTGCCGATATGTGAGTCGCGGTCATACGCCCATTCCCGCTCCGCATCGGTATGGTGAACGATCAAACAAAAATTCGATTCCTCGTCCAGGCATGTCCACTGCAGCATCTGCAGGTCCCCGTCCGAATTGCCAAACGCGGCTATCGGCCGGTGCCCGATGTATTGATTGATGCCCACGGGTTTTCCTTCCTTGTCGTCAATGAAATTGACTTCCGGTAATCTCAACAACCGGGGCTCGTCGTCTTGCACGGTGAACTTCGTTTTTATACTGCTGCCAATAACTTGTTCCGGTGGAACGCCGTATACCTCGTCGGCAAAAACGCGCATGAACTCAATACCGCCACCCGACACAATAAATGTTTTAAACCCGTTTTCCCGCAAGTAATCCAGCACCTCCAGCATAGGCTGGTAGACCATATCCGCGTAAAGCATGCCCGTTTCGGGATGCTTGGCCGTGTCTATCCAGTTTCTCACCACCGATGAAAACGTCTCCGTGCTCATGTTGGCGTGCGTCGCCATGGTCAGTGTCAATAGCGATTTGTTCCCGCCCGCCAGTGCCGCTTTTAAATCGCCCTTCAAAACAGACGCGAAAGGTTCCTGTGTTCGCCATTCCGGATGTTGGTCAGCGGTCTCCCTGATACGATCAAAAATAAAAAGCGCCTGGAAGTAGACGGGTTGCTCCGCCCATAGCGTGCCGTCATTATCGAACACCGCGATACGCTTGGAGGGCGCCACATAATCCTCCGATCCCTCGTTGGAGACACTCTCCACAAAATGAATTAAATTTGTCCTTGCGTCTGATTTATTCCAGGACGGCAGTATCTCCGCGCGCGAATAGGTGGCCAGGAAGAGCGTCGCGATGAATATGGAACACTTAACAGCGGTGTGTTTCATGGTTAGCCTCGTTGCATTGGATTACGGAAGACCTTAATGTTTCAGTGTGATCCGACCATTTTTCCCAACTGCTCTTCGATTTTGCTTAGGTTAAAAGATCCCGGCTTCTGGCTCGGAGGATACTCCTCCATCGTCTTTAAGAACTGAGTCGCCAAACCCTGAATTGGCACAATCACAAAAACATGATCGAGCAGCCAATCATAATAGATATTTGCATTGTGTTGGGATTTTTCGAAAGGGTCCCTGCGAAGGTTAAAAATTGCGGGAACGCGCAGCTCGACAAAGGGCTCCATCCAGACACCAAATGCCTTCCCACGATTTTCATGAAAAACTATTTTCCAGTCGTTGTAGCGGGCTGCTACCACCTGGCCATCGTCATTAACATACCAAAACTCCCGGCGCGGTGATTCCTTGACGTTGCCGTTCAAGTAGGGAACCAGGTTGTAACCATCAATATAGTTTTTATAGTTTCGCCCATTAAGACGAATACCGTCACGCAGTTGTTCTTTTATATCGTTTGCGCCGGCAACTGCAGCAAAGGTGGGAAGCCAATCCTCATGGGATACAATACCGTTAAGCGTGACATTCTCCTGAAATTTTCCAGGCCAGCGAATAAACGCCGGAACACGATAAGCCCCTTCCCAGTTGGAATTCTTTTCTCCCCTGAACAATGTCGTTCCGGCATCCGGCCAAGTGTTGTAATGGGGACCGTTATCGGTTGAATAGAATACTATTGTATTGTTGGCAATTTTCAATTCATCCAACAGATCAAGAAATTTCCCAACATGTCTATCGTGCTCAATCATGCCGTCGCTGTATTCGTCGTTACCGGGATGGCGACGATCTTCGCTCACATGAGTGCGAAAATGCATACGCGTTCCGTTCCACCAGACAAACCAAGGTTTACCGCCTTTGTGTTGCTCGCGGATAAATTGGATTGCACGATCGGAGGTATCATCGTCAACAGTCTCCATCCGCTGTTTGGTCAGCGGTCCGGTATCTTCACACCGCTGCTGACCCCACTCACCAAATCGTGGCACCTCCTCCCTGTTGCGGTTGTTTGTAGCGTAGCAATGCAACACGCCCCGCGGACCGAATTGCTCTATAAAAGTTCTTCCATTGGGTAATTTCACATCGCGCGGATAGTCTTCGTTTTCAGGTTCTTCCTCCGCGTTCAAGTGGTACAGGTTTCCGTAGAATTCATCAAAACCATGTATCGTGGGCAAGTGTTCGTTGCGGTCCCCCTGGTGATTTTTACCAAACTGCCCAGTGGCGTAGCCCTGGTTCTTGAGCACCGTTGCCATGGTGACATCGCTTTTTTGCCACCCTTCACTGGCACCGGGCAAACCCACCTTGGTCATGCCGGTGCGAACCGGCACATTGCCGCCGATAAATGCCGCCCGCCCGGCGGTACAACTCTGTTGGCCGTAATAATCCGTGAACGATACTCCTTCACTGGCAATACGATCAATGTTGGGCGTTTTGTATCCCATCATGCCCCGGCTGTTGTGGCTGATATTCCATGTGCCGATATCGTCACCCCACAGCACGAGAATATTCGGCTTTGTGCTTTGCGCCTGGGCCGTTATGCTAGAACACATGAACACAATAAGCCCTGCAATAAAATGACAAGCGAAATCACTTGAAATTGACTTTTTCATCTATACCTCCACCTGCCGTGTACTATCTGTGGCACCTATCGAATATGAGAGACCGATATTCACCGAGCTTCAATGACAACGCGTGAAACATCATTTTTGAATTTTCCGATACGCGAATATTGCTGATGTTGAATTTAATTGGGGCACCTGTAAATTGCCCCCTTGGGCAAACATATTGCACTTTGGTGCAGGTTGGCACATAAATCCCGGACCGAAAAACTGAATGCGGACGTTGCGATAGAGAAAGCCTCACGCCAACGCTTCCCTGATGGCCGCCAGTAATTGCTCGCCCGGAAAGGGCTTTGAAATCCAGGCAATTGCCTTTACCTCTTTCATATACCTGTGATAATCGTTTTCATCGTAGGCGGTCATAAATATCAACGGCGTTTCTATGCCGTCGCGACGCAACCGCCGGGATAGCTCAAGCCCCGAAATACCGGATAGATGCACATCCAGTATCAGGCAGGCGCCAATGGATTCGGCTGTGGCGGCAAGCATTTCCTCGGCGGAAAAATACGTTTCCGTTTGATAACCCGCGGCGCGCAGCAAACGCTGTAACGCCAGGTTCATATCAGCGTCGTCTTCCACAACAATAATGGGAGAGCCAGGACCAGTCACTTTCTGTCTGGCAGGGAAGATGGAAGTAAAAACATTTGTAATGCTTCCTGTGTTATATCAACGGATATACTCAGGTGAAAAGGTGCTGGTGTAAATTGGACCAGGGTGCAGAAGCCCCTGCCCTTTGGTGCAATCAAGAGGAAAATTCAGAGGGAATGCGTAAATTTTTTTGGGTTTCACATAAATTCAGGTGAACGGCAATCTGTACCAGTTCGGCGAGAGAGTTGACACACATCTTGGCCATAATGCTTGCCCGGTGAGCCTTGACAGTTCTTTCGCTGGCGAAAATATCCGCCGCTATCTGTTTGTTGAGCCTACCCGCGACTATTCCGTCAAATACCTCCAGCTCCCGCGGTGACAATGTCGCATACATCTCCCGCCAGGTGGAAATAAGTTCATGTCTGCCACAGGTTTCAGCCTGTAGCATGAGCGCATTTTTTACGACCGCAAGCAGCTCTTCCTGTTTCACAGGCTTGGAAAGGAAGTCCACGGCACCGGCTTTCATCGCCAGTACCGCCTTGGAAATATCCGCGGCACCGCTAAGAAATATGACCGGCATCGAATTCATGCGTCTGTGCAGGACTTCCTGCAGTTCCAGCCCGTTGGGGCCAGGCAGACGGTAATCCAACAAGATACAACCCGGTCCGTCATCGGCGGCCCGCAACAGGAATTCAACCGCGCTGGGGTAGGTTTTGACATTATAGCCGGTCGCCGTTAGTAATCTCGCCAGGGCAACCCGCAATGCTTCGTCGTCATCAATAATATGAATATGTGGTGTTTGGGACACAAGGGCACCTCTATTAATTGGGATAACCTCATCCGCTATACAATCTGCAAGGTAAACTGAAAAGTCGCTCCTCCGCCTGTGTTGTTTTCCGCCCATATTTTTCCTTTATGTGTCTCGATAATGGAACGGCAGATAGCCAACCCCAGACCCATGCCATCTTTTTTGGTGGAATAGAAAGAATTGAAAATTTTTTCCGCGCTCTCCAGCGCAATTCCGTTCCCCCGATCCGAGACAACAACCGAGATATTGTGCGTATCCCAGCGCAACGTCCTGACGGTCAGCAAACGATTCGAAGCGGGCAGGTCATTCATGGCATCCATACCGTTGACAAGCAAGTTCAGCAATACCTGTTGCAGGTAGATCTGGTCCCCTCTTACCAGGGGCAAGCCGGGATAAAACTCTCTACGAATTTGTATTCCGCGCAACAGTGCGTCACCGTGGATCAGCCGAAGTGTCGCGGATATAGTTTCATTAATATCCACCGACTGCAATTGCATGTCGCGGCGGCGCAGAAGCGCGCGAATACGGCGTATGGCCTGGTCCGCGCGGGAATTGCTTTCCCCGATATCGACAAGAATCTGGCGAATTTCGTCCAGCGGCGGATCACCTTGGTCGATCAGCATTTGCGCGGCATAGGCATTCGCCATGATGGCGGCGACCGGCTGGCTGATTTCATGAGCCACCATCGCCGTCAGTTCGCCGGCCACCGCCAGGCGCAACGCATGGGCCAAATGTTGCTGGGCTTCCTCCGCTTTTTTCCTATCGCCGATGTCTCTTCCTATAGCCTGGAATTCGACAATCTCTCCTCCCTTTCCGTAAATAGGATAGTCGACCCAGTGATGCCAGCCGATTCCGCCGTCGGGCAGCAGAACGTGATGTTCCGAGGAAAGCTGCGTACCCTTTTCCGCCACCAGGGCGATATGCTGCAATGCTTTCAGGCGACCGGATTCCGGAAGCAGATCCAGGAATTTGCTGCTGATCAGTTCCTCCCGTGTTTTGTCGAAAAAGCGACAATAGGCTTCGTTGACAAAGGTGAGCGTGGTATCCGGCAGGTAACGGCAAATAAGGTCACTTTGGGATTCAATAAGTTGACGGTATTTTTCTTCGCTCGCTTTCAGCCCGGCTTTTATCCTGCGCATTCGGCGCCGTTGCAACATAAGATGGCCGATAAGCAGCCCTTGCAACATTAAAATCAACGATATGCCAAGCGATGCGTTGCGATGCCTAGTCCATAACTCGGTCCATAAAGTGGATTCGCGAAAACTTATATCGCTGTTGGGAGGCTGGTGGCGCTTATTAACATTCCATCGCCGCAACTGTCCCTGGTTGAATAATAATTTATCTCCGCCGGTTTTCACTAGCCGCGGTTCGATCCGTTCATCATAAAGGCGCGCCAAGCTGCGCGCCGTATCCGCCCGCGCGGGCAAGATCACGCAACACAGCACCAGGATAGCGACCAAAAATTTTAAAGCCACCTCTGTCGACAAACTCATTTTCCCGTCTTGTTTGCCTCCTCGCAAAACGCCTGATAACACTGACAGCCCGTTGAAAATAGGCTGTCCCCTTTTTCAACCCACGAAACGCAAAAGTGTGATTGATGGTCCGGCTGTCCGGATTTTTTCACGCAAGTATTTTTACAGGGAAAATTCTTGTTATGAACAGCAATTGTCCCGGGAGGCTTAATCACTGCTCATAATGACGGCTTTTTCAGCGATTACGTTTCTGGCATTTCCGGACTGTAACCACGGCGTCATATTTTGCCATGTAAATCCGAAAGCGCATCCGCGCAGAAATCCAATCTGGTTAAGCGCGGAATTCACAAAGCAAAAAATAATAAAACGCTACGTCCGAGAATGCCAGATAAATCATCTGTTTTACAGTCTACACCATAAAAAAATTCATGACGATGAGCTATAAAAACCACTCTTTTTTCTTTGTGTCGTCAAAACCAGTTGTTTTCTTCCCTTTGGTTCAATTCTTTTTGGCCCCTTGCCACTGGTATACTCGAAAAAATCTCTTAGTAAGGGGAGCGAATCATGAAAAACCTGGCATTTCTTCTGTCGTCGGTTGTTGCATTTTCCCTTGGCGGGTGTTCCAACAACGTTCGTTACGATTCGGATTATAAATCCGACATTAATTTTTCAGATTTCAAAACCTACTCCTGGCACACCGGCAACCATCATAACACCGCCACTGATCAATATTTCGCGAATGACATCGTGGACGATCGTATCAAAGCGAGCATCGAGAATGAGCTTTCCAGCATGGGTTATCAAAAAGTAGCCGGCGGCGAGAGTGATTTCCAGGTTAATTATTCTGTTACAACGGAAGACAAAGTCGACATCCGCACTTACAACACCTACGGTGGATTTGGGCCCGATTGGGGCTATGGCGGCTTCTATTATTCGCCTTACTATTATTATGGAGCCGGCTACCTGGATTCGGAAACGGAAACCCGCATTATCCCCTACGTACAAGGTACGTTCGTGCTGGATGTTATCAATAATGATGACAAGCTGATCTGGCGCGGTACCGCCGAGGGAAAAATGACGAAGGAGGAACTCTCGCCAGAGGAACGCGACGACAAGATTCAGGAGATTGTGGGCAATGTGCTTTCCCGGTTCCCGCCAACATAGATCACGCCAGCGTAAACGGACAAGTCCGGTTCAATGAAAAATCCGTCATACAAGGCAATGCATTATTTTGAGCAGTTGGTTCTGGCGATCCTGATCAGCACGATGGCATTCAGTGTTTTACTTGCCACCTATCTGTCCGTCTATTCTATTTACCTGAATGTGTTCGTTGCCGGCCTGCACATTGCTCCCGCAGGAAGCCAACTGGCCATCCAGCACGCTTTGTACAATCTCTATGGCAGTTTCCTGACAATTCTGCTTGGTCTCGAGCTGATCAACACCGTTAAAATATATTTCAGGGAAAACCATGTAAAAGTTGAATCCATACTCGTTATTTCGATTCTCGCGATCGCACGTCACATTATTCAACTTAACCTGGAATCCATTGAGCCCATGCTCCTGATCGGACTCGCTTCGGTACTTGGGGTGGTGATATCGGGTTATTTCGTCCTGCGTAAGAATATTCATACTATATAAAGGTTCCGGAGACGAACAACGTGCACATGAGCAGACAAGGAGAAAAATCATGAGAGTGTTAACAGGCTGCAAGCTATTACTGTTGATATTTTTACTGTTTCCAATATTGCGATCGCCAAACGCTTCTGCCGCCAATATGCGGTTTTTGAGTGATTCAGTATTTTCCGAATTGAACAAGGAGGAGATTGAATCCCTAAAAAATTCCGTTGGTGACGCGATGGACGAAGTACCGGACAGGAAAGTCGTTTACTGGAAATCCGAATCCAGTACCGCAACAGGCAAGTTCAAAACCCTGTTTACCCATACCATGGACGATGCCACATGTCGCCGCACTGTTTTTTCGCTTGCACGTGAACACCGGCAACCGGAACTGTACCAGTTCGATGTCTGCAACCGGGACGGTCAATGGCACCTCATGGAAACACCGGCGGCCCGCTTCTCCAATGCGGATTGGGACCTGATGACCGCCAGGGTCCAGGAGGCGTTACGGTTCGACGGCGAGGGCCGGCCATTTTCCTGGCGCAACAAAACGACGGGAAATTCCGGCGTGATTGTGCCTATGCCCGTTAAACAAGCGGGGAAAAAATCCTGTCGTGAGCTGGCGATTTCCATTTCCGATCAGGCTGGCCAGACATCCAACGGCGCTTATCTTTTCTGTCGCACTTCCAACAACGAATGGGAAAGGGTGATAGAAGAACCATAGCCAGGATATTGCCACAATTAAATAGCGGTTCTCCAAGCCAGCGTTTGGCTTGGCGTTAAAAAGGTTTGAAGCAGCAATACTTGTTGCCGTGTTTTTCGCTGCTCCAAACGTTTTAACCGTGTCCCCTTTGTTATCGAACTTCCCATTAGTGTGAAATATTCGGGCTAGGCAGCGAGAATTTTCTCCAACGCCACCTGATCCGGCCCGACAAACGCCGGCGCCTCGCGCGCATCCGCCAGGCACTGCAACAATTGGTGAGTCATGCCAAAAGCCGGCGGAAGATGACTGCCCAAAATGGTTTTTATATCCAGCGACCGCAATTTTCCCAGCGCCACCAGCAGTTTTTCCGGCGGAATTTGTTTTAACCACGGCGCGTCCACTCCCGCCCATGCAATACATCCTTCGCGCAAGACCGGCATCGGAATATTGTTGGCGGTTTCGTATGGTACATCCAGGATTGCGCCGAAGCAGTCGGAACTGAACAGGCAGCGGGCTTTTTCATCGTAAAGCGCCATGGTTTCCGGCGCGTCGTAGCTGGGTGGTGTGATTGCCAGCAGGCGCCGGTCGCCGATATCGAACCGCTGCCCGGCATTGAGCAGAAAAACACGCTCCGCGGGAATGCCCTGCATCGCAAGTTTTCCCATGCCCAGGTAGTTCGTTATTACAATCGCCCTGGGGGCGGCTCGCAGTACCGCGTGCAGGTTACCGATATGGTCGGCATCGGCGTGGGTAATCCAGATCCAGCGTAAATCCGCGGGATTGGTGACATCCTTCAGCGCGCGCATAAACTCCCCCTCCAGTGCCGCCAGGCCGGTATCCACCAACACCGGTTCGCGGGCGTGTATGACAAAGGCATTGACAGGCAATACGCCAAAACCCGGCACCGGCAGGCAGGACGTCAATGCGGTTATTTCTTCGGCTACCGGTTTGGTGCCGATAAAAGCAGGTCCATTCATCTTCTACTCCAGTTAATGAAAGCAAGGTTAATTTGGATGAACATAGATGTTCACTTAATTGGAAGCTTAATCATCCAAATTCTTCTTGTCAACAATTAATTAAACGGTTATGTTTACCCAAATGAAAAAACGTAAATATAACCAGATCCGCCGGGCGGAAACCCAGGAGCAGACCCGCGAACGCATCGTCGAGGCGGCGATGCAGCTGCACGAAACCGTCGGCCCCGCCCACACCAGCATCAAAGCGGTGGCGGAACAGGCCGGGGTGCAGCGCCTGACGGTTTACCGCCACTTTCCGGATGACTTCAGCCTGTTCCAGGCCTGCACCTCCCATTGGCTGGAACTAAATGCCCCGCCGTCGCCGAATGATTGGCACGAAACGGGCGACCCATGGGAGGCGAGCGGAACGGCATTGAATGCCTTCTATCGCTACTATCGGCGGACACAAAATATGTGGACCGCCTCCTACCGCGATGTGGATCAGGTACCGGCACTGCAAGGGCCCATGCAGGAGTTCGAGCGTTATCTCGACCAGGTGAGGGACGACCTGGCAAACAAATGGAAGACAACAACCTTGAACAAAAATGCGCTCAGGAAAACCCTGCGCCATGCCTTGCGCTTCGGCACATGGAATTCCCTGCAAAAAGAAAAATTGAATGACGTTCAAAAAACTGACCTGGTTCTTTCATGGTTGAAGGGGCTGTTGTAACAGTATTACCAGAACCTATCGCATAATTATGAAGGTTGATTTTTAGCCCAGATCAGGTACAAGGACAGCACCATCAAGCAGGATAACGAGGACCGTGAACAAGCTGAATTTGTTAATCATTGAAGACAATCTGACGATCGCACGTCAGTTAAGTGAATTTTTTGAAGGCCTGGGCTGGGAAATCGACCATGCCACCACGGGCCGCCAGGGAATTAACCTGGCGCTCGAACATATTTATGACGTGGTGGTACTGGACATTAACCTGCCGGACACAAACGGATTCACTGTTTGCAAAGAAATAAAACAAGCGGCGGCGGTCAACCTGCCGATTCTGATGCTGACAGCGAGGGACGCTTTTGAAGACAAGGCGCGGGGCTTCGGCCAGGGCGCGGATGATTATGTCACCAAACCGTTTGAGTTCAGGGAACTGGCATTGCGCTGCGGCGCGCTCGCCCGCCGCAACCAGTTGCATCAAAACAAAATCATTACTGTTGGCGATTTGGTTATAGACCGGCCCCGGCGAATTGCCGCGCGGGAAAACCAGCCGCTGACACTGACCAAAATCGGCTTCGATATACTTGCCGCGCTCGCGGAGGCTTATCCCCAGGCGGTCACACGAACCAACCTGATCCATAGTGTGTGGGGCGGCGATCCGCCTGACAGCGACGCACTGCGCGCGCACATTTACAGTTTGCGCAACGCACTCGATAAACCTTTTGGAACTCCCATGCTGAAAACAATCATTAATGTCGGCTATAAGCTTGTACTCAACGATGAAGCGTAAACCAAGCCTTAAACAGCGCGTGTTTTTGATTTTCGGCGGCTTTACCTTTCTGCTGACGCTTCTGTATTCCGGTGCAAGTATATTGGTCGCCTACGTTGTGGAAGACCAGGTGCTGGAAAACATTCTGGCCCGGGAAGCAAATTACATCGAGAACGTTTATAAAAGGACGGGGCGCGTTACGCAGCCACGAGTGGACTATATTGTGCTTTACGAAGATCCCCGGCAGGCGCCGGATGAAATAACCCGCGCCTTGTCCGCCCATTCCGATGCAGGCGAAGTCTTCAGCCGCTCGGGCAGGCACTACCATATCCATACGCTGTATATGAACGAAGAGAAACATCCTTTCCTGGTCGCCGATGTCACCCCGCTGCTCGCGGTGCGCAATTTGTCGAGCGATATCCTGGTGGTCTTCGGCCTCGCGCTAATTATCACTATGGCACTCGCCATCTGGTCTTCCTACCGCATCACGCTTCGAACCGCGCACCCGCTACTGGCGCTGAGCGAGGCAGTCAAGCAACAACACGAGCGGGACGGCCGGATACAGTTGAATTACCCGCCCACGGACAGGGAAATTCAGTTTCTGGGCACCACGATTGAAAACACGCTGAACCGGTTAAACTCCGTACTGAAACGCGAAAGTGAATTTAACCGCGATCTCAGCCATGAGTTGAGAACGCCTCTCACCATTCTGTTGAACACCTTGTCACTCGGCAAAACCCGACCGCTGACGCCGGACGAGTTCGAGCAGATCAATGATACCGCCGATGCAATGAATCGGATTGTAAGCACCCTGCTCACACTTGCGCGGTCGGAATCCTTTTCCAGCGATGTTTTTTCCTTGAGAGCGCTTATAGAAGAGTGTGTTCTATCGCTTCATGCGAAGCTGGAGGAAAACCATTTCGACACCGTGGTGGAGGTTGACGATATTGAAGTTGCCGGCAACCGGCCGCTGGCCGCACTGGCGATAAATAATTTGATACTGAATGCGGTTAACCATGCATCGCAACCGGTCCTGCGCATTCGCCTGGAGAAACAGACTCTGGTATTTGAAAATTCCTCCGACACTCCGGCTCATACCGACCCAACCCAAGCGAAGACCAAACATTCCCGAAGCGAAGGGTTTGGCCAGGGGTTGTTCCTCGTCAGACGCATCCTGGAGACGCTTAATTGGATGCATGAGGTCCACTTCGGGAACGGCTGTTTTCGCTTTTCAATAGCGCCTACTTTACCAGGCTAAACCTCTGTAGGGCGATGAGATGGTGACAAGAACCTATCTAAAAATTGCGGCATTGCACATCGCGAGTTTGTCGTCGGGGGAGAAGGTTTCAGAATCCTCAATTCAGGGAAGAATTGAGGGAGCTACAGGGACGTATTTAATGCGGTTTTGAAGCCTTCCCCCCGATGGCAAACGACGGTCGAAGCGGGATTCTGTAAGCTGTTATCACAAACTTCGGCACAGACAATTTTGAGATAGGTTCAAGTAAAGACTCCAAATATTTCACACGGATTTTACATCTGCTTACCGATGATGCCTTATCCCATTTTGAAAGGATAACGCCGTGTTGAAAAAAATTTTACTGTGCCTGGCCTGTGTGATTATTGCGGTAATCGCATTTGGCGCCTGGTTTTCCAGTCTGCTTGAAGATGACGCCGCCAGGGCCGCGCTGGCCGATACCCAGCCGCGGGACCTTCACTATTTGTCACAACGACCGGAGCAGACGCGGGGAAAAATACTGGCGGTTATTACCAGTACCGACACGCTGGGGAAAACCGGCAAATACACGGGATACGAACTGACGGAACTGGCGCGGGCTTACTACGTTTTTATCGCCAACGGTTTTGATGTGGATATAGCCAGCCCGCACGGCGGCAAACCGCCGGTGGTAATCGATGGCGACGACATGGGCGCGTTCGATTATGCCTTTCTAAACGACGCGCAAGCGCAGAAAAAAACAACTGACACCATTCCGGTAAGCGAAGTGGATGCGGATGCCTACCGCGCAATCTATTTTGTCGGCGGTAAAGGGGCCATGTTCGATTTTCCCGATAACAAAGCCATCCAATCCCTTGTGCGCGACATGTACGAGGCGGGAAAAACGATCGGCGCTGTCTGTCACGGTCCCGCCGCGCTGGTCAACGTAACGCTGGCGGATGGACGCGCCCTGGTGGCTGGCAAATCCGTCAGCGGTTTTACCAATGAAGAGGAGTTACTGCTTATTCCCGACGCCGGGGAGATTTTTCCCTTTCTGTTACAGAACAAATTAACCGCGCGGGGAGCGAACTTTAACGCCGGCCCCATGTACCTGGAAACCATCAGCGAGGACGGCAACCTGATTACCGGCCAAAACCCCTGGTCGGTATGGACACTGGCGGAAAGCATGGTCCGGCAGCTGGGCTATGCACCGGTGGAACGCGAGGTTACGGCGGAGGAAAACAGTGTCGCGGTATTACTCACCTATGAGACACAAGGGTACGACCGGGCGAAAGCGCATTTAACTTCCCTGCTGAACGAGCACTCGGCGGGCGTCGACAGGAACCTGATCGCCATTCACAGCCTGGTGGCCGCCATGCAGTGGCGAATCGATAAGGTATTTCACATGCTGGGCCTGGCTCGCCAGGCGAAGAACAGCCGGGCTGAATAACATCCGGTTTATACCACCCGGAACCCCCACTGCTGTCCGGAACAAGCAAATATGGAAACGGGATGAGCCGCTACTGTTGTTGATGCGTGGTCAAACATGAACTTGAGTGACTTACTGTTAACGGGCCCTAAAATACGACGACCTGTTGCGCCTGAAAGGCCAGGTCAAACGCGGTTTTGAACGATTAGCGGGCTATTGAAAAACCCGGTTTTCCAACGGCTCGCTAATCCGCCGCGTTTCTGTGCCGGGTCCCCTCACCCGGCGTGATAAAAATCATACGCGTCGGCCGGTCGGTTTTCGCCGTGTGCCACACCCCCCGAGGTACTATCACATACGATCCGGCTGTTTCCAATGAAACACTCTGATGCCCCTCCGCGATATCAAGAACGAATGTTACCCGACCGGAAAGCAGGATCACGATTTCATCGCCCGCGGGATGCATTTCCCAACCGGGCCAATCCGAATCGAACGAATACGCCGAAATCAATTCATGTCCTTTAAAGCCGTTATACTTTTGATCCAATTCCTCGTACAGCGTCGGGCGGACAATTTCTGTTGTTGCACGCTTTTCCGGGCTTAATACAACAAACTCTTTTTCGATTTCCATCGGTGTTTTCATGTACGACCTCATCAAATATTCAGCTTCAAACGGGAACCTATCTCAATAATGTCGATGGCTTTCACAAGCAGGCCTCTGTAGACCATCGAACACTGAACGCGGGTCAATACACCCGCTTCGCGGCCTGGCTTCCGACCACATTGTACGGCGTGCGGAACTTCATGCGGTACGCGCTTGGCGTCAGCGTTGTGATCCGCTTGAACAATTTGCGGAAAAAAGCCGGGTCTTCATAGCCGATCCGCAAAGCTATTTCATCGACGGACTTCGAACTGATTTCAAGTAACTGTTTTGCCTGCTCCACTCGAATGTGTTGAACATAATCCATTGGAGAAAGACCGGTGGCGTTTTTGAAGCGGCGCTTGAAACTCCTTTCCGCCAGACCGGAAGCCACCATCATCTGTTCAACCGGATTGGGCTTCATCCAGTTTTGCTGTATCCACGCCTGGGCTTTAACCACCACGGCATCGCCATGCTGGATATTTTCCTCGAAGCGGGAATACGGCGCCTGCCCTTCCGGATGCCAGTTCAGCAGGCAAAATTTCGCCACGGCATTGGCCGCCGCCGGGCCAGCGTAATGATTAATCAGATATAGCACCAGGTCGTGCCACGATGCCGACGCGCCGGACATAATAAGGCGGTTATCTTCGCCGGCAATGATCAATGTTTTTTCGATGCGGATATTTGCGCTCGGATATCCCTTGCGCAAGGCATTTTCATACGCCCAGTGGCAGGTAACGGGCATATTATCCAGCAGTCCGGTTTCCATCAGGGGAAAGATGCCCGAGCAGGCGGAACAAAGTATGGCACCGTGTTGATACTGCGACTTGAGCCATTCCACCAGTTGGGAATAGCGTCCGTTTTGCCAGTCTCCATCAGGCAGGATCAGCGCGGGCACAATGATAACGTCGGAGCGAAGAGTGTCGGCATAGGTGGCCTGGGGCGTAAAACGTATAGCGCTGGCGGTCGCAACCGGTGCCAGTGTGTCGCTGACCAGGGAGACGGAAAATGGATTTTCGCCCCGGACAATGCCGTGATACAGATTGAAAACGTCGTAGACACTCATCAGCGTGGAAGCAGTCGCTTCGGGAATCAGCACCAGGCTGATATTAATTGTCGACCGCTTCACGCCGGACGTTTTTGTCGCCGAAACAGTTTCCATCTTTTTACATTTTTTTACGATTGGTTGGCAGGATCAACCCGGTTGTGGCAATTCTCCCTCTTATCCTTCACGGTCGCAAGCATTACTGTGCGCATGTCAAAACGACACTACAGTTACAGGAGGTTTACTTTGACACACGCAACTCAAAAAATCGACGAAGAGAAACTGCACGATTTTTTAATGCAGATTATGACGGACCTGGCCGCGTGCTCGGCGGGTTTTATGACAAACATCGGCCATAAACTGGGGCTCTACAAAGCCATGGCCGGCGCCGGTTATCTCACTTCCGGGCAATTGGCGCAGCGCGCGCAATGTGGCGAACGATACACGCGGGAATGGTTGAACAGCCAGGCCGCGGGTGGCTATGTTGAATACCGACCGGAAGACAAGACTTATTACCTGCCGCCGGAACAGGCCCTGGTACTGGCGGACGAAAGCGGCCCCTGCTTTTTTCCACCAGCACTGGAGGTTTCCGCGTCCATGTGGTTTGACGAGGAAAAAATACTGGATGCATTCCGCACCGGCAAAGGTATTCCCTGGGGCGAACACAGCGGACGCCTGTTTTGTGGCGTCGCGGCGTTTTTCCGTAGCGGCTACCAGGCCAACCTGGTGGCCAACTGGCTACCGGCAATAGACGGTGCAATTGAAAAACTCGAAGCCGGCGCCAGGGTAGCCGATGTCGGCTGCGGTCACGGTCACTCCACGATTATTATGGCCAGGGAATTTCCAAATTCGAAATTTTATGGCTACGACTATCACGCGGAATCCATCGAAGCCGCTCGACAGAACGCACTGAAGGAAGGCGTTGCCGACCGGGTGGAATTTCACGTATCGGACGTTAAATCGATTCCGGACAAACAGTTCGACCTGATCTGCTTTTTCGATTGCCTGCACGACCTGGGCGATCCGGTGGGCGCCGCCTCGCGCGCATCACATGTGCTGGCGGAAGACGGCCGCGTGATGCTGGTGGAACCCTTCGCCAATGACAAGGTGGAAGACAACCTGAATGTCGTCGGCAGGATTTACTATTCCGGTTCCACAACCTTGTGCTGCGCGCACTCCCTCTCGGAAGAGGTGGGCCTGGCATTGGGTGCCCAGGCGGGAGAACACAGGTTGGCGGAAGTTTTACGCGATGGCGGTTTCAGGCATTTCCGGCGCGCGACCGAAACGCCGACCAATATGATTTTCGAAGCACGGAAGTAGCACGCGGCACTCCTGTAGGGCGGGTAGCGACGTGTCGGACTATCGCTACCCACCCCACTGGATCATTAACTTTCCTCGTCTTCCTTTTTATTTTCCTCGTCCCCGGTTAATGATGTAACCTGTTCAAAGTTCGATTCCACCGCATCGATAAACGCATTTTTGATCAGGCCGAAAAAAGCCTGTACGCTGCTGATTTCAGTTTCCGATATTGTGCCTTCGATATTGACTTCCGTTGCCACTTTGTCGGTTTTGGGACTGGTCAGCAATGCCTGGAAAAAGCCGAGTACACCCTCCCACGCCAGTTGCAGGGGATTGTCGTTCTGCCTTTCAACATCCTGTCTCCAGCTCATAATATTAACGTCTTCGAAAAGCGGTTTGATGTAGCCGGAAAGCCTGCCGTTTTCCGCCTTCAGTTCAACAAACAGTTCCCCTTTCCCGCTTGCGAAATCAATATTGCCGTATGCCTTGGCAAAGTCGTTGATATGTTGCAACGCTATTTTTCGCACTTCCGAAGCAAACAAAAAATCATCAAAATTGAAAGGGTCGAATTCAGCGCTGGCGGATATCGGCGCGTTCTCCAGGATAATGCCGTTGACATCGGCGGTGGCAACCCGTTCGCCGTTCCTGTCCTTGACATTGGTGAGATTGGTTACTCTGGCATCTATATTCCTTGCATAGACATTGACTTTCGGGTCTGTATCGAAATTCTGGAACGTGATCGAGCCATTGGATATCTCCAGTTCGTGCAGTGTCGTCGGCAAAGTCTCTTCAAACACTCGCAACCAGTTTGTGCCTTTACCGGTTTGTCTATTCTGCTCCTGCTCGGCATCAAGGAAGTTTACTTCCGGGTCCACCAGTCGCGCGCTGACCAGAATCTCCCCTTCGATCAGCGCGTCCCAGCTTAGCGCAATAAAAAATGAATCCACATAAAAGAACGGGATCTCGGAATTTCCTTCCTTGCGATACATATAAACGTCCCGCAGCGCGTAAGAACCTCTCAGCAAATTAACGTCGACATCCTCAACATGGCCCTGATAGTCGCCCATGTCGCGCAACACATTATCATTCAGGTAATTTTTTATCAGGTAAGGCGCGGCAACGTAAACGGCCATCACCAATATCAACACAAATACCGCCGCGACCAGAATCCGGCGCTGGTACCTCAAGGGAAAGTGAACCATAACATGACAGTCCGGCAAAAGGATGGATGTGAAGATGTTACAAACGCTGTGCCAAAAATTTACCCGGAAACGGGAATTATCCCCTTCACCCAGCCGGCACTCACTCAGGGGCGTTGGACGGCGCGACTTTGCGGCGTAAATTCGTTGGACGCCATACTGGCACGGAAAATGCCAGCCACAGGAAGGAATTATTCGAGATAATCCGAGAAAAAACACGAACCTTGCGCATTCGGGAAAAAATCACACCGGATAAAAGGTAACTTCAATGTCACTGTTTCCGGCAAAACCGTCGTTTATCGTTATCATCGCATTAATGACAACCGCTTGTGCCTCAACCGAAGAAAGAGCCGGGGGCGAACCGGGTCCCTATGAAGCCAACCGCGAGGAAATCTATTCCGAGCCGACGGTTGTTTCTTATGAGGAGTATAAAGATCCGCTGCAAGCGATAAACCGTCCCATATTTAAATTTAACGATGTGGTGTATCGGTATTTGCTGTCCCCCGTCAGCAAAGGCTACCAGAAAGTGATGCCGGATCCGGTCGGCAACAGCGTCAGCAATTTTTTTTCCAATCTTCGCGAACCATTGTTTTCATTAAACAATCTCTTCCAGGGCAAGCCGCGCGAATCGGGAACGAGCCTGTTGCGCTTTGTCGTAAACTCCACGGTGGGCCTGCTGGGCTTGTTCGACCCGGCCGAGTCCTGGTGGGAAATTGACAAAGAGGACACGGATTTTGGCGATACACTGGCCCACTACGGCGTGGGTTACGGCGCTTATCTCGTGTTGCCGTTACTGGGGCCAAGTGACCTGCGCGACGGCACTTCAAAAATATTCAACTGGTATGCGCACCCGCTAAATGCCGTCGACCACGACCGGACCAAGAAGACGTTAATATACTATGAAAATTTTCATGATCTCGCTCCCGATTTAAGCCAGTACC
Source organism: uncultured Cellvibrionaceae bacterium (assembly GCA_964451365.1). Classification (GTDB taxonomy): domain Bacteria; phylum Pseudomonadota; class Gammaproteobacteria; order Pseudomonadales; family Cellvibrionaceae; genus CAYVIB01. The sequence continues at coordinate 66,475 of CAYVIB010000004.1, forward strand.
CGAAGGTGGTGGTGGACCGCGAGGACCCGTATATTTTCTTCCGCAACTTTTACTTGCAAAACATTATGCGCGACGCCGAAACCGTTCAGGACGACCGCGTTCAGGAAGACCAAAAGGAACCCGAAAACGACGAAGACACGACTCAACAATGAAACACCTGTCGCCGAAACTTGTTTCGTCCATGATAATAGCGCTGTTTATCGCTCTTGGCGCCCTCTTCGCCTGGCAGGCCACCCGGTTCGAAATCGACGCCTCGGCGGATACCCTCCTGGTCAGGGATAACAAGGACTACCTTATTACCCAGCAGGCCAACCAGCGCTACTCACCCAGCGAATTTGTTTTGATCGCGTTCCGACCGCAAAGCGGCAATATCTTTTCCAGGGAAACATTTTCAATTGTCCAGGATATTTCGAGCCGGGTTGCGAAGCTGGAGCGGGTGGAATCGGTGCGCAGCATTCTTAACGTGCCAATTTTTACCGGACTTGAGACGCTCACAACCAACATCACGCCCGAGTCCCTCACTTGGGAAAGCCAGCAATACAGCGGCGGGGAAATGAAAAAAATGCTGGCCGAACACCCCCTGTATGAAGGCCTGCTCATTAATGACCGACAAACCGCGCTGGCGATGCAGGTGGTTTTCAAGTCCGATCCTGAACTGGAAAAACTGCAGTCGCGGATTGTCGATATCAAATCCCATATTCTGTCCCGGGAACTGACGGACGAGGAAGAGAAAAAACTGGAAGCCCTTCAGGCCCGGCAGGACCGGATCAACAAAAAGCTTGGCCAGGTTCGCGCGGAGGAAATCGACCGGATCCGTGAGGTCGTAAGTACACACAGTGATGCTGGAGAGTTTTTTCTCGGCGGCGCCAATCTGCTGGCGGATCAGTTAATCAGCATTATCAGGAGCGACCTGATCCTGTTTGGCTCGGTTATCAGCATAATCGTCTGTGCGATTCTTTTTTTCCTTTTCCGAAAACTGCGCTGGGTTATTCTGCCTATGGCGTGTTGCGCGATAAGTGTTATTTTCACCCTCGGGTTGTTGGGAATGTTGGGACTGAAGGTGACGGTGATCTCCGCCAACGTGATTGCCTTGCAGATTATCCTGACCCTGGCGCTGATCGTTCACCTGATCGTTCGATACCAGGAGCTGCAGACCAATGCGGATTACGATTCCCAACAGACACTGGTTTGGGATACGGTAAAGTCGAAGGTGAAGCCGAGTTTTTACGCCGGCTTCACCACGGCCATCGGTTTCGGTTCGCTGATATTCAGCGGTATCCAACCGGTAATCAGTTTCGGCTGGATGATGGTGGTTGCGTTGGCGGTTACCCTGCTGGTCAGCCTGATACTGTTCCCGGCATGTCTGGTGGCATTGTTGCGCATACCGCCTGAACCGAGCGAGCACCGTTTGATTCTGAAAGGAATGAATGCCGGCGCCACCACGGTGGAACGCGCGCCGCGCGCCATTATTTGGTTATCGTTTGCGTTACTGGTCGCCGGTGTAATCGGCTGCTTCCGCCTGACAGCGGAAAACAGCTTCCTGAACTACTTCAGCGAATCCACCGATGTCTATCGCGAACTCTCATTCATCGACAAGCACTTCGGCGGTTCAACTCCGTTGGATATCCTGTACACTATTCCCGAAAACCAAAAGCAGGCTGACCTGGTGATGACGGCCGAGGCGGTACAGACCGTCAGCGAAATTCACAACGTGCTGCGGGAAAAGGAAGCGGTTGGCAATATCACTTCCATCAGTGATTTCACGCGCATCGCCAAAGTGGTACGGGAGAAGCCGTTTACCGAATATGAGCTGACGGTTTTTTACGAATCCCTGGACAAGAGCCTGCGCCAGGATCTATTCGGCGCCTACTTTTCACCGGAGAAAAATCAGGTGCGCATTAGCGCCCGTATCCAGGACACGACAGAAAATCTCGATCGTTCCCAACTGCTGGAATCCATTCAACAGGATATTGCCGATCTCGGTGTCGAAAAGGAAAATTTTACCCTGACCAATCTTTTTGTGTTGTATGAAGATATCCTCTCGCGCCTGGTTAATTCCCAGTTCCTGACTCTCGCCATCGTTTACGCGGCAATGGCCGTGATTCTGGTAATCATTTTTAAGTCCGTGAAAATTGCGTTGATCTGTCTGGTGCCCAATGTCATCACCACCGCCGCCATTATGGGCACCATGGGCTGGGCCGCGATTCCGCTCGATCTGATGACCATGACGATAGCCGCGGTGGCAATGGGTATTTCGGTGGACGATACCATTCACTACGTTCACCGTTACCTGGAGGAAGAAAAAGAAGAGGCATCGCAGGCGGTGCGCAACACGCACCTGTCGGTGGGTTTTGCCGTGATTTATACGACGGTCATTATCATCGTCGGGTTTTCCGCGTTGGTATTCTCGGATTTTGTTCCCAGTATTTTATTCGGTGCATTAACTGGCGTCGCGATGATTATTGCGCTGGTAACAGATATTACCATTCTGCCCGTACTGTTGCGGCGCTATATCAGCGGTTTAAAAGGTGACACCGTGGAACAGGATTTGCTCCGGAAGCAATAGGCAATCAGCACGGGAGATTGTGTTATGGCAAAAAATCACGGTGCCAATATTAAAGATGATGAACGCTACGAAAAACTGCGCGAAAAGGGAATGAGCAAAGGCAAGGCGGCGCGTATTGTCAATACACCGCGTAAAGAGGCCGGGAAGCGTGGAGGCAGTTCATCCCGATACGAGGAGTGGTCGAAGGATGATCTTTACCATAAGGCCGCGGAAGTGGGAATCTCCCGGCGCTCTTCGATGAACAAGAACCAATTGATTGATGCGTTGAGGAATCATTAGAACAGTTACGAAATTGTAGCTTGGGGTGCAAACCCCAACGACATCCCGGCAACATTTGTTGGGGTTTGCACCCCAACCTATCGTGTGGTGGATATTGGATCCTACATTGGCTTTGCCGGTAAATATTACATCGTCCGCCTGTAATCCCTACCGCCAAAACCATTAAACCTTTGTAATTTCCGCCTTTTCGTCCCGAATCCGCCTCCTTGCCACTGGTATAAATACTGCTTTTTCAGTCTTTATACGTATATCCATGCAACGATGGAGGCGACATCATGAGCGCATCGGTGAGCGATTTTTTAATTGAGCGATTATCCGACTGGGGTGTGCAGCGCATCTACGGTTATCCCGGCGACGGTATTAACGGCATCATGGGCGCTTTGGCAAGAGCGCAGGACAAAATCCAGTTCGTGCAAACGCGCCACGAGGAAATGGCGGCGTTCATGGCTTGCGCACACGCCAAATTTACCGGCGAAACGGGTGTTTGTCTCGCGACATCCGGCCCCGGCGCCATCCATTTACTGAACGGTTTGTATGATGCCCAACTCGATCACCAGCCGGTGGTGGCGATTGTAGGGCAGCAGGCCCGCAGTGCGCTGGGCAGTTCCTATCAACAGGAGGTGGATCTGGTCACGCTGTTCAAGGATGTTGCGCATGAATTCGTCCAGATGGTGACTTTACCGGCGCAACTGCGCCATGTGGTGGACCGCGCGATGCGTGTCTCGCAGGCAATGCGCACGGTAACCTGCATCATCGTTCCCAACGACCTTCAGGAACTGGACGCGGTTATCTCGCCACCGCGCAGGCACGGCACGGTGTTCTCCGGAATAGGCTATGCCAAACCCCGGGTGGTGCCGCAAGAGGAGGACCTTCGACGGGCGGCGGACATTCTCAATTCCGGCAACAAAATCGCGATGCTGGTGGGCGCCGGCGCGCTGGGAGCGACCGATGAAGTAATGGTAACCGCCGAACAACTCGGCGCGGGCGTGGCGAAAGCGCTACTGGGAAAAACCGTTATCTCCGACGAGCTGCCATATGTCACCGGCTCAATCGGCCTACTGGGTACCGAGCCCAGTTGGGAGCTGATGAAAAACTGCGACACACTGCTGATGATTGGATCCAGCTTCCCTTACGCGGAATTTCTGCCGGAAGAAGGTTCCGCCCGGGGTGTGCAGATCGATATCGATCCGCGCATGATCAACATGCGTTACCCGATGGAGGTGGGTTTGGTGGGCGATTCCTCCGCCACGTTACGGGAGCTGCTGCCCTTCCTGGCACGCAAGGAGGACCGTTCCTGGCAGGAACAGGTTATGAACAATGTCAGCAAATGGTGGGAAACGCTGGAAGCGCGGGCGATGAAATCCGCCGATCCTATCAACCCCCAACGGCTGTTCTGGGAACTGTCGCCCTACCTGCAGGATAACTGCGTTATCACCTCGGATTCCGGCTCCGCCGCCAATTGGTATGCACGCGACCTGAAAGTGAAGCCGACGATGAAGGCCACGCTGTCCGGCGGGCTGGCCACCATGGGCCCCGGCATCCCCTACGCCATCGCCGCCAAATTCACCCATCCCGACCGTCCGGTGATTGCGCTCGTAGGCGATGGCGCCATGCAGATGAACGGCAACGGGGAGCTGGTCACCATCAAAAAATACTGGCAGAGCTGGAAGGACCCGCGCCTGATTATGGTGGTACTGAACAACCGCGACCTGAACCAGGTGACCTGGGAGCAGCGGGTCATGGAGGGTGACCCGAAATTCGAAGCCTCGCAGGACATTCCCGACTTCCCCTATGCCAGCTACGCCGAAATGCTCGGTTTCGAAGGCATACGCTTGAATAGCCCCGACGGTATCGTCGATGCGTATCGGCGCGCCTTCAGCGCCAATCGGCCGGTGCTGATCGAAGCCTACACCGATCCGAACGTACCCCCGATACCGCCCCACTTTACCTTCGAACAGATCAAAAAATTCACCTCGTCCATTATCAAAGGGGACCCGGACGCGGCCGGCGTGATCGGCTCGTCATTCAAGGATGTCGTCAGTGGCATGTTCAGCGGCAGGCGCAGCCGGAAAGAATCCGAAAAAGAAAAAGAAAAAGACGAGTAACATGGCCCTCTCGCAACCACCGGCCATCGATGCGGCCAGGGTATCGGCCTATCAGGTGCCGACGGAAACGCCGGAATCCGACGGCACCCTGCAGTGGGATTCCACCACGCTGGTGCTGGTTGAACTGGATGCGGGCGGCATCCACGGCATCGGTTACAGCTACGCCGATACCGCCACCGCCAAGCTGATCCGGGACAAACTGCTGCCACTGGTGGAAGGCCGCGATCCCACCGGCATTCCGCAAATCTGGATGGCCATGCTCGGCAGCCTGCGCAACCTGGGAAAAGCCGGCATCAGTGCCATGGCGGTATCCGCCGTGGATAACGCCCTGTGGGACCTGAAGGCAAAGCTGCTGAATACTTCCGTGGCCGGTTTACTCGGCGATGCCAGGCCCGCCATTCCCGCCTACGGCAGCGGCGGATTTACCTCCTATTCGTCAAAGCAACTGCAACAACAGGTTGAGCGCTGGAACGAAAAAAATTTTCGCTTCGTCAAAATCAAAGTGGGTCGCCAGCCGGGCGAGGATATCCGGCGGGTGGAACTGACAAGGGAAAAGCTCAGGGACCGGGTGGAATTATTCGTCGACGCCAACGGCGCCTACACCCTGAAACAGGCGCTGTTTTATGCCGACACGTTTGCCGAATACGGTGTCACCTGGTTTGAAGAGCCCGTACCCTCCACCAACCTCGGGGGCCTGAACCTGATGCGCAACCGCGCCCCGGCCGGCATGCATATCAGCGCCGGCGAATACGGCTATGACCTGGTCTACTTCACCCGCATGCTGTTGGCCGGTGCGGTGGATGTACTGCAGGCGGACGCCACCCGTTGCGCGGGTATCACCGGTTTTATGGGCGCGGCGGCGTTGTGCGAGGGCTTCGATATTCCCCTGTCGAGTCACTGCGCGCCGGCCCTGCACGTGCACGCCTGTTGCGCCGCCCGTCCCGCTTGCCACCTGGAATATTTTTACGACCATGCGCGCATAGAAAATGAATTATTCGATGGCGCGCCGGCGGTTGTCGAAGGCATGTTGTCACCGGCCCGGGAGCGGCCCGGTTTCGGGCTGGAATTCAAACACGCGGATGCCCGCGCGTACGCAATTTAGAAACCGCACGGCTTACAGGAGAACCGGCACATGAACGAATATGTCACGCCCAATTCCAGATTCGCCATTGATGCCGATGGGCTGGAACGCCGCCTCAAGGAACAGGTGCGCGGCGAGGTGCGGTTCGACACCACCAGCCGCGCTCTCTATGCGACGGACGCCTCCAATTATCGCCAGACACCTATCGGCGTGGTCATTCCCAGGGACGAGGAGGACGTAATCACCGCCATGGCCGCCTGTCATGAATTCAAGGCGCCGGTGCTGCCACGCGGCGCCGGCACCAGCCTGTGCGGACAGACCTGCAATGTCGCGGTTATTTTTGATTTTTCCAAATACATGAACCGCATTATCAAACTCGACCCGGAATCGAAAACCGCGCTGGTACAACCGGGGGTTGTCCTGGATGACCTGCGCGCGGCGGCCGAGCAATATCACCTCACCTTCGCACCCGATCCGTCCACCCACAACCACAACACGCTCGGCGGCATGATCGGCAACAACTCCTGCGGCCCGCATTCGGTACTCGGCGGACGGACTTCCGACAACGTCATCGCTCTGGATATCCTGACTTACGACGGCCATCGTTTTACCGTCGGCGATACCGGCTGGGACACGCTGCAGGCCATCATGTCGCAGGGTGGCCGCCGGGCGGAAATTTATCACGGCCTGCTCGAACTGGGGCGCACCTACGCGCCGGAAATACGTGAGCGCTACCCCGATATCCCCCGCCGCGTATCCGGCTACAACCTGCCGGAGCTGCTCAACGAAAATCGTTTTAATGTCGCCCGCGCTCTTGTCGGTTCCGAGGGCACCTGCTGCATGGTATTGAACGCGCGGGTGCAACTAGTGGACAGCCCGCCCGAACGGGTATTGCTCGCCATCGGCTACGAGAGCGTTTACGCGGCAGCAGACGATATACCCACTGTGATGAACGCCGGCTCCATTGCCACCGAAGGCATTGACAACAAACTGGTCGAGGATATGCAACTGATCGGCTTGCATCCCAAAAACATCGATTTGCTACCCGAAGGCGCCGGCTGGTTGCTGGCGGAATTTGGTGGCGAAACCCAAAAGGAAGCCACACAAAAAGCGAAGGACCTGATGGCCGAACTACGCCAAAAGGAAAACCCGCCGTCGATGAAACTGTTCACCAGCGAAGAGCGCGAGCAGCAGATCTGGACCGTGCGCAAGTCCGGCCTCGGCGCCACCGCGCACGTGCCACATAGTGATATCACCTGGGAGGGTTGGGAGGATTCCGCCGTGCCGCCGGAAAACCTGGGCCATTACCTGCGCGGCCTGCGCGACCTGTTCAAGCGTTTCAGCTACGAGGGGGATTTGTACGGCCACTTCGGTCAGGGCTGCGTGCACACGCGCATCAACTTTGACCTGGAAACCAAACCGGGTATCGAAAAATACAAACGCTTTATGGACGAAGCCACCGACCTGGTATTGAAGCATGGCGGTTCACTCTCCGGCGAGCACGGCGACGGACAATCCAAAGCGCAATTTCTCGGCAAAATGTACGGCCGCAAATTGATTCGCGCTTTCCAGGAATTTAAATCGATTTGGGACCCGGACTGGAAAATGAATCCCGGCAAGGTGGTTTCGCCCTATCGCATCGACCAGAACCTGCGCCTGGGGACGCATTACAACCCCATGGTGCCGGAAACCCACTTTAAATATCCGCGGGATAACGGCGATTTTCCCCGGGCCATTTTGCGCTGCGTGGGCGTGGGCGAATGTCGCAAACACAACGCCGGCACCATGTGCCCAAGTTATATGGCCACCATGGAAGAAATGCATTCCACCCGGGGCCGCGCGCGGCTGCTGTTTGAAATGCTGCAGGGCGATGTTATCAAGGACGGCTGGCACGACGAGGGCGTGAAGGAATCGCTGGACCTTTGCCTGTCGTGCAAGGGTTGCCTGAAGGAATGCCCGGTGGATGTGGATATGGCCACCTACAAAGCCGAATTTATGGCCCACTACTATGAAGGTAAACTGCACCCGCGTACGGACTACGCCTACGGGCTGATATTCCGCTGGCTGAAACTGGGATCGATGATGCCGCGCACGGCGAACTTTTTCAGTGGCACGCGCCCGTTTTCCAACTGGCTTAAATCCGCCGCCGGCATGACGCACGAGCGGGAAATTCCAAAACTGGCGAACCAATCCTTTACCCGCTGGTTTTTTTTGCGCCAAAGGAAACAGGAAAAAAACAAACAGGAAGCGAAAAAGCAGGTGCTCCTGTGGCCGGATACCTTTAACAACTACCTTCACCCCGGCAGCGCCAAAGCGGCTGTGACGGTGCTCGAAGCGGCCGGCTTCGACGTTATCGTCCCGCGCGCGGGTTTATGTTGTGGCCGACCGCTTTACGAATTCGGCATGCTAAAACTGGCGAGGAAAAAACTCGAACAGATTATGCGGCAACTCGACCAACCGCTGCGCGATGGGATTCCCATTGTGGTGCTGGAACCTTCCTGCGCCTCCGTGTTTCGCAACGAGGCAAAAAACCTGTTGCCCTTTCATGAACAAATCCGACGCCTGCAGTCGCAGACATATTTGTTGAGTGAGTTTCTAAAAGAACACGCACCGGACTTTAAGGTACCCGCCCTTCGTCGCAGTGCGCTGGTCCACGGTCACTGTCACCACAAAGCGGTGATGGGCATGGATGCGGAAATGCAAACGCTGGACGATATGGAAGTGAATAGCACGCTGTTGGATTCCGGTTGTTGTGGCATGGCCGGTTCGTTCGGTTTTGAAAAGGAAAAATACGAGGTTTCGATAAAAATCGGTGAACGTGTTCTGTTACCCAAAGTGCGCGAGGCGGATATCAACACACTGATTATTGCCGATGGCTTCAGTTGCCGAGAACAAATCGCCCAATGCACCGGACGGAAAACGCTGCACCTGGCGGAAGTGATTCAAATGGCGCTCGAACAGAATCCCGAAAAACCGAAGGAGAGTCAGGCATGACAAAAAAAATTCCCTATAAAACTGTTGTCATCACCGGCGCATCCGCCGGCATCGGGCGGGCCGCCGCGCATGAATTCGCCCGTCAGGGCGCCGCCATCGGCCTGCTCGCGCGGGGCCGGGAAGGTTTACAACAGGCGGCCGGGGAGGTGGAGCAACTCGGTGGCAAGGCGCTGGTTATTCCCACCGATGTGGCCAACTATGAGGAAGTCGAAGCCGCCGCAAGACAGGTGGAAGAATATTTCGGTCCCATCGATGTGTGGGTGAATGATGCCATGGCCACCATCTTCAGTCCGTTCGACCAGATTGAACCCAGGGACTTCAAACGCGCAACGGAAGTAACCTATCTCGGCTATGTGTGGGGTACGCATGTGGCGCTGTCGCGAATGAAAACGCGCAACAAGGGCGTGATTATTCAGGTGGGTTCCGCCCTCGCCTATCGCGCCATTCCGTTGCAGTCCGCCTATTGCGGCGCCAAGCACGCCACTCGCGGTTTTACCGATTCGATTCGCAGTGAATTGCTGCACGAGGGTAGCAATGTTCATATCACGATGGTGCAAATGCCGGCGGTTAACACGCCGCAGTTTACCTGGGCCAGGAACAAACTCTCGCGCAAACCGCAGCCGGTACCGCCGGTTTTTCAGCCTGAAGTGGCCGCGCGGGCAATTGAATGGTCCGCCCGGCATCGCCGCCGGGAATTGCTCGTGGGAGGAAGTGTCTGGAAAGCCGTGTGGGCGAATAAATTTATACCGGGTTTTCTGGACCGGCTTTTGTCCCGCAAGGCGTATTCCGGACAAAAACGGGACGAAGCAGCCGTACCCGGCCGGCCCGATAATTTATGGTCGCCGGTCAGTGGCAAACACCGCACACATGGCCCGTTTGATAATCAGGCGCAGGATTCCAGTGTCGCGTTATTATTCAGTACGGGAAGCAAGCAGGTTGCGGCCGGCGACGGGGAATTGTGGCATTCCAAAAAGCACTGATGGTATTTTCCATCATTGATTATCGGATAACCTGCAAAAAAAGCCGGTGGTTGTTGCTGCGGCCCAGATAGCGGCACTCCCGCTTAAACAGTTTTTTCCATTCCCTGAACGCCTTGTATTCGTGGTGTTGCCAGCCTTCATAACCGAAAAACTCGTCAAATAAAATAATCGTATCGGGTACGATTAAATTATTGCACTCCGCCAATATGGTTTTGGCGCTGGAGTAAATATCCGAATCCACATGAACAAAGCTCAGAGGGGCGGTTTGTTGTCGAGCCCATCGCGCGACGGTATCGTCAAACCATCCTTTCACGATTTGTACTCGCTTGTCAGAAAACTTCGGCACCTCGCAACTAAAATGTCCCGGCGGATGGTTCTTGTCCCAGGCTTCGGGCAGACCTTCAAAGCTGTCGAATAACGTGAAAGTTGTATCAGCAGGAAGATAATCCAGAAAAAAGCGGGCGGTTCCGCCGGTGTGCACGCCGAATTCGGCCCAATTACCCGGCGCCTTTAGTTTCAGTACAGTTTTAATTGCCGCTTCCCGTGTTTTTCGACTTCCACCGACAACCGGAACTTTTCTTAGAGAGGCGGTCATGTAGGACGGCCCGGTGTTAAAAGTCGCAACTTTTTCTATTGCCTTATCGGGAGTGTCCATAATCATCGTTCCTTATGTTTGTTTTTATTCAAACTATGGAAAGCGTTGTGTCAATGCTAACTGCATCAAAAACGCTACTTCATCAACTGACAACGATGCTATAACGCGAATTTCGTTGTTTTTCCTTTCGCTCCCGCCGCCAGTTCGACGGCTGTTCCCACACTCTCCTCCAACCACGTTTGCAACCAGCAGTTGCCCAACGACTGCCGGATGTGCTCGCGCCGGTTAAACCAAAACTCCCTCTGTTCCGCAATGGCCGCAATGGATTCGGCAATTTGCCGGGGAGAGTCCACCAGGTAACCATTGTCGTTGTGACGCACAAAGGATGAAGCCCAGCCGCAGTTTGTTGCTATCACCGGCACGCCTGTCGCCAGGGCCTCAAACAATGCATTGGGTCCCGCGGCCAGCTCCGCGGTAATAACCAGGCAATCAATTTGTTTGAACAGGCCGGGGTATTCCGCATGCGAGTATTTGGATCGAGGGAAATAGCGGCAATCAAAACCCAGTTCCTGGATGGCCTTTTGTGTCGACAGGAGGCGATCACCAATCAGGTGCGTATTTAGCGCCAGTTTACCTTCCAAAAGCTTTAAGCCTTCCATCAACCAGGATAAACGTTTTACCTCGCGTCCATCGTAATTAACCGGGCGCCCGGCCCAGGCCACGGTAAAAGTGCCGGGCATTTTCTCCCGCAAGGTAAAGTGCCGGTGCGCTCCCATGGGTCGTATCATCAAGTGCTGACCGGACAAATCAATTCCGGAAGCTTGAATGATCCGCTTTTGCTCCATGTTCGTTAAACACAAGGCACCCGCTTCGCTTATGCCGTGGCGATCCCCGCCTGTGCGGTAGCAATCCTCGTCAAACTGATCATGAATTTGTATTAACGTACGCGACAGGTCCGGGGAGCGAACAGCTTCCTTCGCACGTAAAAATATCCAGGCATCACTGTACCGGTAGGGTTTGTCGGAGGCGAGAACGGAAACGCCGGGAACAGACAAACTCGCGTAGTATTTTTTCAGGTCTTCGAACAACCAGCCCTTATTCTCGGCAACCACGTTAATGGTGGTTTGCGGTTTTTTCGCTTGCTTCCTGCTAACACTATTGATACTTACCACCTTGCCGCGGCTTCTCAAATCCTCGTTTTTGCTGTTGAGCAATTGCGCCACGCGGCCGCAGTCCTTCACATCCTCCATTGTCCACTGGTTTTGCATAAGGTAATAAATATACGCTTCGCGACAGTCAGTAACCTCCGGGCCCGAAAAGAATTGATCCAGTTCACGCCAGTGGTTTGGCAGGGAGTTCATAAACGGGCTGAGCCCTTCCCGGGGCCAGATGTTTTTGCCCAGAACGATTGCGGGAACATCCCACAGGAAACCATCGTGCACGACATTGCTATTGATGGAAATAATTCCCCGGCAGGTGCCGGTCTTGAGTATCTGGTGAATGTTTCCACCGCTGTGGTGACGCAGGATATCTTTTTTCCGCCTTAACCGCAGGAGCAGTTGCTGGTTTTGTTTTTTGGCATCCGAAGGATGCTGTTTAAACACCACGGGAATGGAGGGGTTCCAGCGACTGACGTAATCAATCAGCGCCTGCATGCGCTTCAGTCCGGCCGGTGCATGGCGTTCGATATTGGTATCCCGTTCCAGTTGCAGGGGGCAAAGCAAAAATTCTTCCGGCAGGTCTTCCACCGGCGGCGCGGTGGTCAGCATGTACTCGCTGCTGGCGGAGTTTTGCCGGCGCAGGGAGTCCAGATATTGGTGAACCAGAATCTGCTGTGGCTCGTTGAGCGCTTCCCCCCGGTAACAAAACGGCGCGATATGAGAATCGGCGTTGATGCCGAGGTAGCTCACCTGGAAAGCTTCTCGCGGCAACCACCCGTGCTCGCAGTAAACCACATTTTTCTGCTTGTGGTAGCGGCGACCATTCCAGACCACGCGAACCACGTCTTTTTGGCCGTTGCCCCGGGTGATACTGCGCGATACCTGGTAACCCAGCTCCTGTGCAGAGTGCGCAATGGTATCAAGAAAAACGCCGATCAGGTTTCCATGATGTTTCTCAATTTCAAGTTTCATACTTACCGGCTCCCGGTTTTTACCTGACTGTTTGAAAGATTGGGCGGTTTGCTGCCTCGGTTGCGGCGCTTGCTGCTCGATAAAATATTTGAGGTCCTGCTTCGGGAATGCTGTGAGCAAGCTGCCCGGGCTTAGATTGACGATGTTGGCACCATATTCATAAGCTGCCTGGTTCAGGCGCTGATATTCCAGATCAATTTGCCGTAGATTTTTGCTGAGGGGATGGCGGCCCGAGCGGGCAAAAAAATGGTGCTCGGTAAAATCAACGCCGATCAAACCGATACGCTTTGCCCCCATATATAAAGCGAGACACAAAGCCACATACGGCGAGTTACGCGTAAATGGCAAGCCTTTGCTGCCGGAGAAATCCGTATCGCCACGTTTGCCCAGTGGAAAACGGACAATATGTGGATGTTTGATGTTTAAACTAAGTTGCGTAAACAGTGCTTTGGCCTTGCTGTTTTCCACGTAATGAAACCGATCGTCCTTGAATTGGTTTCTGGAGTTCAATACCACCAGGTAATCCGGAGTAAAATGCCGTCCCACATCATTAACGCCGATGGTGATTGAATCTGCGGGAGGACTGAAATCTTTTAGCGACTGGCCGCAGCCGCAAACGATAATAGTCTGGCCTCTGTGCAAATCTTTAAAATCGATAAATTTGTTTGGCATGTAATTTAAGTGATGTAAGAAAGTTATTAATGGAGGGCCGGTGTTAACCCCCTCCTAACCTCCCCCTTGAAAGGGGGAGGAACCGGACTGCACCACGATCATTTATTCATTCGAGCGGCCGCACCCTGAAAAGGAGGAAGAGCCAAATCGCAACACGATCATTCATTCAAGCGCCCCTCCTCCTGAAAAGAAGGACGAACCGAATCGCAACACGATCATTCATTCGGGCGCCCCTCCCCCTGGCAAGGGGGAGGTTGGGAGGGGGTAAAGGGGTAAATCTCTTCATCCTTTCCCTTCCCCTTTAGCATTCTCAGGAAGTCCTTCCTGCAACAGGCTTTCTTCCTCAAGGGGCGCACTTTCTCTAATGATTTCCTGGTCGCTGCCGCCGGTGCTTGACGATTCATCCTCGCAATCCAGATCCACATCAAAATTAAAGGGATCCAGCGCATCGCTCGCCGTCTGCGCCCGATCGCGCCTGTCGCTCGCCTGCTGTTCAAACATTTCCTGAATAGTGGAATCGAATTCGCTGCGACACAATGTGATATCGAAAGGTGTGCGCGTTACGCCGTTGTACTGTTCAAAAGCGCGCACATGTTCCTGCTCGTGTGGTGCCAGTACATTATCGATGGCATCCTGCACCCGCTGGCGCTGGCAGGCGGTTAAATCGGGAAAATCATTCACGCTGGGCAAGGTCACCGTGGTGGTTACGCGATAGCGTGCCACCAACACGCCCCGCACCCGCACGCACTGCCCCGCTTCGCAGGTATCGCAACCTTCGGCTCGTGTAACGCGCACATCCCGCGTCTCAAAACTACCGCCATCAAAGGTGGCGTCCGTTCGGCCTTGCAAGGTCAGGCTGTTGGCGTGGGCCCGGTCCTTGGACTGTGTTCCCTTGCCGCTGCTGCTTGGTGACGATAGCGACTCTTCGTTTTTGCCAGCAAGGTTTGCCGGGTTCTTTTGACCTCCCCGTTTCGTGTTGGCGATAGGCAGGGCAAGTGCCGGTCCGGCCATATAAAAATCGCTATTGTGTTTCTCCTTCGATTTCTTTTTTGAGATACCAGACTTCAACGGTCCGCCATCGGTTTCTTCCGTTTTCTTCCCTTTTTTCGAAGGTCGTTTTCTACGCGCAACCGCCTTTGCCATAGATTGTCCCACACCGTATTTTGATTAAATGCCAAGCCATCAATAACAGCGCTACTTTTTATTCACCATGCTTAATAACGATGAAAGTAAATCTTCCGTAGTCGCATTCTTCGGAAGATCGCTGCTCTTCATTAAATCTTCTATCATTCTTTTAACCGCGTCCGGCGGTTCACCTTCCCGTTGTTGAAGCGAATCCAATAATGGGCCAATCCCGACATTGGCTGCCGATGTCATTATTTTATTGATTTCATTGTTGATACCGCTATCACTATTATTATTTTTTCCCGATCCAAAAACGGATTGTATGACGTTATCAAGCTCCACCATCGCCTGGTCTTCGTTAAACAACTTTTTCCTGCTTCCTGCCTTTACGATATTCCTGGCTACCGGATCGACAATTTCCGCCAACAGATCGGTTTCACCTCGATTTACCTTTTCGTCAAACAGCGCGCCTTCGATGTTCGCACCGGCAAAATCAACTTCCTCCAGATGCGCGCCGGTAAAGTCCGCGCCGCGCAAGTCGGCATCGCGAAAGTTGGTTTTTATCAGTTTTGCGCCTCGAAAGTCCACGCCGCGCATATTGCAATAACTGGCATTGGTGTTGGTTAGATCAGCACCATTGAAGCTTGCGCGATTAAAATCGCTGTCCGTGATTGAAGCACCAACAAACTTGGATTTTTCAAAGTAGCAACCTTGTGCTTTACAATTTTCGAATGCGGAGTCACTAAAATCTGCTCCATTAAACGATACCAGACCAAATTCACACATCCGCATAGTAGCGCTGTTAATTGACGCCTTATCAAAAATTACTTTTTTCGCTATGGAATAACGAATGTTCACGCTATTTAAGTTTGATTCTGAAAAATCGGAACCCTCGAAAGTAATATTATCTGCCCGTAAGCCTTCAAAACTGACTGATTTATAGTCTCCTGGATTGAGTTCGCAAGATCGGATAATCCTATTGCTATTTATTGAGTCATAAAGTTCTTTAGTATCTATCTTCATCATTAACTGCCTTTATTAAAACTTGGTATTTGCAAGTATACATACAGCCAGTCAATGGGTGTCTCTGATATAGTGGCGGCTTATGCAGGTTACGCAGCGTTTGGTATGTGACACGAGATAACCTCCGGCTTGCCCTCACCATTATAAGTGATATGTATTCTGTATTTCGCTTTATCGTCCCAGCGATCAGCACCTGCGCCACCGCGGCTATTTTGACGTTCCCAGGAAGGCCCGCCCAGAAGCTTGATTAGCTGTTCTCGGCTTGAATTAAACGTAATACCAAGCGGTAGCTCACCGGTGTAAGATGAATAACCGTCTTTGCCTCCTGCATAGAAAAATACACCGGAAAAATACAAGGGACCGTCTCCAACTTGTTGATGAGGCTTGCCTAGGAACATTGCCTCATCAGAAAAAATCAAACTGAAGCCACTAGGTTTGGATATAAAGTATTCAGAGTACTCACCTTCTGGCACTTGCATCGATTCGGGACTATCAACGCCAATAGTTTTTAATGTTTCCAATGTCTGAAGATCGCTTAGCGGCTTACCCAAGCACTCGAGAACTTTTTGTGTATTCAACTTTACCTCCTAAGGAATACCTAAGATGCCACGCAACATCGCATCGTACTGTGCATTTGTCATTTGTTTGATTTGATTTGCCGCTACTTCGAGCGCACTAATCTCATGTGATGGTAACCCTTGTGCTCTTGCATTCGCCACCATGGCATCGGCATCCCTGACTGCTGCGGCTTGAAGATCACCTGCGTCTTTGGCAATAAAAGCCGGGTCATTTTGGCCGTAGGTGGGCCCCGCTCTGTGGACCTCTTCGGGAACCGTTACGGATCGACCTCCATTTATTACGGCAGTTCTTTCTTCCGGAGTTAACGGAGCTCCTTTTAGCTCTTCCGCCCGCCTTAGTAGTGCAGCTTTGGCAGGCTGATGGTCACGATGTACCGTACTATCTCCCGTAACTTTCAGTTGGTTACCGTATGTATCAACCTCCCCTACTGGCATTCTATTCGGCGAATCGGCAGGCCTGACTGGATTACCTTTAGCATCGAACAATTGTCCCCGAGGCCTCTGCCGTGGATCAACCGGTACCCCGTGCTTATCCAACAAAGGAGGTCTCGGTGGTTGCGGTTCATTCGGATCAAGATTGGGAATGGGTCGACGTGCCCTGCCCAGCGGAACCGGCTCTCCTGTCACTGGATCGAGGATGCGGCTTGGTCTTAAGGCATAATTGCCGTCCTGAGTGACATAGTAGTCTTGAGGGTTCTCTCTTACTCTGGAACGGGGACTGGCATTTGGGTTTTCCAACAGATGCTGCTCTACCGACCTACCACCGGGCGGAATGGGTTTTTCGGCTGGACGATTCAGTCGCCCGGCTTGATCGAATAGTTCCGGAGCCGCTCTTGAGACACCGCTCCCTCTTAGCGTCTCAAGATTATTTCTAAGCTGCGCCGCCGCTTCAGCTTTAACATTCGGGTCAGAAATGCCCGAAATTCGATCCAGTTCCGTTTTGTAGGCACTAAAGCGCGGATCGGAGAGTTCCAAATCGTACTTGAGACGAATGTCATCACATATGGAGCACACGATGATGCGCCCATCTTTTAGTACCGTGACCGCGTGGCCGTCACCCAAGTCTCGACGCGCTACCACTCCAGGTTCTATTTCGGGAGCATCCTCGTGGGAAGACCGACTGCGAGGAACATCTGTATCATCCGCATCCGGTCGACGCGTACTCGGCCCCTCAACATCGGAGTCAGTCGGCCGGCGCGGAACATCAGGCGTATCCGGTTCTGTGGGTCTCGGCGTGGCGGGAGTATCAGCTTCCGGCGCAACGGGACGCGGCGCGGCCGGGGTATCCACATCAGGCGCCGCAGGTCTCGGTGTTGACGGCGCACCCGCCTCCGGCGCGGTCGGTCGCGGCGTGGAAGGCACATCCACGTCCGGCGTTGTCGGACGCGGAGTGGAAACATCTCCGCCACCGCCAGCTTGCCGCCGCCCCAACCCGGCTGCCGATATGCCGGCAATACTTCCGGCAGCGGAGGTGGCAAGACGATTGGCATCAAACTCTCCCGTCGCCAGGAAACTTGCGCCCTCGACAGCCGCCACTACGCCAAGCCCGATTGCGGCATCTCCCGCCGTCGGTGCGCGTAAAGTCGGTCGGGGACCGGCGGCGCCCGCCCGCCGAAACATACTGGAGAGGGATGCATCGGCATCCAATTTACCGGCCGCGCCGCCAGCGCCGCGGGCTGTGGAGGCAGCCGACATTAGTCCAGCGGTGGCAAAGCCCTGCCAATTGAATTGCTGCCCATAGGCAAAGTAGCCGAAGGCCTGGGTGGCACCCTCCGCCACCATATCGCCCGCCAGGTTAACGCCAACATTAATGGCCGCGCGGGTCAGCGTACTGGAGCCGGCGCGGATCGCCGCGTTGACGCCCACCTGCGCCAGACCGTTGGCGCCGGCACCGATCGCCCCGCCTATGGCGCCGCCCACCGCTCCCATTACAATGGCCTGCACCAGGCCCTTGGTTAGTTCTTCTCCCGCGGCCCAGTTGTTTACCATCTGGATCAGGGCCGCGCTGGCCGCGCCAACCACCGCACCGAGCACCGCCGCGCCCAGTATCGGCCCAAGGGCGGCCGCCGCCGCGCCCGCGGTCAGCACGGTAACAACGATGGACGCGATGATGATGACAATGATAAGCACAATGGCGACAACCCCCTTCCATGCGGGTTGTTCCTTGGACGCGGCTCGCCAGGCTTCGGCAGCGATTTTACTCTCCAGGCCATTCGCCATGTTGGTAAGCTCGGTATCCAGTTCACCAAGCGACGTGCTGATAACCTCGTCAGCCTGGGTATAGATGCGTTCAGTGGTTTCGATAAAACCCATTACCACCTGATCCATGCTTTCCGTGCCGGTGGCCATCGACTCCTGCGCATTGGCAATATGGCTGTCGGCAAGCTGCGCCATGGAATCGCTGGCCGCGCTGACGAGGGTGCTTAGTTCTGAAGTAAAGCCCTGATCGGATTCCGCCGAAAGTGTCGCATTGCCGGTGGTGATATCCGCCAATGCGGTAGCGGCGATCTGGCCAGACTCAAGCAAGGACATTTCCGCTGTGGAGGCGCCCTCCTCCATTTTTTCCATCAGCGAGCCGACACCCTCACCCATGCCTTGCCCGGCGGTACTCAGCACCTCGGCCAATTGCTCGTCGGAGGGAACATCGCCTTTCAGTAACTGTTCGCGCAAGTCACCCAGTTTTTGCTCCAGGCTTTCCATGGCCGCCGACACACTGTTAACCAGGCCCGCGGCCACCTGATGCGCCATTTGCTCCACGGCGACTTGTTGCACGTAGCCGGAATCGTTAACGGCCTGACGCTGTTCGCGCTCTTGCCGATCGAGGCTTTGGAATCGTGCTTCAAGGCTGGAGTCAACACCGCTCAAGTTGGCGTCGCGGGCCTGAGTCAATCCGTCCAGGGTACTGGCCCTGCCGCTTTCCAGGCCCGCGATCAAACCCTCGAGAGTGGAATCCAATGTGGTCTGTGATTCCGTCGCACCGGCAATCACGGAACAGCGATGCTGGGTGCGCTGCTCACGTAACTTGAAGCCCTTCTCCTTGGCCATGTCGACCATATTTTTCGCCATGCCACCGGCAGTATTGCAGGCGGCATCCTGCTGCGCCTTGGCGCGGCGCACTGTGAGGCAGCCGTCCCAGAAGCCGTCATCGCCGTTACGTTCGTATTCATTACCCGGGCCCGCACGGCAGTCATCGTAGGCATCGGCCCATTCCTGTCCCGTGGCAACGGCGGCATTGGCGAAGGTAGTACCTTTCGCATCGTGGTCGTCGCGGCCGGCCTGGAACCGCCGGTTCACTTCAGCGAGCGCGCTTTCCTCCTGTGCCGCGATGGCATCAGTGGAAGCGGTATGGACATCATTTAAGGTTTGTACGGCGATGTCTGTCTCGGCATTGACGCTGGCGACACTCGCTTCGTAATCGCTATTGATGGTGTTGCGCGCAGCCTCGGCTTCAGCCATGGCCGCTGCCCTGGATTGGTTTATGCGCGCTGAAATCGCGCTTTTTTCGGCGATCATCGAGGCTTCGATATTGGCTTTTACCGCTTCCGCCATGGCACCGAGACGCGCCGGTGCCTGATCGCGCACAAATGACACCGCGCCCTCTATTTGCGCGGCGGCGTTTTGCATAAACGCGCTTATCTGTTTAAGCGCCATCGCCCGCCGCGCCGCTTCCGCCGCGTTACCCGCCGGCGGGGCACTGAAGCGCAGGCCTTGCGACAATTTCCTCGCCCGCTCCGGCACCCGGTTGACTTCGGTTGTCGCGGCATCGAACTCTGCCACGGCGGCATCGCGCGAGGCTTCGCCTTGCGCAAAGTTGCCTTCCGGACTTTCCTCGGCACCGCCTCCACCCGCGCCACCCGACGCGCCGGCGGCCGGGGCTTCGCCACCTCCGCCACTTGCCGTTGTTTGCGCTTCCGTACCGCTTTGTGCCGTATCGGGCGTACTTAACTCTGCGGGAACAGCGGTGGTCACCTCCTTCTCGGCCGCATTGGCGGGCATGGTTTCCTCTGCTCGACAATCGCACTCATCGTTGGCCTCTTCCCATTCGCCATAAGTGACATCCGCCTCGGCTTCGGACTCATTCGGAGGCGTGTCCCCTTCAGGCTCTTCGGCGCCTTCCGGTGGGTCGGGGGAATCTTCCACATAGCAACGCCCTTTCTCCGCCGGGCCGGGCGGTTGTTCGACTTCCTGCTCCCCGCCGCTTGCGGCGCCCTCCTGTTGTTCAGGTTCGGCCTGTTCCGCGTCGTCTCCTTGCGCGGCTTCACAGTCAGCCGCCGGATCGGGCTCATTTTGTTCCTTGGCTTCGGCGGCTTCTTCGGTGTTTTCACCGCCTTGATTTTCGGCCTCCCCGGTTTCCGCCGCCTCTTCACCCGCCGCTTCAGGCTCGGCAGCACCACCGCCGGCTTTTTCTTCCGACGCCTTGGGTTCGGTTTGATGGGTCGCACTGGAAGTAATTTTGTTTTGCACCGGCGGTGCGGCTTCGCCACCTGCCACTACCGGGCTTGAATTCGGGACCTGACCGGCACTGAGTGCGTTTTGGGAAGCCGACTGCGATACCGGCGCCACCGAATCCAATAAAGGCTCCGCCGATTTTCCGGTCGCCACCGCATCTGCCACATCGTCCGCATGCCGCTCCCAGCGATCGCCCGGCGTTCCCCTATTCCCCGGCAGTTTTAAACCGGCTCGCTGCTGAACGGTGTGCGCCGCCTCGTGCGCCGCGAGTTTGATATCCGGCGTATGGCGAAACCCGATTTTGTCGCCCGAGGTGTAAGCCAATGCGCCCAATTTTTTTGTCGCGCGCCCGGCGTCGCCGCCGACTTCCGCGCGAACGCCGGATATGTCGTGACGACCGAAGGATTCCTGAATACGTTCGCGATGGGGCAACGGATGATTGGCATTAGCGAGCCCCTGTTCGGCCACGCGATGAACGGATGACGTGCGTTTATCTTTCTTCGTCGGCCTGCCTCGGGGAGTTTTATTCTGAACGGACTTGGTCTGCACTTCCTGTTCTTCGGTTTCACAAGCCGAGCATTTGGTTTGCACTAAGCCAGCATCGGAATCCTCTTCCGTCTCTGTTTGTTCCGCCGAGGCAGACTCATCCTTGGTTTGTATTTGACAAGTCGGTTTGTCGTAATCATTGCAATCCCACATTTGTACCGCCGAATCCGTGGGCGCGGTTTCATCTTCTTCAACTTCGGTATTTGTTTCTTCCTTGAGTTGAGTGTCTTCCTCTTCTGCCTGCTCTATCTCTGAACCGGTGTCTTCTGATTTCTCCTGTACCGGCGCCGCTTCATCTTCCTGCTCTTTTTCGCATTCAGCGCACATTAACTGCAAAGGCATCTGGCTTGACGCAGCCTTTGTTTGCAGTGCCGATGGTTGCTCCTGGTTCTCCTCATCGGCAGCGGGTTCGGAAGTGGTCGACTCCGACTTCAGCATCACGTCCTTGTTGTCGGCCGATTGATCCTGATCTTCGGACATATCCATGTCATTGTTCGACATTTTCGCTTGAAGCGCGGGGCTAAAACCCGCTGTCGCGCCATAGGAATAAAAGGCACCCAAACGGGAACGCGCGCCCGAGGAATTTATCGACTCAGACGCAACCGGAGCAGCGGTACCGCGACTACTTTTGGAACCCGTGGTGCTGCGTTTCTTGTTTGCCGGACTGGCGTGCATTGAATAAATTTATTTCAATAGTGGTTGTTCAGGTTAATGTTGTCCCAAGGCATTAATAAAATGACTCATGCCGCCATCGGACTCGGGTTTGGGGCGGCCTGAATCCAGTGGATAGGTACCGCCATTTTTCTGGTATTCGCTGCGCAATGCGGCTTCCAGATGCGCATTGGCCACCTGATTGTTTTCCTCCAGCGCCATCAATGTTGCGTGGAGACAAACGTTTCGAATCTGGCCGCCGGTCAATACACAAAATTTCGCGACGTTGCTTAGGAAGCCGTGCTCGATGTGATGCAGGTTGGGCAGATGCAGGTAAAAGATTTGCAACCGCTGATCCATTTGCGGTTGGTAAAAGGGTATGACGATGTCCATGCGCCGCTGGAATGCCTTGTCGATATTTTCCGACAGGTTTGTAGTGACCAGGACGATTCCCTGATAGTGTTCAAGGCGCTGGAGGAGATAATTCGTCTCCAGGTTGGCGTAACGGTCGTTGGCATTTTTTACTTCCGTTCTCGAACCGAGCAAGGCATCGCCTTCGTCGAGCAGCAGAATCACATCCAGGGATTCCGCCCGCGTTAGCACCTTGTGAAGATTCTTCTCCGTTTCGCCGATATATTTGTTAACAATGGCCGCCAGGTCCACGCGGTAAATATCCATACCCAGTTCCGCCGCCAGTATTTTCGCGGCCAGGGTTTTGCCGGTGCCGCTTTTACCGGTAAACAGGGCGCGGACCCCGCAATTGGAACTGTTTTTAAACGCGGAACCCAAATAATCCAACAACTGCTCGCGGTAAACGCTGCGTTGTTGCAGTTCCCGCAATTTAACCGCCGTACTGTCGGTGGTAATCAACTGCGACCAATCGCCTTTGGCATCCAGGTGGTCCGCGAGGGTGTCCAGCATTTGTCGGTTCAGGTTACGGCTGGCGGAGCGCACGTCGGCGATCTGTATCGCATCGCGCTGTTCCAAAACCGCATTGTTTAAAGCCATGGCCGCCACTTGTTTGATGTAGTCGCCGGGCAGGCGAAATGCCGCGGCGATCTGTTCGATATTTTCGATTGGAAATTCGGCCACGGCCTGCCGCCATACCTGTTGGCGCAGCGCCGCTGTCAGTGGCGGCAGGATGAGATTGAGAACCTTATCCGCATTACCGACGCTGATGCCGCCCTCAAAACCGGCGACAAGCGCAACCGGCCCCCGGTATCCGCGCAGGCCTGGCAGCTCAACCTTATCGCCCGGCGTCAGATCCATTTGCAACACCGGCATGGCATTCAGCAGGGTGCAAATGCAACCCAGGTGCGGCGGCAATGTGATTTCCCCATCATTCTGGGGCAACGGGTGAACCGTTAATAACAGCGTTCCCATTTCCAACTCCGCCGCCACCGCACCGAATATTTCCACACAGTGGCTGCCGGCCAGCGCCCGCATTACGACGGTATCGATTTGCCGGCGTTGAATCATTCCGGGCAGGTTACGCAGGCGATGTTTGAATTCGGGGTCGACAACAAGATCGTCAATCGCCGTAAGCTGATGGGCCAACCTAAGCTGCGCGCTCTTAAACAAGGGGTACTCAATATGATCGAGACTTCCATTACCGCGCAATAAATTCCAAAGGCCGTCGCGCAGTTTTAATGTCCATTCCGGACGTGGCAATTGCGGGTTTTCCACCTCCAGCAGCCCTATTTGCAGCAGAGGCTCGCACACGGACCAACTGTTCATGCCGATGCTATCGGGCTTCAGCACCACCTGGCCCAGGGTTTCCAGCATGGGGCGGCGATGCCCCAAAGGCAGTTGCAGTTCGGAAAAAACGGTGCCGAAACGTGAGTCCTCCTCTACCAGGGTCACCAGCATCAACACCATGCGCGACGGAAAGCCGATAAATTCATCGAGCGAGCGAAGAGGCAATGCATCGCGGGTATTGAATTCCAGGCTTGCTATCGTTTGGCACCACCACGCCAAACCGCTTTCCATGTCGTCTTCAGTGGTAATGTCCGGCGGCATATAGGACTTTATTTGCTGAAAGTACAAGCGCAAAAAAGGGAAATACTTGAAATAATCTTCAAGGGATCTTCCACCTACCTCGTAAAGTCGATCCAGATAGCAAAGCAAATGGTAGATCGCTGCATTCAGGTTCAGGAGGTAGTGCTCGTCGGGATCTAAAGTGCCGCTTTTTTCATAACCCGAAAAACCGTAAGCTGAGACTTCATTTTTTGTTATGGCTTCCATCAGTCCCACCTCACGATTATTGAAAATGAAACAAAATGACGCGACCGAACTCGGGTTGCCAGCCGGGATCCTGGTCGAGCCCGCTACGACGTAGCACCAGACTGCTTTGATTAACATCGGCGACCAGATCGATATGACAGGCGCTGATATATATTCGCGCCTGAAGGGCGAACAACGATTTCAGTATTGATGTGGAACTGGCACTGTCCAGCGACAACGCGCTTTGCAGGTAGCATCGAATGGCGGGCAACACCAGCGATAGCCAGGTGGCGAGGTCCTTGTTGACACCCAGGCGCAGGAATTGCGAGCGGTTATCCAGCGGCGCGTCCTTGAATGGCCGTTGCTTTAATTTAATAGCCTGCACCGTTTCCTCCCCAGTCAGGCGACGCATCTGTTCTTTCGCCACTTGTTGTGAATCTGAACCGGAATCGATGTGCATATCAATCAGAGGAATATCTTTCGTCCAAACTCGCAGCCGGTTTCGGTAAGCACCCCAAAAAATATTTTCTTCCTCGTCATTGAGAAAGTATTGAAACCACCGCGCTGGAATTATGTAGTCGGCGCTACAACGATACTTTGGCGCGACAGGAAAACGATTGCGCCTGCGATCAAGTTTCGCCAGTATTCGCCAGATGGGATCGTTGTCGCACTTTAAAAAAAGCCTGCCCATTAAAGCCCTGGCGATAATTTCCGTCATTGCCCAGTAGCTAATCTGCCTGTCCAGCAACCAGCTTTCGTTAAAATGCTCGGGGATTCCCAACTGCCTCAACAGGTTAATAACATAGAGTACTCCGCCCAACCCGGTATCGATATAGATTTCGGCATAACGCAGATCCAGTTCCTCATCCAGTTCATCGAGGGGCAACTCTTCTGAATCGGAACGCTGAATTCCAATCGTTTTCGGCCCTGGCTTCCTCTCATCTCCACAGACCGATGCCGGTGATAGCTTTGCGCCACCATCGCTGGCGGGCAAACTATTCTCTATTTCACCTGGTCCGACTGGCTTTGGATTGAAACCATTGTTAGCGTCAAACGCAATTCCATCATTTTCATCAAACTTACTACCCCGCGCAGTTGCGCCAGGTTCAAGCTCTGTAACATCCGAGCCTTCTTGAGTGAGTTCGTAAAATCGCTCCGTTTTATTTCCCTCCATGTCGCCAATGTCATTTTCAAACAATTCGGCGGCATTAGTTTTTCCCTGTACGACCTCTATTGAAGCCCCAGGTATTTTATTATTTGTCGCATTACTATTTTCGGAGGCTAATTCCCGTTTATGTCTTTCCCGAGTCGGATTTTCTGGTTGGTAGCGATCATCCAGGCCTTGATCTGCCGACTGCCACCAGCATACCAACTCCCGTTGAAAGCTCGAGTTACGTACCATCGCTGTAGCCGCATGTAACATTTGTGAAATTCCCAAAAGCGCGTTTTGCTCCCGGCTGAGCCCCGCGCTCCAGGACTTTTCACCCAACAGGACCGCCCAGGGTGGCGGGCGGCTGGTATTGATACTTGCGCGTTTTTGTTCTGGTGAATCAACTGAATCATCGATTCGAAGATAGAATTGCGGCTTATGATTTTCTTGACCCCGTTCAGCATCTACGAGATTCGCATCGAACTTATCCTGTGTATTCGCTTGCGCATATTGTTGCTGCGCGGTAATTAAATTACTCGAAAGCTGTCGAAAACCAAACTGATGCAATACCGCTTGTGCCAGATGGCAAGCATCGCCGCCATCCAGCGACTTAACCACTTCAAAAGCTTTTTCCCGCCGGCTCAATATCGCAAATACCGCCGGAACCGTTTCCATCCTTGCTTGCAGTACATCGCGCAACTGGCTGGACACACGGCTCGACCGAAAGGAAAAGGAACGCCACCACCACTTGCCGGCGACGCAATTGGCAACGATATCGATACTCAGGGTAGCGACAAGTTCAGCATGATCGCGAAACAATACAGCGTGTGGATCGCCGCTAACGCCGTTGCCATTGGGCCGCACCGCGCGGCGATAGGCATCCTGCAACTGGTCGCGCACGGCCTGGCGCCACGCCTTGCTGTTTATGTTCCTGCTGGAACCCTGCCTGTTCAAGCGCGGATCGAGCAAGTGCCGCACCAGCAAAACGGCCGACGGCGACATGCCGGCTGGCTGCAGGTGCAATTGGCTGATTTCATTTTTAACAGCGAGACGCAGCGCCGGTTTAACTTCCCCGGCACTGCGCACTTTTAACGTGTTTATCCTGTCCCGCTGTACACTAAACATCATACGGATTTGTTTTCTACGGGTTGCTTGATGATCTTCTAAACAGCAGCAACAGAATCAAAAGCAGAATAACGATCAGGATGAGGTACTTGAGCCATACCATTCCACAAGTGAGGTCGTACCATTGACACGCGCCGCCGCCATTATCGGGCACGACAACGCCGACGGCAGTGCCTTCCTCAAGTGGTATTGGCAGGGTGTCTCCGGTAACGGAATCCTCAATAACCTGCGCCACATCCAGAAAATGCAACGTCAATTCCGGCGCCTCATCGGTAAAGTTGATTGATGCGGAATAAGTGCCATCGAGATTGTCGGTCGCCTTGAACGGTGTGATACCGGGGCCGGCAAACCAGAAGTAATTTCCCCAACCCGGTCCCAACAAATTTCCGCCTTGCGTGGCAGGCTTAAATGTCACATTCAAGCTCTGTTGATTGTTGTCGGGATCACTACTGATACTGGAGTCAATGCTGGTTTGGGCGGGATCGGGCTGGCTTCTAACCACCAACGATATCAACTGTTCCCGTTGGAGACTGCCGGCTCTTTCCGTCGAACCTTCACTGTTGAAGAGCACATTGTAGTGACCGGGAACGCTCACCTGGTAAAGTGCACTGTATACACCGTCACCGGCAATCACATCGCCGTTGCTGGCGTCACCATTGTCGGCAAAATTGATGGTGTCGAAATCCGTTTGCAGCGCATCTTCATTTTTCTCCAGCTCATTGGCCAGCTTGGCGTTAGCGGCACTCTCGGTGTCACATCCACCGGGACAATTGTCCGGTTGCGACGTGCCGGCATTACTTGCCGATAACAGGTCACCGATACTTTGCGAGGGCGAGGCCACTCTTGCGGAGACCGTCACGTCGCTCAGTAACGGCCTTCCCGATTCCTTCAGGCTCACCCGCAATGGAATTTGACTGCCGGGGACGTAATCGCCGGTTTCAACGCTAAAATCCGATTTCACATTCGTGTCTTCCGACATGATCACCAAAAACACGGGAAACAGGCGGTCGGCGGGCGTTTCACCGCGCGCGGCCTCAATCTCTATGGGAGGAATACCCATACCGGGTCTAATGGTGGCCCGCCACTTGGCGGTGGTGTCGAAAGTTTCTCCGTTGCCTGCAAAAATTTCCGACCAGGAAAGTTGTCCCGCCTCTTGCGCTTTCAAATTGCTGCACACGGTTTCGGGCTCGTCCGCTCCCGGAGGCAGCACATCCAAACAAAGATGGCCAAACGCCGGATTCCAGGTTAAATCGATAGATGCCGCGCGACTGGTGGAGGGAAGCGGAAAGTCAATCGAATAGGATTGCGGCTCATTTCCAGTGATGCCCACCTCCGCCGAACGTAACGCCACTGTGTTCCATGTATTAAACTTCACGAAATTTTGCAGCAGCTCAATAAAATAGGCGCTGAGAATATCGGCATTGGTTTCCGAGTTGATATAAAAGCCACCCGTGGCCATTGCAATGCCCTGATTAATTTCCGCGCTTACCGCTGTCGAGCTGCCAACCGTTACCGCATAAATACGCAGGTCGGATTCATTGGGCAGGTCGTCCCAGGTGGTGGAGTCGGAGCCCAACTGAATTTTGATGCGCGACTGAAAATCGGCGGCGGAAATGGTGTCGATATCGGACCACTGCAACACACTGCTGGTATCGTTGTCCCACAACCGAACCCGGCGATGTATATTTTCCTTGCCGTCACTCATCAGCAAAATCGTTTTGCGATTGCCGTTCCCGGAAAGAGGGCCGGCAAACAACGCACTACTGGCGGCAAACAGCCCGTCGCCGATGGACGTGGAGCCGCCCGCGTTTACCAACGCCATATCTCCGGCAATGGAAGGCGCAACCGTGTCGAAATCGCCGAGCCCGGTTGCCCCGCCCAACCAGGATTCATTGCTGTCGAAAAGAACCACGCCAATGTTGTCGTCGGGCGACGATCCTTCCGCGCCCCGAATTACATCCCAGCGATCGACAAATTTTTCGACCGCGATTTTCAATGCATCGATTTTTCGCGCGGACGGACCGGCCATGGGAGGGCTGTTCATGCTGCCCGATTTATCGAGCACCAGGGTGGAATCCACACCGGGGCGCAACTGGTCACAGAACTGCTCCACGCCACTGCCCGCATCGATCGTGGCGACCGGCGGTGTCTGTATGGGTGGACCCAGATTGCTGCATTCCGCACCCGGAGCCGTGAGATCATAGCTGACCAAACAGGCACCGGTAATTCCCGGGCCGGACAACACTTGTATATTAAAGGTCTCCGTGGGAACCGGAGTTGAATCCAAACAATCACCCGGAGAACTGGCGAAATCGGTGTTAGACAACGGGTTGATGGTTAGCTTGTAAATCACATTTTGGGGATCGTCATCTCCTGGCGCGCCCGCCGTTGGTAATCCCCATAAGACAGAGTCTCCGCCCGAACCGGTACCTGGATCTGGAAACTCCGCAAGGCAAGGATTCGTCGCCGGGTCCGATCCCACGCACACTGTCGATGCGTCCAGGCTAAAATCCTGTGCCTCGCCTTCCGGGTCTGTCACACGGAAATCCACAGTTCCGGTGCCTTCCATAACAATAGTGGCCTCGACCTGAAAAATGGCTTTACTACCCGCCCCCGATCCACGCCTTGGAATGTCGATATCAAATGACGTGGTTGAACCGGTCTGCGCGTGAACGCCTCCACTTAGCAGCGCGGAAGCAAGGAAAAGGGTCGGCATCAGATATTTGCTGAATAACCGGGCTCTAAACTTATGTTTGTAGTGAACTAGCATTTGCATAACTCCCTCTAACCAGGTTGGTACAATTTAGATTTTTTGCTATTAGCTATCTCGGGATCAGGCTCCTCTAACGACTACCGATTGTTGTATGGAGCGGTCACCGAAGGCGACAGTCAACGTCACCGGCCGTATCTGGCCGGAATCAATCTCGTTAATATCGGGTACGGTAATGCGAATTTGCATGTTGCCCGGCGTGGTCGAGATAACTTCCTTTTCGGTTACTTTATAAATAACGTTGTTGCCTCCAGTCACCACCCATTCAAACTGGATTTGATTGGCACTTGCATTTGTCGAAAAGTTTTCACCGGTAATAATGGCCGGCGCGGTTGCGTTTAATGTCGCGGATCCCGCTTCTGTCTGTACCGATTCGATAACAATCTCGGGTTGGCTGGATTCCGGGAACAACCTGTAGGTCGCCTCGGTTACGCCGAACTCCGGATTCTCCACATGCACGACAACTTCTTCACCCTCTCCATCGGTGATATCGATGGTATCGGGCACCAGGCATGTGATAATACCGCTGGTACTCGGCGAACCAAATTCGGTTACCAACTCCCCCGCTATCCGGATTACGTTATTCCCCGGCGGATGAAGAAAATTGGCACCCTCTATACGAATAAAACTGCCCACCGGCGCTCCCGCTACGGGTTTAATCTGGGTTATTCTGATCTGGTTCAGTTGTCCCAGGTTGTTTACCGTATTCTCCAGCTCTTCCAACTTGTTCAGGATAAAGTTCATAAGGTCCGAGGAGATGATCTCACCCGGTCGAACTTTTTCGGTTGCCATAACTGATTCCTCGCGTTAATTTCGTTGAATTCCGATCCACCGGTATCACTTCTATAGTCGCGTGTAGTGACTGTAGTCCCACCGGGCCTTATCGAATTGTGCACTGGCCTGATACGGCACATGTCCGCTGGTAAAGATCATATGAGGAATACTGCTTTTTCCCTCATCCTCCAGGTAATCCCGCTGCCATGTTTTGTACAACCACACCAGTTGCTTTTCGCTCACCGCAATGGGAGCGTAGTGCGCCGACTGGAGAAAAGCCTCCCGCACCTGATGTTCCGAAATATATTCCGGCGCCCGGTGTGGCTGGCGGCTGAAAAATTTTTCAGGATCAAAACCCTTGAACGCGCCGCTTTGTCGCGGCAACACGCCAACCGGCGGTAAAAACTGAAAGTAGTCAAACGCGCTTAAATTCAACAGCTCAGTCAGGGTGAGATTTGCGAGCAGCAGGTTGTCAACCTGATCCTGAAACTGAAACAGCATGGCCTCGAAAACAGCCCCGGACCGGTTCTCGCTAAATGAAAAATTCACACTGAGATTGTGATAAGGATGCGGCTTGCGTTTTACCGCCCAATTATCGACAAAGCCGATGCCGTCAAAGGTCCAATAGATCATTGCCAGTGGAATATCGCACTTTTCCAGGCCAAGGTTGTTGCCAAGCAAAGCATCAAAACCGACAACAGGATTGGCCACTGTTTTAAACACGCTGGTCTGCGACAGCTTGGAAGCTTCGGTGCCGTAACAAATATGGGCAATAATATTCTGCAGTTTGGACAGCTTTTGATAATCCGTCGGCGCCACCGGATCGCTCGCATCCAGGTAAACATCCTCCAACAGCGTTTTCGTGCCTTCGCTGACATCGGGCATCGCCAGCGGATCGAACTGCACCAGGCGAAACTGAACACCCTCCACCACATACGCACGGGCGCAATTGTGCGCAATGCCGCGATTTTGCAAACCGCTTTTTAAAGCATAACCTTCATACTTCGATGATGGCGACATCAACAGGACATAAAGGCCCGCGCCGCTGGGTGCCAGAGTTTCCGACATTTCCACGGAACAATCGCGAAAGCCGGTGGCATCGACATCCGGCGGCTGCAGAATGCGCGACAGTTGTAAATTCACATAGTCGGCCGGAAGCTCCAGCACATCGCCTTCCAGGTTCACCGCCTTGCCGCCGGCCACTCTCACCACGGGACTGTTACTGACATCGCCGGCATCCTCGACGGTCACCGTTAGCCCGCTGTGGATACCGCTGCCCGCGAGCATTCCCAGGTTGCGCCGGTGCCGCTGGTTGGCCTGCTCCTGCTCGCGCAAATCGCGCGCCGACAATAAACGGCCTTCAAAGTAGTTGGTATTTTTTATGCCGCTATCGGTGATCGGTTCCAATAAAGATTTCACACTCATGGTGTCACACTCCTGCCCAGTCGGCTGGCGATATATTCCAGTTCCACCTGCAGCAGGTACACCTGCGGAATGGCTACGCCGGGATCGTCAATGGAAATGTGCATGGCGCCGTACTGGTGATTGCCGGTCAACACAATGTTGGAATCGAATTCGTGAAAGTCGGTTACCAGCACGTCATTACGACGCGCGCTTAACTCGCTGACATTAAAGGTGACGAATTCAAACGGCGAACCGGGCACGGAGTCATTGGCTTCAAAAAAACGCGCGCCCACGCGCCAGTCAAAAGAAATATCAGACGGTTCCGGCGCGCCGCGAAAACCCCAGAGCAAACGAAAGCGCAGCATTTCGCTGTAGTCGATATCCGCAGGAATTGGAATGGAGAACACCGCTTCACCGGCAAAGGCATTGGAGCCGGACGTCATAAAGTGCAGACTCGGCAGGGTGTCGGCAAACAGCGCCCGCGCCGCGCCGGTACCATGGTGTGCGTGATGCCCCGGCATACTGATGGTTTTGCGCACTCGGCCGGTTGCGGCCAGTATAATTGGCGCGTTGAATGTTTTGCTGCCGACAATGGTTTCGTCACCGTCGAGATGCACCAGTTCCGAATCAACTACCGGTGTGGCCGGGCTTGAGGGAAAATGAAAATCAGCCAGACTTTTTGCCCAGAAGGACAAGGGGCCGAGGTAATCCTGCAAACCCTGGGTGGGCAACAAAAACTGACGCTGGCTCTCATCGATGACCACGTCCGAACCGGTCTGCAAACGGGCGACACCGTCGACAATTTCAACTTCCAGGTTGAATTGCGCCAGGAACACACACTGCTGATAAGCCTCGGCCGGGACGATTTCAATTCCCTCCTTGATCAGGCAGGGTTTTACTTCCGTTACCCACACCAAAAATGCCGCGGTAAAAAATTCGTCCACGTTTTCCGGCGCAATGGCGTCGCTGATTGGGGGAGACGATGGCGAAGACAGCGGCGGCGAACTGACGATAGCATCGGGTTTTAAGCCGCGCACCAGTTCCTTGATATCGTCCAGGGTCATGGCGCCGCCGGCTTCAACCGGAAGGCTCAGCAACAAATCCGCCAGTTGCTGCATGCTGGATTGAAAATGATGCGATGGCGGTGCCTGCAGCTCAAAGGTCAGGCTGAAATCATCGGCGATGCGCGACGCGGCGGTGGTTTCCTCCAGGGATTGGCAGGGGCCGGACGGAATCGGCACAAAATCCGTTTTGCACTGGCGATAGCACAACATTAAATAAACGGATATGGAATTCTGCGGCGGTGAGGTGTCAATCAGTTCCGCAACTTCCTGCGTGTGGGAGGACAACCAATCTTCCAGTCGCGCGCATTGCTGGCGCGGCACTTGTATAAACTGGCCACTGGAACTCACCGCAAGGCCGGGACTGACCTTGATTTCCGTTACCGCGCTGGCAATGGACTCCTGCGTTACCTGCAATCCACAGACGGTGCCGTATCCGTGTAACGACCGATTGTGCAGGCGATCCTTTTCCAACAAGTAATATTCCTGTTGATTAAACTCGTCGACACCCAATACCAGGCCGTGCTCGTAGTTAACACGTTTGTTGGGGTCCAGTTTAACGCCTGCTGGAAACACACTGCTAAAGTCACTCATTATTAAAAGTCTCCATTTTCATACCGGATAAAATATCCGGAACAAACCGTCAGCGGAAAAAATTGCCGCGAGCTAATCTATCGCGCCCGGTGACCGATCGATTGACGATATCCCAGGGATGGGATTCGGCCAGGTAACTCTGGCCCAAAAAGTTTGCTCCCAGAACCATCGCCACAAAACGACTGCCCTCGCCGAGAGTGGTATCGATACCGACGCGGGCCGATCCCACCTGGAACATGGCCCAGAAAAACTGCACTTCAAAACTGGTATGCGCCGGCTTTTCGCGCTCGACAATATCTTCCACCCACGCGCGCCGCGCTTCCATCTGCGTGGGATGCTCACCCAACTGCGTCGGTAAAAACACAGTGAACCGGTGAGCCTGTCTTTCAATGGGAAGCGACAGCGACACGAAGTCAATCCAGTCCTGTAACGCGGTGATATTGCGCGGCAATTTGGCCGGCATGGTGATCGCATCGAAATTTTCCAACGCCAAATCGCCGATTAAACCCTGGGCGGTGTTCAACCTGGCGATGGATTTGTAGCGCAGTGCCAGGAATTTTTTATAGGCGTCAATATCTCCCGTGCTTACCTCGGCGTAACTGAAACCGAGTCGATCGCGGGTAAAGACGGTCCAGTCGTGCGCTTCGGTACTTTGTTGCGGCGTCAGCGGACTGAATTCAATTTCTTCGATGGCGCTAAACGGTTTGGCTCCCGTTGCTCTCCCCCAGGCCTGATTGATGCGCCCAACATCGTCGCCATAAATTTCCCGCAAATATTGTTGAAATTTTTTATGCAGTGCGCCGACGCCAAACCGCGGTTGCCACAACTCGCTTTGCCTGGACTGCGACAAATAGGTCGCACCGGATTTTTCTTTAGAGACTGTCGAAATCAAACGCCGGGTTAGAAACTGCTCCACGATGCGGATGTCGCGCCCGCCCAATAGCGCTTCCTTTTGTTTTTGCGGATAGCGCAATGGATCAAACAGGCTGTCATCAGGACAGGGATCGATAGCCAGCTTAATCATCGTACGCAGCCCCGCAACGGTGCCGCGCCAGCGAAACAGAAGCGCCACGTTGGCGACGAACAAACGCTTGCGTTGCTCATCCCAGGCCGGGTCCACCAGGGCCCCCACCCAGCCACCCAACCACTCAATAAATTCCGGCGGCACGGTGCGGGAATCAAACAGGGCTTGCGCGTTGGCGATTTTGTCTTCCAGGTGGGTAAAAATTCCTTCCACATTGGCAAGAAAACGGTCGAGAAAGCTGGCGGACGTATGATCGTCCTGGTACACATCGGGCAGGTAGCGTCGCAGGTAGGAAAAGCGCGGATAGTAAATCCGGCAGGCCTTGATAAAAGGCGTGAGTCGCCTTGTACCCATCAGGGTGAGGCGCAATTCGAGATAACGGCCAACCGCGTTTTGAAACAAGCAATCCCAACTGCCGCTGTGGTTGGATTCCTTGGCAAAAGCCTTCGGCGCCAATGGCAGTTCCGACCCCTGCGCGCGCAGATAGGCTTGCGGTTCGGCTTGCCATTGACTTGAGGCGAGAATTTGCAATGAATTGGCGGCCCGGGTTTCAATTTCCACCCGGGTTCCGGGTGGGATACAGGCGTCCATGATCAGGCGGTGCCAAACACAATCCGGATTATCACCGTCGAAAATCAACTGGCTGCTTTCCAGCGTGGCCTGGCTTTGATAATGATGTCGCGGTTGTTCCGCCAGGGGCAGCCAGCGATTTTCAAAATCATAATATACCGAACCGCCGGTGGCGATCAGCGCCTTGCCGCCGTGTTTGCGCATCGGCAACAAACTGGTGTGCAGCGCCAGCTGCAATTCCTGCTCGGTTGCCTGGAACAGCAGCTCGTAGGACTGACTGTAATTGGCGGCGGAAATAAAAATCCGGCCGCGATGAACGCGCGCATCGCTGTCAATGTTACTCAGATAAACAAAATCGTGGGCCAGAATTTGCTGATCGCCCAGCAGGTCCCCGGTGATGGTTTCATCCAGGTTGATTGCATCCACAAATTCGCTGTTTCTGAAGTAGGAGATACTCGACAGGCCGGATGCGCTTTCAACACCAAGCAAAATAAATGCGTTGTCGGCAACCGCTTCTATAGCCGTATATTCTGTTGCAATTTCCGGGCTGGAAAGTGCGATGGCGGTTCCACTGTAGAAATTTTCCTGCGCGCATTGCCGTGATTCAACCTCTTCCTCATTGGCAAAATCGTTATCAGCCGCAAGACTGATCAGTTCACCGTTGCAATCCAGCACACGAAAATATTTGTCCAGGTGCCAGACGCGCGTTACACCAGCGGAAAAATTCCTGTCCAGGATAAACAGGCCGCCGTCCGGCGCCGCGGAAAAATCCCAGGGATGAAAATCGACTGATGACGGCCACCGCATCCAGGAAGGCGGTCCGCCGCCGTGCAGATCAAAAACCAACAGCCCCGCTGTCATATCGCCCTGGGCCAACGTGCCAACTACCAGGTATTCTTCCGCGGTCACGGTCAGCCCACTCAACCGCAGTTCAGTATCGACAATTGCGGTTTCGGTAGCGCGGAAATCCCCGTGCTCATCATTCGGTTTCGAAGGCGACAGAAACTGCTCAACACTCCAGTATTCGCCTGTTTCCGTCGGAGTGGCATGAGGACTATAGAAAATTTTATTCCTGCCGGGGTCGATCCAATAAATATTGCCGTAATGATCGAACGCGGCGCCGCGCCTGTGTTCAATATTTAATTCGTTGCCGTGCAATCCCTTCAGTTGTTGAATCACCGGCGCCAATGAAATGGCCTGGCGCTCCGCATCCCACCACAACCGCTGGCCAACGGACTCCGTCTCAATGGGCTGCTCGCGCAGCACTGGTAGCCAGTCGCGCTCGCCAAGAATCAAGTGGTATTGGGTGTTATTGGCATCCATAATTATTTAGCACTCTTCGGGTACAACCGGTACCGGCACTGAACTGACACCCTCGTCAGAAGACGACTTCGCTTCCACCTCGCCGCGAATCTCCTCAATCGACAAGGCATCGCCATCGGTGACCGCCACCTTCATTACTCGCGGCAGGTGCAACCCCTGCATGGAAATTTCAGCAACCTCCGCGCCGGTGGATTCACTCAAGCGCAATTGGTTGACTTTCGACACACCTTCCACCCGCGCCACGGTGGCGGAAATTTCCAGCGCGTCCACGGTTTTTTCCAGCGGCCAGCCCGTTTCCGAAAAGCCGCCTACCAATGGAGAAAGAAAACGTTTTACTTCCTGCTTTACTTGTTCGAACACCGGCGATGGGTCGAAGCCCGGCATCACGTTGATGCCCACCGATACCCACACTTCCGTGTAAACAGGACCGCGTATGTGCAGTTCGGTGGTGACGATCCGTCGTGGGGTTAAATAGTTGCACACGTTTTTTAGAAACAGTTGATCCGGCTGGGGGGAATCCGGGTGAGTAATATCAAAAGCGGGAATCACCACCAGGGTAACCACACCGTTGGAAATCTGGCTGGGCAAACTCGGATGGAACAGGGGCAGCACTTCCACCCGCCCCAGGTTAATACCGGGTGTGCGCTTGACGATGTCGATGTAGTCCTGCTTCGACATTAAACGGTCGCGATGACGCAGGGTTTGCGGAATGTTGCGTTCGCCGTCGCTGACTTTTTCCGCCGCGGTCGCGCCCCAGGTGGGTACCGGATTCGATACTTTAAGGCCGGCCGGCAGTGACGGCGCCTTAACAATGGTATTGATGCCCACCATGCCCTGCAGGCCACCGCCGTGGGAATAGGACGCCTGAATAATCGCGTTCTTGGGCGGGCGCGCGCCGTGCACGCCGTTGCCGAAAAAGATTTCGCCCGCTTCCTTGTCGAGCCGATACATTTTGCTGCTGAGGTTCGAGGTATTCTTGCTGTCGATTTCGGAAGGCGCCGTGGCCAGGTCGTCAATTTCCTGCCAGCGCTCGCCGTTGACAAACAACGACAGCGAATTTTCAATAACCGGTCGATTGAGTAAACGCACTTTCTGGTCCGGCTTACCGGTGCCGTCAGTGAGCTTCTCGGAGCGCACATCGGTGCGCTGGATAACATTGGCGGCATTAATGCCGACCCAGGCCAGTTTTATGGACAGTTGATCGGCCGGGTTTTCTTCTTCAGCCAACGGCCTGGCGGCGCGAATCCGAATCCAGGTAATCAGCCGGTCCTGGTCGTCGGTATTTTCCAGCGAAGGCGGCCGTTGATCGACGCCGGCTGTTAACGGCTCCTCCGCCCACACGGTCAGTTTCTCCGCGCCGGGCAGTGACAGTTTTACCACGCCGGGCTGGGTCAGCACGTTGTGCTCCGCGGTAAAGTCCAGCGGCAGGTAGCGAATGCGCTCGTCGCTGGCGTTGGGAATCTCAAACACGAGTTCGTTGTTGTTCTCTTCCGCCAGGGTGGCGATATCTTCCAGAATAAATCCCTGCTCGCCAAAGGAAGGCAGCAAACCCAGAGACAAAATCGTGTTGGCGATCTTTTCCCGCGCCTGCTGGGGCGATTCGCTCGGGCGCGACAGCAACGCCAGCCACAACGAGCCATCCACCGATTCATTGGCAAGGTCGATGTACTTCATGGTCACGCCATCGGTGGCGGGCTGGTAAATAGCGGTTTCGTAAAATTCGAGTTTATTCCCCGGCAAATCGAAGGCGGAATAGAGGTTGGTATACAGTTGTGTCAGTTCCTGGTTTTCCGCGAGGCTCACCGGTTTTTTATAGTAAAGCCGCGATTCGATCGGCAAAACATTCAGGCCATTCATCGACTTGAACGGCACGTTGCCGGCCGCCAGGCTCTGCCCGGCATTTAGCGTGACGTTTTCAAAAGCACCCCGCGGATTACTAAAGCTGACCAGCCCGTGGGCCGCTGCGGCGGCTCGCAGTGGAATTTTTAACAGCCGCAGGAATTTCTGCCTATTGCGTTCCGGAATCAGATTGGTGCGGTACAACAGGCTTTCAGTCATAAACGAAAACAGTTGCAACAGGGTAATACCCGGATCGGGCTCGCTACGGTTGGTCCACTCCGGCGTGTGGGCGGGAATGCGCGCCAGGGCCTCGTTGAAAATATCCTTGTTGGTGCGGCTTTCAAATTTGGGTTCGGGTAATGGCATAAATTAACTCATTCAATTTTATTCTTGATGAACGAATCATCCGGTAAGCTGTACACGCAGTTGCATTTTTTCCTGCGCCTGGGTCGCCACCAGTTTGTAACGCAACATCACCCAGGCGATATTCACTTCCTTGGGGTCGGCGAAGACCTCCACCGAACTGACCTTGATGCGACGCTCCCAGCGGGTTAGCGCATTGGTAATCATCTCCTCGATCAGGCTGTGGGTTTCCACCGTATTGGGTTGAAACAACATTTTTTTTAAACCGGAACCAAAATTCGGCAGCATCAAACGCTCCAGCGGTTCGGTCTGCAAAATTATCTGGATCGACTGGCGAATATTCTCCTCGCCCGCCGACCAGGCCCAACGGCCGTTGGCGGTGATCTTGGGAGGAAAGGCGATACCGCGCCCGAATAATTTACCTTTGTCAATCATCCGTTTTTACCTTTCAAACCGGGAATCGGTAAACAAATAAAGAAGTAGGGAATCCACCGGAAAAATATATCGAACAGCACCACCATAATGGTCAGCAAAATAAAGGCGCAAATGGTGACGATGGGAATCGACAACGAACACAACATGCCGAAGCCGATACCGCCCTTGGAACAGCCACTGCCACCGCCGGGGTCGGGTAAATCCTTGTGAAAAGGCCAAGGCAATACCGACAACACCAGATCGCCCAAAGTGGTTTTACGGGCGCCGCGCAATTTGCCGCACAACATGTCGGAAATCATAAAGGTGGCGTTCTTGTTAAATTTGCGCAAACCGGCGGGACTGATATCGAGCGGCATGGGAATGGTAATCGGTCGTCCGGGCGCGTCGGGGTCATAGAATGATGCCATCTTAAAGGCTTCGGTACGCTCGCTGACCAGGGCGGGATTGAACGGCCCGCAATTCGGTGTTTCGTAAACGCAGCGAATCACAAACCAGCCGCCGGTGTTGTCGTCCCTGGGCCGCCTGGGAACGGTGACGTCGGGGGCCGTATGCAACAGATCGGTGGGAATCGCGGCGGCAACCAGCGCGGTTAAGGCATCGATTTGATCGTGGGAAATGTCCGGCTCGGCGTCACTGGGCTCTTCAATAAATAAATTCGGCAAGGGTGTGTCGTGGATGGGATCGGCCAGCGGAAACAGGAAGTCGGGCCATTGATGTTCCGCACTGGTATTTTCATTCTGGCGGTCGTAGGCGTAATCGACCAGGTCCAGTTCCGTGGCCAGGTCGGGGCTGTCAATTAACTGTTTTAGTGCGTTGACAAGAGAATTCTGTAAGTCGCTCAGATTATGGTAGCTATCAGTGATGAACTCGTCGTTGTATTGACTGGTGACAATAGTGACATCGGCCAGCGCGTCATAAACATCCAGTTCTTCCGATGTAATACTATCGGGCTGCGTGCCGGTAGCGATGTGTTGGTAAACCCCCGGCAGGTAGTCCTTCAAAAACTGCAGTAAATCCACCAGCAGGTACCAGGACGCGGTTTGCACTTTCTCCCGAATAACTTTTATATTGCTTCCCTTGATCAAGTCCGCGTCTGGGAATCCGTCGTGCTCCTTGGCAAGGTCCGGCACCTTACTGGTGTTCTGCCAATCACTCGCCGCCGTTTTTTCGTTGAATACCATGGAAATAACCCGCTTCCACGGCCCCGCCACTTGCAGATTAAACAAATGCGCGATTGCGTCACGGCGCCCGGCATTCACTTCCGCCTGTTTTTCCTCTTCCGTGGCATTGGCATTACTGATGAAGGCGGCATTGGTATAGGCCTCGCGCTTGGATACGGGAATAAAACCGGCAATTAATTTGCGTTTTTTGTCCTTTTCGTCCTGATAACCGACGTTAAACATCGGCAGGCGCTCTTCGTTAGGCAGCAACGTCTTGTAGTTATTGCTGGAATCGGCCGTGACCGCCTGCCATTTAAATTGATCGCCACTCAACACATAGGCGAATTCGTCGCAGGCCCCGGGATCGATCATGTCGGGGTTGGTAACAGTTTCGGGATTTTTTGGCAGCAAACGGCGAATAACAAACTCGACCTTTTGCTCCTTGGCCAGGTCCACGGTCCGGTCCGGCAGTCCAATGCGGCGGCACACCAGCGAAGCCGTTACCAGATAAAAACGCTGTTGCGATGGTTGGTACAACTTCAGCGGTTTGATTTCGTCGTTCGCATCCGCCACACTCTCCGGCTCGCTAACTTGACTAATGCCATCGACACTTAGCGAAAACAGGCCGGGCTTTCGTTGCTTCAATAGTCCGGTTTGTCGCTTGTCGAACTGCGATACCGGTTGCGCGGTGTTGAGCAGTGACTTCGCAGCCGGTGTCGGCATCGGTTCGCGCCAGGTTTCCGGCTTCGCCTTGTACTCGATCAGCCGCTCCGGATGCAGGCTCATCAGCAACTGCAGTTCCTCCATAAAATTATCGCCGTTAAAACGCAGGATCGCCGGACGTTTGAAGCTATCACTGCTGCTATCGTCACTGGAGAACTGTGACCAAAGCGATGCCGGCGATAACCACTTGGTGTCGTGTTGTATCAGCGCATCTACCATATATTGCCCGCTCCCGGTGTGTACGACGCGCTGATAACACTGTTGGTAATCACGGTGTCGGCGTGTACCACGCCGCTAAAACGCGAGTAACCTGAATCCACCATCACCGATGACGCGCTGACGTTGACGAGGCTTGCGCTCACCGTCACTTTGGCGGAAGCATTGATGGTGATTCCGGACGGCCCCATCTTGAATGAATTGCCGTTACTATCTTCCAGTTCGACGCCGCCGGGTCCGTCCTTTAACACCACTTTCTGGCCACCGGGCGTTTCCAGGGTCAGACTTTCCTGGCCGTCCTGGTCGTTTAAACTGACACGCACGCCGTTTTTCGATTGAATGGTTTTGGCATAGTTGTTACCGGCGCTGTCCATACTTTCCGGCGCCTGGTCCCGACCATTCCACAGTGATCCGATAACGTAGGGATGACGCGTATCACCGGCGTTAAAGGCCACCAGCACTTCGTCATCGACGTGGGGAATAAACCAGGTGCCGCGATCGGGCCCGGCCATCATTGTCGCCACCCGGGCCCAGGCCTGGTATTCGGCGCCGCCGCTGTCGGGGGACCAGGGCAGTTTTACTTTCACCCGGCCCTGCCCGTCGGGGTCGTTTATGTCGGTGACCTGCGCCACGTAAACGCCGTAAAAATTTCCCCCAAGCCCTCGGGCAAGGCGCGAATCAAACACTTTTTGTAAGCGGGTTTC
This sequence comes from uncultured Cellvibrionaceae bacterium, assembly GCA_964451365.1. Lineage (GTDB taxonomy): Bacteria > Pseudomonadota > Gammaproteobacteria > Pseudomonadales > Cellvibrionaceae > CAYVIB01. The sequence goes on from CAYVIB010000004.1 coordinate 107,709, forward strand.
TTGCACAACAAATTCCTGTACTTATCGGTTAATTTCCGCCAATGGCGGGACGCTCGACAGTGAAACGGGTTTTATATCCTTCCTCCGCGCAAAACATATGGTGCACGCTGTTAACGTAGTAAGCGCCGTTAAACATGGCGCCGACCCCATCGATATTTATTTTGGCACCGGCCTTCAGGCGCGCATCGCCTTCCGACAATCCGCGCCCGGTAACAAATTGGCGGGCAATGGTGCGGTAGTGCGATTCCGCCAGGCTGCGGGTTTCCTCTTCCGACGACGGTGTTAAATGAGCAATACTTTCTTTATGTTCGCCAAAGGCATCGCTCAGTATCTGGCTGCCGCCCATGCCGCTACCGATTTCCGTTTGCATCACTGAACGCTCCACTTCGACTTCGAACTTGTCCTTCGCATTTACATCCCAACCACTGACGACGAGGTTGGTGCGTTGATGGGCAAGGTCGGCGCAGACCAGAAATTCGTGCAGGTGTTGTTTGTAAACCATGTCCAGTTCCGCCACCTTGCGGCGTGAATGTTGTTGCACGTACAGGCGATTGTCTTCCACCCACACTTCCGCATCGATCAGGCGCGCCCGTTCGCGCAAAAAAGCCAGATCGCTTTGGTTGAGTTGCGACAAAACCTTGTAGGTGGGACTGTCTATATCCGCTTCCAATTGCAGGCTGTGATCCGAAGCAATGGTGCCGGCCACATCTTCCAGGGTCACATCCTCAAATGTTCGCGTGCGTCGCGTCATGCGCAGTTGCTGCAGGTTGTCCTCGGCCAAAATGAGAATTTCCGGCGGTCGCTGTTCGATAAACCGGCCTTCAATGCCGGTAATTTTTCCCAAAAATACTTGCGCGGCCGCGCTGCCATCACCCATTTCGATCTTTAGTGTGCGACCGAAATCAAACACCTGACGATCAAAATACAAATAGTCGAGTTCACCGTTGACGCTGCCCCAGTTGCCGAAGCTGATTTCACAGCTGTACAGGCCTTCTTCGTCCTCCTTGACCGAAAGCGATAACACACCGGCATCGAGCCGCGCGTCCTTCTCGCCGTCGATGGTGATACGAGGGCGGGAAGAATACAGCGGCAGTGTTGCGGCGATTCCAGTCATTTATTTTTGTTAACTCTGTTTGGCTGTTATGTTAATGCGCGCGTAAACGTAGTGCACGCCATTCCTGGTGTTCCCGCACCGCTTCAATGTCCACCGGCTGCGGGAATTTTTTTTCAGTGCTTTTCTGTGCGCTATTATCCTGCTTGTCCTCGTTTTTCTTGTCGGCTACTATTTCAAAGGTATCGATAATGACGCTCATAACAGCTCCCTGAAAAAATTTAAAAGTTAAAATTTGTATCCACGTCGAAATCGGAATCGATGCCGCCGCTTAATACCAATTCGGTACTGGCGTCGATGTTAAACCCGCTGTCGGCGCTGATGTCGACACCGATGCCGTCGCTAAAGCCACCGGAAAAACTCGCATCGAAACCCGCACCGACATCACCGCCAAAACCACCGCTGATTCCCGCGTCCAAACCGCCACCGATGCCCGCGCCGATACCGCCTCCCAAGCCGCCGCCTATTCCGCCACTTATTCCACCGCCAATGCCGGCACCGATACTTAAACCGCCGCCAATACTGCCGCCAAAGCTGCCACCCAAACTGCCGCCGAGGCCGCCACCAATTCCACCGCTTATGCCCGCGGACAGGCCGGCGCCGAAACCGGCACCACCCTGCAGCCCGGCATTCACCGATGCCGCCAGGTCGGTACCCATATTCAACGGTTGACCGGTAGGTAAATTGCGCGGGTTTTCGATACCGTTTGCCAGGGCATCCCCCTGCCACGGTTTGCTGCCGCCGTTTTGATTGGTCTGGTCCGCCATGCTGGAGCCTTCGCTCGGGCTTGCCGTTTCCTGGGTTCCCGCATTGGGGTTGCCCTGCGAATCGGCATCGGGGGCGTTGAAATTGATATCGACATCCTGCTTGGTAATGCTGACGCTGAGTGTCGAGCGCAGCGGCACACCCTGATCGGAGAAAAAATCGATTTTTTCAGTGAGGGAATCCACCACGCCGTCAAAGCGAAAGGTTCCCCATTTAAAACGCACGCCCGGCGGCGTGAACTTGGTATTTTGGCCGCTGCCGGTGCGCTCCGTCTGCATAAAGTCCGCCACCAGTTTGGTGATTTTGCGGACGTCGGCTCGACTGGAAGGTTTGTTCGATTTATTGAAACGCTGATCGATTTTTGGATCGGTGACATCGAAAATCAAATCGAACGTGAGCTTGGTGGTACCCTTGGAATTGAATTGAATCGCGGAACCACCAGCCTGATCACCGCCCGCCACCTGATTGGAAATAGCGACCGACAAAGTTTCCGGGTTGAATTGAACTTCAAACTCCTGGCCCTCATTAACCACATCGCCATCTTCATTCCAGGCAATCTGTTGCAATACCGCCTTTTTAATGGACTTTTGCTCAGGCATTGGCACCACCCTGATCGCTTATACGCTGCAAGCGCTCATAGGCAATTTGAATTTCTTCTATGGCCACTTCGCCGTCCTTGGCATTCAGGCTCGGCGCCACCATTTTTATTGGCAGGCAACCGGTCACTTTAAACACGACATTCTTTTTGGTTTTTACTTGCGGCTGGCCGTTATTTGCCGTCCTGGTTAGCGACAGCATTTGAATTTCGCCGTCCACTCGCAAATTACGTTGTTCCTGCACGCGCTCAAACCAGTCCCACAAATCGAAATTGCTGGTCATGCCTCGCTTCAAAGTCAACTGTCCATAGGTGATGGGGCCACTGAGGTGAATCTGCTCGCCGTTGTTGCCGCCTTCCTTGATAGTTTTTACTTCGGTATTCATTTCCAGACCGGAGCATTCGGAAAATTCCGCTTCGCACACGGTGCTTTTCTCGTCGGGCAGGGTAAACAGAACGTGAAAATTGAAATTAGTAAAAGGACTCATCGGTTAACCTCCTCCACCAGTGTCTGCCCCAAACCCTCCTGCAACATGCGCACTTTGATAAACTTGAGCGGTTGCGAGGGCGCCACGTGCAATTCCACAACCAACTGGCCGTTTTCAACATTGGCCTGGGTGTTGACCGAGTCGTCGGTGATAACGCGGAAGGCCTGGTTCGTGGTGCTGCCAGCAAATGCCCCGCGATCGTACAAACGGCCCAGCAGGGCTTCGAACTGGCGCTTGATACTGTTGCGCAGGAATTCATTGTTGGATTCGAATACCAGGCGATTGCCTTCCTTAAGCAGAATGCGTTTCAGTAAGCTGAACAATCGCCGCACGTTGATTTCCTTCCATTCCGTTTCGGTGCTCAGGGTGTCCGCGCTCATCAACAAATGCCCGCGCGACTGCCGGCGGATCACATTGATACGGGAGCTCATCAGCTTATACCACTGGTCCTGCGTGATGGAGGTTTCGAGGGCCAGCAGGTCCTTAAAGGGGGAATTGGCCGGCGCAAACCAGGCGCCCTGCTCTAACGTTTTTTCCGCGATTTTTCCCAGCACCAGGCCATCCGGTGGCACGGTGCTGATATCCAGGCCGATACCGGTGGCGCTCTCAACATGCGTGGTCACCCAGGGGTAGTACAGGGCCGCATAGGAGCTGGCTTTTTGTTCCGCGATACTGAGTGGCGTGGTGTAGGTATTAAAGTCATCGCCGCCAACTGACGCGGATGGATTAATGGAAGACGAAGGTTTTAATACCGCGTAGTGATTGAGCGCGTCCTCCATCTGATAATGTCGCGGCAGGCCAAGCACCGCCAACAAGTCCCCACGGGCGGCAACAATTCGCAACAGGTGGCGGTGAATGGACAGCAGATCGGCATCGGAAAAATCGCTGTGCCGTTGCAGGGTCACCTGGCTCAGGCTGCCCGGCCAGATAATCAACGTATTGGACCAGGGGCCAACGGAACCGCGTGCCAACGCTCTTACACGATAGTAATAAGGCGTATCCGGCTGCGCGGCAACAAAAAAAGTCGGCATGTTCGGATCGTCCAGTTCGACAGGCGACCCGAAAAAAACAATATCGGCATCAAAAAAGTTTTTGTCTTTCGAACGCTGGAGTTCGTACCTGTCCACCACATCCAGGTTCGCGACCGTGGAGCTTAACTGCCAGTGCAGTTGATGGCCCTCATCCGGAGGTGACGCCGGGCTGGGACTGCTAGAGAGCACACTCAATTCCAGTTCCAGCGTTTCTGCCTGAACATATTCGCAGGATAAAAAATCCGTCTCGGGCACAGACAACGCACGGCTGTTGGACCAGGTGCTGATTTCGTTCTCGTTTTCCGCGCGAACGCGGAAAAAGTATTCGCATGGACAGTCGCCGTCCAGTGTTAAAAAATATTCGTTGTCGGGCGGTGAGAGAAAGTTGGTGTCGGCGCCCATGCCGGGCAGGTCACTACTGCCGACAATCACTTGCCGATTTTCGCTAAAGTCGGGATCTTCACTCCATTGCAAAGCATAAAAACGGCTTTCTTCCACCGCGTTCCAACTTAAGCGATAAGTTTGCCCAAGCAATTCCTCCTGTTGCGGGGAATTTAATTCCGGTGCGGCCAGGGGCAACTCGTACTCCGGCGGCACCTTTTCCCAACGACGGTGCGCAGCATCGGGAACGGCAATCAAAGTCGCTTCATCGACAGTGAAAGCGCTGTGGATGCCACGCAGTTTCGCGGGAGGATTGGCCAGATAAGCAAGATTGTTGGCTTCCTTCAACAAGGAATCAAGCCGCAGGTGCGACAAGCGCCCGTCGACGAAGTGGGAAGAACCGAAGTTAATAAGGCCATCGCGGGTTAACCTGTCTCCCGCTTGCAGGAATTCGGCGCGCACGGCGGCGCTACCGGATACGGTCATCGTCAATGGCAGATAGGTCCATTCGGTATACTCTTCACTGCCGGCAAGCGGGAATCTCGGTACCGAAGCTTCATCCAATAATTTTTGGGTGGCGGCGCTTATTTTTTTTCGGGGTTTTCCATCAAGTCTTTCAAACAGTTGCCCGTCGTCCGGCAACAAAGCCCAAAAACGTTCACTGTGAGTACTGAACGTCAATTCACCGATATTGCGGGTCCTGCCGTTGCCTTCCAGTGTGCGTAACGCAAAACTTAATAATTGTATGGCGGGTGGATTGTCGTCATCGATATCGAACAGCCAGGTGACGCTGAGCCCGAGCGCGTCAAAGTCGCTGAGCCGATAAATTTCACAGTCGCCGACTGCATCGATATCCGTTAACGCCAACGCTGAATTGAAAAGAGCAGGCGATGCATCCAGCTCACGGTTGACAAAGTAACCTTTCGTTCCCGCGATTCGCAATCCGTTTTCAGTCGAAATCCTCTCCTCCACCACGAGGTAATAGCTCGACTCCGGGGAATCCACCTGGATACCGATTAAGTCCCCCCGTTTAATATCCGTTTCACTGGCAATAATATCGGCGTGCCATCCATTTGAATTGATCTGCAAAGCAAACGTATCGCTTACCGGTTGCGCAAATTGAAATGCGCGGCTGTTCAGAATACTGCGCACATGCAGGGATTCCGCCCAGGCTCCCGGACTGCGCGCCACGGCGGTTGCCTGTTCAAATTCCATGTCGTTAACGCGGATCAAACCGGGAATATCGATACGCGCGGTTTGCGCCACATTTTCGTCGGCCACACGCACAATCCAGCAGCGCCTGCCGCCGTTGCGGAAAAAGCTGTCGACGGAAACACCCAGATAACCTTTCTCAATGCGCGCCCTGTCCCGATCCCAGGCCAATTCCACATCGCGACCGAATATTTCCCGAAAGCGCTGCATATCTTCCACCACAACAGGCGTATGCAGCGGCCCCGAGCTGGCGAAGCCAACAAAGACGGCGATATCCATGCGCGGCAGTATCGTGCTTAGCTGCGTCGCGGAGGTATCAAAAAAAACGCCGGGAAATCCCGGTGTTCGCGCGAACATTAAGCGGCCTCTTGCTCAATTCTTTCCACTGCCAGCACCAGTTCCTCGATGGCGAGGTCGGTGCCCTTGCCATTGAACGAAGGCGCCGTGTGCTTGATCGGTCGCGCGCCCAACAGTTTCCAGCGCATGACCGGTTCACGATTTTCGCTGAGCAACGTGACTTTGACGGTTTTCAACTGGTCCTGGTGACCGTCGCGCACGGCGTTTATCCATTCATACAGATCGTGCGCGCCGATCACACCGCGTTTAAAAGTAGCGTCGCTGGCCTTGGCGGTGGTGGTGACTTTTATCGCTTCATTGGTTTTGGCGTTGCCGGCACGATATTCAGTCACATTGATTTCCAAGCCGAGCCCGGATACTTCCTGAAACCCCGCATCGCGCGTCTCGCCCTTGATATTGTCCCACTCCACCAGAAAGTTAAATTGCGAGAAGGGATAGTTCTTTGGTCTTGCCATCGCTTTTTCCTCCAAAGCCAGATTTTTTAATCAGCTAAAACTTATTGTTCACTGTCGAGCGTTTTCTGCCCGATACGGAAGATGACAAATTCCGCCGGACGCAAGGGCGCGACACCAATAAGGCAAATCATACGGCCGTTATCGATATCGTTTTGTGTCATGGTGCTGCGATCGCAGCGCACGAAGAATGCCTGTTCGGGCGTGGCACCGGCCAAGCGATCTTCCTTCCACTCGTTGAATAAAAAGTCGGATATGGTGGATTGAACGTTGGACCAAAGCGTACGGCCGTTATTTTCGAATACGGCCCACTGGGTACCCTTCTCTATGGAACGTTCCAGGTACGCGAAGTAGCGCCGCACATTCATGTACTTCCACTCGGGATCGCTGGTGGTCGTGCGCGCGCCCCAGACGCGAAAGCCGCGACCTTCAAAAAAGCGGATGACATTAATTCCATCCGGGTTCAGCACTTCCTGCTGTGATTTGTTGATGTTGATTTCCAGGCTTTTTGCCAGGCGCAATACTTCATTGGCCGGCGCTTTATGCACGCCGCGTTCAATATCGTTGCGGGCAAAAATACCGCTGACAAAACCACTGGGTGGCAGGTGAATATCAGTTTCAGTGAGAGGATCGAACACTTCCACCCAGGGGTAGTAAAGGCCGGCGCGGGTGGAGTCGATACTCGAACGATCAGCGCGCACCTCAGCAATCAGCTGCGCGTTGGCCGAGTCCAGCACCGCCACGCGGTAGCGCATGCGTTCACAGTGCGAAATCAACAGGCGCCGCACATCCGCACCGGTTTCCTCGCCGTCTGAGTGGGTGGAACCTGGCGCGGCAATAATGGAAATCTCTTCCAAATCCTCCAACGCACGCAAGCCGGATTTCGGATGATCTTCGGAACCTTCGTATTCTCCCGCGCTGGGGCGGTCACCATCGGAACCCTGCTGCAGAAAGATGCGCACCGAACGTTCCGCTTCGGTGGAATCTTCGTCATTGAGTCCGGCGAGTACGCTTAGCGCGGGTGACGAGTTGGGTGCGTTGGCAAGGCTGTCCAGGGTCAGAAGTTCCGCCACCGCTTCAATACGGTTGGCGGGATCGACATTGACCACCAGGGGGACATACAACTGCGTGCGCAAATTGGCGGGCGCCGGCTGAAACACGGTGAAAAAACTTTGCGCGTGATCGGCGCGGAAATTTAACTCCTCCCAGCTTTGCGAATCGCCAAAGCGCCCCATGGCGGAGGTGATAACGCTGACGGTAAGGGAATTTACCGTGGTAAACTGGTCCAGCCCCAGTGCATCATTGGGCGAAGTTGTTTCGGCGGAACGCAAACGATGTGTATTGCGGCCGGCATCGATAAAATCCTCCACCTCATAAAGTTCGCGTGTGCCCGTGGGTGAACCTGCTTCCACCCCCAACACCAGATCACCGGCACGCACTCCGCGCAATACCGGCATCGTGTCGCTGCTTAAGGTCTGGGTGGGATCGCGCGGCGCCTCACCGAGAATATTTTCGCCCGCTTTGAAAATGAGAGTGAAATTAAAATTACCCGCCGCACCGGGGTGGCGCGCTTCGAAATTAATTATCGATGGCGAATCCGGCATCGCTGCCGTGGCATTGCTGGCACTATCATCGACAACGCGCGCAACATACAAGCGCCGCCCGCCTTCTTCAAAATAGGCCCGCACCGCATGCGCCAGGTAATTGTGAGTGGCGGATTCGCCGGTAAACTGCAGTTGATCCAGCCCGCCGTAAATCCTTTCAAACTCGGAAAAACTGGTTAATAACGAAGGCTCACCGGACGCCGGTCCAAAACGCGTGGGGCCGACAAACGCGGTGGTGCTGGTGCTGACACCTTCAATTGTTTTTTGCCGAAAACTGGTTTCTTCGACAAAGACTCCTGGGGCTAGATACTCTGGCATGATCGTTCCTCCACGTTTTTATCCAGGCGATCCGGTGGGACTGATATAAAGTTGCGAAAAATTGTTTGTTTTAAGAACCAAATCGCGGCCGTATGCGAGCTGCACCTGTAATTCCGCCACTTCACCGATGTCGGTTTCCGGGCTGTGCTCGTATATGGATGCCGCGTTCTGCGTCAGAATACCGAGGTAGTCAAACAGCTCGGAGCCCGGCAGCGGCTCCAGGCTCACCGGGTCGTACATCACGGTGACAGAGATGGCCCATGATCTTTCAAACAGAAACATGGTGGGTTCGCCCGCGACAGGTGAGCTGTTGACATTAATGTCCAGCGCCGGATAGGACATGTGCACAGCGAAGCGCCCATCTGCATCGGCAATTCCAAACCAGCTGCGCCCCTCTTCCGTTTGTACTCGTACAAGCGCATGGACCGCGGCTTGTTGTGTATCCCGGTCGATCAATTCGCCGCGAACAACGGCAAACTGGGGGGCGGCCGCACGGGTTGGCGACGAGTAGAGATTGAATCCTTTCGGCGCCGCCGCAGGTGATTGGGTATTGTCATCCACCAGAAAAATACCGTCGTAAGGCAAAGGCAGGTCTACGAGAATGGCAACGCTGGAATAGCGACCTTCCACATCGTCTATGGTTAGCACATAGCGCTTTTGTTCTTGTGGACTGCCGGACGCCTGGTAGTCTTTCATTGTATGGTGGTCGAACAATCCGGGGATGGCCCGGAAGGCGTAAATGCCGGAACGAGTCCTGTAGGCACTGGTTTTTGCTTCACTATTTTCAATGGGATAGAGCGTAATGCTTAAAGCATCGGTGATCGGTGCATCCAAAAGCGGGTCCCAACAGCGAATGCCGAGTAGCGTTTTAAAAAATACCTCTTCAAGAAACTTATACTGCAGCACTTTCCTAAAGCTCCGTTCGTTTACGTTAAACGCGCCATGCGATGGCTTCGTTCCCGCACCCGCTGTTCGTACTCACCCGGTGCCAATTTAGTGGTTTCAATATTCACCACGCGCGCCACATAGGGAATGGACAGTTGGTATGCGTTAACGCCCAGTACTTCCCAAATGCGGAACAGGTCTTCGGTACGCAGTTCGGCGTGGGTGATATCAACGGTTTCGTCGGAATGGAAAACGTTGGGAGTCGACGCATTTAATATGGTGGCGGGCAGGGTCGGCGTATCTTCTATCACCCTCATGATCCAGCCGGCCAGTTCGTACTGGTAAGAGGCCTCGCCTCCCCAAACCGTGATCAGAAAATGCAGTTCCAACGGCAACTGACGATCCTCCTGCCGACCGTCGGCCGTCATTCTGCCGGGGGGGATCCTGAAAGCGCCGTTGCAGTAAAGGCGATACATAAACAGCGAAGCGCCGTTGGTAATGGCGTGGTCGGTAAAGTCCCGCGAGGTAAACATGCGGAACTCGGCGGCAATATTATTGAAATGCTGGGGAACGTAGCTTGACGACAGGAGGGACATCAGCCCATCGCCTACTGCTCTAATCGCTCTGTAATCTGCCATTACGTCTTTCTTTATTGGTTGAGTTCTTGTTTTTGGTTGTCCGCGAAACTGTGTTGACCAAAATGCAATATCTAGGAATTCTTCCTGGCCCGAAAATAGAGCTCCCTTCCATCCGATAGCACGCGCTTTTCAATAAGACGCTGTGCATATAAATAGTCGACAGCTTTTTTTACCTTGGCTTCTTCCTCCTGCAGTCTCTGGCGCAGCAACCACCAGTTGGCAATCCCCTCAATGGTATCTGCCGTGTTTTCGTTATGTTCCAGGTACTTGGCTATTTCATTAGCGACGTCCAATACCTCTTCACTAACATCATTGTCAGCTGCCACAGAGCATTCCTTAAGTCGAAGTTACGAATAGGTGCGACATTAATGAATGCCCCATCGTTTTAGCCCCACCGCTTTTTTACAGGCTTATGAGCAACACCTGTGCCAGCTGAAACTCCAGATCCAGGTGATTGATTTTTAAGGAAATATTTTCCCCAAACGATAAAGGTGGGTTGAAAATGACTCAGGCGCTCGCCGTTCCTGGCTTTCAATCTCTGCCTTTCAAGCCGATACCCCCTGGGTAATTCAGGATGCTTGGGTTTAAGTTGACCCACCCTCACCCAGTGTCGTTTGTATGGGCTGCACAAAGGTAATACCGCGCGGGTTTTGAAAATGAATATGTTGGGCGCCGTAAACCCTTGCATTTTTTCATCGTAGCGATTACGTTGAAGACTTTAATAAATCAAACTTTGGGTGTAAGAAGTGCTTTACATCACCGTTGAATTTGACGCCCAACGCCTGTTTGTCATGCCAGGAAATAAACCCGGTTGATCGCTTGCGTTATATCGTTGGGTATTATTCACGTTACTATTATTCGAAAAAAATTGTATATTCTTAAATCGTAGGCAGGTCTTCCAATCTAATAAGTAGAGAGCAAGGGGAATGCTCTATGAATACTTTATTTGTTTTTTCATTTTGTTCCGCTGCGCGCGCGGTACCCGCCCTGGAAGCGGCTGGCCGGTTTCTGGGCCTGCGTTGTGAGTATCTGTTGGGCCAGAGTTACTGCGAAAATCCCTCAAAGTACAATCGTCACGTACTGTTTGTCGTGTTGAGTAAGGAGTCCCTGGAAAACCCGGCACTCCGGACACAAATCAGCGACGCGTTAAAGTCCTGTGATCAGTCCCCCAGGTTCTGTGTGATAGAGGGGATCGATGGAAGCCTGGATACACAACTAAAATACCGCGATTTTTATTTGGAATTCGACGATATTTTGTTTTCGCCTTGCGATGCGGTGGAAGTTATTACCCGGTTTAAACAGGTTGAAGCCGACACCCTTACCACAACAACCGAAAGCCATGACAGCCTGGTTGACGAATTTACCCAATTTAACCTTGTCGGCAAATCACCCGTGTTTTTGGATACCCTGTTTTTAATAAAAAAAGTATCCAAATGTACGGCACCGGTATTAATTCAGGGCGAGACCGGAACGGGCAAGGAAAACGCAGCGCGAGCCATTCACTACCTAAGCGCCCGTAAGGACAAAGCCTTTGTTCCGGTAAACTGTGCAGCCCTGCCAAACGAGTTGTTGGAAAGTGAATTGTTCGGCCACGAAAAAGGTGCTTTCACCGACGCCAAGACCACGCAACCGGGACTGGTGGAGATTGCCAGCGGCGGAACCTTGTTCCTCGACGAGGTGGATAGCTTGTCCGGCAAAGCGCAGACACTGTTATTACGCTTTTTGCAAAGCCAGGAATATCGAGCAGTGGGCGGTAGAACATTGAAGTACAGCGATGTCCGTATTGTCACGGCAACCAACGTTGATCTTGAAAGGAAAGTTGAAGAGCAGGAATTTCGGCGCGATTTGTATTACCGTCTCAATGTCCTCAACGTCCAGATGCCGGCGTTGCGCGAGCGAGGAAAGGATATCGCATTAATCGCAAAGTCGTTCATCAGAAAATTCTCATCCGTCCATGATACGCCGGAAAAAAACCTGACCCGTTCAAGCGTACGCTGGCTATTGCGCCAGCCCTGGCCGGGAAACGTCCGTGAACTGGAAAATTTTATTGTCAGGCAGTTGGTACTGAATGATGGCGAAAACATTTCAGTCATCGACAGTAGCGATGATGGGGAATATGCTTTCTCTTTGGAAAATGAAACTGCGCCTACGCCGGAGGTCGCCGACAAGACATTTAAGGATGCCAAGGCTGACGCGATTGTGGAGTTCGAAAGACGCTACTTACAGGAAGTATTAAAAAAGACGGAGGGGAATGTTTCCAAGGCAGCGCGCATCTCCGGCAAGGAACGCCGGGCGCTGGGAAAACTTCTGAAAAAATATAACATCAATAGAGAGCAATTTCTGTCGTCTTGCCCAATGTAGCAAAGTTAAGGAAATATCTAGATGTCTCTATGTCAACTCTCAACTGTCGAATGCGTGGGCAGTCCTGCCCGGGTAACCGCAAGGGTTACCCCTACAAGGCTTTTATTGGCCTTGTGCATGCCATTGGAATTATGAGATAGGTTCCAGGTTTATTTTAAAGTATCGCAAGTTATT
>CAYVIB010000004.1:120180-150926 GCA_964451365.1 uncultured Cellvibrionaceae bacterium
GCCATTGGAATTATGAGATAGGTTCCAGGTTTATTTTAAAGTATCGCAAGTTATTGTTTCTTAATGGTGATGGTGGGAGCCGTGACCATGGATTTGATCCTTTTTATAACCCCGAAGCTGATCGTACAGATCAACCTGTTCGCGACTTAGCAGTTTCTTTTGTTCGAGGTGCGCCTGCAAGTGAACGTAACGGATTTCGGCCTGTAACGCGCCGATATCAGACACTAATAAATCGAGCGATTCCCTGTCAATTTGTCCGGCGGCGAATTTCCTGTCCAGCTCTTTTTCCTTTTCAACCAGTTGTTTTCCCAACGCGACCGCCTGATTTTGCATCGCATCGAAGACAGCTTGCGTTTGCTTTACCTGTTCGGATGTTAACTTTAGTGGTTCCGCCAGCTCAAGGACGTGCTTCGGACCTGGATAATGATTTAACTCGGCGGCCTTGGCATAGCCCATGCCCTTGCCGCTTAGGTAGTCACCAATTTCCTCATGCGACAGGGCTTTAATTTCCCGTTTGTGCTGGCCACTGTAGGGGCTTTCGGCCGCGGTATATGCAAAACCCACCATGGTGGCAGCAATTAAAACAATTATGCTTTTCATCCCGGCATTCCTCTATCGATAAATAACTTTTTGGTTTTTTTGCGCGGCGCTGTAGCGACCAGATAGCGCCGTATCTTATTGGTACTCCCTGCAAATAAGGTGAACATCATCCTCCGACAGCTGCCGCTCCACTTTCTGCTGAAAAGCTCCGCTGGCGCACCTGCCTGAATATTGGTGTTGCCATCAGTTGCTCTTATTTTAAAAGCTGAGCTGTAGTTGCGACTCCCCTGCTGTTTCCGTACCCAGTTCCAGGCCCAGCAGGCGTTTTTTGACGGACAGCCCGCCGCCGTAGCCAACCAACTCCCCATTGCTGCCGATGATCCTGTGGCACGGAATAATAAGCGCAATCGCGTTGGCACCGTTTGCATTTGCCACCGCCCTGACCGCGTTTTCACTGCCAATTGCCCTGGCCAATTCCAGGTAAGTGGACGTCATACCGTAGGGCACCTGCATTAAACCCTGCCATACTTTTTTTTGAAATTCCGAACCCGCCGTCAGTATGGGCAGGTCGAACTCCTTGCGCCCGCCAGACAGGTACTCGTCGATCTGCGCTTTTGCCGACACCAGAAGATCGTTCTCATTCACCACAAATCCGGCATTCAACATCCGTTTGACCCGCGCATCGACTGTCAGCCGCATTTTTCGATGGCGAAAATCCAGCAGGCATAACTTTTCCTGGTACGAGCCGAGTACCAACTCGCCTATTTTTGATTTGTAATAACAAATTTCTATTTGATTCATACAGGTAACTGAGACTTAACCAGTGGAACGATTGACAGCAGCAATAAAATTGCCATTGCGATATTGAAATAGCGAACCCGACGCCCGTTGTTCAGCAAGGCTTTCAGGCTTGCACCCATTATTAACCAGGTTCCCATGCAAACAAATCCAGCCACCAGATAGGAAAGCGTTATAAACGCGATGCTGAGCGGGATTCTTTCAGCGACGGTGAACGCGGCAATGGCACCAACCGCAATCGTCCAGGCTTTGGGGTTGACCCACTGAAAAGCGGCAGCCTGGGTAAAAGTAAAAGGCGCTCGGGTCTCACTGCTTACCCTCGAATTGCCGGCATTGGCGATCTTCCACGCCAGGTAACACAGGTAGATTACGCCAATAACCTTGATGATCTGGTGCGCGAGAGGGTATTGAATAAACAGCGCGCCCATGCCAAATCCAACAATTAACACCATCGCGGGAAAACCGATACAAATACCGAAGTAATGTGGCAGGGATTTTCGGACGCCGTGGTTCAAACCCGACACCATCAGCATGATGTTATTTGGGCCAGGCGTGATTCCTCCAATAAAGGTAAATGCAATAACCGCCAGGTAATATTCCATCACCGGACTTTACACAGGTTTCAATTTTTTTGGAACTCCGCGTGGACTTCCAGTTCGATCTCGTCGCCCACCGTGGGAATATAACGGTCGAGACCGAAGTCCGAACGCTTGAAGGTGCTGGTGGCGGAGAAGCCGATGGTGTATTTGTAGGTCAATAGATTGGTGGCGCCACCATTAAAATGAACTCTAATGATGATAGGCTTTGTGACGCCGAGAAAGGTGAGTTCACCTTCGAAATCCGCCGAGCTGCCGCTGATATTTTTTACGCCGGTGGTTTTGAAAAACGCCTGCGGATAAGCCTGCGTATTAAACCACTCGTTGCCACGCAGGGTCTCTTCAAAGTTTCCGTTATTGACATCCACGCTGGCCATATTGACTACGGCTTCCAGGCGGGAGTTGGCGACATTATCCGCATCGAAGTCCAGCGTCGCGTCAAAATCGTTGAAACGACCAACGAACTTCGAAAAACCCATATGGTCGATCTTAAACAACAAGGTCGCATGGTTTTTATCGAGGGTGTATTGGCCCGCTTTCAGTTCAACCAGTTCTGTTTCCAGTTCCGGCTTGAGCAAACTGGCGCAGCCGTTCAGAAAAAACGCGAGACAAAAAACCAACCCGGCCCTGACTGTAACGCGAAGATTCATTTTCCTGCCCTTTTAGTCAACCCATTTAATAATGTATTGGGTGAGATCCTCTTCATGGACGTAATCTTCCTGAATCACCCGGTCCCGGACCGATACGCCTGCATCGAAAACCGACAGGGGATTACCACTTATCAATGGATGCCATTCCGGCAGCGGCTTCTTTTCCGCCAACAGGCGATAGGCGCAGGTATCCGGCAGCCATTTAAACGAATCAATATTGTCGGGCGTGAGCCTGATGCAGTCAGGAACAAGTTCCAGGCGTGCTTTGTATTCAGTGCACGCACAGGTTGTTGTGTCCAGATACCGGCACGATACGGCGGTGTAGTAAATATCACCCGTATCGTCATCTTCCAGTTTCAGCAGGCAACATTTGGCGCAGTGATCGCAAAGGGATTCCCATTCCCTGTGGTTCATCTCGCCCAGCGATTTTGTTTCCCAAAAATTTTCCATATTTCCAGCATCGAGAGAATCAATATTTTGCCGGAAAATCAACCGGTTTCGTTGACCGGAGAGTCCCCGCTTTTTTCATTTATATCCGGTAACGGCGGCATTTGAAGATAAAAACCATTTTCCTGAATACATTTAATTACATTACGTGCGTTTGCCCTGGCCAGCTTGCGCTCCGGGGTAAGCACCAGCGTCATCGCCAGGTGCGGAAAACCAAACTGCTTGGTAAGCGCCTCGGGAAGATCCGAAAAGGGTTTGTCTTTCTCAACAAAAAGATACATGCCCTCTTTTTTTGCGCTTCGATAAACATTTGCTACAAGTTCCAATTTCAACCTCAAATAAAAATAATATTAAAGCCCCTCAGGCTTTCGTAAAACTCCGTCCTTCAGTTAAATTGTCTTACGGCTCCGGTTCGGAATCGGTTTCACCAACGAGCGTGTTTACTGTTTTCAAAAGCAAATCCCCGACTATCGCCCTGCGCCAGCCTTCCAGCGTGGCCGGCAATTCATGTCGAGGGGTACCATAGAGCCCGGACCGGATAATTGCCTCGTAATCTTTTTTTCTCACCAGTATTTCGCAGGGAATGTCCAGCTTGTCGGCTACCTGTTGGACATGCTCCCGCAGCAGTTGCATCGTTTTGTTCTGCGCTGATGTAAGCGGACGCGGCATCTGTTCCGGCAGCTGTGCCGCAGACAGGGACTGTCCCGCCCGAATGACATCGATAATTGCCGCGCCATCCGCCCTGATCACACGTTCAGTAATGCCGTCGTAGCTTTTCAACAGCTTCGGATGCGAGGGTTGCTTAAGCGCCAGGGTAAACAGCGTATGCTCCTTGATTACCCGATTGCGCGGGACATCGCGCATTTGCGCGGTTTGCTCCCGCCATTTGCTAAGCGCCTGCAAAACCGCCAACTGTTCCGGAGTCAGTTTCCAGGCGGATTTACTGCGCAAGTAACTGAGTTCGGGATTCTGGCTGTCATGAAATCCCGCCAAAACCCGCTCGCATTCTTCCTCCACCCAGGCGAGACGGCCGCTTTCGGTCAATGCCTTGCGCAGTTGTTCCGCCAGTTGAAACAGGTATTCGACGTCAAGTGCCGCATAATTGATCTGCGCAATACTGAGCGGTCTTTGCAGCCAGTCGGAGCGTGTTTCCGATTTTGGCAGGTCCACACCCAGTGACGCCTTGACCAGGTTGGCAAAACCCACGGAAAAGCCATAGCCGGTAAATGCGGCGGCAATCTGGGTATCGAAGATATTATTCGGCAGGTTTTGAAACAGGCGGTGGAAAACTTCCAGGTCTTCCGAGCACGAATGCAGTGCCTTGACGATTCCGGAGTCCGCCAAAATGGTATTGAACGCGGACAAGTCGCCAATAGTCACGGGGTCAATCAGATAGTTGGTAGTACCGTCATTTACCTGTATCAGGCCGGCAATGGGATAGTAGGTCCGGCTGCGCATGAATTCCGTATCCACCGCCAACAACTCCTTTTCCCGCCATGTGCTGCAACATTTTTCCAATTCCGATTGTGTGTCAATCCACTGGATATTTTGCTTGACCAGTTTCTCCATTAAATTTCCCTTCGGCTGGTAATGGCGTGCGCCAGTGTTCCGCCATCAACATATTCCAGTTCACCCCCGATCGGTATGCCGTGGGCGATACGGGTTACTTTTATGCCGAGTGGTCGCGCCCGCTCGGTAATGTAATGGGATGTCGCTTCGCCCTCCAGGGTGGGATTGGTGGCGATAATGATTTCGCGTATGGACTCGGACTTTAAGCGCTGTTCCAGCAGGTCGATTCCCAGCTCCTTCGGACCGATGCCGTCAATAGGTGAGAGTTTTCCCAGCAGGACGAAGTACAGGCCGGAGAAGGTGGCCGACTGTTCGATGGCGATGACATCCGCCGGCGTTTCCACGATACATAGCAAGCCTGCGTCCCGCTTGGGGTTACGACAGATATTGCATACCGCCTGTTCGGTAAGTACCCGGCATCGCTCGCAGCGCTTTACGTGTTCAACAGCCTGCGCCAGCGCCTTGGACAGGGCGTCCGCGCCGGGGCGGTCGCGCTCGAGCAGGTAGAGGGCCATGCGCTGGGCGGACTTCGGCCCCACCCCGGGCAGGCGCCGCAAGGCATTAACCAATTGATCGATAAGAGGGGAAAACATGTTTTCGCTGTTATTTTAGTATTGGGAAAGCCTTGATCTAAAACGGCATTTTGAAACCCGGCGGCATCTGCAGTCCACCGGTGAGAGCACCAAGCTTTTCCTTGCTTTTTTCCTCGGCCCGCCGGACCGCATCGTTAACCGCCGCCGCGAGTAAATCTTCCAGCATTTCCTTTTCCTCGGTCATCAGGCCGGGGGCGATTTCCACTTTCCGCACATCATGGCGCCCCGTCATAATCACTTTTACCAGCCCCGCGCCGGACTGGCCTTCCACTTCCATGTTGGCGAGGTCTTCCTGCATTTTCTGCATCTGCTCCTGCATTTGCTGAGCCTGTTTCATCAAATCGCCCAAACCTTTCATACGATTCCTCTACCTGCCTACTTATAAGTTACTGTGTCTTCATTCAGGATGCCGCCGAATTCATTTTGCAGCGTTTGCACTATGGGGTCGGTATGTAATTTGGCAATGGCCTCTGCCTTTCGTTCCTGCTTAATTCTTTCATCGTAAATGGCGGGTGTTTCCATCTCCCCGTCCAAGGGCTGTAAATTGATATGAACTTTGACCGGCTGGCCGAAATAATCGGACAGCATATCCGCCAGGCGCTGGGCATGGGTGCTGTCGAACAGGCTGCCCTTGGCTTCGTCGAGGGCGAAATGCAACAGGTTGCCCTCGCGGCCCAATAAAATGCTGTTGGCGGCGGTGCTCTGCAGAATGCCTTTTATCCGCAACTGTTGATAAACCGGTATCCAGTGCGCGGGGGAGAATTCATCGAGGCCAACCGGACTCTCCCTGGCCACCTCGCGCTTTGCCGGTGGGGCAACGTTAACGGGCTTGCTTTCGGGCTCGGTCTTGCTTTCAGGCGCGGGTTTACGATCTGTGGTCACCCCTTCCCTGCCGACGATGGCTTTCACCTGGGCCTTCAGGTCCCGTGCAGTCGGTTTGGCCGCCGCAGGCATGGAAGCCGTTGGCGGTTCGGGCGAGACTGCCGACTCTTTTTTCGGGTTGCCCGGGTCTGGATTGCCACTGCCGACACCGGCGTGGCGTTCCGCCGGCGCCGTGTCAGCCTGGGGCTTTTTTACGGAAGCGGGTTCCTCCGGGACCGGCTGGCTTACGCTCTCTTCTCGTCCGCCTTCAACCCTTCCGCCTTCAACCCTTCCGCTTTCAACTGCACCCGATTCCCGCAGCGGCCGGGATGGGACATCCGCCACCCCCTGCGGCTTAAAAGCCAGCATCCGCAGAAGCGTCATTTCAAAACCGCTGCGCGGGTCCGGGGCCAGGTGCAGGTCGCGCCGGCCCATCAGGCCCATCTGGTAGTAAAGCTGTACATCTTCCGGCGCCAGTTGGTGGGCGTATTCGAGTACCTGCTTGCGGTCGCCATAGCTGTTGTCGAGCGCTTCCGGCAGTGCCTGGGCAATGGCAATGCGGTGCAACAGCGCCAGCAGGTCCGACAGGGCGGCATCAAAATCCGGCGCATGTTCGGCGAAGCCGGCCACCGCGTCCAGAATTGCCTGGCCATCGAGTTGAATCAATCCTTCCATCAGTTTCTGGATCAGTTGGTGGTCGATGGTACCCAGCATCGCGGCCACGTCCGCTTCGACAATTTTGCCGCTGCCAAAGGAAATCGCCTGGTCGGTCAGGCTCAATGCATCGCGCATGCTGCCGTCGGCGGAACGGGCCAGTAACCACAAGCCGGCCTCTTCGAACGGAATAACCTCTTTACCGAGAATGTCCTTCAGGTGGTCGACGATCCGCTCCGGGCTCATGTTCTTCAGGTTGAACTGCAGGCAACGGGACAAAATGGTCACCGGCAGCTTTTGCGGGTCCGTGGTGGCCAGCAGGAATTTGACGTGCTCCGGCGGCTCCTCCAGCGTTTTCAGCAGCGCATTGAAGCTGTGGCTGGAGAGCATATGGACTTCGTCGATCAGGTAGATTTTGTAGCGGCCGCGCGTCGGCGCGTACTGGACGTTGTCCAACAGTTCGCGGGTATCCTCCACCTTGGTGCGCGAGGCGGCATCCACTTCGATCAGGTCGACGAATCGCCCCTCGCTGATTTCCACACAGGCGCTGCAGGTACCGCAGGGTTCGGAGCTGACGCCGGTTTCGCAGTTCAGGCATTTGGCCAGAATCCGGGCGATAGAGGTTTTACCCACACCCCGGGTGCCGGTAAACAGGTAGGCATGATGCAGGCGGTTGTGGTCCAGCGCGTTGATCAGCGCCTTGAGGACGTGTTCCTGACCGACCATTTCGCGGAATACGCGGGGGCGCCACTTTCGGGCGAGTACCTGGTAGCTCATTATTGGGTGATGGATCTCTTGTGTTGCGGCTGCATTGAATGCGGGATTATAGCGGTTTAAGTCCGGCGCCGTCAGTGCCTGAGGTTAGACTGTGGCGAGCGATATAACAGGAAAATGGGAAGCAAATGTGGAGATGACCCAACCCAGCCACACCCCGGCGCACCGTTCTACTGCTACCGTTGCTCCCTTCCGGGCCTGGCGGGGTTTACAGCGAACTGTCGCGAGGGGACCAAATTGGGCCACCATTGCAACATCCTCCATGAATAAAAAGAGCCTCCAGTCCGTGGGAGGTTGGGCATTATCCGGAAATTTCCGGATAATGCAAACGCTTCACCTTATCGGCAGATCACTCTCAGCGAAATAACGTGCTCAACGGCGTTAATAGCCTCAATCGCGCTGTCATTGGGCCGTTTTTCCAGGTCGAGAATGTTATAGGCAACATCACCACGGCTTTTGTTCATCATATCGACAACGTTCACTTCGTGATCGGCAAAAATGGACAGCACATGGCCAAGCACGCCTGCCACGTTTTCGTTGGTGAAGGTGATCCGGCAACTGGCGTCGCCGCGCGGCATGACCGCCTGGGGAAAGTTCACCGAGTTGTTGATATTGCCGTTTTCCAGGTAGTCCTTTAACTGGTTGGCCGCCATTACCGCGCAGTTTTCTTCCGCTTCCTCGGTACTGGCGCCAATATGTGGCAGGGCGATTACTTTCGGGTTGCCGATCAGGCAGGGCTCGGGAAAATCGCAGATATACTGCCGCAGTTTTCCATCGTTCAACGCCGCCACAATCGCTTCCGGATCAACGATGGATTCGCGCGCGAAGTTGAGTATCACCGCACCCGGCCGCATCAGCTTCAGCGTCTCGGCATTGATCATCTTTTTGGTGGCGTCGATGGCCGGCACGTGCAGCGACAGGTAATCCACCTGTGACAGCAACATCTGCAGGCTGTCCATTTTGCGCACATCACTCGACAGTCTCCAGGCTGCTTCGACGGACAGCGCCGGGTCGAAACCGGCCACATCCATTCCCAGCGCCAGACCGGCGTTGGCCACCATGGAGCCGATGGCGCCAAGGCCGACCACGCCGAGAGTCTTGCCCGCCAGCTCACTGCCGGCAAAGCGCTTTTTCTCCTGCTCCAGCAGCTTGGACATTTGGGCCGCGTCAGTCATATCGCCGAGCGTTTCAACATAGGCGCGCCCTTCAAGAATGCCGCGCGAGCTCAGCAGCATACCGGCCAGCACAAGCTCCTTAACGGCGTTGGCATTGGCGCCGGGCGTATTGAATACGACGATGCCTTTTCTGGTGTATTCCTCCACCGGCACATTGTTAACACCCGCGCCGGCACGCGCGACAGCGATGACGGATTCCGGCAGGGTCTCACCGTGCAGCTTGTGGCTGCGAAGCATGATGGCATCCGGCTGGCCGACGTCCTCACCCACCACGTACTGCTCCTGGGAAAAGCGGCTCAAGCCCTTGTCGGAAATCTTGTTATAGGTCCTGATTTGAAACATATCTTGTGCACCCTAAGTCAAATATTTTCGTAGGTATCTCTGACAGCCCCATTCATCATCTTGTCGTTTAATTCGACAATGATTCATCAACCACCGGTTGGTTGCACAGATGAACCAAAACTGCCGTTTTCTGTCGGATTATTTAACATGCCCCGACACCACATCATTTAAGTTATTGTTTTTAATAGTTTATTTTTTTGGCCCCCATCTTGCTAATACAGGGTACCAAGCTTAAAAACACCAAATTCTGGTTCGTTTTTCTGCGAGGCAAAACCTTGTTTCTTCGTTTCAGCCCTGTGTTTACAGGGCTTTTTTTTGCCCGCAGCTCATTCCCGGTGGCCCTGGCGAAAGAAGGCGGGTGGCGCCCGAAGTGTCGGGCCATCGCTTACCCGCCCTACAAGTTAGCCTTTGACTTCGTCGTAGGCCCAGGCCAGCCAGGGCATCAATGCCTCCAGGTCGCTTTTTTCCACGGTGGCGCCGCACCAGATTCTCAGCCCCGCCGGCGCGTCGCGGTAAGCGCCTATGTCGTACGCCACTCCTTCCTTGTCCAGCAGTTTCACCAGCGCCTTGACCTGGGCTTCATCGGCTTTCAAAGTCAGACACACACTGGTGTTCGAGCGGGTTTCGGGGCTCTTGGCCAGGAACTCAATCCAGTCATTCCGTGCGACGAACTGTTCGACGACCGTCAGGTTTTCCTGTGACTTTCTGATTGTGCCCGCCACGCCACCAAGCGACTTTACCCAGGCCAGAGCGTCGAGATAGTCCGCGACACAAAGCATGGAAGGGGTATTAATGGTTTCACCACGGAAGATGCCGTCAATCAATTTGCCGCCCTTGGTCATGCGAAACAGCTTGGGCATGGGCCACGGTGGCGTATACCTTTCCAGCCGTTCCACCGCGCGCGGGCTGAGGATCAACATGCCGTGAGCGCCCTCGCCTCCCAGCACTTTTTGCCAGCTGTAAGTCACCACGTCGAGTTTTTCCCACGGCAGTTCCATGGCGAACACGGCAGAGGTGGCGTCGCAGATGGTCAGCCCCTCGCGATTATCGGGAATCCAGTTTCCATCGGGCACCTTCACGCCCGATGTGGTGCCGTTCCAGGTGAAGACTACATCCCGGCTAAAGTCCACGGCGTTCAAGTCGGGCAGCAGGCCGTAGTCGGCCTTCATCACCCGCACATCATCCAGCTTCAATTGTTTGGTAACATCAGTCACCCAGCCCTCGCCGAAGGATTCCCAGGCGAGAATATCCAATCCACGCTGCCCCAGCAGCGACCACAGGACCATTTCCACCGCACCGGTATCGGAGCCGGGCACCACACCCACGCGATAACCTTCGGGCAAGCCCAGTAGTTCGGCAGTTTCCGAACAGGCTTTGCCCAATACTTCCTTGCCCAAAGCAGACCGGTGGGAGCGACCCAGGGTTTCCAGCTGCAGGTTGGCGACATCGTAACCTGGACGCTTGCTGCACGGACCGGACGAAAAATTGGGGTTCTCGGGTTTTGCCTGGGGACGCATACTCATTCTGTTCCTCAAAGAAGCCGCGATGGACGCGCGTTGATCGAAAATAGAGGACGGAGAAACCGCCTCGCGAAAAAGGGCGGTATTATGCCACTAATGAACCTTTACATGCATCTGAAATCACCGCCCCAACACGGCGGTGTCAATACAGCAGGGTGTACAGCTTACGCTGGTATTCCGCAGCCAGGGGATCGCCTTTGCCGAGTACCGCGAGAATGTCCATGTAGATTTTCCTGGCCTCGCCGTCTTTGAAATTAATATCCTTTTGCAACATCGGGTAAAGCAGTTCGAGTGCTTCCTTGTGGTATTGATGCTGGCCGTATTGCACGGCCAATTGAAACGCCAGTTCGCGGTTGCCTGAATCCGCCGCCAATTGTTTTTCCAGTGCGTCGAGTTCCGGCGCCTTCTTAGCCTCCTGCGCCAACGCCAATTGCGATTTGACCTGTTGGTACAACTCGTCCTGATCCACCATTTTAATTTTGCCGAGAATTTCCTCCGCCTCACCGTAGCGCCGGATGTGCACCAATACCGATGCCAACTGGCAGGCAATATCGGCGCGCTCGCCGGAATCGGTGTAGGCGGATTTCAGCAGGCCGAGCGCTTCTGTATATTTTTCCTGTTCCACCAGTTCCCGGGCCTGTTGCAACTGCAAATCCCAGGGTTTGGGTAGATGTTTATCCAGCATTTCCCGAATCGCCCGTTCGGGCTGCGCGCCGGCAAAGCCATCCACCGGCTGACCACCTTTCATCACCATCACGGTCGGCAGACTACGCACGCCGAACTGGGAGGTGATCATCTGTTGTTCATCGGCGTTGACCTTGGCCAGAAGGAATTGACCCGCATATTCCGCCGCCAGCTTTTCCAGCACCGGCATCAACGCCTTGCAGGGAGCACACCAGTCGGCCCAGAAATCAATAACCACCGGGCGGGAGAAGGATTCTTCAATCAGCGTGGCCTGGGCGTTTTCCGCTGTGACTTCAACTATATGTTCGTTCACGCCTGTCTCCTCAAGAACGTCTGTACTTTATTACCGCGCCGCGCGCGGGAATCTTTCACCAGAAGCCTATTATCTGGGCGTCTCCCCGTTTTGCAAGATGGGCACAATGCCAAACCGGTGCGGGGGCGTTCACAGTCGACACATTTTGGCGCGGCGAAATTCATATTTCTGACGCACAATCGTTCTAAGCTCCCCATTTGGCTTTTAAATCTGATAAATTTCGTCACCCTGTTTTCAGGCGGTACCGGTCTTGCATCGAATCAAAAAATTAATCTCTCAACCAGCGAGCATAATGGATACGCACCTCCCCTCTAAAATCTATAACTTTTACAAAGTCCACCTCCGGTTGAACACTATTCTTTCATCATTCCATTGCAGGACCTATGGGCGGAGGCGCAATTGCACCCCATTCACTTTCACCAATTGGCTAGAAAACTATTAGGAGGATTTATATGAGCAGACTGGCACTTGTTACAGGAGGTACCCGTGGGATTGGAGAGGCAATTTCGGTACGACTAAAAAATGCCGGCTATAAAGTGGTTGCCAACTACGCCGGCAATGATGACGTTGCACATACCTTTAAGGAAAAGCACGGTATTCCTGTTATCAAGTTCGATGTATCCGACTTTGAGCAATGCGCGGAAGCGGTAGGTAAAATTGTTGCCGACATGGGAGCGATCGAAATTCTGGTCAACAATGCCGGTATCACCCGTGACAGCACCATTCACAAAATGACCCCGGAAAATTGGCAGGCCGTGCTGGACACCAACCTGGGCTCCTGCTTCAACATGTGCCGCAATGTCATTGAAAGTATGCGGGAGCGGGAATTCGGCCGCATCGTGAACATCGGCTCCATCAACGGGCAGGCAGGTCAGTACGGCCAAGTGAATTACGCCGCGGCGAAGTCCGGCATTCATGGATTTACCAAGGCCTTGGCCCAGGAAGGTGCCGCCAAGGGCATTACGGTAAACGCCATTGCGCCGGGTTATATTGCAACGGACATGGTCCGGGCCGTGCCGGAAAAAGTGCTGGAAAAAATTGTTGCCCGCATACCCGTTGGCCGACTGGGTGAAGCGGATGAGATTGCGCGTGGCGTGGAGTTTTTAGTAGCGGATGAAGCTGGCTTTATTACCGGCTCCACGCTTTCCATCAACGGCGGCCAGCATATGTATTAAGCGTGATTGGCAAAGAGGGAAATTATCCCGCATTCCCAAAGGAGCGCCTGCTACTGGCGCGCATTGTTTGAACGCGCCGGGATAAGGGCTTGGTATGCGATGCATACGAGCCCTTTAGATCACATTCATCAGGATTCGGAGGTGACTTCTGTCGCTTCTGTCGCTTCCTGTTTCGCTTCGGTCGTTACTTTTTTCGCCTGGTTGGTGGCTGCACGCCTGGCTTTTTTCGCCGTTTCGGAAACGTCCCGCGCGGCCTGATTGACATCTGAACGTGTCTCGGCGGTCGCTCTTTCCGCGAAATCACCGGCACTGGTCAACGAATCTTCATACAGTCCAATCAGTTTTTCCTGTGCTTCCGATAACAGGGCAAACGATTCTTTCGCATTCTCGGTGAATTTTTCCTGCACAGCGCCCCAGTAAGACTGCTGCCAGTTCAACAGGGACTGAAAGTCCTTTTTGTCCGGTAAATCCCTGGAGTAATCCATTCCCTTTTCCACCAAATCGTTAAAAAAGGCTGTCTGCTTTTCCCGCCAGTCATCCAGTGTCTGCATATTGATGGCAAACATTCTGTCCAAGGGTTTCATAACGGACTCGGCTTGTTCAAAAAATTTCTGGTACATAGTGGTATCTTCCCGATTATTTACGCTTCATGGTCGTGAGTAAAACAGTTAGACACCGCAACGGATATTTAACTGCATTCATTCGCATCGCATGCTTTTGCAAAAAACCGAATGCAAAAATAAAAACCCGAAACTACACCGGGCGGATTTGTTGTCTTCCATGCCAAATAACGCCCGGAAACGGACCTTTCACTTCAACACCTGGTTACCGCTGTCCCTGACTTCGCCAAGAGCCTCAGGAGGAGGATGTCGGCACGGAATTCTTCAGGACGTCGCTTGCTTTTTCCTGGGTACTGGTAAAGATTTCATAGGCATCCGTCGATGCGGACATCAATCTTTCCTGAACACTTTCCAGGTAGGCTTTCTGGGTTTGGTAAACACCGGAAAAATCCTTTTGCGCGCTCAGTTCTTTCGCATAGGTTACGCTATCGTTCCACATGTCGTTGAACAGGGCTTTCTGCTTGTCGAATATCTGCTCCAAGGCCTTGGTGTTGATCGCGGCCAAATCGCTTACCGGCCTCATCGCGTTTTGTGATTGTTCAAAGAACTTGTCTAACATTTGAACTGCCTCCTATAGTGGTTTGCTGCACTGCACAATTCCGCTTTAGTGTAAGGCTCCATTATGACAGCGTCAATACAAATTGCTGCGCCGCACAATGTTTGTTAGACAAATTTTTTATAAGGAAGGGAATCAGTTATCCGGTTTTTCGCTATTGTCGTCGTCTTCATCCGTGGGCTTTTTATTGGAGCTGGTTTGAAAGCCCGGCGGCGTGGAAAAGGTTTTCCACAGGGCCATATTCTGTTCCATCATCTGGTTGAAGAACGACATGGGAGACTTTTCGATCAGATCCTGCATCACTCCCTGCATGGCATCCTGCCTTTCCAGGAAGAAGGCAATGCTCTGCTCGATGTACTGACGCATGAACTTCTGTGTATCGCTGCCATAGAACCGGATCAGTTGCTTGAGCACGGTCTGGGTCAGCAAGGACTGCTGGTCATTATTCTCCTGCTCGCTGATGATCTGGAGCAGGATGCTTTTGGTCAGGTCTTCACCCGATTTCGAATCGATCACCTGGAATTCCTGGTGCTGCATTACCAGGGCTTTAATGGTTTCAAGATTGACGTACTGGCTCTTGGAAGTGTCGTAAAGGCGCCGGTTCGGGTATTTGCGTATTGTTATCACTTTAAATTAATACCTCTGAATGTGAACACTGAATGGCAGGTCGGGATACCTCACCAAGTCGTCAAAGTATACTGATTGCGCCGCCATTCTGACAAACTGCCAGTCCTGGCCCGAACGGCACTTTCTTAAGCCCGTTTTGCTTTAAACGACGATGGTAGTCAGTCCCGGCCCCAGGCGTCCGCTGTAGCGTCGGCGGTTTCCGGTTCCCCGGTCGCTCCCCCGGCCGACTGTTCCAGCCGAACCTTGACATAACCGCCGGGCGCTTTTTCTATTGGTTTGTAGTTGCTGTTGCCGGGCTTGCGCGGCTGTCGCCGCTTGCCGGACCTTTCGCTCAACCAGCGGTCCCAATCGTGCCACCAGGAGCCTTTTATCTGCCTGGCCCCCTTGAGCCATTCGTCCGGGTCCTCCCCGCAAACCGGGTTCAGCCAGTGCGGATATTTGCCTCCACCTTCGGTGTCTCCGCCGGGGTTCACCACGCCCGCCACATGGCCGGACTCAGCCAGCACAAACCGCCGCTCACCGCCGAGGCAACTGGCGCTTTTAAACGCGGCCTGCCAAAGTACGATGTGATCCCCCATCGCCGCCAATGAATAGCTGGGGACGGTTATTTTTGCCAGATCGATGGGAACATCGCCTATGGTGATACCTCCCGGCTCCACAACGCGGTTTTCCAGATACATGTTGCGCAGGTAGTAAAGGTAGGTCTCCGCAGGGACATTGGTGGAATCGCTGTTCCAATAAAGAATGTCGAAGGGCATCGGGTCCTTGCCCTTGAGGTAATTTTCAATAAAGTACGACCAGAACAGGTTGTTTTCCCGCAACAGGCTGAAGCTCAGCGCCAGAACCCGCCCATCCATATATCCCTTGCCGATAACCGCCTGCTCGATTACCGGGTACATCTGTTCGGAAATGTAATTTCCCACTTCGCCCGGCAGGGAGAAATCAAACAAGGTGGTTAAAAAGCTGAGGGAATTGATGCGCGTATCCCCTTTTTCCACCAGGTACGCCTGGGCGATGCCCAGCAGCGTACCGCCAACGCAGTACCCCACCATATTGATTTCCTTGCCGCGGGATACATTCTCCACCACATCCAGCGGCGCCAGTACGCCCTCGCGGACGTAATCCTCAAAAGTCACTCCCGCACAGGTTTCGTCCGGGTTGACCCAGGACACGAGAAAGACGGTATACCCTCTGGCCACCAGCCAGCGGACCAGGGATTTTTCCTCCCCCAGGTCCAGGATGTAGTACTTGTTAATAAAGGGAGGAATAATCAGGAGGGGTATCTGGTAAACACTCTCCGTTGTCGGCGCATACTGGATCAACTCGACCAGCCGGTTCCTAAAAATAACTTCGCCTGGCGTATTGGCAAGATCCTTACCCAGGGTGAAAGCATCCGGTTTAACCTGGGTAACCTTGAACGCTTCGGCTGGGCTGTTTTCCAAATCCCGCATAAAGTTGTCCATGCCACGGGCGAGATTTTTACCTTCCGTTGCCAGAATCTCGCGGCAAACTTCCGGGTTGGTCAGAATGTAGTTGCTCGGCGCCAGGGAGTTCACAAACTGACGTGTGTAGAAACGCACCTGTTCTTCGGTTTTCCTGTCGTCATATTCGAATGAATCCACCAGTTGCTGAAGGTATTCCGCATTCAGCAGATAAGCCTGCTTGATGTAACTGAACATGGGATTATCGTTCCAGTCCCTGTCCTTAAAACGCTGATCACCCT
The DNA here is from genome assembly GCA_964451365.1 of uncultured Cellvibrionaceae bacterium. Taxonomy (GTDB): domain Bacteria; phylum Pseudomonadota; class Gammaproteobacteria; order Pseudomonadales; family Cellvibrionaceae; genus CAYVIB01. The sequence goes on from CAYVIB010000004.1 coordinate 136,398, forward strand.
TGGGTTCGACAATCACCGGTTCAACTTCCTGCCCCATCATCGTCCGTGAAACGTTCTGCCACAACTCCTGTTGCTTTTCCAGGAACTGGAACTGCTGCTTGATAAAACGTTCGGGGTTGATCCGGATGGAGGGCATTTTCGGTGGTTGCACGGACGCATCGCTGACCGGTACCGCTGAAGGTATTATCTGGTTCTGAAGGATGCGCTGTATGACATCCTTTGTCATTTCGTGAAATACGTCGTTGAACTTTTCCAGGTACTGCAAGACTTCAGTTTTGTCTTCTGGTGTCATTTATATTTGGTCCCGGTTATTTTTTGGCTTGATCAAAACGCTTCTGATACTGCTCAAACATTTTCTGGCTTTGTTCCGCCATATCCTGCCAAAACGCCATGATGTTGGCATCCTCGGAACCCGCTTTCGGCACAGACTGTAAAAACAGATTGATCATGGCTTTCTGCAGGGATTCGACATTGCCTTCGAAAAGCTCCAGCACTTCCTGTGGCGTCATATCCACCTCTATTTTGATCTTCATTACCTCTTCCTCCGTTTACGACAGTATCAGCGCCCCGCCGCACCGGGTAAAACGGGCATTCAACAAATTGCTTTCCCGGTTGAGCATGGCGCATAACCAATCAATATCATCCCCGGCGGCGTGTTGCAGGCGGAATTGTTTCATCCGCATCGGTATTATCGTCAGGTCGATCAATTCGCCGGTGACGGTGTCGATACCGGCGAAATACATTAACGATAAATAACCTTTGTACTGATTATACCCAGAGATTCCTTCGTAATCGTTAATCAGGTCTCCACAGCCGTAAAGGATCAACCCGCCATGGTGATTTTCGATCGCCTTGGCGTGGTGGGAGGAATGGCCGTGGACAATCGACACTCTCGCTTCATCAATCAGGCAGCGGGCAAAATGCCGATGACTCTCCGGTACGGCATAACCCCAATTGCCACCCCAGTGGATGGATACGACCACGATATCGCCGGGATTCCGGTCGATTGAAATCCGATGGCAGATGTCCTGAACATTCTGCCCGGACAAGTCCGGCAACAGGTTAATACCGGCCCGGTTCACCCCCGCCCGCCACGTTTCCGGCACACCACTGGACGTCAGGCAAAACGAGTACACCAGTACTCTGGCGTTTTTCACTTCACCGCGTACGCCGGTGCGGTGGATCAGCCGCGCCGGCTGCCGCGCTTCGGCCAGGTTGCATCCGGCGCCGGCCACGGCAATTCCCGCTGTTTTCAGTATCGCCAGTGTGTCACCCAAACCGGCGTAATGCCAATCCAGAACATGGTTATTGGCCAGAATACAACAATCGATATTCGCCGCCACCAGGCAGGAAACGTTGTCCGGGTGCATGCGATAGTTGATACCTTTGTCCAGCCAGGGTTCACTGTTATTTGTAATGGCGGTTTCCAGGTTAATAATCCTGAAATCCGGGTTCATTTTTTGCAACACGGTCAACCCCTCGCCCCAGATATATTCGGGACCAACGACGCGGGGAATCGTGCCATTTACACGCTCGGCCAGCAGCACGTAGCCGCGCGCATCCCTGACACAGGATTCATAAATTACCGGGTCGCATGCTGAAGGCATAATCTGGTCTATGCCCCGCCCGGTCATAACGTCTCCACTCAGGAACAGCGTAATCATTTCTCTCTCCCTCTTTTCGACCTTTTAGTTGCGTACAATGCAGCCGAAAAGGTTATAGTTTTATTTCTTTCCACCCCGGCGGAGACAGCTATGGAAAATGTCAGGATCTTTGGCCTGTCCGGCAGCGAAGCACTTGCCGATGGTATGACATTTTATCTGGGCCTGCTGCGGGCACCGCACGAAGAACGCAATTTCGAGGACGGTGAACACAAGGCGCGCCCCCTGATTTCCGTGCGGGAATGCAATGTCTATATTGTGCACTCGCTTTACGGTGACAACCGGGAATCGGCCAACGACAAACTTTGCCGGCTGCTGTTTTTTTGCGGCGCCTGCCGCGATGCGGGGGCGATCTCGGTCACCGTCGTGGCGCCTTACTTGTGTTACTCCCGCAAGGATCGAAAAACCAAGGCGCGCGATCCCGTTATTACCCGGTATATTGCGCAGCTTCTGGAAAGTGTCGGCGTCGGGCGCGTTGTTACCCTCGAGGTGCACAACCCGGCGGCTTTTCAAAACGCCTTTCGCTGCCTTACCGAACATATCGATTGTAACAACCTGTTTCTGGATCGCCTGATTGAACTCTTACCCGCGGGAAAATTTGCCGTGGTTTCACCGGATACTGGCGGTGCGAAACGGGCGGAAATTTTTCGTCGAATGCTGGCACAAAAATGTAACAGCGAAGTGACGAGTGTGTTGGTTGAAAAATATCGCAGTCGGGGAGAAATTTCGGGCGATAAAATCGTCGGCGACGTCGCGGGCAGAACAGCAATTATTATCGATGATCTTATCGCCACCGGCGGCACCATGCTAAGGGCCGCCAGGGCGGCAAGGGAACGAGGCGCCGTCCGGGTTTACGCTATCGCTTCGCACGGTTTGTTTATCGATGATGCCAACACCGTATTCAGCGATCCGGTTTTCGACCGGGTGATCATCAGCAACAGTGTTCCTCCTTTTCGGCTCACCGAGCCGGCGACAAAAAATAAACTGGAGATTGTGGACATTGCACCGCTGTTTGGCGAAGTTATCCGGCGTCTGCAATCGGGTGGCTCACTGGTGGAACTGCTGGACGGCGAATTTCAATAACCGTTGATAGTCGTTTCGGTGTTTATCGCGGGAGCTTAATGTGCAAGGAGAATTCAATCGCGCTTCGGGGCTGGGTTGTAGTCAGGCCTGGTTGTAGTCAGCTTGGTTGTAGTCAGGTCTGGTTATAGTATGTGCGGGCCGCCAGCACCGCACTCTCCAGCGATTCGAAATTACCCGCCCGGAATTCGGGTGCATCGTGTTTGAAAAGATTCACACGCCACAAGCCCGTATCGGCATCCTCGGAGTACTCCACGTACCAGGTATCGCTGTATGTTTCTTCGTAGACTCCATCCGGCCGCTTGATCAGGCCGCTGAGATCGACCAGGTCTTCCAAATCGATGTTATTGCCCAAGGGAGCTTCATGCATATAGCGTTCTACATAATCGTTTTCGCCACCGGCGTCCTCCCCGGACATATTCTCCTCCATATGGTATTCGCCATCAGATTCATTCCAGTCTTTCCCCTGAGTGTCGGTAATTTCCGTACCCAGGTCGTCCTTCTCTCCAATATCGAGCGCGCCGGTCCAGCTTTCCGGTTCCTCACCGGGTTCGACGTCCAGTTTGCGCCATTCGGCAAAACTGTATTCTTCGACGTCACCATTGAAATGCTGAACCTCCACCGTTCGCGCCTCATCGTCCACCGCCACCACGTAGAAGCGCGAGCCCTTGCCATGCGGCCAGTAGTACCACTGGTCAACGGTAGGATCGAATTTGTTGTACATAATCATTCTCCCCGACGTTGTCTATAGGAAAAAGGTACACCTCCCCTTCTTTAATATTTTTCCTGATCCCGGCCAATTATCTGGTGCGGGTTATTTCACGGTCCAACCACCGTCGAGAACAATATTTTGGCCGGTGATATTTTTCGCACCGTCGGAAAGTAAAAAATTTACTGTCGCCGCCAGTTCTTCCATTTCAATAAACGCTTTTTTCGGCATCGGTTCCAACATAATATTGTTGATCACATCCTCTTCGGAAATTCCATGTTCCTGCGCCTGCTGCGCCACCTGCTTTTCCACCAGGGGGGTTTTCACATAGGAAGGGCAGATGGTATTCACTGTGATATTGAATGTCGCCGTTTCCAACGCAATCACTTTTGAAAACCCTACAATGCCATGTTTGGCGGCAACATAGGCACTTTTGAAAGGTGACGCTATCACCGAATGAATTGAGCCGATATTGACTATCCGACCGAAGTTGCGCTCCTTCATCCCCGGCAACACCGCGCGCGTCAGCATGGCCGGGCCAGTTAGCAGCACATCCGTCACCAAGCGCCATTTGTCGACGGGAAAAGCCTCCAGTTTGGCGACGTATTGAATGCCGGCGTTATTGACCAGCACGTCCATGCCAGGAAACCTGCCTGCCACTTCATCGATGTTCGCCTGATTGGTGACATCCAGTTGAAAACTTTCGGCGGAATATCCCTGGTCCCGCAAATCCCGGCTGGCCGAATTCGCGGCGTCGATATTCAAATCACTGACGACAACGTGAAAGCCATCGCGGGCGAGTGACTTGGCCAGTGCTAGACCGATACCACTCGCCGCGCCGGTAACCAATGCTGTTTGTGTCATATCAATCCACCTCGTTTAGGGATAAAAATTTTTGAAGAATGATCGGCTCCTTTTTGAGCAAAATTCTGAACACATTGCCCAACAACTCCATCATAAAATTAATATTGAGACAGCGGCGAAGCTAATCCATGACGGCAGGCAGGCCTGGTACGGCTACAGGTTCAAGGTTGCGCACAACGTCGTCTGCGGGATCAGGTGCAAAATCCGGTCCCGCGAAAAAGTGACCGGAGGAATGACGGGGAGTATATCAATAAAGAACGAAACGAAAATGACCTCCCCGGCAGGCAGCGGTAAGGATGCAGGTTAGCAGGTTAAAGTACCGCCGGACTTCCAGTTGCAGATAGTCATCACCGCGCAGATCGTATTCCAACGATCCCGGTTCCACATTGGAGAACAATCGAGCTTCCGCTTCGACTTTCCAGTTGTCGGTGATTCTGCGATTCATAAAAAGATAACCAGTACGGTAGACACTGTCGCGCCAACGGAACGCACCAGCAACAGCATGACGATAATAATAATCAGGTACATGGCTGGAATCCGTGTCGCCATGTCCTGCATGGATGACTCGAAAAAAAGCATTCGACAACATCACCACGCCGGACATATGCACGGTGACCGGACACTTTCTTCAATTTCCGCTTTCAATTTGCGGGCCACCGCGACGGTTTCCGGCGTTTCATCCAGGCTGACCTGGGGCATCTGGAAAGTGGCATTACTGCCGTGACGGCGGCACTGTCATTCAGCAATTGGCCGACGAGGAAGGGTTCACTTAATGCAACGTGCCGTGCCTGATCCCGTTGGCTCGCGGTACCGCCGCCGGCGTTTTCCACCAGGTCTTCCACGATAAGCTCGTCACCATCAGCGCGCGAATACTGGAAGTTCGTCACTGAATCGACGCGCAACACGTAAGGCAGCAGCCATGCCTGCCGCGTTAGCTCCTCCACCGCGCTCAACACGGGCCGGGAAAAAACCTCACCGTCGTCCGGCGTGACGGCAAAGATAATATTGTCGTTTTTGGTATAGGTTTTCTGTTGTTCGTCGAAAGCCCGCAGGTGCGGGTTTTCACCGGAGAAAAAGACGCGGTAGTCGTTGTTAAACCCAGATAGCGGTCAGTAAAAGGCAGGCGGCCACAGCCGCTATCACCACCCACCACCGCCGGCGGATGATGAATTCCGAGTAAGCATTGATCCATCGGGAAGTCCGATTGATATCCATAAAAATCCCCAAATTGCAGTTGATCGGGCATCGACAACTCCGGGGAAAACCGGCCCTGAATCGATTTCCCATCCTGTTTCCACAACAAACCGACCATCCGGTTTGTAGCAATCCACATTTTTTTACTCCTGAAGCGACAATATATAGTTTGCCAGGCAGGTGACCCCTGACCGGAAGTTGTTGAGATCCCGCATGCACTTCCCCTGCAGCATCAACCCCTGGATAGCCGCGACGATAAAAATGGAAGTGGCCCTGGGGTCCACGTCATCTTTGACATAGGCCTTGGACTTTGCCTGGCTCAGGGCCTCGGCAAAACGCTCACCCAGTACCCGAAACATCGTCAGCGCCCTTTTCTGGAAACCCTCATCAACATCCGCCATTTCCATGGATATCCGGCTCATCGGGCAACCGTGTTCCAGTTCCTCCTCGGTCAGGGAAGCAGCAAACTCCCGCATCCAGTGGTACAGCCCTTGAACCGGGTTTTCTTCCGACAGGGGAACCTCCCAATCGGCCAGAAATTCCCGGATAAAAACCTCTTCGAATACCGCGTAACCGAGCTCCTGCTTATTGGCAAAGTGGTGATAGAGCCCTCCCTTGGATACCCCGGCTTTGTCGATGATGCCGGCGAGGCTGGTGCCCTTGTATCCTTGGGCAACCATTTCTTCGGCGGCTACTTCCAGAATATGCTGGCGGGTGGCGTCTGGATCTCTCGGTGGTGTCATGCACGGGTACTTCGGGAAAACAACAGCCAAAATCATACCGACCGCGCGGTCTGTTGGCAAGGGGATATCCTCTACCTAATCAAGGAAAGTCCGGTACCATCCCGGGTAAAATCATCAAAACACGGGGGAAAAACGATTAGCAGTGGCTTACACGGAAGTCAGGCCAAATTAACCTTAAAAGTTCCAATGAACAAAAATCGCTCCGTGAATTACGCGCCACTCCCAAGAAAGCGCTCTCATTCCAATCGCTTTTTCAACCAGGAAAAAACCCAACAAATAGTCAGAATCACCATTATTTGAGCGGCCTTTTTTTCCATTTTTATTCGCGAAATCAGGGCATATTTATGATCAAACTGCTGTAAAAAAAACACTTTTCTCATAGAATGTGTGCCCGGGCGATGTCGCCCTGAATGTTGTTCCTTACACACAAAGGAATGAAAAAACAATAAAAGGCAGTAGCACATAACTATATAAACCGAAGGCACCTCCGATCATGCAACTTTCTCCCATTGATATCACCATTATTTGTCTCTATCTGGCCAGCACAGTGGTCATTGGTCTGGCGCTGAAAAGGCAGGCGTCCAAAAACCTGGACTCTTACTTCCTTGGCGGAAAAACCCTGCCCTGGTACATGTTGAGCCTTTCCAACGCCTCCGGCATGTTCGATATTTCCGGCACGATGTGGCTAGTGACCTTGTTGTTCGTTTACGGCCTGAAGAGTATCTGGATTCCCTGGCTGTGGCCGGTATTCAACCAGGTGTTCCTGATGGTGTTCCTGTCCCTGTGGTTGCGCCGTTCCAATGTGCTTACCGGAGCGGAATGGATACGCACGCGCTTTGGTGATGACCTCGGCGGTAGATTATCCCATGGCATTATCGTCGCCTTCGCCATTATCAGTGTGCTCGGTTTCCTTGCCTACGGCTTTGTCGGCATCGGCAAATTCATGGAAATTTTTATTCCCTGGGAAGCGGTGTCACCCTACGTTCCGTTTGAAGTTTCTCCCGAGCGCGTACCGCATTTGTACGGCATTGTATTTACCGCTATCGCCACCTTCTATGTGATGCTCGGCGGTATGTTGAGTATTGTGTGGGCGGACCTGCTGCAATTTACCATCATGGCCATTTCCGCCGTTATTATTGCCATAATCGCCATGAACAATGTATCGCCGGAAATGCTGAACGCAGCGGTACCGGAGGGTTGGTCCAACCCCTTCTTCGGCTGGTCCCTCGATTTGGACTGGAGCAAGAAAATTCCGGAAGTCATGGGCAAAATTTCCTCCGACGGTTACGAATTGTTTATGGCGTTTGTGATGATGTTGCTGTTCAAAGGGATTTTGATAAGCGCAGCGGGGCCCGCGCCGAATTACGACATGCAAAAAATACTGGCAACGAAATCGCCACGCGAAGCGGCTAAAATGAGCGGCTTCGTCTCCGTTGTTCTGATGCCCATACGCTATTTGATGATCGCCGGTTTTACCGTGCTGGCGCTGGTTTATTATCAGCAACTGAATTTAACCGTGGGCGGCAAAATCGATTTTGAGAATGTACTGCCGTCGGCGATCAGCCAGTTCGCTCCCGCCGGCCTGCTGGGCCTGCTGCTCGCCGGACTGCTGGCCGCCTTTATGTCCACATTTGCCTCCACCGTAAACGCGGCCCCGGCCTACCTGGTCAACGACATCTACAAGCGTTATATCAATCCGAACGCCTCGTCCAAGCGATTGGTGTACATGAGTTACGCCGTGTCCGTGGGCGTGGTGGTGATCAGCACAATCCTCGGTTTGTTCGTCAGCAGCATTAATGCCGTCCTGGTGTGGATAGTGTCCGGTTTGTGGGGTGGCTATACCGTCTCCAACGTCCTTAAATGGTACTGGTGGCGGTTCAACGGCATGGGTTATTTCTGGGGAATGATGGTCGGTATTGTGGCAGCCATTGTCCTGCCGATGGCTGTAGGTGCTGCATTCCCTAATATTCCATCGGATATTCTGCCGCTGTATGTCTTCCCGGTCATTCTCCTGCTGTCGAGCGCGGCCGCGGTTGGCGGCAGCCTCTACACCGCACCGGAAAACGAAGAGCGTTTGAAAGAGTTTTACAAGAACGTTCGCCCCTGGGGTTTCTGGGGGCCGATACACGAGAAAGTTGCCGCCGACGATCCGGGCTTTACCAAAAACCCGAATTTCAAGCGCGATATGTTTAATGTCGCTGTTGGTATTGTGCTGCAAACCTCCCTGGTCGCCCTGCCCATCTTCTTCGTAATCAAGGAATTTTACTCAGCCGCCATTACCGCCGGACTGGCCATTGGCACCGCGCTGATTCTCTGGCAAACATGGTACAAAAAACTCAGGGACTGGCCGGCGGAGGAAATTGCGCGGGAGCAGAATTCCGACATGGAAAAAACCAATCTCGCCGGAACCGGCTACGCGCGCAATTAGTTGCGCGCGTTACCCGCAACTTTAACTTCTCTTTCTTATTTTTATTAAGGTAGTAAACAATGAAGTTTGGCCATTTTGATGATCAACAACGAGAATACGTCATCACCAATCCTAAAACACCCTACCCCTGGATCAACTACTTGGGCAATGAAGATTTCTTCAGCCTGGTCTCCAACACTGCGGGCGGTTACACCTTCTATAAGGATGCAAAATTCCGCCGCCTGACCCGTTACCGTTACAACAATGTACCGGCGGACAACGGCGGAAAATACTTTTATATCAACGACGGCGGCGATGTGTGGTCCCCCGGCTGGAAGCCGGTAAAAGCGGAACTGGACAGCTACCGCTGCCACCACGGCCTGAGCTATACGCGCATCGTCGGCTCGCGCAACGGCGTGGAAGCTGAAGCACTTTATTTCATACCACTCGGCACCTGGGCGGAAGTACAGAAAGTAAAACTGAAGAACACTTCCGGCGCGGCCAAAAAGCTCAAATTGTTTTCGTTTATTGAGTGGTGCCTGTGGAATGCCGAAGACGACATGACCAACTTCCAGCGCAATTTTTCCACTGGTGAAGTTGAAATTGAAGATTCCGTTATCTATCACAAAACCGAATTCAAGGAGCGTCGCAACCACTACGCCTTTTATTCGGTGAATGCACCGGTACAGGGTTACGATACCGACCGGGAAACGTTTGTCGGCCTGTACAACAGCTTTGACCGACCCGACGCCGTATTCGAAGGCAAACCCCGCAATTCCGAAGCACACGGCTGGTCACCCATCGCCTCCCACTACATTGAAGTGGAACTGGCGCCGGGCGAGGAAAAGGAATTTGTTTTTGTTCTCGGCTATATCGAAGTGGACAAAAACAACAAGTGGGAAAGCAAGAGCATTATCAACAAAAAACCGGCCAAGGACGTTATCAGCCGTTTTGACACCGCCGCCAAAGTCGAAGCCGAACTGGTAAAACTGAAAAATTACTGGGCCGAACTGCTGTCGACCTACACACTGAACAGCGGCGACGAAAAACTGGACCGCATGGTCAATATCTGGAACCAGTACCAGTGCATGGTGACATTCAACATGTCGCGCAGCGCCTCGTTTTTTGAATCCGGCATCGGCCGCGGCATGGGCTTCCGCGACTCCAACCAGGACCTGATCGGTTTCGTCCACCAGGTACCCGAGCGCGCGAAGCAGCGTATTCTGGATATCGCCGCCACGCAATTCGAAGATGGTTCCGCTTACCACCAGTATCAACCTCTGACCAAGCGTGGCAACAATGCCATCGGTGGCAACTTTAATGACGACCCGCTGTGGTTGATTCTCTCCACCACCGATTACATCAAGGAAACCGGCGACTATTCCATTCTCGAAGCCAGCGTTCCCTACGATAACGATGCCAGCAAAGCCACCAGTCACTTTGAACATCTAAAGCGTTCCTTCTATCACACTGTCAACAATCTTGGTCCCCATGCCTTGCCATTAATTGGTCGCGCGGACTGGAATGACTGCCTGAACCTGAATTGTTTTTCCGAAGATCCGAATGAGTCTTTCCAGACTACCGGAAATAAGGTCGGCAAAACCGCTGAGTCCCTGATGATTGCCGGCCTGTTTGTTTTATATGGCAAGGAATTTATCAAACTGTGCAGGCAGATCGGCAAGGACGATGAAGCCGCCGAAGCGGAAAAACATGTCGACAGCATGATCGCCGCGGTTAAAGAGCACGGCTGGGATGGCGAATGGTACCTGCGCGCCTATGATTACTACGGCAAGAAAGTGGGCAGCAATGAGAACGAGGAAGGCAAAATTTTTATCGAGTCGCAAGGGTTCTGTGGCATGGCGTTGATCGGACACGAGGAAGGCATGGTACAAAAATCCATGGATTCCGTTAAGGAGTGGCTCGACAGCGATTACGGTATCGTTTTGCAACAGCCCGCGTTCACCAAGTACTACATCGAATATGGTGAGATTTCCACCTACCCGGCGGGTTACAAGGAAAACGCCGGTATTTTCTGCCACAACAACCCGTGGATTATGATTACCGAAGCCATGATCGGCAACGGCGATCGCGCGTTCGAGTACTACCGCAAAATTGCGCCGGCTTACCTGGAGGAAATCAGCGATCTTCACAAAGTCGAGCCTTACGTTTACTGCCAGATGATTGCCGGTAAGGACGCCTATAAGCCGGGCGAAGGCAAAAACTCCTGGCTGACCGGGACGGCCGCCTGGAACTTCGCCGCGATCACGCAGTATATTCTCGGCATCAAACCGGATTACAACGGCCTGTCGGTCAACCCTTCCATTCCGAAGGCCTGGAACGGATTCAAGGTGTCACGCAAGTTCCGCGGCTCCACCTATAACATTGAGGTCAAGAATCCGGACCATGTCAGCAAGGGTGTGAAGTCCGTTACCATCAACGGCGAGTCCATCGATGGCAACGTGGTACCGGCGATGGATGCGGGGCAGGAATACCAGGTTGAAGTCATTATGGGTTAACCTTTAAGGTAAGCGATAGTCCGACACTTCGCTTACCCGACCTACTTAATTAATCAAGCGGCGGCAATTCATTGACGCCGCTCTGATGTTCACAATTTATCCTGTGCGATTTGCAAAAACCGTTTTCGATATTCACCCGGGTGCATACCGGCGACACGGTTGAATTCCTTGTTAAAATTCGACTTGGTGGCAAAGCCGGCCTCGAGCATCAAATCAGTAATCGCCATATCGGGATTATTCTCAATCAGCCGCTTGGCTTCGTTCACCCGAAAGTTATTGAAGTACCGGGAAAGACTGCCGCCATAAGTCCAATTTAATCGATTCTGAAAGTTGGCGCGTTGGCACCGTTACAACCAACAGCGACTGCCTTAATTGAAGCTGTCATAAAGGGCGAGTATGATTCCGCTAACTTGCAAGCCGACAATTCGACGGAGCTTCTCATGATCAAACTCAACGTCAACGGTAAAACCCTCTCAATGGATGCCGATCCCAATATGCCATTGCTTTACGCGCTTCGGGATCTGGCGCAATTGACCGGAACCAAATTTGGCTGCGGTGCCGGTTTATGCGGTGCGTGCACGGTACATATTGATGGCAACCCCACCCGCGCCTGCTTGACGCCGGTTTCCGCCGTGGGTGACAAAAAAATTACCACCATCGAAGGGCTCGGTGAAGGCGATTCACTGCACCCGGTGCAGCAATCCTGGTTAAAACATAAAGTGCCGCAGTGTGGCTATTGCCAAAGCGGACAAATGATGAGCGCCGCGGCGTTGTTGGCAAAAAATCCGTCTCCCTCCGACCAGGAAATTGATTCCGCCATGCAGGGCAATATCTGCCGTTGCGGCACCTATAACCGCATCAAGGCTGCCATTAAGGACGCCGGCGTGATGATACAGGAGGCAAAAGCATGAGCCGCATTATCAATATCAGCCGCAGAGGTTTTTTAAACGCCATGGGCCTGGGCGGAGGTGCCTTTGTTCTCGGCATCGGCCTGCCGGGCACCAGTCTTGCCAAAAGCCTGTCGAAATCCGCCGCGCCGGCATCGCTGGGTTATTTTGTCAGTATCGCGCCCGATGGTGCCGTCGACATCATCTGCCACCGCGCGGAAATGGGCCAGGGAATTATCACCAGCGTACCGCAGATTATTGCCGATGAACTGGGTGCGGACTGGTCGCGGGTGAATGCTGTTCAGGGCAAAGCCGATCCGAAATATGGCGACCAAAGCACTGGCGGTTCCGCCTCCATTCGAAACTTCTTCCCCCATATTCGCCAGATGGGTGCGGTAGCTCGCGATATGCTTGAGCAGGCGGCGGCCGATACCTGGACGGTAGATAAAAAAGAGGTGAAAGCGGTTAACCATTTTGTGGTTCATGAGAAATCCGGTAAAAAACTGGGTTTCGGCGAACTGGCGAAAACGGCGGCTTCGCTGCCAATGCCCGATCCGAAAACCGTCAAACTCAAAGCGGAATCCGAATTTAATATTGTCGGCAAGGATATAAAACTGCAGGGGCAGGAGGATATCGTGCGCGGCAAGGCAATTTATGCACAGGATGTCCAGTTGCCCAACATGTTGATCGCCAGTATCGAACGCCCGCCGGTGGTCGGCGGCAAGGTGAAATCCTTCGATGCGGGCGAAGCGAAAAAAGTACCGGGCGTGGTGGATGTCATCAAACTGAAAGACCGCCCTCTTCCCACCAACGTCAAGCCGGTTTCGGGCGTCGCGGTGTTGGCCACCAACACCTGGGCCGCACAGGAAGGCCGCAAAAAACTGAGGGTAGAGTGGGAGCATGGTAGCAACGTCAGCCACAATTCTGAAACCTATAAACAGGAACTGGTGAAAAAGGCCAACACCAAGGGCATCGTGGCGCGCAGTGAAGGCGATGTCTACGGTCACAAGTACGATCAGGAAAAAACCGTCGAGGCGACTTATACCGCGCCGTATCATCACCACATGTCGATGGAGACACCCGCCGCCACCGCGGTGGTGGAAGGCGATTCCTGCCGCGTGTGGACCGGTACGCAAACACCGCAGTGGTGTAAAAGCCTGGTGATGGAAGAACTGGGCCTGAACCCGGAAAGCGATGCGGACAAGGTGGAAGTCAATTTAACGGTAATGGGCGGCGCCTTCGGGCGCAAGGGCAAAAATGACTATACGCTCGAAGCGGTTGAACTGGCGAAGGCGACGGGCCGGCCGGTAAAAGTTATCTGGACCCGAGAAGACGATGTCAAGCACGGCTTCTATCACGCCATCGCCGCCAATTATCACAAGGCGGAACTGACCAAAGACAACAATGCCGACTTCTGGCTGCAGCGCGTCGTTCATCCACCCATCGGCTGGACGTTTGACACCAGCAACGATCAACCCAGCGACGGCAATCTTTCGCAAAGTTTTGCGGATGTACCGTTCGATGTAAAAAATATCAGCTGTGAAACACAGAAGATCGACACTCATGTGCGTATCGGCTGGTTCCGTTCGGTGCACAATATTCACAACGCCTTTGCCATGGGTTGTTTTGTCGATGAACTGGCGGCCAAAGCCAACATCAGCACGCGACAAATGTGGTTGAATCTGATCGGCAAGGACCGGCTGATTAATTTACAGGAAGAGGGTTTCAAGGGCGGCGACAACTACGGTAAAACCGCCGAAGACAAAGGCTATGAAATTGACACGCGGCGAATGAAGGACGTTATCAACCTGGTTGCCGACAAAGCCAATATCGACGAAAAACTGCCGGACAATGAAGGCTGGGGATTCAGCTACGCCACCAGTTTTAATTCCTACGCGGCGGCGGCAACCAGGGTGCGCGTGAAAGATAAAAAAGTGGAGGTGCTGGAAATGCACACCGCCATCGACTGCGGCCTCGTCATTACGCCGGACCGGGTGAAATCACAAATGGAAGGTGCGATGATTATGGGACTTTCGCTGGCGCTGCAAAGCGAAATTACCGTGAAAGACGGTGTTATCGAACAGGGAAATTTCCATGATTATCCGGTGAGCCGCATCAACCAAATCCCACCATTGCACGTTCACCTTGTGCCGTCGGACAAACCACCAGGTGGCGTGGGCGAACCGGGACTTCCGCCGATTGTGCCGAGCATCGTCAACGCGATTTTTCACGCATCGGGAATTCGGGTTCGGGATTTGCCGGTGGGGAAAGTGCTGGAGGTTTAATCGCACACATCCCGAATACCCCTCCCCAACCCTCCCCTTGTCAGGGGAGGGAGCTATGTTCTTCCCCGGCTACGGAAGAATTCGGAAGAGAATCATCTCCTCCCCCAGCCATGGGGAAGGCCGGATGAGGGTCAACTCCTCCCCCAGTCATGGGGGAGGCCGGATGGGGGTCAACTCCTCCCC
>CAYVIB010000004.1:151026-194055 GCA_964451365.1 uncultured Cellvibrionaceae bacterium
GGGTCAACTCCTCCCCCAGTCATGGGGGAGGCCGGATGGGGGTCAACTCCTCCCCCAGTCATGGGGGAGGCCGGGAGGGGGTATCCCTGCACCACCGAAAGCCTGTCATGCCAATGTTCCTTTACAACATCGTTTTCGAACACTACGTGAAAATATTCCACGTCCCGCTCAACCCCGTTGTAACGCAGAAAAAGTAGCAGGCTGGCATGCCTGGTATCCGCGCGGGTTAACCGGTAAGTGTACAGCTCGCTGTTATCCACGCCATAAGCTTTGTTAAAAGGCGAACCCAACTGATTTACCACCCAGGATTTTTCGGTTTTTCCGTTTTCAATCCTGGAAAACACCTCCTGCGGAATTTTACCCTCGCCGTCTTCATAACTGACGCGATGCGCGACGGCGCATCCCGTCAGGAAAACAACCAGGATAATGTACTGGAAAATCAATTTTGTGTTCACCCGAAAATCCTATCCCACTGCCACACGACGGGAGTTTTTGTGCACCAGCTCCATTAGCTGAATCTCGCAATCGGATAAACCACAACTTGTCGCTACCGTGGCCGAATCCACTCCCTGCTCTATCAGTTTTACTGCCTGGCTGTAGGAATACTCAACCTCGGCCTCAACGGCGCGCACCTGATGCTCCTGCATATTTTTAAGCTCGGACTCCAGCTTCACCATATGCTCCCCCACACCAACGGCGCCACTGACCACAACTTTCAACTGCTTTTCAAGCACGGCAAGCCGGCATTCGTAATCCGCTCGCAGGTTGGCAAGCCGGTACAGGGAAACCAGGGAAAATATTACCGCCAAGCCGGCAACCAGCCAAAGCAGTACCAACTGCCAGTGCAGCTCAATTAATCCAGTGATGTCAGCCATAATATTTACCTCGTGCGGATTACCCGTGTACAGGTCACACGCTTTCCACTTCCGCCCACTCTTCCCGGGTGAGGAATTTATTCAGGTCTATCAGAATCAGCAACTGATCGTTCCGGTGACAGACGCCCTGAATAAACTTCGCATTATTTTCGCTACTCAGGCTGGGCATGTTTTCGATCTCGGACATGCGCATGTAAACCACTTCCGCCACGCTGTCCACCAGAATACCCACCACATGCTTTTCCGATTCAATAATAACTATACGGGTGCTGTCGGTAATTTTGTCCGGCGGCAGTCCAAAGCGCTGGCGCGTATCCACTACCGTAACCACGTTGCCCCGCAGGTTGATAATACCCAACACGTACAGGGGCGCTCCCGGCACGGGTGCAATTTCGGTGTAACGCAATACCTCCTGCACTTGCATTACGTTTACGCCGTAAGTTTCACCGGCGAGCCGGAATGTTACCCACTGAAGGATCGCATCCTTGCCATCCGCGTCTTTCATTTCGCTTTGTTTTAATGTCATTTTTTTGTTCCAATCTGCGAAAGAGGCGTTCTCTTTCGCGCAACGTCAAAAAACAGGCGTCCTGGGTGGTATAGCAGTAACTATGCCATTCAAGAACATGCCACTACAGCAACGGCTGTAACCCCAGCGCCATTATCCGGTTAATATTTAGTTTAGCCCGGATATCGCGGGGCGGGACTGGAATTTGAGGGAAGCCGACGCGGGAAAGACAGGTTGATATAACAACCCCCGCCGCCCAACCTACGGGCTGTATTTATTCGATTCGGCGCCGGTGCTGCGGCAAATCGGGGTCGCTGGTAAACAGCAAGCCGCCATTTTTCAGCTTGACGGGCTCGATCGCGGATTTCGGTGTGTCATTATTTGCAACGCCGCTTGAATCCTCGGAATTTGATATTTCCGTCTTCTCCGGAAAATTTGAATCGATTACGGGCTCACCGGATATGACCGCCCGCGCCGGTGAGACGGGTATTTGCGGCACAATGTCCCTGGCCACCCGCAACACCACGCGACGGTTGGCCGCCCTGCCCTGCGCCGTGGAGTTGTCCGCGATCGGCCGGTACTCGCCGTACCCAATAGCCGACAGCCGCGACGGATTCACACCCCCGTAGGCAAGCAGGTTTACCACCGACACCGCTCGCGCGGACGACAGCTGCCAGTTGTTTTGAAAATCAGCCGTGTTGATCGGCACATTATCGGTGTGTCCACTGACTGCCACCGCGTTATCGAAGGGCGCCAATATTTCGGCGACGTCGGAGAAAATTTCAATGGCCTCCGCGGCAGGTTTTGCGCTGCCCGATTCGAATAGCAATTCGGAATCCACCGCAAGCTCCACCCAATCTTCATTTCCCGACAACGCCAGGTGGCCGGACGATACCAGGCCGGAAAAAGCCTGCCTGAGTTCAGCCGCAAGCTCATCGGGTTCAACAATTTCCGACGCACGCGCGCCTGGTGATTGCGCTGCTTCCTGCGCCGGCGTTTGTACGGACGGCGAAAACGTTTTTTCCAGCGTATCGGAAAGCGTTTTGTATTTGGTTTCGCTTACCTGGGAAACGGAATACATCACCACAAAAAACGCGAACAGCAGGGTGATGAAATCCGAATAGGAAACCAGCCAGCGCTCGTGATTGATTTTGGTTTCTATTCTCGCCCGGCGAACCATAACAAAACCTCTTAATGAAGGTAACCGGACAATTTCATTTCAATGGTTTTCGGGTTTTCACCATCGGCGATGGCGATAATGCCCTCGATAATCAACTCGCGAAACTGCGACTGCTGCTTGATACACGCTTTTAATTTATTCGCCACGGGAAGTAAAAACAAATTGGCAAACGCAACACCGTAAATGGTCGCGACAAATGCAATCGCAATACCAGGCCCCAGTTCCGACGGATCGGCCAGATGCCGCATCACATGAATAAGGCCAATGACAGCGCCGATAATACCGATGGTGGGCGCATAGCCACCCATGCTCTCGTAAAACTGTACTGCGTCGTGGTCGCGCTGTTCCGCCACGATAAGATCGGTTTCCATCACATGCCGGATAACATCCCGTTCGCTGCCGTCCACCAATAGTCGCAGGCCTTTTTGAGCGAACGCATCTTTTTCCGATTCGGCAATGCTTTCCAGCCCCAGCAGCCCTTCCTTGCGCGCCGCGTTGGCCCACCTTACCACCTGTTTAATACCCTGCTTGAACTTGTGACCGGGCGGATTGAAAATCCACTTAAAAAGAGTGCAAGCGCGTTTTAAACCGGCATACGGCGTTTGCAGGATGGCCGCGCCGAGCGTGCCACCGACAACAATGAGCGCAGCCGGCCCGTTAACCAGCGAACTCCAGCTTCCACCCTCAAGGAAGTTTCCTCCCAGCAGGGCGGCAAAGCCGATGATGACACCGAGAATACTTAATAAATCCACTATCAACCTGCGTTAATTTGTACAGTAATGTCTACAATTCCGCGTCCAGGCGTTTGGAAACCTGTTCCAGCGCCATGACTTCATCCGTTAAACCGGCATTGGCCACCGCCGCCGGCATGCCGTAGACCACCGAGGTCTCCCTGTCCTGGCTCCAGATCGTCGAACCTTTACTTTTCAACAGCCGCGCGCCTTCACAGCCGTCCGAGCCCATACCTGTCAGGATAATGCCCAACACATCACCACCAAACGCGTTAGCCGCCGAAGCGAAAGTGATATCAACAGACGGTTTATAATTTGCCCGGTCATCTCCCTTTATCACCCTCACGGCGTTACCGTCGCGTTCAATCAACAACTGTTTTGCGCCCGGTGCGATTAATACGCTTCCGGGAGATAATTTATCTCCCAGCTCCGCCTCCTTGATGTCCAGGTCGCACTGGCGGTTCAAACGATCGGCAAAGGCCCGGGTAAAATTTTCCGGCATATGCTGTATCACAATTATCGGCGCCGGGAAGTCGGCCTTTAGTTCCATCAATATTTGGGTGATAGCAACCGGGCCGCCGGTGGACGCGCCGATAATAACCACCTTGACGCGCCCCTTGAGTGGCGAGCGTTTTTTTACAACTTCCGGTTCATGCGTCTCCCGCGGCCGCAACTCCGGTGGCAGGTAGGTTTCGGTTTCGGTTTTAAAAGCATCCGCGCGATAGGTTTTGTTCTTTTGCACGAACAGCAAAAGTTTCTCGTGCAGCTTTTTCTTCAAAAGCAGGGAGTGACGGGAAACCTCGGCAAAATTTTTGGGAATAAAATCGACGGCGCCGGCCTCAAGTGCGTCAAGGGTAATCTTTGCGCCCTCGTACGTCATGGATGAAAACATGATGATCGGCACCGAGCGCCTGGCCATAATCTGTCGCACAGCCGACACCCCGTCGAGGCAGGGCATCTCGTAATCCATGGTAATAATATCGGGCCGCAGTTGCTCCTCCATTTCAACCGCCTGTTCACCGTTTTCGGCTACACCGACAACATGAAGGTCGGGATGTTCCTCGATAATGCCCTTCAGGCGAATCTGAAAAAAAGTGGAGTCATCGACGATTAGAACCTTGTATGACACAGCGCTATCTCATCCCGGTTTATTATTTTTCCGTTCCATACTTTTCCCTCGATAGCGATCAGGCGCTCCTTGCATAGCACTCAAGCATGCCCGGGATGTCCAGAATCAGGGCGATTGTTCCATCTCCGGTAATAGTGGCGCCCGCCATGCCGGGCGTGCCGTGCAACATTTTACCGAGAGGTTTAATCACCACTTCTTCCTGCCCGATAAGCTGATCAACCACCAGACCAACGTTTTGCGAACCCACCGAAACAATAACAACATGTTCACCGCGACAGGCGACCTCGGCTTCTCTTCCTTCCGTCGGCTTTGGTTGCAGGCTGGAGAAGGAATTTCGAACCAGCCAATTGCTAAGCTCAAATATCGGGATAGCTTTTTTGCGAATAGTGATGCATCTCTGGCCGTCAACCACATGGCTCTTCGCCGCGTCGTAGCGGAAAATCTCGTTCACACTGGCCAGCGGCAGCGCGAATATCTGCTTGCTCAGCATGATCATCAGCGTCGGCATAATGGCGAGCGTCAGGGGGACGCGAATATACATTTTCGTCCCCTCACCCATTTTCGACTCTATGGTAATGCTACCATTCAACTGGCTGATTTTTGATTTGACCACGTCCATGCCCACGCCGCGGCCGGACAAATCGGTCACTTCATCCTTGGTGGAGAAGCCCGGCGAAAAAATTAAATCAAAAACTTCTTTTTCATCCATGCGCTCGGCGGTTTCCGGATCGACAATGCCGTTTTCCACCGCTTTTTTAATGATAACCTGCGGATTGATGCCGCGGCCGTCATCGGAAATGGACAGCAGGATATGATCTCCTTCCTGCTGCGCGGAAAGCACGATGGTACCCGCGCGGGACTTACCTTTCGATTCACGGTCGGCCGGAAATTCGATACCATGATCCACCGAGTTTCTCACCAGGTGAATCAATGGATCGGCCAATGCCTCCACCAGGTTCTTGTCGAGGTCGGTTTCCTCTCCAATCAATTCAAGATTGATTTCCTTTTTCAGGCTGCGGGATAAATCCCTCACCAAACGAGGGAAGCGGCCGAACACTTTTTTGATGGGCTGCATCCGTGTTTTCATAACCGCCGACTGCAGGTCCGCAGTCACCACATCCAGGTTGGCAATGGCTTTTTGCATCGACTCGTCCTGATTTTTTTCACCCAGTCGAACTAGCCTGTTGCGCACCAATACCAGTTCGCCGACCATGTTCATAATGCTGTCGAGGCGCTGGATATCCACACGCACGGTCGATTCACCCGCACTGGTATTCGCGGCGCCGGCTTCCTGTATTTTGCGCGTGGTCGATGAATTATTTTGCCCGCTTTTTTTCGCGCCGTTATCCGGTACGACTTTCAATACGGGAGACTCGGCATCGTCCGGTTTTCTGGTCGCGGCAGCATTATCTTTTTTCACTTCCGGCGATTTATTTTTCGGAGCGTTATTTGTAGTGGCTTCATTCGGGGAAGTGTTACTTGCGGAAGGTTTATCAGCGGAAGCTTTTCTTGTCGGGCCCTTGCCTTTTCCATGCAACTGATCGAGTAGATTGTCAAATTCGTCATCGGTAACGGTATTCGAACCGCCCTGTTCGACTGGGTTGCCAGCCTGTTTCGGTTCGACAGCGTCCGGCTTTGTTGCCGAAGCGTCATCTGCCTGAACACCCGGCGCCTTGCCATGACCGTGCAACTGGTCAAGCAATGTTTCAAATTCATCGTCGGTAATTTCCCCGCCGGCTTTGGCGCCTTCCCCTGAATCGTCTCCGGTATCTTCGTTCGCGCCGTCACGCAGCTTCTCGCCGCGAATGGCATCTATATATTCGTGAAATTTTTCATCGGAAATTTCCAGTTCACCGGCTGCGCTCACCTCGGTTTCAGATGAGGTTTCCTCTTCGAACTCGTCGTCGTCCTCATCTTCCGACGGCTTTTCGTCCTCGACTTGCGCCAGCTCTTCGAGTGCCTTGATAAGCGCCGGCTCCGCCGGCATCATCGAGCGTCCTTCGGAAACCTGCATAAACTGGATGGAAACGGTATCAAGCGCCTGCAGTGCGACATCCATCAACGCGGACGTCACCCGACGCTTACCGCTGCGCAATACACCGAACAGTGTTTCAGTGGCGTGGCAGCTTTCCACCATGGGCTCGAGGTGGAGAAACCCCGCGCCGCCCTTGACCGTGTGAAAACCGCGGAAAATCGCGTTCAATAATTCCTTGTCGTCCGGGCGCTGCTCCAGGTCCACCAGTTGTTCGGACAACTGTTCCAGGATCTCCCGGACTTCAACAATAAAGTCCTGCAGTATTTCGTCGTCTTCGCTCATCCCCAAACCCTAAAAGCCAAGACTTGAAAGCAGTTCATCAACTTCGTCCTGATTGGATACCACATCGTCGCGCTTGTCGGCATGCACCTGCGGCCCTTCGGGCTTGGTGTCGGGTTCCTTTTTGGCCTTCGGCGCCGGTTTGTCGCTGGCCAGGCCGGTTACCTGTTCCACATGGCCGGCCATGCGCATCAGGTTGACCAGTTCGCCCTCCACGTCCGTAACCAGGCGAATGACTTTTTCCAGCACCTGGCCGGTAATATCCTGGTAGCTCTGCTCGATAATAATATCCTGCAGGTTTTTGTTCAGCTCATTGGTGCCCGCATCCATCTGCTCGAGAAAACTGCCGATGGAATGGTAAAGGGTTTTAAACTCCTCCTTGCTGACGTCCTCGTTTTTCAGCCGCATCCACTCTTGTTTCAGGCGGCCCGCCTCCTGCCCCAGGTTGGTGGCCAGCGGTGCGAGAATTTCGACTTTATCAAGGGTTTTGTTGGCAGCCGCGTGGGTCATTTTGATGACATAGTTGAGCCGGTCGGAAGCGTCCTTGATTTCGGAGTTATTATCCACCGGATAATTCAGGCCGCTGTCCACGTTGAAGTTGACAATCGCTTCGTGGAGCGCGCGGGTCAGCTTACCGACCGAGTTGAATATATGTGTGTCCCTGGCTTCCACCAGTTTGTGAATAATTTCCGACGCCTCTCCCAGATTGTCCTGTTGGAGGTTTTCCACCAGTTGCGCCGCCGATTCCTGTAGCTGCCGCAGGAACTGGTCATTTTGTTCATGAAAATGTGGCTTATCCATAGGTTACCCATGGTTGTTATTTTTTAGCTTTCGATACGCTCAAAGATTTTGTCCATTTTTTCCTTGAGCACATGGGCGGTAAAAGGCTTGACGATGTAACCATTCACACCCGCCTGCGCCGCCTCGATAATCTGGTCGCGCTTGGCTTCCGATGTCACCATCAGGACCGGAATCGAACTGAGCTTGGCGTCGGCGCGCAACTGCTGCAGCAGGTCAATGCCGTTGAGTTTGGGCATGTTCCAGTCGGTAATAAGGAAGTCGAAACCGCCCTCTTTCAACATCGGCAGCGCGGTGGCACCGTCATCGGCCTCGAAGGTATTGGTAAAACCAAGATCACGTAAAAGATTCCTGATGATCCGCCGCATGGTGGAGAAGTCATCAACAACCAGAATTTTCATGTTCTTATCCAATGCAACCTCCCGGCACATGTTGCTTTCGTACAAGCTTGGCAACTATCATTTTTTGATTCTCGTCTTAGCTTTATTCCAATATTCCAATATCAATACACCGGCAAATAGTGGCTATCTATCGCGATCCTTTCACCGGTTATATTTCATAAGGATATGACAAATTTTCATATTTGCTATGTTAAACAGCGTTCAAGTGAAGATTTTGGACTAAAAAAACCATGGCGTGGGCCTCAACAACCCTGCGGCGGAGGCGTTAACCCTGCCAATCGGCAAGCCGCGCTTTCAGGCGCAGGGCCGCCTGGCTGTGAATTTGACTCACCCGGGACTCCGAAACCCCCAGAATCTGGCCGATTTCCTTCAGGTTCATTTCCTGTTCGTAGTATAGGGACAACACCAGCTTTTCGCGCTCCGGCAGGCGCTCCACCGCCTGGGTAAGGGCCTGTTGCAACGCATCGCGGTGAACCCGCTCCGACGGGCCGGCCATGGCCATGCTGGTGGAACTGTGATCCAGGCGGCCCTCATCGTCCTCGTAGGCTTCCTCGTAGCTGAACAGGCGGGTGGAGGCGCTGTCCTTGATGACTTCGTGGTACTCCTCCAGGGTCATTTCCAGGGCCTGCGCCACTTCCGCGTCCCGCGCGTAGCGGCCGGTGCGCGCTTCCACCAGTGCCACCGCCTCGGCCACCCGGCGCGCATTGCGGTGGACGGACCGGGGTGCCCAGTCGCCGCGGCGCATTTCATCGACAATGGCACCGCGTATGCGAATGCCGGCATAGGTTTCGAAGCTGGCACCGCGTGACATGTCGTACTTTTGTACCGCTTCGAGCAGCCCCACCATGCCGGCCTGGATCAGATCCTCCACCTGCACGCACGATGGCATGCGCGCCATCATATGATGGGCGATACGTTTGACCAGGTAGGCGTAGTCCTCGACTCTTATATCCTGTGCCTCGTCCTGTGTCTGTTCGTACACCATTAAATTGTCTGCCGAAGAAGCCGCCATGTTTGTTTTACAGGGTTGTACTGAAAGTTATTGATTTTGCCGAAATCGCTGGAACAGCCGGTCAAAAACCTTCCGCCGTGGCCGGTTGCAGTAATCTCTCGATAAAAAACTCCAGGTGCCCGCGGGCATTTTTTTGCGTCGGCCACTGGTCGATTTTCTGGGCCAGTACCCGTATGGCGTTGGCCGCTTTGCAGCGTGGCGCGAACTCCATCAACGCCTGGCGCTTTTGCACGGCTTTGCGCACGTTCTCGTCAAAGGGAACCGGGCCGAGATACTGCAGCGACGCGTCGAGAAAGCGGTCGCAAACAGTGTTTAACTTGTTAAATAAATTGATGCCTTCCTGCACGCTGCGCGTCATGTTGGCAATAATGCGAAACCGGAAAACACCGTGTTCAACGTTCAGAAGCTTGATCAGGGCATAGGCGTCGGTAATCGAAGAAGGCTCGTCGCAGACCACGATCACCGCTTCCTGGGCGGCGCGAACGAAACTCATCACCGTTTCGGAAATACCGGCAGCGGTATCCACCATCAGCACATCCATCTGGTCGTCCAGTTCGCTGAAGGCGTGAATAAGCGCGGCGTGTTCCTGCTGCGACAGGCCCGCCATCTGCTGTACGCCCGACGAGGCGGGAACAACCTTGATACCCAGAGGGCCGTTGATCAGTACATCGCGAATACTTTTGGTCCCTTCCAGCACATCCGCCAGGGTAAATCGCGCCTGCAGCCCGAGCAGCACGTCCACATTCGCCAGGCCCAGGTCGGCATCCATCAATACCACCCGGCGGTTCATTTCGGCCAGCGCGACGCTCAGGTTCACCGAGAGGTTGGTTTTGCCCACACCTCCTTTACCGCCAGTGACAGCGACAACTTTTATTGGACGGTTTATGCTCATAATTTTTTCCTGTTACGCCCGCTCCGCGGACGTTGCTTTTTAGTATAGATGAACAAGTTTTTACCTTCCGTGCGATTCGAAAACTCCTTCGCTTACCTTCCGCAAAGCTGGATCTCCGCCGGGCGGCGCTCCGCTACGCGAAGATGACGAGCGACCTCTGCGTCATGCCGGCGTATCGGCTTTGTCTCCGAAATGTCGGCGTGACGATGCCGAGGTAAGCTTCAAGCCTTTCCCAGCGGCGTAGGTTGGGGTGATAACCCCAACGCAGCTTCACTGACCGGCCAGCGTGTTGGGATTCACTTCGTTCATCGCCAACCTGCGATGCCACCAATCTACAGGGCCGCCATGCCCCGCGCGTCGTTTATGGATTCCTTCAACATCGCCACCGCTTTTGCCACCAGGGCACGGCCACTGGCCCGGCTGATGTTTTTCGGTATTTCCTGGCCGTCGGTGGTGTAAGCCACCGGCAGCGATTTCTGCAGCACCACACTAATCGCCTCGCCCAGGCTGGCGGATTCATCCAGCTTGGTCAGCACGCAGGCATCAATACCGCGATGGCTGCAATAGGCGTGGGTGGACGCTTTCAAACTCTGCATCTGGCTGTTGGCCGCCAATACCAGCACGCGTTTCATCCCCGGGCAGGCGTCAAGTTGCGCCATCTGCTGTTTCAGCAGGCGATCCCCCTGGCGGAAGCCGGCGGTGTCCACCAGGATCAGGCGGAACTGCTTGAGGCTTGCCAGTAAAGTCAAAAGGCTGTGGTCCTTGTCCACCGCCCGCACCGGCACGCCGAGAATCCGGCCCAGGGAGCGCAATTGATCATGCGCGCCCACACGATAGGTATCGGTGGTAACAATGGCCACTTTCCCCGGTCCGTTCTCCAGGACAAAGCGCGCGGCCAGTTTGGCAATGGTGGTGGTCTTGCCGACGCCGGTCGGGCCGACGAAAGCAAAAATACCGCCCTTGCCGATCAAATCATCCTTCACCACCGGTACCCGGCGGGACAGGTTTGCCATGCAGTCGCGCCAGGCATGGCTGGGGCGGGACTGGGTGGGAATATTGCTCAACAACTCGCTGGCGAGACTCTCGCTCAGCCCCAGGCGCGCCAGGTGATCTTCCACCAGGGAATAGCCCGGCGGCAGGGAAACCTGCTGCGGCATATTGACCTGCGAGGTGTTGTTCGCCAAGCGCCACAGCTGCTGCTCCAGCAACAACCGCATATCGGCCAGCTCACTTTGCAGGGCTTCCAGGCGCTCTTCATCATCGGTGCGGACATCGGCGTTCATTTCATAGTGGCCCGGTTCCTGGTGGCGATTTTGTTCCTGGCGCCGCCGGGGTTCCTCGTAGCGATCGGCAATCTGCTCCCTGTAACGGGATGCACCGCCATAATTTTTTCCCGCCGGGGCCTGTTCAGCTTCCTGCTCGCGGCGACGGGCCGCCAGCATGCGCTCACGGGCCCGCTCAATTTCCCGCGCCAGTTCTTCCGGCGATCGGTCGGAGCCATTGATTTCGGCTCGCGCCCCGTAGGCCATCGCCGCCTGCTCCACGCCGGCCTGGGCGCGCCAGGCGGAATCGCTCGCCAGCGGCCGATCCAGCTCGGCGTCAAAATTCCGACCAAATTCCCGCCGCACATCAATGCCGCGGGTGGGAAAATCCGGTTCCACGGAAGTCACCACTTCCACGCCCCTGCCGGTCCGCTGGCTGGACAGAATGACCGCCTCGGGGCCCAGCTCCTCCCGCACCATCTGCAAGGCCCGCCGCATGGTGGGGGCGGTAAAGCGCTTAACCATGGGTTCGGTGTTGGATGGTTGTCTCGGATGACTCATAACGGATTCCTCTTTTGCTCTTTATCGCGGCTGTCTTTTGGTTGGGCCGCCAGCCTTATTTTTTCGACACACCCGCGCCAACCGTGGCCTCAATGGTGATTTGTTTGTTGTCGGGCACCTCGTTGTAGGCCAGTACCCGCATATCGGGGATATTGAAACGAACGAACTTGGCCAACATCGATCGCAACGGCGCCGCGACCAACAGCACAATGGGTTTGCCTGCAATTTCCAGTTTCTGGGCGGCTTCCACCAGCGATCGGTTTATTCTTTCCGCCAGCTGCGGTTCGATAAATGCGCCGTCTTCCGCGCCGGCTTTTTGTGCCTGTTGAACCGACTGTAGCAACAACTGTTCCAGCGCGGGGTCGAAGGTAATTACGGGCAGGTTCGCATCCTGGCCGATGATGTTCTGCACGATCTGGCGGGACAGCGCCACCCGCGCAACGGCGGTCAACGCCTGGGTATCGTGGTTCTTGCTGCCGTGGGTGGCCAGGGCCTCGGCAATGGTACGCATGTCCCTCACCGGCACATGTTCCCGCAGCAGGGCCTGCAGCACCTTGAGCAACTGATTGATGGAAACGGTCTCCGGCACCAGTTCCTCCACCAGTTTCGGGGATTTCTGGCTCAGCAGGTCGAGCCATTTCTGTACATCTTCGTGGCCGATCAGCTCGTGGGTGTGGGAGTGAATAATCTGGTTCAAATGTGTTGCCACCACGGTACTCGGGTCCACCACGGTATAGCCAAGGGTTTGCGCCTGGTCCTTTTGCCCTTCGTCTATCCAGATAGCTTCCAGGCCGAAAGCCGGGTCCTTGGTTTTGGTGCCCTGCAGGCTGCCAAAAACCTGGCCGGGGTTGATCGCCATAAATTTGTCGGGGAACACCTCACCCTCGCCGAGGGTGACGCCCATCAGCGTCAAACGGTAAGCGTTGGGCAGCAAGTCCAGGTTGTCCCGGATATGCACGGCGGGAATAAGAAAACCAATCTCCTGGGACAGCTTTTTGCGCACGCCCTTGATCCGGCCCAACAGCTCGCCGTTCTGGCTTTTATCCACCAGCGGAATCAGGCGGTAGCCCACCTCCAGGCCGATAATATCCACCGGTTTCACATCATCCCAGCTCACCTCGGTGGGTTCCTGGTGGGCCGGTGCCCGCGCCAGGGGCGCATTGTTTTCAATTAACGCCGGGGCTTTTTGCGAGCCGCCCGCGTCAGGCTTATGACGCAACCCACCGCCATCGCGCGCCAGGCCCAGGGAAGGGCCACCCTCCTCCACCACTTCCGCCTCCTGCTGGCGGTAGTGAATGTAATAGGCGAGAACGCCGCACACCGCCGCCAGGCTCAGGAAGGCCACGTGCGGCATGCCGGGAATCACGCCCATCAGGAACAAAATAACCGAGGCCACTGCCAGCGCCTTGGGCGAGTCGAACATCTGCGACAGCACCTGGCGATTCATATCCTCGGAGCTGTTGACGCGGGTTACCATAATCGCCGCCGCGGTGGACAGCAGCAGCGAGGGAATCTGGGCTACCAGGCCGTCGCCGATGGTCAGCAGAATGTATTTTTCCAGCGCGTCCTGGAACTCCAGTTCGTGCTGTACCAGGCCCACGATCAACCCGCCGATGATATTGATAAACAGGATCAAAATGCCGGCAATGGAGTCCCCGCGCACAAACTTGCTGGCACCGTCCATCGCGCCATAGAAGTCCGCCTCGGCCGCCACTTCCTCGCGCCGCGTCCGTGCCTCGTCCTGGTTGATAATACCCGCATTCAGGTCCGCGTCGATGGCCATCTGCTTGCCGGGCATGGCATCCAGGGTAAAGCGGGCGCTCACCTCGGACACCCGGCCCGCGCCCTTGGTGATCACCACGAAGTTGATAATGACCAGGATAATAAACACCACGATACCGACCGCGTAGTTGCCGCCGATCACCACCTCACCGAAAGCCTCAATCACTTTACCGGCGGCATCGCCACCGTTGTGGCCCTCCAGCAGCACCACGCGCGTGGAGGCGACGTTCAACGCAAGCCGCAACAGCGTGGAAATAAGCAGGATCGTCGGAAACACGGCAAAATCCAGCGGCCGCAAGGTATAAACCGCCACCAGCAACACTACAATGGACAGGGCAATATTGAAGGAGAAAAACGCGTCCAGCAAAAATGCCGGCAGGGGCAAAATCATCATGCCCAGCAGCATTAACAGCAAAATCGGCACGCTCAGGTTGCCGCGGCCCGCGGACTGGACATTTTGCCAGGTGGAACGCCGATCCATATTGGCGGGAAGCGATTTAAGATGCTGCAGGAAGGGCTCTGCCATTATTTGTTATCCGTTCTTGTCGGGAAACAGTGTCGGGAAATCGGCACTTTTGTACCTGACATCAGCTATGGCAAAAACTGTACCCGTCGCGGCAGATGGCTTGCGAATGATATAAAAGATTGGTTTCAAGCTCCCGGAATGGGAGCGTGTCGGCAAGGCGGCAGTGAATATTGTTGAGAAAGCCGGGATCCAGAGCTGTCGACCTGGATGTCCGCTGCGCGACATGACGTGCCTAGGAGAAAGTGGAAGTAATCCACGCGCCTTTACTTCTTTTGCAGATTACTCCGGACAGGAATAGGCCTACGCCGGACGGATCATGAAAATAATTCTTGTACCACAAAACAGAGTGCAGCCGGAAATAGCCGCAACTTGAAGTATAGTAGGACATACCAGGCGAATTCCCCAAATACCCTTTTGTTATCGCACCAACCTCACCAATAGCGGAATTGGTACTCCCGGCCTCGTCAGGCTGTAATTAACGATCCAAAATGACAGTCGGGGCCGGGGGCGGGACTATGCTTTTGTTGTCTCCAAAGCGATTGGCCCCGTTTAATCCCGGTCAACTTGCCAGGGGGAAGTTGGTCTAACATTAAATAGTAGTGAGAATCTATCTTACAGTTGCAGCTCGTTACTTCTTTGTTCATGTGGTTGTTTTGAAGGCGTTGCGTTTAAGCGCGCCGCGCCTACAAAAGCGGCAACCGGGATAGGTTCCAGCAAGCGCGCGACCTCGCGCGAGGTGGTTATGATGCTCCGCTTTCCTTCCGTAAAATCCCGACTCTGCTTCATTATTTTCCTGTTTCCGGCTGCAATCGGCTTTTTCAGCCCTGGCACCGGCGCCGGGGAATTGACGGTCGATAAACCGGTGGTACAGCAACAGATGGTTAAGCCTTCCAGGGAGGAAATTCTACTGGCGGCCTCCCAAATGGAATTGCCCGATGTCGAACTGCTGGAAATCAATGACGAGGTTAAAAAACTGCTGGACCAGCATGTGCGTCCCACCAGAGACAAGGCCCGGCGGGCTGAAAAACTGCACGACTTTTTATTCACCGAAGCCGGCCTGAATATTCAGTACAACTCCGACCACACGCGTACCGCGCAGGAAACCTTCGATTTGCGCACCGGCAACTGCATCTCCCATGCCGCCTTGTACATTGCAAGCTCCCGCCATGTGGGAATGAAAGCGCGCTTTCAAAGCGTGGACGTGCCGCGCAGCTGGGAAAAGGAAGATGACTTTTTTATTGTCCCCGGCCACGTAAACGCGGTGATCAGGCTGCCATTCGGCAAGCGCGCGATTGCGGAATTTATCTCCACTTATTACTACTATTTCGATGAAGACAAATTCAAGGAGGAGGTTATCTCCGACGAGCGCGCACTGGCCGACTTCTATAACAACCTTGGCATGGAAGCCATGCGGGACAGGGATTACGCCAAGTCCATCGCCTACCTGAACAAATCCCTGGACCTGGAAGATCACAACGACGCGGTGTGGTCGAACCTGGGCGTGGTGTATAAATTTATTGGCGCGTACGATCTGGCGGAACAAGCCTATTTAAAAGCATTGCGCATTAACAAGCGCAACATATCCACCATTAAAAACCTGTACATTCTCTACCACGAAACCGGGCGAAGAGACGACGCCCAGCAGTTTGCCAAAAAAGTGGAACGGGATAACCGCAAGAATCCCTACTTCCTCGCCCGAATGGCGGAAACGGATATGAAACTGGGCGACTATGACAGCGCGTTATCAAATATAAACCGCTCCATTAAAATAGATCCGGAAGAAGAAACCTTTTATGTCACGCTGGCACAGATTTATCTTGAAAAAGGCGATATCGATCGCAGTATCGAAGCAATGAACAAAGCCGCGGAATTTTCTAAAAACGTGGTGAATGATTACCCGAGAAAACTGGAAATGTTGCAGGCATTAAAATAAAAAACTCAATCTCATCCCGTAGGGGCGCCGCGCGGTTACCCGATTTTACCAGACTGACTCTCGCGGTATTTCGTCGGGGTAACCCTTGCGGTTACCCGGGCGACCGCAAGGGTCGCCCCCTACAAGGAAAAGGCGATCGATTCACTTTAGCGCGACTGCCCTTAACGCAGGTTTTGCGGATCCAGCCACAGCTCAGGCCGATCCACCGGCGTCTTCTTCGGCAACGACTGGTTTTCCAGGTAAATGGGTATACGGTTTTTCACATCCGCCTTTTCCAGGGCTTCTTTTATAGTGGGGTCGCTAAAAAAATAATCGTCAAAACTGCCGTTGGCGATGGCAATGTTAAAACCGCGCTCAATATCGGCAGCCAGTTTCGGGTTATCCCTGCTGACAAACAGGTAAAAAGGCATTTTGTAAACCAGCATCAAATTTTTTTCGACCGTCAGCGGTAACTCCGGATGCGCAGCAATCTCCCGCCAGGGCTCCTGCAATCCTCTTGGGAAAGCGTCAAACCGGCCGCCATCCAGCATATGGAAGAAGGCCTGGTATTTATGCACTTTAACCACTGACAGGCCGTTTTCTGTCAATACCTTGGTATCGCCCCAGGTAACTCCCTGCCCCAGAGATATTTTCTTCAAATCCTCCAGCGTTCTCACATTGTCGAACCGCGCCTGATCGCCCTTGCGGATAATCATGATCCGGTACCCGAGCAACCCCTTGTACAGGGGAATACGAATCGGCAGCAGCATTTCCTCCACCTTTTCATCGGGCGCTCCCCATACCATGCTCAACTCGCCTTGGCGCACATCCTCCATGGCCCTGGCGCTTGTGCGGTCTCCCTGCACGGTTTCAATCTCGTAATTGTGGTCGATCTGGCTGAGGGCCAGCTTCAGCGCCCCCATGCAGTAATCGCCAATGGAATCTACACCTTCGTCATAAAGTACGCGTATGGCCTCGGCCGACGCGGGAACATATAAAAGCAATAACAAAATACCGAAGGCCAGCCGAAGATTTGCTTTACAGCGCGCTATGTTCATGAAAAACCTGTACTTTTCTAGTTAGCGGGAATGGCGCGAAAACACACTCGTATTCTAGTATAGCAAAGGGAATTTGGGGCCGAGATATTTACATCGATAGAAAAAGCAGCCGTTGAACCCGCCAGGATCCGCCTTTTAAACAAAAGAGGCCGGACTATTATTACCACCAGAATGCCGCACCACGGCATCCTAACCGGCGGTGCGAGCGCCGGGGCTTTATTCCAGAACCCGACCAGATAGTTTTGGTTAACTCGGGAGGCCCTGCCGAAGCCGCGCAATTTCCGCCAGGCACAGCCGCTCCACTACTGTTTTAACAGATTTACCTGCTTGAACAGTCAGTCAAGCTCATCGTTTGAAACCTTATAGTGCTTTGAATAGCGGGCATCCACATACGCGCGTTTTAGCAATTCGACAACGTTTTTCAAAACGGCCTTGATCCGCGAAGACAGTCGTTAAGTCGATGTCCGGCAGGGTCACGTTTAATGCCATACGACGGAGAGCTTTGAAGTGGTTAAATAGATGTGACCACCCCAGTTAAGGAATAATACCCTTAAAACTGGAGAAGGTGAACGTGCCGTTCTTGTAAACCTGGCCAACTGGATTTTTCTAAGCTGCCTATTCGGCAGTGAACGATGAAAGTAAATCCACATAACGTATTGGCATTTTCTAAGCTGCCTATTCGGCAGTGAACAAACTCCACGGGTCCGGACGTTTCCGGCTCCTTTTCTAAGCTGCCTATTCGGCAGTGAACGAACTTCAACGTGGCGTTTATGCAAGAGGACATTTCTAAGCTGCCTATTCGGCAGTGAACGCAGAGGTGGGCACGTTTTTGGGCTGGTGCCATTTCTAAGCTGCCTATTCGGCAGTGAACTATCTAGCGTCGTATATCGTTGTTGCGGTAAATTTCTAAGCTGCCTATTCGGCAGTGAACACTATGCGTGGTCGGTAATGCAACCGACATTCTTTCTAAGCTGCCTATTCGGCAGTGAACGAAGGTGAATTGATTGGTGCAGGGGTTTTAAATTTCTAAGCTGCCTATTCGGCAGTGAACAATACCAGCCCGCCGACCACTCCTCCTGATATTTTCTAAGCTGCCTATTCGGCAGTGAACCTTTTATATCTTTTTTAGAGTTCTTTCAGCGTTTCTAAGCTGCCTATTCGGCAGTGAACGTTTTGTATATTCCTGTTAAGTACCTGTATTGTTTCTAAGCTGCCTATTCGGCAGTGAACAGCTCGTAGCCCACCACACCGCACACCGGGGCTTTCTAAGCTGCCTATTCGGCAGTGAACCGTCCAGCCATCTTTGCCGCCTTGCTGCCTTTTTTCTAAGCTGCCTATTCGGCAGTGAACACCGAATCAATAAAATCAATACGATTCTTGCGTTTCTAAGCTGCCTATTCGGCAGTGAACTACCGCTGGAGAGCATTACAGCGGCCCATGGATTTCTAAGCTGCCTATTCGGCAGTGAACTGCACCGTCGCGGTCAACCCCTTTTTTGCCCTTTTCTAAGCTGCCTATTCGGCAGTGAACCGCCGAAAATAACCAAATTGGTTACATCGGCATTTCTAAGCTGCCTATTCGGCAGTGAACGATAAAATTCCTTTTTCGGCGAAAGCGCACCATTTCTAAGCTGCCTATTCGGCAGTGAACTTGGGAAGCGTATAAGGATTGTGTTATCAATTTTTCTAAGCTGCCTATTCGGCAGTGAACATAAGCTAAATACACCCAGTATCAGCAGTACATTTCTAAGCTGCCTATTCGGCAGTGAACGCACAGTGGAAAATATGGGCTCGAAGCATCAATTTCTAAGCTGCCTATTCGGCAGTGAACATGTCTTTCTTCCCGGATCACAATTGCTATGTTTTCTAAGCTGCCTATTCGGCAGTGAACCAAAGGGAACAGGCCGCAGCCGACCGCCTGTGTTTCTAAGCTGCCTATTCGGCAGTGAACGGTTCAACCGGTATCCAAGCGTATTGGGGCGTTTTCTAAGCTGCCTATTCGGCAGTGAACAAAGATTTAATAGTAGAGTTGTTCGCAAGTAATTTCTAAGCTGCCTATTCGGCAGTGAACGGTGCTGTCGATTCGATGGGGGGACGACAGCGTTTCTAAGCTGCCTATTCGGCAGTGAACGCTCCCGGGTGGGCATTGCCGCCGCAGTGGCCTTTCTAAGCTGCCTATTCGGCAGTGAACGATGCCATTGCCACGCTGAAAGTTTCCGCCAATTTCTAAGCTGCCTATTCGGCAGTGAACCTGCCATTTATTCCCCCACAAACGAACTATCCTTTCTAAGCTGCCTATTCGGCAGTGAACGTCCGGGGATACCCGGGTTACACCCTCGAAGATTTCTAAGCTGCCTATTCGGCAGTGAACCCACTCAAGGCGCTATCAGTCATTACCTGAATTTTCTAAGCTGCCTATTCGGCAGTGAACGTTTTTATGTCGAGTTCCCTCGCTATCCGATCTTTCTAAGCTGCCTATTCGGCAGTGAACTGTGATCGTTAGGTGGGGGTACCGCGATCCGTTTTCTAAGCTGCCTATTCGGCAGTGAACGCCAGTGCTGAGGCGCGATAAAAGGCCGTTGCTTTCTAAGCTGCCTATTCGGCAGTGAACCCACACTCAGTATCTGGCAAAGAGCGGGTACGTTTCTAAGCTGCCTATTCGGCAGTGAACTACACTGGCGATCCGTCGCCGGAAGCGTTCGATTTCTAAGCTGCCTATTCGGCAGTGAACGTGGCTCGCAATCGAGCGCGAGAGGTTGAGGCTTTCTAAGCTGCCTATTCGGCAGTGAACATGAAAGGTCGCGATATAAGTTTTGCCATAGCTTTCTAAGCTGCCTATTCGGCAGTGAACCCCAACAAATCCATTTTTGTTGCGCCGGCTACTTTCTAAGCTGCCTATTCGGCAGTGAACTTGTCTTTATCCGAGTACCGTGCGCCCCAGGTTTTCTAAGCTGCCTATTCGGCAGTGAACCTGGCCTGCAATCGGTCGATTTCTTTCTCTATTTTCTAAGCTGCCTATTCGGCAGTGAACACAAAAGCAAGTTATGGCTGACGCTCAAATGCTTTCTAAGCTGCCTATTC
Organism: uncultured Cellvibrionaceae bacterium; assembly: GCA_964451365.1. GTDB lineage: Bacteria > Pseudomonadota > Gammaproteobacteria > Pseudomonadales > Cellvibrionaceae > CAYVIB01. Next base: position 171,045 of record CAYVIB010000004.1, read on the forward strand.
GGCAGTGAACGATGAATACCAGCGGCTCAAACGTCCTAGCCTTTTCTAAGCTGCCTATTCGGCAGTGAACTGGATCAACGTACTCGCCCTTCTCAACTGCTCTTTCTAAGCTGCCTATTCGGCAGTGAACTTTTGAGTTTGCTGGCTGCTGCTTCCAGTTTCTTTCTAAGCTGCCTATTCGGCAGTGAACGAAAGCAAAACACACCAGTCGCTGCACTTTTGTTTCTAAGCTGCCTATTCGGCAGTGAACAACGAGGCACACCAAGCTCATCGACAACAATCTTTCTAAGCTGCCTATTCGGCAGTGAACATAAACGGCCCGAGTTCCGAGCGCGCCATGTCTTTCTAAGCTGCCTATTCGGCAGTGAACGATATATTCCACTGGCCTGGAACTGAGATACATTTCTAAGCTGCCTATTCGGCAGTGAACGAGGTGGCGACATCGAGGGACGATTATGATTTTTTCTAAGCTGCCTATTCGGCAGTGAACGTGGATATGTTCCCCGGTTGCGACGGCACGGTTTTCTAAGCTGCCTATTCGGCAGTGAACGCAGAATATTCGCCTTGTTGGGCAGCGTTACCTTTCTAAGCTGCCTATTCGGCAGTGAACGCCCATTTCGTTCACCATCAGCCCATAAAAACTTTCTAAGCTGCCTATTCGGCAGTGAACTTTTTCACAAGCCGCAATCGGACCGCACAAAATTTCTAAGCTGCCTATTCGGCAGTGAACAATAGCGGAGTTAAATTAATGGTAAAATACGATTTCTAAGCTGCCTATTCGGCAGTGAACAATATCCGTCGTCGAGTTTACGCCGTCGATTATTTCTAAGCTGCCTATTCGGCAGTGAACTAAAGCGCGCAACATTACCGTGCCTGGCGACGTTTCTAAGCTGCCTATTCGGCAGTGAACCGCAACACACGGTCCAAAACCCGCACCTAGCCTTTCTAAGCTGCCTATTCGGCAGTGAACAAATAGACCCCAGCAGCGCCGCCTACCCCTATTTTCTAAGCTGCCTATTCGGCAGTGAACTCGGAACGGACTTGCTCGACAGCGTGCCGGTATTTCTAAGCTGCCTATTCGGCAGTGAACGTGGCTTGGTTAAAAGCCGCCAACAAGGAGCATTTCTAAGCTGCCTATTCGGCAGTGAACCGCCGTGACGAAAAGCGGTACACCGGCCTACATTTCTAAGCTGCCTATTCGGCAGTGAACGACCGCCCGCCATACGTTGAACAACTTTTTCATTTCTAAGCTGCCTATTCGGCAGTGAACGTAAAGGAACACTTATGGCGACCTATTCAAGATTTCTAAGCTGCCTATTCGGCAGTGAACATTTGGTTGTCCTCAAAGATCATTCTTGGATATTTCTAAGCTGCCTATTCGGCAGTGAACTGCCTTGGGGACCGGGTGTGGGCTGCATGAATTTTCTAAGCTGCCTATTCGGCAGTGAACAGTAAATCCAGATCCGCTTGGCGTTTTTGTTCTTTCTAAGCTGCCTATTCGGCAGTGAACCGCCAAAGATGGCGACAGATGGCAAAGCACCATTTCTAAGCTGCCTATTCGGCAGTGAACTTGATCCAATCTTGTTGCCGCCTTTTATGTTTTTTCTAAGCTGCCTATTCGGCAGTGAACGTGGTTATCCCGCTCAACAACTGCCACCAAAGTTTCTAAGCTGCCTATTCGGCAGTGAACCCTGTAAAACTGCATCGACGTTGGCGAGGATTTTTCTAAGCTGCCTATTCGGCAGTGAACAAAGCCTGTGAATCCAATCAGGGTGCCGAATATTTCTAAGCTGCCTATTCGGCAGTGAACTCCAGGCCCTGCTGCGCGAGATCGATAAACCTTTTCTAAGCTGCCTATTCGGCAGTGAACCTCTCGCGTCTTGATGCATTAGCCCAACGTCTTTTCTAAGCTGCCTATTCGGCAGTGAACCAGCCGATAGTGCGCGGGCACTCCTCCAGCTTTTTCTAAGCTGCCTATTCGGCAGTGAACCTTAGCCGTCTCCGGGCGGCATTTTTTAACAATTTCTAAGCTGCCTATTCGGCAGTGAACATTTTTTTTGGGTATGGTTTGAATCAGGCAAGTTTCTAAGCTGCCTATTCGGCAGTGAACCATCTGGAATTTGATATCAACACCCATCGTCCTTTCTAAGCTGCCTATTCGGCAGTGAACGATTACAAAAACCTATTGCAACTATTTGACGATTTCTAAGCTGCCTATTCGGCAGTGAACTCTCCACGTTTGGTCGTCGATATCCAGGAATATTTCTAAGCTGCCTATTCGGCAGTGAACTTTAGGAGTTTCTCGAATACCTTTCTCCAACATTTCTAAGCTGCCTATTCGGCAGTGAACGGAAATATCCATTCCTGTCGGGATTCCTGAACTTTCTAAGCTGCCTATTCGGCAGTGAACGCGATGTTGCTCTAACACAGAAATCTGAGCACTTTCTAAGCTGCCTATTCGGCAGTGAACCCGGCTTAAAGGCGTGGTGCGGTCCTGAGTGCTTTCTAAGCTGCCTATTCGGCAGTGAACGGCGAGAGTGCCCCAGGCCCGCGACAGCAGTCTTTCTAAGCTGCCTATTCGGCAGTGAACACCAGGAGGAATGGTCGGCGGGATGGTACTTATTTCTAAGCTGCCTATTCGGCAGTGAACGACCCACAGGTACATACCGCGCTATTGCGGCATTTCTAAGCTGCCTATTCGGCAGTGAACTACAGTATAACCCGCAAAAAAATAACTATAACAAACACTTAAGCCAAAAATCACCGTTTAACCAATGATTTCTGGCGCTTGTGTAACCAATTGAATTTAAAGCAATTTTTTAAAGAGCGTTTTTTATTGGTAAGTATAAACAAAAGGAAGGTTGGTTTACATGGCCAGCAGGTCTTTTACCAGGCGTCGGGTTTCTCCAACCATATATAGCGGCAGAGACAACAGGTTGTAGATCACGTCTCCGGTTGCAGTCACAGCGATGGTACTCTTTAGGATGGAAGGCGGCTCAGCATTAAACCGCAGAGCATGGTTACTCTGCTTTTCATGGCAAAACTGGTGGAGGGATCGCAAAGTTCCCGTGGCCCCCGCCTTGATTTCGATTGGCACTATCTGCCGGTCGATGGGTAGCAGGTAATCAACCTCCGCCGCCGCGCTTTTGGCTTCACGCATCCAATAAAATAGCGCAGGGCTCTGGTAGTAATCCCCAGCGTAAAGCAAGTGTTGACCAATAAACTGTTCCGCAACCGCGCCCTTGTTGATCAAATACGGTCCATCATCCTGAATATTCAGTTCGTTAATATTGAGCACCGAACACAGCAAACCGACATCCATAAACAGTATCTTAAAAATGTTTTCCTTTTGTTCCGCACCTAGCGGAATACCGTTGGCGGAGCTGTGATGCACTCTAGCAAGCACCCTCGCCATGCACAACTGATTAAGCGCATCTTTAAGCTCCGCCGCACGATGATCTCTGCTGACGTGGACATACTTAAACTTGTTTCCAACCAGGGTAGGCGCCCGATCAAAGACCAATTGCACCCTGCGTATCATGGAGCCATGACTGTACTTGTTAAAGTCATCCCGGTAAGTTGCCAGTACACTGTTTTGAACCCGGAGCACTTCCGTGTATGAACGGTGTTTAACGTAGCGCGCGACGGCTTCCGGCATACCGCCCACAACACAGTATTGACGGAAAAGGATCATCAGTTTGTTGTGAACCGCCTCTGGCATGATGTGCTTTTCAATATCCGGCAACGTCATTTCTGCAAGATAGCGGGCCACGCCGCCTTCACCCACCGCCAATAAAAAATCCGCAAAGGTGATTGGCCCCATATACATATATTCAACACGCCCTACAGGCATGGAAAATTTGGCATTTGACAGAGTGAATTCCAATAGGGAACCTGCGGCGAGTACGGGAATGTCCGACCTTTCCTCATAGAAATAACGCAGGGCGGCAATTGCCTCCGGGGCGGCCTGGATCTCATCCAAAAAGAGGACGGTGTTTGACGGTTTAAACTCCATGCCGGCGAGCAACTGCAGCGTTGCGAGAATGCGGGAGGGGTCGTTAACCACGAATGCCTGCCGGAACTCCGGGTTGCGCTCAAAGTTGATTTCCATGAGCTGCAAACTGTTCCGGCTAGCAAACTGGCGCACCAGGGTGGACTTGCCCACCTGCCTGGCCCCACGGATTATCAGGGGTTTGCGGCTCTCGCCCCGGTACCAATATTCAATATGACGCAATTCGTGGCGGGTTATAGGTGTATCCATTCAGTTCTCCAAAGCATGACAGTGCGGTTGAAGGCAAGAGTAGGGCGAAAAATGATTTTTTACAACCCATTTTTGTCATATATTACGATATTTTACAACCAATTATATTAAATAATGGTTATATTTTATCCGTCGGCAGTAAGCGGGCTGTTTTAGATTACCGGTACGGGGGCATTTTTCTCAGCTGCTATTCGGCAGTGAACGGCCAACGCTGGTCCGCCTTCTGGAGTTCAATTTTCTAACGGGTCGGCGGATTCTTCTACAGCAGACAAAAATTTCTAAGCTGCCTATTCGGCAGTGAACGTTGCGCCACGTTTTCATGGTGTAACCCACAATTAAGCTGCCTATTCGGCAGTGAACACCCGGAACTACGAAAACTCGCGGCCAGGTATTTTCTAAGCTGCCTATTCGGCAGTGAACCCTCCTTTGGGCCTTGTTCGGAATGGCTGTGATTTCTAAGCTGTCTATTCGGCAGTGAACGTTTGCACACCAGGGCGGGCCAATTGCCGGGCTTTCTAAGCTGCCTATTCGGCAGTGAACCCAAAGCAAAACTCCTAGGAATCTTCTTAAAGTTTCTAAGCTGCCTATTCGGCAGTGAACTCAGTATGCTTTTGTTCTCGAAGCCAAATATTTTTCTAAGCTGCCTATTCGGCAGTGAACTGTTCTGGTGGCGGCGGCGGGGTTGGGTGCATTTTCTAAGCTGCCTATTCGGCAGTGAACCTTTCCTTAACACGCCACACATGGTCCCTTGTTTTCTAAGCTGCCTATTCGGCAGTGAACAGCCAGAACTCGTCCTCTTTGTGTGGGTATAGTTTCTAAGCTGCCTATTCGGCAGTGAACGTTGCGGAACGAGAATTGAAAAAGCGCGGGCCTTTCTAAGCTGCCTATTCGGCAGTGAACCTATTATGAAACGCAGGATGGTCCGATATAGATTTCTAAGCTGCCTATTCGGCAGTGAACTACACAAAGTGTGACTGCTGCGGTCTGAATCATTTCTAAGCTGCCTATTCGGCAGTGAACCGTATTGTCAACTGGCTGAGAGTATTGGGCGATTTCTAAGCTGCCTATTCGGCAGTGAACCCCAACCACTTTACTTGCGTCAGCTTGGATGATTTCTAAGCTGCCTATTCGGCAGTGAACCTGATAATTAAGTTGGCCATGCTGCCTTATGATTTCTAAGCTGCCTATTCGGCAGTGAACACCCATAGAAATCGATCAAGATCACCCGCTAATTTCTAAGCTGCCTATTCGGCAGTGAACCACTACGCCGGCATGGAATCGTTCGGTATTAATTTCTAAGCTGCCTATTCGGCAGTGAACCTGTATCCAAATAGCCCTGTCCTTGTGATGACTTTCTAAGCTGCCTATTCGGCAGTGAACACATTTGCAAGCCCGCTTTGGAAGCGCAATAATTTCTAAGCTGCCTATTCGGCAGTGAACCGAAAGCTTCCTCGAATTCTCTTCTGGAATATTTTCTAAGCTGCCTATTCGGCAGTGAACATAAGCCAATTCGCTAACCTGGATAACTCGTTTTTCTAAGCTGCCTATTCGGCAGTGAACATGCGCCGCCAATGGTCCCTGGCTCTTCGGGATTTCTAAGCTGCCTATTCGGCAGTGAACTAGTAATCAGTCGAGAGTACCCCGCTCGGCTTTTTCTAAGCTGCCTATTCGGCAGTGAACTTTAACGATCATCCGTTTTGCGGCCTCCACCCTTTCTAAGCTGCCTATTCGGCAGTGAACTCCTAATAACAGAACTGTGGCTATCCGACTCCTTTCTAAGCTGCCTATTCGGCAGTGAACTCCCAGATCACCACGTTTACGTTGAGCCGTTCTTTCTAAGCTGCCTATTCGGCAGTGAACCTGACGCGCGGTTTTGTGGCCGCGCTTCGGTTTTTCTAAGCTGCCTATTCGGCAGTGAACGATTTAGTCGGTTTACCGTCAGCTCTTGTACGTTTCTAAGCTGCCTATTCGGCAGTGAACCTGTGCGTTGTTCAGGTGCCGTTGCGCTTTTATTTCTAAGCTGCCTATTCGGCAGTGAACACCACCTTCAAGCCGCACACCGCCAGCATCGTTTTCTAAGCTGCCTATTCGGCAGTGAACTCAATCAATTTTTTGGTGGCGTTGAGCTCGGTTTTCTAAGCTGCCTATTCGGCAGTGAACATAAATCGTGGAATGTGGCGCTTACCCTTGAATTTCTAAGCTGCCTATTCGGCAGTGAACCCCGGGCGACCGGGTGGCCCTCGGCAGCGACGTTTCTAAGCTGCCTATTCGGCAGTGAACACTCCGAAGCGGCCCGCCGGCACTATGAAGACTTTCTAAGCTGCCTATTCGGCAGTGAACCTCACCGACGGGGCGGTCGGCTCGGTGTCAGATTTCTAAGCTGCCTATTCGGCAGTGAACGCGCCCGCGCTGGGCCGTCGGTGCCGCGTACATTTCTAAGCTGCCTATTCGGCAGTGAACATCGGCGCGGAGACCTTCGGCGACATGGCGCATTTCTAAGCTGCCTATTCGGCAGTGAACTACCGGGGACCGGCTCGCCCAATATCGTCGGCTTTCTAAGCTGCCTATTCGGCAGTGAACCACGTAAAACTCTGCGGCGGTATCATCGTATGTTTCTAAGCTGCCTATTCGGCAGTGAACGGGGCGGGCCCGTTGAAGTGTCGAGGGCACAATTTCTAAGCTGCCTATTCGGCAGTGAACAAGAGGGGTAATTCTACCCGTGACTTTTGGATTTTCTAAGCTGCCTATTCGGCAGTGAACGAGATTCGGTGTAAGCGTACCGTTTCCGAATATTTCTAAGCTGCCTATTCGGCAGTGAACATCTTTTGAGTTAATTGTTTCCTCGGAAGACTTTTCTAAGCTGCCTATTCGGCAGTGAACTGAGCGTGACGGATTTAAGGTTTTCTCGGATATTTCTAAGCTGCCTATTCGGCAGTGAACGTATCGATCTATGCGCTTTTGTTTCTTCACATTTTCTAAGCTGCCTATTCGGCAGTGAACATAGATGGTTTTCTTGACTGGCTTCTTATAAATTTCTAAGCTGCCTATTCGGCAGTGAACTTCTACGGCAACGGTAAGATAGATAGAGCAGATTTCTAAGCTGCCTATTCGGCAGTGAACCTTAGTTCAGGCGGCTACGCAGCTTCTTTTTGTTTCTAAGCTGCCTATTCGGCAGTGAACTCTCTCATTCGTTGAGGACAAGGTTTCAGGTATTTCTAAGCTGCCTATTCGGCAGTGAACAGCTGCTGAGTCTTTTTTCGCTCAATCGCATCTTTCTAAGCTGCCTATTCGGCAGTGAACTCTCGGAGCCTGGACGGAGCGCTGTCAATTAATTTCTAAGCTGCCTATTCGGCAGTGAACTACAGTATAACCCGCAAAAAAATAGCTACAACAAACACTTAGACCCAAAACCATCTTTTAACCAATGATTTTTAGTGTTTGAGTAACCGTTTGATTTTAAACCACTTTTTTAAAAAGCATTTTTGGTTGGTAAAACAGGATCGATTTAAGTGGACAGCAGCTCCTTTGCCAAGCGCCGCGTTTCTCCAACCATGTACAGCGGTAGCGATAGCAAGTTATACGTCAGGTTTCCGGCGAGAGTCATGGCGGTAGCGTCTTTTAGAACCGAAGGGGGCTCAGCGTTAAACCTAGTGCGTGTTTACTCTGCTTCTCCTGGCAAAACTGGTGGAGGGATCGCAATATTCCGATGGCTCCCGACTTAATGTCGATCGGCCGTTCAACGGGTAACAGGTAACCGACCTCCGCCGCCGCGCTTTTGGCTTCGCGCATCCAATAAAACAGCGTTGGGTTCTGGTAGTAATCCCCTGCGTAAAGCAAATGCTGGCCGATAACTCTGCTACCGCGCGCCTTTGTTGACCAGATATGGACCGTCCTCCTGAATGTTCAGCTCATTAATATTGGAGCACCGAACACAAAAGGCCCACATCCATAAACAGTATTTAAAAACGTTCTCTTTTGTCCCGCGCCCAGAGGAATGCCATTGGCGGAGCTGTGGTGTACTCTGGCGAGCACACAAGCAACCACACCGGCATCCGGCTCCGGTTTACGCAACTCCGACAGCAGACAGGTATTGAGCAGATAATTCACAACTCAATTTCCCGACCAGTATCACTGGAGCGGGAAATATTAATATCGGTTTTGGCCCACGGAGAAGCTTGAAAGAAGTCCAGCAAACTTCCTTTGCGCTGCATCAGGCGCTGATAGGCTTCGGCGGAAAGGAAAGCAAAACCGTCTTCTCCTGACCATGAACAGTGATCACCTGGAGACTTTCACTTTCCGCCGCTTTCACCAGAGCACTGAAGCGTTTTTCGCGTCTTGTAATTGCCACACCATGTTGACCACCTTTCATTCTGGCTAGACAGGCTAGATTACAGGCCGGGCAATTCCGATTCGCTAGTCCCATATCTTCCCGCCACTAAAGTCCCTTCCAGTTAAAACCAGGGGACTGTGGCGGTTTTGGAAAGGCCGTAGCAGTTAAATTCACCCGGCTTCGGCTCTTCGGGTCGAATGGCTTGGTCGATAAACAGATTGAATCCCTGACCCGTGCTTTGGCTCCGTAGCGTTGCAAATGGTAGATCGGGTTTACGTTCCACAGTGCCAGGAATAGCAACGGCTGCTTGCTCATAAGTTTCCTGCTTACGCTTCATCCGCCTTCGCCGCATGCGTTCAACATTGGTCTTGAACTGCTTTCGCTGCACACATACAAACTGCGATGCCGGCGGCACAGCTTTGATCGGTGAGACGCTTGTGTGATCAGCCATTCCCTTAAGCCATTCCGTGCTAAAAAGTGACTCCAAGTCATTCCTCGTTCCGTGCAGACGCAATCGATTTCCAAGATTTTTAGGCTTGCGCTGGTATTCTGGAAAGCTCACACCAACAGCATCGCTCTGCAACTGTACTAGAGCACGGTGCAACTTACTGTACAACGCGCCCATTAATATAGTTGGCGTAAACTCAGGATCAGGTAGCAACTGGATTTCAATGTAATAATCCATAACCTAACCCGCATCACCGAATACGCCACCACGAATCAACGTTGCTACAACAAAATGCTGTTGCTCTAGCTCCGGCGTTTTATCTTTCAAAATCCAGCCATCCAACAAATTGTAAAAATCCATTTTTTGCTTGGGTTGACGGTAAGCTTTGCCTTGAGTTGTGACCGAGCCATAAGGTTCAACTGCAATAGGCCCCATCTCCCCCGCACCCTCGTACCAGGTATCGATCGTGCGCAAAGCATTTCCAATCTTCTGCGAGTGAATGGCCGCAACGTCGTTGACTTTGTAAAGAGTTTTACTCTTATCTCCGCGTCCACGCTCCAATATCAATTCCTGCGATGGAAAAACTTCTTGCCCACCGCCAACTCGAACAAATGCGGTAATCTCCAGTAGCACATGCTGGGTTCCCGCGAGTCCCTGTTCTACCACCTGAGCTACGGCATCAAGATCCGGCGAGGAACGCTCGAAGTCACGCAAAGACACACCGAGAGCATCAAACTGCCACTTCGTAATGGGTTGCCCTTCCCGAATATGAGCAACGTGAATTTCGATCGACTCCGCCCCCAGACGATTACGCCACAGAAAACGACCGTTCGCTAAATTTGTCGCATACCGCTTCGCCAAATGCGAAAAGCCATTATTCTCTACGTAGCTGCTAATAGTTTGCCGCAATTTCGACTGATAAGCAGCGTCATTACAAGCGGAGGGTTTTCCAGTCCCAGGCAATACTCGGAGTGTAAAAACTACTTTCAGGGTATCTGTTTCCGCAGGTAAAGCCGCGACATCGACCGTTTGCAGATTCGGGTTTTCGATGGCGGCATCCAGCTTGGCGGGGTCCTGATCTTTTGTTTTCAGCCGATTGGAAATGGTACCGCGAACCGATTTTTCCAAAATGCCAACTGCGGTCCAGCTTTTGTGATGTTGTCGATCATTCCAATCGCCCGCGTAAAACAAGGCGTCGGAGGGATCGAGTTTACGTTCAAATGCCAAAACAGAAGCGGTTTTGATAGTTTCGTTAGTCATAATATAGTCCTGTTAGTTTATTAGGTAAAAATAAATATTAATCGGCGTCGAACTCTAATATGCTTGTTCTCATGGCCGCGTAATCGTTGCGACAACGGTATAAACCCTCTTGCGGTCGAGAATCCGGATACCAAAGCAATTGTTCAGCATTGTGTAAGCGATGGGGGCTTAGCCATTGACCAATCCCATAGAGGCTTTCCACAAAACAAAAAGGCGTGGTGCTATCTCGAGCGTTCTTTACGGACCCTGCTGGCTGAACATCCGTTAATGCGCCAAACCCCACTGGAATGGGAACGACCCAACCCAACCCTTTGCGATCATGCCGCCATTCGCCTTTTTCTTCGCTTGCATCACCGCCTTGCCAGCGCCAGTTTATGCGAGAGAGCGAAAGCCAGGCATCCAGGCGGGTGACGCTTTCATTCTCCTCGCGCAAAGTCTCGTAGCGTTCTTCCAGTACATCTTGCCTTTCCACCAACGTGAAACCAGGAAGCAAGCGCATCTTTAACCTGGAAAAAAGAACCGCTTTGCTTTCCTCATCTCCACCAAAGGGCAGTAAGTAAGGCATTTGACGAGTACGATTCAGTTCTGAAGGAATTACCGTACCACCGGCAATCCGCATTCCGTCCAGGATTTGTTTTACCAGTTCTGCTATATCCTGCAATTGTTCATGCCTATCAAGCGCTTTACTTTGCACCCCAAATATCAAGCTGATATCAAGGTGCATGCGGCCCTCTTCCACGATAGCGGCGGTGGTTCCATCTTTGCCAATTGGATTACGAGTCAAACGAAATGCGCTTACAAACCGCTCATCGGTAGTCTGCTCATCGTAGTCATGCGCAACCACACCGACCGCATTAAATTGTAAATCCAAACCCGCAGCATGAACCTTTCGTTCCAATGCCCACATGAGTCCAATAAATGCGCTCATTGCAGGAAAACCATGTGTAAGCGGGCTGGAAATAGCATTGGCGTTCTGTACGCGAATTCGCGGAACAACCAGCAGAAAATCGAAATAGGGACACTCAGCCATGCTTCACCTCCGAACCCTGATCCTGTAAAGCATGGTTACGATTGAATGTCGCTGGCCATTCAGCATCTATAATTGCCTGTCGTGCCCAATGTCGATGCTCAATATCACCTACCGGAAGATTTTCCTTGCGCAGAATGTCGTTGAGCCAATTACCAAATCGATGCGCCACTTGATCCGGCCAGTCTTTCCAGGCAAGTGCCTGTTGAAAGCCCAGATCCTGCTCCTCGAAATCCGGGCGAGCTGGTAGCTCTGCCCGTTCAGGATCAAGCCAAATTTGTTCACATAAAACCAAATTGCACTCGGGGCTACGCGTCCAACCGGGCTCGAAGGATTGACGAATTGACAGGCCAAAAGTAGCGAGGCTTTGGCCCAATGCACGCTCGATATTCTCACGCCTTTTTCGCGTTTCCATCGTGTTGGAAGGATCGCTTTTAAGCAGTGCTATGAGCTGTTTGACCAAGGTGTTGACACCCTCAAAACTGCGAAAATAATTAAGCGTTGAATCTATACCTAGATACATTCTGTCATTATTGCTACGCCAAATGGGAGGGCTAGAGGATAGCAGGTAATTCGCTCCTCGCCTCTCGCTATTTAGCTGGCTAATATTTTGCGGTTTCGTTCCACCTAATTTTTGAACCGCCAATTTTGGATATCGTTTAAAAATATAAGTAGACGGCTTATCCTCGCTCCTTGCTTTTCTCGCTAAAGAATTTTCCTCCCCAAATCTATCTCTGTGTATTTCTCCATAAATACGGTGTATCAGCGATGACGGATAAAGTGGCGCGAGTAAATGATAGCTGTCATCGTCCACAGGATCTCCCTCTACAAACCAATACAGCTGTTTCGCAAGGTTGTGCGAAGATAATTCTTCGCATTTATCCCTATATAAATCTTTAAGCTGACTTGGATTAAATTGTTCTTTACCCATAAATTCTCCAAGAGCCGCCATGGCATCCGGATCATCCCGTGTCAATATATCAATAATTTTTTCTCCCTCAAAGATAACTTGCATGAGCAGATGCAGCTCATATCCTTTCTTATTTACCGCTCCATTGCCGGTGGAATCAGCAATAAACTCCCGTTCAATAATCGAGTGGCTTCCTACGCACTTCATTTCTTTATGTAATACCGTATCTACCAGAATATTAGTTACATTTTTTACCTTTAAATCAGGATGGACTCCCTTGGCTACATGAGTGGCTATTTGTACTTGGTCAGAATACTTAGCCCCTTCTAGTAAAATATACTTCACATCGTACTCCTTGATGGCTTTTGCTCGTTCATTTTTTGATAAAGCATCCTCCTTCCCTTCAAATTTTCGAAGAGTTTCTTCACGCCGTTTCATTACGTGACTTTCAAGAACCGACTGTATTGCCATTGCACGCTTAGTTAACATTTTTCCTCCAATCGAGCTTGCGGAATAAATTATTTTTTAATACAGAATCCCAACGCAGGGTGATATTGCCATCCCTGGATACTTTCAGGAACATTTACTGAAGTAAATTTTGCCGCGCATTCGATAAGCGTCATGTCCTGATCCTGCGCCAGTTCCCGCAACAAAGACATCAAGTCATACTGCCCCCAGACGCCTATTCCCCTCCCCATTTCCAGTGTTGGAATGGTGAGTCGGTTGGCTTCAGACGTATAAATGGCCGGTTTACCCTTGGTTGGCACTTGATGAACGCGGTGTAGAATCAAACCCTCCTCATCGTCATCAGGCAAAAAAACCAGGGTTTCCTCCCTCATCAGGTTCAGTCGGAACGGCTGCTGCTGTGGGAGCACCCAAGTTAGTGCCGACTGGGGGAATTGCCATATACACGCGGAATTAAGCCGCATGTCAGGTGGCTTTTGGCCGCGTCCGGCAGGCGCGGCATCGAAATCTTTCGGCTGCATGCAATCTGCCAATCGGGCGTGCTCTAAGTCCACCAGGTTGGTAGTAGCTTTCCACGGCTGGGGATGGGGCTGAACCCGAGGCTTCGCGGTAATGATCTGGTAATCCTTTGGGTTCAATAATTTTTCCAGGTTGTGGGAGGTCAGGCGAAAAGCAGCTTCCTCCTTCTCAAACCCTGGCTTAACAAATACCGCTTTTGGATAACCGTTTTTTGCCTTTTCCTTGTAGAAATGGCGTAAGTTTTTATTGAAAATCAAAACATTTGGGGATTCACATCGCTGTTGACGGTGGCGCTGCACCCGGCCTGCCAGTTGTATCAAGGAACGCATGGAAGACGGTTCGACGATAGCCCAATCGTAATCGTGGTCGCGCCCGACTTCAGTGACGGGTGACCCCAAAACAATAAACACATGATTTTGTTCCGGATGGCTGTCAATGAGTGCCCTGATATCCCGCTTTTCATAAACAGCATTTGGAACGCGCCGATTGAGTGTGGTATCCAGTTGATGTTCGATGGCCGAACGTAAAACCAAGGGAAAGCGCGAATGATATACGCATAAATGAAATCGGAAATTTTCTGGCGCACCCAAACCAAAAAATTCCCGTGCCATACTAATAAGTGGCTCAATATTAGCCATTCTAACCAGTCCAAAGCTTACTCGCTTTCCACTCATGGGACACACTTCGTGATGTTCGCTATGCGCCCTGAGAATCGCCTCATATACAGGTACGGCAAACTCGCGGTAAATGTCTTCTCGTTTACTTGATTGAACTTTTAGTGGAAGCAAATTACCGCGGCGGGTGGCACCGTTTTTCTTAATTGCTTTATCCAAATGGGAAACCCGACTAGACACAAACCGCGCGTGGTCTTGAACAAAAAGTGAATATTCTCCACAAGATATACTTTGCACACTAAATTCATCCACCCACAAACAAGGAATACTCAATTTAGTGTCGCCTTGCGCCCCGAGTTCATTTCGGTTTCGATAAAAATGTTTTCTCCCCTCCAAATAAGACTGGAACATTGCTTCAACCAGCGAGGGAGGCAAGGTGGCCGATGATATAACGATACGGCTGCCAAGCAGCCCAGCCCAATGCACAAGGCGTGTTAGCGCAGGTAAATCATCAATATCAAAATCATCCAATTCGTCGAGAACCAGATCGCTGCTCATTAATCGCAGCATGGGGGCAATCTGCCGGCCGGCTCTCTGCGCTTCCGTTGCAGGCATTAGATGATCAATAGTGCAAACAAGAATGGGCGCGGATATAAGCGATCGGATACGCCGATCCGCCAGGGCTTTAGACAAAACCGGGTGTTCATCCAAAAAACCTTCGTACGCCACATAGCCATCTTCTTCCATTAAATCCTGCGTGGAAGCGGAACCGGATGCTTCAGCCTGCGCTTCGTAAAACTCAAATAGTGCCCGATTCGCCGAGCCGCCCACACGTATAGCCAGTTCATCTTCGCTTAAACGCAGATCCTCCCGATAACTACGCCCGGTTTGCAGCGTCAGGGTGCGAAGTCCTAACGCGAAAGATGCCCGCATTCCTTCGTCCGGATTGGAAAGTGAATACAAAATTCGGGCATTGGCCAATGTTTTTCCGCATCCAGTGGAAGCCATGTTAACGATGAAAGCACCGCTTTTTTCCGAAGGCTGACGCAGTTCCGCCGCCGCCTCGGCGGCTTTATCCTGCCAACGGAATTTCGGTGAGCCGCTGCGTTGCGCCAAACCGCGATGGTCGGCTAGCCGAGGCAGATGACGCTCAATATGCGACAAGGAATGAGCTATGCTACCAGTTAAGCGGGCCACACCTAACAAGTGTTCAGACAAGGTCTGCTTAAGTGACCCGTCTTTATGGGTATTGGCGAATAGTGAATCACCAGCGTCGCCTTGCACCCTATCCTTTGAATCTGGCGGCAAGGAAGAGTAGTGATGATCCGCTGCCATCAGGCTGAGCCTTGCAAGATGCATTATGTAAGGATTATTTAACCAATCCCCTTTCCCCGGGAATTTTGTTAACCGCAGTAGCTTATCAGCGAGCACCGCCGCTCTTTTTCGCCATTTGGGTAACTCAAATGGTAGGCTGGTTTCAAATGTCCAATAGGGAATCACTGAATCTAGGGGAGATTGTTGTACAATTTCATTCCAGTCAGCATTAACCGATCTTAGTAATTCCGGCAGTTGGTCAGCGCGAAAATTTTTGCATTTTGCGCCAAAATGTAATTGTCTGTTTTCAAAAGAATCGTAGACAGGAATAACGGGGAGGCGGTGATGAGTTACTACCAGCCACGCAACCGCTGACGCTAAAGATGGCAACCCTTCAAAGGGGAGAGGCGTGTGCTCGTCGATACCATCTCGCCAAAACCTGCCTGTTTGAGTCCACGCTGTTTCATCCTGATCGGCCAGGGAAATCATTCTGCGCAGCCAGCTTTCATCGTCATCTTTGCCAACAAAAGCCAGAAATAGACGCAGCGATACCCATTCGTGACGATAGAGGTTTTTCTCCGAAAGTTTGCCGCGCAATCGGTTTTGAAAAGCAATACTGGCCTTACCCAAATCGTGGAGCAACGCCGCCATTTGTGAAAGCAGTTTTATATCTTCTCCAGTAAACCAGTTGTTTTCTATTTCTTTCCTTAATGTATCACGGCGAGTAATATTCACCGGCACCCTGCCCTCGTTATCAAACTTCCTTTTATTTCCCACTACCCATAAAAACTGGCTCCGCGACCGCGAGCGTATCCAATGGCAACTCACTGCCGTATTCTTGGACGCCGTCTTACGCAACATCTTCTTAACAGTAAGCAATCCATCTTCGGTAATAATAGTTTGCCACGTGTTGTCCCCAATCCGGTTTGCAAACGCATCCAAAACCCGCCGGGTTTTCTTGAGCGCATTTTTTTCGCACTGGGATACAAATGTCACCATCATGATTATTTACTTCTTTCCAGTTTTTCGAGGGTTTTGTCTTCCATTAACAATGTCATTTGCGAAATGGCTATCTGGTTCAAACGAGTCAGTCGCTCATGCTGAGGCCGTCCGTCATGGATAAATACGGCGTTCAGGTTTTCCATATTGGCCAGGCAGACCAGTTGGGCGCCGTTGGCGTAGTCACGAATATTGCCTTTTTCCCCAGGATTGACCTCGCGCCATTGTTTGGCCGTCATGCCGAACAGGGCCATATTCAACACATCCGCTTCCGTGGCATACACCAGGTTAACTTGTTGTGGCGTCAGTTCAGGGGGAATCAGGTTCTCTTTGATGGCGTTGGTGTGGATGTGGTAGTTGATACGTGCCAGATTGCGACGGATGTCCCAACCCAGTTGGGCCTGCTCCGTTTCCTTTAGACGCTGGAATTCTTTGATGAGATAAATTTTGAATTCTGGACTGATCCACATTCCAAATTCAAAGGCCAGATCTTTGTGGGCGTACGTGCCTCCATACCGGCCTGCCTTTGCCACAAGGCCGATGGCTCCCGTCTTGGCAACCCATTCTTTTACGCTGATCTTATAACTGTTCAAACCCGCCTGACTTCTAATTGTGGCGAATTCGCCATAATTAAAATTCGGGTTATGGACAGATTCCCAGATGCCCAGAAATTCGACCGTATTGCGATTGCGCAACCAATCAGAGATGAAGAAATCACCATCCTTGGCTTTCAGCATGTCCGTCAAAGAAATGTAATCCTGGTCCTTCACCGAAACAACGGCGATTTCTGTTTCGAGTACTTCAATTTTGCGGTTGATTTTATCCGTTTTCATTGCAGTTCCTTGTACCGTATATTTTTAACTGTATAAAAATACAGTATTTTATCAGTCGCCACGTATGTGCCACAAGTACTGGTTTCCACGGGACGCAAGGGTAAGGAGGCGATCACCATCACATCTCCTCCGCCTCGTCATTTAATGCAATCTCCTTCACCTGATCGAACATGCAGTCCAGCGCTTTATGATTGATAAACGACTGCAGTATTTGCTGGCGGAACTCCTGTTCGGTCGCGTTCTCCCTGGCGCAGATGAAGGCCCAGGGCAGGACAATGGCGTCCTTGATCAGGTCCGCCACGTCGAAAACCAGCGCGCCCCGGCGGGTTTTGCCGTGCATGACCGCAAACCCATGGGGGATTCCCAGTACCCAAAGGGTGGTAGCTGCGAGGCCGTAGGCAAGGTAATTTCCGTGATTGAGGAAGGCGTTGGCCTTGTCGGTACCTTCGCGCTCACGGCTGAAATCGCCAAAGTCCGTTCTGTTGGCGGCGTATTTGTACAGGGCCTTGGTGAGTTGGGCCTCGGTCAACAATAATTCGCCGGAATGTCTCGCCTGCACCGTGCGCTTACTAAAAACATCCAGTGCGTTTTGAACATCGCCATCGGTTCCATGGAAGCCTTCGGTTTTCAGATCCCTATCCTTTTCCCAGACTCTCAGTAGATATCCTATCCGCGATTGCTGCATTTGCTTCGCCGCCGCGAGCCTCTTTTCATCATCAAACCAGAATGAGAGCCAGCCTTGCAGGTATTGCGTGGGCCGGTATTCGCTCTGCGGGGTCATCCATTCGATCTCGCATCCCATATAAAGCGGTGTGCCGCCACCTCCGCAAAAGCCGATTAAAACTCCGGCCTGGGCAAGCATTCGCACCGCCGCCTGTGTTATGGAGGTACCGGTGCCCAGCATGACTACCGTGGTATTGGCGATGGGAATATTCCAGTATTGGTTCTCATCCTTCGCCTCCTTGAGGTACAGCACACGCCCGTCCTTTTGCATGATGCGGCAGTGCTCAAGGTAATAGAGATTCGCCCGCTTGGAATGCAAAATTGCCTTTAAATCGGATGGTGAGAAATCGTCCATAGCGCCCTAACCTAAAATTTCAGCCACTCTACCACCCCCGAGGGACAGGTTCGGGACTGGCTGTTTATCCAGCTATTCATACACCCCCAAGGCCTCCTTTAACCGCGCGATCAGGGTCTGCCTTAACGCTGGCGGCTCCAGGACTTCCACTTGTTCGCCATGCCGCAGGATATCCAGTACCAGTTCGCGATCATCCCCATACGGGAAGCTAAGGAGGTAATAGTTTTCCTCCCATTCCCCTACCTGCTCCGGGTGCCATTGCTGGCTGGCGATGGCTGGGGCGATTTCCGGGTGGAATTTGAGTTTGGCGGTGTTGGTGGCTTTACCCGCGAAGATGCCGTAAGCGCTGGCGAAATGTTCTTCGAGTTCGGCTTGGGGGAGTTGTTTGGCCGGTTTGTCGGACGTCCAGATCCGATTTATGCGGGGCACCATAAAAGTGCGCAGTTCCTTGCGTTTATGGCACCAACTGTCCAGGTACCAGTTTTCGCGGTAGTAAGCCAAGGTTTGAGGGCTGATGTCGCGGCGGGTTTTGTTGTCCTTGCTGTCCTGGTATTGAATGGATATTTGCTTTTGGTTGAGCAGTGCTTCGCAGATGTGAGCGAATATGTTGGATCGCACCGGCCGCTTGGCCATTGGCAGAAATTTGATACGCTCGCTAAAGGTTTTGATGCTAATACCGCGATTGGCCAACAGGCGGGTGATGGTTTTTTCAATAACATTCAACTCGCCATCTATCAGGCCCTGCTCCATGGTGTGGAGAATGTGAAGCAGGGCTACCAGCGATTGCAGTTCGTCAGTGGTGAGCCACAGGCCGGGGAGTTCGAATTTTTCGTCCGTGTAGAACCAGCCTTTAGAATTATTTTCCAGCGGTGCATCCAGTTGAAAACGCAGGATGTCTATGGTGCGCCTGACGGTTTTTGCGGTGCATTCAAGCTCCTCTTCCAGTTTTCGCATGGGCACGGGATACCTGTGCGACAGAAGAACGCGATGAAGGCGTTGGATGCGGTCGAGTTTGTCCATTTATTATTTTTCATTTCGGGTTGACCGGCATTAATTAAAACATCCAAATTCCGGTGCAACAAGGGAATGCGGTGCCAAGGGAGTATTGGTTTTTTGCACTCAGCTTTTTATTGATGGTACTCCCCTCCTTCCGGGAGCAGCGCTTTGACCCAAAGAATAAATGCCATTCAGGGCTGATTCTCCTCGCTGCCCCTTGCGGCGGCCCGCGAAACGCTGCTGTCTTTGTCTTCCGCCTCGGTCGGCCAAGTGGAAGTTCACCGGAAAAAGCGTTCCAACTGCCGGCAGCGTAGTCATAGGCCACGTATACTTTTATACTCATCCCTGTAATCCGCATACGCAAATAGGCAGCGCTTGAACGTGAACTGAATGGGGTATCACCATCAGTACACTAATTCCAAAGCATGACGATAAACAGTTAGCCAAATGAAGCAAGCCGAAATTATAGCTCTCGCAATGACGGTGTCATTGATCTCATTTGCCATCGTGCTGTTGATTGCACGCCGCACGGAACGGCGCGATCAGACATATTTTTTGGCTGCCTTTTTGTTCATTTGCCTTCTGAACAAAGCCGACGCGCTTTCCTTCATGATTGGCAGCTTTCAAGTTCTTACAGTTTTAGCCGGTCTTGTATTCCCTACTTCCATGTTGCTGGGGCCTGCAATTTATTTTTACTCGCGATCCGCCACCTCGGCAACGCCGCGGCCACTGACCAGACGCGATATATGGGCGCTCGCCGGGCCGCTGGTTTTGACTGCAATCATTTTCGAATTTTATTTTTGGAGCCCCGAAGACAAGATATTAATGTTTACCGAGCAGTTCACGCCCGAGATTCTGGAGTGGCTCAATCGCACCTGTAAACTGATCTACCTTTGGTTTTTTATTTTTTCTATCGGTTGCCTCGCCGGAGCATTCAGCCTGCTCCTGCGACATACGAAAACCGTCAGGGGGCTGTTCTCCAACATTGAAGACAAATCCCTGAACTGGCTGCGTTGGACCCTGCTGGCCCTGGCTATCGGATGGGCGTGGTATGTTTTAAGCGGACTGTGGGCCATGCAGGGCAGCAAACCTGCGTGGGTCGATTCGGTAACCGCATTTTTCGAGCTGGCCTGGATTAGCGCCATCGCGTTCTGCGGACTTATGCAGCGGCCCATTTACAGCCGTGCCGACGTCACACTGGATCCGCCCCCCGTTGAAGCCGCCAAGTACGCCCGCTCGGCGCTGAGCGGCGAACGCATGACGCGTATTGCGGCGAGGCTGGACCTGGCTATGACGGAGGATAAATTGTTCAAAGAGCCGACTCTTTCTTTGCGCGCGCTGTCCGAGCACCTAGGCATTTCGGAGTATTACATCTCCCAGACGCTAAATGAAAAGTTGGAGACAAACTTCTTCGATTTCGTCAATGCACATCGCGTCACAGAAGCACAGCGAAGACTGGCGGAAACCGACGACCTCATCAAGACCATCGCCCACGATGTCGGCTTCAACTCCCGATCGACATTCAATACCGCGTTCACAAGACACACACGCACCACCCCGAGCCGGTACCGCTCATCCATGAGATCAGGTACGCAAGAGTTCACCAATACCTCTCCATCCTGATCAATAGTGTCCGAGCCGGACGGCCCGGACACGAACAAGCCTCCATTTGGTTGTCCACGGTGGCACGGCACTCCACACTACTGCTCCCACCGGTTGCCGTGCGCAAATTCAAGCGCGCGACAATGATAATTCGTAGGACGAGCCAATATGAATAATGTCACGAGGCTAAAACAGACAAGCTGTTTTTCAGTCGCGGCCGAATGCGTGTTACAGACCTCCGCCAAGTTGTGGCTTGTCATAACCCTGATAGGCATGGGGATGTTTATCATATATTTGGGAGGATACTACGGCTCCATCGTCCTGATACGAGGATGGAACGGGTTGTACGCTACTTATATGCCGCATGGCTTTATTCGAGGAGATACCACAGGCAATATCGCGATCGGCACGCATATTATTGTTGCAATGGTTGCGATGGGCTGCGGATCGCTGGAGTTTATTCCACGAATCAGGATACAGACACCCGGAGTACACCGTTGGACCGGCAGGTTGTTCCTGTAGCCGGTATAAGCGGTGTCTACCTGACCTGGGCTCGCCCGGTCGAACACGTCCTTCGGGCGGCGGCAATCAGAGGGAATAAAAATGGAAGGCTTAATTCTACACACTCATATTTACAGCGGGCTGGTCGGAATATTAAGCGGATTCTTGGCCCTGCTTTTTCGAAAAGGCGCCCGGTGGCACCGGAAGGCCGGAATTGCTTTCACCATCGCCATGCCTGTAAATGCTGCGGGCGCAGCGTTTCTCGGCTACCTTCACAACGATATTAATGATGTTAATTCCGGCATTCTGACAATTTATCTTGTTCTAACGGGGTGGATGGCCGCTAAACGTGGAGACGGTGAGATTGGCCGATTCGAGATTGCTGCCTTTCTTATCGCGGCAGCCGGCATTACCGCGACCTCGGTTGTTCACATTGCCGCCGTCAAAGCCGGAACAGCTATCGGTGGTGGAATACCCGGTTACATTTTTATTGGTGTCATCGCCCTTGCGGCCCTGTTGGATCTGAAAGTTATCTTGCGTGGCGGCATTTCCGGCCGGCAACGTATTACACGTCACCTATGGCGCATGCATCTGGGGCTGTTTATCGCTGTCGGGTCCTTTTTTCTCGGGCAAAGGCAGGTGTTTCCCGAGCCATTGCGTAAGATAGCGATAGTTTCAATACCGGTCATTCTGGTTACGGTGTCAATGATTTATTGGGCTGTTCGGGTTCGTTTCACGAGTTGGTGGAAACGTTAGAACATCTTTCAGACTTTTTGTTATTCGCCCATTAAAAAATTTTCAGCTCGAACCTCACGGGTATCCCCCCTGCTGTAAAGCGGCTCAGGCAAATATGATGAATAAAACGACAATGCAGGGTGGATTTTAATCAGCAGGCTGATTATCCTTCCACACCGACTACACTCTTACTAATAAATTGGATTAACGGCGCGGGAACAGTCGCGCCCCAGATGCGGGAGAACGCTTAGCATGAAGGCTAACTTGCTGATTTTAATAACAATTCTAATACTCGCCCCTTTGGCGAACGCGGGCAAGCTCTACAAAATTGTGGATGAAAACGGAAGGGTTACCTTTTCCCAGGTTCCGCCTCGCAAAGGCGAGGAGCCCAAGGCGAAGGTGGAGGAGATGGATGTGGATGGCGGGGCCATGACCCGCGTGACCTCGAGGGCGGGAGGCGAGTACTGCGGTGAAATCCAGCTGCCGGGCAGTTCGGAATATCGTGGATCGTCATCGAAGTATTACACTCAGGATGTAACAAGATCACTGGAACGCTGGAGAGAATCCATGGCGCGAATCAGTGAAAACCGGGAGCGGAGCGATAAATATAATCGCGAACTCAATAAGTACGATCGTTACTTCGGCGAAAGCTCCCGCCGCGAAAACCAGCGAATAGCGAACTACCAGGAACAATACACGCAGGATACGCAGCGGATACGGGATTTACGTTGTGCTATCGACTGGGCCGAAAACCAACAGGACAAGGTGGCCGAGTATCAAGCGAAGAACCAAACGGAAAAAGGCCGACTGATTGAAATTGCGCAGCAGTTGCAAGTGGATATGGAAAATAAATGCGGGGCACAACCGTCGTTCGATCCCACCGACGATTCCAACGAGTACATGCGCAAGAGATGGTACGACTGTACCAGCGATCTCCGGCGCGACCTGAGAAAGGTGCAGCAGAGAATTGACCACCTTTGATATTGAGTGGCCTTGCGTTTAAACGCAGGGCGCCTTCAATAGATTTTTAGTAGCACGAAATCGGTAATACAGTGCGGTCGACGTTGGTAAGGTTTTCTCCGGCAACGACCATTCCCGCCGGCACTGTGTCGTAGCCGC
>CAYVIB010000004.1:194155-195356 GCA_964451365.1 uncultured Cellvibrionaceae bacterium
TTGGTAAGGTTTTCTCCGGCAACGACCATTCCCGCCGGCACTGTGTCGTAGCCGCATATCCAGGATATGGGAGCACCTTCGGCCGCCGGAACAAATATCGGTCGCACGGAAATAACTTTCCCTGCAAGGTCCGGGCTTATCTTGTTTCCAAGGTAGAGGTGCAGCGCGCCGTCAATCACTTGCGTTTCAGCCAGAAAATTGCCGATGATTTGTTGCGGCTCGGGAAGTCCAGCTTCTTCATTATCCACTGGAAATTCCTCTTTCAACCGGTAGTAGGCTTCTATCCTGCCCTTGTACTGGTCCACCAGTTTTAACGTTTCCTGAATGCGGACGCGATTGATTTTACCTTCGCTGGAAGGCAGCGCAATCACCGCCAGAATGGAAATGATCGCGAGTACGATAAGAACTTCGATTAACGTGAATCCACTGGCATTTTTTTTCATTGGCTCAGTCATACCTGCGCTGCACGTCGAACTCATAATCCAGCAACTCTTGCTCCTGGCTCGAATTCAACCGGTAGGATTTTTCATCCGCTTCTTCAACGGTTCGTGATTCCGCCCGATCGGCCTTGGCAAGTGCCGAGGACTTACGGCAATTGATACTGCCGATATTGCTGCTGATATTACCGATAATTTTTCGCACGTCATCGCAGGGCATTTCCGGCAATTCCGGCAGGCGCACATCAACCAGCGCGGCAAGGCTTTTCAACGGGTAAATATCCTTAATCGGGTTTTCGTCTATTTGAAGGTACTTAAGCGCTGTATTGGCTTGCAAGGGGGATATATCTTCAATGTGGTTGCGGCTGATATTGAGGTAGGTCAGGTTCGTCAGTTGCTCAACACCGTTGATGGAAAGCACTTTTCGGCGCGGGCAGCGCAGGTGCGTCAGTTCGCGAACATCGTCAATTCCGCCGGTGCTGTTTGGGTGGATGCGGGCGCGTTCGTCCGCCGCGGCTTTAATACAGGACAGGAAATTCTCGTCGGCAATACCCAGGCTTTCAACCGAGGCGGTGACTCTTTCCTGGCGTTGCTTGATCGTTTGATTAAAGGATTCGATTTGATTGTCCGCCTTCTTCGCTCCGACCAAAAACGTAATTCTGGGGCCGATGTATAACAGTGCCGCGATAACAACTACCGCGATTACGAGTTCTTTCGATAATTTAATATTTCCCATGACAGTATTGCTCTCCTACCCTTTGTTT
>CAYVIB010000005.1:0-189194 GCA_964451365.1 uncultured Cellvibrionaceae bacterium
GGCCGATGTTGCCTTCCTGGATCAGGTCGAGGAACTGCAGGCCGCGGTTGGTGTACTTCTTGGCAATGGAAATAACCAAGCGCAGGTTAGCCTCGACCATTTCCTTTTTCGCGCGGCGCGCGCGCGCCTCGCCGATGGACATGCGGCGGTTGATTTCCTTGATGGCCGGCAGGGAAAGCCCTGTTTCCTCTTCGATCTGCTGCAACTTGCGCTGCCCCCGCAGGATGTCTTCCTGGTAGGGCTTGAGGGAGTCCGAATAGTCGCGTTTTTTCTTGACGATATTGGGAATCCACTTGTCGTTGATCTCGTTGCCGGGGAATTCCTTCATAAAGGTTTTGCGCGGCATGCCGGCTACGCGCACGCACAGGCGCATGATTTCGCGCTCTTCGGCGCGAATGCGGGCCAGTACTTCGCGGGCGTTCAGGTAAATGGGGTCGAACTGGCGCGGCGGCAGTTTAAAGAATTTGAATATTTCACCCAGGGTTTCCAGTTCCTTGCCGGCGGCCTTGCTTTCGCGGCCGTTTTTCTTGATGGCTTTGACGGTTTTATCCAGTTGCTTGCGCAGTTCTTCGAAGCGCTCGCGGGCGTACTCCGGGTCTATGCCGGAGGTTTCATCTTCGTCGGTATTGCTGTCGTCGTCTTCCTCGTCGTCATCATCGTCATCATCGTCATCCTTGCTGTTGCTCGAACGATTGATTCTTTCTTCCTCATCATCCAGCGGGGTGGCGGCCTGTACTTCCTCGGCCGGGTCGAGCCAGCCGCTGATGACGTCGCTCAGGCGGCGTTCACCCTTGCCCACCAGGTCATATTCATCCATCACTTGCTGAACGGTATTGGGCCACAGGGCCAGGGCGTGCATGAGTTCGCGCAGGCCCTCCTCGATACGCTTGGCGATGGCAATTTCGCCTTCGCGGGTAAGCAGTTCGACGGTACCCATTTCGCGCATGTACATACGCACCGGATCGGTGGTGCGACCCGCTTCGGTTTCCACCGCGGCGAGGGCGGCCGCGGCTTCCGCGGCGGCTATTTCATCGGGCGAGGCTTCGCCATCTGTCATTAGAAGCTCGTCCGCATCCGGTGCCACTTCGTACACCCGGATACCCATGTCGTTGATCATCTGGATGATGTCTTCAACCTGGTCGGGATCGGAGATGTCGTCTGGAAGATGGTCGTTAACTTCGTCGTATGTCAGATAGCCTTGTTCTCGGCCGCGATTAATCAGTTCTTTGATACGAGATTGCTGTTGGGCCTGTTCGCTCATTCAGGTTCCTGTAGCGTAAGTAAAAACATTGGATGAATTTTAGGAAGCCGGCAATTATAGCGGGATATGGTGCCGCTATCTATAAAATCAACGGGAAAACGAGGGCTTTTTTAGCGCCATCCGGACCTGAGTATAGTTGCCTATTGCAGGCTGACCAGTTCACGGAAACGGTTTTTTTGTTCCTCATTGAGGTTTTGCAGGCCGATAGCCTGGAGTTTGGACAGCTCCTCCCGGCGTTTGTTTGCAATAATACGCTGATTTATCTTATTAATGGCTGATTCCAGTTCCTTTAGGGGGTCGTAGGAGTTAATGGTTTTGGCCGTGCCCATAAACTGATTGGCCACCAGCGCCGCCAGGTCCTGCTGGGATTCCACGCCATAAATGCCGCCCCAATAGCCGATAATGCCATGGAAGCTGCTGTTGGGCCGCCTTTGCAGGTAATCGATCAGGGCGTACAGCCGGTTCAGTTCGGCATCGTCGGATTCGATTCGTTCCGGTTTTACCGATATTTTTCCCGCCAGTTCCAGGTTGTCCAGCAGCAGGATGGTGGCCGTCCGCACCGGGTTGAGGTGGATGGCGGACGGCTTTTTGGCCGGGATCCGGGTGTTCTCCGCCAGGAGGAAGTCGGGCGGTACTTCGCCGTGATCTGCAGGAACATCGTTTGCCTGGGGTGGGTGTATCCTGGCTGCCTCGGTGGCGGGTGCCGGCTCGCTGACGAGGGCAATTTTTTCCTGCGTCAGCTCCATCAGCGTGTTTCTATCCAGGCCGGTGCGCTTTGCCAGGTTGGTAAACATTAACTCACGGAATACACCTTGGGGGAGTTCATTGAGCAGGGGCGCCGCTATTTTGCTGAAGCGGGCGCGGCCTTCCATGCTGTGCACGTCGATGCCCTCCGCGGCCACGTCGAACAGGAATTCCTCCAGCGGTACGGCGGATTTGATTTGTGCCTTGAAGCGATCCGGCCCGATCTGCCGTACCAGGGTGTCCGGGTCCTGGCCTTCCGGCAGGAACAGGAATTTCACCTGGCGGCCGTCCTGCATGGAGGAGAGTGAATTTACCAGTGCCCGTTTGGCCGCCGTGCGGCCGGCGTGGTCGCCGTCGAAGCAGAATACCACTTCGCTCACATAGCGGAAGGCCAGTTGCAGGTGCTCCTCGCCGCAGGCGGTGCCGAGCGTGGCCACCGCGTTACTGATACCGAACTGGGCGAGGGCGATCACGTCCATATAACCCTCCACCACAATCAGGTTGTCCAGCTGGCGGTTGAACTGGCGGGCTTCGTATAGGCCGTATAGTTCACGGCCTTTGTGGAATACGTCAGTTTCAGGCGAGTTGAGGTATTTGGGCTTGTCGTTGCCCAGTACGCGCCCGCCAAAGCCGATAATGCGGCCGCGGGTGTCGCGGATGGGGAACATGATCCGGTTGCGAAAGCGATCGTAGAGCTTGCCGTCCTCCTCCTCCTTGCGGATCACTAGGCCGCTGTCTGTCAGCAGTTTGCGGTCTTCTTCATTGGCGCCCAGTTTTACCAGCAGGTTGTCCCAGCCCGGCGGTGCGTAGCCGAGACCGAAATCACGGGCGATGGCGCCTGTCAGGCCCCGGCCCCGCAGGTATTTCACCGCTTGGGTGCGGCTGGGGTGTTCGCGCAGTGTTTGCCGGTACCAGGCGTCGGCTTTGGTGAGAATGTCGTAGAGGTTCTTCTGCCGAGCAACATATTGCTTGTCCTGCTGGCTGGTTTCCTTCGGTACTTCGAGCCCGGCGGTTTTGGCCAGGGATTCGACCGCGTCGATAAAACCCTGCCGCTCATACTCCATTAAAAAGCCAATGGCGTTGCCGGTGGCGCCGCAGCCGAAGCAATAGTAGAACTGCTTGTCGGGGCTAACGGTAAAGGAGGGGGTTTTTTCTTCGTGGAAGGGGCAGCAGGCGCTGTAGTTCTTGCCGGATTTCTTGAGCTTCACCCGGTGATCGACCACGTCCACAATATCAATGCGGTTAAGCAGATCGTCGATAAAAGTTTGCGGGATGCGGCTCATGGAGGAAGTTTAACCTAACAACCCCCTCCCGGCCTCCCCCTTCTCAGGGGGAGGAGCATTTACTCCCTCCCCTTTGCGAAGGGGAGGGTCGGGGTGGGGTTCTTGATCAGCCCAACTGATCCTTGACCAGCTTGCTCACCTCGCCCATATCGGCGCGGCCCTGCACCTGGGGTTTGACGATGGCCATTACCTTGCCCATATCGCGCATGCCCTCGGCACTGCTTTCGGCAACGGCTTCTTTAATAATCTGGCTGATTTCTTCGCTGGAGAGGGAAGAGGGGAGAAACTCCTGGATAACGGAGATTTCGAAATTTTCCTGGTCACACAGGTCCTGGCGCCCGGCCTGGGCATACTGGCTGGCGGAGTCCTTGCGCTGTTTGACCTGTTTGTCGAGTACCGCCAGTACGCGGGCATCGTCCAGTTCTATACGCTCGTCCACTTCAATACGCTTGAATTCGGACATTAAAATGCGCAAAACGCCAAGGCGCTGTTTATCTTTAGCGCGCATGGCGTCTTTAACTGCTTCTGCTATCTGTTCTTTTATCTCGCTTGCCATCCGGATGCCGCCTTTATGGTAGCCGTCGGGGGGCCGACTACGAAATGAAGTACAGGCCCGGTATTAGTAGAGGCGCTGAAACTTGCGGGTTTCCCGCTGAACCTTCTTGGCATGTCGCTTTACCGCTGCGGCGGCTTTGCGCTTGCGTACGGAAGTGGGCTTCTCGTAGAACTCGCGGCGACGGACTTCGGCCAATACGCCTGCTTTTTCGCAGGAACGCTTGAAACGGCGGAGTGCCATGTCAAAGGGTTCATTCTCTTTCAGTTTTACTGAAGGCATAGTGCTACCTGATCTGGTGGATAACCTGCTCCGGGCGCCCAACTGGCCCACCGGGAACACATAATTAAGGGTGCCGAATTCTATACATATGGCGGTAACCCTGCAAGTCTTTTGTTGGTGATGATTTCGGCTCCGCAACAGATGGGTTGCGCGCCAGCGCCTTTTCCGTCATATATATGTCCCGGGTGTGGCACTTTCATCCCGCCCCTGCAGCAAAGTGGCGCCCGTTTCGTTCCGGGTGATTTTGCTCAAGGAGGTGGCTGGTGTAAAAGAGCGATGGAGTTGATCCAGGTAAAGGTATAGCCGGAGGTTGTAACTTAGTATTCGGGCAACGACGTTATGAAAAAATAAATCGATGTTCCGTTTGCTTTTCATTGGTGGTGCGATGGAACTTTTCTCTCTCATTTTGAGCACGAGTAATGAGGGCGGTTGCGTTTTTTGTCCGATAAGTAAATTAAAAAAATTTTAACTGAATTAATGCATTAATTGCTGGCATTAAGCGAGGTTCGAAAAAAATGATTTAAGCGCCGGCGTACTCCAGAGTTCGAAGATTAGCAAAATAGGACAAGTTACTATTTGTAATATGTATCGCCGGTTTTAGCATCAATGCTGTTGTTTGTTACACTTTTTGAATAAAAAATGATAAAAAAATTTTACAGCTGTCGTTTTTTTGCTATATTACGAGACAAGTTAATTCTTAAATAAAAAATAAAAAAAGTTTTGTTGGCGTGGGGGAGGTGAAACAAAAAATAAAATCAATCTTGGTAACTTTAAATAAACCACAGGATTTATAAAAAAGCAGAAAAAAACCATATCGTTTAAAGCAACTCAGATACACTTACACATCGGGGGATGTATAGTATGAGCGTTGCAAATCCTTTCACCAAGCTGCATGGCCATTGGTGCCAGATGCTAGCAAAAAATCCTGGCCTTGGAAAAATCGCACTGGATCTCAGTCCTGTCTACGCTTACGTTAGAAATAATCCTGAAAGCGCTTTTGGCATTATTCCTATGTGCAAGCGGTGGCTTTTTGTATCACCTGGTTGGTACTTTAAGGCAATGCTTCAGGAAAGCAGACCAATGTGGCAAAAAGGCTTGCTGTTGATGTTTGGTTTGACACTGGGGCCGCTATGGACCCTTTGGATACACCAGATGGCCAATGTGCGGGATGTGTGCTGGAGAACAAGACATGTTGCCGACACGCTTGCTTCCGCTATTGAAAGCTATTTCGATAAGAACAAGCTAAGTTCTCCATTGAACATCGACATTCTCGGGGCGGGATCGGCGGTTTACGCGGTTGATTCCTTCCATGCTATAGAGAAAAGCTATAACAAGTCCTTCTTGAAATACACTTTGGTTCATGACGACCCGGCTTCGTACAACCTTGCTGCCCGGTATGCCATTGACAGTGGAATTAAAGGAAAAGACTTCAGTACGTATTTTCCCGAGCGCCGCGCCAGCATGATGGCAGATGACTTCTATACGGAGGTGGAGAAGGACTCAAAACACATTGTTGCGTTGGTTGGAATCGGTGATCACGTCGATAAGGTTATCCGCAATCGACATCACCGTGCCCGGAAGGACAGTGAAGAGCGCAAGGATGTTGCGGTTACCAATCCCGCGTTAATTAAGCTCGTCGGCAAAATCAGGCATGCGTTGGCGCCGGGAGGAATATTTATTTTCTCCTTTGCCAGCCACAACATTGAAGAGGAATTTCTGGAAAAAGTTGTGCATTGGCGACATCGGTATCGAACGCAAAAAATGGTTGAGCATGTGTTCGAGCTGGCGGGTTGGAGTAAAGAGAACCTTTCGTTTTCCACCGGCCCCACCGGAGTGCAACACCTGGTGGTTGCCCGGAAGCCGGAACCAACGCCATGGCAAATATCGCTGGTCGATGCCAAACCAGCGGAACAGCTTCCCGTCAAGGAGAAAATGCAGGCCCAGGTGGGCGCCGCTGTTTGAGCCGTTGATTTTTAATTTGTCGTTCTTCAGGGCTGGAAATTAGTTGTATAACTGATTCCAGTCCTTTTTGTTGCGTGGCGCTACCCGAATATTCCGGTAGCGCTTAACCTGCTTTTGTCATGGCTACCTCTTTGATTGCCGAAACGAAACTCTCGTGCCTGAAATGGGGAAAGGGTGGCGTTATCGCGAGCGTAACGGTTAACGCTGAGTCGTGATCATGTACGGTGAAGGCCGAAGGTCATTATTTACTGCCAGCGAATACGCCCGTTCGTAAGCCTGGATAACGATGCGCGAGCGCGGGTTGTCCTTGCGGCAGTTTAGCGTCCTGTCATACTCCAAAAAAGGAACGGTCTCGGCGGTAATGGACAGCTCTTCAAAAACCTCCCGGCCAACCTCGGAATTAATGATGGCTGCGTCCAGCCTGTGGGAATGCAGCATTTTTATCAGGTTTGACGAGGAAGCGAATACAAAGTGATATTGGTCGTGATTCCTGATGTGGCGGGAAGGGTCGAGCCCCATCATAAGCCCGATGGTTTTTCCTTTCAGTTCTTCAATATTATTGTGCGGCGGAGTGCCCACGGGGGAGGCGATATACCAGCGCAGCCGGCTTAACGGGCGGCTGGCGATAAGCGGAACCCCGGTATAATACTCCATAATTTTCGCGGTACCGCCCAGATAACAAATAGCTTTATTCTGCCCGACAGCCCTGAAAGCGCGCGCCGGTGGCAGAAAGCGGTAGGAGATGGGGATATCCATAAAATCGGCAACTTCCTTGTACGCCTGGACCGCGACAAGGTCGGGCACCTCGGTTTTCGAAGGATCGGTAGCAGTGGGAATAATAATATCTACAGGGTCTTCGGCGGAGACAGCCGGACCGATCAGTAATAAAACCGATGTAAATACAGAAAACAGGAATTTCATTCAGGTAGAGAAATAAATCAATGTGTACAAATTATAGTCTATGGGATGTGGCTTGAATGTTTCCGAACCGCTTTATAGTATCGCTGCAGGTGCCATTAGGTTATAGTGAACGACTTTTTGGTTGATAACTTGTTGAAAATATTAGTTTTATTTTTAAGTGTTAAAAGAGTCACAGATTTGAGAACCGGTAGGGCGTGTGAAAGTATCTGAGATTTTACAGAAAGTGCCGTCAAAGTAATGTTCCAAAACAGGCGCGCCGGTTTTTTAATGAATACGTTGTTGCGGTCCCATTATCGGCCGAAAAAATTCAGCTTTCTTGCGATGAGCCCGTCTTCTTTTTGAAGTAATTGATTGGTGAAGTATTAAATATGCGTGTGTTGGGAATTGAAACATCCTGCGACGAAACCGGCGTTGCCTTATACGACAGCGAACTGGGCCTGTTGGGGCACGACCTGTATAGCCAGATTAAACTGCATTCGGAATACGGCGGTGTCGTCCCTGAACTGGCCTCGCGCGACCACGTAAGAAAGTTAATGCCGCTGGTGGACAATCTGCTAAAAAATACCCGCTCGTCCGGTGCCGTGGATGCGGTTGCCTATACTGCTGGCCCCGGTCTGATAGGGGCGCTTCTTGTCGGCGCCTGTTTTGGCAGGGCACTGGCTTACGCGCTCGGGTGTGCGGCAATTGGCGTTCATCATATGGAGGGGCATTTACTGGCGCCATTGCTGGAGGAAAATCCGCCTCATTTTCCCTTTGTTGCATTGCTGGTATCCGGTGGTCATACCCAACTGGTCGAAGTGTCCGACATCGGCCGTTACAAAATGCTCGGTGAATCGCTGGATGATGCCGCCGGCGAGGCTTTTGACAAGGCCGCTAAAATGCTGGACCTCGATTACCCGGGTGGCCCCCAGATAGCCAAACTGGCTGAAAACGGAACGTCGGGACGATTCAAATTTCCCCGGCCGATGGTCGACCGGCCCGGCCTGGATTTTAGTTTCAGCGGCCTGAAAACCTTCACGCTCAACACGGTAACGGAGCATGCGCTGGAGGATGGTTTGCCGGAGGAACAAACATGTGCCGATATCGCCCACGCATTTCAGGAGGCTGTCGTCGACACTCTGGTGATAAAATGCCGGCGGGCGTTACAACAGACTGAATTGAAAACCCTGGTAATTGCCGGCGGCGTTTCCGCCAATAAACGATTGCGGGAGAAGCTGGAACGCTCCCTGGCCAAAATTGGCAGCAAGGTGTTTTATGCCCGCCCCGAATTTTGCACGGATAACGGCGCCATGATTGCTTACGCTGGCTGCCAGCGCTTGTTGGCGGGACAGGTAGAGCCACTGGCGCTTCAAGTGCATCCCCGCTGGTCGCTGGAATCCCTGGCGCCGGTTTAACTTTATTTTTAATAAAAAGTTATGGATATTGTTTACATTACCGATCTTCAGATCGAGACGATTATCGGCATCTACGATTGGGAGCGCGAGGTAAAACAGCGGGTCAGCCTTGATCTGGAGATGGCCTTCGATATCCGCCGGGCAGCCGAAACAGATGATATTGAGCACGCGCTGAATTACAAGGCGGTGGCCAAGCGGCTGATTGGTTTTATCGAGGAGGCGGAGTTTTTCCTTATCGAATCCATGGCCGAAGAAGTGGCAAAAATAGTCCGGCAGGAATTTGGCGTTTCCTGGCTGCGCTTGCGATTAAGCAAGCCCGGTGCGTTGCGGGGAGCGAAAAATGTCGGCATCCAGATCGAACGCGGAGACAGGCCGGGTGGTTAAATGCTTCCTCAGCATCGGCAGCAATATCGATAAAGAAAATAATATCCAGCGGGCAGTGCAGTCGCTGAAACGCCTGTTTGGCGATATCGAATGTTCCCGTGTATACGAAAGTGAGGCGGTTGGCTTCGATGGTGACAACTTCTACAACCTGGTGGTGGGAATTGAAACGGAGTTGGGTGTGGCGGAGCTGTCGTCACGGCTTCGTGCAATTGAAGACCGGCACGGACGCCAGCGCGGCGGGAAAAAATTCAGTTCCCGTACCTTGGATATCGATATCCTCTCCTATGGTCACTGCGCCGGTACTGTTGACGGTATTAACCTGCCTCGCGATGAAATCACGAAAAATGCTTTTGTCCTGCTGCCGCTAAGCGAATTGGCGCCCGACGTCCCGCACCCGGTGTTACAGAAGACCTATGCGGAGCTTTGGCGGGAGTTCGATCAGCACAAGCAAAAACTCTGGCCGGTGGCGGTAAGCTGGTAAACCCTCTTTTCCTTATTATTTCCGCTCGCTATTTAACCTCCTGATAATAGTGCTAACGCGCCTAACAGTGAAAAAGCAGCGATTTTCGTGCTTTTTACTTGTCTAACCACATGGAAATGCTTCTGCTTTCCGAAAACAATTCGTATGAATGAGTCAGGAGATAACGTTATGCTGCGCCATTACTATATATCTGACGATCTGGACGAACTGGAACACGTAAGCGAGGATTTGGTACAAGCAGGACTTGCGAAGGAGCAGGTCCATGTACTCAGCGAAGCGGATGAAGAAGCGGCCAGACATCATATTAATGCCGTCAATTCCCTCTCCAAAAGCGATATTATCCGGTCCGGCCTTATTGGCGCGGGTGTCGGCGCGGCCTTGGTGGTGCTGGTGCTGCTGGCCGGTCTGTTTTTTGGGGCGGAAGGCGTGGAAGGGTGGCTACCCTTTGGCTTTCTGGCTGTGGTTGTCTTTGGCTTTTGTACCTGGGAGGGCGGTTTTCGGGGAATACAGGTCCAGAATGCAGAATTTCGCCGGTTTGCCGAGCTGCTTAAACTGGGTCGGCATGTGCTGATTGTAGACGTCGAGCCAAAGGACGAAGAGAAGGTGAAAAAGGTGGTCAGCAGCGATGTGCGGCTTGAGGATGCGGGACAGGAAAATACGTCACGCGCCTGGCTTATTTCCTCCCAGAAAGGCTTTAATGACCTGGTGAAAACCCTGCCGTAGTTAATTTAGAGTTCAGGCGGGAGTGGACGGGTAGCATAAAATTGGGATGTTATATAACTACTGGTTATTAGTGGTTTGCAGTGTATTTTTCCATCGAATAAGAAGTTGGCACAATCTTTACCTGGAATCGCCCTCCCGCAATCTATACTAAATTGACGAAAGGAGTCTTATTGCACAATTCAGTGTTATCTGAAAGAATCAGATGCCAGAGCGATCCTGACAGCAATCAATAACGGGAATAAAAGCTGTCGATGGGCCGTTGATTCATTGCATATCGCGTGGGTTATGAGCATTCAATTGTTTGTGTCCCCGGTTTTTAAAGCAATTACAATTTTATTTAATAGAATAATGAAAAGAGGGTTTCCCATGCTCAAGAAGATATTCTTACTAAGCCTTGTTGCAGCACTGACTGCATGTGGCGGTGACGATAACGTCGGTCCTGAACCGTTGCCGCAACCGCGGCCGGCACCATCACCGCCGCCAACGCCGACACCGGAGCCCGCGCCAGTGACGAACCTGGTTAATAACGGCGACATTGAAAACGCTACGGTTGGTGACACGGGGATCGGAGAAGGAGTTGCCGGCAATTGGAATTTACAGTTGGGTGGAGATGCCGATGCCACTTATACAGTTGTGGACAGTCCTGTTCATGGCGGAGAAAAAGCTATACAGGTAGAGGTAACTGCTGTCGGCGGTAATGTCTGGGAGCCCCAGGCATCCAATAATTTCCAGGCGCCTGTGGGGACATTTACGGCATCTGCCTGGGTAGATGGTACTCCAGGAGCTACAGTTAATTTCATTGTGCAGCTACCGGTAGACCCTTGGACACGTTTGGGAGAACAATCGGTAACGTTGGATGACACTGAAGGGGAGTTCCAGGAAATTACTTTTGATATCACCTCGGATGCTGAGCAGCAATTACAGGCTGCGGTGCATGTAGGTTACCCCGAGAATGCAGGGGCGACCGTAGTGTTCGATGACATCGCGGTACTCGCGGAGGGAGTCGCGGCGCCCACGAATCTGGTTTCGAATGCCGGTTTTGAAAGCGGCAACGCGGGGGACACGTCCGCTCCGAGCTGGAGCAACCAGCTTGGCGCGGCCGCAACAGTTGTTACTGTAGTGAATACGCCAGTCCGTGAAGGGCAGAATGCCTTGCAGGTCAATACAACCACTGTTGGAGCCAACCCTTGGGAACCACAAGTGACCAATACCTTTAACCTGGAATCGGGTACTTATATGGCATCTGCCTGGGTGGATGGTCCGTCGGGGGCTCAGGTAAGTCTGGTTGTTCAATTGCCTGTTGAACCATGGACCCGTTTCAATGAACAGGTTGTAACATTGGATGCTAACGAAGGGGAATATCAGCAGATAACTTTCGAATTTAGTACCGATGTCGCTGTGGATGATTTTAATGATCAAGGACAGATTTCTTTACAGTCCGGCTACGAAGGTAATGATGGCACAATAATTTATTGGGACGATATATACGTTGGATTGCCACCGCCGAATTCCGTATCCAACGGTGATTTCGAAACTGGCACAGTCGGTGATACCGGTACAGGCGAGGGAATCGTCCAGGGTTGGAACCTGTTGCTTGGAGGTGATGCAGCCGCCACCTACACCCTTGTAGATGATCCTGTTCAAGGCGGAGATAAAGCCCTGGAAATGGCTGTAACCGCCGTAGGGGCTCTATGGGAGCCGCAGGCAACCAATACCTTTAGTCTGGAGGCAGGTACTTATATTGCCTCGGCATGGGTAGATGGAACGCCGGGTACCACTGTTAAGTATGTTGTTCAGATTCCCATAGATCCATGGTCCGCCTTCGCCGAATTGGAAGCCATACTGGACGATACCGAAGGCGAATTTCAACAGATCACCTTCGAGTTTTCGACGGACACGGTTCCCGAGTTTGTCGACCAAGCGCAACTGGGTCTCCAGGCGGGTTATGACGCAGGCGCAACTGTAATCTGGGATAGCGTTACCATTACGCCAGCGTCCGAACCTGCGGAATAAGTAATAATTCTTTTGTTGTGATAAAACCCCGATCAGTAATGATCGGGGTTTTTTTATGAGAATACTTTCTTCTTGAACCAGTTAATCCCATGGACCAGCTTTAAGTAATTGATCCCATCTCTTGCAAATCCGGATCTGTTTTGCAATATTGAGATCGAATAAAACGATAATAATCGCTCAACGTGATTTATTGCGCGTACTTTGCTCTTAACGGTCCGGATCTCGAAAATTCCAGTTGGCTCCTGTCATCAAGACCTATTGAAGAGAATGACTTGCGGTGATACGTGCCATCGGTGCTGCGAACGTTACCAGTTGATACCCCAACGGTAGCCTGCGCGTCACTGTTGTATAAAAATTAAAATGTTTGCGGAACCTGTATGTCCCTGATTTATTTATTGTTTACCCTGCTGGTTTTGTGGTTTTGCATTGCGGGTATAACGCTGGCGGTACGTCGGTATATTGGTGAGTTTGCTATCGCCAGAGCGGCGGGAATTGTCGCGGTTGTGCTGGCTTTCTTTTTTGTCGAGCATTTCATCGGGCTGGGCAAGCTGTTCTGGCTGCTTCCTGTGACGCTCGCGTTTTCCGCCTGGATGTTCTGGAAAGAACAGGAAACGGTGAAGGGAAAACCCTTCTGGATTTCCGAGCTGGTTTTTGCGCTGGCGTTTCTTTACGGTTTCGCGTGGCGCTTTGCTTTTCCAAGCATCTCCCCTTCATCGGAACAGATTACCGATCTGTTTTTCATTAGCAACTATTTGCCGGGGCATACCTTACCGCCCCTTGATAACTGGAACCCTCCCCACAGCTTCGATTATTACTATGCATTTCAGCACTACGCCGCGGCATTGATGGGCCGGGTGTTAAACCTGGACGCGGGAACAAGCTACGCCTTGGGCTTTGCCACCATTACGGCCTTAACCGTGTCGCTTATCTGGTTTGTGGCCAGCCATTTTATCAGCCGGATTTCGCTAAGGGTTTTGTTGGTGGCCACCCTGGTATTTGGTGGCACAGGTTTCTCGCCGGTATTGCACCTGGCTTACAAAGATCCGGATATCCCGAAGGCCAGTGAGCAAAATCAAAATCGTTATCATTCCGCGCTTGAGGCGAAGGCGCGGGACAATATCATCAATTCGGTTCGTTATATCGGCGGTTCGCGTGATAACAGTCGGAGCAGTGACCGGGATGTTCGCACCGGCGTAGCCAATATCCTGCTGCCGGAAACCGGCCTGGTTTCCTCTAACAAATACCGAATGGTGCTGCCGGCGGAGAATTTCGGTTATCAATATTTTGTTTCCGACTACCATCCGACACTGGGTGGCTTTTTTCTCCTGCTTCTCGCGTTGGCACTGATCGTTTGCGTTGAGCAGGACAAGATGAAAAATGTATCACAGGCGCTTCTTGCCGCCTGCGTGCCAATTATGATGATTACCAACACCTGGACATTTCCGCTTCTGGTGTTGCTGATTGGTGGCTGGTTGGCATTCCGCTGGTTTTACGGCAAGTCTATTGCATGGGTGTGGCTGATAGGCGGTGGTGTTGCGGTAACCCTGTTGATTTACCCCTTCCTGATTGGCTTTGCCGGTCGATCTCTTTCTACGCCGGTGCGTTTTGTGCCCTGGGAAGAACATACGCCACTGTCGCGATTCATTGCATTACAGTGGCCGGTACTACTGGTGTTGGCATTCGGCTTTTTTGAACCCAAGTACCGAAAACTGAGTCTGGCACTGAGTTCTGTCTGGCTTGGGCTTTTAATGCTTTCCGAAGTTATCTTCATTGATGATCCAACCGGTGCGCAGTACCAGCGCACCAATACCACCATGAAGTGGTGGGGGTGGATTCAGGTGGGCGTGTTCGCCTCGGTTGGAAGCCTGTGTTTGGGGTCGAGCAAAAAGTGGATCCGCTGGGCCACGGTTGCGGTGTTTATTCTGGTCAATGCCGTGGCGCTCGATCTTGCACGTTACTGGCTCTATTCCGGAAAGTATTATGCCGGTAAACTTTCCGGCCATCACTGGTACACGCATAACGCCACCAACAGGCAAATGTTCGAGTATTTGCGGGAGGCGCCGCGCGGCATTATTTTGGAAAACATGCTTGGTAATGCCTATACCAACTCCAGTATTTATGGCGTGTTTAACGAAAAGCCGGTACTGCTGGGATGGCCGTCACACTTGATGACGTGGCATGGAAATGTGCCGAGGGTTTGGATACTGAACGAAGAAATACAGCGTTTTTATCGCGGTGAGATGCAGGACCCGATTCCGTGGTTACTTTCGCAGGATATTCAATATATTATTTTCCGACCCGAAGACGATGATAAGAAATTTGACACAATCAACAACCAGATTAAAAGCCACTACGCCTGGCACGAGTTCAATCACGCCCGAAACCGTCACACCGGTATCTGGGTACGTTTGAACGAGACTGGTTCCGGAGAGTTGCGGTAATGATGGATATAGCTACTTCACAGAATATTGAAAACACGCCCTTCAACCTGAACGAAAAACTCATATCGATTCTTGTACCGATGTACAACGAATCGGAGGTGATCCCGATTTTTTTTGAAAAGTTGCGGGAAGTGCTGGAACAGGTTGGCACCCAATATGAAATTATCTGCGTCGACGATGGCTCCACGGATAACACCCTGAGCCTGATCGAAGCTTATGCTGAAAAGGACGCCCGTATCAAAGTGATTGCCTTTTCCCGCAATTTCGGTAAGGAACCGGCAATGAGCGCAGCGGTGGATTTCGCCTCCGGTGATGCGGTAATTCCCATTGACGCAGACCTGCAGGACCCGCCGGAACTTATTCTGGAGATGATCGACAAATGGCGCCAGGGATTCGATGTAGTTTATGCAAAA
The DNA here is from genome assembly GCA_964451365.1 of uncultured Cellvibrionaceae bacterium. Lineage (GTDB taxonomy): Bacteria > Pseudomonadota > Gammaproteobacteria > Pseudomonadales > Cellvibrionaceae > CAYVIB01. The sequence continues at coordinate 14,856 of CAYVIB010000005.1, forward strand.
CGATCGTCGCGTGACACGGACAGCCTGATGAAGCGCAGTACCGCGAACTGGTTTTATTCGCTGTTCAACAGAATGAGTGAAATGGATATTCCCAAAAACGTAGGCGATTATCGGTTGATGGACAGAAAAGTCGTCAATGTGATAAAGGCGTTGCCGGAAAAGGATCGCTTTATGAAAGGGCTGTTTTGCTGGCCCGGCTTTAAAAATACATCGGTGGAGTTCGAACGGCAAAAACGCGCCGAGGGTGTCACCCATTTTAATTTCTGGAAGCTGTGGAATTTTGCTCTCAGTGGCATTACCTCATTCAGCACCATGCCGATCCGTTTAGGAATTTATCTGGGGCTGTTGATTTCGTTAGCCTCGTTTGTCTATGTTATTTTTATCGTCACGAAAACCCTGCTTTTTGGTGTGGATGTTCCGGGTTATGCTTCTATTATGGTATCGGTCCTGTTTCTGGGTGGAGTGCAGTTGTTTTTCCTGGGGTTGCTTGGGGAATATATCGGCAGGATTTACAAGGAAGTAAAAAACCGCCCGCTGTACATTGTGGCGAAAACCACAGGATTTAACCGTGATAAGTAAAAAGCTTTTCCGCCAGTTGTTTTTCTTTGGCATTGTAGGTGTGCTCGCGACGGGAACGCATTATGTCGTGGCGCTTTTTGCTCACGAATTCCTGAATATTAGCCTTTACGTCGCCAATCTGGTGGGTTACGGGTGTGCGGTGACGGTTTCGTATTGTGGACACGGGAAGATCACATTTCAGCAGGAGCTGGGTCGTCGGGTATTTCTCCGGTTTGTCGTTATGTCGCTGACAATTTTTACACTCAGTGAAATGATTCTTGTATTGCTCGAGCAGCAGGAAGGAATTTCCCATCGACTTTCCTTGCTGGTGGTGGTGCTGGTGATACCGCTGATATCTTTTTTGATGTCAAAACTCTGGGTATTCAGGAGCAGCGAGGACAGCGGCAACATCCCTGTTGCCGATAGCAGGTAATGTTATTGGATATTAATGCGCTTGGCAGTTGAGACTTCCTGTTCAGTCTTGAGTGCAACCAGTTTCATCTATTGAGCGGAATCAACAATAACTCTCATCTGGTTTTTGTGTCCTAGTAGGTGGCCAAGGATTTACCGCCATCGACGGTTATAATTTCCCCGCTAATATAGGAAGATTTTTTTATTAAAAAGCGTAATGTATCCACGATAATTTCCGTGCCTCCCAATTTCGCGAGTGGAATTTTTTCCAGCATTTCCGGTCTGGCTATTTCATTTTTATCTTTATCTTCCGGCCATAAAATAGCGCCGGGGGCGATGCCATTTACCCGCACGTCCGGCGCCAGTTCCAGCGCCAGGGATTGAGTGAGCATAATGTTGCCGGCCTTGGCCGCGCAGTAAACCGTATGGCCGGCGAACGGACGATAGCCGTTGATATCGGCGATATTGATAATCGAGCCGCCGGTGCGCCGCAGTTCGGGTGCCAGGGACTGGGACAGGAAAAAGGGTGCTTTGAGGTTGCTGGCTATCAGGTCGTCCCACTGGTTATTGGTTGTGGTGCCAATGGCGGTGGGGTAGAAAGTGGAGGCGTTGTTGACCAGAAGGTCGCAGCGCCGCCAGGTGTTAACCGCTGTTTCGGCCAGTTTTGATACCTGTTCCGGGTCTTTTAAATCCGCGCATGCGGAAATAGCGGAGGCCGGTCGCTTTGCATTGAGTTCTTTTTCCAGTGCGGAGGCTTCTCCCGCGGAATGGTGATAATGAATAACGACGTTGTAGCCGTCTGTGTGCAATGCCCGGACAATTTCCGCGCCGATACGTCGGGCGGCGCCGGTCACCAATGCCACGGGAGTGGATTGAGAATTTTCTTTTTCAGTCATTCTCCTGCCCTTGTTTCTGGAATTGTTGCTGGAATTGTTGCTTTGAATTGTTTGATGGCGTTGATTCTCGCTTTTCGTATCGCCTCACCCACGGCGGGGCCCGTCAGGTCTTTTTCCAGAAATGGCCTGGCGACTATTTCGTTGCATACACGGTGGACGTCGGCAAAATAGTCCGCCTGGGGGTAGGGAATGGTTTCCTTGCCGGTTCTGCCGCGGGCGTCGGCCTTGCAGCAGAGCAGGAATTCGGCGAAGCGTTCAGGGCGGCGGAAGGCATCCAGTTTTTCCAATGTGTCGAGCAGGGTTTTGGGTCGGAGTTCCAGGGCGCGATGGCAGTGGGTATGAAACTCCGCCACCATCAGCGCCAGATCACGACAGTCGTTGGGCACGGCCAGGCGCGTACAGAGGTTCCTGATTAGCGGCAGGCTGCGTTTTTCGTGGTTGATATGGCGGGGAAGCATATTGGCAGGCGTGGTGCCTTTGCCGAGGTCGTGTACCAGAGTGGCAAACCGCACCGTTATTTTATCGCTCAGTTCCGCCGCACGGAGCAGGCTGAGTTTGCAGTGCAGGCCGGTGTCCACTTCGGGATGATGTTGCGGAGGTTGGGGCACGCCGAACAAGTTGTGGATTTCCGGCATCACCACTTTCAGGGCATCGCTTTGTCGCAGGACCTCAATAAACCGGTCGGGCGACCGCTCCAGCAGCGCGCGGCTCAGTTCCTTCCATATCCGTTCCGGAACCAGGTAATCCAGTTCTCCGTTTGCCACCATGGCTTTCATCAGTTCCAGGGTTTCCCCGGCGACGGTAAACCCCAGGTGGTGATAGCGCGCGGTAAATCTCGCCACCCGCAGTACCCGCACCGGGTCCTCGGCAAAGGCGGGCGAGACGTGCCTTAGTTTTTTTTCCCGAATATCCCTGGCGCCGCCGTAGGGGTCGACAATTTCCCCTTCTTCCGTTTCGGCAATGGCGTTGATGGTCAGGTCCCGGCGTTCCAGATCCTGCTCAAGGGTAATGTCGGGTGAGGCGTGAAAGGCAAAGCCGGTATAACCGCGGCCGGTTTTACGTTCGGTGCGGGCGAGGGCATATTCCTCTTTGGTGTCGGGATGGAGAAACACCGGGAAGTCCTTGCCCACCGGTATAAAACCTTTTGCCTTCATGTCTTCCGGCGTCGCGCCCACCACTACCCAGTCCTTTTCCGAGAAAGGATACCCGAGCAGTTTGTCACGCACCGCGCCGCCGACCAGATAAAATTTCATTTTCCTGTTGACGAATTATTCATCTTGCCGCACACTCTAATTCACTTTTTTCGCCAGTTCCATCATCGGCGTGAATAAATTTCCCTTTACCTATATAGATTTTGTACATCGACTTATGAAACCAATGGCACAGTTAAAAGCATGGCATGTGGCGGCATACATCGTGTGTGTGTTGCGTCGTAATGTCTGCTGGGTGCCTGATTTGTAAATGTAAAGTAAAAAATTTTTAACAAAAAAGGCCGCAGCATAAAAACTGCGGCCTTTTTTGTTATGGGCGCTAATTCCTGGAGAGAGCCATGCGTGTCGCCATAGCTTATATCGGAGTTGTCCTGGTCTGGTCCACCACGCCGTTGGGGATCAAGTGGAGCAACAGCAGTCTGGAATTTATCGAGGCGGTAACGTTAAGAATGTTGCTGGCACTGTTGCTCTCCACGCTCATCCTGATGGTTATGCGGCAGCGGATATTCCAGTCCCGCCACGATTGGAAAGCGTATTTCGCCGGTAGCCTGGGTGTCTTTCCGTCGATGACATTGGTTTATTGGTCGGCGCAACATATTCCCTCGGGCCTGATCGCCGTGGTGTTTGGTATTTATCCCTTTTTTGTCGGCGTTATCTCCCGGCTTTTTTTTGCGGAAAAAACCCTGACGTTCTCGCGGGTGATCACGTTGATTTTTGCGATTTTCGGCTTGGCGCTTATCCATTACCAGCAGATGCAGTTTGGCGGCACCGCAATGTACGGCGTTCTCGGTGTGCTGCTGGCAACTTTGTTTTTCAGTATCAGTTCCGTGTGGCTGAAAGCGGTCGGTAGTGGCATCGATCCTTTCCGGCAGACGGCGGGCATCTTGTTATTCGCCGTGCCGGGTTTTCTTTGTGTCTGGGTTTTTACCGACCGAACGCTGCCCACGACGTTTGATTTCCGGTCCGTCTCCGGCGTGATTTACCTGGTGGTGGCGGGATCGCTGCTGGGTGGAACCTTGTTTTTCTATGTGCTCAAGCACTGCTCGGCGATGGTGACGTCATTTGTATCGCTGATTACGCCGATGCTGGCGATTCTGGTGGGCATGGTGGTCGAGGGGGAGCAGTTGTCGGCCACGGCGTTTGTCGGTTGCCTGATTATTGTGGTGTCACTGGGCATTTATCAGGGCATATTTGTTCAACTGTATAATGTGATGAAGAAGCTCTACCTCAAACTGATGGAATGCTTATCACGAAAGATCGCGATATCCGAGGTGGAAAAGCTGAATAAATTGGAATAGCTCTACTTAATGGAGTTGTAGGCCGCCAATGCTTCGGCCCGTGCGGTCGAGTGATCCACTATTGATTCGGGATAGGTGGTGCCCGGTTATCGATTGTGGATTTGGTGAGACCCTTTAATGCGGCCCAGGCATTTTCCTCGTCCCGGCTCACTGGCCATTGCCTGCGGAATTTGCCTTGCATTTGCACGCCGGAGCGCCAGTCCGATTTGCCACGCAACGATGCCTTAGTCCTTAATCAGAGGTTCCTTAAATTTCAACTTCCGGGCAGTGGAGGCTCTGCTGGATCTCACCGTTATCGAGAGAGTGGAGGTGAACGTTAAAGCCCCACAACCGGTGAATGTGTTTTAAAATCTCCGTGGCGCTTTCGTCTTCCAACGGCTTGCGGTTAAAGCGGGTGTGGTGGAGCGTCAGTGAGCGGTCGCCGCGAATATCAACGTTGTAAACCTGGATGTTCGGCTCGCGATTGCCGAGGTTGTATTGGGCGGAAAGCGCCTCGCGCACGGCGCGATAACCCATTTCGTCATGGATGGCCTGCACTTCGATTTCCTTGCGTATGTCGTCATCGAGTATGCAGAACAGTTTCAGGTCCCGCATCAGTTTGGGTGAGAGAAACTGCAAAATAAAACTCTCGTCCTTGAAGTTGCGCATGGCGAAATCCAGGGTCTGCAGCCAGTCACTGCCGGCGATGTCGGGAAACCACTGTTTATCCTCTTCCGTCGGTTTTTCGCAGATGCGGCGAATGTCCGTCATCATGTGAAAGCCGAGCGTATAAGGGTTGATATCGGAGAAGTACGGGCTGTTGTACGGTGGCTGGTAGATTACGCTGGAGTGGGACTGCATAAACTCCATCATAAAACCTTCCGTTACCAGACCGCGATCGTATAGCTGGTTGAGTAACAGGTGGTGCCAGAAACAGGCCCAGCCTTCGTTCATTACCTGGGTCTGTCGTTGCGGATAGAAGTACTGGGCGATTTTACGCACGATACGCACAATCTCCCGCTGCCAGGATTCGAGCAGTGGCGCATTCTTCTCGATAAAGTACAGCAGGTTTTCCTGCGGCTCTTCGGGGTAGCGGCTCTTAACCTGCTTTTCCTCTCTTTGCTCGCTGACGGGAATGGTCCGCCACAGGTCGTTCACCTGTTTCTGCAAGTACTCTTCGCGCTCTTTTTGCCGTTCCCTTTCCTCGTGCGCGGAAATTGGATAGGGGCGCTTATACCGATCGACGCCCTGGTTCATTATGGCGTGGCAGGAATCCAATACGGCTTCCACCGCGTCGACACCATACTTTTCCTCGCACTGGGCGATATAATTTTTGGCGAATACCAAGTAGTCGATAATCGATGACGCATCAGTCCAGGTCCGGAACAGGTAGTTGCCTTTGAAAAAGGAATTATGGCCGTAACAGGCATGCGCAATCACCAGCGCCTGCATGGCCACAGTGTTTTCTTCCATCAGATAGGCGATACAGGGGTTGGAGTTGATGACGATTTCATACGCCAGGCCCATTTGTCCGCGCTTGTACGACTGTTCGACACCAAGAAAATGTTTACCGTAGGACCAGTGGTTGTAACCGATCGGCATTCCGACGGAGGCGTAGGCGTCCATCATCTGTTCCGAACTGATCACTTCGATCTGGTTGGGATAGGTGTCCAGGCCGTACTCTTTCGCTATCTGGCCGATGGCGGCGTCATACGCTTCGATTAGTTCGAAGTTCCACTCGGAACCTGTCGATATCGGTTGTACTTGGGTCAGTTTTTTTTTCATGACTGTTCAGGGGTCAGGACTGCTTTTGGAACAACTGGCGAAACACCGGGTAAATGTCGCGGGCGTCTTCCAGTTGCCGCATGGCAAAGGTTTTGGGGAAATCCCGCAGCACGCTTTCATAGGACTTCCACAGAGCCTGGTGATCGCGCGCGGTAATTTCAATGTATGAATAGTACTGCAGCTTGGGCATGATGTTTTCGGTGAGCAGCTTATAGCAGGTCAGCGAATCATCGTTCCAGTTGTCGCCGTCGGACGCCTGGGCGCCGTAAATGTTCCACTGGGACGGCGGGTACCGGTCCTGAATGACTTCATTCATCAGCTTCAGCGCACTGGAGACAATGGTACCGCCGGTTTCGCGGCTGTAAAAAAACTCTTCCTCGTCCACTTCCTTGGCGCTGGTATGGTGGCGGATAAACACCACTTCGGTGCGCTCATAATTTCGCTGTAAAAACAGATAGAGCAGCAGGAAAAACCGCTTGGCAATGTCCTTCGTTGCCTGGTCCATCGATCCGGACACGTCCATCAGGCAGAACATCACCGCCCGCGAGTGCGGCACCGGGTGTTTGACGTGCAGGTTGTATTTCAGGTCGAAATCGTCCAGCCAGGGCACACGATCGATTTTTGCCCTGAGCGCGGCGATTTCGGCGCTCAGAGGCTCGACTCGGTCGCTGTCCGGTTCGTTCTCCTTCAACTCCGCCAGTTGGGCTTCCAGCTCCTTGAGTTTGCGTCGTTTTTTGCTGGTCAACGCGATGCGGCGGCTATTGGCCGAGCGCAGTGACCGCACGATATTGATCTTGCCGGGCACGCCTTCGTTGCTGATCCCGGCGCGGCGAAGCTCGAATTCCTCAACCCCGGTGAGTTGTCGCTTAACCAGGTTGGGCAGTTCGAGGTCCTCGAACATGAAATTGAGAAACTCTTCCTGGGTGATCTGAAAGACGAATTCGTCCATGCCCTCGGCGGAATCGCTGGCGCCCTGGGAAGAGCCGCCGCCACCGCCGCCGCCTTCGGGGCGGGGAATGCGATCACCGGCGTGGAATTGATCGTTGCCGGGGAGTACACGGGTATTGACTCCACCGCGGCCGTGCTGGAAAACGGGTTCGTTCAGGTCCTTGGACGGTATGCTGATTTTCTCGCCCTGATCCACGTCCTTGATGGAACGTTTATCAATGGCCTCACTGACGGCTTTCTTGATGTGTTGTCGATAGCGTCTTAAAAAGCGCTGCCGGTTAACGGTGCTTTTCTTTTTGGCGTTCAGACGTCTGTCGATAATGTAACTCATACCACCTCATATACGTTGACGGCTTATTGCGACTTCCGTACACGCAGATACCAGTCAGACAGTAGCCGTACCTGTTTCTCGGTATAACCCCGGTCCACCATTCTTGCAACGAAATCCTCGTGTTTCTTGCGGTCGTCCGCCGAAGATTTGGTATTGAATGAAATAACCGGCAACAGATCCTCGGTATTGGAGAACATTTTCTTCTCGATAACCGTGCGCAGTTTTTCGTAGCTGTTCCAGGCCGGATTTTTGCCGCCGTTCTTGGCGCGGGCGCGCAACACAAAGTTGACGATCTCGTTGCGGAAATCCTTCGGGTTGCTGATGCCCGCCGGCTTTTCGATTTTTTCCAGTTCCTCGTTCAGGTCGGCGCGATTCAGAATTTCTCCGGTTTCCGGATCCCGGTATTCCTGGTCCTGAATCCAGAAGTCCGCGTAGGTCACGTAGCGGTCGAAAATGTTCTGACCGTACTCCGCGTAGGACTCCAGGTAGGCAGTCTGGATTTCCTTGCCGATGAACTCGATGTAACGGGGCGCCAGGTATTCCTTCAGGAACGAAAGGTAGCGGTCGCGGGTTTCCTCCGGGAACTGCTCCTGTTCGATCTGCTGCTCGAGTACGTAGAGCAGGTGAACCGGGTTCGCGGCAATCTCCGTCGGGTCAAAGTTGAACACCTTGGACAGGATTTTAAAGGCGAACCGGGTGGAAAGACCTTGCATGCCCTCGTCGACGCCGGCGGAATCGCGGTACTCCTGCAGGGATTTTGCTTTCGGGTCGGTGTCCTTCAGGTTTTGCCCGTCGTACACCCGCATCTTGGAGTAGATGCTGGAGTTCTCCGGGTTTTTCAATCGGGACAACACGGTGAACTGCGCCAGCATTTTCAGGGTGTCCGGTGCGCAGGGCGACCTCGACAGGGAACTGTTCTGTAACAGTTTTTCGTAAATGTGGATTTCCTCTGAGATGCGTAGGCAGTAGGGCACCTTGACGATGTAAACCCGGTCGATAAACGCTTCGTTGTTTTTGTTGTTTTTAAAAGTCTGCCACTCCGCTTCGTTGGAGTGGGCGAGAATTACGCCTTCAAACGGAATGGCACCGAGGCCTTCGGTACTGTTGTAGTTACCCTCCTGGGTCGCGGTCAACAGGGGGTGAAGCACCTTGATGGGCGCCTTGAACATCTCGACGAACTCCATGATGCCCTGGTTGGCGCGGCACAGACCGCCGGAGAAGCTGTAGGCATCCGGGTCGTTTTGCGGGAAGTCTTCCAGCTTACGGATATCGACCTTGCCCACCAGTGACGATATGTCCTGGTTGTTTTCATCGCCGGGTTCGGTTTTGGACACGGCGATCTGATCGAGCACCGATGGATATATTTTTACGACTTTAAACTGGCTGATATCGCCGCCGTATTCGTGCAATCGCTTGACCGCCCACGGCGACATAATGGTTTTCACGCAACGGCGGGGGATGCCAAAGTCCTCTTCGAGAATCGCGCCGTCCTCCTCCGGATCAAACAGTCCAAGGGGGGATTCAAAAACCGGAGAACCTTTCAAACAGTAGATGGGTTGCTTTTCCACCAGCTCTTTCAGTTTTTCGGCCAGTGATGATTTGCCGCCACCCACCGGGCCCAGCAAATAGAGAATCTGTTTCTTTTCCTCGAGGCCCTGCGCCGCGTGCTTGAAGAAAGACACGATCTGGTCGATGGCTTCCTCCATGCCAAAGAAATCGCTAAAGGTTTTGTAACGTTTGATCACTTTGTTGGAAAAAATACGACTGAGTCTCGGATCGGTAGAGGTATCAATCAATTCCGGTTCGCCAATGGCGGCAAGAATACGCTCCGCGGCGGATGCGTAGACAGTAGGATCTTTCTTACAAAGCTCCAGGTACTCCTGGATGGTCATTTCTTCTTGTTGTGTTGCTTCGTAACGTTCACGATAGTGGTTAAATATCGTCATGTTTGGCCTCCAAAAGACACGGGTATGGGCCCGTTACAGTGTTTTCGCGACACTTGGTTAATTCTGTTCTAATTCCTGTTGGTTTTATTTTCCCCCTATCTAAGAATAGACCTTCGATACGTGTGCTGTGAATTAATTCAGTAAAATAAATGATAAAGGAAGGTGCCACAAATAGTAAAACCGGATGAAATGAAATATACAATAAACAAGCCATTAGATTGCCGACGGGTTAGACAAACAGAACCGGAAAAAATGCGATAGGATGTATTCACCGCGGATCGGTCATATCCGTCATGGTAGGTTTATATATACCGATTAATGCTATAAACAGAGAAGTCTTTAAAGGGGTAAAAATGAAGGTATTGGTTACAGGCGGGGCGGGATATATCGGCACGCATACGTGCGTGGAGCTGTTGAATGCCGGCCTGGACGTGGTCGTGGTGGACAATTTTCACAACAGTAAGCGCACGGCACTGAGCCGGGTGGAGGAAATTACAGGTAAACAGGTTTCTTTTCACCAGGTTGACATTACCGACTTTGGGGCGCTCGAAAAAGTCTTCGGCCAGCACCAGTTCGATGCAGTGGTGCATTTTGCCGGTCTCAAGGCCGTCGGGGAATCGGCCCGGATACCGCTGACCTACTATGCCAATAATGTCGGGGGAACTGTCACTCTTTGTCAGTTAATGGAACGTTACGGTGTCGATAAGCTGTTATTCAGTTCCTCGGCCACTGTTTATGGCGATCCGGCGTCAGTGCCAATTACCGAATCGTTTCCGGTGGGCGCCACTAATCCCTACGGCCGCAGCAAGCTGATGGTCGAGGAAATATTGCGAGACGTTAGTGAAATTCCTCCGCAGGCGGCAAATAACCGCTGGAAAATCAGTTTGTTGCGGTACTTCAATCCTATTGGCGCCCACGAAAGCGGCCGGATTGGCGAAGACCCGCAGGGCATACCCAACAACCTTTTGCCTTATGTCGGCCAAGTGGCGGTGGGCAAGCTGCCGTCTGTCGGGGTGTTTGGCAATGACTACGATACCCGCGACGGCACCGGCGTGCGCGACTATATACATGTGGTGGATCTGGCCAAGGGCCACTTAAAGGCACTGCAAAAGTTAATGAACGTGGAGCCTGGCTGTTACACGTACAACCTCGGCACGGGAACCGGCTACAGTGTGCTTGAAGTGATCAGTGCGTTCGAGAAAGCCTGTGGCCGGAATATTCCCTATAAGGTTCTTGAGCGACGACCGGGCGATATTGCCGAATGTTACGCCGACCCCACCCTTGCGGCGCGGGAGCTGGACTGGCGGGCGGAATTCGGACTGGAGCGTATGGTGGAGGACGCCTGGCGCTGGCAGTCGGCCAATCCCGACGGCTACGATTCCTAGATTCATAGGGCGGGTGACGATTTGCTTACCCGCCCTACATGTCAGGCCGAATGCCCGCAGCTCCGGCTAAAGTAGGTATTGTCCTCAAGCCTTAACATGGTGAGTGAGCCACCCCACACACAGCCGGTGTCCAAGCCGATAAAATTCTTGCGCCCGCTTTTTCCCATCAGCGCGGCCCAATGACCAAAAATAACCCGGTGTTTGCGGCATTTATGCTTTTTATGACTGAACCAGGGGGCGAAACCAGGCAGTGCGGTATCCGGGCCGGTGGCGGTGGTTAATTCCAGGCGGCCTTCCTCGCTGCAAAACCGCATGCGGGTGAAGTAATTGGTAATCAGGCGCAGCCTGTCCATCCCGGTTAGTTGTTTGCTCCAGGTGTCCGGTTGATTGCCATACATGTTCTTGAAGAATTTGAGTGACTTCATGTCGTCCCGCAATACCGCATGGACCTCCTCGGCGCGTCTCAGGGCTTTTTTGATACCCCACATTGGCGGGATGCCGGCGTGGACCATGACTGTGTCGAGTGCTTCATCATAGTGCACCAGAGGCTGCTGTTGTAACCAGGTAACCAATTCATCGCAGTCGGGGGCACGAAGTATCGGCGCGAGCGTGTCACGGGGGCTCAATGTTTTGTGGCCGTTGGCATAGGCGAGCAGGTGCAGGTCGTGATTGCCCAACACCACCACGGCGTCATTCTCCAGGCTTTTGACAAACCGCAGGGTTTCAAGGCTGTCGGGGCCGCGATTAACAAGGTCTCCGGCGAACCACAATTTATCCTTCGAGGGCTTGAATTCGACTTCTTCCAGCAGGGAGTACAGCGGTTTGATACATCCCTGAACATCACCAACGGCGTACGTCGCCATTTATCTCTCCGGCTATTAGATTGATGTAAGTTAATGTAAGGCTTGGGGTTGCACCAGGGCAAAGGTGGGAATGGAGGTCTTGAATTCCTCGCCATCATCATAGCGCATTACATAGGAACCGGACATGGTACCGGTGGGTGTTTCCAGCACGGCACCGCTGGTATAGGTGTAGCTGGTTTCCGGCGCCAGTCGGGGTTGCTGCCCCACCACGCCCAGGCCGTGCACCTCCCGGACCTCGTCGTTGGCGTCTACGATATGCCAGCTGCGGCTGATCAACCGGGCGGGCCGGTCTCCGTGATTGATGAGGGTAATGGTGTAGCTGAACACGAACTGCCTGTTTTGCGGATTGGACTGTTCCGCTACGTAAGCGGTTTTTACCTGCACTTCAATCGGATTGTTCATCTTATTGGCAACCCCTGCTGTTCGCTTCCCGGTTGTTAATGGTGACCAGTTGTTTTTGTTATGAAATGTTAGCCCGGCCAAAGGCAGTTGCTCAACCGGACATACTCTTGGACACTGAGTTTTTCCGCCCGCTGGGACAGATCCAGGTCCACTTTGGCGGGATCGATATCCTCGCCCAGGTTTTTAAGCGCGTTTTTCAGGGTTTTCCGGCGCTGCTGGAAGGCGACCCTCACCAGTTTTTCCAGGTTTCCCAAACTCCTGGCGACAAAGGGTTTTTGTTCGAACGGCGTCAAGCGAACAATGGCGGATTCCACTTTCGGTGCGGGGTGAAAGGACCCCGGCGCCACATTGAAGAGATTTTCCACATGGCAGTGGTACTGGGTCATGATACTTAAACGGCCATAATTTTTATTGCCGGGGATGGCGGCCAGCCGCTCGACCACTTCTTTTTGCAGCATAAAGTGCATGTCTTCGACTTGGTTTTCAAAGCTCAGCAAGTGAAAAATAAGCGGTGTTGAAATGTTGTAGGGCAGATTCCCCACCACCCGCAATCGGCGGTCGGGGGCGGCCAATTCACCGAAATCAAACTTCAGCGCGTCGGCTTGATGGATAACGAGGCCCGAAAACCCGGCATTGAGAAATTCCGCCTGTAGAATCGGGACCAGATCTCGGTCCAGTTCGATAACCCGCAGGGTGGGGCAGTGCTCCAGCAAAAGGCGGGTGAGGGCGCCTTTGCCGGGCCCGATCTCCACCAGGTTGTCGCCCGCCTGTGGATGGATCACTCGCACAATTCGATTAATTACCTGGTGATCCACCAGAAAGTTCTGCCCAAAACGCTTGCGTGCGCGATGATCCGTCACATCATTCTCCGGTTATTTGGCGGAGGCTAGCCGGAAGGCGTAATTTGTGGCAACAAACAGGCTGCTGGCATTGGCGGTGCCTTTACCGGCCAGATCCAGGGCTGTGCCGTGGTCGACGGATGTCCGGATAAAGGGCAGCCCGAGAGTAATGTTGACAGCATTACCAAACCCTTTGTGTTTTAGCACCGGCAGTCCCTGGTCGTGGTACATCGCCAGTACCGCATCGGCCTTGTCCAGCTGGTATGGGGCAAAGAGGGTGTCCGCCGGCAGGGGGCCCACCAGGTTGGCGCCCCGGGAATTAAACTCCCCGATAACCGGGATAATTGTATCGATTTCCTCCCGCCCGAGATGACCGCCTTCCCCGGCATGGGGGTTCAGGCCACAGATGAGAATTCGCGGCCGGGCGATGCCGAATTTGGTTTGCATGTCCGCCAACAAAATGGCAATTGTTTCCCGAAGCGACTCGATGGTGATGGCATCGGCGACATTGCGCAGGGGCAGGTGGGTAGTAGCCAGAGCCACCCGCAGGCCTTCCGTCGCCAGCATCATGACGACCGTGGGCGTGCCGGAATGCTCGGCGAAGAACTCCGTGTGGCCGGAAAAGGGAATGCCGGCATCGTTGATGACACTCTTTTGCACAGGCCCAGTCACTACCGCCGCCAGCTTGTTTGCCATGCATTTTTCAGTTGCCAGTTTCAGCGTATCGATAACGTAAGGTGCATTGGCCGGGTTAAGCTGGCCGGGCACGACGGGCGCGGCCGAGGATACCGGTAGTACCGAAATGCTACCTGCGCGGGAGGCAACGGCAGGTTTCGATTCATTGAGCAGGTCAATATCGATCTGCAGACCCAGTTCGCGTGCCCGCTGTGCCAACAGTTCCGGGTCGCACACGGCTACCAGTTCGTAGGGGTGGTCCTGCTGGGCCAGTTTAATGGTGAGGTCGGGGCCGATTCCCGCGGGTTCACCGGGGGTGAGGCCGATTCTTAATACGGGGCTGGGGGACAAGGCGTGGCTCTCAATAGTTAATTGGCGACAGTTTAAATGGCGGCGGTTGGAACTGGGCCGGTTGGCGCATCTAAATCTTTACCTCGATAAAGGCCTCGTCCCGCAATTCCTGCAACCAGATCTGCTTTTCATCTTCGAACCGGCGATTCATCAGCATGGTGCGGGCGCGGTTGCGAATCGCCTCGCTGGTCATATCCTCTTCGCGCCGGTCGGTCACCTGCAGAATATGCCAGCCAAAGGTGGTCTTGAAGGGCTCGCTGATTTCATTGATTTCGCTATTTTCAATGACTGCTTCGAACTCCGGCACGAACACACCGGGAGAAGTCCAACCCAGGTCACCACCGCTGAGGCGTGATCCCATGTCTTCAGAATGATTTTTCGCCAATTCGGCAAAGTCCGCTCCGTCCAGAATCTGTTGACGCAGCTCCTGCAACTTTCGCCTGGCTTGGGCGTCGTCGACGATTTCCGATGTTTTAATAAGGATGTGCCGCGCGCGGGTCTGGTTGACGATTTGCTTGGTATCACCGCGTTTCTCATAGAGCTTTAGCAGGTGGAAACCGGCCTGGCTGCGAGCGGGTTTGGAGACTTCGCCTGCCTCCAGCTTGGGCGCGATTTCAGCGAACAGCGTTGGCAGGTCCGAGGTTTTGCGCCAGCCCAGGTCGCCGCCGTTCAAGGCGTTGGGGCCGGAGGATTCGGCGATGGCGGTTTCGGCAAAGTTCTGTCCCCGGGACAGTTTTTCATACAGCGCATTGGCCTTTTCTTCCGCTGCAAGGGTTTCCTCGGGGGTGGGCGCGGGCGGAAGGGAGATTAATATATGACCCAGATGAAAATCCGGCGAGATCCAGAATTTTGCGTCGGCGGAATTAAGGAAATTGTCCACCTCCTGCTCTGATACCCGGATTCGGCGGCTGACCAGGCCCTGGGAAATATTTTTTATCACCAGTTCGCGCCGAAGCTCTTCGCGGAATTCGTTGAAGGTGGTGTCCTGGCTTTCAAGGGTTGCCAATAGTTCCTCTTGATCCCAATTGTTGGCCTGCTTCATCCGTTGAATGTACTGCAGTACTTCCTCGTCACTTACAGCTACCCCATACCTTTCCGCCATGCCCAGTTGCAGGGTTTCATTGATCAGATGATCTATAATCTGCTTTTCCAATATCTCACGCGGTGGTAGGCGCAGGCCCTGTTCGCGACTGCGTTGTTCGACGCCGCTAACACGCTGGTTCAGCTGGCTTTGGGTTACCACCATGTTGTCGACCACCGCGATAACGCGGTCCAGCATCTGCACCGCACCCCACGCAGCGGAGGCACAGAAAATGGCTGCGGGCACGGTGATCAGGGCAATAAATTGTTTGGAAAATTTCATCATGTTTGCTATTAATCTTTTCATCGGTAATGGCGTTGTTCACGCTCTTGATAACCCGGAATACTGTCACTCAAAATGGAGTTGACTTTGGCTCCGGAACCACCCAATCCCTTGAAGTGAATTTCAAAGAACAGCCCCTGATCATATCGCTGATCGTCGTTCTGGATGAGGGTCGCTATATTACTGTCCAGCCATTTGCGAGCCAATAGGCGAATACGGTAGCAACAATCGTTGTATTCGAGCCCGAGAAAGGTTTCTAGTTCCTGCTTAAGGGTAAAGTCGTAGTTGTAGCGGGCCATAAGCGCCCACTGCTCGTTAATGGGAACCACGGTGGAGGCATCCAACTGGTCGATATCCTTGGACTCCTCTTCGACCTGCTGGAAATCCCGGACGAACGAGTATGACAGGTTGATGAGGGTGCGGTAGTCGCTGTCCGCGTAACGAATGCCTGCCGAGGCGCGGTTGATATGGTCCGCTTCCGAGTCGTAGATGCCCGCGGTATAAAACCGGCCGAACCGGCCGAGGTCGGCGGCGAACTCGCCGGCGATTTCGGAGCGCTGCTCCTGACTGGCGTCGTCCGTCAGCGCAACCCGCAGGTCCTCTTCAAAAAACACCTGACCGACACTGGCTCGAAACAGTTCGCGCCCTGTCGTGTTATCGATCCAACTGGATGAAATACCGATGGTGCCCTGGTTGGCGTCGTCCAACCGGTCCCTGCCGCTGAAGCGGGAGTCCCGAAATAGTTGATCGTAGGAGAAGGTCCGGATGCTGGTGTCGAAATTCACGTCCTGCCCGCCCGGGGCAACGTTATAAAGCGCGGAATGATCCTCGTATTCCCGATAGAGATAAAATATGCGTGGCTCGAAGGTCTGCAGGTACTGGCCACCCTGATGCTCGAATACCAGTCCCATGTCCAGGCTGGCCTGCCCGGTCGCCAGCTCGGGGGACGATTGTTCGGGATTCAGCAGCGCTTCTTCATCCAACTCATACGCCAGATATTTGTAACCCACCTCCGGCACGAAAAAACCCCAGGGTGCGCGAGTGGGCCAGTTGACACGGTAGTCGGTTGCCAGGCGTTGGCCCGTTATAACGGGCAGGCCGTTCAGCCAGGTATCGTCCGGGTGGTCGAATCGCGTGTATTCATTGTTCAGCTTCAGGCCAAAACGGCCGAAGTTGTAATTGCCGTTGCCGGTGACCTGGGGAAGTTTCTGATAAGGTGAGTTTACGTCCAGCAGGAGAACTTGGCTGTCCCGGGCCAGCACGTTGAACTGCCAGTTTTCCAGCAGGTATCCCACTTCGAATAACTGGTTGAGATAAGTGGTGTTGATGGTACTGAATGACGAGGTGCCCAGGTCGCGAAAGTAATCGACATCACTGACCTTGGTGTATGTTGCATTTGAATACCAGCCGAAATAGTTGTTGGAGCTGCCTGCCTGGTGAAAGTCGATCAGCCAGCGGTTGTTACCCTGGTGTGGTCGGGCTTCCGCTTCCGTCAGCACGCCTTCATCGATCAACTTCTGTAGGTCTTCGTCCTGACCGCCGTCGTCGTCGGCGAGGTAGGCAAGGTTTAGGTCGGTCCGCAACCAGCGGTTCAGGTGGCGCGCCTCGGTCTCCAGCATGGCGCCACGGCCGGAGATCAGGCGAGGGGTGATAGTGGCATCGTAGTTGGGTGCCAGGTTCCAATAATACGGAACCGCGATATCCAGACCGCCATCATCGCTGCTGCTGATGGAAGGGAACAGGAAGCCGGATTTTCTCTCGTCTCCCAGCGGAAAGGAAATATAAGGGATGTACGCTATCGGTACCGAACCGACTTTCAACTTCAGGTGTTTGCCGGTGCCCTGGCCTTTCTCATTATCGATCTTGATTTCGCCCCCCTCCAGGCTCCAGGCCTTGCTGCCAGGTTCGCAGCTGGTGACCATTCCGTCTTCGAGAATGATCACGTTGTCGGACGTCTGCCGTATGGATTCGGCGCTGCCGCGCATATGTTGGGCGTGAAGCACGAATATGGCCTCCTCGAAGGAGGCTTCGTTGGCAATGGTGCTCGCCTGCGCCCGGTCGCCCCTGATCAGCAGGCCGGGGTTGCGAATTGTTACGCCGCCTTCGAGCACGGCCTCTTCCAGTTCGCGGGTGTAGACCATTTTCTCTGCCGCAATCGATCGGTTTCCGTGCGAAACCTGAACATTTCCTTCCAGCACGGCAGTATTGCCCTCGGTCATGGAGGACTCGTCCGCCTCAATAATCAGGGGCGTTTCCGCCAGCTCCTTTCCGGTTAGCTCCGTTCCCGCCAGCGGGTCGACGTATGCGCCGCTGCAGCCGGGGCCGAGCGACGCGCGCTGGGCGGGAGTGAGGTAATCGTCCGGTACCCAGTCGAAGGGGCTGAGGGGTGCCTGGGTGTTATTTCTCGGAGTGGTGAGTTCACCGGTACCGTTAACTTCGCGACAGAACCATTCCCCGGTTTGAGAATCCGGAAAACAGCGAAGGTAGGTGTTTTCAGTTTGGGCACCGCAAACGGTTGAAACCAACAGGCACAATCCAGCCAAAAGATAACGTGCGGGCTGGGAAATATATGTAGGACCGGTGAAAGTGAACAAGGGACTCAGTTTAGTTTTAGGTTCGAAATAAACATAAATTTCGGCAGCCTGACAGTTTGCTGCGGGATTTTAACAGCTTGAGCCGGACAAAGCTCTTGTGCATACTGAGCCCCCGAAAACCGTCCTGCGGCAAGCGCGGATTCTACTTGATCCGTGGTTCATTAGTACACCGATAGCGGCTCCAAAATGCCGCATCGAGTGATTTTTCAACGGTTGGGCCGATAAATGGCAACAAGCGGTAGTCCATTGCAGTATCCGAAAGCACTTTACGATTGGGTGAATGACATTGTACGTACCCAGCAAATTCCAGTGGCCGGGGAAGGGGAGCTGCAACTGCAAGCCCTGCAGGGGGATGCCGGATTTCGTCGCTACTTTCGGCTGAATACCCGCCCTTCACTGTTGGCGGTTCATGCGCCGGTTGAAACCGAGGATAGCCGCGCGTTTGTGGCCATCGCGGAATTTTTGCGCCGCCACGGCGTGCATGTTCCCAAAGTGTCCGAGCACGATTTTGATCGTGGATATTTGTTGCTGGAAGACCTGGGCAGTTCGCTTTACCGTGAGCACCTGAATGAAGACACCGCGGACGTGTTGTACGGTGAAGCGTTAATGATGCTGCTGCGTATCCAGCAAAGCCCCGCCGATGAATCGATTTTTCCTTCCTACAGCGAAACCCGCCTGCGGGATGAGATGAAACTGTTCGATGAATGGTTCGTCGGTAGAATGCTTGGGCATCGCTTGTCAGCCGACGAAACGCGGATGCTGGACGACGTCTACGACGCGCTAATCCAAAGCGCGATGGAACAGCCCCGGGTGGTTGTTCACCGGGACTATCACTCCCGCAATATCGTTTACGGTGAAGGTGGCGGCCCCGGTGTGATCGATTTTCAGGACGCCGTGATCGGCGCGGTGACTTACGACCTGGTTTCACTGTTGAAGGATTGTTATATCCGGTGGGAGCCGGCGCGGGTGAAACGTTGGGCGCTGGCCTATGCCACCATGTTGAACGACGTGGATATCATTCCCGCCGTGCCGGAAGAAACCTTCCTGCGCTGGTTTGACTGGATGGGCCTGCAACGCCATATTAAGGTGCTGGGTATTTTTTCCCGCCTGTCCATGCGCGACAGCAAAAATGGATACCTCAATGATCTGCCACTGGTTGTTCATTACGTGCAAAACGTTATCAGAGCTTATCCGCAGTTTGATGAGTTTTCCCGCTGGTTTGATAACCGGCTGGTACCGTTGATCAAATCCCGGTCGTGGATGGAAGGCGCCAGCTTGTGAAAGCCATGATCCTGGCCGCAGGCGAAGGTCGGCGAATGCGGCCGCTGACGCTGGAAACGCCCAAGCCGTTGTTGGGAGCGGGCGGCAAAAGCCTGATTGAATATCATCTCCTGAAACTCGCCGGCGCGGGCGTAAAGGACGTTATTGTTAACGTGGCTTACCTGGGTGAAAAAATTATCGCCGCCCTGGGTGACGGAGAACGGTACGGGCTCGATATTCACTTCTCCGTGGAAACTGCGCCGCTGGAAACCGCGGGTGGCATTTTACACGCGCTGCCACGCCTGGGGGAACAACCTTTTCTGTTGGTTAACGGCGATATCTGGACGGATTACGATTTCAGCCGTTTGCTCCAACTGCCGATGGAAAAGGATTGCGGTGCGCACCTGGTGTTGGTGGACAACCCGCCGCACAACCCGGCGGGTGACTATTCCCTGAGCCGCCGGGGTTCAGTGAGGGGGAAAAGCGCGGAAGCCGAAACCTATACATTTGCCGGCATGAGTATAATCGACCCGCGCCTGATAGATCGCTATCCAAAAAAGCGCAGCAAATTTCCATTAAAGGAAGTTCTGGATTGGGCGATTGCCAGAAACGCCATAACGGGCGAATACTATGGTGGAGAATGGGACGATATCGGCACGCCGGAAAAACTTGCATCGCTCGGCCGGCGTTTGCAAGCCTCCGCTGGATAACGCACGATTTAATTCTGTAGGGCGGGCTGGCACAGCGCTACCCGTCGTTTAATTTCAAAGGCTCAAAAATATGGACTACAAAATAGCGCCTTCAATATTGTCCGCGGACTTCGCCCGCCTCGGCGAAGAAACCCGGACGGTACTTGATGCGGGGGGCGATTACGTCCACTTTGATGTGATGGATAACCACTACGTGCCGAACCTGACTATCGGCCCGATGGTCTGCAAAGCCTTACGCGACTTCGGCATTGAGGCACCCATTGATGTCCACCTGATGGTGGAGCCGGTGGATGACCTTATCGGCCGGTTTGCCGATGCCGGCGCTACTTATATTACGTTTCACCCGGAAGCCTCCAGGCATGTGGATCGCTCCATCAAGCTGATTCGCGACAAGGGCTGCAAGCCCGGCCTGGTATTAAATCCCGCTTCCGGCTTTGAGCAGATAAAATATGTGCTGGACCAACTGGACATGGTGTTGCTGATGTCCGTGAACCCCGGCTTCGGCGGGCAAAAATTCCTTCCGTACGTGCTGAACAAAGTGCGCGATGCGCGGGACTTTATCGACCGACAGCAACTGCCTGTCCGTGTGGAAATTGATGGCGGAATCACCGCCGACAATATTAAAGCGGCGGCGGAAGCGGGCGCCGATACCTTTGTCGCCGGTTCCGCCATTTTTGGTGCCGGGGATTACCGCGGGGCAATTGAGGCTATGCGACGGCAGCTTTCTTCGGTTAAGATATGACCCGGCCCGCCGGACAACAAGTTATTGGATTAAAAAAACCGAAATTTTTCACCATGGTAGTACGTCTTTTCCTTAGTTTTCAGTTGCTCACTCAGCGTTGGCGAGGCTGATCGAATCCGCCGGCCGGCTTTTGGTTAATGCCAACCACAGCAATCGATGAAACTGAGTGAATAAGACATGACACCACAGCAATTTTCCCAACTGGTATCCCAGGGATATAACCGTATACCGATAACACGCCAGGTTCTGGCGGACACCGAAACTCCATTATCCAGTTATCTGAAATTGGCGCATGCGCCTTATTCCTACCTGTTTGAATCGGTACAGGGCGGGGAGAAATGGGGCCGTTACTCCATTATCGGCCTGCCGGCAAAGCGGCGCCTTGAGGCGCTCGGGCATAAAATTACCGAGTACATTGGGGACGAGATCATCCGCGAGTTGGAGTCGGACGATCCACTTGATTTCGTCACTGAATACCAGACCCGTTTCAAAGTGCCGGAACTTTCGGAGCTGCCGGCTTTTTCCGGCGGCCTGGTTGGGTATTTCGCTTATGACTGTGTGCGCTATGTGGAACGGCGGTTGCGGGATTCCGCGCCGCGGGATGAAATCGGTACACCCGATATTCTGTTGATGGTATCCGACGAAGTGCTGGTGTTCGATAACCTGCGGGGCAAACTGCATTTAATCGTGCACGCTGATATCGACAGCGGCGGAACGCTGGAGTCCGCCATGGCGCGGCTGGACGAACTGGAAGCGCGCCTGAACACGGGCTCACTGGCGGTACCGGCGTTGAAGTACGTCCACAGCGGCAAAAACAGCAAAACCAGCGAGTCGGAATTCATCTCCAGTTTTGGCCGCGATGCATTTATGCGCGGCGTGGGAAGAATCAAGGACTATATCCTGGCGGGCGATACCATGCAGGTGGTACTGGCTCAGCGTATGACGCACGCTTTTGATGGCGAACCGATCAATCTCTATCGCGCCTTGCGATGTCTCAACCCGTCGCCGTATATGTATTTTCTGAACCTGGGGGATCACCACGTGGTGGGGTCCAGCCCCGAAATTCTCGCACGGCTGGAAAATAACGAAGTTACCGTCAGGCCGATTGCCGGCACCCGGCGCCGGGGTTATACGGAGAAGGAAGACCGGGCGCTGGAGCAGGAACTGGTCAATGACCCCAAGGAGATCGCCGAGCACCTTATGCTGATCGACCTGGGCCGCAATGACGTTGGCCGTGTGGCGCAGACCGGAACGGTGATGCTTACCGAAAAAATGGTGGTTGAGCGTTTTTCCCACGTGATGCACATTACTTCCAACGTGACCGGCCAGCTAAAACCGGGCCTGCACGCGATAGACGTTTTGCGGGCGGCACTGCCGGCGGGGACGCTTTCGGGTGCTCCGAAAATCCGGGCAATGGAAATTATCGATGAACTGGAACCGGTAAAAAGAGGAATCTACGGCGGCGCGGTCGGTTATCTCTCCTGGAACGGAGGAATGGACACGGCCATTGCAATTCGTACAGCGGTAATTAAGGATGGTCGGATTTTTGTACAGGCTGGTGCCGGCGTGGTGGCGGATTCCATTCCCGAAATGGAGTGGAAGGAGACCATGAATAAGGCTCGGGCACTGTTTACGGCCGTGGATTGGGTAATAGAGCCCTGAAAGGCGTTTCGGTAACACTGGCAAAATAGACTGGCCCGAATCTTTCATGCAAACTCGGGGTATCTTGTTCCGGTCCCGCAATCACATGGTCAGGCGGGTTTTAACCGATTTTGCTAGACTGTTAATCTGGAAAATTAAATTGGATCGTCCTGATCCATTTAATTTTCGCCCGGTAAAATCTGGTGGAATGGTGTGATTTTACCGGGCTTGCATTGGCTTTCAACCAGTGGTGATGCGTCTGTATCAGGCTATTAACTCGATACTTTTGAATGCGGGTTAATAGAATCAGCGGAACAAGAATAATCTTTGTGTGCTACCTGTCATCTATTCGGCTAGTTGAGGAGTAATTTTTGGAACGTAAAGTATCAAGTCTTACCCAGGTCAAGGTGCCGGGTGATCACCGTATCGAGCGTATGTCGGAGATTCACCGCTTTTCTCCGGTAGAGCTCGAGCAGTACAAAGTACTTTATCCGGGCACCTCCAACGATGAGCTGTTAAAGGTTTTTCGGGACTTGCGAACCCAGGTTTATGCCAAGGCCCACGGGCGGAATTTTGTTTGTATGGTAACGTCGGTGGTTCCGCGAAGCGGCTGCTCTTATGTGGTTAACAACCTCGCCGCGGCTATTACACTGGACAAGACACGGACCGCGATGGTTGTCGATTGTAATTTTTATTCTCCGGCGGCCGGGTCACTGATTGTGGCGGATGGGGAACTCGGTTTAACCGACTTCCTGGAAAACCCGGAAATGGGTGTCGAAGGTGTTGTGTACGCCTCGGGTATTCCCCGGGTTCGTGTGGTACCGGTGGGCAGAAACACCGAGAGCGCCACCGAAAGGCTTTCCTCCCAGCGCATGCAGGCGTTTTTGCTGGAACTGAAGTCCCGTTATGCCGATCGGTATGTTCTGATCGACGCGCCCCCGGTGGGTGAATATCCCGCCGATGTCCGCATTCTCGCGTCCCTGTGCGACTTTGTTGTTTTAGTGGTGCCCAGTGGCAAGGTCAAGCAGGAGGAAGTGCGGTCGGCGGTTGATATGATCGGTGAGGATCGCCTGGCGGCGGTGGTATTCAACCACCCCAGTGACAAATAAACCGACGCCGGCTTTTTACTCCGTTGTCGAAACCTGGATATTGTACTTTTTGATCAGATCGTAAAGGGTCGGCCTGGTAACGCCCAGTAGTTTGGCTGTTGCGGAAATGTTGCTCTCGGTCATTGCCAGCACGCGCAAAATGGCATTTCGTTCGGCATTGTGGCGAACCTGGCGGAGGTTGATATTCAGGCTTTCATGGGAAATCAGGCCCAAATCCTCCGACGTCACCTGCTTGTCATCACACATTACCACGCCGCGTTTTACCCGGTTTTCCATTTCCCTGATATTGCCCGGCCAGTCGTAAGCTTCGATGGCTTCCACGGCTTCGGCGGAAAACCCGATAACATTCTGCTGCTTGTTTTGCTCGACAAACTTTCTCAGGAAGTGCCTCGCCAATAGCAGTTTGTCTCCATAGCGGTTTCGCAGTGGGGGGATTTCGATTTCCATTTCGCAAATACGGTAGAACAAATCCTCGCGGAAGGTACCTTCCTCCACCATTTTTTTCAGGTTTTTATTAGTAGCGCAAACCACCCGCACGTCGACCGGAATTTCCTCGCGCCCGCCAACCCGCTCAATAGTGCGCTCCTGCAGGAAGCGCAGCAGCTTGGCTTGCAGGGCCAGGGGCATGTCCCCGATTTCATCAAGAAAAAGGGTACCGCCGGAGGCCGTCTCCACCTTGCCGAGGGTACGTTTGTTGGCGCCGGTAAACGCACCCTTTTCATAGCCGAATAACTCGCTTTCCATCAGGTTTTCCGGCACGGCGGCGCAGTTGATGGCAACCATGCGATGGGGTTTTCTCGGACTGAGGTTGTGAAGCGCACGGGCAAGCACCTCTTTTCCGGTTCCGCTTTCGCCGGTGAGCGTGCAGGTGACGTCCGACGGTGCCAGCTTTTCTATAGTGCGGCAGATTTTCAACATGGCCGGGTCGCAGGCGATAATGCCATCCAGCGGCGCCTGCTGGGTTTCCTGCAGGCGACGGTGCTGTTCTTCGAGGTGAAAGATGTGGTAGGCCCGCTGCAGGATCAAATCCAGTGTTTCCGCGTTTACCGGCTTTTGATAGAAGTCGTAGGCGCCCATGGCGACCGCCCGGACGGCGTTTTCGTAATCCGAATTACCCGTCATGACGATAATTTTGGTGGTGGGGGACAGATTGGAAATTTCCCGGATGCAGCGAAAGCCTTCATCAACGCCTTCGTCGTCCGGTGGCAGCCCCAGGTCCTGAAGCACAATAGGCGGTTCGTGCAGGCGGATTGCGGCGATAGCCTCCTCGCGATCGCCGGCAACTACCACCTCATACTGATCGAAATGCCAACGCAGCTGACTTTGTAACCCCAGGTCGTCTTCAACTATCAATAATTTGGGCTTGTCGTTATTCATTTCTTTATTAAAATTTAAACTGTCGGAAGAGTTATTATAAATGTAGTTCCCTCACCGGGCGAACTTTCGACCGAAATATTTCCTCCCAGGCTTTGCGCGTATTCTTTTGCCTGGTAGACACCGATACCCATTCCCTTGCCGGTTTTTGTTGTTTCAAAGGGCTTGAACAGGCGGTGTTGGATAAAATCCTCGTCCATGCCTTCACCGTTATCTTCGATATATACCGTTACCATCCTGCCTTCGTTGTGCGCGGAAATATCGATAAACCCGTCGTTGGGCGTCGCATCCTGCGCGTTGTGAATGATATGCGAGAATACCATCGCCAGGCTTTCCGGGTCCGCGTTGACGCGAATATTTTCGTCCACCGACATCAATGTTGGTGCCGGGGCGTATTTGCGGGACTGTTTCACTGCTTCCACCAGTATATCTTTTAGCACCAGTGTTTTTACCGACTCCGGTTCATTGTGTTGCAACTTGCGCAGCAGGTTGCTCATGCGAATAACCGAGTTGTTGATGGTGTGGATTGCATCGTCGACAAACGCGGGATTGTCTTTGTGTTTTTCCGCGTTTTTTACCACCAGTGACTGCTGTGCAATCAGGTTTTTCAAATCGTGCATGACATATGCCGCGAGTTTGTTGAATGCATCGAACTGGCGCGACTCTGCCAGCAGCTCCGACTGTTCGTGCCGTTCGAGATAACTTGCCACCTGGCGGCCGACGGTTTTCAGCAGATCCAGGTCCTCCCAGGTTAACACGGAACTGGATTGCGGCGAGGTCAACACCATAAATCCGACCAGGCTGTTTTCGTTCAACAACGGCAGGATTAACCAGATATTTTCGATATTGCGCGCCCACTCGGGAACAAGTTCATTGTGCTGTCTTAACGTGGGGCTGGGGGAATTCAATGCAAATACCCATTCTTCTTTCTGCAAAACGTTGCAAAACGCGCTTGAGTCCGGTTCGAACGTTTCCGAAATGTCCAGGCTCATATTCACCTGGCAGGTGGGTACCAGCACTTTCCCGCGTTTTAGCCACAAAGCGCCGCCGGAGCATTTAAACAGGCTGGCGACGATGCGAATGGCGCGGGAATGGATGTCGGTTGGGGGAATCGGTTGGGAAAGTTGGTTGATCAGTTTCAGCCATTCGGTTCGATAGTCGTATTTGTGGCTGAATAAATGTTTATTGATCAGTACGTTCAGGTTTTCCCGGGTTTGTTTGGATGAAAAAACATAAGCGATAACCAGCAAGCCAAAAACCAGGATAACGGTGTACAGAACCGTTCCCCAATTACCACCGTAAAGCCGCACGTAGTAACCACCGATAATCAGGATGGTGAGCATGGCGCCGGTAATGGTCAGCGAGGCGGTGTAAAATGCAATGGGACGCGAGATAGTGATTTGTGCCGGCTGCGTTGCGGGTTGATCGAGCGAAAATAACCCGATAGTCATTAAAATGGACGTTGCCATTGAAACCGAGGCGCGGATTTGCCACAAATCAGAGTTGTCGTCTCTAAGCAGAATATCCTGGGAAAACAGATACGCATCAAAAATGAAGACAACGGCAAGATTGATACACAGCAGTTTTATCAACCGGTAGTGGGTAGCGGAACGGTAAAGCTGCTCGACGGTAAGCAGGCCGGCAAGAGGCAGCACTATTCCCTGCCAGAGCATGAGTTGGTGAATCAGGGTGTCGGGAAAACGGAAAATCAGGCTTGCCGGATACAGTACCAGGCCGGCGAGACAAAACCCCCAAATGGAAAACGAATACGCCCGCGGAAAGCCGGGCTTGCGAAACCGGTATGTGGTGGCCGTCAGGGCCAGCAGCCAGCTCACGTAATGCAGTGTTTCCGCCAGCAATAAAGTATTGAGGTTCGGCGCCCAGAGTTCCTCATAACAGGCAACGGCAAAAAGCCAGCCGGTTTGAATAAATGCCGCAAACGGGAACAGCCAGTGAATATTGGCTTTGGGAACGCGGATCGCGGAGGTGATTGCAAAAACCGCGGAAAGAATCGTAGCGCTAAAAAAAGCGGTTTGGGTTACGCTGCTAAATTCCATCGGAGCCCAGAAGAGTCAATGAATTTTATGTATGCGTCGCACGAAATTAAATAAACCGGAACGACATGCTTGCCATGGGTGCACTGATTGCGGAACGGATCATGCGGTTACGGCGAGAATTATGCAACGGCACTCTACGGATATTTACAGGATATTTTCAGAATTTTCCGCATAGTTTTTTTATTTTTGTCACCAGTATAAACCGGTTGGGATTCGCGGGGCCCACATTCAGGCATGAGCTGCGATAAGCCTCGAAATAATACAATAAATATCGATCAGGCTCGGTGATTTACGCCGCACTTTTCAAGCTGTTAACGACCCTGGTCATTATTCGCTCAAAAATGGGTCGGGTGTCGAGGGGTTTTGCCCGGTTGAACTGCATGTCATAGGCAAACTGGCGACGGGATTTTTCCATTAGCTTCAGGCCAAACCGATTAACGAAGATATAGGTGTCCGCGTCGATTTTGGCACTGAGCTTACACCGCAGCTGGCGGATTATATCTTTGTCGAAATATTCGACCCAGGTGCCTTCCGGAATATCCTTTGCCATTTGGTAGAATTTGTTGGACAGCTCTTCGTATTTCGATTGCTGGCGCTCGAGAGCGGTCATCTCCTCCCAGGACTTTTCGGCGCTGTCGCTCTTGCCCAGGGTCTGCTTTTGTTCTTCGTCGAGGCTTCTGAACTGCATGTCCTCCGGGTCAGAATACTCCAGTTCCTGCAGTGTGGATTCAATCAGGGAAATTTTTGTTGCCCGCGTGTCGGGATTATCGATCGCGGCTTCGAGTCCGGTCTCGATACGTTGCAGTATTTCCGGTTGCAGGCGGGCCTTTCGCTGTTTCGAGCGCGCGTCCGTGTGTGGTTGGCACAACCAGATAATGTCCGTTACCAGTTGTTCCATTTCAATCCACGCGGCGCTGCCCTTGCCGTGTTTCAGGTGAGTGATCACCAGCACCTGTAACCAGGTGTTGGTGAGGAATTCGCTGATTGTGGAAGGCAGTTCCGCGTCCTTCATCCGGTCGTACAGGGCCGCCTGGGCCGACGCCCGGGCATATTTGATTTTCGACTTGCCTTCCTCAGTCTGGTTGGTGCGGCGTTCAACGATAGTCGCCTTGCGCTGCTCGTTTCTCACCAGGGCTTCGAGTTCCTGTTGTACTTCGACAAATACCGACTCGTCCGCCTTGTACAACCGGTTGATGGTTTGGATTCCGTCGACAATTTTGCGGTAAAGCGGATCGCGCTCCAGCGGTTTATTCTCGTCAAAACCGATGCCGGCTTCGGTAATAGTATTGATCAGTTTGCGCGCGGGGTGATCCGGATCGGTCAGGAAATCCTTGTTGCGCAGGGCAACCTTCAGTACCGGAATCTGCAGGCGGCAGATGATGGACTGAACGGCCAGTGGCAGGTTGTCATCCTCAAGGATGCTGTCGAAGAACATGGCGACAAGGTTAATGATGTCCTCGTCCACCTGGTTGAGTGCCTGGGGCGTTTGAGGGTCCCGTTTAGCGAGTAACTGGTTGATGACATCGGCTACAATGTTTTTCGGTTCCAGCGACGACAACTGGCGATCCACTACCGGCTGGGACTTTGTCAGCAACCCGATCAACTCCTGAAGCGCCATTACCGGTCCGGGATATCCGGAATAGAGGTAGTAAGTGTGGGAGCCGCTCGCCTGGGAATTGGTGGTCGCAAACAGGTTGCTGTGCGAGGCGCGTGCCGAAGCCATTAGGGCGTTCAGCGAATCGATATCCATTGTGAAGCTGATTTGCGGTTGCGCCGGTACGGTGGGGGCGGCCTGTGGTTCCTCGACCCTGGCTTCCTCTTCCGGTTTGTCGGGAGAAGTCCGGCTGGAACCGGTTTTGTTCAGGTTTTTTGGTACCTTTGGCAGGATGCCCGCTTCGATCAGCACCTGGTTGGCATCGGAGTAAATATGCCCCAACTGCTTGAGGACGTGTTTTTCGAACAGTTTGAACAGGATCAGTCTGGCTTTGATGCTGATTTGCAGCTGCTGTTCCGCGGCATCGATAAAGGCATGGGTCAGCTGCCGGGGGTCGAGGGGGTTGGTATCCTCGTTGACCGTCACCTGTAATAAAAGGTGGTCCAGGCGTATGGTTAACTCGTACAGCTCTTCCTTGTAGGTTTCCCGGGTTCGGCCGGTCATGTTCTTCTTGGCCAGATCCACTTCCAGGTCATCACCCTCGACGATGGAGAGGTCGGCGGCAGTCTCTGCCTCGGTTCCCGGTACTTCGACATATCGATTCATGATCAAGTCGTTGAAAGACTCGGTAATAAAGCGCAGGAAAAAATTAATAACGCCCTGTTTTTTAATGCGGATTTCCCGCATCGATTCAAAATAGAGGTTTTCCTCATTATTGCTTGAGGCGCGCTTGGAGAGGTCGTAAAACAAATCGTCGGTAGCGGAAAACATGTGTTCCAGCAGTTGCGCGCAATTTTCGAGCGCCTGCTGTTGAATATGATCGAGTACACGCGGGGGATTAACCGGAATACGGGGTTTGCCGGTCACTTCGTGAATGTTAGGCCTTTTATCTGATGGCGCCATATTAAACAATCCTGAATCCGCGTCTTCTTGTATATGAATATAGTAGAGATATAGGGCAAATAATTAGAAGTTTTTAGTCTATGCAAGGCTGATATTCATCGCTTGCATTTTTCATTCCCTTTTAATGTGGCTATCAAATCGGCAATTTTTATTAAATAGTTCACATCGTAAATGCGACAAGTCTAAACCAACTTACGGGTATCAGTCAGCAGCCAAATTGAACGAGATCTATTCAAAAAGGGGAGGTATTTACCCTGTTAACGTATTTTGGCGTCCATGTTTGTACAGGGAACGCGAATTTCCTCATTCAAAAATGGCCGCTGGCCTTGCGGTAATATTCGTTAAAATAAGCGTTTGCTGAAGTAATAGCCTCTGGTTTATTGAGAATTGTAAAAAAAATCGACGACATAATTTGCCGGGCGTGACTGCCCGTGTGCGTCGGCTTTATAATCGACGCTTCTTTTTGCCGCTGGCTTGGCCGGCTTTCGGAAAAAAACTCATGTTGTTGATGATAGATAACTACGATTCCTTTACCTATAACGTTGTTCAGTATCTGGGCGAGTTGAAAGCGGATGTTTTGGTGGTCCGAAACGACGAGTTGTCGGTCGACGAGATCGAACGCCGATCCCCCGAGCGAATTGTGATATCGCCGGGCCCGTGCACCCCCTCGGAAGCCGGCGTATCGATGGATGTAATCAAGCATTTTGCGGGTAAAGTGCCTATTCTGGGTATTTGCCTGGGACACCAGAGTATCGGCCAGGCTTTTGACGGCCGGGTAATTCGGGCACGGGAAGTCATGCATGGCAAAACCTCCAGTATCCGGCATAAAGGCGTGGGGGTCTTCTCCGGATTGAATGATCCTTTTACTGCCACCCGTTACCATTCACTGATAATTGACAAAGATAACTTTCCAGCGGATCTGGAAGTGACCGCCTGGACAGAAAATGACGACGGCAGCGTCGATGAAATTATGGGCGTTCGCCACCGGCAGCATAAGATTGAAGGTGTGCAGTTTCACCCGGAGTCTATTTTGAGCGATCACGGCCACCAGCTGCTGCAGAACTTCCTGGAGCTCTAGGGTCTGTTAACAATTAAGCCATCCAAATAATTGAGCAAGCCAGATCCAACATGTCTAGCCAAATAAAAAACCTATCGGGTGTTAAGTCAATGGATATAAAAACAGCTCTCGCGGCGGTGGTGGGAAGGCAGCACCTGTCGCAGGAAGAAATGACTTCCGTGATGAACGAAGTGATGACCGGCCAGGCGACGCCTGCCCAGATAGGCGGTTTTCTGGTCGCTCTGCGAATGAAGGGCGAGACTATCGACGAAATTACCGGCGCGGCCCAGGTGATGCGCGATTTGGCCACCAAGGTGAAGGTGAATGCCCCCCATTTGGTGGATACCTGTGGCACCGGCGGTGACGGCGCCAACCTGTTCAATGTTTCCACCGCATCGGCCTTTGTGGTTGCGGCGGCGGGTGGGCATGTGGCCAAACACGGCAACCGGTCTGTTTCCAGCTCCACCGGGAGTGCCGATGTGTTGGAGGCCGCGGGCATTGACTTGCAGATGCCGCCGGAAAAAGTGGCTCGCGCAATCGAACAGGTCGGAGTGGGATTTATGTTCGCCCCCGCCCATCACGGGGCCATGAAGCATGCGATTGGTCCGCGGCGGGAACTCGCTATGAGAACCATCTTCAATATGTTGGGACCAATGACCAACCCGGCCGGCGTCAAGCGCCAGGTAGTTGGGGTATTTGACAAGGCTTTGTGCCGGCCAATGGCGGAGGTTCTCGGTCGTCTCGGCAGCGAGCATGTGATGGTTGTTCACTCCGCCGATGGTCTGGACGAGCTGTCCATTGCCACCGAAAGTTATGTAGCGGAAATGCAGAACAATGAAGTAATCGAGTACACTCTCGCGCCGGGCGACTTTGGTATCGAGGTCCGGCCTCTCCAGGGGTTGGAGGTGCAAAGCGCAGCCGAGTCGTTGGCGTTGATTCGCAATGCCTTTGCCGGTGAGGCCGGTGCGAACGTGGCAAAGGCGATCGACATAATTGCCCTGAACGCCGGCGCCGCGATTTATGTTGCCGGCCTGGCGAACAGCCTGGCGAATGGAGTGAAAATGGCGGAGGATGCCCTGGCCAGTGGCGCGGCGGGAGAAAAGCTCAAGGAACTGGTTGAGTTTTCGGATTATTAAAATAACAAAGTAAAGAGATAACTGTGTCAGATACGCCCACCATTCTAAAAAAAATCATACAACGCAAAAAAGAGGAAGTGGCCGAACGCGCGCGGCGCCGGCCGCGACCGGAACTGGAATGCTTCGTGGCGGAGATGGGGTCGTGCCGGGGATTTGCTGTCGCATTGCAGCGCAAACTGGCGGACGGTAAGCCCGGAGTGATTGCTGAAATCAAGAAGGCTTCCCCCAGTAAAGGAGTCATTCGGCCGGACTATAACCCCGAGCAGATAGCAAAAAGCTACGAAAGGTACGGTGCCGCCTGTTTGTCGGTGCTTACAGACATTGACTTTTTCCAGGGGGCGGATGAACACCTGGTCAGTGCCCGAAATGCTGTCTCGCTACCGGTTATCCGCAAGGACTTTATTGTGGACAGCTACCAGTTGCTTGAATCTCGGGCATTGGGGGCGGACTGTATTCTGCTGATTGCCGCGGCGCTCGACCAGCCGGCACTGGTGGCGCTTAACGCGGAAGCGCGGGCACTGGGGTTGGATGTGCTGGTGGAAGTCCATAACCAGGCGGAACTGGAGCGGGCTCTGGAACTGCCGAATCAATTGATTGGTATTAACAATCGCGACCTGCACACTTTCGATGTGTCTCTGGACGCGACGCTGTCTCTGTTGGCTGATATCCCGTCAGACCGCACCGTGGTTACCGAAAGCGGCATTCTTGCACGGGAAGATGTGGCTTTGATGCGCAGCAACGGGGTAAACGCTTTTCTTGTGGGGGAGTCGTTTATGCGGGCAACCGAACCCGGACAAAAACTGGGCGAGTTGTTCAGTTTATCCTGATGCGATGGCGGCAGACAGGAGCGAAGCCTGTCTGCCTTGGCATTGATCTTTACCGTGTGCCGTAAACCACCATGGTTTTGCCTTTGACAGATACCAGTCCCTGATCTTCCAGCGTTTTCAGAACGCGTCCCACCATTTCCCTTGAGCAGCCGACAATGCGGCCGATTTCCTGGCGCGTGATTTTAATCTGCATGCCGTCCGGGTGTGTCATTGCATCGGGCTCCTTGCACAGGTCCAGCAGGGTTCTCGCCACCCGCCCGGTAACGTCCAGAAACGCCAGGTCGCCCACCTTGCGGGTGGTGTTGCGCAGCCTTCTGGCCATTTGGGTGCCGAGCGCGAAAAGAAACTCCGGATGCGTTTCGGTCAATTCCTGAAATTTTGCATAGGAAATTTCGGCAATTTCACATTCCGACTTGGCCCGCACCCAGGCACTGCGGGCATCGTGCTCGTCGAACAGGCCCATTTCGCCGAAAAAGTCGCCATCGTTGAGGTAGGCTACAATCATTTCCCGGCCTTCCTCGTCCTCAATGAGCACGGTGACGGAACCCTTGATGATGTAATACAGGGAATCGCTTTTATCGCCGGCATAGATCAGCGTGCTCTTGGCCGGATAGCGCCGTCTGTGGCAATGACTTAAAAATTCATCCACATTTTGGATGTGAGGTGTGAGTGACACGGCAACCAAAGTAGTACCCTCGATTCTTCAAAGTTAGGGGGCGGTAATATTGTTAACTTTCTCGACCCTGTTAAACGTTTAGCTTTTTTCTTGTTTTGTCAGAAGCGGTGAGTTCACCGTTTGTCGGAGCGTCCAAAGACTTCACCGGCGCTCCGGCGTGTTCTGCTCTTTTTTCGGCAGCGCTACTCATCGGCAAACCGACATCGAAAAAGAACAACTTACTAACTAACTCCTGAGTATAACGTGATAAATGGTAAAAACCGATAGTTAGTTTAAAACAGTATAGTGTTTTTCGGCTATTTAACACGATCACAAAGTGTGATTGACCACGCTGTTTGTAATACATTCCCGGCTTTTTCCTGTTGTGGTCGGTTACCGGCGGGCTTTGTGATAGCATTCCGCCACTTTTGACAACCCGTATTTTTAAATTTTTGAAGATTGAGAGAAGAGAGTAGCTATGCAAGCTAGTGTAAAGTGGCTCGATGGAGCCATGTTTGTAGGGGAAGCCGGCAGTGGTCACAGTGTTGTCATGGACGGACCGCCCGATCATGGGGGCCGTAACATGGGGCCGAGACCGATGGAGATGATTTTGTTGGGCTTGGGCGGGTGTGCCTCCTTCGATGTGATGAGCATCCTGCAAAAGTCCCGGCAAAAGGTATTTGACTGCCGGGTGGATATTACCGCCGAAAGGGCGGAAGGCATCCCGTCGCCTTTTACCCGTATTCATATGAAGTTTGTGGTTACCGGCCAGAGTGTAAAGGAAAGCCAGGTAAAAAAAGCCGTGGAGCTGTCGGCGGAAAAATACTGTTCCGCCTCAATTATGCTCGAGGCAGCCGGTGTGGATCTGAGCCACGATTTTGAAGTTATCGAAGCATCGTAGTTTGCGAACC
Source organism: uncultured Cellvibrionaceae bacterium (assembly GCA_964451365.1). Taxonomy (GTDB): domain Bacteria; phylum Pseudomonadota; class Gammaproteobacteria; order Pseudomonadales; family Cellvibrionaceae; genus CAYVIB01. Next base: position 48,727 of record CAYVIB010000005.1, read on the forward strand.
TGTCCGGCGGGTTATATCCGGTAGCTGCTCGATGTCATCAGCCGCGAGACAAGCGTCATCATCGCTTTAACCGGGGCGGGAAAGCTGTAGCCGCCGGCTTCCAGTGCGGTATGCGCGTGCCTGGCTTCGTCGGTCAGCATCTGTTCGACAATGGCCCGCGAAGCGGCGTCATCCTGAGGCAGTTTTTCCAGGTGGCTGCGCAGATGCTTGCAAACCTGCTCTTCGGTGGCGGCAACGAATCCCAGGCTGACCTTGTCACTGACCAGTCCGGCTGCCGCGCCCAGACCGAACGACAGTCCGTACCAGACCGGATTGAGCACACTGGTGTGGCTGTTCAACTCGTTTAGCCGCTGCTCGCACCAGGCCAGATGATCTATCTCCTCGTCCGCCGCGTGCTCCATTTCCTCCCGAACTTCCGGCAGGCGCGCTGTAAGTGCCTGCCCCTGATACAGCGCCTGGGCGCACACTTCGCCGGTGTGATTGACTCGCATCAGGCCTGCCGCATGCCGGCTTTCCACTTCGTCCAGCTCTTTAACCGGCGTTTGAGGCGGCTGCGGTCGTTGCCGGGTGGCGGTGCTGGTGCCGGGCACTGTGGTGCGCAGGGCGCGATCCAACCCGCAAATCAGTTTGTCGACAGGGGAAAGCGTGCGTTGAGACATATGAAGAACCTGTAAAGGGGTTGGTGCCTGCTCTAAAATGCAGAGTAGGCAAACTCAAAAATAAGTGGCTGAAATGAATAATAACGATTTGCGGCTGATACTCAACTCCAAGGTGTCAATCATTGTAGTCGAGACTTTCGATGAACCCCGCGCGCTGGTGATGTTGCGGGATATTCTCAAACGGGAGGGCATTCCCGCCTGGCGTTGGACCGTCACCGAGGGCCTGGGCCCGCTGGGCTTTGGAATGGAGCTGATGGAAAAGGACCGGCACATGGATCCGGATGAGCTGCTCAGGCACATTAAAAATCACAAGTCGGCGAGCGTGTTCGTGCTCTGTGATTTTCACCCCTACCTGGATTCCCCCAGGACTATTCGCCTGCTGAAGGATGTTGCCCTCAACCAGCAGAACTGCAAGCACCACGTGGTATTGGTCAGCCACGCCCTGAAACTGCCGCCCGAACTCAGTCGCCACGCGGCGTCGCTCAATGTTTCCATGCCGACCGAAGAGGAAATTCTGGCAATTGTCCGCGAGGAGGCCCGCGCCTGGGCAGGCAGAAACGGCAAAAACCGTATCAAAACCGACAACGTCACGCTGCAGAAGTTGGTGAATAATCTGAAGGGCTTGCCGCACCAGGATGTCCGCCGGCTGGCTCACGGTGCCATCGCTGATGACGGTGCCATTACCGATGAGGATCTGCCGGAATTGACACGGGCGAAGTTTGAGTTGATGGACATGGAGGGGGTGCTGCATTTCGAATACAGCACCGCCCACCTGAAGGATGTGGCCGGGCTTAACAACCTCAAAAGCTGGCTGGAAAGCCGCCGCCGGATTATGAAAGACAGCGATTCCGGCAATAAACTTGACGCGCCCAAGGGCGTTTTGCTGTTTGGCGTACAGGGCGGCGGTAAAAGCCTGGCGGCCAAGGCGATTGCGGGTGTTTGGGGCCTGCCGCTGTTAAGGTTGGACATGGCCTGCCTGTACAACAAGTTCGTCGGCGAAACCGAACGCAACCTGCGTGAAGCGTTGAAGCTGGCCGACATTATGTCACCCTGTGTGTTGTGGATGGATGAAGTTGAAAAAGGCCTCGCCCAGGGCAGCAGTGACAGCGGCACGCCGCAGCGCCTGCTGGGAACCCTGTTGACCTGGATGGCGGAGCGAAAGAGTCGGGTGTTTATGGTGGCCACCAGCAACGATATCAGCGAGTTGCCGCCTGAACTGATGCGCAAGGGCCGCTTTGACGAGATCTTTTTTATCGATCTGCCGGATGCGGAAATGCGCACCAATATTTTTGCAATCCATCTCGCCAGGCGCGATCTGAACGCCGACCGGTTCGATTTGCCACTGTTGGCGGGTATGACCGACGGTTTTACCGGTGCTGAAATCGAGCAGGCCATCGTCTCCGCCACTTATGCGGCGGCGGCGCGCGGAGAAATTGCGTCCACCGATCAGGTCATTGCCGCGGTTCGACAAACACAGCCTTTATCGGTGGTGATGGCGGAACAAATTACCGGCTTGCGGGAGTGGGCGAAAGACCGGGCGGTCTTCGCCAATTGACATTCCGGCAGGGCGGGTAAGCGATGGTCCGGCACTTCGGGCGCCACCCGCGATCGGTTGTTGACGGAGCGAAGAAATCGGCGGGTGGCACTATGCGTACCCCACATTATATTGCTCGACCCTTTTCTCTCGCGATGGCGCGATAGGCGATATCATTGCGCATATAGGCTCCTTCCCATTGGACTTTCCTTGCCAGATCGTAGGCGCTGGCCTGCGCTTCCGTGACGGTGGTACCCATGGCGGTGGCGCACAGTACCCGACCGCCGTTGGTCAATACGGTTTCTCCATCGAGGCGGGTGCCGGCGTGGAATATCTTGGCTGCGGGTGTTTCAGTGTTTTCCAGGCCTGAAATGGCTTTGTCTTTTTCATAGCTGCCTGGATAGCCCCCCGCAGCCAATACCACACCAACCGCCGGTCTTTCGTCCCAGTCAGCGCTGCAGTCCGAGAGAGTTCCATCCAGCGCGGCCTGGCACAGGTCCACCATATCCGACTTCAATCGCATCATTATCGGTTGGGTTTCCGGATCGCCGAAGCGGCAGTTGTATTCAATTACCTTTGGTGAACCGTCGCTGCCGATCATCAACCCGGCGTAGAGAAACCCGGTATAGCTGTTGCCTTCCTCGGCCATGCCGCGAATGGTGGGAAGGATAACTTCCTCCATAATGCGGTCGTGAATTGCTGGCGTGACCACCGGGGCGGGGGAGTAAGCGCCCATGCCGCCTGTGTTCAGGCCGGTATCGCCGTCGCCCGCGCGCTTGTGGTCCTGGCTGGTGGCCATGGGCAGCACATTTTTGCCGTCGGCAATAACGATAAAACTGGCTTCCTCGCCTTTGAGAAATTCTTCGATAACGACCCGACAACCGGCGTCGCCAAATGCGTTACCGGACAGCATATCCTTCACCGCCTCTTCCGCTGTGGCCAAGTCCTCCGCGACAATCACGCCTTTGCCCGCCGCCAGGCCATCTGCTTTCACTACAATGGGGGCACCTTTTTCCCGCAGGTAGGCAAGCGCCGGCTCCACCTCGGTAAAACTTTTATATTCCGCGGTGGGAATATTGTGGCGGGCGAGGAAATCCTTGGTAAAAGCTTTCGAACCCTCCAACTGCGCCGCGCCTCTGGTGGGCCCGAAACACGCCAGGCCGTTTTGCCTGAAAGCATCGACAACGCCTTCCACCAGCGGTGCCTCCGGGCCGACAATGGTCAGGTCGACATGATGTGACTTGGCGAATTCCACCAGTTCGGCAAAGGCCATAACATCTATGGGCACGTTTTCCATTTTGTCTTCAAGTGCTGTTCCCGCGTTGCCGGGAGCAACAAATACTTTATTAACTTTTTCGCTTTGCGCGGCTTTCCAGGCCAGGGCATGTTCGCGGCCACCGCTGCCGATAATTAATATATTCATAATAAATGCTTGTTTTTTTGATTAGTGACGGAAGTGACGCATGTCGGTAAATATCATTGTCATGCCGTGCTCGTCAGCTGCCGCGATAACCTCGTCATCGCGGACGGACCCGCCCGGCTGAATAACAGCGGTGATGCCTGCCTGCGCCGCATTGTCTATTCCGTCGCGGAAAGGGAAGAAGGCATCGGAAGCCATTACCGAACCTTTGACTTCCAGCCCCGCGTGCTCGGCCTTGATAGCCGCGATACGGGCGGAATTGACACGACTCATCTGGCCGGCGCCGACACCGATGGTGTGGCAGCCTTTCGCGTAGACAATTGCGTTGGATTTCACCATCTTTGCGATCTTCCAGGCAAAAAGCAGATCGCGTATTTCTTCCTCGCTCGGATGTCGTTGCGAGACCACTTCAAGATCGCGGCGCGTTACCATTCCGACATCCCGGTCCTGAACCAACAGTCCGCCAGTTACGCGTTTGTAATCCAGCGAGGGGGGGGAGGAAGAGTTGAATTCCCCGCACGAAAGCAGGCGCACATTCTTTTTCGTGCCCATCACATTTGCTGCTTCCACCGAAATAACGGGCGCAATGACGACCTCCACGAACTGCTTTTCCAGAATGGCTCGCGCGGTGTTTTCGTCCAGTTCGCGATTGAAAGCAATAATTCCGCCGAATGCCGATTCTGGATCGGTGGCGAATGCTTTTCCATACGCTTCCAAAATAGAACTTGCCTGGGCCGCGCCACATGGATTGGCGTGTTTTACGATAACACAGGCCGGTTTATCAAACAGTTTTACGGTTTCCAGCGCGGCGTCGGTATCGGCAATGTTGTTAAACGACAGCTCCTTGCCCTGATACTGGAATGCGGATGCGACGCTGGCTTCACGGTTATTTTTCTCGACATAAAAAGCCGCTTCCTGATGTGGGTTCTCGCCGTATCGCATGGCTTGTGATTTAATGAATTGCGTGTTGAATGTGCGGGGAAACTTCTCATCGCCTTTGGTAACGCGGGCGCCCAAATAATTGGCAATGGCATCGTCGTAAGCGGCAACATGTTCGAAAGCCTGTACCGCCAGGTCAAAACGCGTTGCGCGTGACAACGTGCCGTTGTTCAATTGCAGTTCCGTAATCACGGCGGGATAGCTGGTGGTATTGACGATGACCGCAACGTCGCTGTAGTTCTTGGCCGCGGCGCGAACCATGGTGGGACCGCCGATATCGATGTTTTCTATTGCGTCCGATAATTCGCAGTTCGGTTGTGCCACGGTTTTTTCGAATGGGTACAGATTAACGACCACCAGATCAATTGGCTTGATGCCATGTTCTTCCATGGTGGATTCATCCGTTCCCCTGCGGGCGAGAATGCCGCCGTGAATTTTTGGGTGCAGCGTTTTCACCCTGCCGCTCATCATTTCCGGAAAGCCGGTGTATTCGGAAATTTCGATGGCGTTGATGCCGTGATCCTGGAGTAAACGGTAGGTGCCGCCGGTAGAAAGGATTTCAACTCCTTCGTTAACGAGAACTTCGGCAAATTCAACTATGCCGGTTTTGTCTGAAACGCTTATCAAAGCGCGTTTAATTTGAACATGGTCCGCACTGTTCGGCATGAATGAAGTAATCCTGTTCTATAATTTTTCTGGTTGTCTGGGAAAGTTATCTGAGAAAAAAGATAAGCGTAAAACAAAAAGGGAACTGAAGAGACAGTTCCCTTTTTTCCGCCATCCTTTCGTCAACTAAGAAGTCAACGGCAACAGGGCTGATAGAAAATAAATACGCTATAGCAAACCGTACTGTTTCAGCTTCTTGCGCAGGGTACCCCGGTTCAGGCCGAGGATGGTTGCTGCCTTGGTCTGGTTGTGCCGCGTGTATTTCATTACGACTTCCAGCATTGGCGCTTCAACTTCCGCCAGCACCATTTCGTAGACGTCGGTAACATCCTGGCCTTCGAGATGCTTGAAGTAATTGGATACGGCTTTTTCCACACAGTCACGAAGCGACTGATCTTTTTGCGTGTTGTACGTCTCTGCGGTGGACTGGTTGGCAAAACCTAGAGGTCGATCTGTAGTTAGCGGATCCGCTGTACTCATGCTGCTATTTCCTCGTATGGGTTGAGCTGTTCAAACAATTCCCGAACAGCTTTTAGTTGTGATTGGGTGGTCTCTAAAGTATTAAATTGTTTTGCGAAATCTCCTGCCCCGCCTATGTTTCGGCAGTACCAGTTGATATGTTTCCTTGCAATTTTAACTCCTTGAGCGTCGCCATAAAACGCGTAAAGCAGCTCCAGGTGCTGCAGTACAGTTTGATAAACATCGCTGTAACCGGGCTTAACCGGAACAAGCTCTTCCTTCAGCAGGTTATCTCCCGTCATGCAATCATTAGCTTCCAGATAACTATTGATTTGCGCGAATATCCAGGGGTTCCCCAACGCTGCGCGTCCTACCATTATTGCGTCGGCCTTAGTGTATTCCAACACCTGTTTAGCCTTTTGGGGAGAATTGATATCCCCATTTGCGATTACCGGAATCGATGTCCTGCTGACAATGTCCGCTATAGTATCGTATTCAACGTTGCCGATAAATCGGCATGCGCGCGTTCGTCCATGTACTGTAATTGCAGTGACACCGCATTCCTCGGCAATTTTTGCAATACGCACGCCATTGCGGTTTTCGCAATCCCACCCTGTTCGCATCTTCAATGTCACGGGGACACTTGTTTTTTTGACAACATTAGACAGAATTTGCGCAACAAGTTTTTCATCTTTTAACAGGGCGGAACCGGCGAGTTTTTTGCACACTTTTTTTGCCGGACAGCCCATGTTGATATCGACAATCTGGGCTCCCCGATCGACACATTCAGCTGCCGCCTGTGCCATTATCCCGGGATTATTACCGGCAATCTGCATGCATACCGGGGCGGACTCGCGCGAGCAGGCCAGACGGTGCGAACTTTTATCACTGTTCCACAGGCGAATGTCGCTGGTGATCATTTCCGACGTGGCAAGTGCCGCGCCGCGTTCCCGGCAGATCTGACGAAACGGTAGATCCGTCGCTCCTGCCAGGGGAGCGAGCACGGCTTTGGTTTCAATGGCATAAGGCCCAATACGAAACAAACGACTCTCCCCCAAGAATTGTCTGTGGAATCAGGTAACGAAATGACCGGCATCCCGCGGTAAAAGATAATCCGTGCTGGCTGACGGAGTCAGCGTCCTGATAAGGAGGGGTATGATACCTCTAGTTTGGATATAAGGGAACGCACTAAATGAGCAGTTTGGCTAAAAAACTGTCAGGTTCTTAATTTTTAATCTGCGATTGTGATGAAGTAGCTAACCGCTTGAGGACCGGGGTCGACAATTTCCAGTGAAATATGTATAGGCTGCTTGATTGGCATGTCCTTGCGGCCGGCCACTTCGCCACCCAGATATTGTTCGGGGGTAAAGCGTCTCGCGGCCAGCGGTTTTCCCTGCAGGTCGGTAAATACCAGGTCGAGTGACGGGAACGTCTGCGGAAAACCGGCGTTGTTTTGCAGTACCGCATCCACCATAAGGGCACTCTTCAGATTGGGGTGGCTGCGCACCACCAGGTTGGTTGCCCGGATACGCGAGCGATCAATTAGCGGAGGGAGTTCACAGCCAACCCAGGGGCAGACCTTGGCGTAGTAGCCGCGGTAGGGTTCAATCCGGCTCAGGGTATCGAAATTCCGCGCGGCCAGTTGTGCGAGCAGCGCGACTCCTGCCAATAGTGACAGTGCCGCCCAGAACTTGGCGGAATACCAAAGCGGATAGCTTCTCTTAAAAGCAAATTCCACCGGTTCGGGTTCAATGGAATGAATATAGCGGCGGTTGGATTCAAAGGATGACCCTTTATAGGCTTCCTCCCCGATCTCATCGATATCAATACTGTCGAATGCCGGATCGGGATGGGCATACAGGGGTTTGTTGGGGCTGAATTCCTCTTCCGGTTCTTCATCAATGATACGAAACGGGCTGCGACTGCTATACGAGCCGGAGAACTCCGCCATCGACGCTTCTTCGTCATCGGTATCCGGCTTTGGGGGTTCGCGGCGAAGGGGTTCTTCGTCATCGTCGTCCTTTAGCAGGCTTTCCGCCCAGGATTCATCCGGGTCCGCTTCTTCTTCGTCACCGTCCTCTTCCAGCGCATTCCGCTCGAACAGGTTGTAATCCGGGCCGCTGATGACTGCTCCATCGCTGAAAATGCTGCTATTGAACTCCTCCAGGAAACTGTCTTCATCCTCTTTTTCATCCTGAACCAGTTCCTCGTCATCACCGTCTTCCATATCGTCGCTGATAAGCCGGTCTTCATCTTCGGTGCCGGGTGCGGTTTTGGGAGGTGCGGGTGCCTTCCGTGGGCTGACAGTTTGTGACGGTGCGGGTCTGGTCGCGCTGATCGAGGGAGTTTTGGTGGCAGTTACTTTTTCCGCCGGAGTCTCAACAGGCTCCTGCTCCTGGATTTCTGGCTCTTCGTCCCGGAATACGAGGTTTTCACGGGCGTTAAAGATATTGAGGCAGGACCCGCAACGCACAGCGCCTTTTGCCGATTTCAGGTGGGCTTCACTGATGCGGAAGGATGTTGCGCATTTTGGGCAGCGCGTGATGGTGTCACTCATTGCGGTGTGAAGGCCTATGATCTCGACGTTATTATGAATGCGTTAAGGTTGTTGGGGAAAAATTGTTGCTACTGTCCAAATATAAGTAAAAGTAGCAGCTTCTATTTTCGCTGTCCCTGGAGACTTCGTTAATAGTGAACCCGTCGAAGTTTAAACGCTCCGCGACGGAGGGTAAATCGGGCTTCTCCGATATGACACAGGAACGTCGCGATTGTTGCGGAAAACTCACCCGAGATGCATCTTTTTAACGCCGGTAAAGCAAATCCATTCCTCTTTTTGGTCGATGGACTGTATCTCTATTGACTCACGGTAGGCTTGTTCTATGGCGGAAACCTGGGTGTCGATAATGCCCGACAGGCAGATCCGGCCACCGGGTTTGAGCAAGGCGGTCAGCGTGGGTGCCAATTCCACCAGGGGGCCGGCGAGAATATTGGCAACAACAAGGTCGACTTCCTCGGCAGGGCACTTATCCGGGAAGCAAACCGGAAAACGGCTGCTTTCCAGTTCGTTGCGAAGCACGTTCTCCCGTGTGGCCAGCAGGGCCTGCGGATCGATGTCGACCCCTGTTACCCGCGCGGCGCCAAGCAGCAGGCACGCGAGTCCCAAAATACCCGAGCCGCAGCCGTAGTCAACTACCGACTGCGCCTCCAGGTCCTGGCGGGCGAGCCAACTGACACACAAAAATGTGGTTGGGTGGGTTCCAGTGCCGAAAGCCAGGCCCGGGTCCAGGCGCAGGTTGATTGCGTCGGGGTCGGGTGGTTCGGTCCAACTCGGGCATATCCAGAAATTGTCTCCACACTGCATCGGATGGTAGTTGGCCATCCATTCCCGCTCCCAGTCCTTGTCCTCAAGAATGTGCCAGAGGGAACTGTCCAGTAGTGGCCGGGTTTTTACCGGTAATGTCTTTCGCAGTCGGTCAATTGTGGCATGGGTATCGATATCGGCCGTGTAAAGCGCTGTTACCCGCGTTTCGTGCCAGAGTGGTGTTTCACCCAGGGCCGGTTCAAAAATGGGCTGGTCGGCGTTGTCCTCCATGGTCACCGCCAGTGCACCGGAGTTTTGTAATGCTGACTCGAGTGCTCCGGCCTGTTCGGGTGGGGTGTTAATGCGCAGTTGCAGCCACGGCATAATTTTTTTTTGGAAGAGACAGCGGCCGTTGGTTAACGGCCGAGCTTTTTCTCCAGGTAGTGGATGTTGACGCCGCCTTCCATAAATGCCGGATCGCGTACGAGGTCCTTGTGCAGGTCGGCATTGGTTTTTATACCGTCCACCACCAATTCATCCAGCGCAATTTGCATTCGTTTCAATGCGATTTTGCGAGTTTCGCCGTGGGTGATGAGCTTGGCAATCATCGAGTCGTAATAGGGTGGCACGGTGTAGCCGCCATAAAGGTGGGAGTCGACCCGCACACCCAGGCCACCCGGGGCGTGGAATTTATGGACCTTGCCGGGCGAGGGCATGAAGGTTTTGGTGTCCTCGGCATTGATACGGCACTCAAAGGCATGGCCGTTGATCTTGATCTTTTCCTGTTGCAGGCTCAACTTATGGCCCGCGCAGACGCGTATCTGCTCTTTGATCAGGTCCACGCCGGTAATCATTTCGGTAACCGGATGTTCCACTTGGATACGGGTGTTCATCTCGATAAAGTAGAAACGGCCGTCTTCGTACAGGAACTCGAAGGTTCCGGCGCCACGATAGCCGATATCGACGCAGGCTTTAACGCAGGCGCGATAAACTTCCTGCCGGGCATCGTTATCTATCCCGGGTGCCGGCGCTTCTTCAATTACTTTCTGGTGGCGGCGCTGCAGGGAGCAGTCGCGGTCAAAAAGGTGTACCGCATTACCGTTGCCGTCGGCCATCACCTGCACTTCCACATGCCGGGGGTTTTGCAGGAATTTTTCCATATACACCGTGCTGTCTCCAAAAGCCGCCTTGGCTTCGGACTTGGTGATCTGGATGGAATTCCACAGGGCATTTTCGTCGTGAACCACCCGCATGCCGCGCCCACCGCCGCCGGCGGCCGCCTTGATTATCACGGGAAAGCCAATGCGCCGGCCGATTTCGCGGCACTGTTCCTGGTTGTCTGGCAGGGCACCGCCGGAACCGGGCACCGTGGGCACGCCGGCTTTTTTCATTGCTTCGATGGCTGATACCTTGTCGCCCATCAGCCGGATCACATGTGGGTCCGGTCCGATGAAGACGAAACCACTCTTCTGTACCTGCTCGGCAAAATCGGCATTTTCGGCCAGGAAGCCGTAGCCTGGGTGAACGGCCACAGAGTCGGTAATTTCCATCGCGGAAATAATGGCCGGGATATTCAGGTAACTTTCAGACGATTTGTTGGGCCCGATACAAACGGATTCATCCGCCAGGCGGACATGTTTCAGGTCCCGGTCCGCCTTGGAATAGACGGCGACGGTCTTGATGTCCAGCTCCTTACAGGCGCGCAGAATGCGCAGGGCAATTTCACCCCGGTTGGCAATGAGGACTTTTTCAAACATGGCTGATTCCTCTTTGCCCGGTTATATGATGGTCAGCAGGGGCTGATCAAATTCCACCGGCTCGCCGTCTTCCACCAGGATTTCACCGATCACCCCGGATTTGTCGGCTTCGATCTGGTTCATCATCTTCATGGCTTCGACGATACAAACAATATCACCCGCCTTCACCGATTGGCCAGCCTCGACAAAAGCCGCCGCGCCGGGACTGGGAGAGCGATAAAAGGTGCCCACCATGGGTGAGGTCACCTTGTGTCCCGCAGATTCCGCCGGCGGGGCGGATGGGGCTTCCGGCTGGACCGCTGCCGGAGCGGGCGCGGCCGGAGCCGCCGGTTGGATATAGGTTTGAACCCCCTGTGGCATGACAACACCGCGCGAGCCGCGGCTTATGCGGACGGACTCCTCGCCCTCCTTGATTTCCAGCTCCTCAACGTTGGATTCTTCCAGCAGTTCAATAAGTTTTTTTATTTTACGAATGTCCATGACACCCTCTCGATAGATTGTGCGTGATTTTAGTTATCGGGTTCCAGGTACTTGAAGGCCGCCTGCATGGCCAACTCGTAACTCGCGGCGCCAAAACCGCAGATGACCCCCTGGGCCAGGTCGGAAAAATACGAATGCTGGCGGAATGGTTCCCGCCGGTGGACGTTGGATAAATGACATTCCACAAACGGAATTTCGGTTGCCGCCAGGGCGTCGCGCAGCGCGACACTGGTGTGGGTAAAAGCGGCGGGATTAATAACGATGAAGTTAACACCTTCGCGGCGCGCGTCGTGAATACGCTCAATCAACTCGTACTCGGCATTGCTTTGCAGGATCTGAATGTGGTGCCCCTTGTCGATGCACATGGCAGTCAGGCGCTGGTTGATGTCATCAAGCGAACGAGTGCCGTAAATGCCCGGTTCGCGCTTTCCCAGCAGGTTCAGGTTGGGACCATGCAGAACGAGTATCGTTGCCATATGTGGTCGGCCTTCTTTAAACGGGAAATTCAAAATTGTCTGTAAGCGATTGAAAAATTAAGCGTAGCCGCAAATTGTCAGTGCGGGCAGCGATTGTGCCTAAATTGCCGGCCTCTGTCTATGAAAACGTTAATATTGACGAAAATCTCGGCAGTTGTTATCCATTTTGCCGAAGATCACTGCAGAGCACGATCCATGGCCTCCAGTACCAGATTCTTTGTCAGGATTTGCGGCAGTACCTCCGGATCGGCGTTGGCGGTTGCCGGATACATCAGATATAGCGGTACGCCGCTTCGGCCAAATTGGTTCAGCACGGCGGTAATTTCCGGGTCCGAGTTGGTCCAGTCGCCCATCATCAGCACAATTCCGCCGGATCGGGCCTTGGCCAAAACTTCCTCGGTATTCAGGGCCACCCGTTCGTTTACCTTACAGGTGATACACCAATCGGCGGTGAAATCCACCAGCACCGGTGTGCCTTCATTTCGCAATTCTTCCAGCCGGGCGGGGGAGAAAGGCTCCCATTGCGGGTTGCCCGGCTCGCGGAAGCCTTCCACCCGCAGGGCCACCACCAGCGCGAAGGCAAAGCAGGCCAGGGCCAGAGTGCGGTTGAACAGTTTTGTAAAACCTTTTGTCCGCACATTCAAAAGCCAGATACCAAAGGCAATAGCCACCGCGCCCAGCACAATTACCGCGGCGCCGTCGCTGGAAACCTGGTGGCCCAATACCCACAGGAGCCACACGCAGGTGACGTAGAGGGGAAAGGCGAGGAATTGCTTCAGGTTCTCCATCCACTGTCCCGGCGCCGGCATCATCCGCGCCAGTTTGGGACTGTAGCTAAGTAGCAGGAAGGGCAGAGCCATGCCGAGGCCAAGTGCGATGAAAATCAGCAGTGAAATCAGCGCCGGCTGGGTCAGGGCAACACCGAGCGCGGTTGCCATGAATGGCGCCGTGCAGGGGCTGGCCACCACCGCCGCCAGGACACCGGTAAAAAAGGAGGATTGCAGGCTGTGGCCCGACGTGAGGCCCTGGCCGGCGCCCATCCACTGCATGCCGACATGGAACATGCCGGACAGGCTCAGGCCCATCACAAAGAACAAGTAGGCCATCAGGGCAACAAACTCGGGCCTTTGGAGTTGGAAACCCCAACCGAGGGATTCGCCGGTAGCGCGGGCTACCAGGATAATAACGGCGGCTACGATAAAAGAACCGACCACCCCGCCAGTGTAGGCCCAGCCGTGCAGGTGTTGTTTATGGGCGGAGAGGTGTGAGGCGGACAGGCTCAGCGCCTTGAGGGATAAAACCGGGAATACGCAGGGCATCAGGTTCAAAATCATCCCGCCCAACAGGGCGCCCAGTATTATCATGGGCAGGAATGGCTGTTCTTCCGGCGGCGGAGTACTGTTTGCTTCAACGTTGCCGATGGCTGGATCTGGTTCGGAAACAGTGGGATTGTACCGGGCGGTTGGCGTTTCGCTGATTTCCCCGGATTTGGAAACCTGGAAGTACTGCTTGCGCGGCGGGTAACACAAGCCTGCGTCGGCGCAACCTTGCGACTGGGCCACCAACTCGTAGGGCGGTTCGATGTCGGGCAGTGGCGCGGTGACACGGGTGTTGAAATAATAGACTTCCAGTTCCTTGTTGAAGTATTCGTCGAACTTGGTTTTCCCCTTCTCAAAACTCAGCGGCAGGTTGACGGATTCCGTATCATTGCGCGCGGTCAGCTTGAACTGGTGTTGGTAAAGGTAGTATCCCTCGGCAATACTCCAGTCCATGAGGACTGTGGGTTTTTCTTCCCGCTCGATTTGCAGCAGAACCTGGTAGGCATCTTCCACCCGCAGAAATTCGTCATCGTTGGATTCGACTGAAAAGACATCCTGGGTGAACCCGGATTGACCGGCCAATGTCGCGAATAGGATCAAAAAACAGGAAAGAAGTCGTTTAAGTATCATAGGAACTGCTGTCAAAATACCCGGTCAGAAATTGCTGGACAGTGACCTGCCGGCAGAATCGTGCCAGGCCGCCCATCATTTATTCTTGGTAGTCGTGTTGTTTCGTTGAAGCTCATTGTAACCAAGTTTATATTGCGCTGCGCTAAATCCAACTATAAATCCTTAACGTTTGGTTAAATTAACTGAAGTTATGTCCCATTTACTGAAAAATTTTACATTTAGCCCCTTGGTTGCCACATTTGTCTTGCTGATGATGACCGGATGTGGCGCTACCAATACCAAGCCACGACCGGAACCGGCAAAGGCGCAACCTGATCCCCGGCCGAGGGAGGTTTCACCCAAACCCGCCGCGAAAACTCCCGCCAGGGATCCCCAGGCGGCCGCCATGGCGGCACTGGAAAGCAAAATGCTTGACCGGGCCGAACGCGCGTTCAGGGCCGGGCGGCTGACGGAGCCCGATCACGATAACGCTTATGACAGTTTCCATTCGGTTCTTCTTCTCAACCCGAACAACAGCGAGGCGCGCTCCGGCATCCAGGCCATACTGATCCGCTACGCCGAGCTGATCCGCAAGGCACTGGCGGAGCATGATTATTACAACGCCGGCGTATTGCTCAATCGGGCGCAAACTTACTACCCGGCCAACAACCTGCTGCTGGACCTGAAAAAGGAGCTGGCGAAGGTGCGGGAAAAGGAAGACCAGCAGATGCTTACCAAGGCGCCCACGGATAAGGCTATTGTCGATTACCCTCTGCCGGCGGGGGCTCTCGGCCGCCGGTCCGAAACGGTGTCGGACTACCTGGCCCGCATTGCGTTGCGGCTGAAGGAAAGCAACGAGAGTGTCATGATTCACGCCCGCACCGATGCCGAGGGACGCTGGATTTACAAGCAACTCAACGACGCGGTGCCGGGCTATCGGGTCCGTGGGGATATCAAATTGAGCCGCGTGGCTAAAATAGTCATCCTTCCTCCACTACAATAAAAATAAGGGCCCGCCATTCCGGCATGCCCCGTTACGGACGCTTGCGTCCCAAAGGGTATGATTAACGTGAGTCTGCTTCGAAAGCTGTTAATAATAATAACGCTGCTGATCGTAAGCCTGCTGCTGGGCAATTTTGTTGTCAGCGTGCTCCACTCCCGCAGCTACTTCTCCGACCAGTTGTCGGCGCTGGCGGAAGATACAGCCACCTCTCTCGGCCTGACACTCTCCCATGCGGCGCAGGAGAAAGATATTCCCCAGATCCAGTCGATGATTAACGTGATTTTCGACCGTGGCTACTACCGCGGCATCGTCTATCGGGACCTGGAGGGTAATGTCATCGTTGAACGTTCCCGCGATATCGCCATTGATGGTGTTCCCCAGTGGTTTATTGATCGTATCGCTATTCCCGAACGCTCCGGTTCGGCCGAAGTGGTGTCCGGCTGGTATCGCCTGGGCGAGGTCAGTGTCACTGTTCACCCCGGCTATGCCTATCGCGACCTGTGGCGGGTGTTTACCGACCAGTTGCGGATATTCCTGTTTACCGCCGTACTGTGTTATGGACTAGCAGGGGTGGGGCTGAATTACCTGCTGCGGCCCCTGCGCAATGTGGAGCAGCAGGCGGAAGCCATCTGCCGGAAGGAATTTCCCGTGCAGGAGGAACTTCCCTCCACGCCGGAACTGCGTCGCATGGTGTTGGCAATGAACCGGATGGTGAGGAAAATACAGGAGATGTTTCGCCAGCAGGTGGACATGACCGATGCCCTGCGGCGCGAAGCCAGCCTTGATCCCGTGACAGGCCTGGCCAACCGGCGGGAGTTTGATGATGCCATGCGTGCGTGGTTGTCGTCCGAGCAGCGGGGGAGCAGTGGTTTGATGGTGTTGCTGCACCTGGAGGACCTGGCCCGTATCAACGACCGGTGGGGCAGGGAGTTTACCGACCAATTGCTGAAGGACATCGGCGGTGAATTCGATGATGCCGCCACCGCGTATTCCGGCGCCATTGTCTCGCGACGAGGAGGAAGTGACTTTTGCGCCTTTGTTCCCGGCATTCTGGTCGCGGAACTCGAGCAGTTTATGGCGGAACTGAAAGCGCGGCTGGACAAGCTGGGTGCCGTTGCCGTGGCAGAGGAACTTGCGCTCGTGCTCGCGGGAGCCTACGCCGAATCCGTCGAATCGGCCGGGAAAATGTTGAGTGCGGCTGACAACGTATTGCGCGAGGCAAAAACTGACGTCACCAGGAACGCGGAAATATTTCATATCGAGGGGCAGGCGCAGAAAATCCGAGGCGCGGGCGAATGGTCTGACTACCTGCGCCAGGTGGTCGACGACGGTAAAATTCTGCTGCATTATCAGCCCGTTTTTGCCGGTGACGGCTCAACCATCGTGAACCACGAGGTGCTGTGCCGCGTAAGCGACACAGGTGACAATGAAAACGTGATAAATGCCGGCGTTTTCTGGCCATTGGCGGAAAGGTTCGGGCTGGTGTCGCGGCTCGACAAGCACGTAATGACCAAGGCGCTGGATATCATGAGCACAAAGGTCGACGCCAGCCTGTGTGTCAACATCTCTCCCCAGTCGCTTAAAACTCCCGGTTTTGTCGAGTGGGTGGAGGAAATCATCCAACAGTTTGTCGCTTGGGACGGAGGCCCTATAATCGCACGCCTGACATGCGAACTGCCGGAAAAAGTGCTGCAGTCGGCCGGGGATGAATTTATCGACTTTACCCGCCGGGTGAACGTGCACGGTGTTCGGGTGGGGCTGGACCATTTCGGCTTGACGCCATCTGCCATGGCCAGCCTGCAAAGTATGAACCTGGCTTATGTGAAAATTGACAGGCGTTTCGTGTCGGGCATCGCCAATAGCCGCGAAAACCAGTTTTACGTTAAAAACCTCATACAGATCGCGCAAAGCTGTGATGTCAGGATTATCGCCGAGGGACTGGAAACGCAGGCAGATTGGCAGATGCTGAAGGGATTGGGTATCGATGGAGGCGAGGGATTTTTACTGGCCAAACCTTCGCCCGAGTTGTTAATGAGCTGATGACTGACGTGGGAATAACGGATGCGATTAAATAAAAAATTTTTTTCACTGGCGCTGATAGGTTTGGCGACTGTCATCCTCGTCGCTTGCTCGCGGAATGAACAGGCCCCGGTGGTAACGGTAAAAGAGGCCGTTATGAATCAACTGGCGCCGGGGCAGAGTGTCGGCGCGGTGTATATGCGCATCGCCAACAGCACAGACAAAGACATCGTCCTGAATTACGTCCACGCGCCCATTGCCTCAAGCATTGAAGTGCATCGAACCATCTATGAGGAAGGAATGATGCAAATGCGGCCGGTGAATCATGTTAGAGTGGAAGCCGGCAAGTCACTATCGTTTGAACCCGGTGGCTATCACCTGATGTTGTTTGGAGTCGAAAACCAACCCGAGGTTGGACAGACTTTTGAGCTGACAGTGGAATTCGAGGGCGGTTTGAAGGTAACGGCGCCGGTACTGGTGAAACGTCCCGGTTGATTACCCGGATAATTGAAAGAATTATGTTAAAGAAAGTCGGTAGTTCAGCAAATCATCTCAAGCAACTTGCGCAGACGCGCTGGCAGGATTTCAGCACGGACCTGAAGGAATCCAACCGTTGGTTGCGCATCGGCCTGATCGTGGTGGCGGTGTACTTGTTAATCGCCGTGATGGTCGGCATGTACTGGAGTGGCTCGCCCGACACGTTTTCCGTGCGGGAAAAGGCGCTTGCGGAAGTGGGGGATGAAAAAAATCTGGTGGCCGGCGTTATGACGACCAGTTCACTGATCGGCGTGGCGGAAACCCTGCTGGAAAAGCCGGGGGGCTACCTGTCCAACGATGTGATGCCGCCCGGCATCTGGCTCGACAATATTCCCAGTTGGGAATATGGCGTGTTGATCCAGGTGCGCGACCTGACCAAGGCGATGCGCGAGGCCTACAGTCGCTCCCAATCGCAGTCCACCGAGGACCGGGCGCTGGCGCTGGCCGAATCGCGTTTCAACTTTGACCACAACAGTTGGCTCCTGCCGCAAACCGAAGGTGAATACCGCGAGGGAATCAAATACCTGCGCAATTACCTGACGCGTTTGACGGATGAAGACGAGCATAATGCCCAATTCTATTCCCGCGCCGATAATCTCCGCTATTGGCTGAGCACGGTGGAAACCCGCCTCGGCAGCCTGTCACAGCGGTTGAGCGCCAGCGTCGGCCAACGGCGGATCAACATAGATCTGGCGGGGGATTCACGCGCGCAGCAGTCCACCCGTACGCCTGGGGAAGTCGTGGTGAAGACACCCTGGAATAAAATCGATGACGTGTTTTACGAAGCCCGGGGAAGTGCCTGGGCCATCCTGCACTTTTTGAAAGCGGTGGAAACCGATTTTGCCGATGTACTGGAAGACAAGAATGCCGGTGTCAGCCTGCGCCAGATTATCCGCGAACTGGAGGCGACGCAGCAGACTATTCACAGCCCGATGATTCTCAATGGCAGCGGTTTTGGCATCCTCACCAACCACTCGCTGGTGATGGCTTCCTATATTTCCCGCGCCAACGCCGCCATTATCGATTTGCGCGACCTGCTGACGCGCGGGTAGGGCGATTCAGCTACTCACCTACCCGCCGATTCGTGATCGTCAGCCAAGCGATTCCGTAATCTGCCGGTGCTGGTCGGCCGCCAGTCTCGGACCAAATTGCGAAACCACCACCGACGAAGCCTTGCTGGCGAGCCTGCCGGCTTCCTGATAATTCTTTCCCTGGGACAGCGCATATAGAAATGCACCGGCAAACATATCGCCGGCACCGTTGGTATCCACCGCTTTTACCGCATGCGCCTCGATATCAAACGTTGAACTCCCATCAAACACCAGTGCGCCCCTGGCCCCACATGTTATCGCGAATGTTTTCGCGTGCTGCTTCAGGTTTTCCATCGCCTGTTCGACAGAGTCGGTGCGGGTGAATTTCATGGCCTCGGCTTCGTTGCAGAACAGAATATCCACGCTGCCGTTAATGATTTCCGTCAGGCCGGCGTGAAAGTATTCGACGATGGCCGGGTCCGACAGGCTCAGCGCCGTTTTTACCCGGTGCTTTTCCGCCAGGCGTCTCAGTTCGATCGCGGCGGCGCGACCGGTTTCCGAAGTGACCAGATAGCCCTCGATATAGGCGTAATTCGATACCTGCAACGCCTCTTCATCAATTTCCGCCGTGGAGAGGGTTTCGCTGATACCGAGAAAAGTGTTCATCGTGCGCTCGGCGTCGGGGGTGATCATCACCAGGCATTTACCGGTGATACCGTTGTTGCTGCCGCATTCAGCGTGGTAATCGACACCGGCGGACTCCAGGTCGCCGAGGTAGAAGTTGCCGTTGTCATCACTGGCGACTTTGCAACTGTAAAAGGTTTTGGCGCCGAAGTAGCTGGCGGCAATAATGCTGTTGGCGGCCGATCCACCGCTGGCCCGCCTGGATGCCACCAGATGGCCCTTCAGCAAACTGGCCAGCTCCGCCTGGCGGTTCTCATCCACCAGGGTCATCACGCCTTTCTCGATACCGAAGTTTTCCAGATCCTGGTCGGTGACTTCAATTTCCGTATCGACAAGGGCGGCGCCGATGCCGTAAATGTCGTAATTTCTGGCGGGGGAGTTGTTTTGCGAAGCCATGGATGGGAGAACCTCCGTTGAGTTGCCGTTTCTTAAAGCCGCCGGAGTTTAACAATTCCGGCGAGGCCTTAGGTATCTTTTTTGCACTTTGAGTTTTGGGGGTGGACTTTTTTGCCGAATTTACCCGCAAAATGCTTCCGAAAGAGCTATATTTGTAGGCAATCCGAACGCTCGCTTGCATCGGGCGGTTTAGTCATGTCGGATTTATTTACAATAAATATCGAATGGCCGCATCAGGTAGTTCAATGTGGCCGCTCCTGCCAAGCAATTAAAAATTTTTCGCTGCCAGGTGATTACAATATTGAGGTGCTATGTCCAGGTTAATTCGAGAAGATAATAAAGATAAAGAACTGCCTGAAGGTGTTAGCTTACTGTTACCCTTGTCGAATTCGACCGTCGTTTCCCATCTCAAAGCCTGCCAGTCCCTTGCCGCGGAACATGCCCGGGATACTTTTCGGCATTATCTGAAAGTGCTGGACGACTCCCTGACCCTGGAAATTAACCAGGCGAGGTCGAACCAGGAGGCACAGGAGGTTGCGGAGAGCCAACGTCAGTTACGGAAAAAAGCCGAGGACCTGGAGCGCTATTTTTGCGGCTATCTGTCGGAAGGTTTCGTTAAATTCAAGAAGCGGGAGCTGCACACCAGTTTTGGTATGCCGGATGATGAAGGTGAGGCCGAACTTTCCCTGGTGGGTAACGAGCAGCTGGAAGAAACCATTGCCATCTCGTCCATTACCCAGCGTGTGGATGCCTATTTCGCCGAACCCCTGTGGGCGCTGAATCAACGATTTGCCGTACTCAATGGCGGAGAACACGTAACCGAGGCAAATAACCCCGCCGCGCCCATACAATTCTGTGAGTCTTTGCGAAAAGCGCTAAAGCTGCTGCCGATGAGCAGCAGGGTGAAATCCATCGCCTACAAGGTTTATGACGACCAGTTGATCGGGCTGATCAAAACCGTCTCGCAGGAAATCAATGCCTACCTGAAACAGCAGGGCGTGCTGCCGAACCTGAGATACAAGCTTCCCTCCGGCAGTGCACCCACGTCCATTCTGGCGGGTGGAAATCTGCCTTCCGGCAGTGAAAACCTTTTATCGGAAGAACAAAGACTACGCGAGGCAGTGGAAAAAGCCCTGGGTGACAATCTGCCCCATGCCGACTATGAAAATAACCTCTTTCACGCCATTCGCGGCCTGCAAAGCCAGATTGCCGAGATGCCCGCGGCGAACGATGGCGGAGAGAACAGCATCGTTATTCCGCTGGAAACATTTCTCGGCGCCCTGCAGATACTTCAGGGCCAGTCTTTACCGTCTGTTGGCGGCCTTCCGGAAGGCCAGCAGCCGGTGCCGGTGGATGTGGCGGAAGTGGTCAGGCAGTTGACGGAACAGGTATTGGCGGAGAATGACAAGGCGGCTGTTCCAAGGGAAAACATGCAGACCATTGATCTGGTGGGCATGGTATTCGAGTACATGCTCAATGACGAGAATCTTCCGGACAGCATCAAGGCCTTGTTAAGTTATCTGCACACACCCTTCCTGAAAGTCGCCTTTGTCGATCCGGGCTTTTTCGAGCAACCCGAGCATCCGGCGCGACTGCTGCTTAATAACCTGGCGGAAGCCGGCGCTCGCTGGGTGGGCAACGACGGCTCTTCCCAATACGACATCTATAATAAAATCCGGGATGTGGTTAACCGTGTCCTGAAAGATTTCGATAATGATATTAAAGTGATTACCGAGCTGCTGCTCGAATTCAGCAGTTATACCAAGAATATTATGCGCCGTCAGGAGTTGATGGAAAAGCGGGCGACGGAGAAAGCGCAGGGCGAAGAAAAACTGCGTGAGGTCAAGTTAAAGGTGAACAACGAAGTGCGCAGTCGCACCTCCCAAAAGGAATTGCCCTCGGCGGTGCTGCTATTTTTATTGCAGCCATGGTCCGACTACCTCTCTTTTGCGCTTTTGCGCTATGGCGAAAAATCCGATAAGTGGAATAAGGCCCTGGCGGTGGTCGACGATGTATTGTGGGCGATCGAACCGAAGGACGACAGCCGGGAAAAATCCCGCCAGATGGAAATGCACGATGAGTTGATCAGCGCAATCCAGGCCGGTTTCGAAACCATAGGCTATGATCAGGTAAAGGGGAAGAAACTGGTGGATGCCATTTCTTCACTGATCAAACTGGCGCTGCAAAGCAAGAAGGCGGAACCGGCGCCCGCGCCGATGCGCAGCAAACTTGAGCGGATTGCCGCGGAAAAGGCGGGCAACAAGGAGTTTTCCCCCGTCGACTGCTCGCCGGAGGAAGCCCAGATGGTCGAAAGCCTGAAGATGATCGAGTTTGGCACCTGGTTCGAATTTGCCGGTGGGCGGCGGCTGAAGGTGGCCTGGTATAACGCCAGAACGTCCCATTACATGTTGGTGGACCAGATGGGCAAGCGGGTGGATATGATGTCCGGCCTGACCATGGCACGACAGATGATTGCCGGCGAAGCCAAAATTATTTCCGGCAGTTCCAAACCATTCTTTGAGCGCGCGCTGGAAAACATCTTTCAGAAGCTGAACGAAAAAGCCGAATCCATTCAGCCCGGTGAGTCTAATGATGAGCAGCAATAACAACGAAAATCGGCGTCGCATTACGCGAAAAGACATTCAGAAAGAAATCACTGTTACCGATTTAATTCGCAATATCGAAATCGGGCGGCTGGCGAATATCCACCAGGAAGGATTTATGATTATCGGTGGATACGAGGTGAGGGAAAACTGCCTGTACCAACTGGCCTTTGATCTAAACTATGGCGACAACCAAACCCAACGCGTAATGCTGGGCGCGGAATGCCTCTGGGTTAGTGAAACCGGCAGCGACGAACAATGCTGGGCCGGCTTCCAGATTATTGATATTGCCGATGCCGACTTCAAAGTTATCTCTTCGCTCGACCTCGATATCTAACCTGCACGATACTTCCTTAAGCAAAGAAATCTTTTTACACCGATGCCACCGAAACCAGTTCGCCTACCGGAGGCCCTTCAGAAACACGCCGTAAATCCTCCCTGGAGGCTCTACGGGTAACTTACTGCGCTAACCGGTTTACCCATGTGCCGAAGGTTTCTGAAGGGCCTCCGGTAGGCGAACTTACCACCGCGATTTTAAGCAAAATTGGCTTAAGGAAGTGCCATTCATATCTAACCTAATCTTATTTTAGATTTCTAAAAACCGTTCCAGCAGCGGCAATGGTTTGCTCAATATCCTCATTGCTATGGGCCGCTGACATAAACGCCGCTTCGTACGAAGCCGGTGCCAGGTAAATCCCCTCTTCCAGCATGCTGTGGAAAAAGGCGTTGAAGCGCGGAATATTGCAACTCATCACCTGCTGATAATTGGTAATACTGTCGTCGCCGGTAAAGAAACCGCCCCACATGGTACCGACGTGGTTAGTTGTAAAAGGAACGCCCGCTTCATCGGCAGCCGATTTTAATCCTTTTACCAGTTTTTCCGT
This sequence comes from uncultured Cellvibrionaceae bacterium, assembly GCA_964451365.1. Lineage (GTDB taxonomy): Bacteria > Pseudomonadota > Gammaproteobacteria > Pseudomonadales > Cellvibrionaceae > CAYVIB01. The sequence continues at coordinate 71,503 of CAYVIB010000005.1, forward strand.
TTTATCGAACAAAGGTGGATAAAAATCTTTCCGGCTGATTTTTTTCAGTGTCGCCAGCCCGGCACTCATGGCAACCGGATTGCCTGAAAGGGTGCCCGCCTGGTAGACCGGGCCGATGGGCGCGATGAAATCCATAATCTCCGCCTTGCCGCCAAAGGCGCCGACCGGCATGCCGCCGCCCACCACCTTGCCCAGCGTCGTCAGGTCCGGTTTGATATTGAAATATTCCTGCGCACCGCCCAGACCCAGGCGGAAACCAGTCATGACTTCATCGAAAATTAGAATACTGCCGTAACGGTCGCACTCCTCGCGCAGGCTCTCCAGAAAACCGGGTAGCGGAGGAATGCAATTCATGTTACCCGCGACAGGTTCTACAATAATGCAGGCCACCTGGCTGCCGATGTCTGAAAAAGCTTTTTTGACCTGTTCAATGTTGTTGTAGGTGAGCGTCACCGTATGTTCGGCCAGGCAGGCGGGTACACCGGGGGAACTGGGCACGCCCAGGGTCAGGGCGCCGCTGCCGGCCTTTATTAAAAGCGAATCGGAGTGACCGTGATAACAGCCTTCGAATTTAATAATTTTGTCCCGCCCGGTGTAACCCCTGGCCAGGCGAATTGCACTCATGGTGGCTTCGGTGCCGGAACTGACGAAACGGATTTTGTCGATGTTCGGCATGATTTCACATACCAGGGCCGCAAGTTCTGTTTCAATTTCCGTCGGCGCGCCAAAGCTCAGGCCATCCCGCAGTTTCTCCGTTACGGCGTTCAGTACGTCTTCATCCGAGTGGCCGAGAATCATCGGGCCCCACGACAAAACATAGTCGATATATTTTTTATCGTTTATGTCGTAGAGGTAGGCACCCTTGGCCCGCTTTACAAATACTGGTTCGCCACCCACCGCCTTGAACGCGCGAACGGGCGAATTAACGCCACCGGGAATGACTTTTTGCGCGGCGTTAAAAGCTTGGGAGAAATTCGACATGTTGTCCTCACAGGTTCAAAAATTGTTGTGCGCGCAATTTTACATCATCGCAGTCAAAGAGCGCGCGGCACACCGCCGTTGCGTGAGCGCCGTGATCAAACATAATCCTGGCGTTTTCGATATTAATACCACCGATGGCGACGATGGGTAAATCAAATTCCATGACGGCTGTTGCCAATATTGTTAGATCAGCCTGCCGCGCATCGCTTTTTGTTTGTGAGGGGAAAAAACGGCCGAAAGCGAGATAATTTGCCCCCTGTCGGTGTGCGCTCGTCGCCAGCGCCATGGAGTTATGACAGGTTGCGCCGATAATAAAATTTTCACCCAGATAAGCCCGTGCCTCTTCAACGGGTGTGTCGTCCTGCCCGAGGTGAACGCCGTGGGCATGGATTTTTTTTGCCAGTTCCACGTCGTCATTGATAATAAATCGGCTACCGTAATGCTTGCACAGCTCCAACAATTGAATTGCTTCGGCAAGGCGTTTTGTTTCCTCACCGGATTTATCGCGATATTGAATCCATTGGGTTCCACCCTGAAGCGCGGCTTCCACTTTTTCAAGCAGCAATTGGCCGGACATAAAACTGTTGTCCGTGATTCCGTATAAGATCGGTGGCGTAATTTGCATCGGCACTGAGGTTTAATGCGCTTTTTTCGCGGGCATTTCGGCGGAGGAGTCGGCCATGCTGGAGGATTCGGTATTGTGATCGGCCCAGAAAAACCGGTAGGGGGTTCGCTGGCCGAATCCTAGTTGACGTGACATGCGGATCGCCTGCCAGGTAAAGTTCTGGGCCTGTTCAATGGCCTGCACTTCGTCGCCGCCGTGCGCGAGGTAAGCCGCCGTACTCATGGCAAGCGTGCTGTTGGCCCCGTGGCAGGTTGGCGCTTCCTGCTCCCAATAATAGTGTTTGATCAACCCTTTGTTGCCGAACAGGCTGTTTTGAAATTCCTTCCGCTCCTTACCGGTACCGGTGATAAATACAAAGTGGCTGCCGGAGGAAATAAGCGCATGCGCGGTGGCTTCTATGGTATCGGATTCCTGGGTAATTTTTCGTGCTTCATAAAGCGAAAAATTCGCGATGGAGGTCAGTGGCAAAATAAGGTTGGAAAACGCGCTGGGTAAATCCGCCTGTTCAGTTGCCTCGTCGTTCCAAAGGCAAAGTACCGGGTGAGCGACCACCGGAATGTGACTGTAGTCGCGCAGTATGCTGTGAATGGCCTCGGCGTTGGCGGTGGAACCGAGAAAACCGATTTTAATGGCTTTGACATCCATGCCTTCCAGCACTGAACGCGCCTGCTCAATGATAATGGTGGAGTCCACCGCGAGAGTTTCTGTCTCTTGGGTCGAGCCCTCCGTGCAGATGGCGGTGGCAATTGGTGCGCAGTGGCACCCGATACTCGCTGCTGTTTCGATATCCGCCTGAATGCCGCCACAACCGGAAGGGTCCAGCGTGGAAAACGCCAGGATAACCGGGGGGTTGGCGGACGAGGAGGTCTGCATCGGCGAATCCGGAGCAAGTTGAAAATCGAAGGTTTTCGAAAGTCTAACACACTGAAGACAACCGGTTAAACGATAGGTTCTGACTTCGGGTAATAGCCGGAATGCGAAATGGGCTATTTGTTGATCACGATGGGATACGCACCACCACCAGAATGACAACGGCAAAAAGAATAAGCACGGGAAATTCGTTAAAAAAACGGAAGAAAACGTGGTTCGCCGGCCTGCGGTCCTCACGGAACATCTTCAAATAGCGGCCGCACAGCCAGTGATATCCCACAAGTATCGCCACCAGGGAAATTTTGATCCAGAACCACATGGCGCCGGAGTAGTAGGGCCAGTTGTAACTGGCTGTCCAGGCGCCAAAAAAAACAGTGGCGATCATCGACGGTGTACCGATGGCGCGGTAGAGCTTGCGCTCCATCACTTTGAATCGGTCCCTGCTTATCTGGTCCTCCGCCATCGCGTGGTAAACGAAGAGGCGCGGCAGATAAAACAGTGCCGCAAACCAACAGATGACAAAGATAATGTGGAAAGCCTTTACCCAGGCAAATCCGCTACTCCACAACATGACGAAATTCCTTCGGCTGATAGTAGTTCTGAATGGCGTTCATGGTGATTATCCCCTGTACATTGCTGATAACAGGGGAGCCCAGTCGGGAAACGTAAAGTGCGTCCGCCTGCTGTGTTCTTAGAGCGTGCAGGGCTTCGTGCAGGCTGGCGGTTTCGTGAATCGGTTTGACTGGCAGGCGGCGACCGGGAATGTTCTGCAGGTTAATTGCCTGTTCCAGGCTCAGCACTTCAACCGGCGCATTTTCCAGATAGCTTGCCAGGTCGGCCGTCTGCAGTGCGTATTTGATATCTTCGGATTCGAAAACAATCCACATCGGGTTGCCGGTTAACAATTTTTTCGCCTCTTCGTAATCGACAGTTTGAGGAGATAAAATTAACTTCCTTTCCATCAGGCTGCGCACGCCGACCCGTCGCAGAGCCTGTTTGGCGGGGCCGTAATCCAGCGTGCGTCCGGTACAGTTCAGTTGCTCAATAAAGATACCCTCAAGCTTAAAGAACGTCCGCGTCGAAATGCAGGCCACCACAATCACCAGCATTGCGGGAAAAATCATGTTGGGGTTATAGCTCAATTCCAGCACTGCCACCAAAGCGGCCAGTGGTGCATTCAAGGTTGCCGCCATCATGCCCGTCATGCCGAGCATAACGTAAAAACCCGTGCTGGCGTTGAAGTTGGGGATGAACATATTTAACAGCATTGCCAGTGCGCCACCGATGCATGCGCCGATAACAAGCAACGGCCCTATCAGCCCGCCGGGAATACCAAGGCCGATGACAAAAGGCGTCACAACCAGTTTTGCCGCGGCGATAATCAGCAGGCTTGTCAGCGCCAGTTCGCCGGTAAGGGAGAGTTTCACCGTATCGTAACCGAGCCCCATAATTTCCGGAACGTAGACGGCCACAAAGCTGCCAAGCAATGCCGCGATCAGCATGCGAACTGCAATATGCAGGCGGTTCAGCTTCAGGCCGGCGATATTGAGGCGAATATAGATTGCCGCGGATAACGACAGGCAAAGGCCGATAAGCAGCATGTAGGGCAGTTCGATCAAACCGGTCATGTCGGTGTCGCCCATAAAATTGATCGCCTCGCCAAACGTGGCCTGGCTGACGACTGTACCCATCACCGAAGCCAGAATTACCGGCACAAAACCTACGACCGTATATTCCAGCGCGATAACTTCCATGGCGAAAATAACGCCCGCCATGGGCGTATCGAACGACGCCGAGATTGCCGCCGCGACACCGCAACCGATCAGGGTATGAAGGCTGTTGTTTGGCAGTCGCAACCATTTGCCCACCTGACTCGCCACGCCGGCGCCGAGATGTGCCGCCGGGCCTTCGCGCCCCACGGATTGGCCGCTGGCGACACAAATGATCGCGCCGAAAAACTGCACCACCCAGTTGCCCAACGGCAGGTGCCCCTGGTAATTATGGAGGCGGTCCAGTACGTGACTGACGCTGACATCGCTCTTTTGTTTGCCCGCGAAATGAATCAGCACGCCAATGGCCGCCGCGCCGGTAAAAATCATTGCGACACGTCCGGAAGGCGCGAGCGATTCAAAATCTTCAGGGCCGGACGCCAGCAGCAGGGACAGGGGTGCGTCAATCAGAAAACGAAAAGCCACGATCACGCCACCGGTCACCAATCCGATTAGCAGACCGAGAAGCGTTAACTGCGGCAATGCATCGATGTACGCAAGCGACAATCTAAAGTTGTTCAGCGCGCTGATTAGCCTGGCTTTTAACGTTGTATATTTCAATAGTCTGGAGTGGACGTGTTTTGATTTGCGATAAAGGCCAGTATTATACGCATCTTGCGGTTCAATGACTTACGCAAAATTAAATACGAGATGCAAAATTTATACGAGGATTCAAAGTGATACAGGTTGGTATTGTAGGTGGCACCGGTTATACCGGGGTGGAGTTGTTGAGGCTTCTTGCGCAACATCCCCAGGTAAATGTAAAAGTTATTACATCCCGCGGAGAGGCGGGCAAGCCGGTTGCCGACCTGTATCCCAACCTGCGTGGTCACTACGATCTGGCCTTCAGCGAACCCGACCCCGCCGCGTTGAGCGCTTGCGATGTTATTTTCTTCGCGACACCTCACGGCGTTGCCCAATCGATGATGTTCGAGATAATGGCCGCGGGCACACGGGTTATCGACCTCTCGGCGGATTTTCGCATCAAGGACATCGCCACCTGGGAGCAGTGGTACGGCCAGAAGCACGGCTGCCCGGAACTGGTGGAGCAGGCGGTGTACGGCCTGCCGGAGGTTAACCGCGAGGCCATCAAAGGTGCGCGGTTAGTCGCCTGCCCCGGGTGTTATCCCACCTCGGTGCAACTGGGCCTGCTGCCTTTACTGGAAAATGACCTGGTGGACCCTACCACCCTCATCGCCAACTCCGCCTCCGGTGTAAGCGGCGCGGGCCGGCAGGCGAAAATCGAAATGCTGCTGGCGGAAAACAGCGAAAGTTTCCGTGCCTATGCCGTGGCTGGCCACAGGCACCTGCCGGAAATTGAACAGGGATTGCGCACGATGCAAAAAGCCGGTGCCCCACAGGCCAGCATTACCTTCGTTCCCCACCTGCTGCCCATTGTTCGCGGTATTCATTCCACGCTTTACGCTAGACTCAAGGGGGATTGTCCGGATTTACAGGGCCTTTATGAACAGCGCTACAAGGATGAAATATTCGTCGATGTGCTGCCCAAAGGGCAACTGCCGGAAACCCGCAGCACCCGCGGCAGTAATGTATGCCGACTGGCGGTGATGGAGCCCCAGCAAAAAGGTACCGTGGTGGTGATGTCGGCCATTGACAACCTGACCAAGGGTGCATCCGGGCAGGGCGTACAAAATATGAACATTATGTTCGGGTTGGACGAGCGGATGGGTTTGAGCGCGCCCGCATTGCTGCCCTAACCGTTAGGTCGATATGGGTTCCAGTTAACATTTTTTGTTATCGAAGCAGTTCTTTAATGAATTGAAGATCAAACCTTTCCTAAAATAAAAAAACTATAAAAGAAGTGAACTGTTATGGCAGCCGTAAAAGGCAGTAAACAATATCGGGTAAAAGTTATCCAGGACAGACCGCTGGCGCGGTGGCTGTCGGTGCTGGTAGTGACTCTCCTTTTAGCCGCCGGCGTGTTTGCCAGTTTTCAGGTGGGCTTCACCGAAGGCATGTCCGGCCAGGAGAAAGCCCTTGCCGATGTCGCCCGCCTGACAGAAGAGCTGGAAGAAGGTCAGGTGCGAATAAGCGAACTGGAACAGCAACTGGCCAACCTGATGGTGGCCTCCGAGGTGGATCAGCAGGCCAGTGAAGATGTGCGCCAGGAAGTGATTCTACTCAAAGACCAGTTGGCCGAGTTGCAGGAAGAAAACAGCTTCTACCGTAACCTGATGGCGCCGACTGGCAACAAGCGAGGTTTGACTTTTGGTGCGGTGGAGTTGGGGGACACGGATCGACAGCGCACGTATCGGTATAAGGTGGTTATGCAGCAACTTGCCACCAGTCACGAACTGCTTAACGGCAACCTGCGGTTCACCATTATCGGCAAGATGAATGGCTTTGATGCGCAATATGCGCTGAGTGAGCTCTCGGAGCAGGCGGAGAGCGAAAACATAAAACTGCGATTCAAATATTTTCAAACAATAGAAGGCCAATTGACACTACCCGACGGTTTTGAACCTGAACGCATCGAACTTGTGGCTAACTCCACGGGTAGAGATGCCGTTACCATAGAAAAGCGGTTTGGCTGGTTGGTCGAGGAGACATAAAAGTATGTTCGGCGGTAAAAAAGATAAAGACAATATTTTTGCCAGTGGTGGCACCACTTTGCTGGCCAGGTCGGTGGAAATTATCGGCGATATCAAATTTGGCGGTAATCTTGAAATAGAGGGCGTCGTCACCGGAAATATCTACGCCCAGTCCGAAGCCGACGCGCGCGTGCGGATAATGGAAAAAGGCGAAGTGAAGGGCGAAATCAACGCGCCGAAAATTGTGATCAACGGCCAGGTGACAGGCGACGTGTATTCCACCAAGCATATCGAGCTTGCCGCCAACGCTGTTGTTAATGGCAATGTGCACTACAGTGTGATCGAAATGGTAAAAGGCGCCCAGGTTAACGGTAATCTGGTTCACCTGGCCGAGAAGGAAGAGCCGCGTGCCCAGCCCCAGGTGATGAAACAGGCGGTGCCGAAAATGCCTCCCGCAGCCGAACCCGGCAATACTTGACTGAAACACTCGGAGAAAAGGATAATCACCGCTCGCCCGGTTGTCTCATAACTATCGGTCCCATAACCACCGGGCGGTGTATCAACGAGGTTGTTCTATGAGTGCTCCCCAGACATTTATCCCCGAACCGTTGAAGGTGACGGAAAACGCGCTCGCCAAGGTGAAGGAATTGATCGAGGAAGAAGGTAATCCCGATCTGAAATTGCGGGTGTTCGTCACCGGTGGCGGATGTTCCGGTTTTCAATACGGTTTCGCCTTTGATGAAGCTTGCGCGGAAGACGATGCCAGAGTCGAGAAGGAAGGTGTGACGGTGGTGATCGACGCGATGAGCTATCCCTATCTCGTCGGCGCCCAGGTGGATTACGAAGAAGGCCTGCACGGTTCCAGGTTTGTCGTCCAAAACCCCAACGCCGCCACCACCTGCGGTTGCGGTTCGTCGTTTTCCATCTAAATTTCCGATTTCAATTCCCGTTGCAATTTGTTAATGTCGCGCCCGGAGTTGGCCAGGCAATCGCTTTGTGTCGCGCAAGCGGCATGGAGAGGAAAGTCCGGGCTCCATAGGGCGGAACGCCAGGTAACCCCTGGGGGGCGCGAGCCTACGGAAAGTGCAACAGAAAGTATACCGCCGTCACCTCGGTGACTGGTAAGGGTGAAATGGTGCGGTAAGAGCGCACCGCACGGCTGGCAACAGTCCGTGGCGATGGTAAACCCCGTTCGGAGCAAGACCAAATAGGAATCCATTGGCGTGGCCCGCGCTGGATTCGGGTAGGTCGCTAGAAGCCTGCGGTGACGCAGGCTCCAGATGAATGATTGCCCTCGACAGAACCCGGCTTATCGGCCAACTCCTTTTTTTGTCAAATGTTTCAAATAAGATCGAGTCGAGCAAATTGGCCTAGTAGCGAGCAATTATAACTGCCAGGCCGGAATCCTCTCTTATTTGATTTATTTACATCGGTATTGAACTAAACAGGACACTTCGGTTTTTATATAATTGCACTGCATCGTTGTAGTGCTAGAGCATTGATTTCTAACATCAAAGTCAACGTCATAAAGCAACTCGCCTAACTCCCTGAAAATTTGCATTCAAATCATTTTCGAATGTGTAGTTTCCTAAAAAATCAAGGCTTCCTTCAGGTATAGGGGTACTTTCGTTATCAATAGCTGTCTCCGGCAGATATGCGAATTCAAAGCCACTATCCGTGTCCTTTATAGCTTTGACAGTAAAACTTGCTGTGGATCCGTCTGGAAACTCAATAGTTATTTCTGCATTAACATCGACTACTTTACCGAATATTGACAATATAGTTGATCCATAAGCTCCTACCGTCTCCATTGCGCTTAGATTTTGATTGATATAGTTGCTAATCCGCCCTTCCAGCTGTGGTTGAGTAAATAGTTGGTAAACGCTTTCAATTTTATCGTCGTAACTTGTCTCTGGAAGATCTGATGGTATCTGAACTTTCTGTAGTCGTAGCGCGTTTTTTGCGTCAACCAGATCTTTAAGCGCGCGTTGTCCTGAATAAGTAGTAGTTATAGGCAGAGCTTTGTCAAAAAATTCTTCCCCAAATCGCCACTTCCAGACTGATTTATAACTCTTTACCTGAAAGTTATAAGTGTCAATTACTGAAAATATTTTCCCATTGTACATCCATCTTGCTTCATTGCTTGCTTTTCTGTCCATTGAGCTACATTCTTTACCGCACGCTATTATTTCTTCAGCGAAACCGTTAAGCGATGCGAGTGTGCAAGCTAGAATAATATAAATTATGAAATATTTTTTCACAATGTTTTCTCCTTGTTTGGTAGTTTGAATAAAGTGCTATTGGTGTAAAAAAATATTAAAGGTAACCTAATACCTAAAACAGTGGTAAATCTCTCAGTTATTTGTAGGAAATCTCTCACGTTTTTATTGATAAACAAATATAGATGTCAAAATGCTTATTGTTTAGTCTGTGATAGGAGCATCCAAGTGATAACCAAATAAAAATCTATTCATGGAAGCGATTTATTCGTATGTTTTCTTTACATTTGCTGTTATCTTCAGTTTCGAAAAATGCCCGCCTACAGCTGTTGATGACTTTGGCGACGGAAATGTTTGTGTGGTAATTATCCGCAGTTATTAGTTTGCGACTTCTCGTGGTGCAACAAGGCTTATCCAGAATAGAGTCGCGAATCAAACATGTCCAAAAATAGGGGATAACTGTTATTGACGCGCAATGATTGCTTTTTCTCCATCGACTTGAAAGAACGTTTTCCCTTCTGATAACAGTCTTTTAGCTATTTTAAAAAGTGTCACATAAATGATTGATTTTTAATAAAAAATTATTTTGTGGCGCGTTAAACAATATCTTTTGCAATAAAGATGTAATTATTCCTGTGTTTGTGCATAATTGATGCTTCTAAAAATTAGAACGATTGTTTAATTTGGCATGAAATAAGCAGAATAAGCGGATAATTTAAAATTGTTCTGTAAATAGCTCAGCGATGTCATAAGAAAATGCGAAAAAGTGTTGGTGGGGCGTGAATTAGATCTATTTTGATCTGGATTATTACTCAAGGATTTTTATCTCTACTCTACTTTTTGGGGTGCTTTTCTCGTTGTTGAAAGCGCTGTATTGCTTTTTTTCCATCTGAATTGTCAATCGAACTATTTATGCAAGGTCGGTCCAGGTGCTCCATCCAATGTACCTGAATTGCTTTTGCGCGGTTTCCTGTTGCGGTAGTTCAGGAAGCGGGTGGGGGCCAATTAAGTCCGCTAAAAGAACGGGGGGATTATGGGCAGGGTGTCGGCTCCTTTGTTGGTGTTAATTGTTCCTGGGAAAAAACGCCATAAGTGTTTTTGAAAGAGCAATCACCTTTTTGCTTGGCTTAGGAGAACATTAAGATGAAGAAGCAAACTACTAAATTGTCACATTCAGTGAAGGCCGCTATTCTGGGGTTAGCCGGTTCCGCTTTTTGGGGATCACAGCCAGTTTTAGCGCAAAATCCGGAAGATGCTGCGGATCAGGAAGCGGGCCCTATAGAAGAGGTATTTATCACTGGGACACGGATTAAACGGACTGAATACCAAGAAGGAACACAGGTAGTCGCCATCGATCGTGAAAAAATAGAGGCATTGGGATCATTAATTATTTCTGATGTTTTGCGCAGCTCTCCATTGAATGCTTATGGGTCGTTTAGCGAGCGTTCCGGCAGTTCCGCTCAATCGAATGCAACCATTAATTTACGTGGCCTTGGGGATGAGCGTACATTGGTAATGATTGACGGCCGTCGTATGGTTGGATCGCCAAACATGGGAGCGTCGGTAACGAACGTCAATATGATTCCCATGTCCGCGGTTGAGCGAGTTGATATATTGGCTGACGGTGCTTCCGCAGTTTACGGGTCGGATGCGGTGGCCGGTGTTGTCAATATGCAAATGCGCAAGGATTTTGAAGGGTTGGAGTTTAATATCCGTCACGGTGAAAGAGCTAATGATGAAGGTAGCGAATACGGAATTAGCTTGCTCGGCGGTGTAACAGGGGATAGAGGGAATATTACTTTCGCACTGGAAAAGAATCATCGGGATCCGATATTTGACCGAGATAGAGATTACACTGCTTCCTGGACGCGCGACAACAACGGTAACGGTGTTATTGATGCCTACGTCGATACCGATGGCTACTCCATATATGGAGCTTCAATTTGGCTTTACGATCCGGATACGGAATACGACCAGATACTGGCTGCAACAAGCTGTCAAGAAGGCAATGGATTTCTCGGCGTAGTGGATGCTGATATTGACTGGGGTTATCCGTCTGATCTGAATCAAAACACATACTGTATGTATGATTACGCCGCTGTGTCTGCAAACAAAGCGGAGTTGGATAAGACTAGCGTGTATGTAAATGGCAATTATCAGTTAACGGACAATATGGAATTCTTCTCTACCGCCTTGGTATCCAGAGTGGAGTCGTTTGGTAGGTTTGCTCCACCTGCCGCGACCTGGGATGACATGCCAGCAGATTACTCTGATGTTCCTTTTGATATCGATGAACTCCTAGATCAGGGAGTAATCGGGGAGAATTATTCTTTGACTGGTTTTTATCGTTGGACCAATATTGGTAACAGGGATAACTATGTCACTGATACTCAGTTCGATTTTAGTGCTGGTTTGCGTGGTGACTTCACGAGCAACATCAGTTACGAGGCCTACTTGCAGAAAAGTCGTTATGAGTCCAAGGAATTTGGATATTACTATCTATCATATCCGGGGCTCGACTATGTTTTGGCAGAGGAAATCGACCCGTTTAGCGAAGAAGGTGCGGCAGCAATGAGCGCTACAACCACCCAGGACAACTTCAGCGAGATGGAAAAGGCCTATGGACATCTGCAGTTTGGGCTGGGAGATTGGTTTGGTGCGGGCGACGTTTTAGCGTTAGCGGGCATGGAATACATTGTTCTTAATTATCAAAACAAGTATGACCGTCATTCGGAGGCTGGGTTGGTAGGCGGAAGCGCCGGCAACTCTTCTGAAGGCGAGCGTGATATTTTTGCTGCCTTCACCGAAGCGGTAATACCTGTTACAGGTAACTTGGAAGTCAATGCCGCGTTACGCTATGACTCCTATGATGACTTCGGCACGGCGGTATCCCCATCTTTAAGTGCGGTCTGGGATGTGGCGGATGCAGTTAAGCTCACCGGCCGCGTAGGGAAAGGTTTCAGAGCACCTGGCCTTGATCAGTTGTATGGACCGTTAACGTTCTCAGCTGAATCTGCGTCAGACCAGCTAACTTGCGCACAAAATAACATTCCTCCAGATGAGTGTGGAAGTTCTCAATATGATACCTATTTTTCCACGAATCCTAATCTGGATGCCGAATCGTCCGACTCTTTAAGCTTTGGTATTAATTGGACAGCGCTGGACAATCTAATCTTTGATGTCACTTATTGGGATATAACTATCGAGGATGTGATTACCCAGCCGCTTACTCAAAGCGTTTTTTATGCAGAAGCGGCCGGCTTTGATTTTGACCCATCGACCGGTACTTACGTTGACCGAACTGGTGGTCGAGCCGTTGTTTACAGTAGCTATGTGAATCAGGGCGAATTAGCCGCAGCTGGTTTGGACTTTGAAGTAAGTAGTTGGATTGATACAGGTTTTGGGCAATTTTCCACGGATTTGCTGATTACCTACACCTTGGATTACAAGCAGGCGGCGTACTTTGGCGGGCCTATTCAAGAAACTGCAGGTTTTAATCTTCAGCCGGAAATTAAAGGACAATGGTTTATCGGCTGGGAAATGGGTTCCCACGCAGTCGACTTGGTCGTTGACTATGTAGGTCCATCCTCGGAACAGGATTTTATTGCCTTTAATAGCTCTGGTGGTGCGTACCTTGATACCAGCGACAAGGATTTGGACAGCTGGACGACCGTGAATCTGTCCTATTCGTTTGATGCTGACAATTGGGGAAGAATCACTTTGGGTGGTAGAAACATAACCAACGAGGATCCAGTTCTCGATCGGACCGGCAAGTTTGACGTGACGCATTACGACCTTTACGACAATACCGGCCGCGTACTTTATGTTGAATACGGAATCGATTTTTAAAGACTGAAATAGGATTTGATGGAAGGGGCTTCGATAGGAAGCCCTTTTTTAAGTGCGCTATAGATATCTTGTATCCTACGACCGTTTTTAATAAAAAAACATTCTTGAACTTAAAGTAATTTCTAGCTTTCCGCGCTACCTCCTTGTATTCCCGTTACTTGACTTGCCATAAAACTGCAACTTTCCGCGACTGTTATTCACAAAATTCCTCTTAAATCAAAGGTTTATCACATTTTCCCTGCGCTTTCTTCTTGACTTTGGCCAAATCCCACATATAGTGTGTGCAAAGGTGGTGCAAAGTGGGTTTTTGTGGCTTTTTGTGGAAAAGCCGGTAAAAAAGTGGAGTTTCAGTGTTTCAAGGCAGTCACTCAATCAATATGGACGCCAAAGGGCGTATGGCGATTCCGGCCAAGTACCGGGATTCGCTGGCGGCTGCCTGTGGCGGGACGATTGTGATGACGGCCCATACCCAGGACCGTTGCGTGCTGGTATATCCGGAAACCGAGTGGCAGATCATTCTGCCCAAGATTGAGGCCCTGCCCACTTTTAACCGCGCCGCCTTGCGGGCCCAACGGTTGTTGATCGGTTATGCCTGCTCCCTGGAGTTGGATGGCAACGGCCGGGTACTGGTACCGCCCACGCTACGAGAGTACGCCAACCTGGAAAAAAAACTGATGTTGGTGGGCCTGGGAAAAAAATTCGAGTTATGGGGGGAAGACGCCTGGCTGGCGTCGGTGACGAACATGTCTTCGGAAGGGGAGCTTCCCGAAGACATGTTGTCACTTTCTCTGTAACGGTATGGAAAACACAGTGGATGGGCATTATTCGGTTCTGCTGGGGGAATCGATTGATGCGCTGGCAATCAACCCGGATGGCATCTACGTGGATGGCACGTTTGGCCGGGGAGGGCACAGTCGGGCTGTTCTGGCCGCGTTGTCGGACAAGGGAAGCCTGATTGCTTTCGACAAGGACCCACAGGCGATTGAGGAAGGAGTCAAACTGGCGAGGACGGATAAACGTTTTGCCATAGTGCACGCCTCCTTTGCGGAGTTGAAGAAGGTTTTAATGGAGAAGGGAGTCGCCGGCAGGGTTGACGGCATCCTGTTGGATTTGGGTGTGTCTTCGCCACAGTTGGATAACGCCGGGCGGGGGTTCAGTTTTTTGCAGGACGGCCCGCTGGATATGCGCATGGATAACAGCGCGGGTCACACCGCGGCGGACTGGATTAATTCCGCGGCGGAACAAGACATAGCTTTTGTGCTGAAGGAATACGGCGAGGAAAGGTTCGCCAAACGAATGGCGCGGGCGGTGGTCGAACGAAGAAAGATTTCGCCCATCACCACCACCAGGGAGTTCGCCAATATTATCAGCGAGGCCAACCCCCGCTGGGAGAAAGGCAAGCATCCGGCAACCAGGGCATTCCAGGCGGTCAGGATTTTTATCAATGCCGAACTGGACGACCTGAAAGCAGCGCTGACGGATGCCGTGGATGTGTTGCAAGAAGGGGGGCGCCTGGTGGTTATCAGTTTTCACTCACTCGAAGACAGGATCGTCAAACGGTTTTTCAGGGATCAGTCCCGCGGAAGGGAATTCCCTCCCGGCATTCCGGTAACAGAACAAATGTTGATGAAAAAGCTGAAGATCGTGGGCAAGGCCGTCAAGGCCGGCACGGGCGAGCTGGATGACAATATTCGTTCCCGTAGCGCCATTATGCGAATCGCGGAGCGAATCGGTTAGGAATTTTGGAGCAACGAAATGGCAAGTGCTAAAAAAACATCTTTGGTATTACCCGTCGTTTTTCTGCTTCTGTGGATGTTCAGTTTTGGTTCCGCGCTGGGTGTGGTGTATTCAACCTATAAAGCGCGAAAGGCGACACAGGTACTGGAAGAGCTGCGGCGTGAAGCGAGCGGTTTACAGGTTATGTCCGGGCAGTATTTGTTGGAAAAAAGTTCCTGGGCCGCCTATTCGCGGGTTGAACAAATTGCCCAGAGCGAGTTGAACATGAAAATCCCGATACCGGAACAGACAGTGTTGGTTTATCGAAAATGAAACCACAGGGGTTGCTGACAAATTGGCGATTTTATTTAATGGGCGGAATACTTTGTATTCTGCCCATTTCGCTTGTCTGGCACCTGGCCCACCTGCAGGTCATACCCGGCGCGGAAAAGGGTTTTCTCTTTTTGCAAAGCGAAGGCGAGGCGCGCACATTGCGCAGCCAGACCATCAACGCGTATCGCGGTGTAATTACCGATAGAAATGGGGAAGTGCTTGCCGTCAGCACGCCTGTCAAATCCCTATATGCAAATCCGCAACAGATCGTGCCGGAGCAAATACCTTCGCTGGCGAAGGCCCTGGCGGTACCTGTCAGGGAATTGAAAGAAAAATTCGAAGCTTATCGGGATAAGCAGTTTGTGTATCTCGCACGGCACCTCCCGCCCTACCAGGCCGATGCCGTTTTAAATCAAAAATTTGCCGGTGTGGCAGCCGAACAGGAATACCGCCGTTTTTATCCCGCCGGCGAAGTAATGGCGCATGTGGTGGGCTTTACCAATATTGACGACAGGGGCCAGGAAGGTGTTGAACTTGCGTTCAATGAATGGCTGTCCGGTGCGCCTGGCTACAAGCGGGTAATGCAGGACCTGAAAGGCAACGTCATAAAGGAAGTGGGCTTGCACAAGGCGCCGCAGTCCGGGAAAGAATTGCAGCTCAGTATCGACTTGCGACTGCAGTACCTCGCGTACCGCGAGCTGAAAACCGCAATTGCAAAAATGGGTGCAAAGGCCGGTACCGTCGTTATGCTCGACGTGGACAGCGGTGAAGTGCTGGCAATGGTTAATCAACCGTCTTACAACCCGAATAACAGGACAAGGCTAAAACCGGCGCAGCTACGCAATCGTGCGCTCACAGATGTGTTTGAGCCCGGTTCGACAATGAAGCCGTTTACGATGATGGCGGCCCTGGAAACCGGACGGTATTCGCCGCACGACAAAATCAATACCAGCCCCGGTTATTTAAAAGTGGGTAGCAAAACATTTCTGGATCACCGGGATTATGGCGTTATCGACCTGACAACCGTTATTACCAAGTCCAGTCAGATCGGAATTATTAAGTTAGCGTTCGATATGGAACCCGAACAACTGCGGAACATGTTTTTCCGCGTTGGCCTCGGACAAAGTACCGGAGTGGGCTTTCCCGGCGAAAGCGTTGGGATTTTGCCCAGCAGAACCAAATGGCGCCCCGTGGAGCACGCTACGCTGGCCTTCGGTTACGGTTTGAATGCTAATGCATTGCAACTGGCACAGGCCTATTCGGTGATAGCATCGGGTGGAAATTTTAAACCGGTCTCGCTGTTAAAACGCAATGCCGGGGAAGTCGCAAGTCACCGCGTTGTATCGGAAAAGGTAGCGCATCAAGTGACGGAGATGCTGAAAACCGTGGTGTTGCCGGGAGGCACCGCCACGCGCGCGCAGGTGGAAACCTATCCGGTGGCGGGTAAATCCGGTACCGCGCATAAAGTGGACGAATCCGGTTACGCGGATAACAAATATGTTGCATTGTTTGCCGGTTTTGCGCCGGCGGACAATCCAAAAATCGTTACAGTTGTTGTGATAAACGAGCCGCCGGATGGACATTATTTTGGTGGAGAAGCGGCGGCGCCGGTGTTCTCGGCAATAGTTGGCAATGCTCTGCAAATGTTGGGGGTACCGCCGGTTAACCGGGACCAGTTTCTTGTGCAGGTTGCGTATCCATGAGTGTGGCAGGTGATACTGAAATCAAAAACGCGGTGCGGCTGGGAGAGTTGCTTCCCGGTCATCGCCTGCCCGAAGCGTTGACGAATATTGAAGTGTCGTCGATTAAGCTCGATAGTCGCCTGGTGGAGCCGGGCGATCTTTTTATCGCTGTTAAAGGGTCGGCAACCGACGGAAGAAAATTCATTGATAGCGCGGTAAAAAAAGGCGCGGCGGCTGTGCTGGCGGAAGCGGAACAACTCGCCGTCGGCGCGATGGAAGACGTACCTGTTATTGATGTGCCGGGACTAGCGGAAGAAGTAAGCTCTATCGCCGCAAGACTCTATCGCCATCCTTCGCGGAAGATGAAGGTGATTGGCGTTACGGGAACAAACGGCAAAAGTACTTGCGTATCGCTAATCGCTCAAATAGTCGATCTTCTGGGAGTGAAATCCGGAATTGTCGGTACCCTGGGTTATGGATTGGTTGACGGTGAACAATGCGATACCGGAATGACGACACCCGACGCTGTCAGTTGCCAGCGGATATTGAATGACCTGTTGCAACAAGGCGCGGGTCTGGTTGCCATGGAAGTATCGTCCCATGGCATTGAGCAGCATCGCGTCGAAGGAATCGAATTCCATGTTGCCGCATTCACCAACTTAACGCGGGATCATCTGGATTATCACGAAAGTTTTGATGCATACGGCGCGGCCAAGGCCAGACTATTCTCCTGGCCCAAGTTATCCGGCTGTGTTGTTAACGTGGATGATAACTTTGGTCGAAACATCGCATTAACCGGTAGTTCGCCTGTGTATACCGTCTCCATTAATAGTGCTTCTGCCGGTGTCTATGCCGGAAATTATAAATTAAGCAGTGATGGCCTTGAAGCTGACATCGTAACGCCCTGGGGCGAGGCAAACATCAGCTGCGGACTGGCGGGTGAGTTCAACTTAACCAACCTGCTGATCGCTATCGCCTGCGTTTGCGGCGCGGGTTTTGAGTTCGAGCGTGTGTGCAGAGCGGTTTCGCAACTGCGGGCAGTGGAAGGACGGATGCAACGTGTTTTGGTCTCCGGTGAAAATTCGAAGCAGCCGGTAGATGTGTTTATTGACTACGCTCATACGCCCGACGCTCTCGACCGCGCTTTGCAGGCACTGAAACCGTCCGTTGCCAATAAGCTGTGGGTGGTCTTTGGCTGCGGCGGCGACCGCGACAAAGGTAAACGACCGGCGATGGGATCAATTGCGGAAAAACATGCGGACATAATTGTGATTACTTCGGACAATCCGCGTTCGGAAGATCCTGTTGACATTATTGAGGATATCGAAGCGGGCGTTACCGGGGAGAATGTTATTTCGGTGGTCTCCCGCCAGGAAGCAATCGAATATGCCGTAAACGGCGCCGATGCCGGGGACTGCGTTTTGATTGCTGGCAAGGGGCACGAAAAATACCAGATTATTGGAAATGAAAGAATCTTCTTTGATGATTACTTGGTAGCCAAAACCGCGCTGGAACAGAAATACAAAGGTGCTCCGGGGGCGGCCTTATGAAATTGGCCGAACTTGTATCCCCCGCTACGGGAAGATTACACGGTTCCGACTGCGAGTTTGAGTCACTCAGCACGGACACCCGCACCCTGCAAAAAGGCGATCTTTTCGTTGCACTGAAAGGGCCGAACTTCGATGGTCATAAATTTGTTCCCGTGGCAATAGAAAACGGCGCCTGTGGATTGGTGGTTGAAAAGGAAGTGCCCGGGTTATCAATACCGCAACTAATTGTCGCGGATACGACGCGTGCTCTTGGCATTATTGGGCGCGAAAACCGCAAACAATTTAATGGCAAAGTGGTTGCCATCACCGGTAGTTGTGGCAAAACCACGGTGAAAGGCATGTTGGCATCTATTTGCAGTGAATCAGCCGCCACCGTGGCTACGCGAGGCAATCTGAATAACCATATTGGAGTGCCGTTGACACTGATGCAGTTGAATAACAGGTATCAATACGCGGTTGTCGAGGCCGGCACAAGTGGAAGGGGTGAGATAGAGTATCTGACCAAAATAATCCAGCCGAATGTTGCGGTGGTAAATAACGTTTTTCCTGTTCATGTGGAAGGTATTGGGGGTGTCGATGCGATCGCCGAGGAAAAAGGCAATATCTACTCCCATGCGAAAAGCGACGCCGTGGCGATTATTGGTTTTGAAAGCCCTTATGCGGATTTATTCACCCGGCTTGCCGATAAAAAACAGAAGATCTATTTCGGTCGTTCGTCCCGACGTACCGCGCCGGACGGTTCGGCCACTTATGTAATGGCCGATAATATTGAGTTGGATGCGGAACGAAAAACCGCCCGCTTTCAATTAAGTGTGACTGAAAATATGGTGCCGGTGAATTTGCAGGTTCCGGGCGAGCACAATGTGTCCAACGCGCTGGCCGCGGCTGCATGTGCCGTTGCTCTGGGTATCGATGTTAAAACCATTCGCCAGGGCCTGGAAAGTTTCACCGGTGTGGCGGGACGTATGCAGGTTAAGCAGGGCGTATTCGGCGCGAAGATAGTCGACGACACTTATAACGCAAGTCCCGGTTCAATGCGCGTGGCGATTGACTACCTGAAACAGTTTCCGGACACCGCGCTGGCATTGGGCGATATGGGCGAACTGGGAAGCACGGCAAGCAATGAACATTTCGGCGTGGGCGAATATGCACGCGAGGCGGGCATCGGGCAACTTTACGCTACCGGCAAATACGCGGCGGATATAGTAAAAGGCTTTGGTTCCGGCGGAATTCAGTGCGGCAGCCAGGATGAATTGGTGGAAAAACTGAAAGGCCGGCTAACAAACAATACGATCGTCCTGGTTAAAGGCTCCCACAGTACACATATGGAAAATGTTGTGGCAGCGCTGACTGAAAACGGGGTGCAATAACAATGTTGCTGTGGATCGCCGAATACCTGCAACAGCATGTGAGCGGTTTTGCCGTTTTCCAGTACCTGACCTTGCGGGGAATTCTGGGTGCATTGACAGCGTTGGGAATTTCCCTGGTGATGGGACCGTGGGTGATCAGGAAATTGAATGAATTGCAGATTGGCCAGGCGATTCGCGATGACGGGCCGGAAAGCCATTTGAGTAAATCCGGTACTCCCACCATGGGCGGTGCGCTGATTTTGTTTGCCATTATTACCGCGACCTTGCTTTGGTCGGATTTGTCGAATCAATATGTATTGTTTGTTTTGTTCGTTACATTTGCGTTCGGGCTTATCGGCTGGGTGGACGATTACCGAAAAGTGGTGGCGAAAAATTCCAGGGGCCTGCCCGCAAGGTGGAAATATTTTTGGCAGTCGATTGCCGGCTTGATTGTGGCATACGGGTTATTTGTGACGGCAAAAACACCGGCGGAAACATCGCTGTATGTTCCGTTTTTCAAAAACGTCATGCTGCCTTTGGGCACGTTCTACATTGTGTTGACTTACTTTATGGTGGTGGGATTCAGTAACGCCGTTAATCTTACCGATGGCCTGGACGGGTTGGCCATTATGCCCACCGTCATGATTGGCGCCGCGCTGGGAATTATTTCCTACCTCGTGGGTAATGCCAATTTTTCCGGATACCTGCAGATTCCATATGTGGCCGGTAGCGGCGAGCTGGTGGTGTATTGCGGTGCGCTGGGAGGAGCCGGGCTGGGATTTTTGTGGTTTAACACCTATCCGGCCCAGGTATTTATGGGCGATGTGGGAGCGCTGGCATTGGGTGCCGCGTTGGGCGTGATATCCGTCATTGTCCGCCACGAAATCGTCTTTTTTATTATGTCGGGCATTTTTGTGATGGAAACCGTGTCGGTCATTCTGCAGGTAATGTCCTTCAAATTGACCGGCCGGCGGATATTCCGGATGGCGCCGATTCACCATCATTTTGAACTGAAAGGCTGGCCCGAACCGCGGGTCATCGTCCGTTTCTGGATTATCACCGTGGTGCTGGTCCTGTTCGGTCTGGCAACACTCAAACTCAGGTAACGCATGCAACAGTTGATTGCAACTAACAAAAAAACCGTTGTGGTGGGGCTGGGCCTTACCGGGCTTTCGGTTGCGCGCTATCTGTCGGGTAAAAACCGGCTTTTCAGTGTTATGGACAGCCGTGTCAATCCCCCGGGCCTGGATGAATTGACTCGTCTATATCCGGAGGTGAAAGTCATTACCGGCCGGTTCGATAAAGATGTTCTCTGCCAGGCGGATGAAATTATATTGAGCCCCGGCATCGCGAGAGAACAACCGGAAATTCAGATGGCTATCGCCGAGGGTGTCAGCGTAATAGGCGATGTGGAGCTGTTCCTGCGCGAAGTGAAAGTGCCGGTGGTTGGAATTACCGGTTCCAACGGTAAAACCACCGTCACGACCCTGGTTGGCATGGTGGCCGAGCGAGCCGGATTAAAAACCGGAGTGGGGGGAAACATTGGTACACCCGCTCTGGATCTGCTTGAGATGGATGCGGAGTTATACGTACTCGAACTTTCCAGTTTTCAGCTGGAAAGTATCAGCTCGCCCAACCTGGCGGTGGCGTGCGTGCTTAATCTGTCCGAAGACCATATGGATCGTTACGCTTCGCTTTGGCAGTACTGCCAGGCAAAGCAAAAAATTTTCTGGGGCGCAAAAAACGTTGTCTACAACCTGGATGATAAATTAACAATTCCCCCGATCGTCAACGGGGTGGCGCGCTACGGTTTTTCACTTGCGAAACCGGTGGAGGAAAACGAACAACATTATTATTACGATGCCTCAAACAAAGGTCTACACACTGGCAACGAGGTGCCAATAAATGCGGAGGTCTTGAAAATCAAAGGCCTTCACAACGTCGCCAACGTGCTCGCCGTGTTCGCGATATGCGACGCGGCTGGAATTGATCGCAATGTCACAGCTTCGGTTGTCGCGGATTTCGGTGGCATAAAACACCGCTGCCAGTGGATAGGCGAAAAGAACGGAGTCACGTTTATCAACGATTCCAAAGCCACCAATGTCGGCGCAAGTTGTGCTGCCATCATCGGTTTGAAAGATGAGTACCAGGCTATTCATTTGATTGCGGGTGGAGACGGTAAGGGAGCGGATTTTTCCACCTTTGGCCAGCTGATAAATGCCCATGTGCCGGTGTTGATTTTGTTGGGCCGTGACGCGGACAAAATTGCCGGCGTTGTATCGAACAACGTCACGGTAAAAAAAGTACCTGGTATGAAAGAGGCGGTTTTCGCGGCGGCGGATGCCTGCCCTGCTGGAGGATTGGTGCTGTTGTCTCCTGCCTGCGCAAGCCTGGATATGTATAAAAATTACGAAGAACGCGGACAGCAATTTATCGATGCCGCCATGGAATTATGCGCATGAGCACGATCGCCGGTTCATCAATAAAATTCAGTCGCTTCCGGACACTGGATGTCGGATTGCTGTTGGCGGTGTTAACCCTGATGAGTCTGGGGCTGGTGATGGTGGCTTCAAGTTCACTGGATTTTGCCGGGGAACGATTTTCCGATCCGTGGCTGTTTGTCAAAAAGCAAGGCATTTTCCTGCTGCTGGGTTGCCTGGGTGGGTTTATCGTCTCGAACATACCGATGTCGGTCTGGAGTCGTTATGCGGGACTGTTTTTGATTCTGGGATTATTTTTATTGGCGCTGGTATTGATTCCCGGTATAGGAAAAGAGGTTAACGGCAGTCGCCGCTGGCTTTCCCTGGGGTCCGTTTCCATGCAGGCATCGGAAATAGCGAAGTTCTGTCTGATTATTTACTTCGCCAGCTACCTGGCGAGACGACACGAGGAACTGAGAACGCGCTGGTCCGGCTTTTTTAAAATGGTTTTGATCATCGGCCTGGTGGTGCTGTTGTTGCTATTGGAACCGGACTTTGGCAGTTCGGTTGTTATCGCGGCAACGGTGGGTGCGATGATGTTTGTCGCGGGCGTGCCCCTGTTCCGGTTTTTGATGCTGGCGGCGGTTGGTGTCGCCGGGCTCGCCTCCATGGCAGTTTTATCGCCGTATCGCTGGGAGAGACTGGTCGCCTTTATGGACCCGTGGTCGCGGCAGTTCGATAGTGGTTATCAACTCGTTCAATCGTTGATTGCGTTTGGCCGGGGAGAATGGTTTGGTCTGGGGTTGGGTAACAGTATTCAAAAACTGTTTTTCCTGCCCGAGGCGCACACGGATTTTGTATTTGCAATATTTGCGGAAGAGTTCGGCCTGGTTGGGGCCGTATTGCTGATTGTTCTGTACGGTTTTTTTATTTACAAAATTGTCGGTCTGGCCCGACTGGCCAGTGAAAAAGGGGAATTGTTCAGCAGCTACGTCGCCTTTGGTATCGCTATCATGCTGGCGCTGCAGGTGTTCATAAATATGGGCGTGGCGGCGGGATTGTTGCCGACCAAGGGTTTAACCTTACCGTTTTTAAGCTATGGCGGTAGTAGTTTGCTGATTACCTGTGCGTTGATTGCACTGGTTTTCAGAATTGATATGGAGTTAAAGGGTCATGGATAGCACGGGGAAAAAGGTGTTGATCATGGCGGGTGGCACCGGGGGGCATGTCTTCCCGGGACTGGCGCTGGCGGATGTGCTTAAACAGCGCGGCTATCGGGTTGAATGGTTGGGAACGAACGCCGGTATAGAGTCCACGCTGGTTCCCAACGCGGGGTACAAGTTGAATGTGATTAATGTATCGGGCGTAAGAGGTAAGGGTATCGTCGCAATATTAAAAGCGCCGATGCTGATTGTGCGCTCGGTACGGGAAGCCATCGAACAACTCAGGCAAATACAACCGCAACTGGTGGTGGGGATGGGCGGTTTTGCCGCCGGCCCCGGCGGTGTTGCGGCGCGCTACCTGAAAACGC
This sequence comes from uncultured Cellvibrionaceae bacterium, assembly GCA_964451365.1. GTDB lineage: Bacteria > Pseudomonadota > Gammaproteobacteria > Pseudomonadales > Cellvibrionaceae > CAYVIB01. Next base: position 94,949 of record CAYVIB010000005.1, read on the forward strand.
CGCTGGTTATTCACGAGCAAAATGCGATCGCGGGAACAACCAACAAGATACTGGCGCGCCTGGCAACAAAAGTACTCACCGCGTTTCCCGGAGCATTGCGAAAAAGCGAATGCATCGGTAATCCGGTAAGAAATGAAATTGAATCGCTGCCGGAACCGGAACAACGCTTTAACAAAAGAGAAGACGGGCTGACCAGAATTCTGGTTTTGGGCGGCAGCCGAGGCGCCAGGACGATTAATATACTTGTGCCTGCCGCGCTGGCAAAAATCGATAAAAATATTCGCTATAAGGTATGGCATCAAACCGGGGAGAAACTTCTGGAAGAAACCCAAAGCGAATACCAGCGGTTTGGGATTGACGGCAAAGTTGTGCCGTTTATCGGGAATGTAAGTGAAGCACTCGCATGGGCGGATTTGGTGATTTGCCGGTCGGGCGCGTTAACGGTTTCGGAATTGGCCGCGGCGGGAGTCGGGTCCATATTAATCCCCTTTCCGTTCGCTATCGATGACCACCAGACGGCCAACGCAAAATATTTAACTGACAGCGATGCAGCTTTGCTGCGGCAACAGAAAGAATTAAGTCCGGAAATTCTGGCGGTAATGCTCAACGAGTTACTGCCGGACCGAACGAGATTGTTAAAAATGGCGGTAAATGCCAGAGCGAAAGCGATGCCCGGCGCGGCGCGGCGATTTGCCGATTTATGCGAGGAATTGATTAATGGCTAATCCGGCGGATATTTATCATGTTCCGGAAATGCGCCGCATCAAACGCATTCATTTTGTCGGTATTGGCGGCGCGGGTATGAGCGGCATTGCCGAAGTGCTGGTAAACCAGGGCTATCAGATTTCCGGTTCCGATTTAAAGCAGACTGACGTTACTCGACGCTTGACGGAAATGGGCGCAAAAATATTTATCGGTCACCATGCCAGCAATATCGACAATGTTGATGTAGTGGTGAATTCGAGTGCGGTAACCGAGGCCAACCCCGAGCTGATCGAAGCACGCGAACGACGAATACCCGTGGTTCGCCGGGCGGAAATGCTGGGCGAACTGATGCGCTATCGTCACGGCATCGCAATTGCCGGAACACACGGCAAAACGACAACCACGAGTTTGATCGCTTCCATACTGGCGGAGAGCGGTAAGGATCCCACATTTGTGATTGGCGGTTTGTTAAATAGCGCGGGGTGCAATGCGAGGTTGGGCGAGAGTCGGTACCTTGTGGCCGAAGCGGACGAAAGCGACGCGTCCTTTTTGCACTTGCAGCCGATGGTGGCGGTGGTGACCAATATCGACGCCGATCATATGGACACTTACGGCGGTGATTTCACGACCCTGAAACAGACGTTTATCGATTTTCTGCACAACCTGCCTTTTTACGGTTTGGCGGTGGTATGTGGGGACGATCCGGTCATTAAGGAAATTATTCCGGCGGTATCGCGTGCAACTGTTACCTACGGCTTCGAAGAAAACTGCGATTTCCGCGCATACGATGTGGAACAGCACGAGGCGACGTTGAAATTCAAGGTGCGCCGTCCGGATAACTCCAAGCCGTTGGAATTGTTTTTGAACATGCCGGGTCGCCACAACGTGTTGAATGCAACCGCGGCGGTTGCGGTTGCGAGTGATGAGGGAGTTGAGGACAGCGCGATTCAGGAGGGCGTCCGCAAATTCTCCGGCGTTGGACGCCGCTTCCAGATTTACGGTGAGTTTTCAGTCGGCGAAGGCCAGGGCGTTATGCTGGTCGATGACTATGGGCATCACCCGAGTGAAGTGGCGGCAACGATTTCAGCGGTAAGGGACGGTTGGCCGGATCGACGACTGGTCATGATTTACCAGCCGCATCGCTACACCCGCACACGGGATTTGTATGAGGATTTTGTTGAAGTACTTTCATCGGTTGATCAGTTGGTCCTGTTGGAAGTTTATTCGGCCGGGGAAGATCCCATTCAGGGCGCGGACAGCCGCCACTTGAGTCGCAGTATTCGCACTCGAGGCGTCGTCGATCCGATTTTTGTCGAGGGCATCGAAGGTGTCCCGGCGGTGGTCAAGGATATCGTTAAACCCGGGGATATTGTTATCACACAGGGCGCGGGAAATATTGGCAATCTCGCGAAAGAACTGGCGAAAAGAAATTTACAGTAGTTAAAGATTAAGTATGCAAGAGCAGTATCAAAAAAAATTTACCGGTGACGCAACGGTGTTTGGTAACACAGTTGTGCTCTACGGCGGTCTTTCCGCGGAACGGGAGATTTCCCTGCAAAGCGGACAGGCTGTATTGCAAGGTTTACAACACAAGGGCGTCAAGGTGACAGGGATTGATGTTGCAGAAAATGCGGTGGAACAAATAGTTCAACAGCGACCGGAGCGGGTTTTTATTGCCTTGCATGGTCCCGGTGGCGAGGATGGAAAAATTCAGGCGGTCCTGGATTGGCTGAAGATTCCCTACACCGGCAGCAAACATTCCGCTTCCGCCCTGGCGATGGATAAATTGCGAACCAAGCAGGTATGGAACAGTGTTGAACTGCCGACCCCGCGTCACTTATGCGTAACCGAAAACAGTGATTGGCAAAAGGTAATTCACACGCTCGGCGGGGAGGTTTTCATCAAACCGGCACACGAGGGATCAAGTCTGGGAATGAGCTCGGCGGCTTCCGCGGTGGAGCTGAAACAGGCCTACGAAAAAGCCCGGCAATACGACAGCAGCGTGCTGGTTGAGCAAAGAATTAAAGGACCTGAGTACACGGTGGCGATTTTGAATGGTGTTGCACTGCCACCCATTATGCTTCGTACGGACCACACATTCTATGACTACGATGCAAAATACAGATCCGATACCACTGAATATATTTGCCCCTGCGGCCTGGAAGAACAGAAGGAGCGGGCGTTAAAGCAACTTGCACTGGATGCATTCGATGCGATCGGCTGCTCCGGCTGGGGCCGTGTGGATGTGATGGCGGACGCGGCGGGAAATTTTTACTTGCTCGAAGTTAACACTGTGCCCGGTATGACCAGCCACAGTCTGGTACCGATGGCGGCCAAACAGGCGGGTCTTGGTTTTGACGATCTGGTTGTTGAAATTCTAACGCAGGCAAATTATTGATGTTGGGCATCAGGAAAAAGGAGAAAACCCGCGGCACCGGTTCAGCGCGAAAGAAAATGTCGCGCGCGTCAGATTCGCGGGACAGAAAAGGGCTGAAAACGGGAAGGGTATCCGAACGGGTAACGATCAAGCCAAGCAGGAAACCCGCGGTAAGAAAAAATGCGTCAACGCAACGAAACAGAAGCAGTCGGGGGGCGACTCCGAGTGCTCGCCGGGGAATAAGCTTTTCAATTCCCGGCTGGTTTTTTAGAACGGTATTTTTTGTCGGCGCCTGTGCATTTATCGGAATGAACGTCGAATGGCGGGATTACTGGAGCAAGGTGCGGCATATCGCCAATAAACCGCTGGCAAATATTACGATCGAAGGTGAGTTTAACTATCTGGCCCGCGACAAGGTCCGGAAAGTCATTGAGGAGCATATGGAAGGTGACTTCGTCGATATGGACTTGAAGAAAATCAAGTCCTCGATTGAGCGGCATCCGTGGGTGGAAAGCGTCTCGTTAAGACGCATCTGGCCGGACAGCATGGTCATTAATGTGGTGGAGCAAAAGCCGATCGCCCGCTGGGGACAAACCGCATTTATTAACCAGTACGGTGAGATTATAGAAATAGGTGAAAATACGATGCTTGCACATTTGCCGGTGCTGTTCGGGGCGGAAAAAAACAGCCGTGAAATTACCAGCACCTACCTGGGGCTGGCGGAAGCACTATCGGGCAGGGGACTAACGTTATCGGGAATTCGGGTGGACTCCACCTTGTCTTGGGAGATTGTGCTTAATAAGGATTTTCTGGTGACGCTGGGACGGGAAAATATTCTGGAACGCTTGCGGCGTTTTCTGGATATCTACCAGAACCAGATGAGCGAGGAAAAGTACAGAATTAAACGAGTGGATATGCGTTACGACTCTGGCATGGCGGTTGAATGGAAATCCGGCGATGAGCGATTCGCGCATTCCAGTACCGGTGTTGATATAACGAATAATAGTGGCAGGGTGAATTAAGATGGCTGGTTCAAGCGGGGGCAGAATGATCGTAGGCTTGGATATTGGTACGTCCAAAGTCGTCGCAATTGTCGGAGAAATTTCGAAAGAGGGCGAGTTGTCGATCGTGGGAATAGGTTCCCACAAGTCCAGCGGATTAAAAAAAGGTGTTGTCGTCAATATCGAGTCGACAGTGCAATCCATTCAGCGCGCGGTGGAGGAAGCGGAGTTGATGGCAGGTTGCCAGATTCATTCGGTTTACGTCGGCATTGCAGGTAGCCACATCCGCAGTTTGAACTCGCACGGTATCGTGGCCATTAAGGACCGGGAAGTATTTACGCAGGACCTGGAGCGGGTTATCGATGCCGCGCAGGCGGTGGCTATTCCGGCGGACCAGAGAATCCTGCATATTTTGCCGCAGGAATACCTGATCGACGAACAGGAAGGCGTCAAGGAACCTTTGGGGATGTCCGGTGTGCGTCTCGAAGCGAAAGTGCACCTTGTCACCTGCGCGGTAAATGCCGCGCAAAATATTGAGAAGTGTATCCGTCGATGTGGCCTGGAAGTGGAAGATATTATTTTGGAACAGTTCGCTTCCAGTTATTCGGTACTGACAGAAGATGAAAAAGAATTGGGCGTATGCCTGGTGGATATCGGCGGCGGCACAACCGATATCGCCATTTTTACCGAAGGCGCCATTCGCCATACCGGTGTGATACCGATTGCGGGCGATCAGGTGACCAACGATATCGCCATGGCTTTGCGCACACCCACGCAATACGCCGAGGAAATAAAAATTAAATACGCCTGCGCGTTGGCGAAACTGACCGGCGCGGAAGAAACCATAAAAGTGCCGAGCGTCGGTGATCGGCCGGCCAGGGATTTGTCCCGCCAGGCGCTGGCGGAAGTGGTGGAGCCGCGTTATGACGAATTGTTTACCCTGGTGCAGGCGGAACTGCGCCGCAGTGGTTTTGAAGATATGGTGGCCGCCGGCATCGTATTGACCGGCGGTACCTCGAAAATGGAAGGGGTTATCGATCTGGCGGAGGAAATTTTCCATATGCCGGTACGCCTTGGGTCGCCGCAAAATATTCGCGGCCTGAAGGACATCGTTAACAACCCGATTTACTCCACCGGCGTCGGATTACTGCTCTACGGTTTGGACCAGCAAAAAGGCGATGGTCCGCACGGTGGCGGCAATGTGGAAGGCAGTTGGGCTAGATTGCGCAACTGGTTTGAACGAACTTTTTAAAATCAATTTTTTCAGGGGAAAAAGAGGGGAACTGTATGTTTGAACTAGTCGATAATGTCCCGCAAAGCGCGGTGATTAAAGTAGTCGGTGTCGGTGGCGGTGGTGGCAATGCCGTCAAGCACATGATTCTAAATGCCGTCGAGGGCGTTGAATTTATTTGTGCCAATACCGATGCCCAGGCATTGAAAGATATCGATGCGCGCACGGTGTTGCAATTGGGCAGCACGATTACCAAAGGCCTGGGTGCCGGCGCGAATCCGGAAATCGGTCGCCAGGCGGCGATGGAAGACCGTGAGCGCATTGAGGAGGTGTTGACCGGTGCGGATATGGTTTTCATCACCGCCGGCATGGGAGGTGGTACCGGTACCGGTGGCGCACCAGTGGTTGCCGAAGTCGCGCGTGAAATGGGTATTCTCACCGTGGCGGTCGTGACCAAACCCTTTCCGTTTGAAGGGCGCAAGCGCATGGCTATCGCGGAAGAAGGAATTAAACAGTTGCAGGATCGGGTGGATTCATTGATCACTATTCCCAACGAAAAACTGTTGGCGGTGTTGGGTAAAGCCACCAGCCTGCTCGATGCATTTAAAGCGGCCAATAACGTTTTGCTGGGTGCGGTACAGGGTATTGCCGACCTGATTATCCGGCCCGGCATGATCAACGTCGACTTTGCCGATGTGCGCACTGTTATGTCAGAAATGGGTATGGCGATGATGGGCAGCGGCAAGGCCACCGGGGAGAACCGGGCGCGCGATGCGGCCGAAGCGGCGATCCGCAGTCCGCTGCTGGAAGATGTCAACCTGGAAGGCGCCAAAGGTATCCTGGTAAATATTACCGCCGGTATGGATTTATCGTTGGGTGAATTCACCGAGGTGGGCGATACCATCGAGGAATTCGCATCCAATGACGCCACCGTTGTTGTCGGAACGGTAATCGATCCGGAAATGAAGGAAGAGCTGCGGGTAACCGTGGTGGCCACCGGCCTGGGTGGCAGCGCGGTCAGTCGCAATAAGCCGGCGGAAACCAAGGTGGTGGTCGATAATACCCGCATGGCCGACGGCAAACCAAACTACGCGGCGCTGGATAAGCCGACCGTGATGCGAACCAGTAAGCATGCGAGTTCTACCGCGCCGGCGCTCGACCCAAATGATCGTGACATGGAATATCTCGATATTCCCGCGTTCCTTCGCAAGCAGGCGGATTAAACCGCCCGGGTCATTTCCCTGAAATCGCCATGGTGCCGGAAAGGATGCCGGCGCGGTGGTTTAACGGCGGCAGTGGTTGTGACAGGAAAAACCACAGGGAGAACTAAACGGGCGGTCGGTAGTCTCAGCTGCTGTAGGCTGTATAGCGAAAAATAATCCGGCCGATTAATTTAGTTAGCTGTCAAAGCGCGGTAAGCGGGGTTAAAGTGCCACCTGAGAGGAAAACACCAGGCACACGATATATACTCAGTGTGCGGTAATTATGTATTGCAGTAGTTTTTATCTGATAGAATTCGCGCCCTTTTGACAGGCTAGCTTCGAGAATCTGACTGAATGATTAAACAACGAACGTTAAAAAATGAAATCCGGGCCACGGGTGTTGGTTTGCATACCGGTCAGAAAGTTTATCTTACGCTGCGACCTGCTCCGGTGGATGCCGGTATCGTTTTTCGCCGCGTCGACTTAAACCCTCCTGTCGAAATCAAGGCAAAAGCTGAAAATGTGGGCGACACCACATTATCCACTACACTGGTTTCCGGCGATACACGGATTTCCACTGTGGAGCATTTGCTTTCCGCCATGGCGGGACTCGGCATAGACAATGCCATCGTTGAAGTAAGCGCCGATGAAGTTCCGATTATGGACGGTAGCGCGGGACCATTTGTTTTCCTGATCCAGTCAGCGGGTATCCAGGAACAAAATGCGCCCAAGAAATTTATCCGCATTAAAAAGAAGGTGACTGTTACCGATGGGGACAAGCAGGCGAGCTTCCTTCCTTTTAATGGCTTCAAGGTTTCCTTCGCCATCGACTTCGACCATCCGGTATTCAAAGGCAGAAAACTGGATACCACGGTGGATTTTTCCAGTACCTCTTTTGTAAAAGAAGTATCCCGCGCCAGAACCTTCGGGTTCATGCACGAAATCGAATACCTGCGCTCGAAAGGGCTGGCCAAGGGCGGCAGCGTCGACAACGCCATCGTCGTGGACAAGTACCGCATTTTGAATGAGGATGGGTTGCGCTACGAGGACGAGTTCGTCAAACACAAGGTTCTGGATGCCATCGGTGATTTGTATTTGCTGGGTACCAGCCTGATTGGCGAATTTCGTGCCTATAAATCCGGCCATGGCCTGAACAACAAATCCCTGCTCGAATTAATAAAGCAGAAGGACGCCTGGGAGCTTGTTACGTTCGAAGATGAAGTTGAAGCTCCTATTTCCTATATCAAACCCCTGCTTGCGGTATAAGTTTTAGTCGCTATTTAGCGGGAAATCAGGGTAAAAACCCGAAAATTGGTTAAAAATGAGCCTATTTTTCATAAGAGGGTTGGTTTTTTACCTCTTTTTGTGCCATATTCCCTTCCCGTGTGATTTGCATCGCACGCCAGCCCTTGCGGGCTACCCGGCAAATGTATGAGTATTGCCGGTTCCGGCGGTATTCCATTGAGCGGAACATTCGCTTGTCAAGGTGTTTCTAGACGACGCCCATTAATAAGCTAGAATAAATGTAACGGCCGACGTTTTTAGCGCATACATAACTACTCATGAAGATCATTATTGTCAGCAAGCGCCATGGGAATACCCGCAGTTTTACGCTGGGTGGGTGGACTCGCGCGTTCCTGTCGATGTGCCTGGTAGGTATCCCGGTCGGTGCCACTGTCGCCACACTCCAGATCAACTCCGGAAAGTCTTCCGACCTGATGACCCAGGAATCCACCAAGGCTTGGGTGGAAGCGATAAACAACCAGGAGCATGAATTACAGGCGGCAAAGCAGGAAGCCGAGCAAAAACTGGCCGCCATGACTATGCGAATAGCCGAATTGCAGGCGCGCCTGGTGAGATTGGATGCCTTGGGCGAGCGCCTGACCACCATGGCCAAGCTCGACAACGGGGAATTCGATTTCAGTCGCCCCCCCGCAGTGGGCGGTCCCGAAGTGACCATTGATGAAGACAGCTACACCGCGCCCGATTTCCAGACCATGCTGGACCAACTCGGCGAGCAGATCGAGGACCGCCAGCAGCAGTTGAGCACCCTTGAAGCCCTGCTGGCGAACCGAAAACTCCAGAAAGACGTCTTTATTGCCGGCCGGCCGATAACCAAGGGTTGGATGTCATCGCGCTTTGGCCGCCGTACCGACCCCTTCAGCGGCCGGGTTGCCTGGCATGCCGGGGTGGATTTTGCCGGCAAGGAAGGCACCGATATCGTCGCTGTCGCCTCCGGTGTCGTGACATGGTCGGGTGAGCGCTATGGCTATGGCAACCTGATCGAGGTCAACCACGGCAACGGCTTCAAAACCCGCTACGGGCACTGCAAAGAGCTTTTGGTCAAGGTGGGAGACATTATCAAGAAGGGCCAGGTCATCGCCCTGATGGGCTCCAGCGGCCGCTCCACCGGCCCACATGTTCACTTCGAAGTCTACAAACACGGCCGTGCCGTCGACCCCTCCAGCTATATCCACCGCGCAAGTCGTTAGCTTCTTTTCCTCCTGTTTCCCTGTAGTATACTCACCGCTTTTTTAGCGGACCTGGTTCTGTCAAAGGGGCCTCGCAAGGACAAAAGCTGATCTGGATTGTTTTACCCGCATTCATACGTCCAGCCATTGATTTCCGTGTGCAGCAGCCTCAACTTGCAGAACTGACTCACTTAAATGCGCTAATACACGGGCCGAAGCCCGGAAACGGATTCACTACGTTATGATCACGAAACTATTTAAAGCGATCTTTGGCTCAAAGAACGACCGGGAGCTGAAGCGAATGGGTAAGCTCGTCAAGCGAATTAACGAGTTGGAAGAGAGTGTTGCCCAGATCAGCGATGCTGACCTGAAGCTGAAAACCACCGAATTCAAGGAGAGATACCAGAAGGGCGAAACCCTCGATCAACTTTTGCCGGAAGCTTTCGCTGTTGCCCGGGAAGCGAGCAAGCGAGCCATGGGAATGCGCCATTTCGACGTGCAGTTGATCGGCGGTATCACTTTGCACGAAGGTCGCATCTCGGAAATGCGCACCGGTGAAGGTAAAACGCTGGTGGCAACCCTTGCCGCCTATCTGAACGCGATTTCCGGAAACGGAGTTCATATCGTTACCGTCAATGACTATCTGGCAAAGCGTGACGCCAATTGGATGAGACCGCTGTACGAGGCGCTTGGCCTGACTGTCGGATCAGTTTATTCCCAGCAGGACCAGCAGGAAAAACGCGCGGCCTATCAGGCGGACATTACCTACGGCACCAACAACGAATTCGGCTTTGATTACCTGCGCGACAATATGGCACTGCGAAAGGAAGACCGGATTCAGAGACCCTTGAATTTCGCCGTGGTGGACGAGGTGGATTCCATCCTCATCGACGAGGCGCGAACGCCGCTGATTATTTCGGGCGCGGCGGAGGACAGTTCGGAAACCTACCGGACAATGAACCGGCTGATCCCATCGCTGAAGCCGCATGTGGTAAGGGAGGACGGTGAAGTTGTCGAGGCCGGTCACTACAGCGTCGACGAGAAAACCCGCCAGGTGGAACTGACCGAAGACGGGCACCAGATTATTGAAGACCTGCTGACCCGAGAAGGCCTGATTTCCGAAAACGACAACCTGTATTCCGCCGGTAACCTCGGGCTGCTACACCATGTTCACGCCGCGTTAAAAGCGCACAAACTATTTCACAAAAACGTCGAATACATCGTGCAGAACAACCAGGTGGTGCTGATCGACGAACACACCGGTCGTACCATGCCCGGCCGGCGGCTGTCCGAAGGCCTGCACCAGGCGATCGAGGCGAAGGAAGGTGTTGCCATCCAGGCGGAGAGCCAGACCCTGGCTTCCACCACATTCCAGAATTATTTCCGGCTTTATCCAAAACTTGCCGGTATGACTGGCACCGCGGATACCGAAGCCTTCGAATTCAAGCAGATTTACGGCCTGGATGTGGTGGTCATTCCCACCAACAAACCGGTGCGACGGGTGGATTACAACGACCTGATTTATATGAACATGGAGGACAAGTTCGAAGCGATCGTGGCGGAAATCAAACGCCTGCAGGAAAAAAAGGCGCCGATACTTGTCGGTACCGCCTCGGTGGAAACGTCCGAGGCCATGTCCCAGCGACTGAAAAAGGCAAACATTGTGCACGAAGTGTTGAACGCGAAATATCACGAGCGCGAAGCGGATATTATCGCCCAGGCGGGTAAGCCCGGTGTGGTCACCATCGCTACCAACATGGCTGGTCGCGGTACCGATATTGTGCTCGGTGGCAATCTGGATGCCGAACTGAGCAAGCTGGAAAACCCGACCGAGGAAGAAATCACCGAAGTCAAAAAAGCCTGGCAAGAGCGGCACAACACTGTCATCGAAGCCGGCGGGCTGCACATTATCGGCACCGAGCGGCACGAGTCCCGTCGAATCGACAACCAGTTGCGCGGTCGAGCCGGCCGGCAGGGCGATCCCGGAGTATCGCGCTTTTTTCTGTCGATGGAAGACAACCTGATGCGCATTTTTACCCCGGAGCGGGTGCGCAATTTTATGCAGGCCCTGGGGATGGAAAAGGGCGAAGCCATCGAACACCGCATGGTGACCAACGCCATCGAAAAAGCACAACGCAAGGTCGAGGGCCGCAACTTCGATTACCGGAAGCAACTGCTGGAATACGACGATGTTGCCAACGACCAGCGTCGGGTTATATACCACCAGCGCAACGAACTGCTCGAAGCGGACGATATCAGCGATGCGATTGCCGGTATTCGCGAAGACGTTATCACCTCCATCATCGCAACCTACATTCCGCCGCAAAGCGTGGAGGAACAGTGGGATGTTCCCGGTCTTGAGCAAAACCTCCAGGGAGACTTTGGTGTAAAGCTGCCAATTGCGGAATGGCTGGAAAAAGATGACAAGCTTTACGAGGAAACGTTAAAAGAAAAAATCCTTCAGGAAATGAATGATTTTTACGAGAAAAAGGCCGAACGCATCGGACCAATAATGAAGATGCTCGAAAAGCAACTGATGTTGCAGGTGCTCGATACATTGTGGAAGGAACACCTGCAGAATATGGATCACCTGCGCCAGGGCATCGGCCTGCGCGCTTACGCGCAGAAAAATCCGAAGCAGGAATATAAGCGCGAATCATTCCAGATGTTCCAGAATTTGCTTGAAACAATGAAGCACGACGTCACTCGCGTGCTTTTCCGCGTCGAACCGATGACGGAGGAACAAATGGCGGAAATGGAACGTCGCCGCCGCGAAGCCGCCGAACGCCAGCGGGAAAAAATGCGAATGCAGCACGAATCCGTGTCGGCACTTGCCAGCGAAGAAGAGTTAAAGGAATTGAAGCCGGAAAAACCCTACGTGCGGGAAGGGCGCAAAGTTGGCCGCAACGATCCCTGTCCCTGCGGGTCCGGCAAAAAATACAAGTCCTGTCATGGAAAACTAGCGTAGGTTTCAAAATATGGCGGTAGGTAGATTCGAATGGCCGGCAATGCATTCCATTGCCGGTGTGAAACTGGGCGTTGCGGCTGCCGGTATTAAAACCCCCGATCGCAAGGATTTGTTGCTGATAGCGATAGAAGAAAATTCGACAGTGGCGGGCGTATTTACCCAAAATGCCTTTTGTGCCGAGCCGGTCAAAATTGCTAAAAAACACCTAAAAACAAGCGATATTCGGTATTTTATTATTAATTCCGGCAACGCCAACGCCTGTACCGGCAGTCGGGGTTATGAAGCGGCCATGGCCACCTGCAATGCTGTAAGCGAGCGTGCAAATGTAAAAGCGGAATCCGTGTTGCCGTTTTCCACTGGTGTAATAGGCCAGCTGCTTCCCGCGGAAAAAATTGTTGCCGCTGTTCCGGCCGCGCTGGCTGGTCTCACAGAAGAAGGTTGGAGTGACGCGGCGCGGGCCATTATGACCACCGATACCCAACCCAAGGGCGCCAGCGTGGAAGTCGTTGTTGGTGGGCGGAAAATAAAAATCACCGGCATCGCCAAGGGTTCGGGAATGATAAAACCCAATATGGCCACCATGCTGGCTTTTGTTTCTACTGATGCCGCGATTGAGCAATCGGTGCTTGAAGAGATTTGTCGTATCGCGGCAAATAAGTCCTTTAATCGAATCACTGTCGATGGTGATACCTCCACCAACGACGCCTGCATGCTGATAGCCACCGGAAAATCCGGCGCGCCTGTTCTAACAGAGAAAAGTAGCGAGGCCTTTGAAACCGTTTTAAATGGCGTAACGGAAGTTTTTAAACAATTGGCCCAATTGATCGTTCGCGACGGAGAAGGCGCGACCAAATATATCGAAGTTGATGTAAAGAGTGGACAGCATCCGCAGGAATGTCTGGATGTGGCCTATGCCATTGCGCATTCGCCTCTGATTAAAACCGCGTTTTTTGCCTCCGATCCCAACTGGGGCCGCATTGTCGCCGCCATCGGTAACGCGGGAATAGATAGCCTCGATGTTGACAAGGTGAAAGTGTGGCTGGGCGATGTATTAATTGTGGAAAATGGTGGTGTTGCGGACAGCTACACCGAGGAATCCGGTCAGGCGGAAATGAACCGGGAGGAAATTAAAATTGTCATTGACCTGGGTCGAGGAACGCAGCGGGAAGTGCTTTGGACAACCGACCTGTCACACGATTATATCAAGATAAACGCCGAGTACCGCAGTTGAGTGTGGGGGATCATCAAATTCACGTTGCCGTTGGCGTCATAAAAAATCCTGACGGCAAAATACTGATCGCCAAGCGCCCGAAGGAAAAACATATGGGCGGCTTGTGGGAATTCCCCGGTGGGAAAATAGAAGCGGGGGAATCGGTGCAACAGGCACTGCTGCGCGAACTGCGCGAAGAGGTTAATATCCACTGCACCCGCTTTGAAAACCTTATTCGAATTGAACATCGGTATCCCGATAAGCATGTTGTTCTCGATGTGCAACTGGTAGATGCATTTACCGGTGAAGCGGCGGGAAAAGAAGGGCAGGAAATAAAATGGGTGCGGGTTGATGACCTGGAAAATTATACTTTCCCGGAAGCCAACAAGCCCATCATTACCGCAGTCAAACTACCCAGGCGATTTCTGATTACGGGTCAGTGTCTTGATATTAATGATTTTCGATCCCGACTGGCGGATGCTATTGGCAGCGGAATTAAATATGCTCAGGTGAGGGCGCCCTGGCTTTCCGAGGAGGAGTATATAGCGCTGGCGAATACTATCAGCTCGGCATTCGACAATATCGATCTCAATTTCTTTGCAAACACCTCGCCTGAAGTTTTCGCGAAAACGCCATTTTCGAATCTCCATCTGAGCAACAAAATCCTGCAAAAAATACAGTCGCGATCCCAACTGCCGACACATAAATTGCTCAGCGCGGCCTGTCATTCGCTGGACGAACTTATCTTCGCCGAGAAACTGGGCGTTGATTTTGTTTTTTATTCACCGGTAAAGGAAACCGCCAGCCATCCAGGGTGTGAACCGGCGGGCTGGCACTCCCTCGCTGAAATTTGCCGAACTGCAAAAATTCCTGTTTACGCACTCGGCGGCATGGATGAAAAAGATCTCAGCCAGGCGATAAGCTGTGGAGCGCAGGGCATCGCAGCGATTACCGCATTCTGGTAAATGCCGGTCAGTCGATAAACTTTTGCTAAACCAACTAGCATCTGCCGATTATGTCCTGCATGATTTTCTGTGTGGACGAAATGCGATTTTTGCATTCCTTATTTTTATAACACGACGGATCTCGCGGGCAGGCGGCTCCGCGGGAGCAAATCAAATGAGCTTTTTCCTCGATTCCGCGTTCCACCCAGGCAATATTCAATATTTTCGCCACGCTGGATAAATCTTTTTTGATGGACTCCGGCAGCGTCGCGGCGCCACCGTCCTTCACGCACGCCTGTTTCAACTCATCGGCCATTGCCGCGACGTCTTTCCCCTGTGCCTGAATCGCGGGGTTTAAATCGATGCCCGCGCAAAGCACGTGCTTGTTGCCCGCAAGATCCTTTACGCGAAGTGACTCGCAACAATAAATGCGAGGTTCGTTGCCGACGTCGAGAATGGAAATTTGCGCGGAGGTCCCGGACTTCGGTGTATTGATCATGCGAAACACCGCCCAGTGCCGGCAGGGGTCGCCGATAATGCGCATATTGCCCCAGGGCAGCGGAATGCCGTTGCCACGATAAACCGCCTTGAGCGTACCGGGCGCGTATGCATCGAAGTAATGCCAGTGGGGGTAGGGCGAAACCGCGGTCATGCGCCGCATGGCAACCGCATCCGACACCTCGACAATTTTGCTGACGTTGACTTCGTAAGCATGAGCATCGAGTAACTGCCTGAAGGGAACTTTGGGGCACAACAGGGCGCCGGCGAAAAAACTGCACTCGAAATCACGCCAGGCATGCAGGATATCCTGCGCATCCACATCGGGTGAATGGGTACTGATATCGCTTGCGTCATCCAGTCCGCCTCCCTGGCTGCGTCCCGCCACCATCACGCTTTTTAATCCATCATTGTTGTGCAACACGCAGTGCCCGATATGCACGGCCAGGTCGTACTTCAGGCGCATGTATTGTGACTTGAGAATTTCGTTAATGTAAATCGTATTGGGCGGATCCAAAAATGAGCTGACAATGCTTTTCGATTCAATGCCGCTTTCGTCCACCACATCTTCCGGCAGACGATTAAACCACTTGATTTTCAGCCCCAGCTTTTCCGCAATGGAAAAAATATCGTCCAGATTCAGGGGTAAGCGCTTTTGCCCCACGTCTTCGGCGGCGCGCTCCAGGTCCGGAAAATGATTTTGGTGATGTTCTTGGTAGGCGCGTATCAACAAGTGGGCAAACTCCCTGCCAGTGGTGCCCGTCTGGGAAAGCATTTCTGGAATCGCGATTTGCAGAATCTCATTGGCGAACAAAAAGCCGGGCTCCAGCGCCATGCCGGTAATACCGCCACGATTGTTTTTCACCGGCGTCATCGATTGCTTTTCCGGCACGTCATCCATAAACCAGCTAACGTCTTTCTGGAAAACACTGGCGATGACTTCCAGCGTCTCGCTGCCAGGAATGCGCTTGCCGCGTTCGATCATTGACAGATAGGAAACCGAGGGCGCGACGTCCGGATCGGCCTTGATGCACCGGGCGGAGAGATCCTCCAGCGTCAGGTTATTCCGTTTGCGCAGATTGCGAATTTTGGTTCCCAGGAAATGGGATTTGCGGGTGTAGGCCGGGGTGTTCTTCATGATCAAAACCCATGCGCGATGGCGAAAAATTTGATGGCTAAAAAACCATCAAATTTGTGAAATTTACATTGTAAAATTTTAATTGTGAAATTATTTGAAAACCTATTTTACACTGTAAATCAACAGAGCGACAAACTGATTTTTGGAGAGAGGACCACAGTCATGAGCCAAGCTGAGCCAGAACAGACATGGGCGCAGAAGCAAATCGGGAGTAGGGAGGCCGGTCCGATGCAGCCCGCCCTGCGCATAGAGCCGGAGTTTTACCGGTTCGTGAATGAAGAGGTTCTGCCCCTGGCCTCGCTGGACCCGGATCGGTTCTGGCGGGGGCTGGAAGGCATTCTTGCGGACCTCGTCCCGGTCAACCAGTATTTGCTTGAGGTGCGCGAGCGGTTGCAGTCGCGAATCGACGAGTGGCACCTGAGGCGCAATCCGGAAGAACAGTTGAACCAGGAGGAATACCAGGCTTTTCTTCGGGATATCGGCTATCTGCTGGACGAGGGTGAGGATTTCACCATCTCCACTACCGGAGTCGACGAGGAGATTGCCAACCTGGCAGGGCCGCAACTGGTGGTGCCGATCAGCAACGCCCGCTTTGCCCTGAATGCAGTCAATGCGCGATGGGGAAGCTTGTACGACGCCCTTTATGGCAGCGATGTTATTCCCTCAAGCGGAGAGTTCAGGCCCGGTCATCATCATAACCCCGCTCGCGCCAGCGAAGTGGTTCGCTACGTGAAATCATTCCTGGATAAGGTGTTCCCACTGAGCGGCGGTTCCCACGAGGAGGTAGAGCGCTACTTTATCGACGGGCAGCTTCTGTGCGCGGCTCTGCCGGATGGCGAATGTGTGGAGTTAAAAGACCAGGAACAATTTGTTGCTTTCCAGCCCGCCGCTGTAGAGAGTGAAAAAGAACCCCAAGCCATCGTCCTTAAGAACAATGGTTTGCACCTGATTATTGAATTGAACAGGAACGGCGCTATTGGAAAAAACGACCCCGCCGGAATTCACGATGTTCAGGCGGAGGCGGCTCTCACCGTCATCATGGATTGTGAAGATTCCGTTGCCGCGGTGGACGCGCAGGACAAAACTGTCGTATACAAAAATTGGCTTGGGCTGATTCAGGGAACGTTGGAATGCCAGCTTGAAAAAAACGGGAAAATAATTACCCGCAAAATGAATCGCGACCGGTTTTTCCGCGCTAAAAAAGGTGGCGCATACCGACTTGCCGGCCGCGCGTTAATGCTCAATCGCAACGTTGGCCATTTGATGACGAGCAACCTGATCCGGAATGAAAATGGAGAGGAAATGCCGGAAGGCATTCTCGATGCGGTGTTTACCTCACTGATTGCCAGCCTGGATTTGCAGGACGGGCCCAACCTTGGAAACAGTCGCCAGGGCAGTATCTATATTGTTAAACCCAAAATGCATGGCCCCGAGGAAGTCGCTTTTACCTGCGCCCTGTTTTCCCGTGTCGAAGAGCTGTTAAGTCTTAAACCGAACACGCTCAAGCTCGGCATTATGGATGAAGAGCGCCGCACCACAGTCAATCTTAAAGAATGTATTCGGGCGGCCAGGGAGCGGGTGGTATTTATCAACACTGGCTTTTTGGATCGTACCGGCGATGAAATCCATACATCGATGCACGCCGGCCCGTTTTTACCCAAGGCGCAACTTAAAACACAGCCCTGGATCAAGGCCTACGAAAACTGGAATGTGGATATCGGTTTGAGCTGCGGCCTGCCGGGAAAAGCCCAAATCGGCAAGGGCATGTGGGCCATGCCGGACGAGATGGCCAAAATGATGGAAGAGAAAATCGCGCATCCTCTTGCCGGGGCGACAACCGCCTGGGTACCGTCACCCACCGCGGCGGTTTTGCACGCGCTGCATTATCACTATGTCAACGTGTTCGATGTGCACAAAAAATTGCGCAACCGAAGCCGTGCAAAGCTGGAGGATATTCTGACTATACCGCTTATGCGGGCGGACTGCCTACTCTCCCCGGCGGAAATTGAAAAGGAACTGAAAAACAATATCCAGGGCATTCTGGGTTACGTGGTGCGCTGGGTAGAGCAAGGCGTTGGTTGTTCCAAGGTACCTGATATTAGTGATATCGGCCTGATGGAAGATCGGGCGACGCTTAGAATTTCCAGTCAGCATATTGCCAATTGGCTTTTGCACGGCGTGTGCAGCAGGGAATTTGTCATGACAATTATGAGCCAGATGGCGGCCGTGGTTGACCGGCAAAATGATGCGGTTCCGGGGTATGTGCGCATGACACCAAACACCGGCAGCAGTCTTGCTTTTCAAGCCGCGGAGCGACTGATTTTTCACGGCCTCGAACAAACCAACGGCTACACCGAACCGATTCTTCACCATTTTCGGCAATTGACGAAAAAATTTTCCTGAAAAATATTAAGCTCAAGATAGAGGATGTACCATGTCTAACTATAGAAACGAAACACGAAAACTGAATAGCTTTATCGCCCAAAAAGGAGATACGTGGCAGTCGATCAATTCCGAAAATGTTGTGCGTATGCGTTTGCAAAATCGTTTTAAAACCGGCCTTGATATCGCGCGTTACACCGCAAAAATCATGCGGGAGGACATGGAAGCCTACGACCGTAGCCCGGAAAACTATACTCAGTCGCTGGGCTGCTGGCACGGCTTTGTCGCCCAGCAGAAAATGATCTCCATTAAAAAACATTTTGGCAGCACCAAGGGGCGTTATCTGTATCTTTCCGGCTGGATGGTGGCTGCCATGCGCTCTCAGTTTGGTCCATTGCCCGACCAGTCCATGCACGAAAAAACCTCCGTGCCGGAATTGATTGAGGAAATTTACACCTTCCTCAAACAGGCGGATGCACGTCAATTGCGCCATCTGTTCAAGGATCTGGATGATGCGCGGGCGGAGCAAAACCGGTTGAAGGAAAAATCGATTCAGAATCAGATTGATGAATTTCAAACCCATATTGTGCCCATTATCGCGGATATAGATGCGGGTTTTGGTAATGAAGAAGCGTGTTACCTGCTGGCGAAAAAAATGATCGAAGCGGGCACCTGCTGTATTCAATTGGAAAACCAAGTGTCGGATGCAAAACAGTGCGGCCATCAGGACGGCAAAGTCACCGTGCCGCACGAAGAATTTTTGGCCAAGATCAACGCGGTTCGCTATGCGTTTATGGAACTGGGCGTTGAAGACGGCGTGATTGTTGCGCGCACCGATTCCCTGGGTGCCGGACTCACTCAAAAAATTCCGGTGTCCAGTCGCCCCGGCGATCTGGCGGAACAATATAACGCCTTTATCGACGGCGAAGAGGTGACTTCACTGGACGACGTGAGGGCCGGCGATATGGTGCTGCGTCAGGGTAAAAAACTGATCAAGCCAACACGCCTGCCCAACGGCCTCATCCGGTTCCGTGAGGGCACGGGAGAGGATCGCGTGGTACTGGACTGCATCACTTCCCTGCAACACGGTGCGGACCTGCTGTGGATAGAAACGGAAAAACCCCACATCGAACAGATCGCCCGAATGATCAACCGCATTCGCGAAGTCGTCCCGAATGCCAAGCTGGTTTACAACAACAGTCCTTCGTTTAACTGGACGTTGAACTTCAGGCAGCAGGTTTTCGACGAGTGGGCGCGCGAAGGGCGGGATATGTCCACCTGGCACCGCGACAGTCTGATGAGTGCGGAGTACGACGATTCCGAACTGGGGCTTGCCGCCGATGAAAAGATTCGCAGCTTTCAGCGGGACGCCGCGCTGCAGGCCGGAATTTTCCATCACCTGATTACTCTGCCAACTTACCATACCGCCGCGCTGTCCACGGACACGCTTGCCAAAGACTACTTCGGTTATATGGGAATGCTGGCGTACGTCCAGAACGTACAGCGCCAGGAAATTCGCCGCGGTTTGGCCTGTGTCAAACACCAGGATATGTCAGGCTCTAATATTGGAGATGATCACAAGGAATATTTCTCCGGCAGCCAGGCGCTTAAGGCGGCCGGTAAAGACAACACCATGAATCAATTCTCGTAGCCCTTTTGTAACACCCTGGGAGGACCCGTGAGCACACCTTTGAATATTGATTTGTCAGTTTATGGAATTAAAAACACCGCCGAAATTATTCATAACCCCGGTTATGATAGGTTGTACGAGGAGGAAACCAAGTTGGAGCTGACAGGCTATGCCAAGGGCGTTGTCTGCAACCAGGGAGCGGTTGCGGTCAGCACTGGTGAGTTCACCGGGCGTTCTCCTAAGGACAAATATATCGTTCTCGATAACATTACCAAGGATACCGTCTGGTGGAACACCCCGCAGTGCCCCAACGACAACAAACCGATGTCGCCGGCAATCTGGAGCGAATTAAAAACGTTGGTCTGCAATGCGTTGTCCCACCAACCCCTGTATGTTATCGACACCTTTTGTGGCGCGAATCCGTCTTCCAGGCTTAAGGTTCGTTTTATTGTCGAAGTGGCCTGGCAGGCGCATTTTGTCAAAAACATGTTTATTCGGCCAACCGAGGAAGAGCTTCACGATTATGGCGAGCCGGATTTCGTGGTAATCAACGGTTCGCGGGTCACCAATCCCAAATGGCACGAACACGGCCTGAATTCGGAAGTGTTTGTCGCGTTCAACCTGACGGAAAAAATGCAGATTATCGGCGGCACCTGGTACGGCGGGGAAATGAAGAAAGGGATTTTCTCCATGATGAATTACTACCTACCGCAAAAAAATATTGCCTCCATGCACTGTTCCGCCAACCAGGGAAAACATGGTGATGTGGCGATTTTTTTTGGCCTGTCGGGAACGGGCAAAACCACTTTGTCCACCGACCCCAAACGAAAACTGATCGGCGATGATGAGCACGGCTGGGACGATGACGGCGTGTTTAACTTTGAAGGCGGCTGCTATGCCAAGACAATCGATCTGGACCCGGACAGCGAGCCGGATATCCACAACGCAATACGGCGGAATGCCTTACTGGAGAATGTAACCGTGTTGGACAATGGCAGCGTCGATTATTCGGACCGCTCCATCACGGAAAATACCCGCGTCTCCTATCCGATTGATCACATCGAAAATATCGTCAGGCCGGTATCGAAAGGCGGACATCCGGAAAAAATTATCTTTTTAACCGCCGATGCCTTTGGTGTTTTTCCCGCCGTTTCCAAACTCAGTACCGAGCAGGCGAAGTATTATTTCCTTTCTGGCTTTACCGCAAAAGTTGCCGGAACTGAGCGGGGCGTTACCAAACCGACGCCGACATTTTCCGCCTGTTTCGGCAAGGCATTTTTGAGCCTGCATCCATTGAAGTATGCCGAAGTGCTGTCCCATCGAATGGAACAATCGGGTGCGCGGGTATATCTGGTTAACACCGGTTGGAACGGCGAGGGAAAAAGAATTTCCATCAAAAATACAAGGCTGATTATCGACGCTATTCTGGACGGTTCCATTGAGCAGGTTGAAACGGAGTTAGTTCCTATTTTCAACCTTGAAATACCACGAGAGTTACATGGCATTCCACAATCTTTTCTCGACCCCCGCACCAGTTACGGGAACGAAGCGGAGTGGTATCGCAAGGCGCACGATCTTGCCCGGCAATTTATCGAGCATTTTGCCGACTACGACAATTATCCGGAAGGTAAACGATTAGCCAAGGCAGGGCCGCAAGAGTTGGCCAATGAAAAAATAGCCAACTACTAAGCCATTTTCTAACGGTAGGGCGGGTAAGCGATGGTCCGACACTTCGGGCGCCACCCGCCACCTTCAAAATCACAATCACAGGTTGGAAATCCAGCTACTGTTGGTCGTCATCCGACCAGACATCATCTTCATTGCTTTCCCCTTCAATTTCCTCGCCCTTTATTCGATGATTTTCAGCGGCCCAATCGCCAAAATCAATCATCTTGCAGCGCTGGCTGCAGAAGGGGCGGTAGGGGAAATCCTTGGTCATCAGGACTTCGGTTTTGCATGTGGGGCACCGGACGGCGAGGGTTTTTATTGTCATGGTTCCTGTTTTTTTGACGCTAGGTTTAGATAAATTGTATGCAGTTTTTTCACCTGCTTTTTTGTATCGTCGAGAGAGCCAGTATTGTCGATAATGTCGGTGGCTTTTTGCAGGCGTATTTTACGTTTAATTTGAGATTGAATAATATTATTCACACTCTCTTCGGAGGTTCTATCCCGCAATACAGTTCGTTCAATTTGACTGGCCTCTGGAATATCCACCACCAGCACCCTGTCCGTTATCTGATCCAACCCCGCCTCAAGCAATAGCGGAGCTGAAACTATTGTATAGGAAGACTTTGAATTTTCTATTTCCTCCAGAATCTGCTTTTTCACTTCCGGATGAAGCAGATTTTCCAGCCATTTTTTTGCATTCGGGTCGGAAAAAATAATATCGCGCAATTTTCTGCGATCAAGGTTACCATCTTCCAGCACTAGATGTTGTCCAAAACGTTTTGTAATTGCCGTGAGGGATTTACTGCCGGGGCTTACAAGATCTCGCGCTATCACATCGGCATCAATAACTTTGACACCGAGCTCGGAAAATAAGTTCGTAACAGTTGATTTACCTGAACCAATACCGCCGGTAACGCCTACGACAAACATATGCGTTATATTCCGGAATATTGAAAATAGAGCAGCTTAAGCTGGTCGCCCCAGTAAAAGGTTACCCAACCTGCCGCGGCAAGGTAGGGCCCAAAAGGAATAGGATTACTGCGGTTTTGTTTTGTGGCCGTTAAAATAATAATTCCCAGCACGGCACCGACAAACGCGGAAAGAATAATAATTAACGGCAGCTGCTGCCAGCCCATCCAGGCTCCCAGCGCCGCCAGCAGTTTAAAATCGCCGAACCCCATGCCTTCCTTGCCAGTAGCCAGTTTGAATACCCAGTAAACACTCCACAGCGAAAGATATCCGGCAGCGGCGCCGATGACAGCGCTTTGCAAATCGGTAAAAACACCAAAGCTATTTGCCAGCAGTCCCAGCCAAAGCAAAGGCAGCGTTATATTGTCCGGCAAAATTTTGTGGTCCGCGTCGATAAGCGTGAGGGTAATAAGCGACCACGTAAATATCAGTACCAGTGCATATTCAATAGAAAAGCCAAAGCGGTATGCGGTAAACGCCGAAGCCAGGCCGGTAAGCAGCTCAACAAAGGGATAACGTAAAGAAATTGTCGTTTTACAGGAAGCGCACTTGCCTTTGAGAAATATGTAGCTCAAGACGGGAATATTCTGCCAGGGCTTTACCGGAGCTTTGCATTTCGGGCAGTGGGACGCAGGGAAAGCAATATTGAATTTTTCCGGAGGTGAATCGCCCTTCAGCTCCAGGAAAGATTTGCATTCCCGCTTCCACTCGGCAAAAAGCCAGAGAGGGAGGCGGTAAGCGACCACGTTAAGGAAGCTACCGACAATCAATCCCAGCAGGCCGGAAAATAGAATAATGTAGGCAATATAGAGGTCAATGGCAGATGTCAAAGTAATATATGCCGCGCTAAATAACTTTACCGATGTTGAATATTGGCAGATACATCGCGACCATTAAGCCACCGACTAACACACCTAGAACGGACATTATCATAGGCTCAAGTAATGCGGTCAGGCTATCTACAAGGTTATCTACTGCTTCTTCATAGTACAAAGCGACCTTTTCAAGCATTGTATCCAGCGCGCCCGATTCCTCTCCGATCGCAGTCATTTGTACCAGCAGAGGAGGGAACATTTTAGTGTGGTTAAGAGCAGCATTTAGCTGTGTGCCGGTGGATACTTCATCTCTTACTTTAAGCACCGCAGCTTCATATGGTGCGTTCCCAGTAGCCCCGGCTACAGATTCGAGTGCGTCAATCAAGGGAACGCCTGCGGCAAACGTAGTAGAAAGTGTTCTGCCAAATCTTGCCATGATGGATTGATAAATGATGTTGCCGATAATCGGAATGCGTAGTGAGAACTTGTCCACTGTGTAAGAAAAGGCTTTGCTTTTTTCACAAGCTTTTTTAAAACCCATAACACCAAAGATTATCGCCGCCATGATAATAAACCAGTACTGTTGAGCCAGTTCTGACAAATGAAGAACAAAAAGAGTGAATGCCGGTAGATCAGCACCAAAGGAACTAAAAGTTTCTGCGAACTGTGGAACAACCTTTACGAGAAGGATCCCTGTTACCACAATTGCAACCACAACAACTGCGATCGGATAAGTTAATGCTTTCTTGATCTTGGCTTTTAGCTGCTCCGTTTTTTCCTTGTAAGTAGCAATACGATCAAGCATGGTTTCCAGGGCACCTGACTGTTCGCCCGATTCCACCAGATTGCAGAACAGGTCATCAAAGTACTTTGGGTGCTTTCTTAATGACGGAGCAAAACCGGTTCCAGATGCCACATCTTCGCGAATTGTTCTTACCAACGCCGCCAGTCCGGCGTTTTCCGACCCGTCAGCCACGATATCGAAACTTTGCACCAGGGGTACGCCAGCTTTCATCATTGTGGCCATCTGGCGTGTGAACATCGCTATATCCAGAGGCTTGATCTTTTTGTTGCCGCCCCCAAACATCGGCTTTGACTTTTTACGAACGGATTGCGCCCGAATGCCCTGTTTGATTAGTTGGGCTTTCGCCAAGGCAGAGCTGCCGCTGGAGACTTCACCAGAGACTTTGTTGCCTTTCTTATCTACGCCTTTGTAGACAAATACTTCACTTGTTGTTGCAGTTGCCATTTACCTAATCCTTCGTTACGCGATTAGCTTCTTCAAGACTAGTGACGCCCATCGCTGCTTTTCTTAACGCGGAGGTTCGCAGATCATTAAAACCGGCTGCTTTGGCGGCGTCGGCGATTTCAATGGAATTTCCCCCATTCATTATAATTCTTGAAATTTCGGGAGTGATGCGAACAACTTCATAAATACCGACCCGGCCCTTGTAGCCATCGTTACACTGGTTACACCCAACGGGGTGGAACAGTGTCATCTCACTTTTTGGTATTCCAATATCGTTGAACCCTTCTTCCGCCAGTACCGTTTCTGGAATATCGTCCGCTGGCTTTTTACAGTAGGGGCACAGACGCCTTGCGAGCCGCTGGGCGATAATGATACTCACCGTTGTTGCCACATTGAAGGTGGGAACGCCCATGTTCAACAAGCGGGTCAGGGTTTCAGGGGCGCTGTTAGTATGAAGTGTAGACAGTACCAAGTGACCAGTTTGGGCGGCCTTAATAGCTATTTCCGCCGTTTCCAGATCGCGAATTTCCCCCACCATTACGATGTCCGGGTCCTGGCGAAGAAAGGATCTGAGGGCTTCGGCGAACCCCAACCCGACTTTATTGTTCACATTTACCTGATTGATGCCTTCGAGGTTAATTTCAACAGGGTCCTCGGCAGTGGATATGTTTCGCTCGGTGGTATTGAGAATGTTTAAACCCGTGTAAAGGGAAACTGTTTTACCGGACCCTGTCGGCCCCGTTACCAAAATCATCCCCTGTGGTTGAGCCAAGGCATCCAGATAGAGCTTTTTCTGGATATCCTCATATCCTAATGCATCAATGCCGAGCTTGGCGCTGGATGGATCGAGGATCCTTAGTACGATCTTTTCTCCGAACAGGGTCGGTAGGGTATTCACCCGAAAGTCGATGGCGCGGTTTTTGGATATCTTCATCTTAATGCGGCCATCCTGAGGGATACGGCGTTCGGAAATATCCATCTGCGACATGACTTTAAGCCGAGCTGCGAGGCGGATGGCCAGGTTAACTGGAGGTTTTGCGATTTCCTTGAGGATGCCATCCGTGCGAAAACGAACTCGGTATACTTTTTCATATGGTTCGAAGTGAATATCCGATGCACCGATTTTTATAGCATCCAGCAGCACCTTGTTTACAAATCTGACTATTGGCGCTTCGTCTACATCCGAAGTGTCTTCCTTTTTGTTGGAACCATCTTCTTCAACAGCTTGAATATCCAGGTCATCGAGCGCATCTTCATCCAGATCACCCAGCGCATCGCCGATGGACTCTTCCGCGGCGCTCAAAAAGGCTTCTATGGCGGCGTTAAGTTTGTCTGCTTCCGCCAGCAAGGCTTCTGTATTCAGGCCGGTGTTAAACTTAATTTCATCGAGGGCATGAAGGTTTGTTGGATCAGAAACGGCAACAAATAAGCGGTTACCTCGACGAAAAAGAGGAAGGGCGCGGTGTTTTGTGATCAATTTTTGATCTACAACGCCTTTGGGATAAGTCTCTTTGGTAACAGCACTGATATCAACAAGGGGTGTACCAAATTCATCGGCTGCCGCGTTGGCGATGTCAAGCGCGCTTAGAGAGTAGTTGTTAACCAGATAAAAAGGAAGAGGGATTCTTTCCTTATTGGAAATTTCAATTGCTTTACGGGCGTCTTCTTCCTTAAGAAGTTCATCTTTTACCAGGCGCCTGGCCAGGCCACTGAGAATAACAGGTTTGTTCATATTGTTAGTTCATCGGATACTAGCGAAGCCTGCGACTCTAGTGGATGGGTATCGCATATAGCTCAAGGGACAAGTTAACTAAATCTAATACAACTTTACCATTTCTGCGAGAAACCGCCAGTAACTCCATGTATTTTTTAATGTTTTGCGACGTCAGCCTGCTTTTCCCGGTGCCGTCGGTTCGGTCCAAGCGGAGCAAAAATCGTCAGTCATTCGACGATTTTTGTCACGTGTAGATTTCCGGTCTTTTGGCCGGTCAACGGTTACATGTTTTGTAACTTATTGATATTTAATAATAAAAATTTACACTTAGTAAGAAAGTATGAGCTGGCACCAAATTTGAATTACAAGTCTGGAATTTCTGTTTTCCTTTCGTTTTCCCTCGAGGAGTCATAAAAATGAAGTACCAAACAAATCAAACAGGCTTTACCTTAATTGAATTGATGATCGTTGTCGCGATTATCGGTATTTTGGCGGCGGTCGCTTTACCCGCATATCAAGACTACACCATTCGTACCAAAGTGACTGAAGGCTTGGGTTTGGCGGCATCCGCAAAAATCGCAGTCGCTGAAGGGTTTCAGGCGAACGATCTTACTGGCATGAACGCGGCTGCGGCAGACTGGACGGCAAATTTTACGGCGACAAAATATGTTGACAGTATAGGGATTACTGCAGATACAGGTGTAATTACAATCACCTATTCTGACGACCCAGATGCGCTTCCGCAGTTGGCAGGCGCTGACGTGATTACTTTAACTCCTTATGTGGGCGGCGCTGAGCTTGTGACCGGTGCAGCGGGTAACGTTGATTGGGCGTGCACTGGCGCTTCATCTGTGACGGCTGCAGCGAACTTTGGTGCTGCGCCATCAACTATCGGAAGTGTGCCAGCTCGTTACGCACCTTCTCAATGTAAATAAAATTCTTCTCTGTGTAGTTTCATGAAAGCTTCGAAGACAACTTCGAAGCTTTTTTTTTAAAAATCTCTTTTGGCGGTGGCATCGGTTGGCCGAGGCCATGCGCTGAAATACCTCCTGCTGTTACCTTAGAATCTGCAGTAAAGATCCAGTTTTTGTATCGACGGCGACATTGTAAATTCCGTATCTGGAAACCAGAAGAAAGACTCTAATGTTGTGTTGGTTTTGGGGTATTTTTGAGGTGTCTATTCCACGTTCTATCGCTTCATTTAATGACCACCCCTCGGTCTTCAGGCGATTTATATGATCCTCATAATTCCGGTACAGCTCTGTTGCTAAACGCAGGTCTTTATTCATCCTTATTTTTCTGACTTCCTCTGCTCGTTTTGTTTTATCCAGAGGGAGGTCTAATGCAATAAGTGCGGGCCATCTATCGTTTAAATGATCAATATCACCAATGTCAATGTCGTATGCCTCAAATTGTGCAGCGGTAATGGTGTAGTATATGTTGTCCGCATAAATGACAGCTATCGGACGATACTGGGCAACAATGTAAATCCCCCCAGCAAAACATAGTGCTTGAAAGATGCCAATAACGGCAAGGTCCCGGCGCAGCTCTCTCTTTTGTATGTTATAAACGATGAGAGTTAGTAGAGGGCCGATGATGATGTCTACTCCTGCTATCAGTTTTAGACCTTCGAGACCTCCCTCAGTAAAAAACAAAACTCCGGGATACCATAATTGTCTGATAGTAAACGCTAGCAACAAAAATGCTATCGCACTTCCAGTCAAATGGATTGCAAATGCGGTCCATCTATTGTTGGGACGTAACATTCATAAACCTCTATTTCATTTTGTTATCGTTGTTAGGACCCATCAACAAGCACAATGCCCGATGACAGGAAGCGCTCCCGAATAAATGAAGCATCGAATAATGCGGCACTTTGGTAGATGAATTTCCAGCCATCTGTTTAGGTTTGTGATGGATATTGTATGAACTTTATTTTATTTGCGAACTTTGAGTTTTCAGTTTTTTAATTGCATGGACAAATCCACCACAGTGACATTTTTGGTTATATCTCCTACAGAAATGAGATTGATTCCTTTCGGAGAAAACTTTTGTAGCGTCTCTGCGCTAATGTTGCCCGATATTTCGAGTAGACGACGACCGCGTACATATTCAACGGCGGTGATTATTTCTGTGTGGTTAAAATTGTCCAACATTATTACGTCAGCTCCTGCATCAATCGCTTGCCGCAACTGGTCCAGGCTCTCAACCTCCACCTCGACTAATTTCCCTGGTCCGATCTCCCGAGCCCTGGCAACCGCCGCCGCAATGTCACCACATGCGGCTATATGATTTTCCTTAATTAAAAACGCATCAAAAAGTCCAATCCGATGATTGTGACAACCACCGATATTGACTGCATATTTCTGAGCTGTGCGTAACCCCGGAATGGTTTTTCGTGTATCCAGAATTTTTATTTCGGTGCCCTCTACCAGTTTTGCATATTGCCTGGCGCGGGTGGCAGTGCCGCTTAGCGCCTGAAGAAAATTCAGTGCGGTGCGTTCACCGGTCAACAAGGTGCGGGTATTGCCTTTGACGGTAACGAGTTTAGTGTTTGCTTCCACAAAATCCCCGTCGCTAACGTGCCAACGGATTTCGTCTACGCCACCGAGTTGCTCAAACGTTTCATTAAACCAAGCTACGCCGCATACCACACAATCTTCCCGGGTAATAACTTCTGCTACGTTGGACTGATCCTCGGGAATTAGCATAGCAGTAACATCACCACTACCAATATCTTCTTCCAGCGCTATTCGTACAGTGCGAGTAATATCCTGCCGGATATCGTCAAGGGAAATATTCATTCAAACCTGCCTGTAATTGATTCAGTTGCCGTAGGTATGTTGGGTAATTGTCAGTTCATTATTTTTCTGCGAAAAATCCAGTTGCTTCAGCACGCTCATTCCCAGCAGTATTTCATTGCCGCTCATACCTGGATTAATGGCGGCGCGAACATCATGTAGAATTATTGGCCCCAGTTGCAGCTCGTTGATTGTGGTGGCGCGAACTTCAACAATACCATTTGCAGTCGTAACGGGAAATCTGGCGCCGGGTTCCAACCGTAATTTTTCCGTCAGATTTTCCGGAATCGCAACCTGGGTGGCGCCGGTGTCCAACATGAAGGTCACCTGTTCGCCATTTATTTTACCGGATGAAACGTAGTGTCCGAAGCGGTTTCTTTCCAGCACAACCGTACGCGCCTGGCTCGTAACCACGCTTTTCGCGGACATATTTGGGTTGTACTGCTTTTCCTCCCACCGGCCAAACAAAAGTACCAGGACAATTAGTACAAGTATCCAGCTAATGGTTAACATTGTCTTGCCGATAGCCTTGCCGGGTGGGGTTTCTTCGCTCATACTCGGTGGTTTATAACTCGCACGATTTTAAAATTTAAGAATACTTTCAAACGCTTATATCAGATTGACTATTTTGAAGTCAAAATTTCCACATGGTTCACACTTTTGTATTAAGACTATGATAAATTTCGCGAACTGGCTTTCTGGGACTGGGCGTGCCGGTCAATTGAATTATACTTACAACACGCATATAAGCAGGTCTCAGAGGCATCGCTGGCTATCTGAACTGGTAGATGAGGAGGTTGTTGGTGCCTGACAAAGCAAAAAATATTCAATCCCCCAAGGTGGTACGCCTGGAACCCGAAAGCCAACGGCTTACCCGGGCGCGGCTCGCCCGGTTGCCCGCACCTGTTCACGCCATCCACGAAAAAGCCAAGCAATTATTGGCCGTTCGCCTGAAAAGTTTTTTTGACCGCGCGGACGATTCCTTGTTCGAACTGGCGGACAAAGCCCATTCCAACCAGGAACAGAACCTGTTCTTCGATTCCATGCGCGAAGTCCGTGTACAGCGTCGCGGTATTGAAAAGCGCTTTATCCAGATGATCGACGAAGCCTTCGCCGCACTGGCATCGGCGGATCGTGGTGACGACTCCGTTCCGGTTCTGGAAGATACATTCTCCCTTGATGACACACTGAATGTCGATGCCTTGTCGCTGGTGAACAACGACGACCTGGAAGAGATGGTGGCGATGGAATCCACCGTTTCCCGCGCCAACACGGATTACGGTGAGGCGGTCCAGCAGATTTCACTGCGCCTTGACAGCCTGGTGCCGGTCAAGGTTTACCAAAAGAATAACCCCCTGGGCCCGGATGTTCTCTGTGCCTCTTTTATGGCCCAGGCGAAGAAGCTGGATGTGGACATCAAGGCCAAACTGGTCCTGTTCAAATTGTTTGACAAGGTGGTTATCGGCGATCTTGGTAGCCTGTACAGCACCATCAATCAATTGTTGATTGACCACAATGTGCTGCCATCATTGTCCGCGAAGCAGTATCGCCAGCGCCAGAGCCCGGCTACCTCCAATACCCAGCAACCTCACAATTCCGGTCCCACGGTCACCATCACCACCGGGGCTGCGGGTGGCGCTGGCGGTCAGATTAATGCCGAAGTGCTCGCCACTCTTCAAAATTTGTTTGGCGACCAGCTGAATGGTGGCACGCAGGTAAGTGCAAGCACCGGCAATGGGCTGTTGAGCCTGTTGTCTTTCGCCCAGAAGTTACCTGTGCCGCCGACCCGGTCCGCTGCCGGAATCGATGTTCGCGGGCTTCTCGATGAAATCCAGCGCCGCAAGGGAGTGAATGCACAGATAGGCCGTGTTGACGAGGAGACAATAAACCTGGTCAACATGCTGTTTGACTTTATCCTGGAAGATCGCAACCTGGCGTTGCCGATGAAGGCCCTGATCAGCCGGATGCAAATTCCGATTGTTAAAGTGGCGATCGTGGACAAAAGCTTTTTCACCCGCGGCGGCCATTCGGCCCGGCGCCTGCTGAATGAAATGGCTTCGGCCGCGATGGGTTGGCAGGGCGACCCGAAAACCGGTGAAGCCGACCCGCTGTACAAGAAAATGGATGAGGTGGTTCGCCGCCTGCTGCGTGAGTTCGAAACCGATGTGGCCATCTTTACCGAACTTCTGGCGGATTTCACGTCCTTTATCGAAAAAGAGAAACGCCGTTCCGCCGTGCTCGAGCGCCGCACCATTGACGCCGAGGATGGCAAGGCCAAGGCGGAAATCGCCCGCACAACCGTGGCGCTGGAAATCGAATTGCGAACCATCAATGAGCGGTTGCCTGAAGTGGTTACCCGCTTGATCGACGAGGCCTGGAATAATGTGCTGTTCGTGGTGGCCCTTAAGCACGGCTATCAGTCCGACGAGTGGAAATCCAGTCTGCAAACGCTCGAGGAATTGATCTGGAGCGTGAAGACGCCTACCAGCGACGAGGACCGCAAAAAACTGATTCAGCTGGTTCCGGAGCTGCTGAAAAAACTGCGTGCCGGTTTCGATACTATCTCATTTAATCCCTTCGAGATGTCCGATCTGTTCAAATCGCTCGAGGACGTTCACCTTGCCTGCATCCGCGGCAAGATCGTGCGGCCGGCGCTGGACGAAGATGAAGACCAGCCCATGTCCGGGTATACCGCCGCTGTCAGACCCAAACCTGCCATGCCGGCAGGCTCCGGCCCGGTTGTTGCGCCCGCGACTCGGGTCGAACCACCTCGAGCGCAGACTCCCGCACCCAAGCCGGCCCCGATATCCGCCGCCAAAGAGGCGTTGCGTAATATCGAGGCGGACGTATCCGCGCTGACCGCTAAAGCACCCGTGAAGGAGGAGGAAGAACTGCCTCTTGATGACCAGTTCATGCGCCAGGTCGCCAATTTCGTCCAGGGCGCCTGGTTTGAAATGACCGACGAGAAAGGCACAAGCACCCGTTCCCGATTGGCGGCTTACATCAAGCCGACCGGTAAGTACATTTTCGTTAACCGCAACGGTATGAAAGTCGCCGAAAAGACCCAAAACGAGCTGGCGCTCGGTCTCAAGCACGGCAAGGTGCGGGCGCTGGATAACAGCATGTTGTTTGATCGGGCACTGGAAACCGTCGTGACCAGCCTGAGAAAACCAAGTAACTAACCCCCCTTTTCCAACATTAACCCACCCGTGCTCCAGGCGGAGGCGGGTATTTGTTGCGGCCTTTCGTTGCGGTTATGATGCTTTCACGTTAATCCGGACGAGAAAACTGCGTGATTCGAAACGGTCGTTGGTCCAGAGCCAGGCAAGTTCCTTCCCCAAACTATAACGAGCGACCCGCGGGTGCCATCCCGACGCTGATCGTAATACATAACATCAGCCTGCCACCGGAAGAGTTTGGCGGTGGCTTTGTCGAGGATTTCTTTCTCAACCAGTTGGATCGAAATGCCCACCCTTATTTTGAAACCATTGCCGATATGCGGGTTTCCAGCCACTGTTTAATTGATCGGCAGGGGAGGGCCGTCCAGTTTGTTCCCTTCCACCTGCGGGCCTGGCACGCGGGCCGGTCGTGTTTTAACGGGGAGAATGAGTGCAACGACTTTTCCATCGGGATTGAGCTGGAAGGGGCGGATACCATCCCGTATACCGACGAACAGTACGCTACACTGGTGGAGCTGACCGAAGAGATTTTGAAGACCTATCCGGGCATCTCTTCCGATCGTATCACAGGCCATTCAAATATAGCCCCCGATCGCAAGACCGATCCGGGGCCTGCCTTTGACTGGCAACGTTACCTGAATGAGCTGAAAACATAGGCACAATAATCATGAGCTTATTTATTGTTATTCTGGCCATTGCGTTTCTCCAGGTCTGGGCAGGCGACAACCCGCTTCATAGGGATTCCTGGTACTTTCAGTGGGTCGATAATGTGAGGCAACGCTTTGCCCGGGGCTCCCTGTCGTGGCTGGCGCCGGCGATTTCCGTATTGCTTCCCCTGCTGGCCTGTGGATTGGCGCTGGCTCTCCTGTGGGATATTTCCAATTGGCTGGTTCTGCCTTTTGGCGTGGCCATACTGCTTTACAGTTTCGGTCGGGGTGAATTCGGCGAAATCGTCACCGAGTACACCAAGGCCTGCTCTGAGCAGGATTGGGTTTCCGGCGTCGAGAGAGCCTCCAGGCTGGGGGTTAATGTGGAGGGGCTGGGCCTCAATGACTGGTCGAGCCTTCATCAGCAGGTACTTAACGAGGCAGCATATCGCGGGTTTGAGCGTATGTTCGCAGTCTTGTTTTGGTTCTTTTTACTCGGGCCGGTTGCCGCCCTTGGCTATCGGTTGCTGTTCCTTTACAACCAAAGAATACGGGAAGAGGGCTTTTCCGATTCGGTGGCCGCGAAGACATTGTGGATAGTTGAATGGCCCGCAGCGCGGGTGCTCGGGCTGTCTTTTTCATTCACGGGCAACTTTGTCGGCTGCTATAACCGCTGGGCGGAGAGTGCCTTCTGCTTCAAATCGGCAAGTTCCGAGGTGTTGGGCCAGTCTGTGCTCGGGGCATTGTCGGTGGATGATGATTTGACCCAAACCTGCGAAGTTACGCGCAAGGAATTGAGTTTATTGCATAAATTATTTACCAGAACGTTATGGTTCTGGCTGGCGGCGGCGGCCCTGGCGGCGCTTCTGGCCTAAATTGGCGGATCATCCAGATAGTAAGCGTTCGCTATCTTTAAAGGTGCCGTCCTTTAAGCCTTTTTGGACTTTGGCGCACCTGTTCCAAAATTATTTTCGTAAGTGCTTGACCTGATCTGGTAACCGGCCTATGATGTAAAGACTTACCGGCTAACTGTACATATATACAGTTCTCCTCCTTCTTGCACGGATGCGGAACATAGTACCTAACCCCTGGAGCTGAATTCGTGCGTTAGTCGGTAAGTCTCTCCCCTTGGGATGCCTGACGGTTGTCCCGATCAAGTTGATTTCCTGATTTACCCCTGTTTAATCTGTCTGCTGTACGCGTTTTGCCCCCGTCTCTCCAATTCCGTTATTGGTTTTCTTAGGTACACCAGCAGGATGACCAAGCTGGGTATAACCATAAACATCGTCAGCACGAAGAAAAGACTCCAGTTGCCGCCCAGCCAATCGACCACCTGACCACTAACGGATGACAAAGTAGTGCGGCCCAGATTGCTGAGCGAAACCATCAGGGCATACTGGGTGGCGGAAAAGGTGTGGTTGCAGAGCAGGGAAATCATCGCCACGAAGGCCACCGAGGACCACGCGGCGGCGAATCCGTCCACTACGATCGTGGCGATATACAGGTTGATATCCGGTCCCACTGTCGCTATCCAGGCAAACATCAGGTTCGAGCCCGCCATCGCGCAACCGCTGATCACCAGGCCCTTGATCAAACCAAACCGCGCATTGACCAGCCCTCCAAGTAACGCGAACACGATGGTGAGCCACCAGGTGAGCATTTTGGAATAGTTGGCGATGTCGGTGTTGCTGAATCCCACTTCCTTATAAAAAACGATGGACATGCGTCCGAGGAAGGCCTCGCCAATCTTGAACAACAAAACGAAGGAAAAAAGTGCAACGGCAAACCTGACGCCGGAGCGCTGGAAAAAATCCTTTAATGGCGCCACCAGAGACGTGAGAATCCAGGCCAGTGTTATATCCAATGAGCCGGTGCGATGGCTGGGTGTACTATTCTGTGCCGGTTGAAGTTTTGTCAGCAGGATCACAACGGTTGTTATTAACAACAGTTCAAGCACGATCAAAAGGGGAATATAGGTGGTGTGACCGGAAATGCTGTCCGGCAGGCCCGGGCTGCCCAAAATCGCCCACAGGCAAATCACCGGCGGCAGGGGGATAAAAATCGAAAGAGTCAGCTTTTTTTTACGATCCGTTCTTGCGGCGATGTCAAGATAATCGCCAAAAGTCTGTAACTGTTTGTTGCGCTGATAAAATCGGGGCTTTGGTATGTGCCAACTGACAACCAAGAGGCAAAAAGTAATACCGGCCAATAACAAATAAAGGTTGGGCCACGACCAGCCCATATCCGACAGGCGCAGCGGAAGATAGCCGAGGCCGGCGTAACCGGTCCACCAGCCAGCGGTGACAGCGGCCGCGCCGGCGGAAATCAGCTCGGGCTCCGTTTGGGCAAAGCTGTCCACCCGGTAGGCGTCAATGGCGATATCCTGGGTGGCGGATGAGGCTGCGATCAGTAAGCCAATCAAAACAACAGTTTTGGCGCTGAGCGCGGGGTCGGACAGGCTCATCAGAACGCAGCCGCCAAAGATAAACACCTGGCAGATAACAATCCAGCTCTGCCGGTTGCCGAGATGTTTAAACAGGCGTGGATTGATCTGGTCAACGGCAGGAGCCCACAGGAAATTGGCGGCGTAAACGGTAAAAATAAGCCCCGCGTAGCCGATGCTCGCCCGGCTGATGCCGTTTTCCTTCAGCCACAGGGTTAGCACCGACCCAATCATCACCCAGGGAAAGCCCTGGGCAATGCCGAGAATAAAAACGCTGAGGACGCGCTTGTCGAAATAAACTTTAGCCTTGGACGTCCATCCGGATTGCAGCATTGGAATGGCAGCTCTTATAGATGTTTGAGGCGATGGCCCTGGTCCGGAGGCGCGGAAAACGCTGGCAACGGTTTCCGCCCCGTAAGATCTCGGCCCGGCACCGGCAAGTCGGCATTTGGTGAAATATCCGGGTTAGGGTTTCCAACCGTAGACTTTCAAGTTAATCCTTCCATTAATAAAAGTTATACCTTCTTCCATAAGCAGTTGTTTCTGCCGGGCGTAACCTTCGGTCTCCTTCGGCAGGGATATCCTGCCCGAACTGTTGACGACCCTGTGCCACGGAAGGCTTGACCCGGCCGGTAATTGCTTTAAGGTGGTGCCCACGAAGCGGGCTGCTCTTCCCAGGCCGGCCAGTTGCGCCACCTGGCCATAGGTAGCTACCTGCCCCGCCGGTACCATGGAAACAACCTGCAAGACAGCTTCTTTCATCGATCGCGGTCCAGTTCAATTCGGGGCCATGTTACACGTAATTCCCGGGTGAGTGTAAAACCGTCGGGCGCACTTGTATTTGCGCATTTTAACCGGATCTTAGCCTATGCATGTAAAAAACCAAGGGGAGTCCTTTTGAAAATACTGCTCATTCTGTTCATCGTTGTCCCGATTGCCGAGATGTGGGTGCTTATTAAAGTGGGCGGTGTTATTGGTGCCCTCAATACAATTGCCCTGGTGTTGCTGACAGCGGTTGTCGGTGTGGCCCTGCTTCGCCAGCAGGGGTTCAAAACCCTGCTGAGGGCAGGGAGAAAAATGGACAGCGGTGAGTTGCCGGCGCGGGAACTGGTGGAGGCTGTTTTCCTGGCGGTTGGCGGAGTACTGTTATTGACGCCGGGCTTTATCACGG
The DNA here is from genome assembly GCA_964451365.1 of uncultured Cellvibrionaceae bacterium. Taxonomy (GTDB): domain Bacteria; phylum Pseudomonadota; class Gammaproteobacteria; order Pseudomonadales; family Cellvibrionaceae; genus CAYVIB01. The sequence continues at coordinate 131,362 of CAYVIB010000005.1, forward strand.
ACACCATCGGGCTTTGTTGCCTGATACCCGGTATCCGCCGCGTTATCATCGGTTGGGGGCTTCGCCACATCAAGGTTGTACGACAGTATTCCCCGCCGGGAGACGGGCAACCGGGAGGCAAGTCTCACAAGCCGGAAGTCATCGAAGGCGACTTTAAGCGCGAGGATCAAAAGAAGTAGAGGAATTACGCCGGTGGCCACGGAAAATTTCATTTAACCGGGCATATTTTTATCCGCCGCCCCGTTGAAATCCCAAAAACCATACCCATTTAAGCGCACACAAGCTTTTTGACCACCCACGGGGTGGCTCATTCCTCAAACCTGTCCGTAAGATTCAGGATCAAGCGGGCGAAGACAAGTCTATAAAACGTTATTTGGAGAATATGTCGATGAAAATTCGTCCTTTACACGATCGTGTTGTGGTTCGCCGCAAGGAAGAAGAGGCAAAAACAGCAGGCGGTATCGTCCTGCCTGGTTCCGCCAAGGAAAAACCCAATCAGGGTGTTGTGGTGGCAGTGGGTTCCGGCCGTATTCTGGACAATGGTGACGTGCGACCCGTGGACGTCAAAGAGGGAGATTTGGTTGTGTTCGGTAAATATGCCGGCAGCGACACCATTGAGGTGGACGGCGAAGAGCTGATTATCCTGAGCGAGAGCGACATCAAAGCGGTTGTCGAGTAAGTCTCTTTAACTGAATTCCATTAATTAAATATCTAGAAGTAAGGAACTATTACTATGGCTGCTAAAGAAGTGAAATTTGGCGATAAGGCTCGCCAGAGAATGCTGGCTGGTGTAAACATCCTGGCCGATGCTGTGAAAACCACTCTGGGCCCCAAAGGCCGCAACGTTGTTTTGGACAAATCTTTCGGCGCGCCCACCGTAACCAAAGACGGTGTATCGGTGGCAAAAGAAATTGAGCTGGAAGACAAGTTCGAAAACATGGGCGCGCAAATGGTGAAAGAAGTGGCCTCCCGGGCATCCGACGATGCCGGTGACGGCACTACCACCGCGACCGTGCTTGCCCAGGCGATTGTCAACGAAGGTCTCAAATCCGTGGCCGCCGGCATGAACCCGATGGACCTCAAGCGCGGTATCGACAAAGCCGTTATCGCCGCCGTCGAGCATATCAAATCTGCCTCCCAGCCCTGTGAAGACAGTAAATCCATCGCCCAGGTGGGCACCATCTCCGCCAACAGCGACTCCCAGGTGGGCGAGCTGATTGCCGGCGCGATGGAAAAAGTGGGTAAAGAAGGCGTTATCACCGTGGAAGAAGGTTCCGGCCTGGAAAACGAACTGGAAGTGGTTGAAGGTATGCAGTTCGATCGCGGTTACCTTTCTCCCTACTTCATCAACAATCAGGACAACATGAGTGCCGAGCACGAAAGCCCTTATGTGTTGCTGGTGGACAAGAAGATTTCCAATATCCGCGAAATGCTGCCGGTATTGGAAGCTGTCGCCAAAGCCGGCAAGCCGCTGGTGATTATCGCTGAAGACGTTGAAGGCGAAGCCCTGGCGACCCTGGTGGTCAACAACATGCGCGGTATCGTCAAGGTAGCGGCCTGTAAGGCACCCGGTTTCGGCGACCGTCGTAAAGCCATGCTGCAGGATATCGCCATCCTGACCGGTGGTACCGTAATTTCCGAAGAGGTTGGCCTGGATCTGGAAAGCGCCACTTTGGAACACCTCGGTTCCGCCAAGCGCATTACCCTGTCCAAGGAAAACACCACTATCGTTGACGGCGCTGGCAGCGCGGCCGATATCCAGGCTCGCGTTAACCAGATCCGTGCGCAAATCGAAGAAACCTCTTCCGATTACGACCGCGAGAAACTGCAGGAACGCGTGGCCAAACTGGCTGGCGGTGTTGCTGTAATCAAGGTTGGCGCAGCCACAGAAGTGGAAATGAAAGAGAAGAAAGCCCGCGTGGAAGACGCGCTTCATGCAACCCGTGCCGCGGTTGAAGAAGGTGTTGTGCCCGGTGGTGGTACTATTTTCCTGCGCGCCGTTGCCGCGATCGCGGGTCTGGAAGGCGATAATGAAGACCAGACCGCGGGTATCCGCATTGCCCTGCGCGCCATGGAAGCTCCATTGCGCCAGATCGTGACCAACGCGGGCGAAGAAGCCTCGGTGGTGGCTGAAAAAGTCAGACAGGGCCAGGGCAACTTCGGCTTTAACGCGGCTACCGGTGAGTACGGCGATATGCTGGAAATGGGCATCCTCGACCCGGCCAAGGTCAGCCGTACCGCGCTGCAGGCCGCTGGCTCCATCGCCGGCCTGATGATCACCACCGAAGCGATGGTGGCTGACAAACCAGAAGAGAAATCCTCCGGTGCACCCGATATGGGCGGCATGGGTGGAATGGGTGGCATGGGCGGCATGATGTAAATGCCCCCTGCCCAAAAAAAGCGACCGAAAAGGTCGCTTTTTTTTTCACTTCCCGGAGTGACGTCATTGGCAGACAAGTTGCGTTAGATCTACTTGTTGTTCTTCTCTAATCACAACTCAAACACACTACTTTGCTAGAAGCAGGAGGGTTCAATCATGGCCTTTGAATTACCGGAATTACCATACGCGAAGAATGCGCTCGTACCGCATATGTCGGAAGAGACACTGGAATATCATTACGGAAAGCACCATAAAACCTACGTTGAGAAATTAAACGGCCTTATTCCCGGCACTGAGTTCGAAGGAAAAGGCCTGGAAGACATTATCAAAACTTCCAGCGGTGGTGTGTTCAATAATGCGGCCCAGGTTTGGAATCACACCTTTTTCTGGAACTGCCTGAGCCCCAATGGCGGCGGCAATCCCACCGGCCCGGTAGCGGATGCCATTAATTCCGCTTTCGGCTCCTTCGACAAGTTTCAGGAAGAGTTCAACAACTCCGCCGCGACCAATTTTGGTTCAGGCTGGACCTGGCTGGTCAAAAAGCAGGACGGTTCCGTGGCTATCGTGAATACTTCCAATGCCGGCACACCGCTGACCGATGAAAGTGTCAAGCCCTTATTGACGGTGGATGTCTGGGAACACGCTTACTATATCGACTATCGCAACTCCCGACCAAATTACCTGAACGGCTTCTGGCAGTTGGTCAACTGGGACTTCGTCAATAAAAACATTGGCTGATGTAAAAATCCGGAAGGTTCAGCTTCCGGCAATATTGGTGTCTAAACTCCTGGCTCGAAAGAGCCGGGAGTTTTTGTTTTGGCTTTGAATTCACTCAATATCGCTGGTATAAAGCTAGTCAGCCTTGCCGTGACGGGGCACCACACAGGTAACAACAATAAACACTAAAAATGAGGAGTGACCTATGGAGATCGTGCAGTTTCTGTTTCGCTGGGCTCATCTGCTGTTTGGGATAACGTGGATCGGCCTGCTCTACTACTTTAATTTCGTCCAGACCGAGTATTTCAAAGAGGCCGATCCCGCCGTATTGCCGGACGCGAAGGCAAAACTTGCGCCTCGCGCTTTGTGGTGGTTCCGCTGGGGGGCCATGGCCACCTTTCTCACCGGTGTGGTTTTGTTGGGGATGATTTCCCACGGCGCGAATCTAATTAATGATTACATTGTGGTAGGTGCCTTGCTGGGCACACTGATGTTCCTGAACGTCTGGTTGATTATCTGGCCGAACCAGAAAATTGTCCTGGGGCTGGCCAGCGGCGATGCCGCCGGGGCGGGTCCGAAGGCGGCGCTGGCGTCGCGAACCAATACCCTGTTTTCCGGTCCAATGGCGTTCTGCATGCTGGGATCGCCGCACCTGGGGTACAGTACGGATCACCTGCTCGCCGCCAACGGCGGTGGCATGGGATTGTGGTTATCCATTGCGCTGGTTGCCCTGCTTGAAGTGAATGCGGTGGTGGGAAAACCCGGTCCCATGGCCAGTATTCGTGGCGTAATTCATTTAAGCCTGGCGCTGACTGCGGTAATCTTCTGCCTGATGTTGTTTTTGTAAACCCACGAAAAGGCGCCGGTAAAGTGCCGGCGCGATCAATCGAGTTAATGCATTATGACCACCACTGAACGACGTGAACCCACAATTTCGGGCATCCGCCCTGAAAAAGATGAAATTGCCGCCCGCCACCAGGCCAGGGGCACCGGCCCGAATGCCGCGGCGGCGCAACGTGCCGTCCAGGGAGCTCGTCCGGTGGTGGTCAAGTCTTCCATGGCACCGGTGGCGCTGTTGTTTGCGCTTATTGGTATCGCCCTGGCGGGTTACGCTTATTGGCAGTTGATGGAGTCGCAAAAAGCGCTTGCGGCGGCGGAAGAGCGAATCGTTCAGTTGGAAAACCGTTTTGAGCTTTCGGACGGCGAAGCGACGGCTTCGCTTGAAGTGTTGCAGGCCAAGGTTAGGGAAAACGAATCCGAAGTGCGCAAGCTTTGGGACACCCGCAACGTTAACCGTAAGGGAATTGCCGACAATCAGGAAGCCGTCGCCGCGATGTCGAAAACCGTTAATGGTATTGACTCGAAAATCAGTGCCGCCGTAAAAGGCGCGACATCGGAAATCAAATCAGAAGTATCCGGTATCGAGTCGGAAGTGAAACTGGCCAATGAACTCGTGGAGGCGCAGCAGGGTGCGCTGGTAAGCCTGGAAAACAAAAATGCCGAATTGCAAAAACGAATCCAGGCCCTGACCGACCAACTCAAACAACTTGAATCGGCCGAAAAGACCCTGCAAGGTCGCGTGCAAACCAATGAACAGGCCATCGAGGCCATCGACGCCTTCCGCCGCACTGTCAATCAGGAGTTGTTGCGTTTGCGCAGCGGGGCCTGACCCGAATGGCGCTTCTTTAAGCCCATTTTACTTAAAAAGATTATGGTAGGTCGGTCCGGCGGGGGCTCTCCAGAAACCTTCGGCAACATGGATGTTGTCCGTAGAGCCCCCAGGGATGGGTTTACGGCGTGTTTCTGGAGAGCCCCCGCCGGATCGACCGGATTCGTTGGCATGGTCATATAAAAGAATCTTCTCTTAAGGAAGTGCCATTCGGGCCTGGCCCGCATCTACAAATTAGCGGTCTTTTCTGAAATCTTCCTGCTTCCGGTGTAAAATCCACCCTTTGATTTTCGCACCGGGATTTTTGCTACATGACCACAGTTATTCGTCAGGACGATATTATCGCCAGCGTCGCCGACGCACTGCAGTTTATTTCCTACTATCACCCGAAAGACTTTATTGACGCCGTGTACGAGGCGTACCAGAAAGAAGCCAATCCCGCAGCAAAGGATGCCATGGCGCAAATCCTGATCAACTCTCGCATGTGCGCCATGGGGCACCGGCCCATCTGCCAGGATACCGGCATTGTTACGGTTTTTGTCAATGTCGGCATGGATGTGAAGGTCGAGAGCGACATGAGCTTCGACGAACTGATCAACGAGGGCGTTCGCCGGGCCTATATGAACGCGGACAATGTGCTGCGGGCGTCCATTCTCGCTGATCCGGACGGTGCCCGGAAAAATACCGGCGACAACACCCCGGCGGTTATCCATTACAAAATGGTGCCGGGCAACGCCATCGAAATTCATGTGGCGGCCAAGGGCGGTGGTTCGGAGGCCAAGACAAAGTTCGCCATGCTCAATCCGTCCGATTCCGTTGTGGACTGGGTGCTTAACGTGGTGCCCACCATGGGCGCCGGCTGGTGCCCGCCTGGCATGTTGGGTATCGGCATCGGCGGTACGGCGGAAAAAGCGATGCTGCTGGCGAAAGAAGCACTGTTGGACCCCATCGATATTCAGGAGCTGCGCGGGCGTGGCGCATCCAACCGGGCCGAGGAGTTGCGCCTGGAACTGGTGGATAAGGTCAACGCCTTGGGTATTGGCGCCCAAGGCCTGGGCGGCCTTACGACTGTACTGGATGTCAAGGTGAAGGATTACCCCACGCATGCGGCCAACAAGGCGGTCGCCATTATTCCCAACTGCGCCGCGACCCGTCACGCACACTTCGTTCTGGATGGCTCGGGGCCGGCATTGCAAGCCCCACCCGCCCTGAGCGATTGGCCGGAGGTGACCTGGGAGGTGGGAGATAACGTAAGGCGGGTCAACCTGAACGAACTGACCAAGGAAAAAATACAGGACTGGAAGCCGGGAGAAACCTTGCTGCTGTCCGGCAAACTATTGACCGGGCGCGATGCCGCCCACCGCCGCATGGTGGATATGATCAATAATGGTGAGCCCCTGCCAGTGGATTTCACCAACCGGTTTATCTATTACGTGGGCCCGGTGGACCCGGTGCGCGACGAGGTGGTCGGCCCCGCCGGCCCCACCACCGCGACAAGAATGGACAAATTCACCCGTACCGTGCTGGAAAAGGCGGGGCTGATCGGCATGATCGGCAAGGCCGAGCGCGGCCCGGTCGCCCTGGACGCCATCAGGGATAACAAGGCGGTATACCTGATGGCCGTCGGCGGCGCCGCTTACCTGGTTTCCAAAGCGATTGTCGCTTCGAAAGTAGTGGGCTTTGCCGATCTGGGCATGGAGGCGATTTACGAATTCGAGGTCAAGGACATGCCGGTGACGGTGGCGGTGGACAGCCGAGGAGAATCAGTGCATCAGACGGGTCCAAAAATCTGGAAGGCCAGGATTGAAGAGGGGCTGCTGAATCTTACGTAACTGAATACTGGAGGTGAGCTATGAATTTTCTGGCGGAAAAAAAATGCGAAGCTTGCGCGGTGGGCGCGCCGGTACTGACCGAAAAGGAACTGGACGAATTGCTCCCGCAAATTTCCCAGTGGAAAATTGTCGAGCAGGACGGAATCAAACGCCTGGTTCGGGAGTATAAATTCACAAATTTCGTTGAGGCGCTGGCCTTTGCCAACAAGGTTGGCGAGATTGCCGAGGACGAAAACCATCATCCGGCAATCACGGTGGAGTGGGGCAAAACCACGGTTGCTTGGTGGACTCACAAAATAAAAGGCCTGCATCGAAACGATGTGATTATGGCGGCGAAAACGGATGGATTAGTTTAACGCCGACTGCTGCGGAAATAACGGTCGCTTGTTAATGGTATGCCTCTTGCTGACACAGGCGTGTCACAACAAACGCATTATCCGGAAAAAATAAATCGCGACCGAAGAGGTATAGCATGCAGTACAGCAAGGCCATGATTGACCTCGTCAAAGAGGCTCGAAGAAGAGTGCCCAGCAGCAATAAACCCGCGATCAAGCTGGCCAATCCCAATGTGTTTCAGGAATTGAATGCCATTCGCCAGGCCTCAAGGGACATCGTGCTCAAGGCGATAATCAAGGAGCTTTTTTTCCTGGCGGGAGAGCCCTGGTCTCAACTCATTGATGAAACGAATGTAAAAGCCAAGCCCGTTGAAACCAATTATGTTGTTAAATCCTGCCGCGGCGTAACCCAGTGTTCGAGGCAAGGCCAGTGGCGGAAGCCGACAGAGCCAAGTCGAAAGAGCGTATTTATCGCGGTCAGCGAATTGCCGACCAGCCCTAATCCGGGGCACTTCAATGTTAAAGGAACCTCTCTGGTGCAAGGTGTCCTGGTTCGCTCGTTTGTTCTAATATCGGCATATTTTTCACCTTTGTAGGTTATAGTATTCCGCCAAGTGATAAATGAAAAAAAATAATCGGCGGACCTGTATGCCTTCCCTTTTTTTGATGTGTTAAGTTTTATGGCTCTGAAAGCGACAATATTCAAAGCGCATGTTCAGATCAGCGATGTTGGACGACACTACTATGATACGCACGATCTGGTAATTGCCCGTCACGCTTCCGAAACCGATGACCGGATGATGGTGCGCCTGTTGGCGTTTGTGCTGAATGCCGATCCGCGTCTTGAGTTCGGCCGTGGGCTGAGTACCGAGAATGAACCCGATTTGTCCAAGACGAACTACTCCGGCGAGATTGAATATTGGATCGACGTTGGTCGGCCCAGCCTGGATAGAATCAGGAAGGCATGTGGTCGAGCCGGGAGAGTTATCATTTACAGCTATGGGGGCAGCGTGGTGGACATCTGGTGGAATCAGATTTGTAATGAACTGCGGCGGTTTTCCAACCTGACGGTATTTAATCTAAAAAGTGGTGATGCGGAGTTTGGCCGGTTGGCGAATCGGAACATGTCATTGCAGTGTACGGTGAACGATGGAATGGTTTGGCTGGCGGATGATTCGCAAACTGTGTGTGTTGAGTATGTGGAATTAACTCCCTGATAATAATGGCCACTTCGTTAAGCCGGTTTTACTTAAGAATCGTGATGATAAGTTTGCCTGTCGAAACCCCTTCAGAAACCTTCGGCAACATGGATGTTGGCCGTAGGGCCTCCATGGACGGATTTACGGCGTGTTTCTGAAGGGGTTTCGGCAGGAAACTGGTTCAGTGGCACTGATATAACAAGTTTTCGCTTAAGGAGGTATCAACTTTGCTGACGTTGCAACTCCTGAACTTTAAGATAAAAGAAAAAAAGGGTAATTATGACAGAACAAAATAAGACGTTAAAAAACGAGGAAGTCACCCGGAGAAAGTTTATCGCTGCCGCTGCCGGCGCAACGGTCGTGGGACTATCGGCAACGGCGAACGCGCAGTCCAATCCTGACCGGTATCTTCCGGGCGCGCCACCGGTTCGCTATCCGGAACCCGATGTCGTTGCGCTGGACAACCGCTTCAAATACAAAATTGGCAATGCGCCTATCGAGCGATTGCACACTGGCATGCTGTGGGCGGAGGGTCCCGCCTGGAATGGTGTTGGGCGATATCTGGTATGGAGCGATATTCCCGCCAACGAACAATTGCGCTGGCTGGAAGAGGACAACCATGTCGCCCGCCGGTTTCGTTTTCCGTCCGGTAACAGCAACGGCAATACGTTCGATTTCCAGGGCCGGCAGATTGCCTGCGAGCATCTTAAACGTCGCGTGGTACGTTATGAATACGATGGCAGCGTGACGGTGTTGGCGGATTCCTACAACGGCAAGCCGTTTAACGCGCCCAACGATGTGGTTGTGAATCCCAACGATGGTGCTATCTGGTTTACCGATCCCGGGTATGGCAGCCTTGGTTTTTATGAAGGGGAAAAAGCGGAAACGGATTCGTCACAGCCATTCCAGAAGGAAGCGGTCTATCGTATAGACGCGCAAAACGGAAAAGTAGGCAAAGTGACCGACGATATTTATAAACCCAACGGTTTGTGTTTTTCGCCGGACTACAAGTTATTGTATGTTGCCGATACCGGTGGTTCGCACTATTCGCAGGCCAAGCCAATTATCAAGGTGTGGAACGTCATCGACGACAAAAAGCTGGAAAAGGGCCGCGAATTTACGAATATGAAATTCAAGGACAAAACCGGTGGTACTGATGGCCTGCGTGCGGATATCGACGGTAACATCTGGGCGAGCGCCGGCTGGGGCGGGGAAGATTATGACGGCGTCCATATTTTTGCGCCCAACGGCGATCGCATCGGCCACATCATGTTGCCCGAAACCTGTTCCAATCTTTGCTTTGGTGGTACCAAGCGCAATCGCTTGTTTATGACGGCGAGCCGTTCAATATATTCCGTATATGTAAATACCAAAGGGGCGCACATTACCTGAAAGCAGATGTGGGTAAACGAAGTATTGGACCATCGCTTACCCACCCTACTTACGCCGCGGCTGATTTGTTTTCTACTGCATTGGGAAGCCGGACAAGATAATCAAAAGCGCCGAGTGCCGCGGTTGCGCCGCTGCCCATCGCGATAATAATCTGCTTGAACGCGATATTCGTTGCATCGCCCGCCGCATAAACGCCCTTCATGGAAGTTTCACCCCGGGCACCGGTAATGATCTCGCCGTAGGATGAAAGCTCAATCGTTCCCTTCAAAAATTCCGTGTTTGGCACCAGTCCGATCTGGACGAAAATGCCGGCCAACGCGATTTGTTTTTTCTCGCCGGAGTTTCTGTCGATATATTCCAGGCCAGTGACTTTTTCACCGTCACCGGAAATTTCCCTGGTTTGGGCGCTGGTAATTACATCCACGTTCGGCAGGGAAAAAACCTTATCCTGCAGCACCCGGTCGGCACGTAGTTTGGAATCGAATTCGAGCACCGTAACGTGCTCGACGATATTGGCCAGATCGATGGCGGCTTCGATACCCGAATTACCTCCGCCAATCACCGCCACTTTTTTGCCTTTGAACAGCGGACCGTCGCAGTGAGGACAATAGGCGACGCCCTTGCCGCGATATTCCCGCTCGCCGGGAACATTCACCTCGCGCCAGCGCGCGCCGGTCGCCAGCAGTACCGAGCGGCTGGCGAGGCGGGCGCCGTTTTTCAATTCCACTTCAACCGCGTTTTTCAGTAAAGGGTGTTCGCGTATTGCGACGGCGCGTTGGTTGTCCATAATATCCGCGTTGTAATCGCGCACGTGTTCTTCCAGGCCAGCCACCATTTTTGAGCCTTCGGTTCTTTTGACGGAAATAAAGTTTTCAATCGCCATGGTGTCCAGCATTTGGCCGCCAAAATGTTCGGCGACGATGCCGGTTTTAATGCCTTTGCGCGCGCCGTAAATAGCCGCCGACGCGCCGGCGGGGCCACCGCCGATAATCAACATGTCAAAGACGCCTTTTTTGTTCAGGCTTTCCGCCTCGCGTTTGTCTGCATTGGTATCGATTTTTTTCACAATATCCGCGAGCGAAATCCGGCCCTGGGAAAATAATTTCCCGTTCAGGAAAACCGCCGGCACCGCCAGGATATTACGCTGCTTTACTTCGGTTTCAAACAGCGCACCGTCTATCATCGTGTGCCGGATCTTCGGGTTAATAGCCGCCATCATATTCAATGCCTGAACCACGTCGGGACACGTCTGGCAGCTTAGGGAAATATACGTTTCAAATTGATATTCGCCCTCCAGTTCACGCACTTGTTTTATCAGGTCTTCATTGACCTTGATCGGGTGTCCTCCGGAATGCAAAAGCGCAAGCACCAGAGACGTGAATTCGTGGCCCATTGGTACGCCGGCAAAACGGATTTCCGTTCCCTTGGCGACAGAGCGCACTAGCAGGCAGGGTGTTTTCTCCGAACCGGAGTTGCCTTCCGTGGCCGTGATGTTGGGTGCTTTGGTAGCTTTGATGTTTGGTGATAACCCTGTGAGTTCGTCCACCAGATTCTTCAGTTCTTTCGCCTCCTTGCTTTCGTCCAAAAATACCACCAGTTCCACCGGGGATTTCAGGTGGCTCATATAGTGTTCCAATTCCGATTTAATTTTTGCGTCAAGCATGGTTAATCCTCAAAGGCGAATAACGTTAGTTGTCGGGCGGGTAAGCGACGGTCGAATGCTTCGGGCGCCATCCGCCGTTTATGCGCGGCAGAAAAGTAGGGCCGCCAGGAGTTAAATCTTGCCAACCAAATCCAATGACGGGGCCAGGGTTTTATCCCCTGGTTTCCAGGACGCCGGGCACACTTCGCCATCGTGTTCGGCAACATATTGCGCCGCCTGGATTTTCCGCACCAATTCATTGGCCGCCCGGCCGATACCCAAGTCGTGCACTTCGCTCACCTTGATTTCCCCTTCGGGATTGATCACGAAGGTGCCGCGCAGGGCCAGGCCATCTTCTTCGATCATCACGCCAAAGTTACGCGAGATGGTGCCGGTGGGATCACCGATCATCGGGAACTTGATTTTCTTGATGGTCTCCGACGCATCGTGCCAGGCCTTGTGGGTGAAGTGGGTGTCGGTGGATACCGAGTAGACCTCAACGCCCATTTCCTGCAGTTGTGCGTAGTAATCCGCCAGGTCACCCAACTCGGTCGGGCAGACAAAGGTAAAGTCGGCCGGATAGAAGAACACCACCGCCCATTTGCCTTTGAGGTCTTCATCGGTCACGGTGATAAAGTTGCCGTTGTGGTAGGCAGTGGCTTTAAAGGATTTGATTTTGGTGTTGATTAAAGATTGGGTCATGTTGCGTCACTCCAGATTTTGGGGTCAATGTCTTTTACTGGGACCATGTTACGGGGGTGGGGTGATTAGTTAAAATCGATTGTCTTTATCGGATTTATTAAAATTGCCTATTGATGAAAAGCGGCAGGAAAATCTGTCGACAAATCACGGGAAGCTGAGCATTATGGGCGGTCTCACCGGAGAGCTTCCGGCTTTCGATTCACCTACTTGAAGCAGGCCAGGTTGTGGGCGACGTTATTCCGTTTAAACGAAAACCGCTTAAGGAAGTGCACAAGGGCAAGAGTCTGTGTCGCAGCGGTTTTCATAAATGGACAGTAAAAATGGAAAAGCAGTTCGACGTAAAACGGGGCAAGCTGGTGACGCTTTTTGAATGCGCCCGTTGCGGCAAGCAGAAAACCGAGCTTTTATAGCACGGGTGGTCGTAACATGGATGACTGTAGCAAGGGAGACTATAGCAAGCGCGGTTATAGCAGGTGCTGGTTGATAACAACACCGGTGGGGGGAAGTCGCTTGCCGTCCAGCCAACTGCTGCCGTCCTTCATTTCCAGCCGGCCCTCGGCAAACCACTTTATCGCCTTCGGATAAATTTTGTGTTCTTCAATTAACACCCGGGCCGCCAACGCGTCCTCGGTGTCGTTTTCCAGTACCGGTACATAAGCCTGCACAACCGGTGGACCGCCGTCCAGTTCGGCGGTCACGAAGTGCACCGTCACACCGTGCTCGGTATCGCCGGCTTTGATGGCGCGCCGGTGGGTGTGCAGCCCCTGGTACTTGGGCAGCAGCGAGGGGTGGATATTCAGCATCCGGCCTTCGTAGTGGCGGGTGAATTCCGGGGTGAGTATCCGCATAAAACCCGCCAGGACCAAAAGCTCCGGCTGGTAAGCGTCTATTTTCTCGCGCAGGGCGTTATCAAAGGCGTCGCGGTTCGGGAAGACCTTGTGGTCTACAAAATCAGCGGGAATGTTGTGCCTGCGCGCCCGCTCGAGCCCTCCGGCTCCGGGGACATTGGAAATCACGGCGTTGATAGTAACCGGCAGTTCACCGTCTTCCGTTCGGTCTATAATCGCCTGCAGGTTGCTGCCGTTGCCGGAAACCAGCACGACGATGCGGAGCTTTTTTTCTGCCGGGGAGGACATCTACGCCGAAACCAGTTCCACCCACGCTGCCTCGCCGGGCGCGGATTCCACTTTGCCAATGACGAAAGGTTTTTCTCCGTGGTCCTTGAGCAGGGTGATGGCATCGACCACTTCCGACTCCGGCACGCACACTACCATGCCCACCCCGCAGTTAAATGTGCGGTACATTTCTGTGGACTCGACACCACCGTGTTGCCGCAACCATTTAAAAATTTTCGGCATGGCCCAACTGGCGCAGTCGATTACCGCTTTGGTGTTCTCGGGCAGGACCCGGGGAATATTTTCCGTCAGGCCGCCGCCGGTGATATGGCAGAGAGCGTGAACCTCGTGCTTGCCCAGCAAGTCCAGCAACGGCTTGACGTAAATGCGCGTGGGTTCGAGCAGGGCATCGGCGAGAATGGCATCGCCTATCGGTGTATTCAGGTCGGCGTTGCTGACCTCGATAATTTTCCGGACCAGGGAATAGCCGTTGGAATGGGGGCCGCTGGAGGCGAGGCCGATCAGCACATCGCCCGCCTTAACCTTGCTGCCGTCCAGGATTTTGGATTTTTCCACGATGCCGACGCAGAACCCCGCCAGGTCGTAGTCGTCGCCGATATACATGCCGGGCATTTCCGCCGTCTCGCCGCCCACAAGCGAGCAGCCCGCCAACTCGCAGCCCTTGCCGATGCCCTGGACCACCTCGGCGGCGATATCGACGTTGAGTTTACCTGTGGCGTAGTAGTCGAGGAAAAACAGGGGCTCCGCCCCGCCGACCACCAGGTCATTGACGCACATGGCCACCAGATCAATGCCGATGGTGTCGTGCTTGTTCAGCCGCATGGCCAGCTTTAATTTGGTGCCGACGCCATCGGTGCCGGATACCAGCACTGGCTCTTTATAGCCTTTCGGCAGTTCGAACAGGGCGCCGAAACCGCCCAGGCCGGCGAGCACTTCCGGTCGCCGGGTTTTGCCGGCAACGGATTTAATTCGTTCCACCAATTCATTGCCGGCATCGATATCCACGCCGGCATCCTTGTAGCTGAGTCCTTTTGAGCTGTGTCCTTCGGTTGGGGTATTCGGTTTATCTGAAGTGCTCATGTAGCGAAAAATCCGCGAATTTTTGTGGAAAGGCGCGCATTTTAGCAGCTTCGTTTCATTTACGTTAGCGGGGTTTGGAAAAAGAAGGGTAGTGGGGATATAAGGCGCCTGTTTTGCCCTCTATAAGAATCGGCAACGATGTTTGCTACAATTCGCGGCACTAATGTTGGTCGCGACGTTATTTTGAGTCGGCGATAAATTGAGGAAAACCTGGTGATTCGATTTTTAGCAGTATTATTTTTCACTCTCGCAGGCAGTCTCGTCGCGAACAGTCTGGTGTTGGCGGCCGAGCCGCTGGATTTTTATCGGGCGACGATTCCGGTGCGATCGCAGGATGCCAAGGAGCGTCAGTATGCGGCTCAGAAAGGCCTGCAGGAGGTGTTGGTACGTATGTCCGGCTCCGAGGCCGTATTGGAAAATCCGCAGGTTCAAAGTGAAGTGGACAACGCGCAACGTTATATTGAGCAGTTTCAATATCAGGCCAACACCAGCCCGGAACTGGTGGAGCGGGGTTATCGGGAGGAGCTTTCCATGCTGTTTTCCTCGCGAGTGGTGGAAAGAATACTGCGGCAGGCGGGGGAGCCCTTCTGGCCGGTGAACCGCCCTAGCGTACTGGTGTGGATGGTTGAGGACGATGCCAATACTGGCCGGCAGATGGTGACCCGGGACAGCGAACCCGAGGTGATAGCGAGCCTTGAGGAGGCGGCCCGCAAGCGGGGCCTGCCACTGGTATTTCCGTTGCTGGACCTGGAGGACCAGTCCAACCTGTCGACGGATCAGCTCTGGGCGTTGAACGACGAGGCGATACAGCAGGCATCGGATCGCTATGGCGCGGATGTAGTTTTGGTGGGTAAGTTTTCGCAAACTTCCCGAGGCGAATACTGGGCTACCTGGCAATACTACTACCGGGGTGGCAGCCGGGTGTACGACAACCGCGCCGAGGAACTGGACAAGCTGGCACTGGCCGGCGTAACACCCCTGGCCGAGGCGCTGGCCAAGCGTTACGCCATTGTCTCGCGGGGCGAAACCAGCCCGCACATTTTCCTGAGCCTGTCAGGCATTGACGGCTTTGGCGATTACCGGCAGGCGCTGGACTATCTTGAAGGTTTGGCGATGGTCTCCGGCGTATCCCTGATAGCCGTCAGGCACGATACGATTTTTGTCAGCTTGCAGTCGGACTCCAGCGTCACGCGCTTTAAAAACACCCTGCAACTGGACAGGAGCCTGAGGCCGGCGGAAGTCTCGCCGACCTTGACCCTGGCGCTGGCCAATGACAATCAGGGCTCCCTGGAAAACCCGCTGGTCTACCGGTGGGCGGGCCACTAACGGTTCCGGTGCGAGGACGACGAGTCAGGTGAGTATCATGGCAGGCACTGTACCGGTACAACTGAGTTTGGGTATCGCGCTGAACGACGAGGCGACCTTCGCCAATTTTTATTCAGACGATGCCAATGCGCAGGTGATCGAGGCGCTGACGAACCGGGTGGCCGGCGACGGCGATACCAACCTGCTGATATGGGGGGCACCCGGCGTTGGCCTGACGCACTTGCTTCAGGCCGTCTGCCACGACGTTTACGCGTGCCGGCAAACGGTGCAGTACTTGCCGTTGCGCGATATGGTCGGTTTTTCCGCTTCCGATGTCTGCGAGGGGCTGGAAGAGTTTCAATTTGTCTGCCTGGATGATATTGATCACGTCTGCGGTATACGCGAATGGGAGCAGGCGCTTTTCCACCTGTATAACAAGCTGCGCGATGCCGGCCACGTTCTGTTGATCGCCTCGCACACGAGTCCGCCCTCGCTGCCGGTGGTGCTGGCGGATTTGAAATCCCGCATTCTGGGCAGTATGCGCTACCACGTAAAAAGCCTGTCCGACAGCGGCAAGCAGAGCGCCCTGATCATGCGCGCCGGCGCGCGCGGCATGGAGATGTCGGTGGAGGTGGTGCAATATATTCTCAACCGGACTTCACGTAATACCGGTGAGTTGTTTGATTTGCTGGACCGTTTGGACGATGAGTCGATGCAGCGCAAACGGAAATTGACTGTTCCGTTTGTTAAGGAGGTGTTGGGGTGGTAACCCTCGCCCCAATCTCTTTGAGTGCCAGCCGATTAGCTCTTCTTTCCGTTGCGTGCCCTTGCTGTACAGAATCAGGGCGGATAACACCCCAGGCACTTCGCCAGCACCGTCGGCATGTCATTGAGGTGCGAAAACGTTTGCGATAGTTCGTCCTTGAGCGATTTCATCTGGCGGTTATTAAGAAGGGTGTCGGCCAACAGCGAGTTTTTGACGCTTTCCCCCAAGGCGCTGCTTTCTTCCATTAACGCCCGTAAAAACTGCTCGCGGAATGACAGGGGAACCTGGATCGGCTTGACGTTCTTTTTGTCGAGGTTGTGGGTAATGGCCACGGAGGAAATAACATCGTCCAGGGTGCCCAGGTTGTCAACCAGGTTCAGCTCCTTTGCTGTCGCGCCGGTCCAGACGCGGCCCTGTGCAATGGAGTGAATATCCTCCACCGATTCGTTGCGTGCTTCCGCCACAATACTCAGGAAATTGCCGTAGATATTGTCGACACCGCTCTGAATCACTTTTTGCGCCTGATCGGACAGCGGGCGATCCAGGCGGAACACGTCCGCCAGTTCCGATGTACCGATGCCGTCGGTGTGGATGCCGATACTGTCCAGTGACTCGGAGAAATTCGGGTACAGGCCCCAAACACCGATTGAGCCGGTAAGGGTGGACGGCATGGCCCAGATCTCATCGGCCGCGGTGGAAATCCAGTAACCGCCGGAAGCCGCGACGCTGCCCATGGAAATATAAACCGGCAGCCCCTGATCGCGGGCGGCAAGAATTTCCTCGCGAATGACTTCCGAGGCAAAGGCGCTGCCGCCGCCGCTGTCCACACGAATCACCAGTGCTTTAACAGACTCGTCCTCCCGCGCCTGGCGGATCAGTTCGCTCAGGCTGTCACCGCCGATGGCGCCTTCCGGCTGCCGGCCGTCGTAAATGGTTCCGGATGCGACAATCAACCCGATATTATCCGCGAGTTCCGGGACGGAAATTGCCTGTGACGCGATATATTCCTCCATGGTGACTGCCGCGAACCCCATTTCGTTGTCACTTTCGCCGAAGCGGTCGATCAGTTGTTGGCGAAGACCGGTTCGATCGACGGTTTCATCGACCAGTCCCATGGCTTTGGCATATTCGGCGCTCGAGCCTTCGTATTTCGGCAGTTGTTCCGGCATGGCGGAAATAAAGTTGTCCACCGCGCCGCTGGGTAATTGACGCGCGGCTTCAATCTTGCTGGTGTACGCGCCCCACAACTCATTCAGCCAACGACTATTATGTTCACGCGATTCCTCTGACATGCTGTTGCGTATGTAAGGTTCCACCGCGTCCTTATATTCGCCCGCGCGAAAAACATGGAAATTCACTTTCAGTTTATCGGCCGCGTCCTTAATGTAGTTTTGGTACAGCCCGTACCCGGTAATGAACAGGTTGCCCAACTCGTTGATATAAATTTCGTCGGCGTAGCTCGCCAGGTAGTATTGCTGCTGGGTGTAACTATCCGCGTAGGCGAGCACGAGTTTGCCTTCGGCTTTGAAATTTTGCAGGGCCTGGCCAATTTCATTCAACTTGCTGATGCCGCCGCCGCGCAGGTAATCCAGTTGCAACACCATTGCGGTCACCCGCTTGTCCGTGGCGGCGTCGTTGATCACGTTGACGACGGTGCGAACCACGGTTTCATCGGGCATGTTTTCGGCATCACCGACCAAAAGGGGAAGCGGTGATGTATAGGATTTTTGATCCACCAGGAAACCCGACGGGGCGATATGAATGGCCGTGGAGTCGGGGATTTTTATGCTTGGAGCGGAAACGATGGAGCTGATAATGACAATTACGATAAACAGAAACAACAGGTTCAGAACCAGCGTCCGGGTGAATGAAAGTGCGTGCCAAAGTCCTTTGAGAAATTTCATAATGAATTTACATTACACCTGTTCAACGTAGAGTGATCTTTGCAGCCAGCGACTGCAAAGCATGGAATTAACAAACAGTGCGACCACCAATAACAAAAACAAACCGTCCCAGGCGGTGGTGTTCGACATAAAAACGCCTTCGACCCCCCGGATAAAATAAAACAACAAAATAAAGCACAACCAGCTGTAAGTGCGGTAATGTTTTTTAATAATGCCGGGCAGGAAGGCCAGCAATGGCAAAACCTGAATGGCCAGTATCGTCCACAGCGGCCCGCCGGCGCGAAAGATATGCCAGCTGAACAAGAGGAGCACGAGGCCGGAATACAGAAAGCAAAAAATCGCTTGTCCGACGTACAGCTTTTGTTGCATTTTACTTCCTGCCGATTGGGACACCGGTTTATCCATTACTGCTTACCCTGAGTTTTAATGCCAACGCTGCAATGCGTTTGCCAAAGTGCCGGCAGATAACCGACTCATCCTCGGTAAACCCTTGTTTGCCGTCAGCCCCGGCGTGGTGGCTGGGGCCGTAGGGTGTGCCGCCTCCGCCCGTGGTATAAAGCGCCTCTTCGCTGTAGGGTACACCAGCAATCACCATGCCTTGGTGCAGCAGGGGCAGCATCATAGTCAACAATGTGGTTTCCTGGCCACCGTGCAACGATGCGGTGGAAGTAAACACGCCGGCAGGTTTGTCAATCAGGTCTCCGTTGAGCCAGGCACTGGCCGCGCCATCGATAAAATACTTCAGCGGCGCCGCCATGTTACCGAAGCGGGTTGGGCTTCCCAGAATCAGGCCGGCACAATTCTTTAAATCCTCCTGGGTGCAGTAAATATCGCCTTCGGCGGGAATCGCCGGCTCAGTGGCTTCCGCCACGATGGAGACTTTGGGCACCGTGCGCAGCTTTGCCTCGATACCGGCTTCTTCAACGCCACGCGCAATCAGTTGGGCCATTTTACGGGTGGCTCCGTTATTGCTGTAATACAGGATCAGGACGTACATGGATTTTATTTTTTCAGCAGGATGTTAACGTTCTCCGGCGGCCGGCCGAGAACGGCTTGATCGCCTTTTACCACTATTGGGCGCTCGATCAATTTCGGGTTGGCCAGCATCGCATCGATTATCTGCGCCTCCGATAATTGCTCATTCGCCAGTTGAAGTTCCTTGTAGGCGTCCTCGCTTTTGCGCAGCACGTCGCGCGGTGATTTGCCCAGTTTTTTCAGAATCCGCTTGAATTCCGCCGTGGAGGGGGGATTGTCGAGATAAAGAATCACTTCCGGCTCAACGCCGCTGGACTCGATAATCTCAAGCGTCTGGCGCGATTTGGAGCAGCGCGGATTGTGGTATATACGTATTTTTTCGCTCATTACCTGCTTTTCCGTTTGGTTATTTGCTTGGCGCGGAACGCATACGGGCGTTTACAATAACGACCGCGCCGGTCTATTGTAAACTGAATATGACTGCGATTTGTTATTGGCAAACCATTTTGCCGGCTACCGGCAGCCAGGATGACGCGATGAGCAAATTTAAATTCAAAATGCCTGCCGGCAAATCTGTTTTCAAAGAGGTTGGCCAGTTTATGAAGAACCTGGCCTTCGAATTTCTCGACAAGGGTTGCCAGAAGAGCGCCGCGGCTCTCACTTACATGACGCTGTTCGCCCTGGTGCCACTGATGACGGTAACCTTTTCCATGTTTTCCGTGATTCCCGCCTTCGATGGGGTGGCGGAGCAGCTGCAGTCGCTGATTTTTGCTCACTTCGTTCCCGAGACCGGTACCGAAGTGCAGCGGTATCTAGCGGATTTTTCCGCCCAGGCTCGCCGTCTGACGGGGGCTGGTGTCGGCATCCTGGTGGTGACGGCCTACGTGATGCTGACCAATATTGAAAAAACCTTCAACGCCATCTGGGGGGTTCAGCAGGCGCGCCGGGGGCTGGCGAGTTTCCTGTTGTATTGGGCGGTATTGAGCATTGGCCCGCTATTGCTGGGCGCGGGCATGCTGATAACAACCTATTTGTTGTCTCTCAGGTTAATGGTGAGTGAACTGGATCAACTGGGAATCTCCACCGCGTTTTTCAGCCTGGTGCCCCTGTTGCTGACCAGCGCCGCCTTCACTTTGCTGTTTGCCGCAGTCCCCAATTGCCGGGTGCCGGTGAAGTTCGCCGTTATCGGGGGAGTCGCCACCGCCATCTGTTTCGAATTGCTGAAAATGGCTTTTGGCTGGATGGTGGCCAATTCCAGTTTCCAGCTCATTTATGGGGCATTCGCGGTTGTCCCGCTGTTTCTGCTTTGGATCAATTTTGTCTGGACCGTGGTGCTGGCGGGAGCGGTATTCGTTCGCACCCTGGCCGAGCACGGCTATGCCGACCGATCCCGCCGACAGTCGGATTTGCAGGCGGTGCTGCGCTGCCTCGCCATTTTCCGGGAAAAGTCCAAAACCGGCGACATGGTGACGGACCAGGATTGCGTGAGGGCCGGTGTGAGCCTGGTTCATTGGCAGCACCTGCGCTCGCTGATGGTGAAAAGCCGCTGGATAGCGGTGACGGACAACGGCAATTACGTGCTGAGCCGGGATTTAAAGAACGTGACACTGTGGGACGCGGCTCTCCTGGTGAGGCTGCAGTTTGACGAATTCACCGCCGGCAAGGGCCGCGAAGCGAAGAAAGCGGAGGATTCGCCCAAGTCGTGGTTGCGGGAATATGGTGAGCGGCTGGAAAAAGTACGGGCGGATGCGGAAGAGGTTTTCAGTATCGATCTCGATACCCTTTTCAGTCGCTAGTGGACGGATTGACTATAATTAAATCGATATTCTGATTCCCGGTAACCGACGGTGGCGATTCCTCTTCTTATCTGTGACGACTCGAATATGGCCCGCAAGCAGGCGAAAAGTTCGCTGCCGGACGGGTGGAAGGTCGATGTCACATTCGCCACCAATGGCCGGGAGGCGCTGGAGTTGATTCGCCAGGGCCGTGGTGAGATCGTTCTGCTCGACCTCACCATGCCGGACATGAGTGGTTACGGTGTTCTCGAATCCATCAAGGCAGAAGAACTCAAGTGCATGGTTATTGTCGTGTCCGGTGATATTCAGCCCGCGGCAATGGAGCGGGTAAAAACACTCGGCGCGTTGGACTTTATCAAAAAGCCGATAGCGCCGGAAAAGCTGCTTGAAGTTTTGACCAGGTACGGGCTGTTGTAAAAAATCTTCCAAATCGCTGTTTCAGCCTGATTCCCGGTTTATCCCGCATCGGATTTGCTTTGGGTTTTCCAGCCGGCCACTAATTTATTGTTCCGTTTCACTTTGTTATCGTTGCCGTTTCACTTTCCCCTGGAATCACAAAATGAAGACGACTGAATTTGGCAAACGCTTTTCCGCCGATGTAGGAATAGTCAACCTGATGGAAGACCTTGGCGAGGCGATAAACGTCAATCCCGATATACTGTTTATGGGAGGCGGCAACCCCGCGCGCATACCGGCGTTTGAACAACGTATCGCCGCGCACTTAAAAATAATCGCCGGCAATCCGGCGGCGCTCCACAAGCTGGTCGGTGCCTATCAGTCACCGCGAGGGTCGGAAGATTTTATCGCCGAACTGGTGAGGTTTTTTAACAGGAGTTTTGGCTGGAACCTGAGCGAAAAAAATATTGCGATTTCGGGTGGCAGCCAATCCGCCTTTTTTATTTTGATTAATATGCTGGTGGGTAACGCCGACAGTGAACTGAGGCGAATGTGTTATCCGGTGATGCCGGAATACCTCGGTTATAGCGATCAGGGGCTCGTCGAAAATTGTTACGTTGGAGTCCGGCCATATATCGAACTACTCGATGACGGATGCTTTAAATATCGCGTGGATCAGGCGGCTCTCGAAGCTGTTGCCAGCGTCAGCGCGTACTGCATATCCAGGCCCACCAATCCTTCGGGAAACCTTATAAGTGAGGACGAACTTGACCGGATTGCCGTCCTCGCAAAAAAGAACGATGCCTACCTTATCGTGGACTGCGCTTACGGCAATCCTTTTCCGGGTGTGGTGTACGACTGCGCCGCGCCACTTTGGCACGACAACAGTATTTATGTATTAAGCCTTTCCAAACTCGGCATGCCGGGGGCGCGCACCGGGATTGTTGTGGCGCCGGAAGAAGTGATTGAACAATTTGTCAGAATAAACACGGTTGTCAGCCTGGCCAACGGAAATCTTGGGCCGGCACTGGCGACATCACTGTTAAAGGCCGGGGAAATGCCCGGCATCTGCAACAATACACTCTTGCCTTTTTATCGGGCAAAACGCGATCTGGCGATAGCCGAAGTGCGAAAACAACTCGACGGGATTCCCTACCGGATGCACAAACCCGAAGGGGCTTTTTTCCTGTGGTTGTGGTTTGAAGATTTACCCATCACATCGACGGATTTATATGAGCGTTTGAAAAAGAAAAATGTGCTCGTAATGCCGGGTGAGCCTTTCTTTTTTGGTTTAACGGAAGACTGGCAACACGCCCGGGAATGTATACGGCTTACTTATTGTCAAAATGACGATGTGATTGTTAAGGCTATTGAGATACTTGGCGAAGAGTTACGCGCGGTTTATAGCCGGACTTAAAAAACGGCCACCTTTTACGCCAGTTGGAATATGTCCCTGACAATGGCGAGGGCTTTTTCAGTTACCTTGTCGAGAGGGGGATCGATATCGATGGAATGGACATCGCTTTCGCACGATGGACGCTCAAGGGCGTCGAATTGGCTGTCGAGAAGTTTGGCCGGCATAAAATGCCCGGGACGGCTCTGCATGCGTTTGCGTATTGTGGCTTTGTCACCGTTCAAAAACAGGAAAACCACATTGTGCCCCGTATCGCGCAGTTTTTGCCGGTGCTCTTTTCTTAACCCGGAGAATGCTAAAGTGCAGCTGACGTCAAGATAAGACAACTGGCGTAAATGGCCGCAAATGGAGCGCACCCACGGTTTGCGCATTTCATCCGTCAGGGGAATGCCCGAACTCATTCTCAGCTTGGCTTCATCGCTGTGGTAGTCATCAGCGTCCAGGAAGCGGTAGCCAAAATGATCGGCGACGGATTTTGCCACGGTAGATTTGCCGCTACCGCAAACACCCATAACAATAATTAACTTTGGCTTTTCCTTACCGGAGCTGTGGGAGCTGTTTGAACCGACGCTTCGTGAGTCGGTGGGGGACAACGCTTGAGTCATTACAGTCTAATGAGTTGGATTTATTCTTAAAATAGGCGGAAACAGTAGCACAAAAAATCTTTATAGCGCAATCACTAAGTGCCTCCCGGGAAGGCATAACAAAAGAGTGGTTGTTTTTTTGTACTGCTGGTTTATGATTCAACAGAATCATGTTTGGCTATGGAGGGCGCCGGAAAGGTTTTAACAAAAAAGCGATTATAACAATGAGCAGACGAGTTACATTGGCGGATGTCGCCAGTATCGCCGGGGTCAGTGCGATCACGGTATCCAGGGTCCTCAATCAGCCGGAAAAAGTGTCCCCCCTGATGCGTGACAAGGTGCAGCAGGCGGTGGATGAACTCGGCTATATTCCCAATCGTTCCGCCAGTGCCCTGGCATCGGCCAGGTCGGGCGTAATCGGCGTCGTTATCCCATCCCTTTCAAACATTGTGTTTAATGATGTTCTGCGGGGCATTTATGACGTGGCGGGGCCGTCCGGCTACCAGGTACTGTTGGTGGATACCCATTATTCCCCCATGGAAGAGGAGAAAATGGTGCGAACGTTATTGAGCCAGTCGCCCGAGGCGATGATTGTTACCGGTGGCGACCAGACGGACGTCACCCGCAAACTGCTTTCGAAGGCGCGCATTCCGGTGGTGCAGATTATGGAAGCAGTGGACGAGCCGATTGATATGAACGTTGGTTTTTCCCATCGCGAGGCGGCATCCGCCATGGTGAGCGAATTGCTCGATCGCGGCTATTCCAAAGTGGCTTTTATTGGTGCGCGCATGGACCCCCGGGCACAACAGAGGTTGGTGGGGTATCGCGAGGCGATGGATACACGCGGTTTTTTCCAGCGGCATCTGGTGGTGACTTCGCCCAGGCCCACTACTATTGCCATCGGCGGAGAGCTTTTCCGCAGTTTGATGTCATTGAGCGATGGCGAGTGCGATGCGGTTTTTTGTTGTAATGACGACCTGGCACTGGGGGTATTATTCGAGGCTCAACGTATGAACATCCGAATTCCCGAGGATATGGCACTGTGCGGGTTTAATGATGTGGAGGCGGCAGCGCTGGTGAATCCTTCCCTGTCGAGTGTGCATGTACCACGATACAAAATGGGCGTTACGGCAACGGAGATGGTTCTCGAATCGCTTAACGGCAATAAAGAGGTTTCCGGTAAAAAGGTGGACAGCGGCTACGAACTAAAAATGCGCGCGTCCACCGGGTATAAGAAATAAAAATTAAAGCGATGCTTGTATTATCGGCTATGCAAGTCGTGTGATTAAATTTTCGGTATTCGCACTTCCACCTGATAAGCTTTTCCGGCGCTAAATCGGGTAATTTTCGGTTGTGTCAGCTGCTCCCCATCGATGCAAACAACTGTTTGCGAGGCGGCGGCATCCCGCTCTATTTTAATATTGAACACCGCGCCGCGAAATTCCCGCACGACTTCCGCATGTTGCCAGGAAGAGGGGAGCATGGGCTGAATAACCAACCCTTCCCGATCACCACGCAAGCCAAACAACCCTTCCACCAGGCAACGGTATACCCAGGAAACCGTGCCGGTGTTAAACAGCTGGCTCGACCTGCCGGCCGTTCCGGGATACTGATAGTAAGCGCCGCGATAATAATTGGGAATAAACACCGGAAGTTGGCCGCGCTGGACGTAATCCGCCCCGTCGGGACCGGGAATCATTTCCCGCAACAGTTTGAAGGCGCGATCGGCGTGGGCAATGGTGTAGAGGCTGAAGATATAAAAAACCGCGGCGTGATTGTAAACAGAACCGTTTTCCGCCGAGCCGGGATGTTTTTGCGTTACCCTTCCCACGTCATCGCGCATGGCGGTATAGGCCGGCGCGAGCATGGCGGTGCCATAGGGTGTTTCCAGTTGCTCTTCAACGGCCTTGACCATTTTTTCGATCTGGACTTTATCGGCGGCGCCGCTCAATATTGCCCAACTTTGTGGATTTAGAAAAATCCGGCCTTCCTTGTCACGACTGATGCCAAAAACGACATTGTCGTCGGTAATTCCCCGGCCGAACCAATTGCCGTCCCACAAATGTTTATTGACGGCGGCGTTAATTTCACCGGCTTTTTCCCGGAATTCCCCGGCCAGATCCGTTTCCTTTTTCTGCTCGCAAACATCTGCCCACAAGTCCAGCGCGTAGGCTGCCGCTACCGACAGCCATCCGGAAACGCCTTTGCCCTTGTAACCCACCATATTCATCGGATCGCACCAGTCACCCTGGGCGATATAGCTCAAGCCCCGCTCGTCGCGTTCTCTGATCAGCCACTGCATGGCGTGGGTAATGTGTTCGAACACCGTGGCCACTTTTTCTTTTTTCGCGTAAGGCACCTGTTCGTCCAGCAGGGCATAATCGTTGGTTTCGTCAAGATAAGCCTGCAGGCAAACCGGCAACCACACACAGTGGTCCGTGTGCGGAATCTGGTTGATATACTTCAGTTCCGCATCTTCGCGCAACAGTATGCCATCCGGCATGGCGCCACTGGATTCCTGTTGGCTGAGCGCATGAATAAATGCGGCGCGGGTGACCTCCGGTTTAATGTAGGTCATGCCCATATTGTCCTGGATATAATTGCGCGTTTGCGGGTCGGTGGTGAGACGGTTGACATCGCCGTGATAAAAAATCTGGCGCGGCAGCCAGTTGTTGACGAAATTATCCAGCCCGGCATCGGGCGTTTTGATTTTAAGGCAGCCCTTGCCCCCGTTGATATAAGCGCTGTAATCGCGCGCGGCCTGTTGAAAACCCTCGGCCGACAAATAGAGGGTTTTCAACCCGGAAATTTCGTTGTCGTCGAATGCGGGGCCGAAAATAAAGCGGTACTGCTTTTGTTCTCCCTCTTTTAACGCAATCCGGTATTGCAAAATGGCTGCCGGCGTTTCGTAACGCGCGTCACCTTTTGCCAAATAGTCATCTTTAATGGCCGAAGGTGAATGAAGTCCACCTTCACCTTCAAAAGTTTGCTGGCTCACCTCCCATGAATCAGGCACCTGTTCGTGGAGGAAAAATGTTTTGTCCTTAAAGTCTTTGTTTTTAAAGTAATCAGCCACTTTTTGATAAGGCGTGACACAGCTACAGACAATTCCGCCCAGGTCGGCGCGGTACTCGCCGGACTGGTTCATCCAGGACATATAGCCGACGGGAAAGTAGGGGTAAACACTCAAGTTACGAGGCCTTCCTGATTCATTTTTTACCTGAACCGACCAGAGTTCAACCACATCCTCTTTTGGTAAGGCTAAATTCATTTCGACAACAATACCGTCATATTTTACCTGCCAGCTGATGTCGCTCCTGCCGACGGAGAAGGTAAAGTCATCCGCTTCTTTCCTTACCGGTTCGTAAGGTGCGGAAAAAAGCTCACCGGTTTCCTCGTCCTTGATATAAATAAAACGACCCGGGTGATGCGCGTAATACGGCTGCTCCGGCTGCATAAAAGTTTTGGCTTCCAGGTTGGGAGCGTAGGCGTATTTGGCGGGTTCGGGTTGCATGAATTGCGCAACCGCATAACCGCGGCAATTGACCTGGATCATCATTTTTTTATTCCACAGAAAGCCGGCGGACCTCGGCATTCGGGTTGGGTCTTTCAGTTGGTAACGT
Organism: uncultured Cellvibrionaceae bacterium; assembly: GCA_964451365.1. GTDB lineage: Bacteria > Pseudomonadota > Gammaproteobacteria > Pseudomonadales > Cellvibrionaceae > CAYVIB01. The sequence continues at coordinate 158,209 of CAYVIB010000005.1, forward strand.
TGACCATCGTCTGTCGGGAATAAAAGGTTTGACGAATCACTAGCCATAAAAACAGTTTCTCCAATTAAAAAAGGCGCTGAATAGCAGCGCCTTGTGGTTAAGCAATTATACTCAGGTGGTCTGGGCAGCGGCGTTCTCGAGGCTTTTTCGCTCCCGCAGCTCTGCGTGGACCTTCTCCAATGTTTTATCGTCGAGTGTGTAGAATTTCATGATAAAGGCCGCCACCAGGGCAACAGCGCCAGGAATTACCGTGAGCAGCAGTATGATCCCCGTTTGCGATGCGCCCGACTGGGCTTCGTTTGCCACATAGCCTATGGCCGCCAGAATCCACGCAATACCGGCCGAGGCGATGGCGCCCCCGAGCTTTTGGGAAAATGTTGCGGCGGCAAAAGTCATTGCGGTGGCGCGGCGGCCCATTTTCCACTCCGTGTAATCGGCTGAATCGGCGAACATGGAAAACGCCAGCGGCGATTTCGGCCCAAGTGTAACACCGATCAACGCCTGCATCACAAACATCAACCAGACCATATCCTTGGGTACAAAGAAAAACAGAATGGACAGAATGCCGACGATCGCCATCAGCCACATCATCAATTTTGTTTTGTCAAAGAAGCGGGTTAGAAGGGGGGTTATGGCCGCGCCCACCAGAAGTGATGTCGAGTAGATCGTCAGGAAATAACTCGTCAGGTCCGCACGTTCCACATAATATTTAAAGTAATAAATGGCGGAGCCGGCACGCATGGTAATGGTAATCATGATAATCAGGGACAGGACGAACAACACCAGCCACGGGCCATTTTTACTGAGGTCTTTTATATCCTGCGCCACGTCGGATTTTTGTGAGGGCGGCGGTTCTATTCTTTCTTTTGTGGTAAAAAATACAATGGCAAAAATGATTGCCGCGATAATGCCGTACAGCACCATAACGAGTTGCCAGCCCAATTCGGCGTTGCCCTGGCCCAGTGCCGCCACCAGGTCCAGCGTGAAATAATTGACAATGGTAGTACCGCCGAAGGCGGCAATAAAACGAAAACTGATCAGTGTGGTGCGTTCCTGGCTTTTTGCTGTAATCACACCGGAAAGTGCGGAATACGGAATGCTTAAGATGGTGTAAGTGAGCATCATGAAGGAGAAAGTGACATAAGCCCACACCACCTTTCCCCCACCGTCGAGATCGGGCGTGGTGAAGGTAAGAACGCCGGCGCCGGCCAACGGCAGCGCGGCAAAAAGTAAATAAGGGCGGAATTTACCGAAGCGGGTTTTGGTTCTGTCGGCAATTGCCCCCATTGCAGGGTCGGTAAAGGCGTCGATAATTTTTGTTACCAGCATCATGGTGCCGGCGGCGGCGGCGGAAATACCGAATACATCGGTATAGAAATAAACAAGGAAGCCGGAGATCGTGGCCCAGTAAAAATTGAAGCCCATGTCGCCCAGGCCGTAGCCTACTTTTTCTCCCAGCCCCAGAGGGCCGAAACCATCCTCTTTTACTTTATTGTTATCTGACACCGACATCTCCCCCTCTATATTTATCTTTATCTAAAACCGCAGGTAGGATAAACATGCCATACCGCTAAATCCAGCCTGTCTTATTGTTTTTTCGGCACGGGGCGATGTGCGATTGCCACGCGGCGTATTTCGCAACCGCAGCATAACGGCGGCTATTGGGAATTATGATTCTTGCATAACCTTGGTGAGATGAGAGACAGAGTTCAATTGTCAAACAAATAGTTTGACTGACCATAAGATGTTGGTTGGAATGACCAAAAGGTGGCAGGGCCTGCGGTGAGGAGATATTCATAATGTCACATTCGGTTATGTCAGGTCATAGCTTCCTTGTTTTCAGTTTCCTTGCCACCGTTTCCCTCTCGTACATGCGATATGGCCGAGAGGGGTGATGGTGTGCTGTTGCACGATGATCCCCTCTTCTGAAGACTAGCCAATTGGAGGCGAATGGTATCCAATTTCCATCATAAACCGCCAAATGCATCACTAAATTGGCTTTACAAAAAAAAGCCACATGATTAAACTGGCTTTACCAATAAAGATAATCTGGTAATATCGCAAAGGGTGGGTGGTCAGATAAGGTCATAAGAAAGCTTGGCCAACCATGAGGCGGTATATGCTGTAGTAAAGACACCGGAAACACGGCAAGTATGACGGAGTTCTGACGAGAACAGCGCTTTGATACTGAACAGGTGCAAGTTTAAATAATTAAAAGCAATAGTCCTGGCGGATAAACAGAATTCAGATTCGACCGAAAAAATGAATGAAGCCAAAAAGGAGCTAGCACAAAGCACGTTGACGGCAGGTGGCCAAAACAAATAGATCCTTCTGCTGGGTGCCGTGCTGGCGCCATGTTTTTTATTGCCGGGCTTATTAAGTTGTTGCTGCCTTGTTGTCAGCAGCGGTTCTGTTTGCTGCATGTCTTACAGGATTGATCAAACAATTTGGCTGGTTAAATCGTATGTATAGATGAGAGAAGCGCGAAACAAAAATTAACACCGGTGTTCGCTGTAGTCTGGATGCGATGCCGGTGCGAAGCAGGATAATCAATATCGTCTACTATCAGTTCAGGGGAAATATAATGAATACTTTTAAAATTAAACCTCTAGTTGCTGCAATCTCTGTGTCTCTTGTTGCTTCATCCGTCGTGGCACAGGAGGATGTTGTGGAAGAGGTTGTCGTAAAGGGCTTTAGGCAATCATTGCAACAATCTCTGTCTATAAAACGGGACGCAGTTAATACATCTGAATCAATTGTTGCTGAAGATATAGGTAAAATGCCGGACCAGAACCTGGCTGAAGCAATTCAGCGTGTTCCTGGCGTGGCCATTGTGCGTGAAGGTGGTGAAGGTCGGCAAATCTCCTTGCGTGGCCTGGGAGCCGCTTTTACCCACGTAACATTAAATGGCATGGAAGTTCCCTCCTCGGCTGGTGGCCTTGACAGTTCCGGTGGCGTGAACAGGGGAAGAGGTTTTGACTTCAACGTTTTCTCAGCCGATCTTTTCCGACGAATCGATATTAACAAATCGGCGATGGCCTCTATCGAGGAAGGGGGTATTGCGGGATCGGTTGAACTCTATACCATGCGTCCTCTGGACAATGCAGACCGCGTGCTGGCGGTTTCCGGGCAAATTGGCTACAACGATCTATCCGAGGAAAATGATCCCCGATTAACCTTTATTTACAGCGATACGAACTCTTCTGAAACCGTTGGATGGATGATCTCTGCGGCGTATACGGAACGCACTGTATTTCAAGATGGCTTTGGTACAGTTCGCTGGGATAGCCCGCATGAGGATGGAACCGAGGTTGAAGAAACGCCTGATGATCCCTGCGACCGTTCAAATGACTTTGCAGGTAACAATACGTCGTTAACCGATTGTGAGGTAAACAGCCTATGGTATCCTCGCTTACCACGCCAGGATAGCTTCCATCATAACCAGGAACGCTTGGGGCTTTCCGGTGCATTACAGTTCAAGCCCACGGACACCCTGGAATTTGGCGTAAATTATGTATCCTCGGAATTTGACGCAACCGTTGACGCCTACAACTCATTTGCGCAATTCCGTCGCAATGCGGGGTGGGGTTGGCCGGCCATCACTGTTGAAGACGTCACCGTCGCAACCCAAGGTGGCCAGGACTATGCCATTGCCGGTGAATTTACCGGCGTCGGCCTGCGTACAGAAAGTCGACGTCAAACCGATACTACCGAATTCACCCAGATTACCGCCGACCTGAAGTGGGATATTAGCGACGATCTTGTGCTGTCCGCTATGATTGGTAACGCGAATTCCGAGTTTTTCGAAAATTACTTTAGGGCGAATATTGAAGCGAACACCGCTACGGAATTCAGCTATGACTTTACTCGTGATGCAAATGTTGCTGCGTTGACTTATAACATTGATGTTGCGGATGTAAACAATTTCTTCATTCAGAACAATGAGCGTATTTGGGACTATCTCGTAGATCGCGATAATGATACTCAACGGGTTGATTTGAACTGGTCCTTAAATGATGAGAACTCCGTTAAGTTTGGTGTAATGCTAAATGACAGGGAAGTAAACAGCGTTGAATATCGTGGTGACGTGGATCCTTCATCCATTGACCTCTCCACCGTAGCCAGGGTGCATCGCTATGACGATGCCGGTGGCTACGGCAGTGATACCGCGCTGGATTTTGTTGTGCTGGATTTTGGTGCGGCAATACCCGCATTTGGAACAACCGCAACGGCGGCGCGCGGCCCCGGCATCCAAACCTGGACAGTACAGGAAGAAACCACCGGAACTTACGTTGATTACAATCTTAATACTGAGTTGGGTGGGAAAGGTTTTCGCTTAAACGCCGGTGTTCGTCACGTTAAAACAGACGTAACCGCAACCGGCTGGCTGAGTCAAGATACCGCGAACGTCGAGACAAACAGCTTCAACAATACGTTGCCGTCACTAAACATTGCCTACGATGTTACAGAAGATATGATTCTTCGTTTAGGCATGGCCAAAACTCTGACTCGTCCAGGCATGTCCAGTCTGGTTCCGTCAAAATCCTATTCTGATGTTAACTTCACTGTATCCGGAGGTAACTCCCAGTTAGAACCCTTGTTATCTAACGATGTCAATCTCAGCTGGGAATGGTACTTTGGCGACGAATCTGTCCTTGCTTTTAACTACTTTACCAAGGATATTGACAGCTTTATTTCCTCGCCAACAACTTTTGGGCCGTTGCGCGCTGAAGATAGGCCGATCGTAGAATCGCTGTATCCCGGCCAGCCGGAGTTGTTGGATCCGACACTGGAATGGGAATACTCAACCTCGTCAAATACAGAAGGTACGGATCTGGATGGTTGGGAAATCGCCTATCAGCAAGCATTCACATTCCTGCCGGGATTCTGGAGTAATTTGGGGCTTCTCGCAAACTACTCTTCCGTAGACGCCACAACCATGGTGGATCGGGGAGAGGGCCCTGAATCCGCGCCGTTACCTGGCTTATCTGAAAACTCCTATAACGTCACGCTCTATTATGAAGTCGATACTTGGGGCTCACGTATTGCGATGAATAATCGCGATGACTACGTTACCAGTAATATTGGTTCAAACCATAACTACTCGGAAGCTACAACTGGGCCAACCCATGTTGACTTCACTTCGTTCTATAACCTTACAGATAACGTAACATTGACATTCGAGGTGATCAATCTAACCGACGAATACGAGCGTCTCTATACTACCGGACCTGCGGGAACGATGAACCTGGTACGAGAATATAACCATACAGGAAGACAGTTCTTCCTGGGAGTAAGAGCCACGTTTTAGAGATTTGATTCAAAGTATCATCAACCCCCAGTTGATTTGGTCAGTTGGGGGTTTTTATTTTTAGCATCATCGTATTTTTTTTCAGGTGCGGGATCAGTTTTCGTTTCGGGCATCACAACCGGGAGTTTTTGGGCGTCTGGAGCATCCGTTGCGGGAAACCATAGTCTTTGAATCGATAGGTTGAAAATTTATTTCCCGGCTTCCTGGCTATTTATCGCTGTAAATTAGGTGGATCGGTGTTAATGAGAATTTTTTTATATTTTTGCTTGTTTTTCCTGGCTTCCTTCGCACGGGCGGACGACTGGACACTCGCCACTAAAATCGTCGAAGATATTGAGTTGCCGCGTATCCCCAATCACCGGGCTTCCATTGTCGACTGCGGCGCGCGAAGTGGCAGCAAGTTCGACGCGCTGCCGGCGATTCAAAAATGCATTGATGATGTCTCGGCACAAGGCGGCGGCACAATCCATGTTCCGGCCGGAACATGGTACTTGCAGGGACCGCTGAAGCTAAAAAGCAGAATCAATTTGAATCTCGACAAGGAAGCCACGCTTTTATTCTCCGAAAAGCCGGAATATTACCTGCCGGTAGTGCATACGCGCTGGGAAGGCACCGAAGTTTATACTTATTCACCATTGATTTACGCCGCGAATGTTGAAGATGTATCCATTACCGGTGGTGGTAAGATCGACGGAAATGCAAAAAGCCACTTCCACGGCTGGCACAAAAAACAGACCGATGATATTCGAAAGCTGCGCCGCATGGGATTTGACGGTATACCGCTGGAAGCACGCAAATTCGGAAAAGGAACTTATTTACGTCCTCCGCTGATTCAGTTTTTCCATGCGAAGCGAATTTTGCTTGAGGATTATATCTGCTTAAACTCTCCTTTCTGGGTAAACCATCTGGTTTACACCGACCACGCCACCGTGCGCGGCATTCGCGTTGACTCGCACTTTCCGAATAATGATGGTATCGATATTGACAGCAGTTCTCACGTGTTGGTGGAAAGCAGTTGGTTTCGCACGGGGGATGATTCAGTGGTGGTCAAGTCAGGCCGTGACCTGGACGGCAGAACTATCGGTGTACCGAGCCAGAACATCGTTGTCCGCAATAATGATATGGGCGGCGAGGACGGCATTGCCTTGGGTAGCGAGATGTCCGGCGGCATCAGAAACGTGTTTTTCGATAATAACATTCTGCGAAAGGGGCTGTCCGCCATCCGCTTCAAATCCAATCTGGATCGTGGGGGACGGGTCGAGCATATTCGGGTGCGCAACTTCGAGGTCGAGGCCTTCGATAACCTGTTCTGGTTTCAGCTGAACTACCCAAGCGAACTTGGCGGCCACTTTCCCGCCACTTATCGATATTGTGTTCGAGAACTTCAATGTTCAAAAAGCCGGAACGGCATTGGAAGTCCATGCTCCGCAAAGTGCTCCGCTGGAATCAGTGTTATTTAAAAACGTAAAGGTGGGTGAAGCGGAGAAAGTTATGATACTGGAAAATGCGCGGGATATCCGTTTTGAGAACGTACAGATCGGTGATGAGCGTATCGACGGCACACTGAGCCGGCGGCGCCTTGATTCGAAATAGCATGGCGAAGTCTGCTCTAAACCCGTCCAAATCTGGGAATTGGCGGCCGAAGGCACTTTACCCTCCGACTCCTCGCCGCTGACTTTCGTCGTCGGCGACCAGGCTTATGAGGTGGAGACCGATGTTGAATTACTGGATGACGCCGAAGCGGGAATTTTGCTTTTTTACAATGACAAGCTGTACACGGGCCTCGGCGTTCGCAGCGATGACCGATGGGTTATGCATCGTTACGGTATGCAACGGGCTTTGCCAAAGCCGGAGATTCTTGGAAAGAAGTTCAGATTAAAAATTCAGAACCGGCGTCACATTGTAACCATTTACTATAGCGTCGATAACGGGAAGAAATGGCACAAGTTTCCAACGCAAATGGAAGTCAGTGGTTATCACCATAATGTTGCTTATTATTTTCTAAGCCTGCGCCCCGCGATTTATGTCGCGGACAAGGGCAAAGCGCTTCGATAATGTTGTTTATCGTGCACTGGATTGAAAGTAGTCGTTTAACTCGGGGATTTTATGCGCATCGAACATTTTGCCTTTAATGTCAGTGACCCCATCGCTATCGCGGCGTGGTATTGCGAGCATTTGGGCTTTACGGTCAAACATAAATTCGACAAGGCGCCGCACACGCATTTTTTGGCGGACAGCACCGGTAAGGTGATGCTTGAAATCTACAATAACCCGCCGGATGCCGTGCCGGATTATTCCTGCATGAATCCGTTAATGCTGCACCTGGCTTTTGTCAGTGAAGACCCGGATGCCGACGCGGAAAAACTCTGCCAAAACGGTTGTCGCAAGGTGGATGATGTGCGCCTCGACGATGGTTCAGTGTTGTTAATGCTAAAAGATCCCTGGGGCTTCTCAATCCAGTTGTGCAAGCGCGGGAATCCCATGGTGTAAAGAATGCGCGTGGCTCGTTCGTTATTTCGTGTATTCGCTACGTTCTTTTTCCTTTTTCTTGTTTTAATTGATTCAGCAAGAGCCCAAAGCGTGGACAGGATTTCCGGTTTCGGTGCCGACACGCCGGGTGGTTCCGGTGGCCGGGTTATTAAGGTTACGAGCCTGGCCAGCGAGGGAGAGGGGACGTTGCGCTGGGCAGTCAGCCAGCCCGGCAAGCGTACCGTTGTGTTCGAGGTGGGTGGAGTAATCGACCTTGCCGGTAACAGTCTTTCCATTACTACGCCCTATCTGACGGTGGCGGGACAAACCGCACCCAGTCCCGGTATCACACTTATCCGCGGTGGGATTTCCATTCGAACACATGACGTGCGCCTGCAACATTTGCGGGTAAGGCCGGGCGGTAACCACCAGCCGCCACGTTCGGGTTGGGAGCCGGACGGCATCGGGATTTCCCGTGGCCGCGATATTCATATCGATCACTGCTCGGTGAGTTGGGCGGTGGACGAAAACATGTCCGCTTCCGGCGATCGCCACGGCGGGCCTGAGGCCACCGCCGGGCGCGTTACGTTCAGCCACTCAATTATTGCCGAGGCGCTTGACTACGCCACGCATAAAAAAGGCAGGCACTCTAAAGGCCTACTGGTGCACGATTATGTGCAAGAGGTTGCTGTGATAGGTAACCTGTTTGCTCACAATGATCGGCGCAACCCTTATTTCAAGGCGCATGCCACGGGCGTCGTGGTTAATAACCTGATGTATAACCTGGGCAATGCTGCCGTTCAGTTGGGTTACGTGGGCCGGGAGTGGGAAGGTAAGGGCGCCGCGCCCGGCAACCCACGGGTGGCGGTGGTCGGCAACGACCTGCGCTATGGTCGCGACACCTATTCAGACCTCGCGCTGGTTGCCTATCAGGGGGACGCCTACCTCAAGGACAACCGCGTTATCAATTTGGACGGAGAGCCCATGGCGCAGGTCCAGGGCGACGTAAAATTATTGCGTGGGCCGCCATTGTGGCCGGCGGGGCTCGAACCCTTGCCGGTTTCACATGTGTATGAATCAGTGCTCAAACATGCCGGCGCCCGCCCCTGGGATCGCGATGCTGTTGATTCACGTATTGTACGCAGCGTCAGGGAAGGTGCCGGCAGGATTATCGATTCGGAACATCAGGTTGGCGGATACCCGCAGGCCAGGCCGGCGCGACGCGCGCTGGATGTGCCTAAGGACCCACAGGCTGTAATTACGTGGCTTGAAGGTTTCATTCCCCAACGTTTTCGTCACTAGCTTCTGCTTTTTGTTGCTTACCATGCCAAAATTTCGTTCATTTAGGCGAACGGCTTGAATTTGCGCAGAATTCAACCGAAAATCTCCCCATTCGGTTTTGCCGATCATTAAAAATATACCTATTTCATGTTTGCTGAGTCGTATCCAATGGTTGCAATGCTGGTGGATATGATCATCCCGAGCCAAGAGGAAAGTAGTATGGCTATTGATAAATCGACGATCTTGGAACGCCTGGCATTTGTGACCGCGGTGGTTCTGGTTGCCGCCACGCTCGCGTATCACTCGGCGCACGCCCGGCCTGTTGCTGATCAACGCGAACCTGCCGGCGATCTTCAAAGGCATGTTCCATCTTCCGGTTTGCCGGTTATCGAAAAAGAATAATTTTTAAGCCGCGAAGTTCCGTACTCAAAACATAAGAGATAACGGATATCACCTGGATTGACCGGAAGGTTGCCCCTTTCGGAGTCGGGCTTTCCTATATAAAGAAGCGATTAAGTTGCTGTTAACGGTAAACGGTCGTAGACTTTGGAGATCGTTACATAAAACCTGTGAAGCATGGAAACCAAGTACCCGGCAATTATCCAAAAAACGCTTACCATCATTCTTTTAGTCTCCGTCCTGGGGTGTACGGAACAAGCTGACGTTGAAGATTTCGACCTTTTCCTGGACCGTTTCCTTTCGGATAAACAATTCGCGCTGGGCCGCACCATGACCCCGCTGTTATCCGTGAGGCACGAATATACGGTGGACACTTATGGCAAGGAAAAAAAGACGGCTATAGAGTCCACGGTATCCAGGAATGAACTGGAGAAAAGACCGGCAATGGACGAATTTATTTCAAAAAATAATCTGTCCACGGAAGTCAAACCCTCCGAGCGTGACCCCTCAGCCAAAATTGTCAAAATATACAAGGAAGATACGGACTGGCTGCTTGAGTACCACTTCGTCAATAAGGAGGGCGAGTGGTTCCTGAATTCGGTGCACGACTACTCCCTTTAGCGGCAACAGCTGTGGTTTGCATGAAGAAATTTTCACCGTGTGTGGTATAACCTGTCCGATCGCCTGATCTCATCGTGGAGCCCGGAATCGAACATGCGCACCTGTCTGCTATTCTTTTTAATTTCATTTTGCCTGGCAGGTGCGCCGGTCAAGGCCGAAAATGTTTCCATTCTGCACGATGAGGAGCTGCCGCAGGCGGCTTACGCGGCGAGAAAGCTGGGTGAGGCGTTAGCGGGAAAAGGCCATAACGTCCACGCCAGAACCGCCGGAGACGAATACAAAATCAGCCTGACCAACCCCGCCCGGTTGAAAAAGGTGGCGGCCCACAAGCATTACGATTACCTGATCAGCCTTGCGGTTCATTCGGGTCGCCTGGACGCGGAGGCGTTTTCAATTATTCCCGAAGGCAAAGTCATCACCATTTATGGTGGGGATAATCGTGGCATGATCTATGGTGCCCTGGCGTTGGCGGAGAAAATCCGCAATGGTATTCCACTCGGCGAGGTTGAGGCCGAGCAGGCAAAGCCGAACCTGGCATTTCGTGGCATCAAGTTTAATCTGCCGTGGGAAACGTATCGGCCCAGTTCCGCGCTGGATCAGCATTATGAAACCGTGCGTGACCTGGAATACTGGGAAGCCTTTCTCGACATGATGGTGGAAAATCGTTTCAACGTCATCAGCCTTTGGAATTTGCATCCCTATACGTTTATGGTCCGGCCGAAAAATTTTCCCGAAGCCAGTCCCTGGTCGAACAAGGAGTTCAAACAGTGGCAGCACCTTTACCGGGAAATTTTTCGCATGGCGAAGGAGCGGGGGCTGGATACTTATATCGTCCACTGGAGTATTTTCGTCAGCAGGGAATTCGCGCAAGTGCACGGCGTGGCGAAGGAGAATTTTTACCCACACTACTACGTGCCGGGCGACGCGTCCGAACTTGTGCGTCGTTACCTGCGTGAAAGCGTGGAGCAGGTGTTGGAAGAGTATCCTAATCTGGATGGCGTGGGTATTTCACACGGTGAGGGCATGGCAGGCATGACGCCGCTGGAGCGACAGCAGTGGATGGACGATGTCCTGATAGCCGGCATGTTACGGGCAGACCGTCCGGTAAAGCTGATCCATCGCGTGCCATTTTCCTCCGGTCTGTCGTCGGAGCCGGGCGTCAGTAAAAATGTGGAAAAGGTGACTCGGGCGGCGATGGAAAAACTTGAAAACCGTTTTGACGGGCCGATTTGGGTGGAGATGAAATTCAATTGGTCGCACGGGCATTCCACGCCGAAACTGGAGAAGGTGCACGGCGGTAAATTGGGGGACACCTATTTTGTTCCGGAGCCACGCAATTACAAAATAACCTGGCAGGTACGCAACGAAGATTTCTTTGCCCTGCGCTGGGGTGTGCCTGAATTTATTCGCCGGCATATCGCGCTAAACGGTGAGGCAAGTTATGTCGGTGGTTATTTTGTGGGTTCCGAAACTTATATTCCCGCAAAAGATTATTTTACCGCGGTAGAGGAGCCGGTCGACTGGAAGTGGGCGTTCGAGCGTCAGTGGCTTTTTTACAAGCTTTGGGGGCGTTTGCTTTACAACCCCAACACTCCCGATGCCGTGTTTCAGGCGGAATTCAATCGGCGTTATGGACGGAAGGGCGATAATTTGCTGCAGGCCATGTCACTGGCATCCAACACGCAACTGCGCCTGGCCTCCCTGTACGACTCGCGTTGGGATTTCACGCTTTACGGCGAGGGATTTCTGGCGCTGCAGGGCGATTACACGAAATATATTTCAGTCGATCAGCTTATCGGGCAGCCCACCATGGCCAGTGAGTATGTCTCGGTGAGCGAATATGTAAGCGCATTACAGAACGGCGATTCCTTTAAAGCGGATCGTGTTACCCCTCCTGTTCTTGCCGGGATGCTGGAGCGGGACAACGAAAAAGCCCTGAGCCTGGTGAAGGGTATTGATACAAGCGGCAGTGCCTCACTCATGTACGAGGTGGCGGATATTAAAATCTGGGCAAACCTGGGACTGCATCTGGCGGAAAAACTGAAAGGTGCGGTGGCATTGCAAACCTACCGTCTGGCTGGGGATGAAGAATATAAAAAGCAAGCCGTCGCTCATTTGAAGCGGGCGTTGGAATATTGGGACGAGGTTGTCAAAATCAGCCGGCCCCTTTACCGGAATATGCGCCTGACGCACTACAATCACAATTTTTTCGTCGCCAACGATGACAATTTTTTTCATTGGGCGTTGATTCGCGATGAGGTTGCAAGGGATGTTGCGATTGCGCTGGAAAGTGAGGCGGGCAAGTTTCCCGGCGATGGATGATGAAACTGGATGTTTTCGGAAAAATGGATATTGAAATTATTAAACGGGAAGGCGAGTGGACGGCTTATCGTTGCGGAGCGGAAGGGAAAAAGCGGAAGTTACACGAGCTAAAAATTCCAAATCATATTCCCGAGAGCGAAATAATGGATTATGTTGCGGATATTTACCACGAATGGGCGTCGCCCCAAAATTCTGTAGTGGTTCGAATTAATCGCCAGGTAACAGATAAATAAATGGCGGTTTGGAACCTGAGATAACCACAAGAGAAGGATATTCGGTGGGAGACCACCAGAGTTTTGTATTATCCAGTGGTGCCGCGGATACTCCAGGCAGATCTTCAAGGGCGTACTTGATGTCGCTGTACGACAGGGGCGAGTTTCAACAGGCCTTGACAGTATTTGTAATGTTTCGGACTCAGAACTTCTCTTCGCATAGTTCAATAAAACAAGAGAAAAACAAATGCGCATATCCCTCAGCTATATTGTAGTTCCCTTTCTTTTACTCACATTTTCAGCTAGCGCCAAGCCCGGTATTGATTTTAATGATTATAAAGGCGTTGTTCACCAACGCCCCTGCTTTTCCGGCCCTTTCGGCGACTATACCGGTTGGCGTGAATCATTGATTAACCGAAACCCGGAACATAAAACAGAAAAGCAGAAAGAGACAGCCCGACAGCGGTTCAGCAAGAATATTTCCAGGCAGGAATACAACTATTATAAAGAAAATTTAACCTGCGCCTGGTTTCAATATCTGGTCGATGGAAAAAAAGTGAACGGCTACGTTATTAAAAAGAAGAGCAATGCTTTGCTTCCGGTACTGATATACAACCGGGGTGGTAATGGCAACTACGGTGGCATGGTGTTTGGAAACTTTTTCCGGCGTCTTTTTCCTATTGCTGATCAGGGATTTGTCATTATCGGCAGTCAATACCGGGGCACCTTTATGAAGGAACGTGATGCTGCGTTTGATGACCAGTTTGGCGGTGCGGATGTGGACGATGTTCTGGAACTGCTAAATATTATTCCCTACATTGAAGGAGCGGATGCGAGTCGGGTAGGAATATTTGGTTCCAGTCGCGGCGGTATGCAAACTTTGCTGGCGCTAAAGGCGGGCGCAAACGTAAAGGCGGCCGCTGTCATGGCCTCACCGACGGATCTGCAAGCATTGCTGTCGGACAGGCCCGATATGGAAAACGTGTACAAGGAACGAATACCGGGTTACGGCACGAATAACGGAAAGGTACTTCATCAACGATCGGCGGTTAAGTGGGTGAAAAAATTGAATAAGAATGTCCCCCTTTTGGTGCTCCATGGGCAGAACGATACAAGGGTTAATGCGAACCAGTCGTTGATACTGGCAACGATATTACAACAGCATAACCATCCCTACAAACTCGTAATTTATCCGCGTGATGATCACGGCCTCCGGTTGCATCGCGATGAAGTTAATAATGAGTTGACAAGCTGGTTTACAAGCTATTTGCAGGATGACAAATCAGGTAAGCCCGATTAAACCTCGGCTTGCCTTGTTGAATGAGGGCGAAAAGGGCGGATACGATCCGCCCTTATACGCAATATTATTAGCCGGCATTCCTGAGCCGGTTAACTAATTAATCCGCAAAAGAGAATTCAAATTCATTTTCCGCGTCGTCACTTAGGGTAAATTCAAACACGCGGCTCTCCTCTCCAATGGTTACGGTCACTTCATAATTCCCGTAAAAACCGCGTTCGCTGAAGATACCTTGTGTGTCCGTTTGACCATCGAAGTTGTTCCACCAATCGGAATAGATAAGATTTTTCCAGGCGACCGCGTTAGGCTTTTCCTGCCAGTCCTGGGTATAAAATGCCGCGTTTGGCGTCCAGTGGGCGCCGGCCCAGAATCCCCACAGTTGTACACCCACGGTGGCCGGATGGCTGAAAAAAATGGTGACGAAATCGCGGGTGAAATCCGCCTGCAGCTCTTCATCCGTGGTGTTGACATCAAATTCGGTCGAACGGATATCCAGTTCGGGGAACGCGGTGTGGTACCGCTCGATGATGGAGTAGATCATCGGAATCGATGTGGGCGATTCGCCAAAGTGGCTCTGCATTCCGATGCCGGTAATCGGTGCCCCGTTATCCACAAGGTACTGAATGGTGTTTTCAAAATGGTTCTGGTGACCGGTATCGCGGCCGCCGGCCGAGAGGATGCCGTAGTCGTTCAGGTACAGTCCGTGAGCCGGCAGGTTTAGGCGTGCGCGGTTGAACCAGTCCACCATAACCTCGTCGCCGAAGGCGTCCATCAGGTAATGATTGTCGTAGGGTTCATTTAATACATCCCACTCGTCCAGGTAGTCCGCTGTCGCCTGTGTGATATCGTCGATATGATCGAGAACAATCTGTTCTGCCAGCGGGTCGGCATTTTCAGACTCGCCCTCCGGCAGGTACTCCTGAATCATATCGGGGAGGTTCCTTTTCGATGGCCAGACCAATACGTGGCCGCGAGTATACAGGCCGTTGTCGCGCAGCCATTGCAGCCCGTCCAAGGTGGTTTGCTGGCTGAAGTTCGAACCCCATTCTCCAATCCACGGGCCCCATTTCAAATCGTTTTCCGGTCCGCTCTGGTTAAACAATTCAAGGACTTTTTCCCGATAGGTGTCGTTGTCCGAGCCACTGCCTGTCAGGAGATGGCCGACGGTAACCGAGCCAAAGTGGTAGGCGTGCTTTTTAAAACGTACAGCGACGGTGGCGCCTTCCGCCGGAAGGCCTTCGGAGTTCAGCACGGTCAACTGAAAATTGCCTTTACGATATTGCTCTATGCGCTCGGCGGCCGCCGTGCGCCATTCGGCTTCCGCTTCCCGGCCCTCATAGGTCGGACGTGTTGACGGCAAATCGGTGACTTCCAGCGTATTGCCGTAATTGAGAAGTTCTACCCCGGCCACGTCAAACACTTGGGCACGGTCGCCAGCGCCAAATCCGATTTTCAGCACCAGTTGTTCCGCTGTCTCGTTTGCGGTGATTTCGACAGGCAGATAGTACTCCTGCCATTCGTTGGCGGCGGAAATTTCGCGGGTAATATATTTTTCGAATTCGGCGTTTTCGATAAAGACGGTGGCGAAGCCATTACCTGATTCGTAGGTGTTTTCGACCGAGCGGAAGAAAAGGTGAATCAGAACCACATCGCCGGCGGCGAGATCAGTGTTGATAGGGAAGGATAATTGCCCATTCCAGAATTCACCGGTGGGGTCAGTGACGTTAATGCGCGTTGCCTGAGTGAATTCCTCGTGCTCGACATTCTCAATTTGGCGGCTGCCCACAGGCGAACCGGCGTTATCTCCACTCCAGAAACCGGCATTGGAAATGGTGGTATCGATAATGGAGGTGCCTCCCTCGGGTGCTTCATCCGGTGGAACCGGCGAAGGTGTTGGTGAAGGTGTTGGCGAGGGAATGGGGGAAGGGCTGGGTGTGGGCGATGGGGTTGGAGACGGTGTCGGCGTTGGTGACTGGCTGGAAGAACCACCGCCACCACCGCAGGAAATCAGGGTGAAAGCCAGGAAAATCAACAGGATGGAATACAGTCGGGACTTTATTTGAATAAACATTTTTTATAGCCGTTTGTCAGGTTTTGCTGTCCCTGCGGTACGTGGTCGCTTTCCATCCCCTGATTATAGCCTTTAAGAGGGTGGTGGCGTAATTTTCAACAGTGAGGGGAAAATGAAGGATTAAAAGAAATGGCCGGCGGGGGACCCCCGCCGGTGACTGCGAATGATAACGTCCATGTTATTCGATTGCGGAAACCGTCGGGGCTTCATACTCAGGCAATTCCTCCAGCGACTCTTCATCCAGGGTCGTTTCCCACACGAGTTCGTCGCCGGAAACGCGTATTTCGCTGGCGTTGGCATAGACATCCTTATCGCCTATATCCCAAAATCCGCCAACGCCGACGACCAACCCGGTAATGGCTCCATCCGCGCCAAAGATCACTTCCTCAACTTCGCCAATATCCTCACCGCTCAGGTTGACCACGTGTCGGTCTTCCAGGTCTTCCGCTGTGAGATCGGGTACGTCTGTGATTGCAATGATAGTGGTGGTGGTTCCGTCCGCCTGAGCCTGATCACCCGCGGTGCCACTCTGCTGGCCCTGATTTCCCTGGCCGGTGCTTCCTGCCAACTCCTGATCCTGTTGCTGGCCTGACTGCTGTCCCTGGCTGCCGGCCATTTCATCCTGTCCTTGTCCCTGTTGCTGTCCCTGTTGGTCGGCAGCCAAGCTCTGGTCCTGCTCCTGTTGATCAGAGGCTATATCCGCCGGTCCCGCATCCTGCGTTTCCTGCTCGTAGCTTTCAGCCACAGCGTCCGTGTCCTGCTCGTCATAGTATTCCGCCGAGCCGGGATCCGCGCTACGGTCGGTCAGCAGTTCCTGATCCTCCATGGCCTGCTGGTCGCTCTGGCTTTGGCTGGACCCGGTTTGGCTAAGCTCCTGCCCCTGGTCCGGGCTCTGGTTTTGGTCTGGGCTTTGGCTTTGGCTCAATTCCTGGTTTTGGGATTGGGCCTGAGCCTGGCTAATACTGCTTCCCGGTTGTTCCGCCAGCGTGGTAATAAAAATGACATACTCGTCCGCATCCAGGCCGGCGTCCTGATTGCGATCGTGTTGGTCCATCACATCCTGTTCCTGCCAGCCCGCTCTGTTGAGTTCATCGTCATAAATGGCATAGATCTCCGTCCATACCAGGCGTTGGTCCTGATTTTGGTCAACCTCGGAAAACCGGGGCGCATTCACTTGCTGTTGGTTTTGGTGCTGGCTTGATGGATCACTGGTACTTTGGCTTTCGCCAGCTGCATAAGCGCCCGCGGTACCTACCAGCAGCCCAGCTGCACTCAGGCTAATCAGTCTGTTCAAATACTTCATCTTTCCTGGAATTTTATTCATGGCATACCTCCTCCTGGTTAGGTTCATCCCGTTAGTGCCTTCCGTCAGGCAAAAAAATAATTTCCGGTGGCACTGCTTTTCGGACTGTTAATTTACTTGCATCAGCCTTGCCAATTTGTTGGTTTATAAATAACGGAGGTTTTTTTTCATGACAAAGGGAGCAAAAAGCGTTACCCGAAAACATTGCGCTGTGTAAATTAATATTTACAACGCAATAGGGAGGACATGTTTTGAAAATTGTGCAGGCCAGCGTAATTTAGTGAAAATTTAGGAACCCGCGGCAGGTGAAACAAAATAAAGTGCAATGGAACTTTTAGGGAAAAACGGAATTCAAAAAAAGATGTGGGCTGCGAACCGCGCTAGGGCAGAGGGTCGCGTTTTTTATCCGTGCTCAAACGAGCGGTCGTCTACCGCCAGTTCTTTTCCCACGCCACCATGACTTTTTCCGGATACCAGTATTTGCCGTAGCTGCCGTTATAGCGCGCGAGTGCTTCTCCCCAGTTGCCTTTGGCCCGGTCGAGATAATGTTTGAGAATGGTACAACCGTATTGCAGGTTGGTTTTCAGGTTCATCAGGTTATCGTTTTCCCGTCCGATTTCATTTTTCCAGAAGGGCATCACCTGCATCATTCCCTGCGCACCCACCACTGAGATGGCATAACGGTCGAAACGACTTTCCACTTCAATGACCGCCAAGACAAACTCCGGTGGGATATCCACCTGCTTTGCCGCGCGATGAACTTCCTTGAGTATGGTCAGGCGTTCGTCCGGGTCCTTGACGAACTTCTCCAGCACCGTGGACTTGTCAACCAGCCAGACCTCGGCATCGAAGCGATCGACAAAACTGTCGGCCTCCGCGATGGTAAGTTTGAGCTTCTCGCGCAGCTCCGGATCGATATCCTGCTGCGCGATTACCGAGGGGGAAATTATTAACAGGAATGCCGCGAGCCAGCCGAGCAGGGCACGCGGCAGTCTTGGATGGTTTGTTATTGGTTTTTCTTTTGCCATTGGCGATTGAAATCAGTTGCGGCCAATCTTCTCTTTCAGTAATCCGATAATGTTATCCAGGCCAATATCCTGGCTCTCCGTTTCCGTGCGAGCCCGGTATTCCACCGTGTTATTCTCGAGGCCCCGGTCGCCCACGACAATGCGGTGGGGAATTCCCATCAGCTCCACATCCGCCAGCATCACACCCAGGCGCGCTTTGGCTTCGTCCATCAGCAGTACGTCCAGGCCCGCTTCCCTTAAAGAGTTATAGAGGCTTTCGCTGGCTTGTGCAACCTGGGGCGATTTGTGGGGGTTGATGGGAATGATCGCCACTTCGAAAGGGGCGATGGATATTGGCCAGATAATGCCGTTGTCGTCGTGGTTTTGTTCGATGGCGGCGGCAACAATGCGGGTTACGCCGATACCGTAGCAGCCCATGATCAGCGTCTGGTCGCGCCCGTTTTCATCCAGCACACCTGCTTTCATGGCGGCTGAGTACTTGGTGCCCAACTGGAAAATATGGCCTACTTCGATGCCGCGCTTGATCTCCAGTGTGCCTTTTCCGTCCGGGCTGGGATCGCCGATCCGCACGTTGCGGATATCTTCCACCGCGTTCACCTTGATTGCCGGGTCATCCCAGTTAACGCCGGTGAGATGGAAATCATTTTTATTGGCGCCGCAGGCAAAATTAACACTGGCCGCGGCGGCGCGATCGACAATAACCGGAATCTTCAGGTTCACCGGCCCAAGCGAACCCACATCCACGCCCAGTTCATTTTTAATGCGCGTTTCGTCGGCAAACGTCAGCGGGCTTGCCACCTGGAGCAGCTTGGCGGCTTTGATAGCATTCAGGCTGTGATCGCCGCGCAGTACCAGCGCAATCAGGGGCGGCGTTTCGTCTTCGCTTTCGGTTCGCCCCAACACGATCAGTGTTTTTACCGTCTGGCTGGCCGGTATACCGAGATGGGCCGCAACCTCTTCGATGGTTTTTTTCCCAGGGGTGGCTACTTCCGCCATGGTTTGCGGAGTAAAACCTTCGGGCATTTCCGGCGCGACCGCTTCGGCGAGTTCCACGTTGGCGGCATAACCGCCCTCAGTGCTGAAAGCAATATCATCCTCGCCGCTGTCGGCCAGTACGTGGAATTCGTGCGAACCGGAACCGCCAATCGAGCCGGTATCCGCCAGTACGGGGCGATAATCCAGGCCGATGCGGTCAAAAATGTTGCAGTAAGTCCGGTGCATCAGGTCATAAGTTTCCTGCAGGGATTCCTGGCTCAGGTGAAAACTGTAAGCATCCTTCATAATGAACTCACGCGAGCGCATCACACCAAATCGCGGCCGCACCTCGTCGCGGAACTTGGTCTGGATCTGGTAAAAATTTGCCGGTAGTTGCTTATAGCTTTTGATTTCGTTGCGGATCAGGTCGGTAATCACTTCCTCGTGTGTCGGCCCCAGGCAAAACGGCCTTTCGTGACGGTCGTGCAGGCGCAACAGCTCCGGCCCGTACTGTTGCCAACGACCGGATTCCTCCCATAGTTCCGAAGGCTGTACCACAGGCATCAATACTTCCTGGGCGCCGGACCTGTCCATTTCCTCGCGGATGATGCGCTCCACCTTGCGCAGCACCTTCAGGCCCAGCGGCAGCCAGGTATAGAGGCCGGATGCCAGCTTGCGGATCAAACCGGCGCGCAGCATGAGTTTGTGGCTGATCACTTCGGCGTCGGCCGGCGTTTCTTTTTGGGTGGCTATAAGATATTGACTTGCGCGCATGGGAACCCTTGTAATTTTTTACCGTAAATGATTTGGTATATGGTCGAAAAGAGGCATATTCTAAGGTGAGAGACATTATTGAGGAATAGCAATATGTTTGAACTGCACCCGCAACTGAAAAAAGATACAGTAATTGTCGGCCAGTTTAAG
The DNA here is from genome assembly GCA_964451365.1 of uncultured Cellvibrionaceae bacterium. Classification (GTDB taxonomy): domain Bacteria; phylum Pseudomonadota; class Gammaproteobacteria; order Pseudomonadales; family Cellvibrionaceae; genus CAYVIB01. The sequence continues at coordinate 178,422 of CAYVIB010000005.1, forward strand.
TTGTCATTGGTGCTATTGCATCGGGACGCCAACTATCCTTGGTGTATTCTGGTTCCCAAACGGGAGAAGGTGCGGGAAATTCATCATCTGCTCGATGAGGATCAGGTTCAGCTGATTCGCGAGTCTTCCCATCTCTCCGAAGTGATGACTTCGTTATTTGCGCCCACCACGATGAATATTGCCGAACTGGGTAACCTGGTACCGCAGCTCCACGTTCATCATGTCGCCAGGTATGAAGGTGACCCCGCCTGGCCGAAAGCAATCTGGGGAACCTGCCCGCCGGCCGAATACGAGCCCGATGCATTGGCGGAGCGTGTCACACGTCTGCATGCCTCACTCGTGGGTGAGGGCTTCAAGGCCTACGACAGCGGCGATGACAATGGGTCGGTTAATCCGGGTTACACGCCATGAGGTTCTTCATCATCAACCGATAAACAAAAAAGCCCGCGAATGCGGGCTTTTTTTGATCTGCGTGAAGAGGTTTAGCCTGCCATTTCCTTCAGTTTTTTCAACGGTCGGATCTTGACTTGAGTGCTGGCGGGCTTGGCTTTAAAGACAGTTTCTTCACCGGTGAACGGGTTGATGCCTTTACGAGCCTTGCGGGCCGGCTTCTTGATGCAGGCGATCTTGAACAGGCCGGGCATAACAAATTCACCTGGACCTTTCTTCGATACATGCGCGTCAATAATATTGGTCAACTCATCCAACACTGACTGAACCTGCTTTCTGGAGAGCTCCGTGCTTTCGCTGATGTGGTTCAGCATATCGCTCTTGGAGAAGCGATCTTTTACCGCGCCGAGCTTTTTCGCTGGTGCGGCAGCTTTTTTGGCCGGGGCTTTTTTGGCAGCCGCTTTTTTAGCGGGAGCTTTTTTTGCTGCTGCTTTCTTTGCCGGGGCCTTCTTCGCTTTCGCTGGAGCTTTCTTGCTTGCTTTACGTGCAGCCATAGGTATTAACCTCGTTATTGATTCTTATGTTTTCAGAAAAAGTTTGAGTGAATCCTGACGCGACCATAGTGAAAAATAACCCGGCGAGCGAGTGCCAAAATTGAGTGTCTCACTAACGTTGGCGCGTTTCAGGCGTATATATAGATTATTCGGCGTTTTGCAGCAACAAAAAACTCTCTATTTTCAGTACTTTTTTTCAATTTTTTCGTTTTTGGCCTGCATTACTACCCTTTTTTAGCAAAGATTGTCGGAACTTTTGACAGATCATGTCTTGCGGGTACAAAAGGGTGGACTTATTTAACAGGTTTACTTTTCCCTGATTCAACTTAAAACGGTCATTAATCACCACACTTCTGGTGAAGAGCATGCGCCCCTCGGATGTCGTTAATGGCGAACATCAGCCGGCGCGGAGTCCAATCGACTATCCACGCCTGTTAAGGCGAGGTGGGGTTCTTTGGACTGGGCACTATTGCAAGCGGGCTCTTTTGACCCCATTTAGGCGGACGCCAATGCCCGGTTTCCGGCAGCTCCCCGGTTTGAATTGATACCTTCATGTCCTGGGGAGGCTTGGGGTATAATGCCCGGCCGTTTTCCGGGCCGGCAGCGTTTTACAGGTTGTAACGGTCAACTGGAAGCATTTTTAAAGGGTTATATATGCCAATATACGAGTATAAATGCACGGCTTGCGAGCACGAATTTGAGGCAATCCAGAAATTCAGCGATGAGCCCCTGCTTGTTTGTCCCGGTTGTAATGAGGAAGCACTGAAGAAGAAAATCTCTGCCGCGGCTTTTCGCCTCAAAGGCGGTGGCTGGTATGAGACAGACTTCAAATCAGGCAACAAGAAGAACCTGGCCGGTGAATCCGACAAGCCGAAGGACGGTGCGAAATCGGAGAAGGCGGAGTCGAAGGGTAGTTCCCCGTCGGGGGGAGAGGCCTCGGCAAAGTCCGGTAGCTCGGCAAAAGAAAGCAGCAAGCCCGCATCGCCGGCTTAGGAAATCGCGGCGGGAATACAAGTCCGTCGGGCTTTGTATTCCCGCCTGATCAATTGATTGTTTAGCTGAACGTTTTACAGGAATTAATCCATGCGCAGTATTTATTGTGGCGGTGTCAACACTTCTCATATCGACCAGGAAGTCACGCTTTGTGGCTGGGTGGATCGCCGCCGCGACCACGGTGGAGTGATCTTTGTCGACCTGCGGGACCGGGACGGCATCGTCCAGGTGGTTTTCGATCCGGACAGTCAGGATAATTTTGCCCTTGCCGATCGGGTGCGCCCGGAATACGTGTTACAGGTAACCGGAAAGGTGCGGGCGCGCGGCAAGGAAACCGTCAATCCAAACATGGCCACCGGAGAAATTGAGGTATACGGTACCGCGCTGCAAATTCTCAACACGGCGAACACGCCGCCGTTTCAGTTGGATTCCCACACCAATGTTGGTGAAGAAGTCCGGCTAAAGTACCGTTACCTGGACCTGCGCCGCCAGGAAATGCAAAAAAGCCTGCGTTTCAGATCCAAAGTCACCACGGCGATTCGCAATTATCTCGATAGCGAAGGTTTTCTTGATATTGAGACGCCTATTCTCACCCGGGCAACGCCGGAGGGCGCGCGCGATTACCTGGTGCCGTCGCGCACTCACGATGGCCATTTTTTTGCGTTGCCGCAATCGCCCCAGCTTTTCAAGCAGTTGTTGATGGTGTCCGGCTTCGACCGTTATTACCAGATTGCCAAATGTTTCCGCGACGAGGATTTGCGGGCGGACCGGCAACCGGAATTTACCCAGATCGACATCGAAACATCGTTCCTGAACGAAGACGAGATCATGGCGATCACCGAAAATATGATCCGGGAACTGTTTAAATCCCTGCTGGATGTGGACCTGGGTGAATTTCCGCGCATGCCTTTTGCTGAAGCGATGGAAAAATACGGGTCCGATAAGCCGGACCTGCGCATTCCGCTGGAAATGGTTGAAATCAAGGACCTGATGAGCGAGGTGGAATTCAAGGTATTTTCCGGCCCCGCGAAAGATCCCAACGGTCGCGTAACCGCCATGCGGGTACCGGGTGGCGGCGAAATTCCGCGGCGCCAGATTGACGCTTACACTAAATTTGTCGGAATTTACGGCGCGAAAGGCCTGGCCTATATCAAGGTCAACGACAAGAACGATCTGCAGGAAGGCCTGCAGTCGCCGATCGTAAAATTCCTGCCGGAAGATGCACTACGCGCTGTATTGGAACGCGTTGGGGCGGAAAACGGCGACCTGATTTTCTTCGGCGCCGACAATCACAAAATTGTTTCCGAGGCGCTCGGTGCATTGCGCAACAAGCTCGGTGAAGATCTCGACCTTTATACCCGCGAATGGGCGCCTCTGTGGGTGGTGGATTTCCCGATGTTTGAAACCACCGATGAAGGAACGCTGAGCGCACTGCACCATCCGTTTACCTCGCCTTCCTGCAGTGTCCAGGAGCTTGAGGCCAACCCGGCCGCGGCACTTTCGCGCGCTTACGATATGGTGTTGAACGGTACCGAACTGGGCGGCGGTTCCATACGTATCCACAGCCAGGAAATGCAACAGGTGGTTTTTCGCATACTCGGTATCGACGAGACCGAACAAAGAGAGAAGTTTGGCTTTCTGCTGGATGCGCTGCAGTACGGCGCACCGCCGCACGGCGGTTTGGCATTCGGCCTTGACCGCCTGATTATGCTGATGCTCGGCGCCGGGTCGATCCGGGATGTCATCGCCTTCCCGAAAACCCAGACCGCCGCCTGCCTGATGACCGACGCTCCGGGTCTGGTGGATAGGAAGCAGTTGGACGAACTGAATATACGACTAAAGGCCAAGCCGCAACAAACTGAAAACAGCGGCGGTTGATTTTATTTCCGATGGTGGAGGAGTAAGTAATGGCGGGTCATAGTAAGTGGGCCAACACCAAGCATAGAAAAGCAGCCCAGGATGCGAAGCGCGCAAAAATTTTTACCAAGATTATTCGTGAGTTGACCGTCGCGGCCAAAAACGGCGGCCTTCCCGAAGATAATCCCAAGCTGCGCGCGGTGATGGACAAGGCGCTCAGTGCTAACATGAAGCGCGACACCATCGATAAAGCCATTGCCCGGGGTGCCGGCGGTGCCGAAGGTGAAAATTACGACGAAATCACCTATGAAGGTTATGGCGTGGGCGGTGTTGCGGTGCTGGTGGAATGCCTGTCGGACAATCGCAATCGTACCGTATCGGAAGTGCGACATGCTTTTACCAAGCGCGGGGGCAATCTGGGTACCGACGGCTCGGTTTCCTACCTGTTTTCCCGCAAGGGCCAGATTTCATTTGCGCCGGGCGCCGATGAGGACAGGATCATGGAAGTCGCATTGGAAGCCGGCGCCGAAGATGTGCAAACCAACGATGATGGCTCCATCGATGTCACCACGGCGTTTGAGGATTACCTTGCCATAAAGGAAGCCATGGTGGAGGCCGGCCTGGAACCGGCAAATTCCGAAATCACCATGATACCTTCCACCCTGGTGCCCATCACTTCGAAAGAAGATGCGGATAAAACCATTGCGTTGATCGATATGCTCGAAGACCTGGACGACGTACAGAGCGTTTACACCAACGCCGATATCCCCGACGAGTTTATCGACGACTAAACTAGTGTGGCGGGTAAGCGATGGCTCGACACTTCGGGCGCCCCCGCCGTTTTTGATGTGCGACAATAAAGTGAGTTTTCACAACTGTTCGCTCGCAAATTTAATTGCGTTATCCTTCTGGCGTATAACGGTATGACCCATCCCGTCGGCAGCTTGACCATCGATCTATCCGCAATCCAGGGCAACTGGTGTTTCCTGAAATCACAACTCGATTCCGGCTGCGAATGCGGTGCGGTGGTGAAAGCCAATGCCTATGGTTTGGGAATTGAGCGCGTCGCCCCCAAGCTGGCTGACGCGGGCTGTCGTTCTTTTTTTGTTGCCACCCTTGCTGAAGCGCAAGAGCTAAAACCGCTGTTGCCGGCTTCCTCCCGTCTTTTTGTGCTGTGCGGTTGTCGCCCCGGTGAGGAGGAACTGTTTATTGCACAGGGATTTATTCCGGTGATTGTTTCCATGCCCATGTTTATTCGGTGGCATCGCGTTATCGGCAACCGTCCTGAAAATTCTTCCGCGGAAGCAGTGTTAAAAATCAATACCGGAATGAGTCGCCTGGGTGTTGAAATAGATGAGTTCAATACGTTATTGCAGCAACCCGAAACGCTCGCCGAAGCGCGGATCACCACCTTAATGAGTCACTTCGCCTGCGCGGATGAGTCGAACCATCCGCTGAATCGACGGCAGGTTGACCGGTTTTCCGAGTGCCTGGCGAAAGCCAAAAAGATTTTGCCGCACATCAAAGCAACCATGGCAAATTCATCCGGTATTTTTCTTTCCGGAAATGCCCGTTTCGATTTGGTCCGTCCGGGTATTTCAATTTATGGCGGTAATCCGCAGCCGCAAAAGATCAATCCCATGATGCCGGTTGTTAGTCTGGACCTGACTGTACTGCAGACGAGACGGCTTCCGCCAGGCGAGTCCGTGGGTTACGGTGCGACTAATAAAGAGCCGCGCGAGCGGTTTCTCGTTACAGTGGCCGGTGGTTATGCCGACGGGATAATGAGAATAATGGGTAATCGCGGATTTGGCTTTTTTAACAATACAAAAATTCCCATGGTTGGGCGCGTATCAATGGACACTACCGTTTTTGATGTAACTGCAATTCCCGCTGAAAAACGGCCGGTGGAAGGAGACAAGGTTGAACTGTTGGGAAAACATGGCACCATCGACGAGTTGGCCAATGCGGTGGGCACGATTGGTTATGAAATCCTGACCGCGCTCGGAAATCGCTACGAAAGAATCTATATTGGCTGACGACAATCGATAATCGTGAACATGATGAAGTTAAATCCGAACGCCACCAGCCTGTTAACCGTTATGAGTGACGGAGAAATTCACTCCGGCGAGACGCTGGGAGCGATGCTGGCTATCAGCCGTGCCGCTGTTTGGAAACAGTTGCAGCAGTTCGAAAAATTCGGCCTGCAAATTGAAACGGTTAAGGGGCAGGGTTATCGAATTGAAGGTGGATTGGATCTGCTGGACCGGCAGGTGATTCTGGAGAGTTTGCCCGACGCGGTATGCGGTTTAATAACTGAACTTGTGTTGGAGCCGGTGCTGTCGTCAACCAATCAGGTATTGCTCAATCGCGTTCGCGAGAACCAGTCGGTTCATGGAATGGTTTGTCTGGCGGAAATGCAAACCGCTGGTCGCGGCCGGCGGGGCAGGGTGTGGCAAAGTCCCTTCGCGCGCAATATTTATCTTTCCCTTGCATGGAAATTCGAGCAGGGTATTGCGGCGGTGGAAGGGCTAAGCCTGGCGGTGGGCGTGGCGGTTGTGAGAGCGCTTTCCCGGCTGGGAGCGACGGGCGTGGGCCTGAAGTGGCCTAACGACTTAATGGTCGGGGAGGAAAAGCTGGGTGGCGTACTGGTGGAAATTGCCGGTGACGTCAGTGGCGACTGTACCGTGATAATTGGTTTGGGGCTGAATGTGAATATGTCCGGTTCCGAGGCGGAAAAAATAGATCAGGCCTGGACAGATCTAACCAGAATAGAGGGGTATCGCCGGGGAAAAACCAGTCGTTCATCCCTGGTTGGCGAACTTCTCGCACAGCTTCTACCGGTTGTTGCCGAATTTGAGAAAACCGGTTTTGCGCCGATGAAAAAAGAGTGGGAGGCGGCCAATATTCACCTTGGACAGCTTGTAAATATCATGAGCGCCGCGGGAAGCGTCTGCGGCACCGCATTGGGTGTAACTGAAAATGGCGCGTTGCGACTGCGGGTAAATGGCGAGGAAAAAATATTTGTCGGCGGTGAAATCAGTTTGAGGCGGAGCGAGTGAAACTGTACCTGGATTTGGGAAACAGTCGAACCAAATGGTGCCTGGATTACGGGCAATCAAGCCGTTATGGCGCCTGTACAAACGGTGACTGGACTTTATTAAAAGAGGATATCGACAATTTCGGTTCCGAACGGCCTGAAGAAATCGTTGCGGCTTCCGTGGCGGGTGCCGGGATGGAAGCCCGGTTAAACCGTTGGAGCGAAGAGAGTTTCAACGCTTTACCGGTATTTGCGCGGGTCGAAAAAACGCTGGCGGGCGTAACTGCCTGTTACGAAGAATTGTCCCACCTTGGTGTCGACCGCTGGCTGTCAATGCTGGCTGCCTATAACGAATATAAAACTGCCTGTATCGTCATTAGCGCAGGTACGGCGTTGACTATCGACTATATTTCTTCCGATGGTCTTCACTTGGGGGGGGCTATTGCGCCCGGGCTCGAAATGATGAGAAAAGCTCTTTTTTCCGGAACTTCCAATGTAAAGCTGGAGTCGTTAACCCTGCCTCAGACGTGGTTGCCCGGATGCGATACCGTCCCCTGTGTCCAGGCCGGTGTTGCCGGTGCAGTCGAGGGGCTGCTGGAAAAAGCGCTGAATTACAGTCCCTCGGACTGCTATGCTCAGAATGGCGAATCCGCGTTCAGGTCTTCGCGATCAGTATTTGTAACCGGCGGAGACAGGAATGTAATAGCGCCCTGGTGTGGCAATGAGGCCAGGGTTCGGGAGTCTCTGGTGCTGCAGGGCCTGAAACTGTGGGATCAAAACCGCTAAAGTTCCGTCGCGGGACTGAATCTCGATAGCGAATAAGTGAGCATCAAATATATATGCGCTGGGTATTCTTTTCTTTGCTGGGTATTAACGTTCTGGTTTTCGCCTGGGGCGTTGTGTTTGACAGCGATCAAGCGAATATTGCGGAGGTTCGTGAATCCCCTTTTCCTTATAAAGGGCTGCCGGAGTTGAAAATGTTGGGTGAGGTGGGGGATATCCAGCCTGTTGGCGAGCGGGTAAAGAAGGAACTCCCGGCACAGGCGTCGTTCAATGCCGGTACGCTGGATGAAAAGGCACTGTGTGAAATGGTTGGCCCGTTCAAGGACACAGACGCGGCGGAGGATTTTAGCTCCCGGTTATCGGCGATTGATATCATCAGCTCGGTAAAAGACCTGGAGCTTCCGGCCGGGCCGGGGTATTGGGTGTATTTGAAGCCGGCGGAGAGTCGTCGGGCGGCCTTGCGGCGACTGGCGGAACTGCAGGCGCGGGGAATTGACAGCTATGTTATTCCCAAGGGGGAGTTTGAAAATGGCATTTCTCTGGGCATGTTCAGCCAGGAAAACCTCGCCAAGGCCCGATTGGCGGAAATGGTTGGTATTGGACTGGAGCCTTATCTCGAGACGATTGAACGCACCTACCGCGAAATCTGGGTCATGCTCGCCCCGGGTGAAGAAAGGAAAATGAGCAATCTGACCTGGGACAGGGTGATGGACGGACTCAATCACCTCGAACGACGACAAAATTTCTGTTTAGATGTTGCTTCGCAGGACAACATTCACTAGAATCCCGCCTCCACATTTCTGAGCGCATCCCTTACGCCAAAGCCAATCCGGAAATCCCGGCATGGTTGGTTGGAAGGGGTGTCTCTGTGGCAGGAAGCCAGGATGGCAGGTAGTGAAGTTAAAACAAAGCTGGTGTAGCTCAGTTGGGTGGAGCAAGACCGATTGCCCACAGGCGGCAATCGCAGCTTGCGGAACGACCAGGCAGGAAGCCTGGGCTGGTGGTGAATGTTACTGCCGATGTTGCGCCAGGATGGCAGGTAATGAAGTTAAAACGAAGCTGGTGTAGCTCAGTTGGGTGGAGCAAGACCGATTGCCCACAGGCGGCAATCGCAGCTTGCGGAACGACCAGGCAGGAAGCCTGGGCTGGTGGTGAATGTTACTGCCGATGTTGCGCCAGGATGGCAGGTAATGAAGTTAAAACGAAGCTGGTGTAGCTCAGTTGGTAGAGCAGCTGACTTGTAATCAGCCGGTCGGGGGTTCGACTCCTCTCACCAGCTCCAAATTATATGAATTCATATAAAAGGTCGGCTTATGCCGACTTTTTTGCAGACGCCAGGTTGTTGGGCCATCTGGTGGGTACCGTGAAATCGCTATAGGGTTTCAGGTAAAAAGGTGTAGTTGCAGGGGTTCCCGAGTGGCCAAAGGGATCAGACTGTAAATCTGACGCGCAAGCTTCGGTGGTTCGAATCCACCCCCCTGCACCATTTTCAAATACATATATAAAGAAGAAAGAAAAAGCGCGGGCGTAGTTTAGTGGTAGAACCTCAGCCTTCCAAGCTGATGATGCGGGTTCGATTCCCGCCGCCCGCTCCAACAGTATATTCAGGGACCGAAATAAAGCCGGACGTGTCAAACCGAGCATGGGCGGTATCACGGATGATGGCTACGACGGAGATTCAGGCTCATATAGCTCAGTCGGTAGAGCACTTCCTTGGTAAGGAAGAGGTCACCGGTTCAAATCCGGTTATGAGCTCCATTACATATTCACGAACCTCGTAAAGGCAAGACGAAGGGGCGTGAGCTTTTTTGTATTTGAAAGTTGGGAATTTGGGAACCTCTGATTGAGTCCATAATCTCTATGGGGCTTAATCAGGCGTCTCAGGCGGTCTCAAGCAGTAAGTTCGGTGGTCGGCCAGTGCTGACCTTAACAATTCAATAATCCAGTTGAGGAGAAGCTCACATGGCAAAGGAAAAATTTGAACGTAATAAGCCCCACGTCAATGTGGGCACCATTGGACACGTTGACCACGGCAAGACGACGCTGACGGCGGCACTGACCCGGGTCTGCGCGGAAGTGTGGGGGGGCACGGCGGTGGCGTTTGACGGTATCGACAACGCACCGGAAGAAAGAGAGCGTGGTATCACCATCGCCACCTCCCACGTGGAATACGACTCACCGAAGCGCCACTACGCGCACGTTGACTGCCCGGGCCACGCCGACTACGTGAAAAACATGATCACCGGTGCCGCCCAGATGGACGGCGCGATCCTGGTCTGTTCGGCCGCCGACGGGCCGATGCCGCAAACGCGCGAGCACATCCTGCTGTCGCGCCAGGTGGGTGTACCGTACATCGTCGTGTTCCTGAACAAGGCCGACATGGTGGACGACGCCGAACTGCTGGAACTGGTTGAAATGGAAGTGCGCGAACTGCTCGACCAGTACGAATTCCCGGGTGACGACACCCCGATCATCGTGGGCTCCGCGCTGATGGCGCTGGAAGGCAAGGACGACAACGAAATGGGCACCACCGCGGTTAAGAAACTGGTGGAAACCCTGGATGAGTACATCCCGGAGCCGGAGCGCGCGATTGACCAGCCGTTCCTGATGCCGATCGAAGACGTCTTCTCCATTTCCGGTCGCGGTACGGTTGTGACTGGTCGTGTTGAGCGCGGCATTATCAAAGTCGGTGAAGAAATTGAAATCGTCGGTATCAAAGACACCACCAAAACCACCTGTACCGGTGTGGAAATGTTCCGCAAGCTGCTGGACGAAGGCCGCGCGGGTGAGAACGTGGGTGTACTGCTGCGCGGTACCAAGCGTGACGAAGTCGAGCGTGGTCAGGTACTGGCCAAGCCGGGCACCATCACCCCGCACACCAAGTTCGAAGCGGAAGTGTACGTGCTGTCAAAAGATGAAGGTGGTCGACACACCCCGTTCTTCAAAGGTTACCGCCCGCAGTTTTACTTCCGTACCACTGACGTGACTGGCGCGGTGGAGCTGCCGGAAGGTGTTGAGATGGTAATGCCGGGTGACAACATTCAAATGGTTGTTACCCTGATCGCGCCGATCGCGATGGAAGACGGGTTGCGCTTTGCGATCCGTGAAGGCGGTCGTACCGTGGGTGCCGGTGTTGTTGCCAAGGTGATTGAATAA